>CBDHCL010000001.1:0-30686 GCA_965261275.1 uncultured Pseudohongiella sp.
GACTCTGGCGTTACCGTGTTGGAGATTATCGGATCATTGCCAGCATCGACGATGAAAGCATTCGGATTCTGATTGTGACAGTAGGACACCGCCGAGAGGTCTACCGGAAATCGGGCTGAATGCTTTTTTCTAGCAATGCCGCCAGCGGCGGGCTCTCGACTTCACGACTTCTCGCGCATGAAATGCTCTGCCAGCCCGACGGGGCTGAGCCATCGGCCTGATCACCAATGGATTTGAATTAAGAGCAGAGCGCGAAGCGCGTCGTCTCTAAATTCTGACCCACTGGCGAAGTGTCGGAGGTAGCAACTGCAAGAAAAATCGATAGGGACCTGGTGCGGCTCGCAGCCCGTAGGGCGAGAACACGGCCCTGTCTATTTTACTTGCGGGCGCGAGAACCCTGCGGGTTCTTAGAGCAAGGGGCGACCAGCCCCGCGCAGCTCTTAAAAAACAAACAGAAATATCGTCGGGCGGATCAGAGCGTAGCGGCGATCCGCACGCCCGTAGATGCCTTAAGCCCCGCACTGGCGCGGGGCTTTCCATCGTATTAACCCGGGTCAGATGAAACTGCTGCGCTGCAACAGAAAAAAGGGCGGCCACTTTGGGCCGCCCAGTTGGGAGTTGGGTTATTCGACGACGTCATCGTTGCCGGTTTTGGTTTTGGGTGCCGCTGGCCGACAGGGCATTACATGCCCGAGAGGCAAACAGAACGTATTCGCCGTTGAGGGAATGGGCATCGAGTTTGATGTTCATGATGGCTTTGCTGCCGTCTTTGCCGGGAAACGCCGCGCCAACTTTGGTGAAGTAGGTTTTGTCGTCTTTGCCTGTGGTGGCGATACAAACATTGTAATATTTATGGGTCATCGTAAGGTCCTTCCTTGTTTCGATGGGAAATTGAAAAGCCTTGGGGATAGCCGAGGGGTCACGTTAAAAATTGTCTTCCGCGCGGAATTGGCCTTGGCCAAGGGGAATTTTTGACTTGAAGAGGGTCTGCTCCACTTAAGCATTAAGGAGCCAATATGACGTCATATTGGCTCCTTAATGCACCACGCTCGCTGTATGCGATGACCTGTCTATAAGCACAAGGATTCTGGAATGAGCATACGTTGCTATAGGGCAGGCCCTTGTCCACTCTGCGCCAAGGCTTATTGATC
Source organism: uncultured Pseudohongiella sp. (assembly GCA_965261275.1). Lineage (GTDB taxonomy): Bacteria > Pseudomonadota > Gammaproteobacteria > Pseudomonadales > Pseudohongiellaceae > UBA9145. The sequence goes on from CBDHCL010000001.1 coordinate 1,152, forward strand.
CATCTTAAGAAACAAGGCAGGTCTGCGCTGATCCAGCAACATAAACCACATTGTTTGTGCCGCCGCAGGCAAAGACAGTGCCACCGGATTGATCAGATGGCATGACTGCTTAACCCGGCAAAGAAGACGACAACGCCCGCGCGGATCAATCAACAGGCCCAAGCCCCGTGCGCATCCATGCTGTTTGCCGCGCCAAACCGATCGCTGACACCGAATAATGCACCCACACCCCCTACAAGCCACGCTGATACGGCTTGAAGACACGTGCGCCAACCCGACAAGCCGATGCTGTGAGGGTGCGCCACTTTCCGAGGCCCGCGATCCAGTCAGGAACGGATCGTCTCTCGGCGGGGCGGGTTATCCAGTCAGAACGCAATCGACCATGGGAGATTTTGCACAGACCTTGCGCCCGTAGGAGAGAGACCCCAAGTATCGAACGACGAAGGGTTGTGGGTAACCCGCCCCGCGCCGCCATTTTTGGCGGCATTCTAAAGACAAGGCAAGCACCCCGAAAATCACCGGACATAAAAAAACGGCCTCGAAAGGCCGCTTTCTGTGGCAGGCTCTTATTCAAGCCCTGCGAGCGGCAGTAACTTGTCGATAGCGAACAGCAAGCCAATCAGCCCGCCTATGATGTAGATTGTGCGGTTACTGCTTTGCATAATAAGCGTTGTTAAATCGGATTTAACTTCGGCAATATCAGCCTTCAACTCGCCTTTGACTTCGGCGATTTCGACTTTTAAGGTGCTCTCAACTTTATCGATCTTGTTTTCGACTTTGAGAATATCTTGCTTGAGGCCGCTTTCAACTTTAGCAACATCTGACTTTGTAGCAAGTTCCGAGGTATCAGCGGCGGTGAGGCCTTCAACAATGGCATCCGCCAACCGATCATCCGCACCCGCTTCTTTGAGCTTTTTAGAAAAAGCCAATGTATCTATTTGTAAGGCATGTGCCATGTTTGATCTCCTGATTTATATATAAAGGATTATTCTGGAGTATTCCAGTTCTAACCGACAGCCTAACCGACAGCCACACACTGCCTTCGACGCTTGATCCTTGATGCAACCAGCCAGTGATTCACCAATTGCCGCGCCAAGAGGGCTGTTCAAGCCCATCTTGGCGCGGCAAGCATGATTAACAGTCACTTCGTAAGAAGTGTCCTTTGCGCATCGTTCGCCCTGCCCCATCCGTGGTGCCGCCCTGCACAAATGCAAGGCGGCGTTGTTTCAGATGTCGCTCTGCTCTGGCCGTTTAACCCGCATCGCCTTAATGCCTTTGGCCTCGGCCTTGTCGGCCAGATTAAGCGCAATGCCTGCGCTGCCGAAGATCACCACGCCGCCAAGCGGCTTTGGCGTGTCCAGCATCTGGTCTATCGCCTTGAACCCTGCGGATTTCCCAAAGGCCCGCCAATTCGGTTGAAACGTCACTTGATGCACTTTGCGATTACGCGCCCATGCCGCCGCAATGGCATCCACGCCTTTTTTGTCGGCCTTGTGATACAAAATAAGGTCGCTGTTATAGCTTTCACGGAATCTGTCGCGGATACGGTCGAGACGCTCCCAGATTGCGTCAATGTCCACCCAGTCCCGATCACCAGCAATGGCCAGCGGTGCGCCTTCAATTTTGAATTGTTCGGCTTGTTGCGCCTCATGCGCTTCCAGCCAGTCCTTAGCTTCAAACATTGCGCCCGATAAATGGGCGTTGCGTTTACCCCGCCCGCCGCTTGGTGGATTGTATGCGTTGCCCGTTTCCAACTCGTAGCATTGGGCGGCGGTTTCTGCCATAAGGTCAAGCGCATCGCGTAAATCGCGCATTGTTTCCGCTTTTGTTTGGGCGTCCCCAATTGCAGTTGTGGTGATTTCGCTCCCGTCTTTAAGACGGATTAAGCCTTGCAAAGCGTCTGTGTGCCTGGTTAATTCAACCTCGATCACATTGCGGCGACGGTGTAATAACGTTGCCAACCCATGCGCCAGCGGTTCAATTTCTTTATGCAAGCCCGTTCCTGATAGGCCAGAAAACAAGCTTTCAAAGGTTTCCCGCACGATCGCATCGCGCAAAGTATCATCGCAGGGAATAGGCAGATCGGCGGCAGTTTCGGTCAAGCCGAAAAGTTCGATGGTGTCATAGGCTGTCAGCATGTTTTGCTCCTGATAAGTGGCCTCTCGGGCTTGCAAGCAAGACCCTGTCGGCCAACGGCCTCCCGCCCGATTGCGGTGGCCTGCTGACGGGCAGGCGTGGAGAAAAACCAGTGTCAGGGACGGCGCAGCCGCCGGCTTGCCGGGCGCAAAAGTTTTTCAGGGGATGACGCCTGGCGCGTACATTGAAGCCCCGAAGGAGACAGGTCGCCTGAAAGACGCGGCCCTGCTTGCCCGCCTGCAAGCAGGGCTGTGTTTGCAAGGCGGCCGGTGTGGGGAACGGCACCGTATCAGAGCAGTCCTGACGCTCCCCTGTAAAAGTTTTGTGATCCTTGACGCTGGTTTTTATCTGCGACAGACAGGCAGCAGGCTTGAAACCATTGCACAACGGATCACCCGAAGACTGCGGTGAGTGGTTGGCAATCGGCTGGAATGACGCAGGGCCGTTTTACGGCCTGCCTGCGCGGCACCCGCGCGGGGCCGTCTCGCGTGGTTCCGGCTTGCCGGGGCCATGCGTGAGGGTCGCTGAATATGGACAGATCAGGTGAGTGCTGAAGAAAAAACAAACTGCCTGGTCCCGAACCTTCACAAAGTTGCTATCGTCCTCGTTTTACACTGAACAGCCGTTGTTTTTAGGACTTCATCGGAAACAATATGTTCGATTCCTGCTCGTCCCAGAGAACTCCGAAGCATGGATCGCCTGGTCAGCAGGCCTCTAAACTGTGTCAGTCGAGCGTCTTGACCGATTGAATGCGACTGCCCTGACAGCGTGAGCAACGCACATGTCCAAGCGCTTCGCTAATCCGGGTTCCACGGGGATAGCGATCACGGAGCGCGCTCACAGGCAAAATACCCTGATGCCCGCAGGCGCAGGTGATCCGGAGCGTCGTCGCGTAACAAAAATGTTCCAGCCGCTGGCCCTCAACCCGCAGTGCGGCATCAGGTTCAATTCGAACCGCCGGATGCGCTGTACGCTTCCGCTCAGTCTTGCGCCGCCGCCCCGTAAACGCCATCTGTGCTTTCCCTTATGATCTATTCAGAGACTGTAGCCACATGATCCGGTAAACGGCAAGCCGACCCTGCCAACCAGCGGGGCATGTGATGCGCTGCCCATTGGGCGCGTGGCGGGTTACCCACACCCTGGTCGTTCGATACCTGGGGTCTCTCTCCTACGGGCGCAGGGTCAGAACAAAATCTCCCATGGTCGATTGCGTTCTGACTGGATAACCCGCCACGCCAACAGTTCACCTTGCCCAGGCAGGCAGTGCCCGACCTGCAAGGCAGCCCGTTCCGGATTGCAACACGCCGCAGCGTTCATCCGACCAAACCAACGCCCCTGCCCTGCCAGAGTGGCGCGCCAGTGGCCGTGTCTGATCTCATGACCTTGCCATCCAGTGCGGAAACATTCTTGACACCGGCCACCTCACCGCCTCATTTGCAATGGATGCAAAGCTATCTGGAAAAACGCGACCCGGCTAAAAATCAGGACCGGTTTTACTCCATGGCGGTGTTGCCCAATCTGTTTGGCGAATGGACCCTGCGGCGGGAATGGGGGCGCATTGGCGCGTCCGGACAGGTGCGGCTGGATTTATATCAAAGCCATGCAGAGGCCGAAGAGGCCTTGCTGGCGCTGGAGGACCGCAAGCGGCGGCGGGGGTATTTCATGGAACCGCAGCAATTGCCGATGTTGTGAGCCACACCAATCAGCCAGAGCCACACCGATGAACCAACGCCGCCCATAAGTTATAATAGCGGCCATCTATGATGGCTTTCACCCCTGCGCAGTTTGCAATACTTACTGGTTGTTTTCTTTGTAGTAATCAAAATATTATCATAATGAATACCACTAAAGGGTTTTGAAAAATGTGTGGACAACACGGCGCACGTCCGGTTTTGAGGTAGGGGGTATTTGACTAAAGGTACGGGATAATTGCGCCCTCCCCCCGCTATCAAATGTCCTATAGGTTTTTGATCGAAGATTTATGAGAGTAGTTTTGAGGGGCCACTTCCAGCGCTATCGAAATGTATACAATGCGAGGGGTACGGTTCCCGCGTAGGAGTACATTGTTTATGGATATTGGCTAGACGACTCTATCAAGCGTTGCAAATGCGTCTCAATATCCATCTTGCCATGAAGAATTTCGACAACTTCAAGTATGTCAATGCGTTGGCGAAGGATCAGGAAATGTGAACCCTCGCGGTAGTAACCAAGCCCAGAAGTCTCGCGTATACCCTGCATCAGCAATTCGCAGGGTCGCGCCTGTGGTCCACGCCCCTCTGCTAACGCCTCCAACCGCGCAACTATCTGGTTGGTGTAGGTGTCGGCCTGCGCGGCCCCAAACTGTCCCAGTGTGTAGGCAATAATATCATCGAAACTGGCAAGTGCTGCGGGTGCAAATATGATCCGCTTCACTGGACAGCGTTACGCTTTATGGTTTTCAGACGTGAGCCGAGCACCTCAGCAGGGGTGCCAGTGATACCCTCTCCACGATCCAGTTGATCAAGCCCTGCCACAACACGCGCCCGAATTTCGATAATCTGGTCGGCGATAACTCTACGTTTCAACTCGCGCAGGCCATCCCGAACAACCTCACTGGCACTACTATAGCACCCGCCTTCAATCAGATCGCTCACAAACTGGTCAAGCTGAGGCGTAAGGGCGATGTTTCGGGCATGGTTTGACGGCATTGTTATCTCCGAGATTTATTCACTTTCGGTTACATAACACAAGATGGCAATCTTTGACACCCTGTAAAATTCAGGAAGGATTCTCCACCATCATGTAAGTCAGGGCTAACCCATGAAATTTACGATCATTTCATGTCACAACTATAAACTTGATGGAGCTGAGATACGGGGTTGAGAAATTGCCAGACGGGAAGCGCAAAGAAGCCTTGTTGGAAGTCCTCGATTTTACACTCGTCAGATTATTTGGGAATCGTTACTTGAGTTTCCAGCGAAATGCCGCTGCTAAAACAGCGGTAATTGCGGCGAAAACTAAGCTACGCGGTATGAATCTTTGTATTGCCGACATGCAAATTGCGGGGATCGCTTTAGCTAACGGGTTTGCCGTGGCTAGCCGTGACACCCTGCCATTTTCCGAAGCAGGCGTAACCTTGATTGATCCGTGGAATGAAAAATCACCCCAAAGCGGGTAGCACCCCGGTATTCACACATCTTTTTTGGGAAACTTTTTTGGGAAACTGTGCACATCCAGAAAAATCATGCTATTTTCAGACGGACCCGTATTCCATTGATAATGTGAATTGTGCAAACGGGTGCTGCATAGTGATGCCAGATCACACCTAAACCGATTTAGGGTCGTCAGTTAGCGCATAGCCAGTACCCACATTGATGTGTTGTGCAAACACATGACATCATGTGTTTGCACATTATTACAATTGACAACGCAACAATCATTTCGCATATTGCATTAAGGTACAACATTGAGCGGAAACAAACCAATGCCCATCATTACTTTTGCTTCGTCGAAAGGCGGAGCTGGCAAAACTACATCTGGTATCATCCTAGGAACCGAACTCGCAGCAAGTGGAGCAGGGGTCGTCATGATCGACGCCGATCCAGCGGCACGTCTTGCGAAGTGGGCTGGCCTTGCGGATATCCCAGACGGTATCGAAGTCATTCAATCTGCTGGGGAAAGATATATATTGGACGAGATCGAGGAAGCAGCCAGCAAAGCGGCATTTGTCCTCATCGACTTGGAAGGCAGCGCTTCTCGCCTAGCTTCATATGCGATCGGTGAGAGTGATCTTGTGATCGTGCCGAGTGGGGAAGAACAGCAAGATGCAGATGCCGCCATCGACACTCTTGCTGAAGTAGCCAGAGAAGGGCGCACTCGTCGTAGAGAGATTGCGGCCGTAATCCTGTTATGCCGGACAAACGCAGCCGTAAAATCCCGACTTGAGAAGCACATTCAGGCAGAGCTTCAGGCTGTTGCGCCAGTGTTTGAAACACAACTGCACCGTAGGACTGCTTTCTCAGCACTTCATAACTCTGGGGCTGGTCTTCGCCAGCTCGATAGAACCGAATTCAACGGGGTCATCAAAGCTATTGCCAATGCCCAGTCATTTACAGCTGAAGTGATCGAAGTATTGGAAGGGCAGGGAGCTGAAGATGCCGCGTGAACTTGACACATCAAAACTACAGAAATTCACCCCAAAAAACCCGAAGTCCACCGCAGAGAAGCCGCGTGCAAAAGCACCCGAACCAACCCCAGAGGCATGGCCGAGCCGTGAAGCTCCTCAAGAAGGCCAATTCACGATCCGCGCGCCACTGGACGAGATCACTCGGTTCCGAAATATCTGCAAAGATGATCGTCGAACGTATGCAGATATGCTCAGAATTTTGATGGATAGCTTTGAAAAAGGAGAAGGCGGCACCAGTTAGAGCGTGTTGCTCCCATTGCATGGCAGAAACAGAACTATCGGTCTTGTCCCGCCAATGCTTCAATCGCAGGATCGAAGATCAGACGTTCTGAACCAGCGAGGTTGCCACATGGCAGGCTGACAGAAACACAAAAGGGGCCGCAGCCAATTGGAGATTCACCAGCCAGGACGCGCGCATAAAGCTGCGCAGGCTGTATCCCTCAATTTAGATGATTCAATCCAATAGTATAGATGCGGAAATGGCCGGTATTAACGTAATTTATGAAAAACTTTGGAGTGATCATGCCCGATAAGCCAGATGCTTATAAAATGTTTATTGGTAACTGCCCAGGTACCCTAAGGAATAATTTTCTTGCCTGAGGAATCCAAGTGTGATTCTTTAAGATTATGAATTTTCCAGGCGCCCCCAAAGGTTATGTTCCCGTTGAGGCTTATGAAGAGCTGAAGCAGAAGAATGCACAGCTTGAACAAACGATAGCCCTGCTTGTGGCTCGCATTGAAGACCTTGAGCGTCGCCTAGGAGACACGCAATAATAATTGCTACGTTTGATCGCGGCTGCGTGGTGTGATTGTGTAGTTCCATTCTGGGTGGAAGGCATTCCCTTCGATGACGAGACTGTCCATTTCAGCGTTGGTGATTTTGACACCCTTCTCGTAAATACCTTCGTCAAGCGCGCATTCCACTTTCAGCCCGGCATTCAACGAAGAAAAACATGAAAACGGAGATAATGTATTTCTCTTATATTTCAATGAGATAAAAGTATCCTTTTTGTGTGCTCAAAAAAGTGGATACCATTTTATATAGAAATATCAATAACTAACAGGTCATTTGAAAAATCCCGTACCTTTAGTCATATACCCCCAACATGCAGTTTTGCGTACGATTCCGCCCCCTACCCAAATCAACCCCTAACATGTTGTATTTAATGGTTAATTATTTGTGGATTGATGTTCTTATCCATAATTCGGGTTATTTATCGTTGATTTTGGCAATCGCCGCGCGAATTCGCTCGAGCGTTGGCTTAAACCCACTAAGATCAAAATTGGTTCCAATAGCTTTTTTTACAATCTCCTCAAGGAAGCAATTTTTTGAAATCGCTAATTCTCCTTTGTTCGTTCCGTCTTCATTTCCAATCGTAGCCACGTCCTGATCATAAATTTCAATAGAGGTCGCGGATGGTGTGGGTTTGATGAATGCCGATTTCTTATTCGCTTCAAATCCGATTTCATGTTTAAAACGCAATCGCTTTTTCGTATCAGGCAAGCATGTTTGAAGTGCCTCATCTGTATACAAATGTTCTATGTAAATTTCAGGCGTTTCCTTACGGTGTTCTGGAACAGCCAAGTACATGCCAATTGCTTTTCCGTTGATTTTAAAATCATCGGCAGTTTTGGAAAATTCCTCGATATATTTTTTTTCGTCACAATCAAATAAAAACACCACTGGGTGACTGGGCTGGAGTTTAACAGAAGCCTCATATAACTTTTTAAGTTCACCATTCCCCATGGAAGCTTCAAGTTCATGAAATGTTACGTCGATATCCAAAAATTCATCGTCAGCCTGAAACCTTTCCAACACATACTTCAGGTGTTTCCAATCGGTTTTGCCCTCCGTAACGATTAAAGGCTTTTGGCTTGCTTCTAAACTCGTCTTTAGGTTTTCATATTCGGATTTATATCGCTGATTTTGATCTACAAAAACCTGGTAGGCTTCGTCAAATTCGCTGAACTCCTCAGGCTGGATTTCCTGCCCAAGAGGGAGACTTCTGATTTCCGCAGAAATATCCGTTGACCCCAACACAAAAAATGGTGAATGAGTTGTTAAAATGAACTGAACTTTAGGGAACATCGCAAACAGTTTTGATAAAATTTCCTTTTGAAGCTTTATATGTAAATGCAAATCCACCTCATCTATGAGAGCTATGCCTGAAACATCTCCAATATCATTTCCGTCCCATTCCTGACTTTCTGCAAGTCGAATAATATCTGCAAACATACAAAAAATGGAAAGCTCGCCTGTGGAGAGGTCTTTTAGGTCGAACGCCAGTGTGTCCTCATTGCCATCATCTTTTCGAGTAGCACACACTTGGATTTGCCTACCACCTCCACTTCTCTGAGAAACCCCCAATCGAACAGTGCTGTATATTGTTTCTGCCCCACAAATTATTTGTGTCAATATCTCGTTTAGATGTTTCAGAACCTTGCGGTTTTTCCCATCTGTGCGCACATATGCTTGGACTTGGTTGCCGTTCGGTAAGGTTACACTTAACGGTTTAACATCATAGAGTTCAGCATCCAAGACAACGTCCAATACCCAATTTGAAACACTTTCCACTAAGTATGAACGCCACAAACTATAGGCAGCGTTATCAACATATCCAGTTGACATATTAAATGTGATTGGTGATTCATCACTCAACCAACCTGGGGACTCGGCACGCCCAGCCGGAAAGTAAGCCAGAACAGTATCTATCAACGCTGGCCTAAGAATATCCTTATTCTTGATTGATAGGCTCTTACTCAAGCCATGACGGTTGAATATATCAGTCTCGAAATGATCTGGTTTTACAAAATCTTCTGGGAACGGATACAAGCCATCAGTTATTATTCCCGAGACCAATTCTGTAAATTTCACGCTACCATCAGCCCACGAAAAGCTGCATTCTGCTCGCGAAAAATTGGCTTGTCCGTGTGTTCTAATCGTCTGTCTGAGCGGTTTAAATAACTTATCTTTTTTTATTTCAGGAACATCAGCGTACACTACTTGTCGCATTGAAATCAAAGCATCAAGTATGACGGATAAGGTAAGTGACTTCCCGGAACCGTTTAAACCAACCAATATCAAAGGTCTGGGATTGCCCACTTTATCGAAAGGAAGGTCAATCTGCAAGTCACGCAATGGACCGTAGTTTTGAATTATAATATTCTTCAAATACATCATAGTGGTTAAATCCCATTACCCTCCATAAGCTCTCTCAGACCGCAAACGGTTTAATTTCGGATGTATCAACATTTTGCCTAGCAATTGCCAGATCGCAATTTCGTTGCATACTGATCCAAAAACGGGCTCCGTTGCCAAAGAATTTCCAAAGCGAACTAACATCTGCTCTATTCATACCTTATTCAAAAGCAACCTGCTTAAATTCAGCATCAAACTCTGGGGACACTCTTGTTCCCCAAGAAACTGTGCGGCCAGTCACCTTGGTCCATGCCGCCAAAAATCGCGTACAAACGCATTCTGCGAGTCGTCTGAACCGTAGATTTCAGTGATCGCGCCGCTCCCCGAATATGGCTTCCAGCGTAGGGGCATCCAGAACGCGGTCCACCCACTGATCCAGCTCCTTAATGCTCCCGGCAGCGATCTGTGCGACCACAGGCTGGGGCAGGGTGCCAAACCGCTTCACCAGCAGGCGCACCAAGGATTTAGCTTCACCTTCAGCCAGCCCTTTTTCGCGCCCAAGGATTTCACCAGCGGCAAGCCCCTCGGCCTTACCTTTAGCCTCGCCTTCTTTCTTCCATGTTTCTGCGATTGTACCCATCAGTGCTTTACCTCCATCATCCTTTGCAGTGTCCAGTGCCGCTGTGAACACGGGTTGCGACACCTCGTATTTCTCGACGATATACCGAAACACGATCCGTTCCAAGTCCGTTCCGTCCGGCAGATCGCGCAGCAGCGCCGTCAGAACCCCGACGGTCACCTCATCATTGCGCTGTACATAGCGCAAGGCGGTCAGAACCGCCCGCACCGGCGCATCGCTGGACAGTTTCTGGTGCGGCCCAACACCCAGATCATGCAGATCATAGCGGAAGGACGGCACAAAGGCTGCTGTATCCGCATCCGACTGCACCATCTCGCCAAAGGTCTGCGGCACTGTCCACGATTTGCGCCCGTGGTAAAAAACGAGAGGCACGATCACAGGCAAAGCGGACAGCTTCGCGGCTTTGCCCTCGGCGTAGCGCGTCCAGATGCGCACCAAATAACCCAGCAATTGCAAGGGCGTGCTGTATTCAGGCGCGGATTTATGCTCAACCAAAGTGTATATCATGACAGGCGGACCATCGGTCAACCTGACCTCGAACAGCCGGTCACTTTGCGTCATACGGCTGTTCTCATCCACATAGGTGCCATCCAGCAATTTGGGCGGTTCATCGATCATCCGCGCACTCAACGCCGGTGGCAGATATTCCCGCAACAGCGTGGCCGCGCGCCCGGGGTCTTCCAGAAGAACCCGGAACAGGTAATCATGGGTCATCTTTGCCGGCCCTCTCTCAGGCCTATTTATAGGCCTTGCCGAGGCAACGGGTTTGGGGCCAGATGTTTTAGCCATGCTGCGTCCTTCGTGTGTTTTTGCGCCTTGATGCCGCGCTGGTCTGTTATTGAGGCAGCTCACGCATATCCTTGTTCATGAGTGCAGTGGTGAACCCTATTAGGCTGGCAATCTCTGACAATTACATCCCTTGTTTTTTAAGAGCAAATACCCTGTCCACACGCAGCTGTCGATAGACGTCCGACAGTTTAGCCTGAAACGACAAAAAGAACTTTATCCAGAAATTGCGCAGACACGACCTTGGGAGTGCCAGCGATTTCCAAAGCAGCCCATAAACGAAGACTTCAGGGATCGTAGTGTTGGGTTGTGGGTAAAATTCTTTTTGTCTGTGTTAGGGCCTTCTGCGCGAACAGCGCAAGTCCTGTCAGGGCAGGGGCTTGTCTCTGGTCTGACGGGGCACCAATCACGTTTAATTTGGGGATGAGCCTCAAAAAACACATCTAAGGAAACATGAACATGTCAAAAGATAATACGCACAATGAAGCCAGTAACTACAAGTCAGCCACGCACACCCACATTATATTGTGCCAAAGTGCTAAAAAAAATATACAGCCAATGCCTACACTTGGAATAATGGCCATATCGTAATCAAAATAACCTCGGACATTAAGTGTGGGGATACCCTCATCCTTAAACCTTTCAGGAATAAGCTTCAAAAGCTGTAAATCATCAAAAACATTCCAGGCAAATGAGGCACGCACCGCTTTAAGAACGTGGTGCGTGTATAATACCACTACGGTCTTCCCCACCTAATGCCACTGCCCCCATCACGCCGCAATCTCCTTGCGCCCCTTCACCCCAAAATTCCAACTCCCATTACGGTGCGCAAACTGTCGTCGCTCTTTAGTCGTCATTGCACAGACATGCCGCAGACGCTCCCACACACTGTCCGGCTCTAAACCGGCAAGAGTAACCACAAGCGTAAAATCCGCAGTTGGAAACGTACCCACCCAACGTTCAGCATCCGTCCGGTCTTTGTAATTGCCCACATGGAGATCATGAACCATAGCCAGCAAAACGCTTACCCAAAGGCTGCGCTCTGCATGGGCGAAACGCTGATGGGATCCGCTAAAGTATACGTCCTTGCCAGGCTTCCCCGGATATTGATTGACTACAACGTTAGTCAACCCGCACGCCCTTTCGCCAATCCCAAGGGGCAATAAAAGGTCCCTTCCAAATACCTCTCTTTCTGGCTTTGGCAGTTTCTTCATGCTCAATATAGGCAGGTGAGTATTTTCGATAAGCCATCGCCAGCCCTGCACGAACAATCATGGCATTGATGTCTTTGTGCTTATAAAAGCAGGTGCCGATGTAACGGCCGTAGCGATCTTCACCACTGATGTCACACGTGATAGTCTTTCGGCGAAGCAAGCTTGATATGTTATTGGCAATCTTTTGACCACAGGGCCATGGGGTACCATGTTCCGTATAACAATTCTGGCTGCTTTCAGGAGCATCGATCCCCGCAAGACGGATACGCTTGCCATGGATTTCAAAAGTATCACCATCAATGATGGATACGACGCCGGTAATGCGGTCTTGTGCTTGCCCCGCCTGTGGCGCAAGGCAGAGACAAAGACTTGCGCAAAGAGAACGTATCGGGTTTCCGAATAAACGGGACACGCAGTACCATAAAACAAGTAACCCTGCCCCGCAGCTGTGTGTGTTGGAAAAGCGAAGCATTTTTACGGACGTAAATTTCACCATGAGATGCGTTTATCCCCCAAAGCACGGCGCACCAACACAAGTGCACTTGCTATGATAGCTGAAAACGCAATGAACGTTTCTGCAGCACGTGGCATAATAATATCGCGTAACTGCGCCTCAATCAGCCCAAAGCCCAAGCTGGAGGAAAACGCTTGCACACTATTGGGAGCAAAAAATTGCGCGGCAAGACAGACCGTAGCCGCAATCACTCCTGGAACGGCAGCAGGAAAGCTTGATCGAAATAAAGGTTTTTTACGTGCTTTACTGTAGCCTGCTGATGTGACCAGTCCCAGTATGATATTAACGCTGACCATAAGCCATAACAGCGCAAGACCGCTGGCAAATCCCATAAACGCATAAAGGTAATAATCACCAAGGCCAAAGCCCTTGCTGTAGAAGCGGCGCCCCAGGGCCGCCAGAATAAGCATAATGCCTGCCGCATAGAGGTTGTTGATGATGTTTATATCCACGGTAAGCAGTAAGCTGGCAACGCAAATTGCAGCCGCACAAACAGCCAGTATGTCGATTTCAAAGCAAGTGATGTCATTATAGACAATGGTAATGGCAAGCCCCGCATAGAGCAGAGCAATAAAGAGATAAGGCTCATAAAGAGCCGTTGTTAAGAAATCATCCATGGCAAATCCCCGCGCCCGTTTTTAAATTGTGTGTTCTGTATTTTTAGTCATAGAACCCCTTAAGACTCGTAATACAGTTGGCAGCCCCTGCGCCGCAGTCTGGCTCTGCCCTATAAGAGGCAAAGCCACGGCATCACCTGCCACAATACGTTTTGTCACAATCTCTGCCAAATGTGTCAAAAACGCACTGCAGTCTTTTTGGGTATGACCTGTTTCTTGAGCAAGGGCTTCAAGGAGTGATTTTTTAGAAATAGCGCGCGCCATATGAATATCCTTTCGTAAGTTTCAATTTCCACCTGTTATTTCTGGCTTAAAGCTTGCTCTGAACCACGGGCAGTAGGGCTTTAGCACAGAATTAATACATTCAGAATAGGGTTTCAGAGAATTTCGGGCGGCGGTTGGATCCTCTTTGGCTAAATCGAGTAATGCGCTTTGTTCCACCAAAAGTGTCCGCAACTCTTCGTTGCCAGCCTTGATATGTTCAATTTGAGCGTAAATCTCTTTTAGGGGTTCATCCTGGGCCGTCACCGGGCTTGTGAAGGTGAACAATGCTGCTGCGCAGCAAGCGGGTGTAAGCATAGATTTCAATAAAAGCCTGCGCGGCCTGCGGCTTGCCGTCTCAGTCGTGTTTAGCATCCTGTTTAGCATCCTGTGCAACTCCCCGTTGTTAATGTTGTTGTGACGACATCCTTGGTCGTTGTCTTGCCATTGACCAAGAGTGTATCCGTTTCAATCAGTTTTGCTGTGCCGTGATCAACTGCAAGGCTGTTAGCGACCAGCGTATTTGTATTTAATGCCGTCCCTGTGATCCTGTCCTTCGCAACCAGAGTATCAACAGTAAGGCCACCTGTGGTTACGGTTGTGGCAGTAACACGCTTTGTCGTTAACGTTTGAGCAACGGTTAAATTACCTGCTGTCATGCCATTGGAAATAACAGTGCCGCCGGAAACATCAAGTGTTTCGCCAATGTCAATGTCCCCTTCAATAGTGACCTTGCCCAAAACGGTTAAATCACCTGTGATTTTTTCTGCATTTAGGGTGGCTGTAACCGCTAGAATTTCTGCGGTGATGTTCTCGACATTCAACAGGCTGTTGTGGTTCATATCCAGATCTGTATCCATTCTGTTCAGCTTTGGTTTTTCCGGAACTGATATGCGGTGCAAATACGGTAAAACATTGCGCTTATTCGAGATATATTCAACGGATACAAAATCACCTGGTTTAAACACCCGGCCTGCATTTTGCAGCTTGGTTATATCATAGTACAAACCTGCACCTTCAAGGCGTGTTGGTGCGTAAGGCGGCACCCAGCCGATTGGTGTGCCCGTGCTCGTATGGCGCGGTGCGCCAAGTCTGCCAGTGACACCATCCGGGAACTTCGCCTGTGTGACAATCACGAGAGATGTCGGTGTAGGCGACCAAAGAAAGACCGATAAATCTCTACGCCGGACAGTCGTGCGCGGTGCTGTTAGCCGGTAGGATTCAGTCCCGGTCAAATCATCGATGGTTAAATCATATGTTTTAGTGGGAGTAAGGCGCGTCCAACTGATGTATTGGTCGAGTTTGAACAAAATATGGTGCTTTGCCGCTGCGGCAAGTTCAATGACTTGCCGCGCTTCTGTATCAAGCGATTTCCGAAACACGTAATGAGACCAGAATTGCAAACCTGCATTGAGTGCAACAACGGTTATGCCAATAGCGAGGCTGGTTTCAATGAGGGTGAAGCCACGCCTTGATCTGCGTGCAAAAGATTTTGTGGCCCTATGGGGGGACGCGGTTTTATATCTTAAGGCAATTCCGGTTAATGCTGCGCCGCGTGTGGCACTGGCTGTGGCACTGGCCGCTGTATCAACGTCCTGCAACCCTGTGCGCTGTAAGTTCAACATCCCCGACAACTCCCCGTTTTAAAGGTACCTTTCACAGTGATACCCTTTGACGTTAATAACCCTGCTTTGGCGGTTGTTGCGGTCATAAGATTTTCGCTGGTGATTTTTTCAACAATGGCAATATCCGTGTTAATTACACCCGTAAGCGCAATATTGTTTTGAACGGTCACAACACCGGTTGCCGTAAATCTGTTTTGAACGGTCACTGCATTGAGCGTTGACGGTTTAGAAACTGTGAGTGTCCTTGCAGACGTCGCACCGGATACAGTTAAATCCTCGGCATTCAAAACACTGGCGGTCATATTTTTACCAGATACTTGACCCAGCACAGATAAATCAGTGACGTTGAGGGTTGCGCCCGCAACCTTCCGCGCGTAAAAACCAACCCCAAAATCAGTATCTTCGCTGTCTGGACTTGGATCAGGCGGGACTATTTTGGTAATCTCTGTGTTTTTTGCATCTGTGTTTTTTGCATCCGCCACTTTGACATTCTTGACGCTATATTTAACTTTTTTCTTAGCAGATGTGTTCATAAACGTTACATCAGTTGCCATTACACTCGCTGGAATGCCGGCAAACGCCTGCCTCAAAACGTAATCTGTGTTTAAGCCATTAAAGTTGTAGCTGAAGAATGCAATATCGTGGGGGGCTAAAGCGATGCCTTCGGGTTTAAGAAGGTCGCGCAAATAGTCAAAGCTATACGGTGCCCCTGTTTGGGACGACCGCGTGCGTTGGCTTATTTTAAGCTGCACCAATGAGGATAGCGCCCGGGACGCTGTGGATGTAGGCCGTGCGACAATCACACCGAAGGGATGAAGTTCGCCTACAATCTTTAGAATAACATAGTTGATGTCCCAATTGTTGCGGTTGCGCGCTATAAACGTTTCCGCCACGTTTATAGGGTGGGCCATATCACTGGCATCAATACTGATGGCAGCGTTTTCGCCAAGCATAGTGTCCACCTTTGTGCGGTTGTAATGCACCCAAAAATCAAGACCAGGCGCAAGGTTTGTGAGGTGAGTGGCGATTTCACCAGCGCGTATTGTGCGTTCTGTGCGAACCATTTGCTGCACATACACATTCAAAGACAAAACAACGGCCACCATTAAAACACTGACAAAGATTAGGTTTAATCCACGTCTGTTGCGTCTTGGCATGACGCAATGTTCTTTTAAAGAATGTTTTGGCTTTAGATTCCATGCCAGCACACGACCCCACAGTGACTGTGAGGCAATGCGCCAAGCAGGAGACACTCTAGTAAACGATAGCAACATCGTTGTCATCCGCACTAGAAGTACAGGCCGTAGATATGAGTGCTCGTGTTAAAGGAAGAGTCTGCTTGGTACTGCCAACGGTAACACTTATCATGTCAGTGTTTTTGACACTAAGCCCGACAAAGCCTTCTAAAAACCGGTTACAGGCTTCTTGTGGTAAGTCGTTGATCGTAACTGTTGCTGTCTTACGATTAGCCGCACCTTCCACTTCAACGAGACCGCCATAAGGCGTTACAATAGTGACGTCGCCATTGGTTGCTTCAACACGAGCAGCCGGTGGAATATCGCCACCACCATCAAGCACATCAATAAGGGGGCCTGTGTCATACAATGGTGATGATGCGTAGGCACGTTGTAAACCACCGACAATTTGCGTTATCTGGGTTGTCAGTTGTGTGGCACGCCAGCTTTTTTGCATTGTGCTGCCAAGTGCTATAACACTAACAGTCCCCAAAATAATCATGCCGAGTACAAACATGAAGTCAATGGAAATAAACCCGCGACGCTTGCGTCTGGCAAATGGCTTTTTAAGCTTGGCGCATTGTTTCTCGGGTGGATGAGGTTTTAGGGGGGTATTTGTCGTCATAGCGTTTCCTTTTCTTAGTAAGCTAGGGTTTGGGTGATGGAAAATATGCTGCTCATCAAAAGGCCAATTGCGATGGCCGCCAATGACATGAGTAAAATATTCAAAAAAGCTGCGGTTCTTTTGGCTTGCACTTCGACAGTTTCCAGCCAGCGGTCCACGAATTTAGCCAGGCTTTCGAGCCAGTTTTCCTGGGTTGAGAAGGCCGCTAAAATTGTATTGAGATCACGCGCTGGAAACTCGTGCCCCGCTTTAATAGCAGCGTCACCTAACGACATAGACCCAAGCAGTTTTCCAATGCCGGTAATGCGTGTGCGTATGTAGGGGCTAGCGTTTTGAGCCATTTTATAGAGGAAGCTGGAATTTATTTGCTGGCCCATACGTCCGGCTTCAACAACCGCAAAGATAAAGCTTGCTCCCATGCGTAATTTGTAAAAATTAAACGGCGGGAGGCGATCAAGCTTTGTGCGCCCACGAGATGTATAGGAGGGTACCGCCCAGGACAGAATTGCCGCAATTGCCGCAAATATAATGGCAAGAACATAGCCGGTATTTGCAAACCAAATAGTGAATTGAGCAAATATTCTCGCTGTCGCTGGCCACTGCTCAATGGGCCTTAGTTCTGTGAACGACGGATAAAGCTGCGCACCGGAAATATAAAGAATGCCTGACAGAATACAAAAAAGAACAATGGGGCCGGTCACGGCACTGGTGATGGCGCGGGTAATCATTAAGTCGGCACGCGCAATACGCGCCATACCTTCAAACAACCGGTGTGTATCGGCCTCACCGTAACCTGTCATCAGGAGTGTTTCTCCACCCGGGGCATAGAGTGCCGCTACGGTTGATAATTTATTGTGCGGGAGGGCGGCACGTAAATCCAGCAGGATATGATAAACATTTGATTTACCGCGTTGCTTATAAACATTGGCGGCCGTCATAAGGGCCTCTGAAAAAGGCATGCCAGATTGCGTTAAATCTGCAAGCAATTGCCACGTTTCGACACGCACTGCTTTGGTAAACGCGAGGCGGCGCAGTTTAAATCCGAGTGTTTCAATGATCTTCATTGTTGAGCTTCCCTGTTGATGACGGGTTTCAAACCACGTTTTTGAGCATCACTTGCATCCACAACGCCTGAGGACAGAAGTTTTGCGAGCTTATAGCTTATGGTTATCCCGCCTAATCCACCTTTGCTTTTAGGCTTTAGCCAATGCTTTCGCGCGCCAGCTTCATCTTGTTTTGAAACAAACTTGAAATAGTCATCATCGGGCACAATACATTCCGCAACAGCCGTGAGGCGCGAATAACCAGCCCAGGCTCTCTTCCCCAACTCTGTCGGGTAGTTTGAACACTGCGCGCAGCCTGACGTGTTGCGCTGATAGAGTGTGCTGGAGATGAACGGCTTTTCTTTGAAATCAAGTCGTTCATCTCTACCGTGCGCAAGGCCATACATCGTCATAATGTCCTGCGCGGCGGCTGGGTTCAGCGGGGTTTTACAATGCTCACACAAAAGCGGAATGAGGGTTTGTTTCATCAAGAGCGATATGTCGTCGCCGCCTGATAATTCACTGGCAGACGCGCCCATTTCAATGAGGCGGAACAGTATCTTATTGGCAGATGTGACGTGAAGTGTCGTATAGCCCTTATGCCCGGAAGCCACAAATTGCATGAATTCTTTAGCGGCGCCAACATCGCGGATTTCTGACATCACGCAAATATCAGGGTTGATACGCATAGCGTGCATTAAGGTCTTTCTATATTCAGCTTTGCGGTCTTCGCCATCCCCTGCGGATTTTACCGGTATCTGGGTAACGCCTTCGGCCTTCGAGACATATTCGACGGGATCTTCAACCGTGACGATTTCAATACGTCCGGCGCATTCTGTGGAAATACGGTCAATGGTGCGAATAAGCGTTGTGGACTTTCCATCCCCTGTCGATCCGCCAATGATGACACAGCCCTGCCTTGAAGCACGTTCATTTTTGAGAACCGCCATAATCTCGTCATCAAACCCGAGATCGTCCAGGTTACCTGCAACCGGATCATCGTCAGAATAGAACAGACGAAACACCATATGCTGTCCAATGTCAGACGTGCTTTCGTGGAAGCCTTTTTGACCACGTAGCTTGATGACATTGTCCGGGAGTGGAAACCCTGGCTTATGGTTGATGGAAAACGACTGCATAAGCATTTTTTGCATTGAGGTGTGACCTGCACCGGTTTGTGCTGCGTCAAAGGCAAAGGTTAAGGCCTGGATGCCTTCTTCCGGTGTCCATGGATCGCCCAGGTTTTGCCATTCCCCTGCTATTTTAACGCGGATTGTTGTCTTTAAATCGTGTTGGGTGATTTTAAAATCACTGGCGCGTGCACGCGCGACTTCTTCCACGAGCTTGATAAGCTTTTGTGATGCGGGTGTGGTCGCCTCGACAATAGACCGGGGCGTGTGTTCACTTCCCCCACTGCGCCCATAGAGTCTGGCAATATCTTCGATTGCAGCGGTGCGCTTCACTGTAGCCTCTGGAATAAGGCCTTTGTTCAAAAGCGCATTGCGTTCAATAATATAGTCATCATCGTGCATATAGCCAGTGGCGATAGTATATGTGCCGTTTTCATGCACGGCACAGAGTCTGCGAAACCGTTCTGAACCCACGTCTAAAATGCCGTTTTCCAGTACGTTTGCAGTCTGCCTGGACTTTACTTTGATGAACCGTTCAAACATCATTCTAATGCGCGCCCGTCAAAGACTTTCGTTTCCGGGGCGGTTTTTAAGGGGTCAACGCCCTGTTCGGTTTGCTTGACTTCAATCTTGAAGAAGATGAATTCATCGTCTGCATACCCGCCTGCGTCGTTATTTTCCCAACCGTCGCTGACATGGGGCAGAACGTGATCGCCTAAAGTATCGCTGACCATAACTTCATCACCAATGCGGAGAACCTTGACGCCACACGGCAGCGTATCACCAACGGTTACATGATAACTGTCGCCGGCGCGTTCATCGGCAATCATGGCCGTGTTCCGTTCCGCGTTTCCACCTGTGGCAATGACTGAATAACGGGGCGTGCAGCCATTGGTGCCTGACAAAAAGCCTGTCAAAAAGCCTGTCGCTTGCTCTTGCGCCTCAACTGCTTCGGGTGTTGCTGAGCGGGCGGGGTTTGCTTCAGGCACTGTGGCCTGTGACGGCAAACTGGTGACTGCCCCTGATGAAGGGCCAGGATTAACTGTTTCCAAGGGTTCTGCGGCACCGTTTGGACTGTCTTGTGTTTGTGTATTCAAGTCTGCCAAATCCTGCAATTTGGCGATGATATTTTCAACGGCAGCAATATAGTCATTCACGATTGCATTACGTTCCGTGCAGACCAAAAGCATCTGTTTTTCGGCTTCGCTCATGTTATATAATTCGCGGTCCTCAATGAGGTTCCGGTACGCATTGCGAAACTGATCAACAGGACAGCTTCCGATCACCATTTCCGTTGTCACCCGCAAATTTTCTGCGGCATTAACGGCCGGATTTTCCGCTGAATATACACTCGATGGCAGGGATGCAATAAGCCCTAAAGCCAGCAAAGGCAGTCTGATGGATTGCGCCTGGCGCAAAGACTTTGAGGGCTTTAAAAACATGGCGGGGCTTTCTTTAATTAATTAATTACGGGGCGTTGAGGATATGCTGGCCAAAAGAGCCGCCTTGCGGGTGGTGCCCGCAAGGCGCGCTGTTAATAGCGGATGACTGGATCTTCCGTGACAAGATCAGGCCGTTTGATGCGCTCGCCCGGGTCTTGCTTTAGCAGCTCGAAGTAATTGTCAGACGTTTGCTTATGGTTGATTTCCGCTCCAAGGCTTTTCGCAGATGGAAACTTGGGGCACAGCTTATAGACAACCGCTGGGATGCGTTTTTGAAGGTGGCCTACTCGCGTAGATTTCCAATCTTTTGAACGCTTATAATACGAATAGTAGTTAAGGCCGCCATCATCAGGGGAATATCTAAGTGATGCATACCCACTCTTTCCAGACTTACCTTTACCTATCCAAACAGGGTATTTAGTACGGAAAGCGCGGGATTTTTGAATGTCCGACCATTCTTTAAATTTTATAGATTTGTATTGTCTATACTCAGTATTAAAACGGCAAGAATATCCGACACCACCCCCCGCAGACCACCTGTAATAGACAGAGCCTCGGTGTTTATCGTTTTTGTCCACCCAATCAAACATCCCTAAAAACCCAACATTATGAAGAAGTGTAGACATTTGTGTGGTTGTCATATTGGAATAGATAATCGGAGCTTCTTCGCGCGCCACGGCAGGTGCTGTGACGGCTAAAGCCAGCGACAGAGTCAGTAATGTGTTTTTAATGGGCATTGTTTTATCCTTTTCATATGTTATTTTTTTCATGTTAATAACCATCGCCACCGCCACCACCATTGCTACCACCCCCCTCACCGCTACCCGCGCCATTACCATCCCCGCCGAACTCAAGATCGCGACCATTTTCGGTGACGCGGCGGGTGACCGCAGAATCCCGGCCCCAGCCGTCGAGGGTGAAGTAAGTACAGAGACCCTCATGGCAGGATTTGTATAGATTTGGCTTCTTCCGCGGCGGTGCGGGTCTGCGGCAGGTGTTTGATTTCAGCGTCCACTCACCACGGCGTATAAATTGATGAGAACTCGCGTAGGTTCTTTCATAACCGTAGGTGGCAAAATCTTGTTTGTAGTATTTCTCAAGGCTCTCATAGTTCATCGAGCCTATGTCACCTGCTTTTGTGCAAGCTGCGGTCTTTGTTTTTACAACTTCGTGATGGCGCAAGAGCCGACTACAGGTATCTTCTTTAACTTGCCAATCCGTATAGGATGTTACATCAATGGGGGCACGGTCCCAGTCGTATGACTGCGTCAACACTTTCTTGAAACGCTGCTCGATGTATGTGCCATCTGTATACTTGATTACGCTTCTGTAAGCTGGCACCGGGTAAACATCCTGGCAGGCCAATTGTCTGGTTTCTTCGGTTTTGGTGAAGTCTGTATCAACATTGAACTGAACGGGCGCACTATCACAAAAATCAAAGTACAATTCACCGCGTGGATTTGATGTTAAAGACCCGTTTTTATCAACAACCACGGTGATAACCTTATACGGGTCATCCGGGTTTTTTATTTCTTTCGTGCGATACCGGTAAGTCGCCGCTGCAGGGTGCACTTTACCGGCAACTGTTTTTTGACACGTTTGATCAGGCGCATAAAACCAGGCATCTCTTGGCTCCCGACAATGCGTGCGCCCTGGCACGGCCGTCCACGCGCTATGCGTTATTTCACCAACAAGTTTATTGGTTCGACTAACGGGCTTGAATGTCGTGCGCTCTTGACGAATACCAACGCCAAGCTTCGGGCTCTCACAGGGTATTGTGCGAAACCGTTTAAACTCCAGAGTTTGGAAATACAGGCCCTTTGCAATAGCATTGCCCATCATCGCCACCCCGCCGCGCGGTAAGGGGGTGGCGTAGTCAGTATCTATACAGGCCGGTATTGGAATTTCCTTGCCTAATTGTGTGGTTAAGGAATTTTCATTAATGAGACCAAGAAGCCTTGGCGCACCTGAAACGTTCACCCTGCCATCGCGCATGTAGCGCACGCGTTGAGCGGCACGGATTTGGGCAGGCTTGATGTTCGACTTGAAGTTATTCGTCGCATAATAAACCACCAGAAAGTCGTCACATAGACGCGCACGCACTCCCCAGTCGGTTACTTTGCGGCCATCAAGACGCGGAAAAAACCCTTCCGGAATTACATCGCTTGTCTCTAGCGTATCCAAGGCATCCTGGCCGCCAGAGCTAGCGTCCCAAACCTGCATCTTGTAGAGCATATCCGAATAGGTGAACGTCAGAAGGTCGGCGTAGTTGGCCGTTATACCGAAACGCACATGCGCGGCTTCATCCTCTTGAGCCACAACAACAGAGTGCAGTGACAACAAGCACAGCGCAGAGGCTGTAGACGCTTTTAGAATACGGGCGGCACGCTTTAAAATATGATCGACAAGTTTAAACATTAAGCTGGTGTTTCCTCTTCTGAATGCGGCGCAACCCGGTGGATGATTTCAAGCTCTTTGAACGTGAGTTTGATGTGACGCTTTACGCGGCTCAAACTTTTGATACTCGCGGTTTTAAGACTGGAGACACGGCGTAAGACTTCGCCTAATGCGGCAGACGTGGTCACTGTAACGGTCGAAACACCATTAATGTCGCCTTGACGGATACCATCCTCAATGCCCAAAAACGTGTTTTCAATCCTGTATTTTATTGAAGGCGCAGCTTCGCTGGATGTTTGATCTTTAACCTGCGTATAAGGCTTTAAGCCTACGTCAAACGGTATAAAGACCAAAAGCGTTTTGTCAGAAACCTGCGTTTTGTGCGGCCAATCCGCATAGACCAGCTCTGCGGCACGCGCAGATAAAATCTCGTTATGCTTTGGATTCAGGGTGAACACCTTAAACGCCGCCGCCGGTTCTTTTAGAATGCCGCGCAATTGTGGGTCGTCCATGAGCTGTGTGGCGCATCCTTCATTAACCAAACTCCAGCCTGGTACCGTTGGCCAGCTTTGAGAGAACGCCGCTTCACACCCTTTGGCAAAGGCTTCTACGTCTTCAACATATGGATATATTACAGTTTGGAGCTTTGCGGCCGCCGGTACATAGCTGTACCATTTCCACCCGAATTGACCGCTCGCGGATAATGCAACCACGACTGCAAGGCCCCCTAAAATGCGCTTTGTCGTTTTTGAGAATAGCGGCTTGCGCGGCTTAAACCCTGCGAACTCTCTTGGATCCAGCTTTGGATCTCGCAAAACGGCTATTGGGGTAAACGTATTAATGTCGTTGGTTAAGCCATCGGAATATAGAATACGTTTGTGACTGCTCTTTGGCAGTTCAGCAATGTATTGTAGAAGGTCGGACCTGGTTTCAAAAATATGCTCAGGCTCTAACGCAGGCCGTCCTTTCTCAAGTGTTGCAGTCAGCCAGATTGCGTTACTTTTGTCCTCAAAAGCAATCAAAACACTGCCATCTTGTTCTTCCTGATCAAGTTCAGACACAACAAGAGCCAGTAGCGGCGGGAGCCCGACAAATCCATCCCTGCCTTTTATTGATGCAGTGCGGTTACCCCAAGTCAGTTCGAGTTGTGATTTACCCGTCAGGTGCGAAGCAATATTATCAGATTTAAGCTCCCACTGTAGATTGCACAGACATGGAATTCCGCCGTAGCTTGTTAATCTTGCGTCCATTACTTGCCCCCCCGGCTATGGGCAATGAGGGAGGGGCGCACAAAAACAATCATGCGGATTTTCTGAACCCGTGATTTATTGCTGCCCCCAAGGCCTATAAATTTTGCAATACCCGTGCCAGCTTGCGTGCGTCTTGCAACCTCTTGTTCATAGCCCGAGAGAATTAAGGTTTCTCCCGGGGCTAACACGCTGTCGTTTTGAATGGCGCGTTGATCAATCACAGGAAGCTGAACCGTGCTTCCCCCTGATGTAAAGCTGTTCAGGCTGGTCAAATCATTTTGCAAAATGGTCAGTGAAAGCTGAATTTGGTTGTTATCAATAAGGCGCGGCAGGGCGTGTATGGAAACACCTGTGTCAACGGTGGCGGTTTGCACTTCCGTTGTATTGCCACTGTCACTTGTTGTTGTTTTAGTGCGCGCCACATAGTTTGTAGAGCGGGTTAAAACAATTGGAGACACAACACCGCTTTGGGCTATCGTGCTGCCTAAGCGGTAATCCACCACAGCCCCATTGGTTGCCAGGGCTTTGAAGTTCACCGCAGAATTGCCGCGTGAGAGTGTTATAACACCATTGCCAGTCACCGCACCTGCCGCACCAAGTAACCCTGCCGTATTGCCGCCGTCTGTTTTTACCAGATTAAGGCCAACGCCAAAGTCATCGGATTTATCGGCATCCACAAAATAGATAGCCACTTCCAAGCCAATGCGTGTGGCATAGGTGATCTGGTAATCTTTAATCACACGCTGCGCCGCCTTTTGGACAGACGGTGGGCCAAAGATGGTTACGCGACCTGCGTTCCTGCTTAAGGTCATAGACGCTGGTGACGGAACCACTGGTTTTAGAGCAGCCTCAAGTTCTGCCCATGGGTCTTGTGATGTCTTCTTGGTTAAAGACACGGAACGTGTTGCGCCTGATGTACCGCTGACACCTGCAACAGATGTGCTGAACTCTGTAGAATTGGCAGGAATGGGCAGCTTGTAGGTTTCTGTAACCATACGGTTGAAGGTGATGGCTGTGCCATCATACTTCCAGCCGATGTCCATACGGGCAGAGACAATATCCAGGAACTTTGAAAGTGCGCCTTCATGGGTTATTTTGAGTGCCCCGCCAATAGGAAAACCCATCAAGTCGCCAGTGGGCGTTAAAGTGCGCTTGCGAATATTCACAGGAATACCTGTTTCGCTTGCAATGTATTTTGCGATAGCATCAATGTCTGTTGGTTTTTTAAGATCGGCCTTAAAGCCGCGCGCGCCTTCCAGTTTTTTTGGTAAGGGCTTACCGCTGCGTGTTCCGTGATCAACCTTTACGGCTTCACCATAATAAGGCTGTGCTTCGAACAGGACTTCGCCGCGCTGTGCTGCACGTAGCTGGCGTTGTTGCTCTGCTGTCAGATTGCTGATTTTAGCAACTGCATTGTTTGCGTCTTTGGTTGTTTGGCAAGCCACAAGAACACCACATAGAGCCGTAGCAACCATAAGGCGGGCAAAGCGCCCCAAATTAGAGCTGAACGACTTTTCTTTGATATCATATCTCATGTGCTTCGCTGGACTGACAGCGCATTTCATGCGCGAGAAGTTCAGAGACCGCATATGCGTAGCTTGTGCATTCTGGAAAAGCACATGACCAAAATTAAGTCGTTCAGCTCTATAATATGGCTTGTTCACAGAGCTGATCCAATCTTGATAACCTTGTTTGAAAAGACACGCACGGATGGCGGATGACCTTGAGAGCTAAACCCTTTGATCACGTGTTCGAGGGCCTCTTCAAAACTGCCGACTTTTGTTAGGGGTACTTTGAGCTGCCAAGCGCCCGTGCCAGTTGCGATGACTGTATAGCCCGCCTCTTTACCCCAGCGTTTAATCACGTCTGTGAGGTATTCATCTGACTGCGCCTTCCAAACGGAGGGCGATACCGTAGCCGTGTTATTAGTTTGGTGGGGTAGTTCAGAGGTGATGAAATGACCGTTGGTGTCGAATTTAAGAACGCCAGCGCTTAGGTTGGACTGGCGGGTTGTATCATTCGCAAACGTGAGGACTTCGGCTTGGGTGGGGGATGTATATAGTAAAAACAGAGACGCAAGTAAGAGTGGCGTGGGTGATTTTTTTAGCGATACAAACGCACTATAGCACACGATTTTTTCGCAAACGTTTTCTTTATTCGTAGAAACCCGTAGTGGACTACCCTTACCAAACTCTTGATGAATAGATGTGATAGCTGGATAAAGAAGAAGTAATCTAATTTTTGGCCCCGCTTTATCAACTTTTGATACAACCAATATGTATTTTTCATCTTTTGCGTAAACAAGCATTTGGTATTGAGGAACGCCTGATGCGGCCGAAAACCCAACAAGTACAAACTCATATTCAAATGGTGTCTTTGACTTAACAAAATCACGGAGTCCTTCAAGCGTTATCAACGATATACTTCTCTGATGCTTTAAGGTCTCACTCATGAGACCCATCTATTATATTACTAAACTTCTTAAAACTGGCTTACATCGAAAAACTTAATAACGCAAGTGTAAGCATATTGTTATATTAGGTTATTTAAAGTACCCGATAGGGGATCAGTAAATCCCACGCCTTTAGGCGGCATGGGATAGCTATGGTTTTAGGTTAGACTGGGGAGACTTGCTTCCCATCTATCTGCAATAGACCACGTTTTTCTATGTCTGAGCGCGGGTCAGCAGCTTGTCCGTCGTGGTGCCGTAGAGAGTGCAGAATTTACCGGTTTTCTTTAACGTTTTCACGCCCGATTCAAGAATTTCATCATTGCTCATTTTAGCTCTGCCCGACGATGCCAAAGAGCGACTTACCCAGGTTCGCTTGCCCAGCCTCGACACGTTTGAGCATGGATTTCAGCCAGCCAATCGGGTTTTTAATGTGATCTGTTCCACTTGGGCCGTAATGGTCTAACACCAAACTCAGAATGGTTGGGATGTCTTGCCCGAATGATGCAACCGCGTCAGACCAAAGACTTGCATAAATCCCGTTAGCATCTGCTCTGGCCGCTGCCACATAGTGCAGATTCTGCCATGTCACATCACCGTAAAGAGCCTTGATATCCTCAATCCACTCGGGTGGGGCCGCATTCGCAACAAGATCAAGGCTGATAACCTCATCTGTAGTTTTTTCTGTGCTCTCCGCTGGATCAGAGGTATCGGGGATGCTCGGGATTTCCGCTTCTAAAGTCTCTTTTGCATTTTCAATAAGGGGTTTGCCCTTATTACATATTACAATGGAGTTATTTGTATTTGTATATAGTAGGTCATTATTTTCCGACTGGTAAGACTCTTTATTCTTACATTTAACGATTAAGCTCTTGAGCTCCTCAAGAATATCTACAGAAATTGTGAGTAACTCTAGCAGCTCGTTTGTGCCCAGATTTGCAATACGTCTGGGGAGTGCGTCAAAGCGCTCCAGAATGGCGTCCGGTACCGCGTCCAGGCTGCGTATGGCCACCTTAATGCGCCGGCGCACAACAGAGATACGCTTGCGAACCGCGTCTTTCTCTGTCCGTTCTGCCTCTCGTAGCGCCCAGGCGTGCAGAAGTTGTGGTAAAGCATCTTCAAGGGGACTCAAATCAATCCCGGATATGAATGTGATTTCTCCAAACTCGTGATCAAAGCTTCGGTGTCCCCCGTCCAATGTACGGTTTTGGGCAAAGCCGACGCGAATAAGTGTTTGGATATGGTTATATATCGTGCGCGTTGAAGCGCCTTCCTCGGCGGCCAGTCTGCCCACCCGTACCGGGCTGATAGGCTTTTGCGCCGAGATCGGAATAAACCGCACGAGCTGCTTGGCTGTGTCGCGCACCGCGCGTTTGATCAGCCCCAAGCTGCTGGCAATATCCAAAGCCCTGTAAAGCTCGGCTCGATTAAACTCTGGTTCAATTTTTGGCGCGGTGGCCCGATTGTTTTTAGTACTCATTGTTCTGTCCTGTTTTTAGGGCAGAACGAACCATTATATTAGGCTGCAAATATTTATGCGCATAAACTGCGTTATTTACTTGCCTAAGTGCTGTCGGAATGGTAAATCTGAATTTGGGATAAAGAATTACCACTCCTCGTACGGTTCGCCCTGCGGGGATGTCTTTTTTAGGGGGTCTGTTTTACTCCTGTGTGACTGCTCATTGTGATTCTGGTAGTGAGTCGCAGTTATAACTTGGTTGCAGCACAATATATAGTATTTAGATAAAGGCGGCGGCGTTGGTCTGGTATTTAGCCAATCCCTCAAGGTATTAGAGCGTGTTGCGTTTGATCGGTTTTCGAGCAAATGGAACACGCAGCACCAACAAACAAGTGAAGCTGTGCATCTCGCTTTATCGAATGAATTCAATAAAACGCGATACACTCTAATCTCGTTCGATATCGACATAATGGCTACCTGTTGTTCCCGGTGTCGTCTGTGCGTGTGTTCACATATATGGTTCTTTGACGGTACAATTTGTCTTTTGTCATTGAGAAGCCGCTATTGTAATTGCCGTAGAAATAAAGTGTTTCATCGCCAATCCTGGTCTTGAAGCCGTAATTAAGGTGTGTAGGACGGCTACCAAACCATCTATCACAAGAATATTCCACGGGGGGTTCGTCGCGCCCACCACCACCGCGCCGGTAAACAACACCTGACGCGCAATAAAGCCCGCCGCCTCCGATACCAGTTGACCCGATACCAGAGCCTTCGCAAATGCCAAATGGGGACTTCCGCTTTTTGAGCCGCTTCAGCATATAGGCTTTGGCATCAGCACATCCAGTAGGAAAACCAGCCGGCAAACATAAAATAACTTTACAGTCTATAGTTGCTGCTTGAACTGGGGTGGTGACCTGTAATAAAACAGCCGCCAAAATATTTGCCATTTTTATTTTCATAGTACCTGTCAACCCATCTTTATTTTAAACAGTGTCCGCGTGGCATCAACTGTCCACGCTCTCGCTCCGCTTCACGATTCAAGGCTCTAATAAGTTAGTAGCTTATTAGAGATATCCTGTAAACTTAGTTTCCTTATGCTTGCGTTATTAAGTTTTTCGATGTAAGCCAGTTTTAAGAAGTTTAGTAATATAATAGATGGGTCTCATGAGTGAGACCTTAAAGCATCAGAGAAGTATATCATTGATAACGCTTGAAGGACTCCGTGATTTTGTTAAGTCAAAGACACCATTTGAATATGAGTTTGTTCTTGTCGGATTTACCGCTAGGGGGATACCTCGCTACCAAATGCTTGTTTACGCAAAAGATGAAAAATACATATTGGTTGTATCAAAGGTCAATATTTTTGGCGCAAAAATTAAGTTACTCAACCTTGATATTGGGGCGGTTA
>CBDHCL010000002.1:0-2500 GCA_965261275.1 uncultured Pseudohongiella sp.
AAATGTCAATTTGTTGTGTCAGCGACCACTGATTGTTCTTTTGTGGAAACATATGACGGGCCACCGATGGCCCACTGTTCCTTCACTGTTGCCCTGCTAAGGGTCCGGTACCTATTATATGCTCAGACCTCGGGACATAGAGTGCTCTCACGACAAGACCGTTTGAGATATTGTGCTAGGTCTTTCACCAGTCAGTGGCTCTTCTGGATGGCCAAATTTTGAGCCATGACCCGGATATTGTCAATGCTGTTAATTTTGAGTGAAGTCAAAAATCGTCCAGACGGGTGTCGTACCACCTTCGTCAACTTAGTGCTCTCATTTTTTTTTGGTTTGTCCGATTTCGATGGGATAACTTCAGTTCTGTCCACCTGCTCATTGGGTTGCATACTAAACATGCCTGAGTACGTAGGGCAACCTGTAGTTGCGACGGGACGGGCGAAAAATGCGACGAGAGCCGTTTCAATGGTAATTTTCCGTCGCATTTGTACATTTTTTTCTAGGTTGGAAATGTAGGATCGAGTCTGCGTCGGCCCACAGAGTTAGGGGAAGTAGTGTACTTCCAGAATCCGCAAACGTTTCGGCGCCGTGATAAAGCGTTTCCGAGTTACGCTCGGGCCTTCGTCCGTGACTCTGCCGAAAATGCCGATTTTTGCTCGAGGCCAAGTTGACACGTGGATTTCCCTATATATGGAGGTGACTCTGAGTCTCCTCCTGGGTAAGGCTGGACTGCTAGTGTGTTGATCTCCACCTCTGGAGCTCCTATACACACAACTGTCTGTCTACTCTGCGATCTGCTCCAATGTCCGTGTGAGTTCTTCTCTGCTTCACAGCAAGAAAATACATATACGGACAGGAAATTTTGTCGGTTGACTCCGGGACCCCGGTCCCAGGCGAGAATGTCGGAACCTAGTCTGTTCCCGATTTGAGTTGAACACGGGCCCCTGTAACCCACTCTGTGGGACTGGGAACCTCTTCTCGTTCGGACAGCTACCTGGTTGATCCTGCCAGTAGTCATATGCTTGTCTCAAAGATTAAGCCATGCATGTCTAAGTACAAGCCTCACTAAGGTGAAACCGCGAATGGCTCATTAAATCACACCTAATCTACTGGATAGTTAA
The DNA here is from genome assembly GCA_965261275.1 of uncultured Pseudohongiella sp. Taxonomy (GTDB): domain Bacteria; phylum Pseudomonadota; class Gammaproteobacteria; order Pseudomonadales; family Pseudohongiellaceae; genus UBA9145. The sequence goes on from CBDHCL010000002.1 coordinate 1,119, forward strand.
CAGTTACTTGGATAACTGCGGTAATTCTGGAGCTAATACATGCACAAAGCCCCGAACTTACGTGAGGGGTGCTTTTATTAGATCAAAACCAAACGGCTTTGCTGTTCTCTTGGTGACTCTGAATAACTTTGGGCTGATCGCATAGCCTAGCGCTGGCGACATATCCTTCGAAGGTGTGCCCTATCAACTGTCGACTGTGGCATAGACGCCCACAGTGGTTTTGACGGGTAACGGGGAATCAGGGTTCGATTCCGGAGAGGGAGCCTTAAAAACGGCTACCACATCTAAGGAAGGCAGCAGGCACGCAAATTACCCAATGACCGAAGGTCGAGGTAGTGACGAAAAATAACGATACGGGACTCATCTGAGGCCCCGTAATCGGAATGAGTACACTTTAAAACCGTCCCCGAGGATCTATTGGAGGGCAAGTCTGGTGCCAGCAGCCGCGGTAATTCCAGCTCCAATAGCGTATATTAAAGTTGTTGTGGTTAAAAAGCTCGTAGTTGGATCTCGGCGGTCTGAGGGCGGTTCACTTGCTAGTGCTACTGCCCTATAGACCGTAGTTTTGCCAGAGGTCTCAGGGTGCTCTTAATCGAGTGTCTTGCGATGCTGGCAGGTTTACTTTGAAAAAATTAGAGTGCTCAAAGCAGGCTTTTACGCCTGAATATTCGTGCATGGAATAATAGAATAGGAAGTCGTTTCTATTTTGTTGGTTTTCGGAAATCGACTTAATGATTAATAGGGACAGTCGGGGGCATTTGTATTCAAACGACAGAGGTGAAATTCTTGGACCGTTTGAAGACAAACTACTGCGAAAGCATTTGCCAAGAATGTTTTCATTAATCAAGAACGAAAGTTAGAGGTTCGAAGGCGATTAGATACCGCCCTAGTTCTAACCATAAACGATGCCAGCTAGCGATCTGCTGACGTTTTTTTTGTAGACTCAGCAGGAAGCTTCCGGGAAACCAAAGCATTTGGGTTCCAGGGGAAGTATGGTTGCAAAGCTGAAACTTAAAGGAATTGACGGAAGGGCACCACCAGGAGTGGAGCCTGTGGCTTAATTTGACTCAACACGGGAAATCTCACCAGGCCCGGACACTGGAAGGATTGACAGATTGATAGCTCTTTCTTGATTCGGTGGGTGGTGGTGCATGGCCGTTCTTAGTTGGTGGAGTGATTTGTCTGGTTAATTCCGATAACGAACGAGACTCTGTCCTGCTAAATAGTGTCCGCCTCTCTTTTGGGCGGACAATTCTTCTTAGAGGGACTGGCGACTCTCAGTCGCACGAGATTGAGCAATAACAGGTCTGTGATGCCCTTAGATGTTCTGGGCCGCACACGCGCTACACTGAATAGATCAACGTGTTCCCCCTGTCCGAGAG
>CBDHCL010000002.1:7500-12500 GCA_965261275.1 uncultured Pseudohongiella sp.
TGTCAATTTGTCGTGTCAGCGACCACCGATTGTTCTTTTGTGGAAACATATGACGGGCTCTAGTGTTTGATACCCGAAAATGTAAATTTGTCGTGTCAGCGACCACCGATTGTTCTTTTGTGGAAACATATGACGGGCTCTAGTGTTTGATACCCGAAAATGTCAATTTGTTGTGTCAGCGACCACTGATTGTTCTTTTGTGGAAACATATGACGGGCCACCGATGGCCCACTGTTCCTTCACTGTTGCCCTGCTAAGGGTCCGGTACCTATTATATGCTCAGACCTCGGGACATAGAGTGCTCTCACGACAAGACCGTTTGAGATATTGTGCTAGGTCTTTCACCAGTCAGTGGCTCTTCTGGATGGCCAAATTTTGAGCCATGACCCGGATATTGTCAATGCTGTTAATTTTGAGTGAAGTCAAAAATCGTCCAGACGGGTGTCGTACCACCTTCGTCAACTTAGTGCTCTCATTTTTTTTTGGTTTGTCCGATTTCGATGGGATAACTTCAGTTCTGTCCACCTGCTCATTGGGTTGCATACTAAACATGCCTGAGTACGTAGGGCAACCTGTAGTTGCGACGGGACGGGCGAAAAATGCGACGAGAGCCGTTTCAATGGTAATTTTCCGTCGCATTTGTACATTTTTTTCTAGGTTGGAAATGTAGGATCGAGTCTGCGTCGGCCCACAGAGTTAGGGGAAGTAGTGTACTTCCAGAATCCGCAAACGTTTCGGCGCCGTGATAAAGCGTTTCCGAGTTACGCTCGGGCCTTCGTCCGTGACTCTGCCGAAAATGCCGATTTTTGCTCGAGGCCAAGTTGACACGTGGATTTCCCTATATATGGAGGTGACTCTGAGTCTCCTCCTGGGTAAGGCTGGACTGCTAGTGTGTTGATCTCCACCTCTGGAGCTCCTATACACACAACTGTCTGTCTACTCTGCGATCTGCTCCAATGTCCGTGTGAGTTCTTCTCTGCTTCACAGCAAGAAAATACATATACGGACAGGAAATTTTGTCGGTTGACTCCGGGACCCCGGTCCCAGGCGAGAATGTCGGAACCTAGTCTGTTCCCGATTTGAGTTGAACACGGGCCCCTGTAACCCACTCTGTGGGACTGGGAACCTCTTCTCGTTCGGACAGCTACCTGGTTGATCCTGCCAGTAGTCATATGCTTGTCTCAAAGATTAAGCCATGCATGTCTAAGTACAAGCCTCACTAAGGTGAAACCGCGAATGGCTCATTAAATCACACCTAATCTACTGGATAGTTAACAGTTACTTGGATAACTGCGGTAATTCTGGAGCTAATACATGCACAAAGCCCCGAACTTACGTGAGGGGTGCTTTTATTAGATCAAAACCAAACGGCTTTGCTGTTCTCTTGGTGACTCTGAATAACTTTGGGCTGATCGCATAGCCTAGCGCTGGCGACATATCCTTCGAAGGTGTGCCCTATCAACTGTCGACTGTGGCATAGACGCCCACAGTGGTTTTGACGGGTAACGGGGAATCAGGGTTCGATTCCGGAGAGGGAGCCTTAAAAACGGCTACCACATCTAAGGAAGGCAGCAGGCACGCAAATTACCCAATGACCGAAGGTCGAGGTAGTGACGAAAAATAACGATACGGGACTCATCTGAGGCCCCGTAATCGGAATGAGTACACTTTAAAACCGTCCCCGAGGATCTATTGGAGGGCAAGTCTGGTGCCAGCAGCCGCGGTAATTCCAGCTCCAATAGCGTATATTAAAGTTGTTGTGGTTAAAAAGCTCGTAGTTGGATCTCGGCGGTCTGAGGGCGGTTCACTTGCTAGTGCTACTGCCCTATAGACCGTAGTTTTGCCAGAGGTCTCAGGGTGCTCTTAATCGAGTGTCTTGCGATGCTGGCAGGTTTACTTTGAAAAAATTAGAGTGCTCAAAGCAGGCTTTTACGCCTGAATATTCGTGCATGGAATAATAGAATAGGAAGTCGTTTCTATTTTGTTGGTTTTCGGAAATCGACTTAATGATTAATAGGGACAGTCGGGGGCATTTGTATTCAAACGACAGAGGTGAAATTCTTGGACCGTTTGAAGACAAACTACTGCGAAAGCATTTGCCAAGAATGTTTTCATTAATCAAGAACGAAAGTTAGAGGTTCGAAGGCGATTAGATACCGCCCTAGTTCTAACCATAAACGATGCCAGCTAGCGATCTGCTGACGTTTTTTTTGTAGACTCAGCAGGAAGCTTCCGGGAAACCAAAGCATTTGGGTTCCAGGGGAAGTATGGTTGCAAAGCTGAAACTTAAAGGAATTGACGGAAGGGCACCACCAGGAGTGGAGCCTGTGGCTTAATTTGACTCAACACGGGAAATCTCACCAGGCCCGGACACTGGAAGGATTGACAGATTGATAGCTCTTTCTTGATTCGGTGGGTGGTGGTGCATGGCCGTTCTTAGTTGGTGGAGTGATTTGTCTGGTTAATTCCGATAACGAACGAGACTCTGTCCTGCTAAATAGTGTCCGCCTCTCTTTTGGGCGGACAATTCTTCTTAGAGGGACTGGCGACTCTCAGTCGCACGAGATTGAGCAATAACAGGTCTGTGATGCCCTTAGATGTTCTGGGCCGCACACGCGCTACACTGAATAGATCAACGTGTTCCCCCTGTCCGAGAGGACCGGGTAAACCGCTGAACCCTATTCGTGGCTAGGGATCGGGGCTTGCAATTGTTCCCCGTGAACCAGGAATTCCCAGTAGGCGCAAGTCATAAGCTTGTGTCGATTACGTCCCTGCCCTTTGTACACACCGCCCGTCGCTACTACCGATTGAACGTTTTAGTGAGGTCCTCGGACTGTTTGGTAGGCGGATTGCTCTGCCTGCCTGGCGGGAAGACGACCAAACTGTAGCGTTTAGAGGAAGTAAAAGTCGTAACAAGGTTTCCGTAGGTGAACCTGCGGAAGGATCATTATCGGTTGCTCGTCTTCACTGACTTGCTCACCCGGTTAACCCCCTCGGGACTCGGATCTATCGATCTGTCCTCGGAGCTTCGACCTGCCTGTCGAAACTCGCAACGTCTCTGTCCGTGCGGTCCGATCTATTGTCGGCTGCTAGTGGTCAGGACGGCCCGCGTCTGTCGAGGTACCGTACCCCTTTTGCTGCTGTGCAGCGAGTTGTGGGATGTCTGAAACGGTTCAAAGAGTCCCCGCCTCGACCCGGGTTTGTGATCTCCCCTTGTAGGGAAGTTCAGCCAACCTTTGCATTTGCTCGTCCTGCTAGGATGATCTCTGGACGCAAGTCCAAGAATCCAGAACACAACACTATACAGTGGATCATTTGGCTCGGGGGTCGATGAAGAACGGAGCTAACTCCGTGATGCCGTGTGAACTGCAGGACACATGAACATCGACACTTTGAACGCATATTGCGGAAATGAGCTTGTCTCGTTTCCATATCTGGCTCAGGGTCGGTTGAACATCCATCCGACTGTGTGCGTTTACGTGCACAGTCTGCATTGGGCTCTCGCTTCTGCCTCCCGGTGAATGCGCAGCCTCAAAGTATACCGTGCAGAGTTTGCAACGACTCAACTCTTGGACCTAAACCGTCTGGGTTGGCCTGTCGCTGTGAGCTGTGTAAGTAGGGTAGCAGTTCTGTCTGCCCTGCCCAACTATAACTTTCGACCTGAGATCAGATAAGATTACCCGCCGAATTTAAGCATATTAATAAGCGGAGGAAAAGAAAACAACTGTGATTCCCTTAGTAATGGCGAATGAAACGGGAAGAGCCCATCGCGAAACTGCAGGTCATCTTGGCCTCGCGGAATGTCGCGTTCGGGAGAGTTTCATCGGGAGCCGGACGGCCAGTCAAAGTCCAACTTGACAGTCGCCACTGCCCATAGAGGGTGATAGGCCCGTAAGGCGGCCGTCTGCTTCTGCTAACTTTTCCCTAGAGTCGGGTTGCTTGGGAGTGCAGCCCAAAGTGTGAGGTAAACTCCTCATAAGGCTAAATATGACCCCGAGACCGATAGCAAACAAGTACCGTGAGGGAAGATTGAAAAGAACTTTGAAGAGAGAGTTCAATAGTACGTGAAACTGTGTGGTGGTAAACGGAGGGGTTCTCGAAGTCTCTGTGGGGAACTCAACCTTGGTGTCGAGCGGTCTGGGTGTATCTGATCAGCAATGACTGTGCTCTCTGTCCGGCTTGGCTCTCGGGTGCATTTCCCCCACAGTTTACGGCAGGAACCGTTTGGCTCGGACCGAAGGCCTCGTGTGAAGTTGTCGCTTCTGGTGGCAGCCTCGGGTGTCCTGGCTCTGAGCCCGACGGGTACGTGAGAGGACTCGTATAGCGAGCAACGCTCTGTTGCGGTTCTCATCTCTCTGCCGAGTAGGTCGGTGGCCCCTCCGACCCGTCTTGAAACACGGACCAAGGAGTCTAACATGTATGCGAGCCATTGGGTTGACTAAACCTAGAGGCGCAGTGAAAGCAAAGAGTAGCTTGTCTGCTCGAGGGACGATCCGCAAGGCGCAGTCCCGCGACTTCCAATCGACCTCGCATCGTTGGGAGTACGCAGAGCATAAATGTTGGGACCCGAAAGATGGTGAACTATGCCTGGCCAGGTTGAAGTCAGGGGAAACCCTGATGGAGGACCGTAGCGATTCTGACGTGCAAATCGATCGTCGGAGCTGGGTATAGGGGCGAAAGACTAATCGAACCATCTAGTAGCTGGTTCCTGCCGAAGTTTCCCTCAGGATAGCTGGTGCTCGTACACGAGTTTCATCCGGTAAAGCGAATGATTAGAAGCATTGGGGGCGAAACGCCCTCAACTTATTCTCAAACTTTAAATGGGTGAGAAGTCCGTCTTGCTTGAGTGAAGTCGGACACTGAATCGGAGTGCCTAGTGGGCCATTTTTGGTAAGCAGAACTGGCGCTGTGGGATGAACCAAACGCGGGGTTAAAGTGCCAAAGTAGAAGCTCATCAGATCCCACGAAAGGTGTTGGTTGCTTAAGACAGCAGGACGGTG
>CBDHCL010000003.1:0-1323921 GCA_965261275.1 uncultured Pseudohongiella sp.
CTATCTCTGCTCTAGCCGGGAATGGGCCGGGAAGTGTTGCGGGTATCAGTCCTGTTTCTCGGCTTCGGTTTCCGGCGCTTCTTCCGTTGCTTCCGTTGCTTCCGTTGCTTCCTTTATTGTTTCTTCCGGCACTTCTTCGATTGCTTCTTCCGTTGCTTTTTCGACAGCTGCTTCCACTTCTTCGGCAATAACGACTTCGTCAGCCGCTACATCTGCAACTTCATCCGTAACTTCCCCATCTGCTTCATCTGCCCTGGTTGCAGCTTCTTCTGCCGCTTTTTTCGCAGACGCTGCTGCCAGCGCTGCTTCTTCTTCCATTCTGCGCTTCTTCTCGGACCGTAGCCTGCGCTCTTTGCCTTCACGTTCGCCCTTTCGAATCAGGGATTCCTCAGTGACAGCCGCTTTGGTCTTGATGAGCAGATTCCGCAGAACCGCATCATTGAAGCGAAATAGAGCGGTTAATTCTTCCAAAGCTTCGCTACCACATTCGATGTTCATCATGACGTAGTGTGCTTTGTGAATCTTGTTAATTGGGTAGGCGAGTTGGCGTCTTCCCCAGTCTTCCAATCGGTGAATTTTACCACCGCTATCGGCCATCAACTGAGTATAGCGCTCAATCATCCCCGGAACCTGTTCAGATTGGTCGGGATGCACCAGGAATACGACTTCATAGTGTCTCATAGAGACTCCTTCTGGGTTAATGCCTTCCATCCAACACTGTTGTGCGGGGTAAGACAAGGAGTTATGTCGCTGCGGAAGTAGTCCCGCAGGCAAAAAAGAGGGGGAATTCTAGGGAAACCGGAGCCTGGATGCAAGCATTACCGTAAAGAGTCTCCTTTTATCGCCAATATTTCGCGTTGGACTGCCTGTATTCGCGGTGGATTATATAAATGGCCGCAGCCTTTGCCTGCGTGCCTCAAACAGGCAAACACCGGTAGCCACAGATACATTCAGGCTGCTCAACTTGCCGGCCATGGGAATAGAAACCAGATAATCGCAGCTTTCGCGAGTCAGGCGGCGCAAACCAGTGCCTTCGGCGCCCATTATTACAGCAATAGGGCCGGTTAAATCTTGTTCATACAGCGATTTATCGGCTTGATCGGCTGCGCCAACTAACCAGATACCTCGTTTCTTTAGCCTATCCAGACATCGGGCCAAATTTGTCACCGCGATCAGGTTTACCGTTTCTGCGGCTCCACAGGCCACTTTTCGGACAGTCGCATTCAGGCCAACTGATTTATCTTTGGGAATTATGACAGCATCGGCAGCGGCAGCATCGGCACTGCGAAGACAGGCACCCAAATTATGAGGGTCGGTCACACTGTCTAGCACCAACAGCAGCGGATCATGACTAAGGCCATCTAACAGGCCGGACAGTTCTTTTTCATTTAAAGCCTGCGATTCCATCCCGACGATGGCCGCTACGCCTTGATGAACGCCATCGAATAAGCGCGCAAACTCTTCTTTACTTAATTCCTCTATGGCCACGCCCGTTTGCAGGGCACTATCTCGAATAGCTTGCATTCGTTTGTCGCGGCGACCCGCTTGAATGGCAAGCCGGCGTATTGAATCAGGACGCTGAGCCAACAATTCTGATACTGCATGCAGGCCAATTGTTGTTTCCTGATTATTGCTCATGGACCTTTCTTGCCACGCCCTCAATAGATAAGTTATTTATGTCCCGGGCCTGGTTTTCGTCTTGCGTTTACCCGAATGTTTTACCGATTTTTTAAGAGCAATCATTTGAAGATCAATCTTTTTGTCATTCAGATCCACTCTGACAACCTTGACGTCAACACTATCGCCCAGTCGATAGCTCTTCTGACTGCGCTCTCCGGTCAGGCAATGACGTACCGGGTCGAAGTGGTAATAGTCATTACTCAGCTCACTGATGTGAACTAAACCTTCCACATAAATAGCATTCAATTCCACGAACAAGCCGAAGCTGGTAACCGAGCTAATAGTGCCAGTAAATTCATCGCCCACGTGATTTTGCATGTATACACATTTCAGCGCATCGATCACACTGTAGCTTGCCGCATCGGCGCGACGCTCCGCCATTGAACAATTCTCACCGAATTGAATCATGTCTTTCAGATCAAAGGGATAAATTGTCTTTTTCGCCAGGGTTGCCACTCCCTCTTGTTTTCGAACATGCTCACCCGATTTATTACGAACAAGGTATCGTATGGCGCGATGTACCAGCAAGTCGGGATAACGCCGTATTGGCGAGGTGAAATGTGTGTAAGCCTCATAAGCCAAACCAAAGTGGCCCAAATTCTCCGGTTGATAGACTGCCTGCATCAGCGAACGAATGAGCATGGTCTGTAGCAGGTGCCGATCCGGACGATTCGCCATCTGTCTCAGCACGTGCTGGTAATGCGCCGGTTCCGGCTTGTCTGCGCCGGACAAATACAGGCCCATTTCCTTCAAAAATTCACGCAGATTCTCCAACTTGTCTGGATTTGGCCCCTGGTGTACCCGGTACAGAGCGGGAAGTTTAGACTCTTCTAATAGTCGCGCTGCTGCCACGTTAGCGCAGAGCATACATTCTTCGATAAGCCGGTGGGCATCATTACGATACACTGGCACTATTTCCCGAATTTTCCTGTCTTCGCCGAAAACTATTCGCGTCTCGGTGGTATCAAAATCCATAGCGCCACTATTGTCCCTCAGTTCTCTCAGGGCTTGAAACAGCGAATACAGGTTTTCGAAATGTTCAAGCAATGGCTCATGGCGCTTTCTCAAGGTGTTTTGAATATTCTGCTGCGCGTCGTTTTCGGCCGCCTCAACGATGCCTGATACCTCGTTGTAGGTCATTCGGGCATGAGAATGAATCACAGCTTCGTAAAAGCAGTAATCTGTCATTTTGCCGCTGCTGCTAATCTCCATCTCGCAAACCAGGGTGAGTCTATCCATTTTTGGTTTAAGAGAACAAAGACCGTTGGAAAGTTTTTCCGGCAGCATGGGTATGACATGACCCGGAAAATACACCGAAGTAGCGCGACTAATTGCCTCTTCATCCAGCGCACTGCCGAGAGTGACGTAGTGAGACACATCGGCTATCGCCACATACAATGTCCAGTTGCCGCCTTGATGTCTATGGGCAAACACGGCGTCGTCAAAATCTTTCGCGTCTTCGCCATCAATAGTGACAAAGGGTATTGCTCGAAGGTCTACCCGCCCCTGCAAGTCTTTCTCACTGATCTCTTCGTTAAGGCGATTGCTTTCTGTGCTGACCGTTGACGGCCACCGATGCGGTATGCCATGACTACGCACGGCGACCTCTATTTCCAGCCCCGGAGTCGTGCTATCTCCTAACACCTCTATTATTTTTGCGACCGCCTTACGCCGCCTGGTGGGATACTCGGTAATCTCCCCAACCACGAATTGGCCATCTTGTGCTTCACCCGCATGCTGGTCGGGAACCAGAATTTCATGGCGTACCCGCTTGCTGTCAGGAACCAGGATGCCAAACCCCTGTTCGCGGTAATAACGGCCTACTATTTGCTTATAGCGGTGCTGCAATATCTCCACGACCATGCCTTCCCGGCGCCCGCGACTGTCGAAGCCAGACAGGCGTGCCAGCACCTGATCGCCGTCGAACAATTTCCCCATTTCACGCGCGCCGAGAAACATATCGCCAGAGCCATCATCAGGAATAAAGAAGCCGAACCCATCCTTATTGCCCTGCACTCGACCCTTGAGCAGATCCATGTGGGCGGCCAGACCGTACATGCCGCGACGGTTACTAATGATCTGCCCATCGCGACTCATGGCAATCAGGCGCCGCCGTAACGCCTCAGATTGATCGGCATCGTCCAACAGCAACTGCTGGCACAGCCCGGAATGCGAAACCGGCTCGCCGATTTGTTCCAGGAGCTGAATGATGTATTCGCGACTGGGAATGGGATTGGAGTAATTCTCCGCTTCGCGCTGAGCAAAGGGGTCTTTAGATTTCCGGGATTTTGACATTAAGGATTTTGACATTAAGGATTTTGACATTAAGGATTTTGACATTAAGGAAAGGTACTAGAATTAAAAAGAAGCAGTATACACCCCGCTCTGCATAAAGTCTGACCCGACTAACCTCAAATTCCAGGCGCAAGCAGCCATGAGTACGTTGATTTTATCGCCTACTTGTCTTTTAAGTCTTTTTTCAGGACTTTGCTGGGCAGGATGATGCCAGTATCGCCCACTTGTTTAACCCCACGATAGCCCTGCTTACCCGGCAATAAATCTTTGCGATCCCATTGGTCATTACGTAAAATTTGTCGACACATTTATCCGTTCTCAAAAAGCGGGAACTATAACGAATTTCACAACTTTTATCTTAAATGAGAACAGTCCCTGGTCATACGACAGTCGCCTGGATGTGTTTGCTATGTGTGTTTTCTCTTTGACGGGCATACCTGATGCTCAGGATCATACCAAAGCAGCTTTGCTATATGTCTATCCCGGATACAAATTATTCGCTTCTTTCCTTGAAGGCGAAATGAAAATACTGCATCTATATCGTCTTGCTTGATCTGTGCTAATCTTTTTCGCGCTTCTTGCGACAGCTTAGAAACAGCTATTGCATGATGCTTGTCTCCTTCAATTTCTAGCCACTTCATACTATCAAGGTTATGAAGTTTCCCTACTATGTCAAGCTCTGCCTGAGTATTCGAAGGCCAGGCAAAACTGCCACCTGTATCAACGGTTGAAAAACGCCATGAAGGTTTTGGATCGATTTGCTGTGGATGGGTCCTTACTTGTTTTTTATCTTTTCTTTGCGTTGCGGCATTGGGAATTTTTTTATTTTTTGATGCCACTATTTATAAAGACCCGTAATATTCTGCCATCGATTCAAGAGTAATAGGCTCATCGCCGCGAGCAGAGTCAGAAAGACCAGCTCTAGCATTTTGCCATGGTAATTCGGCATGGGTCTGATCGCTTAACCATTGGGCTGACTTATCGCCGTATGATCCTAAAACAATGTCAACAGTTTCTTTCTGATCATCAGAAAGCTGGCCATTTGCCTTATTAGAGAAGGTGTTTGCGGAAACCCTGTATGACCCGCGGTGACAAGCGTAGAGAGATGGAGATACAGGGCCATTAGCCCAGGCTTCTATCTTGCTTCGGAATAGGGGTTTATCGTCCCATACAAGAGACCACGCCTGACTGTAGTAGACAAGCTTGTGTAGTTTTATGGCAGACATATCGCCTTGCTTTGTAAGGATATATTTTGCAAGGTCGAAAACAGTAACATTAGCCATTTTGGTTATCTCTAAATACATTCATAAATTGTCGGCAAGTATACGATAATTGCTTAAAATCGATACTGTTGCTTAGATTCAAGTCATAAGTGCAATTCCCCAATTTGAGGATCAATAGGCGAGTCGCATTTGCCTTCCCTTCAATCTAAGGTCACAAGAACCTGAAACATAACGCATTCACGGTATCCATGCAAATCCCGCTTCTCCGCATAACGCTTGGATTTACCTGCCGCCTAAGCGATCAGGTGATTGGTGTGGCGCAGAATCACCGCTACCATCGGCCGCCAAGATTGTTCAAGAACCTACTTTAGGTGAGGCTCACCGTCTCACAGAACGGTTCGAATGGCACTAGGCGCCAAGAACACCACCGATGCCAGAAAACTTGCTGAAGATAGGCTTAGGCTAGATAGTAATTAAGAGACTCGTTATATACCCGGACAAAATTATCGACAGCAGCAGATAGAGACTAGAGAGGGTTCACTATCACATCAATAACAGCTATACTATAACAAAATAGATTGCGGTTCTGTTAATCAAGCAAGGGGAGCGCGCTAATGAATCTTTAATATGGAAATTAGGATAAATGTTAGTTATGTGCTACCCCCCCCCCCCCCCCCCCCCCCCCCCGCCACACCCAGGCCGCTCTTGGCTTGTTGCTGGGCAGGACGGTGATTTCAGCTACGTTAAAATCATCCATGTCCCTGATTCGGCTACTAACCCTCGCCTTTCTTGCTCTGCTGTTTGTAGCCCAGACAACTAACGCTCAAAACACCCCAACCGGCTTGACCTTGTCGTTGCAAAAAGACAACCAGCCGTTGACAAGCCATGTTGTTACCGGGAATGCTTTTACCACACGGGCAATCGTTACTCTGGGAGGTGGTAGCTTCGCGACCGCCACTGAAGTGCCAATCACCATTACGGGTAGTGGGATTGTCGGTGTAATACCTTTCACCGCCAGCAATTTCACCATGACTATCCCCGCCGGGCAAACCAGTGCCAGTGCAGATTTCACGGTTACGCTATCTACCGCACAATCCAACGATATTTATGGTGATGAGGTCATCACGGTTACCGCCACACCGCCCGCTACCTTAGGGCTTATGCCCGCCTCAGCAAGTTTCGCGTTAACCGATAATATTGATGTTTTATTGGGCTTTGGGGCTGGAGCTGCTGATGGTTTTTTAAAGTACAATGAAGCAGATAGCAGAAACACTTCAAACATTAGCATGGTCGTATCTGCCTTTAATAGGGTTACTATAGTAGAAAACGTTACAATCAAACAGCCACTGTCGCTAGACTACACCATTTCAGGTGATGTGACAGCCACAGACGTTACCGCGCTGGCTGGTACCGTAGTCATACCTGCCAATACAAGTAATAATAAATTTATCGATGTCGTACTCAACGATATGCTGGATGAGGATGATGAACAATTCACCATCACCGTAAGCAACCCCAGATTTCTAACCAAAGTTAACTCACTATTCCCACGCGAGTTCAGCACCCCCCAATTAGACGTTACGATTATAGATGACGATACCACGCAGGTTGAGTTTGCCGATACCAGTGTTGAGGTGGGCGAAGAGGCGGGCAGTGTCGCATTCACCATAACACTGAATCCACCTAACGCCTTTCCGCTGACAGTCGATTATATGACTAGCGATGGCACCGCCAATGCCGGCTCGGACTACACGGCAACAACTGGAAGCATCACCATTCCAGCCATGGCAACAAGCACCACTTTCAGTGTGCCAGTGCTTGAGGATGGGTTGGTTGAGGGCAGCGAGAGTTTTACCGTAACATTAACTGGCACAGACCCTGGCGCACTCGGTGATGATGCTACCGCAACAGCGACAATCACCGATAATGACAGTCTCCCTATTCCAGCAGTATGCGATCGCACCCCACAGGTTCGCGATGCTATTGTCGACCAAATAGACGGTGTAACCGACTGCAACCAGATTTCGGCTATTCATTTAACGACAATTACCTCGCTTGATTTTAGTACTCAACAGTATATGACTATTACTGAACTGAAAGCAGGCGACTTTGCCGGGCTTTCAGAGCTGACAAACCTAAATTTAGCGCTCAGCAACTCATTAATGATGCTACCTGTTGGCATCTTTGCTGGTTTGTCTAAGTTAAAAACCCTGCTTTTAGGGGGTAATCAATTAACTAGGCTACCCGTTGGCATCTTTGCTGATTTGTCTGAGTTGACAACTCTGGGCTTAGGGAGTAATGAATTAACTATGCTACCTGCTGGTATCTTTGCTGATTTGCCCAAGTTGGCAAATCTGTTTTTACAGGTTAACCAATTTACCCTGCTACCCACGGGAATATTTGCCGACCTGCCCACAACCGCTGCGGTACACCTTGATGCGGGCGTTATCGTAACGCCACCTGCCGATGCTTTCGTTACCACTTGGCGGACAAGCAGCGCGGATGAAACAATCACTATCCCAACAACAGGCACTGGCTACAACTACAATGTTGATTGTGATGCGAATGGCATTATCGATTTCAGAGGCGTAACGGGCGATACTACTTGTACCTATGCCACTGCTGGCACTCACACTGTTGTTATTACTGGCGACTTCCCACGGATTTATTTTAATAGCAAAGGCGATAAAACCAAAATCATATCCGTCAGCCAATGGGGAAATCAACGATGGACTTCAATGGAAAGCGCGTTTAGAGGTGCGAGCAACTTACAGATTACTGCCACAGACCAACCTGATTTGTCGGCTGTTACCAGTATGAACAATATGTTCAGCGGTGCGACTGTCTTTAATAGTGATATCAGTGCTTGGGATGTCAGCAATGTTAGCTCTATGTCACTCATGTTTTTTGCTACCGACTTTAATCAGAACATCGGTGGTTGGGATGTGAGCAGTGTAGCGGATATGTCGGGTATGTTTTTGGCTGCTACCGACTTTAATCAAAATCTGGGTAATTGGAATGTCAGCCTTGTGACTAACTTTAGTGCTATGTTTGAAGATGTAACGCTTTCAACCGAAAACTATGAGAAATTGCTGATAGGCTGGGCAAAACGAGACCTGCAAAACGGCAAGACATTAGATGTCGGTGAGACTGAATATTGTTCTGCCGAAGCCATCACGGCAAGAGCGGCGATAATTGCCAGCGATAGCTGGACGATTAGCGACGGTGGGCGCTGTCATCATATAGTAATTACTTCACACGGAGGTAGTGCCACAGCACAAATATCCATACCAGAGAATCAACAATCGATTACTACCATAAGCGGGATGAGTTCGAAAGGTGCCAATATCCGCTACACATTAAACAGTGTAGGCGTCGGCTCCTTTACTATTGATGCCAGCACAGGCGAGCTAGAATTTACGGCTGCCAATGGTGTAGATTTTGAAACCCCTCGCGGTTTTGGGAATTCAAATGACTATGTAGCCGTAGTCACCATGACATCTGAATCGGGGGGGCAAGAAGCGACCACCACACAAGCCATAATCATAACCATAACCGATGTAAACGAAGCACCCAGCTTTGACAGCAGCAGTCGTCCAGCCGAAACTGTTGCCGAAGATACCAACTATGAATTTATACCAATAGCCAGTGATCCTGAAAACGACCCCCTCACCTATACAATTATCAACAAACCCACTTGGGCTGAGTTCAGCACCGCAACAGGCAAATTAAGCGGTACGCCCGGCAATGCAGATGTAGGCGTTGCCAGGAACATTATAATTTTCGTCAATGATGGGGCGTTATTATCAACTCCTCTTTCCTTTGATTTAACGGTTACCAATGTCAATGATGCGCCGACCATCAGCGGTACGCCACCGACCATGGTTGACGAAGACACCGCCTATACATTTACACCAGGCGGTGGCGATGAAGACGCTGGCGACCCGGTGGTCTATTCACTGTCCAACAATCCCGCTTGGCTAGCAGTGAATCCCGCCACAGGCGAATTAAGCGGCACCCCTACCAATGCAGATGTAGGAACGACAACAGGCATTGTTCTTTCAATCAGTGACGGGGAGTTATCAGCCTCTCTCCCGGCCTTTGATTTAACGGTTATCAATGTAAATGATCCGCCAACAATTACCAATGCAAGACAAGCGCATAGTGGGCATATTGTCATACCTCTGAATGAAAATATACAAAGTGTCGTAACAATAGCCGCTATTGATGAGGATGGCGATGCCTTTACTTATTCGCTTGCCGATGATGCACGTTTTGATACTGCCTTGTTCGCTATAAATCAGCGCGGCGAGTTGATATTCAAAACCGAGCATATTCCAGATTTTGAAAACCCAAGGAGCAGAGCTGCATCAGTAGAGAGTAGGAATAATTATAACATCCGTGTGAAGGTAACAGACGCTCACGGCTTGTCAAGCGAGGAAAGAGTTGTGGTACGAATCCTCAATGTAAACCCAGAACCCCCAACCGACATTAGCCTGTCTTCAACCGAGGTCACTAATACGCACGTCCCCGGTTCGGTGATTGGCATATTATCCAAAACAGGAGGCATTACCAATGCAAGCACGATCTTTAGACTTGTCGAAACTAATCTTAACCCGATAGGGAGTAGGAATAGTAGTTCTCGGGATAACGCTCTATTTGAAATTGATGGCACAAAACTAAAAATACGCGGAAATCCGAATACTGACAGCAGATCCATTTATCTAATCACAATCGATGTCAATGACGGCATAGGTTTCTTCACAAAAGCATTCGTATTTGTGTCGGTTAATAACACCGCACCAGAATTTGTATCCTTAGGCGAGGCAGAGTGTGGCGACCGTGTTACAGCCCCCGAAGTCCCCAATATCGCCTTTCTTCATTATCAATGTGTCATAAGTCGACCTGAAAACACCCAATTTATAGCAACAATACCCGCTACTGATGCAGATGGTGACGAGCTTACCTTTCGAGTTGCCGGTCATCAAGACACGGATGGGAATCAAAATGATGTTGAACTATTTGAAATAAACCAACGTGGCGAGCTTAGCTTCAAAACCGAGCATATTGCAGATTATGAACGTCCAGGGGATAAGCTGTTTAATATTATAAGTAGAGAAAGCGTTCGTAATGATTATTATGTACTGCTGGCCATACGCGATAATCGTGGTGGCAAAGGCAATATTATGGGTATAACGGTAAAGATTACCGATACAGACCCAGAACCCCCAGCCGTTATTGCCTTATCCTCGACAACGGTCGCTCACGATGCCCCTGCTGGCACGATGATTGGCACATTATCCAAAACTGGCGGTATTGCCAATAACATCACCACCTTTACACTGGCTGACGGCGATGATGATACCGATAACGCCCTGTTTGAGATTGATGGTACTGCCCTAAAAATAAAGGCAACGCCCGCTTCGAACCGAATAGACTATGACATCAGAATCGGTGTCAGTAACGGTGCAGGCATTTTCTCAACCCCATTCACTATCACGCTAACTGGTGTTACTGCGCCAAGAATTACCACAAACAATGGTGACACTTATGTAATACCTTTGAATGAAAACACTCAAAGTGTCGCAACAATAGAGGCAGAAGATGCCGATGGCGATACTTTTATCTATTCAGTTTCCGGGGAGGAAGGTTTTCTTCTGGATAATAATCTATTTGAAATAAACCAGATGGGCAAGCTGGCATTCAAAGCCCAGCATATTCCAGATTTTGAAAACCCGGTGGATGCAAGTGACCCAGCCAAAAATAACACTTATACCACCTATGTACGGGTAACAGACACTCGCGGCTTATTCAGCAGGCAATCGGTTAGAGTAACAATCAGCGATGTAAATGAAGCACCCACCATTGCTGGCATACCTCCAACAACTGTTGCTCAAGACACCGCCTATACATTTACCCCAATTGGCAACGATGAAGATGCAGACACCACGCTTGAATATACCATTACCAACACACCCATTTGGGCAGCCTTTGATACGGCAACCGGCACATTAAGCGGCACACCCACCAATGTCCATATTGGCATCACAGAAAACATTGTTATATCAGTAACTGATGGCACGCTGACCACTTCACTGCCCGCATTTAGCATCACCGTGACCAATGCCAATGATGCCCCGACTATCACCGGCACACCACCGGCTACGGTTGCTCAAGACGCTGACTATTCATTTGCACCAGTTAGCGCTGATATTGATGGTGATACGCTGACCTATTCAATTGCCAACAAACCCACCTGGGCAACCTTTGATACAACAAGCGGCGCATTAATCGGCACCCCCACGAATGGGGATGTTGGCATCACAGAAGATATTGTTATTTCAGTAACCGATAACATAGCAGCGGCTGTTTCACTGCCCGCATTCAGCATCACCGTGACCAATGTCAATGATGCCCCTACCATTAGCGGCACAACCGCATTCACCATTGCTGAAAATGCAGGCAATGGCGCAATGGTTGGAACAATCACCGGAGCCGATATCGATGCTGGCACGGTATTAGCGTATTTCATTACCGCAGGCAATAGCAGTGATGCTTTTGCCATTGATCCGGAAACTGGCGAAATCACGGTGAATGGCGACAACAAATTAAACCATGAAACAACACCATCCTATTCGCTCACGGTTACAGTCGGCGATGGCAGGCTTGCCGCCACTGCAACAGTTACCATCAACGTAGAAGATGTAAACGAAGCCCCGACCATCACCGGCACACCACCAGACATGGTTGCCGAAGATGATGCCTATAGCTTCACGCCAGGTGGCGGCGATGTTGATGCAAACGATACGCCGGTCTATTCACTGTCCAATCACCCCAATTGGCTATCAGTTAATGATGCCACAGGCGAATTAAGCGGCACCCCTGCCAATGCTGATGTAGGCACGAATAGTGACATTGTTCTTACCATCACATCAGGCGAAGAAACGGCTGCCTTGACCTTTAGTATTGAGGTCACCAATGTCAACGATGCCCCCACCATCACCGGTACCCCGCCTGCCACTATTGCCGAAGACACTGCCTATAGCTTCACGCCAGGTGGTGGCGATGTTGATGCGGGCGATACGCCGGTCTATTCACTGTCCAATAACCCAAGTTGGTTAATGGTGAATACTGCCACAGGCGAATTAAGCGGTGCGCCTGCCAATACCGATGTAGGCACGAGTAGTGACATTGTTCTTACCATCACATCAGGCGGAGAAACGGCTGCCTTGACCTTTAGCATCACCGTCACCAATGTCAACGATGCGCCAACAATCACAGGCACACCACCGGCCACTATTGCCGAAGACAGCGCCTATAGCTTCACGCCAGGTGGTGGCGATGTTGATGCAGGCGATACGCTTGAATATTCAATTGAGAGAAAACCCACTTGGGCAACCTTCAACGAAGAAACAGGCGCATTAAGCGGTACACCCACCAATGATGATATTGGCATCACAGAAGATATTGTTATCTCGGTATCTGATGGCATAGCAGAGGCTGTTTCACTGCCCACATTTAGCATCACCGTCACCAATACCAATGATGCCCCGACCATTAGCGGCACGCCACCGGCCACTATTGCCGAAGACAGTGCCTATAGCTTCACGCCAGGCGGCGGCGATGTTGATGCAGGCGATACGCCGGTCTATTCACTGTCTAATCACCCAGATTGGTTAATGGTGGACACAGCCACAGGCACATTAAGCGGCACCCCGACCAATGCCGATGTGGGCACGCATAGCGACATTGTTCTCACCATCACAGCAGGCGGGCAAACAGATACCCTAACCTTTAGTATTGAAGTAACCAATACCAACGATGCACCCACCATCACCGGCACCCCACCCGCCACTATTGCCGAAGACACCGCCTATACATTTACTCCAGGCGGCGGCGATGTTGATGCAGGCGATATGCCGGTCTATTCACTGTCTAATAACCCAGATTGGCTATCAGTTAATGATGCCACAGGCGAATTAAGCGGCACCCCTGCCAATGCTGATGTGGGTGTGCGTAGCGACATTGTTCTAACCATCACATCAGGCGGGCAAACAGATACCCTAACCTTTAGTATTGAGGTCACCAATGTCAACGATGCGCCAACCATCACAGGCACACCACCAGACATGGTTGCCGAAGACACCGCCTATACATTTACACCAGGCGGCGGCGATGTTGATGCGGGCGATACGCCGCTCTATTCACTGTCCGATAACCCAGATTGGCTAATGGTGGACACAGCCACAGGCGCATTGAGCGGTACACCAACCAATGCTGATGTGGGTGTGCGTAGCGATATTGTTCTAACCATCACATCAGGCGGGCAAACAGATACCCTAACCTTTAGTATTGAGGTCACCAATACCAATGATGCCCCCACCATCACCGGTACACCACCGGCCACTATTGCCGAAGATGGTGCCTATACATTTACACCAGGCGGCGGCGATGTTGATGCAGGCGATACGCCGGTCTATTCACTGTCTAATCACCCCGATTGGCTATTAGTGGACACAGACACAGGCGCATTAAGCGGCACCCCGACCAATGCCGATGTGGGCGAGAACAGAGACATTGTTCTCACCATCACATCAGGCGGAGAAACCGCTGCCTTGACCTTTAGTATTGAGGTCACCAATGTCAACGATGCCCCCACCATCACCGGCACACCACCCGCCACCATTGCCGAAGACAGCGCCTATAGCTTCACGCCAGGCGGCGGCGATGTTGATGCGCACGATACCCCAAGCTATACACTGTCCAATAACCCAAGTTGGTTAATGGTGAATGATGCCACAGGCGCATTAAGCGGCACCCCGACCAATGCCGATGTAAGAGTGAATAGCGACATTGTTCTCACCATTACATCAGGTGGCGAAACGGCTACTTTGACCTTTGATATAGAGGTAACCAATACCAACGATGCCCCCACCATCACCGGCACACCACCTGCCACTATTGCCGAAGACAGCGCCTATACATTTATGCCAGGCGGCGGCGATGTTGATGCGAACGATACACCGCTCTATTCACTGTCCAATCACCCAGATTGGCTATCAGTTAATGATGCCACAGGCGAATTAAGCGGCACCCCTGCCAATGCTGATGTAGGTGTACGTAGCGATATTGTTCTCACCATTACATCAGGCGGAGAAACCGCTGCCTTGACCTTTAGTATTGAGGTCACCAATACCAACGATGCACCGACCATCACCGGTACCCCACCCGCCACCATTGCCGAAGATTCAGCCTATACATTTACACCAGGCGGCGGCGATGTTGATGCAAACGATACCCCAAGCTATTCACTGTCCAATCACCCCGATTGGCTATTAGTGGACACAGCCACAGGCACATTAAGCGGTACCCCGACCAATGCCGATGTGGGCGAGAACAGAGACATTGTTTTAACCATCACAGCAGGCGGCGAAACGGCTACTTTGACCTTTAGTATTGAAGTAACCAATACCAACGATGCACCCACCATCACCGGCACACCACCTACCACTATTGCCGAAGACAGCGCCTATAGCTTCACACCAGGCGGCGGCGATATTGATGCGCACGATACGCCGCTCTATTCACTGTCCAATAACCCCACCTGGTTAATGGTGGACACAGCCACAGGCACATTAAGTGGTACACCTGCCAATACCGATGTAGGCACGAATAGTGACATTGTTCTCACCATCACATCAGGCGGAGAAACGGCTGCCTTGACCTTCAGTATTGAAGTAACCAATACCAACGATGCACCCACCATCACCGGCACACCACCTGCCACTATTGCCGAAGACAGCGCCTATAGCTTCACGCCGGGTGGCGGCGATATTGATGCGAACGATACACCGGTCTATTCACTGTCCAATAACCCCACCTGGTTAATGGTGAATGCTGCCACAGGCGAATTAAGCGGCACCCCTGCCAATGCCGACGTGGGTGTACGTAGCGATATTGTTCTCACCATTACATCAGGCGGAGAAACCGCTGCCTTGACCTTTAGTATTGAGGTCACCAATACCAACGATGCACCGACCATCACCGGTACCCCACCCGCCACCATTGCCGAAGACACCGCCTATACATTTACTCCAGAAGGCGGCGATGTTGATGCAGGCGATATGCCGGTCTATTCACTGTCTAATAACCCAGATTGGCTATCAGTTAATGATGCCACAGGCGAATTAAGCGGCACCCCTGCCAATGCTGATGTAGGTGTACGTAGCGATATTGTTCTCACCATTACATCAGGCGGAGAAACGGCTGCCTTGACCTTCAGTATTGAGGTCACCAATACCAACGATGCACCGACCATCACCGGTACCCCACCCGCCACTATTGCCGAAGATTCAGCCTATACATTTACACCAGGCGGCGGCGATGTTGATGCAAACGATACCCCAAGCTATTCACTGTCCAATCACCCCGATTGGCTATTAGTGGACACAGCCACAGGCACATTAAGCGGTACCCCGACCAATGCCGATGTGGGCGAGAACAGAGACATTGTTTTAACCATCACAGCAGGCGGGCAAACAGATACCCTAACCTTTAGCATTGAGGTCACCAATACCAACGATACCCCGACCATCACCGGTACCCCACCCGCCACCATTGCCGAAGATTCAGCCTATGCATTTACACCAGGCGGCGGCGATATTGATGCGCACGATACGCCGCTCTATTCACTGTCCAATAACCCCACCTGGTTAATGGTGGACACAGCCACAGGCACATTAAGTGGTACGCCTGCCAATACCGATGTAGGCACGAATAGTGACATTGTTCTCACCATCACATCAGGCGGAGAAACGGCTGCCTTGACCTTCAGTATTGAGGTCACCAATACCAACGATGCACCCACCATCACCGGCACACCACCTGCCACTATTGCCGAAGACAGCGCCTATAGCTTCACGCCGGGTGGCGGCGATATTGATGCGAACGATACACCGGTCTATTCACTGTCCAATAACCCCACCTGGTTAATGGTGAATGCTGCCACAGGCGAATTAAGCGGCACCCCTGCCAATGCCGACGTGGGTGTACGTAGCGATATTGTTCTCACCATTACATCAGGCGGCGAAACGGCTGCCTTGACCTTTAGTATTGAGGTCACCAATGTCAACGATGCACCGACCATCACCGGCACCCCACCCGCCACTATTGCCGAAGACACCGCCTATACATTTACTCCAGAAGGCGGCGATGTTGATGCAGGCGATATGCCGGTCTATTCACTGTCTAATAACCCAGATTGGTTAATGGTGGACACAGCCACAGGCACATTAAGCGGCACCCCTGCCAATGCCGATGTGGGCACGCATAGCGACATTGTTCTCACCATTACATCAGGCGGCGAAACGGCTGCCTTGACCTTTAGTATTGAGGTCACCAATGTCAACGATGCACCGACCATCACCGGCACACCACCCGCCACTATTGCCGAAGATGATGCCTATAGCTTCACGCCAGGCGGCGACGATATTGATGCGCACGATACACCGGTCTATTCACTGTCTAATAACCCAGATTGGCTATCAGTTAATGATGCCACAGGCGAATTAAGCGGCACCCCTGCCAATGCTGATGTAGGTGTACGTAGCGATATTGTTCTCACCATTACATCAGGCGGAGAAACCGCTGCCTTGACCTTTAGTATTGAGGTCACCAATACCAACGATGCACCGACCATCACCGGTACCCCACCCGCCACCATTGCCGAAGATTCAGCCTATACATTTACACCAGGCGGCGGCGATGTTGATGCAAACGATACCCCAAGCTATTCACTGTCCAATCACCCCGATTGGCTATTAGTGGACACAGCCACAGGCACATTAAGCGGTACCCCGACCAATGCCGATGTGGGCGAGAACAGAGACATTGTTTTAACCATCACAGCAGGCGGGCAAACAGATACCCTAACCTTTAGCATTGAGGTCACCAATACCAACGATACCCCGACCATCACCGGCACCCCACCCGCCACCATTGCCGAAGATTCAGCCTATGCATTTACACCAGGCGGCGACGATATTGATGCGCACGATGCACCGGTCTATTCACTGTCCAATAACCCAAGTTGGTTAATGGTGAATGATGCCACAGGCGCATTAAGCGGCACCCCAAGAAATAATGATGTAGGCGAGCATAACGACATTGTTCTAACCATCACATCAGGCGGCGAAACGGCTACTTTGACCTTTAGTATTGAAGTAACCAATACCAATGATGCACCCACCATCACCGGCACACCACCTACCACTATTGCCGAAGACAGCGCCTATAGCTTCACACCAGGCGGCGGCGATATTGATGCGCACGATACGCCGCTCTATTCACTGTCCAATAACCCCACCTGGTTAATGGTGGATACAGCCACAGGCACATTAAGTGGTACGCCTGCCAATACCGATGTAGGCACGAATAGTGACATTGTTCTCACCATCACATCAGGCGGGCAAACAGATACCCTAACCTTTAGCATTGAGGTCACCAATACCAACGATACCCCGACCATCACCGGTACCCCACCCGCCACCATTGCCGAAGATTCAGCCTATGCATTTACACCAGGCGGCGACGATATTGATGCGCACGATACACCGGTCTATTCACTGTCCGATAACCCCACCTGGTTAATGGTGAATGATGCCACAGGCGCATTAAGCGGCACCCCAAGAAATAATGATGTAGGCGAGCATAACGACATTGTTCTAACCATCACATCAGGCGGCGAAACGGCTACTTTGACCTTTAGTATTGAAGTAACCAATACCAATGATGCACCCACCATCACCGGCACCCCACCCGCCACTATTGCCGAAGACACCGCCTATACATTTACTCCAGAAGGCGGCGATGTTGATGCAGGCGATATGCCGGTCTATTCACTGTCTAATAACCCAGATTGGCTATCAGTTAATGATGCCACAGGCGAATTAAGCGGCACCCCTGCCAATGCTGATGTAGGTGTACGTAGCGATATTGTTCTCACCATTACATCAGGCGGAGAAACGGCTGCCTTGACCTTTAGTATTGAGGTCACCAATACCAACGATGCCCCCACCATCACAGGCACCCCACCCGCCACTATTGCCGAAGACAGCGCCTATACATTTACTCCAGAAGGCGGCGATGTTGATGCAAACGATACGTCGCTCTATTCACTGTCCAATCACCCCGATTGGCTATTAGTGGACACAGCCACAGGCACATTAAGCGGTACCCCGACCAATGCCGATGTGGGCGAGAACAGAGACATTGTTTTAACCATCACAGCAGGCGGGCAAACAGATACCCTAACCTTTAGTATTGAGGTCACCAATACCAATGATGCCCCCACCATTACCGGCACACCACCCGCCACAGTTGCCGAAGACAGCGCCTATAGCTTCACACCAGGCGGCGGCGATATTGATGCGCACGATACGCCGCTCTATTCACTGTCCAATAACCCCACCTGGTTAATGGTGGACACAGCCACAGGCACATTAAGTGGTACGCCTGCCAATACCGATGTAGGCACGAATAGTGACATTGTTCTCACCATCACATCAGGCGGAGAAACGGCTGCCTTGACCTTCAGTATTGAGGTCACCAATACCAACGATGCACCCACCATCACCGGCACACCACCTGCCACTATTGCCGAAGACAGCGCCTATAGCTTCACGCCAGAAGGCGGCGATGTTGATGGTGATACGCTCACCTATTCAATCAATACCCAACCAAGTTGGGCTGATTTCAGCACTACAACAGGCGCATTAAGCGGTACACCCACCAATGATGATATTGGCATCACAGAAGATATTGTTATTTCAGTAACTGATGGCGCGCTGACCGCTTCACTGCCAGCATTTAGCATCACCGTCACCAATACCAACGATGCACCGACCATCACCGGTACCCCACCCGCCACCATTGCCGAAGACAGCGCCTATAGCTTCACGCCAAGCGGCGGCGATATTGATGCGGGCGATACCCCAAGCTATACACTGTCCAATAACCCAAGTTGGTTAATGGTGGACACAGCCACAGGCACATTAAGTGGCACCCCGACCAATGCCGACGTGGGTGTACGTAGCGATATTGTTCTCACCATTACATCAGGCGGAGAAATGGCTACTTTGACCTTTAGTATTGAGGTCACCAATACCAACGATGCACCGACCATCACCGGTACCCCACCCGCCACCATTGCCGAAGATTCAGCCTATACATTTACACCAAGCGGCGGCGATATTGATGCGCACGATACACCGGTCTATTCACTGTCCGATAACCCCACCTGGTTAATGGTGAATGATGCCACAGGCGCATTAAGCGGCACCCCAAGAAATAATGATGTAGGCGAGCATAATGACATTGTTCTAACCATCACATCAGGCGGCGAAACGGCTACTTTGACCTTTAGTATTGAAGTAACCAATACCAACGATGCACCCACCATCACCGGCACACCACCTACCACTATTGCCGAAGACAGTGCCTATAGCTTCACGCCGGGTGGCGGCGATATTGATGCGAACGATACACCGGTCTATTCACTGTCCAATAACCCAAGTTGGTTAATGGTGAATGATGCCACAGGCGAATTAAGCGGCACCCCGACCAATGCTGATGTAGGCACGAATAGCGACATTGTTCTCACCATTACATCAGGTGGAGCAACGGCTATTTTGACCTTTAGTATTGAGGTCACCAATACCAACGATGCACCGACCATCACCGGTACCCCACCCGCCACTATTGCCGAAGACACCGCCTATACATTTACTCCAGGTGGCGGCGATATTGATGCGAACGATACACCGGTCTATTCACTGTCCAATAACCCCACCTGGTTAATGGTGAATGCTGCCACAGGCGAATTAAGCGGCACCCCTGCCAATGCCGACGTGGGTGTACGTAGCGATATTGTTCTCACCATTACATCAGGCGGAGAAACGGCTGCCTTGACCTTTAGTATTGAAGTGATCAATGCCAGTGATGCCCCCACCATCACCGGCACCCCACCTGCCACTATTGCCGAAGACAGCGCCTATAGCTTCACGCCAGGTGGCGGCGATATTGATGCGAACGATACACCGGTCTATTCACTGTCCAATAACCCAAGTTGGTTAATGGTGAATGATGCCACAGGCGAATTAAGCGGCACCCCGACCAATGCTGATGTAGGCACGAATAGCGGCATTGTTCTCACCATTACATCAGGCGGAGAAACCGCTGCCTTGACCTTTAGTATTGAGGTCACCAATACCAACGATGCACCGACCATCACCGGTACCCCACCCGCCACCATTGCCGAAGACACCGCCTATACATTTACTCCAGAAGGCGGCGATGTTGATGCAGGCGATATGCCGGTCTATTCACTGTCTAATAACCCAGATTGGCTATCAGTTAATGATGCCACAGGCGAATTAAGCGGCACCCCTGCCAATGCTGATGTAGGTGTACGTAGCGATATTGTTCTCACCATTACATCAGGCGGAGAAACCGCTGCCTTGACCTTTAGTATTGAGGTCACCAATGTCAACGATGCACCGACCATCACCGGTACCCCACCCGCCACCATTGCCGAAGATTCAGCCTATACATTTACACCAGGCGGCGGCGATGTTGATGCAAACGATACCCCAAGCTATTCACTGTCCAATCACCCCGATTGGCTATTAGTGGACACAGCCACAGGCACATTAAGCGGTACCCCGACCAATGCCGATGTGGGCGAGAACAGAGACATTGTTTTAACCATCACAGCAGGCGGGCAAACAGATACCCTAACCTTTAGCATTGAGGTCACCAATACCAACGATACCCCGACCATCACCGGTACCCCACCCGCCACCATTGCCGAAGATTCAGCCTATGCATTTACACCAGGCGGCGACGATATTGATGCGCACGATACACCGGTCTATTCACTGTCCGATAACCCCACCTGGTTAATGGTGAATGATGCCACAGGCGCATTAAGCGGCACCCCAAGAAATAATGATGTAGGCGAGCATAACGACATTGTTCTCACCATCACATCAGGCGGCGAAACGGCTACTTTGACCTTTAGTATTGAAGTAACCAATACCAATGATGCACCCACCATCACCGGCACACCACCTACCACTATTGCCGAAGACAGTGCCTATAGCTTCACGCCAGGCGGCGGCGATATTGATGGTGATACGCTCACCTATTCAATCAATACCCAACCAAGTTGGGCTGATTTCAGCACTACAACAGGCGCATTAAGCGGTACACCCACCAATGATGATATTGGCATCACAGAAGATATTGTTATTTCAGTAACTGATGGCGCGCTGACCGCTTCACTGCCAGCATTTAGCATCACCGTCACCAATACCAATGATGCCCCCACCATCACCGGCACACCACCTGCCACTATTGCCGAAGACAGCGCCTATAGCTTCACACCAGGCGGCGGCGATATTGATGCGAACGATACGCCGGTCTATTCACTGTCCAATAACCCAAGTTGGTTAATGGTGAATGATGCCACAGGCGAATTAAGCGGCACCCCGACCAATGCTGATGTGGGTGTACGTAGCGGCATTGTTCTCACCATTACATCAGGCGGCGAAACGGCTACTTTGACCTTTAGTATTGAGGTCACCAATGTCAACGATGCCCCCACCATCACCGGCACCCCACCCGCCACTATTGCCGAAGACACCGCCTATACATTTACTCCAGAAGGCGGCGATGTTGATGCAGGCGATATGCCGGTCTATTCACTGTCTAATAACCCAGATTGGCTATCAGTTAATGATGCCACAGGCGAATTAAGCGGCACCCCTGCCAATGCTGATGTAGGTGTACGTAGCGATATTGTTCTCACCATTACATCAGGCGGCGAAACGGCTGCCTTGACCTTTAGTATTGAGGTCACCAATACCAACGATGCACCGACCATCACCGGCACCCCACCCGCCACTATTGCCGAAGACAGCGCCTATAGCTTCACACCAGGCGGCGGCGATATTGATGCGCACGATACACCGGTCTATTCACTGTCCAATAACCCCACCTGGTTAATGGTGAATGCTGCCACAGGCGAATTAAGCGGCACCCCTGCCAATGCTGATGTAGGCGAGCATAACGACATTGTTCTAACCATCACATCAGGCGGCGAAACGGCTACTTTGACCTTTGATATAGAGGTAACCAATGTCAACGATGCGCCAACCATCACAGGCACACCACCGGCCAGCATTGCCGAAGACAGTGCCTATAGCTTCACACCAGGCGGCGGCGATGTTGATGCAGGCGATACACCGGTCTATTCACTGTCTAATCACCCAGATTGGTTAATGGTGGACACAGCCACAGGCACATTAAGCGGCACCCCGACCAATGCCGATGTGGGCACGCATAGCGACATTGTTCTCACCATCACAGCAGGCGGAGAAACCGCTGCCTTGACCTTTAGTATTGAGGTCACCAATGTCAACGATGCCCCCACCATCACCGGCACACCAGATACCACGGTTGCTCAAGGTGCTGACTATTCATTTACACCAGTTGGCGCTGATATTGATGGTGATACGCTGACCTATTCAATTGCCAACAAACCCACTTGGGCAACCTTTGATACAACAAGCGGCGCATTAATCGGCACACCCACGAATGGGGATGTTGGCATCACAGAAGATATTGTTATTTCAGTAACCGATAACATAGCAGAGGTTGTTTCACTGCCCGCATTCAGCATCACCGTAACCAATGTTAATGATGCGCCTACCATCAGCGGCACAACCGCATTCACCATTGCTGAAAATGCAGGCAATGGCGCAATGGTTGGAACAATCACCGGAGCCGATGTCGATGCTGGCACGACATTAACGTATTCGATTACCACTGGTAATACCAATGATGCTTTTGCCATCGATTCGGAAACTGGCGAAATCACGGTAAATGGAGACAACAAACTAGACCATGAAACAACGCCATCCTATTCGCTCATGGTTACAGTCAGTGATAGCAGCCTTGAAGCCACTGCAACAGTTACCATCAACGTAGAAGATGTAAACGAAGCCCCGACCATCACCGGTACCCCGCCTGCCACTATTGCCGAAGATGATGCCTATAGCTTCACGCCAGGTGGCGGCGATATTGATGCAAACGATACGCCGGTCTATTCACTGTCCAATCACCCAGATTGGCTAATGGTGGACACAGCCACAGGCGCATTAAGCGGCACCCCTGCCAATGATGATGTAGGCGAGCATAACGACATTGTTCTCACCATCACAGCAGGCGGGCAAACAGATACCCTAACCTTTAGTATTGAAGTGATCAATGCCAGTGATGCCCCCACCATCACCGGCACACCACCGGCCACTATTGCCGAAGATGATGCCTATACATTTACACCAGGCGGCGGCGATGTTGATGCAGGCGATACACCGGTCTATTCACTGTCTAATCACCCAGATTGGTTAATGGTGGACACAGCCACAGGCACATTAAGCGGCACCCCGACCAATACCGATGTGGGCACAACAACCGGCATTGTTCTTACCATCACAGCAGGCGGGCAAACAGATACCCTAACCTTTAGTATTGAGGTCACCAATGTCAACGATGCCCCGACCATCACCGGCACACCACCAGACATGGTTGCCGAAGACACCGCCTATACATTTACACCAGGCGGCGGCGATGTTGATGCAGGCGATACACCGGTCTATTCACTGTCCAATAACCCAAGTTGGTTAATGGTGAATGCCGACACAGGCACATTAAGCGGCACCCCGACCAATGCTGATGTAGGCACGAATAGCGACATTGTTCTCACCATTACATCAGGTGGAGCAACGGCTATTTTGACCTTTAGTATTGAAGTAACCAATACCAACGATGCACCGACCATCACCGGCACCCCACCTGCCACTATTGCCGAAGACAGCGCCTATAGCTTCACGCCAGGTGGCGGCGATATTGATGCGAACGATACACCGGTCTATTCACTGTCCAATAACCCAAGTTGGTTAATGGTGAATGATGCCACAGGCGAATTAAGCGGCACCCCGACCAATGCTGATGTAGGCACGAATAGCGACATTGTTCTCACCATTACATCAGGCGGAGAAACCGCTGCCTTGACCTTTAGTATTGAGGTCACCAATACCAACGATGCACCGACCATCACCGGCACACCACCCGCCACTATTGCCGAAGACAGCGCCTATAGTTTCACGCCAAGCGGCGGCGATATTGATGCAAACGATACGCTTGAATATTCAATTGAGAGCAAACCCACTTGGGCAACCTTCAACGAAGAAACAGGCGCATTAAGCGGTACACCCACCAATGATGATATTGGCATCACAGAAGATATTGTTATCTCGGTATCTGATGGTATAGCAGAGGCTGTTTCACTGCCCACATTTAGCATCACCGTCACCAATACCAACGATGCCCCGACCATCACCGGTACACCACCCGCCACTATTGCCGAAGACAGCGCCTATAGCTTCACGCCAGGCGGCGGCGATATTGATGCAAACGATACCCCAAGCTATACACTGTCCAATAACCCAGATTGGTTATTAGTGGACACAGCCACAGGCACATTAAGTGGCACCCCGACCAATGCCGACGTGGGTGTACGTAGCGACATTGTTCTAACCATCACATCAGGCGGGCAAACAGATACCCTAACCTTTAGTATTGAGGTCACCAATGTCAACGATGCCCCGACCATCACCGGCACACCACCCGCCACTATTGCCGAAGACAGCGCCTATAGTTTCACGCCAAGCGGCGGCGATATTGATGCAAACGATACGCTTGAATATTCAATTGAGAGCAAACCCACTTGGGCAACCTTCAACGAAGAAACAGGCGCATTAAGCGGTACACCCACCAATGATGATATTGGCATCACAGAAGATATTGTTATTTCAGTAACTGATGGCGTGCTGACCGCTTCACTGCCAGCATTTAGCATCACCGTGACCAATGTCAACGATGCGCCAACAATCACAGGCACGCCACCTACCACTATTGCCGAAGATTCAGCCTATACATTTACGCCGGGTGGCGGCGATGTTGATGCAAACGATACCCCAAGCTATACACTGTCCAATAACCCAGATTGGCTATTAGTGGACACAGCCACAGGCGAATTAAGCGGTACCCCCACGAATGCAGATGTTGGTATCACAGAAGATATTGTTATTTCAGTAACTGATGGCGTGCTGACCGCTTCACTGCCAGCATTTAGCATCACCGTGACCAATGTCAATGATGCGCCAACAATCACAGGCACGCCACCTACCACTATTGCCGAAGACAGCGCCTATAGCTTCACGCCGGGTGGCGGCGATGTTGATGCAGACGATACGCCGGTCTATTCACTGTCTAATAACCCAGATTGGCTATCAGTTAATGATGCCACAGGCGAATTAAGCGGCACCCCTGCCAATGATGATGTAGGCACGCATAGCGACATTGTTCTTACCATCACATCAGGCGAAGAAACGGCTGCCTTGACCTTTAGTATTGAGGTCACCAATGTCAATGATGCCCCGACTATCACCGGCACACCACCGGCCACCATTGCCGAAGACAGTCCTTATTCATTTGAACCAGTGGGTGCTGATATTGATGCAGGGGATATGCTTGAATATTCAATTGAGAGCAAACCTTCTTGGGCAATATTCAGCACTACAACCGGTGTATTAAGCGGTACACCAACGAATGCTCATGTTGGTATCACAGAAAACATTGTTATCACGGTGTCTGATGGAAGACTGACTGCTTCACTGCCTGCATTCAGCATCACCGTTACCAATACCAATGATGCCCCGACTGGCTTGCCGACCATTACGGGCACGCCCACTCAAGGAGAAACCCTCACGGCGGATGCCTCTGCCATTAGCGATGCCGATGGTCTCGGCAGCTTCAGCTATCAATGGCAGGCGGATACGGTTGATATTAGCGGTGCAGATGAAGCCACCTTTATCTTAACCCAGACACAGGTTGGGCAGACCATCAGGGTGATCGTAAGTTATACCGATGGCGGTGGCACCGCTGAAACCCTGACCTCTGCTCCGACCAATGCAGTGACCAATATCAATGATGATCCGACTGGCTTGCCGACCATTACGGGCACGCCCACACAAGGTGAAACCCTCACGGCGGTTACCTCTACCATTGATGATGCTGATGGTGTTGGCAGCTTCAGCTATCAATGGCAGGCGGATACGGTTGATATTAGCGGTGCAGATGAAGCCACCTTTATCTTAACCCAGACACAGGTTGGGCAGACCATCAGGGTGATCGTAAGTTATACCGATGGCGGTGGCACCGCTGAAACCCTGACCTCTGCTCCGACCAATGCAGTGACCAATATCAATGATGATCCGACTGGCTTGCCGACCATTACGGGCACGCCCACACAAGGTGAAACCCTCACGGCGGTTACCTCTACCATTGATGATGCTGATGGTGTTGGCAGCTTCAGCTATCAATGGCAGGCGGATACGGTTGATATTAGCGGTGCAGATGAAGCCACCTTTATCTTAACCCAGACACAGGTTGGGCAGACCATCAGGGTGATCGTAAGTTATACCGATGGCGGTGGCACCGCTGAAACCCTGACCTCTGCTCCGACCAATGCAGTGACCAATACCAATGATGCCCCGACTGGCTTGCCGACCATCAGCGGTACCGCCACACAAGGGGAAACCCTCACGGCGGTTACTGATGCTATTAGCGATGCCGATGGTCTCGGCAGCTTCAGCTATCAATGGCAGGCGGGTACGGATGATATTAGCGGCGCCACCAGTAGCACCTTTGTCTTAACCCAAGATCAAGTCGGCAAGACCATCACGGTAACCGTCAGCTATACCGATGGTGGTGAAACCACTGAAATCCTCACCTCTGCTGCCACTGCTGAAGTCACCAATACCAATGATGCCCCGGCTGGCTTACCGATTATTGAAGGCACAGCCACTCAAGGGCAAACCCTCACGGCGGTTACCGCCGCCATTAGCGATGCCGATGGCCTCGGCAGCTTCAGCTATCAATGGCAGGCAGGTACGGATGCTATTAGCGGTGCTACCGATACGAGCCTGGAGCTGACGCAAGCAGAAGTCGGCAAGACCATCACGGTGAAAGTGAGCTATACCGACCAACAAGGAACCGCTGAAAGCCTGACCTCTGCTGCCACCAATGCAGTGACCAATACCAATGATGATCCGACTGGCTTGCCGACCATCAGCGGCACCCCCACTCAAGGTGAAACCCTCATGGCGGTTACCTCTGCCATTACCGATGCCGATGGTCTCGGCAGCTTCAGCTACCAATGGCAGGGCGATGACAATGATATTGACAGTGCCGCCAGTGACACCTTTGTCTTAACCCAAGATCAAGTCGGCCAGACCATCACGGTAACCGTGAGTTATACCGATGACGGTAACACCGCTGAAAGCCTCACCTCTGCTGCCACCAATGCAGTCACCAATACCAACGATGCCCCGGCTGGCTTGCCGACCATCAGCGGCACAGCCACTCAAGGTGAAACCCTCACGGCGGGTACGGATGATATTAGCGATGCCGATGGTTTAGGCAGCTTCAGCTATCAATGGCAGGCGGGTACGGATGATATTGACAGTGCCACCAGTGCCACCTTTGTCCTAACACAAGCACAGGTTGGGCAGATCATCACGGTGGAAGTGAGTTATACCGATGGCGGTAGCACCGCTGAAACCCTCACCTCTGCTGCCACTGCTGCAGTCATCAATACCAACGATGCCCCGGCTGGCTTGCCGACCATCAGCGGCACAGCTACTCAAGGTGAAACCCTCACGGCGGATGCCTCTGCCATTCGCGATGCTGATGGTCTCGGCAGCTTCAGCTATCAATGGCAGGCGGGTACGGATGATATTGACAGTGCCACCAGTGCCACCTTTGTCCTAACACAAGCACAGGTTGGGCAGATCATCACGGTGGAAGTGAGTTATACCGATGGCGGTAGCACCGCTGAAACCCTCACCTCTGCTGCCACTGCTGCAGTCATCAATACCAACGATGCCCCGGCTGGCTTGCCGACCATCAGCGGCACAGCTACTCAAGGTGGAACCCTCACGGCGGGTACTGATGATATTCGCGATGCCGATGGTCTCGGCAGCTTCAGCTATCAATGGCAGGCGGATACGGTTGATATTGACAGTGCTACCAGTGGCACCTTTGTCTTAACCCAAGATCAAGTCGGCAAGACCATCACGGTGAAAGTGAGCTATACCGATGACGGTAACACCGCTGAAAGCCTGACCTCTGCTGCCACTGCTGCAGTCACCAATACCAATGATGCCCCGACTGGCTTGCCGACCATCAGCGGCACGCCCACACAAAGTGAAACCCTCACGGCGGTTACCTCCGCTATTGCCGATGCCGATGGTCTCGGCAGCTTCAGCTATCAATGGCAGGCGGGTACGGATGCTATTAGCGGTGCTACCGATACGAGCCTGGAGCTGACACAAGCCGAAGTCGGCAAGACCATCACGGTGAAAGTGAGCTATACCGACCAACAAGGGATGGATGAAACCCTCACCAGTATTCCAACCAATGCAGTGGCCAATACCAATGATGCCCCGACTGGCTTGCCGACCATCAGCGGCACAGCCACTCAAGGAGAAACCCTCACGGCAGTTACCGCCGCCATTCGTGATGCCGATGGTCTCGGCAGCTTCAGCTACCAATGGCAGGCGGGTACGGACGATATTAGCGGTGCCACCGATACGAGCCTGGAGCTGACGCAAGCAGAAGTCGGCAAGACCATCACGGTGAAAGTGAGCTATACCGACCAACAAGGAACCGCTGAAAGCCTGACCTCTGCTGCCACCAATGCAGTGACCAATACCAATGATGATCCGACTGGCTTGCCGACCATCAGCGGCACCCCCACTCAAGGTGAAACCCTCATGGCGGTTACCTCTGCCATTAGCGATGCCGATGGTCTCGGCAGCTTCAGCTACCAATGGCAGGCGGGTACGGATGCTATTAGCGGTGCCACCAGTGCCACCTTTGTCTTAACCCAAGATCAAGTCGGCAAGACCATCACGGTGAAAGTGAGCTATACCGATGACGGTAACACCGCTGAAAGCCTGACCTCTGCTGCCACTGCTGAAGTCACCAATACCAATGATGCCCCGACTGGCTTGCCGACCATCAGCGGCACCGCCACTCAAGGGGCAACCCTCACGGCGGGTACTGATGATATTGCCGATGCCGATGGTCTCGGCAGCTTCAGCTATCAATGGCAGGGCGATGGCAATGATATTGGTAGTGCCACGAGTAACACCTATATATTGACCCAATCAGAAGTCGGGCAGACCATCACGGTAACCGTCAGCTATACCGATGGTGGTGAAACCACTGAAACCCTGACCTCTGCTGCCACTGCTGCAGTCACCAATACCAATGATGATCCGACTGGCTTGCCGACCATCAGCGGCACGCCGACACAAGGGGAAACCCTCACGGCGGTGACCTCTGCCATTAGCGATGCCGATGGTCTCGGCAGCTTCAGCTACCAATGGCAGGCGGGTACGGATGCTATTAGCGGTGCCACCAGTGCCACCTTTGTCTTAACCCAAGATCAAGTCGGCAAGACCATCACGGTGAAAGTGAGCTATACCGATGACGGTAACACCGCTGAAAGCCTGACCTCTGCTGCCACTGCTGAAGTCACCAATACCAATGATGCCCCGACTGGCTTACCGACCATCAGCGGTACGCCCACTCAAGGGCAAACCCTCACGGCGGTTACCTCCGCTATTGCCGATGCCGATGGTCTCGGCAGCTTCAGCTACCAATGGCAGGGCAACGACAATGATATTGACAGTGCCACCAGTGCCACCAGTGCCACCTTTGTCCTAACACAAGCACAGGTTGGGCAGACCATCACGGTGAAAGTGAGTTATACCGATGGCGGTGGCACCGATGAAACCCTGACCTCTGTTGCCACTGCTGCAGTCACCAATACCAATGATGCCCCGACTGGCTTGCCGACCATCAGCGGCACCGCCACTCAAGGGGCAACCCTCACGGCGGGTACTGATGATATTGCCGATGCCGATGGTCTCGGCAGCTTCAGCTATCAATGGCAGGCGGATATGGTTGATATTAGCAGTGCCACCGATACGAGCCTGGAGCTGACACAAGCCGAAGTCGGCAAGACCATCACGGTAACCGTCAGCTATACCGATGGCGGTGGAACCACTGAAACCCTGACCTCTGCTCCGACCAATGCAGTGACCAATATCAATGATGCACCGACTGGCTTGCCGACCATCAGCGGCACGCCCACACAAGGTGAAACCCTCACGGCGGTTACCTCCGCTATTGCCGATGCCGATGGTCTCGGCAGCTTCAGCTACCAATGGCAGGCGGGTACGGATGATATTAGCGGCGCAGATGAAGCTACCTTTGTCCTAACACAAGCACAGGTTGGGCAGACCATTACAGTGACCGTGAGTTATACCGATGGCGGTAGCACCGCTGAAAGCCTGACCTCTGCTGCCACTGCTGCAGTCACCAATACCAATGATGCCCCGACTGGCTTGCCGACCATCAGCGGCACCCCCACACAAGGTGAAACCCTCACGGCGGATACATCCACCATTAGCGATGCCGATGGTCTCGGCAGCTTCAGCTACCAATGGCAGGCGGGTACGGATGATATTAGCGGCGCAGATGAAGCTACCTTTGTCCTAACCCAGACACAGGTTGGGCAGACCATCAGGGTGATCGTAAGTTATACCGATGGCGGTGGCACCGCTGAAACCCTGACCTCTGCTGCCACTGCTGCAGTGACCAATACCAATGATGCCCCGACTGGCTTGCCGACCATCAGCGGCACCCCCACTCAAGGGGGAACCCTCACGGCGGTTACTGATGATATTGCCGATGCCGATGGTCTCGGCAGCTTCAGCTATCAATGGCAGGGCAACGACAATGATATTGACAGTGCCGCCAGTGCCACCTTTGTCCTAACACAAGCACAGGTTGGGCAGACCATCACGGTGAAAGTGAGTTATACCGATGGCGGTAGCACCACTGAAACCCTCACCTCTGTTGCCACTGCTGCGGTCACCAATACCAATGATGCCCCGACTGGCTTGCCGACCATTACGGGCACCCCCACTCAAGGAGAAACCCTCACGGCGGTTACCTCCGCTATTGCCGATGCCGATGGTTTAGGCAGCTTCAGCTACCAATGGCAAGCGGGTACGGATGCTATTAACGGTGCCACCAGTGCCACCTTTGTCCTAACGCAAGCAGAAGTCGGCAAGACCATCACGGTGAAAGTGAGCTATACCGATGGCGGTGGCACCACTGAAACCCTCACCTCTGTTGCCACTGCTGCGGTCACCAATACCAATGATGCCCCGACTGGCTTGCCGACCATTACGGGCACGCCCACTCAAGGAGAAACCCTCACGGCGGTTACCGCCGCCATTAGCGATGCCGATGGTCTCGGCACCTTCAGCTACCAATGGCAGGCGGATACGGTTGATATTAGCAGTGCCACCGATACGAGCCTGGAGCTGACACAAGCCGAAGTCGGCCAGACCATCACGGTGAAAGTGAGCTATACCGATGGCGGTGGAACCACTGAAACCCTAACCTCTGTTGCCACTGCTGCGGTCACCAATACCAATGATGCCCCGACTGGCTTGCCGACCATCAGCGGCACGCCCACACAAGGTGAAACCCTTACGGCGAATACATCCACCATTAGCGATGCCGATGGTCTCGGCAGCTTCAGCTATCAATGGCAGGCGGGTACGGTTGATATTAGCGGTGCTACCGATACGAGCCTGGAGCTGACACAAGCCGAAGTCGGCAAGACCATCACGGTGACCGTGAGTTATACCGATGGCGGTAGCACCGATGAAACCCTGACCTCTGCTCCGACCAATGCAGTGACCAATATCAATGATGCCCCGACTGGCTTACCGACCATCAGCGGTACGCCCACTCAAGGGCAAACCCTCACGGCGGGTACGGATGATATTAGCGATGCCGATGGTTTAGGCAGCTTCAGCTACCAATGGCAAGCGGGTACGGATGATATTGACAGTGCTACCAGTGGCACCTTTGTCTTAACCCAAGATCAAGTCGGCAAGACCATCACGGTAACCGTCAGCTATACCGATGGTGGTGAAACCACTGAAATCCTCACCTCTGCTGCCACTGCTGAAGTCACCAATACCAATGATGCCCCGGCTGGCTTACCGATTATTGAAGGCACAGCCACTCAAGGGCAAACCCTCACGGCGGTTACCGCCGCCATTAGCGATGCCGATGGCCTCGGCAGCTTCAGCTATCAATGGCAGGCAGGTACGGATGCTATTAGCGGTGCTACCGATACGAGCCTGGAGCTGACGCAAGCAGAAGTCGGCAAGACCATCACGGTGAAAGTGAGCTATACCGACCAACAAGGAACCGCTGAAAGCCTGACCTCTGCTGCCACCAATGCAGTGACCAATACCAATGATGATCCGACTGGCTTGCCGACCATCAGCGGCACCCCCACTCAAGGTGAAACCCTCATGGCGGTTACCTCTGCCATTACCGATGCCGATGGTCTCGGCAGCTTCAGCTACCAATGGCAGGGCGATGACAATGATATTGACAGTGCCGCCAGTGACACCTTTGTCTTAACCCAAGATCAAGTCGGCCAGACCATCACGGTAACCGTGAGTTATACCGATGACGGTAACACCGCTGAAAGCCTCACCTCTGCTGCCACCAATGCAGTCACCAATACCAACGATGCCCCGGCTGGCTTGCCGACCATCAGCGGCACAGCCACTCAAGGTGAAACCCTCACGGCGGGTACGGATGATATTAGCGATGCCGATGGTTTAGGCAGCTTCAGCTATCAATGGCAGGCGGGTACGGATGATATTGACAGTGCCACCAGTGCCACCTTTGTCCTAACACAAGCACAGGTTGGGCAGATCATCACGGTGGAAGTGAGTTATACCGATGGCGGTAGCACCGCTGAAACCCTCACCTCTGCTGCCACTGCTGCAGTCATCAATACCAACGATGCCCCGGCTGGCTTGCCGACCATCAGCGGCACAGCTACTCAAGGTGAAACCCTCACGGCGGATGCCTCTGCCATTCGCGATGCTGATGGTCTCGGCAGCTTCAGCTATCAATGGCAGGCGGGTACGGATGATATTGACAGTGCCACCAGTGCCACCTTTGTCCTAACACAAGCACAGGTTGGGCAGATCATCACGGTGGAAGTGAGTTATACCGATGGCGGTAGCACCGCTGAAACCCTCACCTCTGCTGCCACTGCTGCAGTCATCAATACCAACGATGCCCCGGCTGGCTTGCCGACCATCAGCGGCACAGCTACTCAAGGTGGAACCCTCACGGCGGGTACTGATGATATTCGCGATGCCGATGGTCTCGGCAGCTTCAGCTATCAATGGCAGGCGGATACGGTTGATATTGACAGTGCTACCAGTGGCACCTTTGTCTTAACCCAAGATCAAGTCGGCAAGACCATCACGGTGAAAGTGAGCTATACCGATGACGGTAACACCGCTGAAAGCCTGACCTCTGCTGCCACTGCTGCAGTCATCAATACCAACGATGCCCCGGCTGGCTTGCCGACCATCAGCGGCACAGCTACTCAAGGTGAAACCCTCACGGCGGTTACCTCCGCTATTGCCGATGCCGATGGTTTAGGCAGCTTCAGCTACCAATGGCAGGGCAACGACAATGATATTGACAGTGCCACCAGTGCCACCTTTGTCCTGATGCAAGCACAGGTTGGCCAGACCATCACGGTGAAAGTGAGTTATACCGATGGCGGCAATCACCCTGAAATCCTCACCTCTGCTGCCACTGCTGCAGTCACCAATACCAATGATGCCCCGACTGGCTTGCCGACCATCAGCGGCACGCCCACACAAAGTGAAACCCTCACGGCGGTTACCTCCGCTATTGCCGATGCCGATGGTCTCGGCAGCTTCAGCTATCAATGGCAGGCGGGTACGGATGCTATTAGCGGTGCTACCGATACGAGCCTGGAGCTGACACAAGCCGAAGTCGGCAAGACCATCACGGTGAAAGTGAGCTATACCGACCAACAAGGGATGGATGAAACCCTCACCAGTATTCCAACCAATGCAGTGGCCAATACCAATGATGCCCCGACTGGCTTGCCGACCATCAGCGGCACAGCCACTCAAGGAGAAACCCTCACGGCAGTTACCGCCGCCATTCGTGATGCCGATGGTCTCGGCAGCTTCAGCTACCAATGGCAGGCGGGTACGGACGATATTAGCGGTGCCACCGATACGAGCCTGGAGCTGACGCAAGCAGAAGTCGGCAAGACCATCACGGTGAAAGTGAGCTATACCGACCAACAAGGAACCGCTGAAAGCCTGACCTCTGCTGCCACCAATGCAGTGACCAATACCAATGATGATCCGACTGGCTTGCCGACCATCAGCGGCACCCCCACTCAAGGTGAAACCCTCATGGCGGTTACCTCTGCCATTAGCGATGCCGATGGTCTCGGCAGCTTCAGCTACCAATGGCAGGCGGGTACGGATGCTATTAGCGGTGCCACCAGTGCCACCTTTGTCTTAACCCAAGATCAAGTCGGCAAGACCATCACGGTGAAAGTGAGCTATACCGATGACGGTAACACCGCTGAAAGCCTGACCTCTGCTGCCACTGCTGAAGTCACCAATACCAATGATGCCCCGACTGGCTTGCCGACCATCAGCGGCACCGCCACTCAAGGGGCAACCCTCACGGCGGGTACTGATGATATTGCCGATGCCGATGGTCTCGGCAGCTTCAGCTATCAATGGCAGGGCGATGGCAATGATATTGGTAGTGCCACGAGTAACACCTATATATTGACCCAATCAGAAGTCGGGCAGACCATCACGGTAACCGTCAGCTATACCGATGGTGGTGAAACCACTGAAACCCTGACCTCTGCTGCCACTGCTGCAGTCACCAATACCAATGATGATCCGACTGGCTTGCCGACCATCAGCGGCACGCCGACACAAGGGGAAACCCTCACGGCGGTGACCTCTGCCATTAGCGATGCCGATGGTCTCGGCAGCTTCAGCTACCAATGGCAGGCGGGTACGGATGCTATTAGCGGTGCCACCAGTGCCACCTTTGTCTTAACCCAAGATCAAGTCGGCAAGACCATCACGGTGAAAGTGAGCTATACCGATGACGGTAACACCGCTGAAAGCCTGACCTCTGCTGCCACTGCTGAAGTCACCAATACCAATGATGCCCCGACTGGCTTACCGACCATCAGCGGTACGCCCACTCAAGGGCAAACCCTCACGGCGGTTACCTCCGCTATTGCCGATGCCGATGGTCTCGGCAGCTTCAGCTACCAATGGCAGGGCAACGACAATGATATTGACAGTGCCACCAGTGCCACCAGTGCCACCAGTGCCACCTTTGTCCTAACACAAGCACAGGTTGGGCAGACCATCACGGTGAAAGTGAGTTATACCGATGGCGGTGGCACCGATGAAACCCTGACCTCTGTTGCCACTGCTGCAGTCACCA
This sequence comes from uncultured Pseudohongiella sp., assembly GCA_965261275.1. Classification (GTDB taxonomy): domain Bacteria; phylum Pseudomonadota; class Gammaproteobacteria; order Pseudomonadales; family Pseudohongiellaceae; genus UBA9145. The sequence goes on from CBDHCL010000003.1 coordinate 35,817, forward strand.
ATACCAATGATGCCCCGACTGGCTTGCCGACCATCAGCGGCACCGCCACTCAAGGGGCAACCCTCACGGCGGGTACTGATGATATTGCCGATGCCGATGGTCTCGGCAGCTTCAGCTATCAATGGCAGGCGGATATGGTTGATATTAGCAGTGCCACCGATACGAGCCTGGAGCTGACACAAGCCGAAGTCGGCAAGACCATCACGGTAACCGTCAGCTATACCGATGGCGGTGGAACCACTGAAACCCTGACCTCTGCTCCGACCAATGCAGTGACCAATATCAATGATGCACCGACTGGCTTGCCGACCATCAGCGGCACGCCCACACAAGGTGAAACCCTCACGGCGGTTACCTCCGCTATTGCCGATGCCGATGGTCTCGGCAGCTTCAGCTACCAATGGCAGGCGGGTACGGATGATATTAGCGGCGCAGATGAAGCTACCTTTGTCCTAACACAAGCACAGGTTGGGCAGACCATTACAGTGACCGTGAGTTATACCGATGGCGGTAGCACCGCTGAAAGCCTGACCTCTGCTGCCACTGCTGCAGTCACCAATACCAATGATGCCCCGACTGGCTTGCCGACCATCAGCGGCACCCCCACACAAGGTGAAACCCTCACGGCGGATACATCCACCATTAGCGATGCCGATGGTCTCGGCAGCTTCAGCTACCAATGGCAGGCGGGTACGGATGATATTAGCGGCGCAGATGAAGCTACCTTTGTCCTAACCCAGACACAGGTTGGGCAGACCATCAGGGTGATCGTAAGTTATACCGATGGCGGTGGCACCGCTGAAACCCTGACCTCTGCTGCCACTGCTGCAGTGACCAATACCAATGATGCCCCGACTGGCTTGCCGACCATCAGCGGCACCCCCACTCAAGGGGGAACCCTCACGGCGGTTACTGATGATATTGCCGATGCCGATGGTCTCGGCAGCTTCAGCTATCAATGGCAGGGCAACGACAATGATATTGACAGTGCCGCCAGTGCCACCTTTGTCCTAACACAAGCACAGGTTGGGCAGACCATCACGGTGAAAGTGAGTTATACCGATGGCGGTAGCACCACTGAAACCCTCACCTCTGTTGCCACTGCTGCGGTCACCAATACCAATGATGCCCCGACTGGCTTACCGACCATCAGCGGTACGCCCACTCAAGGGCAAACCCTCACGGCGGTTACCTCCGCTATTGCCGATGCCGATGGTCTCGGCAGCTTCAGCTACCAATGGCAGGCGGATACGGTTGCTATTAGCGGTGCAGATGAAGCCACCTTTGTCCTAACGCAAGCAGAAGTCGGCCAGACCATCACGGTAACCGTCAGCTATACCGATGGTGGCGGCACCGCTGAAACCCTCACCTCTGTTGCCACTGCTGCGGTCACCAATACCAATGATGCCCCGACTGGCTTGCCGACCATTACGGGCACGCCCACACAAGGAGCAACCCTCACGACGGATACCTCTGCCATTAGTGATGCCGATGGTCTCGGCAGCTTCAGCTATCAATGGCAGGCGGGTACGGTTGATATTAGCGGCGCCACCGATACGAGCCTGGAGCTGACACAAGCCGAAGTCGGCAAGACCATCACGGTGAAAGTGAGTTATACCGATGGCGGCAATCACCTTGAAACCCTCACCTCTGTTGCCACTGCTGCAGTGACCAATACCAATGATGCCCCGGCTGGCTTGCCGACCATCAGCGGCACCCCCACACAAGGTGAAACCCTCACGGCGGTTACCTCCGCTATTGCCGATGCCGATGGTCTCGGCAGCTTCAGCTACCAATGGCAGGGCAACGACAATGATATTGACAGTGCCACCAGTGCCACCTTTGTCCTAACACAAGCACAGGTTGGGCAGACCATCACGGTGAAAGTGAGTTATACCGATGGCGGTCAAACCGATGAAACCCTCACCTCTGCTCCGACCAATGCAGTCACCAATACCAATGATGCCCCGACTGGCTTGCCGACCATTACGGGCACGCCCACACAAGGAGCAACCCTCACGGCGGATGCCTCTGCCATTCGCGATGCCGATGGTCTCGGCAGCTTCAACTATCAATGGCAAGCGGGTACGGATGATATTGACAGTGCTACCAGTGGCACCTTTGTCTTAACCCAAGATCAAGTCGGCAAGACCATCACGCTAACCGTGAGTTATACCGATGGCGGAGATACTCGTGAAACCCTGACCTCTGTTCCGACCAATGTAGTTACCGATGTCAATGACGCACCAACAATCACAGGTGCAACCACATTCACCATTGCTGAAAATGCAGGCGATGGCGCAATGGTTGGAACAATCATCGGAGCCGATGTCGATGCTGGCACGACCTTGGCGTATTCCATTACTGCAGGTAATACCAATGATGCTTTTGCCATCGGTTCAGCAACTGGCGCAATCACGGTGAATGGCGACAACAAACTTGATTATGAAACAACGCCATCTTATTCGCTCACGGTTAGTGTCAGTGATGGCGATCTTGCCGGCACGGCAACGGTGACTATCACGGTCACGGATATAGAGGAGATGGACATCTTTACGGTTACTGTTTCAGTTGTTGATACGGGTTCTGGTTTAGTTGCTGAACCGATTTCTGATTTAGTGGTTTCTCAGATTCCAGAGAACACCGCTTACACGGCGACACCAGCCACCGCAGGTGCCACCCCAATCGGTGCAGTGACCTGGACCTTATCAGGAGATGATGCGACTGCTTTCACCATTGATGCCACTAGCGGCATGGTGCGTATGATTGGCCGAGACTTTGAGGCACCCGTTGATGCGGATAATAACAATGTTTACTTGGCGACTGTCATCGCGACCGATAGTGCTGGCAATGTTGCTAATATAGACATTGCCATCACGGTAACTGATACCAACGAAGCCCCCGCCATCTCGGGTACGACCATATTCACCATTGCTGAAAATGCAGGTGATGGCGCAATGGTTGGAACAATCATCGGAGCCGATGTCGATGCTGGCACGACATTAACGTATTCCATTACTGCAGGTAATACCAACGATGCTTTTACCATTGATTCCGCAAGTGGAGACATCACCGTTCACGGCGACAACAAACTTGATTATGAAACAACGCCAGCCTATTTGCTCACGGTTACAGTCAGTGATAGCAGCCTTGAAGCCACTGCAACAGTTACCATCAACGTAGAAGATGTAAACGAAGCTCCGACCATAACCGGCACACCACCGGCCACGGTTGCCGAAGACAGCGCCTATAGCTTCACACCAGAAGGTGGCGATATTGATGCAAACGATACCCCAAGCTATGCACTGTCCAATCACCCCACTTGGTTAATAGTTAATGATGCCACAGGCACATTAAGCGGCACCCCGACCAATACCGATGTGGGTGTGCGTAGTGACATTGTTCTCACCATTACGTCAGGCGACGAAACGGCTACCCTGACCTTTAGTATTGAGGTGACCAATACCAACGATACCCCGACCATTAGCGGCATACCAGATACCACTATTGCTCAAGACGCTGACTATTTATTTGCACCAGTAGGTGCTGATATTGATGTAGGTGATACGCTTGAATATGCCATTACCAACAAACCAGGTTGGGCTGGTTTCAGCACAACAACAGGCACATTAAGCGGTACACCGACGAATACCCATGTTGGCATCACAGAAGATATTGTTATCTCGGTATCTGATGGCATAGCAGAGGCTGTTTCACTGCCAGCATTCAGCATCACCGTCACCAATACCAACGATGCCCCAACCATCACCGGTACCCCGCCTGCCACTATTGCCGAAGATGATGCCTATAGCTTCACGCCAGGCGGCGGCGATGTTGATAATCCTGCGAGTGACTTTAGCTATGCCATTGCGGGTAAGCCTACATGGGCAACCTTTAATGGAGCAACAGGAGAATTAAGTGGAACACCAAGAAATGCTGATGTAGGAACAACAAGTAATATTCGTATCTCACTAACTTCAGGGGGACAAACTGTTTCTCTTCCAGATTTTAGTATTGAGGTAACCAATACCAACGATGCCCCGACCATCACAGGTGCAACCACATTCACCATTGCTGAAAATGCAGGCGATGGCGCAATGGTTGGAACAATCATCGGAGCCGATGTCGATGCTGGCACGACATTAACGTATTCCATTACTGCAGGTAATGCCAATGATGCTTTTGCCATCGGTTCAGCAAGTGGAGACATCACCGTTCACGGCGACAACAAACTAGACCATGAAACAACGCCAGCCTATTTGCTCACGGTTACAGTCAGTGATAGCAGCCTTGAAGCCACTGCAACAGTTACCATCAACGTAGAAGATGTAAACGAAGCTCCGACCATAACCGGCACACCACCGGCCACGGTTGCCGAAGACAGCGCCTATAGCTTCACACCAGAAGGTGGCGATATTGATGCAAACGATACCCCAAGCTATGCACTGTCCAATCACCCCACTTGGTTAATAGTTAATGATGCCACAGGCACATTAAGCGGCACCCCGACCAATACCGATGTGGGTGTGCGTAGTGACATTGTTCTCACCATTACGTCAGGCGACGAAACGGCTACCCTGACCTTTAGTATTGAGGTGACCAATACCAACGATACCCCGACCATTAGCGGCATACCAGATACCACTATTGCTCAAGACGCTGACTATTTATTTGCACCAGTAGGTGCTGATATTGATGTAGGTGATACGCTTGAATATGCCATTACCAACAAACCAGGTTGGGCTGGTTTCAGCACAACAACAGGCACATTAAGCGGTACACCGACGAATACCCATGTTGGCATCACAGAAGATATTGTTATCTCGGTATCTGATGGCATAGCAGAGGCTGTTTCACTGCCAGCATTCAGCATCACCGTCACCAATACCAACGATGCCCCAACCATCACCGGTACCCCGCCTGCCACTATTGCCGAAGATGATGCCTATAGCTTCACGCCAGGCGGCGGCGATGTTGATAATCCTGCGAGTGACTTTAGCTATGCCATTGCGGGTAAGCCTACATGGGCAACCTTTAATGGAGCAACAGGAGAATTAAGTGGAACACCAAGAAATGCTGATGTAGGAACAACAAGTAATATTCGTATCTCACTAACTTCAGGGGGACAAACTGTTTCTCTTCCAGATTTTAGTATTGAGGTAACCAATACCAACGATGCCCCGACCATCACAGGTGCAACCACATTCACCATTGCTGAAAATGCAGGCGATGGCGCAATGGTTGGAACAATCATCGGAGCCGATGTCGATGCTGGCACGACATTAACGTATTCCATTACTGCAGGTAATGCCAATGATGCTTTTGCCATCGGTTCAGCAAGTGGAGACATCACCGTTCACGGCGACAACAAACTAGACCATGAAACAACGCCAGCCTATTTGCTCACGGTTACAGTCAGTGATAGCAGCCTTGAAGCCACTGCAACAGTTACCATCAACGTAGAAGATGTAAACGAAGCTCCGACCATAACCGGCACACCACCGGCCACGGTTGCCGAAGACAGCGCCTATAGCTTCACACCAGAAGGTGGCGATATTGATGCAAACGATACCCCAAGCTATGCACTGTCCAATCACCCCACTTGGTTAATAGTTAATGATGCCACAGGCACATTAAGCGGCACCCCGACCAATACCGATGTGGGTGTGCGTAGTGACATTGTTCTCACCATTACGTCAGGCGACGAAACGGCTACCCTGACCTTTAGTATTGAGGTGACCAATACCAACGATACCCCGACCATTACCGGCACACCACCCGCCACCATTGCCGAAGATTCAGCCTATACATTTACGCCAGGCGGCGGCGATATTGATGTAGGTGATACGCTTGAATATGCCATTACCAACAAACCAGGTTGGGCTGGTTTCAGCACAACAACAGGCACATTAAGCGGTACACCGACGAATACCCATGTTGGCATCACAGAAGATATTGTTATCTCGGTATCTGATGGCATAGCAGAGGCTGTTTCACTGCCAACATTTAGCATCACCGTTACCAATACCAACGATGCCCCGACCATCACGGGTACAACCATGTTTACCATTGCTGAAAATGCAGGTGATGGCGCAATGGTTGGAACAATCATCGGAGCCGATGTCGATGCTGGCACGACATTAACGTATTCCATTATCGCAGGTAATACCAACGATGCTTTTACCATTGATTCCGCAAGTGGAGACATCACCGTTCACGGCGACAACAAACTAGACCATGAAACAACGCCATCCTATTCGCTCACGGTTACAGTCAGTGATAGCAGCCTTGAAGCCACTGCAACAGTTACCATCAACGTAGAAGATGTAAACGAAGCTCCGACCATAACCGGCACACCACCGGCCACGGTTGCCGAAGACACCGCCTATACATTTATACCAGGCGGCGGCGATGTTGATAATCCTGCGAGTGACTTTAGCTATGCCATTGCGGGTAAGCCTACATGGGCAACCTTTAATGGAGCAACAGGAGAATTAAGTGGAACACCAAGAAATGCTGATGTAGGAACAACAAGTAATATTCGTATCTCACTAACTTCAGGGGGACAAACTGTTTCTCTTCCAGATTTTAGTATTGAGGTAACCAATACCAACGATGCCCCGACCATCACAGGTGCAACCATATTCACCATTGCTGAAAATGCAGGCGATGGCGCAATGGTTGGAACAATCACCGGAGCCGATGTCGATGCTGGCACGACATTAACGTATTCCATTACTGCAGGTAATGCCAATGATGCTTTTGCCATCGGTTCAGCAAGTGGAGACATCACCGTTCACGGCGACAACAAACTAGACCATGAAACAACGCCAGCCTATTTGCTCACGGTTACAGTCAGTGATAGCAGCCTTGAAGCCACTGCAACAGTTACCATCAACGTAGAAGATGTAAACGAAGCCCCGACCATAACCGGCACACCACCGGCCACGGTTGCCGAAGACAGCGCCTATAGCTTCACACCAGAAGGTGGCGATATTGATGCAAACGATACCCCAAGCTATGCACTGTCCAACCACCCCACTTGGTTAATAGTTAATGATGCCACAGGCACATTAAGCGGCACCCCGACCAATACCGATGTGGGTGTGCGTAGTGACATTGTTCTCACCATTACGTCAGGCGACGAAACGGCTACCCTGACCTTTAGTATTGAGGTGACCAATACCAACGATACCCCGACCATTAGCGGCATACCAGATACCACTATTGCTCAAGACGCTGACTATTTATTTGCACCAGTAGGTGCTGATATTGATGTAGGTGATACGCTTGAATATGCCATTACCAACAAACCAGGTTGGGCTGGTTTCAGCACAACAACAGGCACATTAAGCGGTACACCGACGAATACCCATGTTGGCATCACAGAAGATATTGTTATCTCGGTATCTGATGGCATAGCAGGGGCTGTTTCACTGCCAGCATTCAGCATCACCGTCACCAATACCAACGATGCCCCAACCATCACCGGTACCCCGCCTGCCACTATTGCCGAAGATGATGCCTATAGCTTCACGCCAGGCGGCGGCGATGTTGATGCAGGCGATACCCCAAGCTATTCACTGTCCAATAACCCAGATTGGCTAATGGTGAATGATGCCACAGGCGAATTAAGCGGCACCCCGACCAATGCCGATGTAAGAGTGAATAGCGACATTGTTCTCACCATCACATCAGGCGGAGAAACGGCTGCCTTGGCCTTTAGTATTGAGGTCACCAATACCAACGATGCCCCGACCATCACGGGTACAACCACATTCACCATTGCTGAAAATGCAGGTGATGGCGCAATGGTTGGAACAATCATCGGAGCCGATGTCGATGCTGGCACGACATTAACGTATTCCATTATCGCAGGTAATACCAACGATGCTTTTACCATTGATTCTGCAAGTGGAGACATCACCGTTCACGGCGACAACAAACTAGACCATGAAACAACGCCATCCTATTCGCTCACGGTTACAGTCAGTGATAGCAGCCTTGAAGCCACTGCAACAGTTACCATCAACGTAGAAGATGTAAACGAAGCCCCGACCATAACCGGCACACCACCGGCCACGGTTGCCGAAGACAGCGCCTATAGCTTCACACCAGAAGGTGGCGATATTGATGCAAACGATACCCCAAGCTATGCACTGTCCAATCACCCCACTTGGTTAATGGTGAATGCCGACACAGGCGCATTAAGCGGCACCCCTACCAATGCCGATGTAGGCACGCATAGCGACATTGTTCTCACCATCACATCAGGCGGGCAAACAGATACCCTAACCTTTAGTATTGAAGTAACTAATACCAACGATGCACCCACCATCACCGGCACACCCCCGGCCACTATTGCCGAAGACAGCGCCTATAGCTTCACGCCAGAAGGCGGCGATGTTGATAATCCTGCGAGTGACTTTAGCTATGCCATTGCGGGTAAGCCTACATGGGCAACCTTTAATGGAGCAACAGGAGAATTAAGTGGAACACCAAGAAATGCTGATGTAGGAACAACAAGTAATATTCGTATCTCACTAACTTCAGGGGGACAAACTGTTTCTCTTCCAGATTTTAGTATTGAGGTAACCAATACCAACGATGCCCCGACCATCACAGGTGCAACCATATTCACCATTGCTGAAAATGCAGGCGATGGCGCAATGGTTGGAACAATCACCGGAGCCGATGTCGATGCTGGCACGACATTAACGTATTCCATTACTGCAGGTAATGCCAATGATGCTTTTGCCATCGGTTCAGCAACTGGCGCAATCACGGTGAATGGCCAGAACAAATTTGATTATGAAACAACGCCAGCCTATTTGCTCACGGTTACAGTCAGTGATAGCAGCCTTGAAGCCACTGCAACAGTTACCATCAACGTAGAAGATGTAAACGAAGCTCCGACCATAACCGGCACACCACCGGCCACGGTTGCCGAAGACAGCGCCTATAGCTTCACACCAGAAGGTGGCGATATTGATGCAAACGATACCCCAAGCTATGCACTGTCCAATCACCCCACTTGGTTAATAGTTAATGATGCCACAGGCACATTAAGCGGCACCCCGACCAATACCGATGTGGGTGTGCGTAGTGACATTGTTCTCACCATCACATCAGGCGGGCAAACAGATACCCTAACCTTTAGTATTGAAGTAACTAATACCAACGATGCACCCACCATCACCGGCACACCCCCGGCCACTATTGCCGAAGACAGCGCCTATAGCTTCACGCCAGAAGGCGGCGATGTTGATAATCCTGCGAGTGACTTTAGCTATGCCATTGCGGGTAAGCCTACATGGGCAACCTTTAATGGAGCAACAGGAGAATTAAGTGGAACACCAAGAAATGCTGATGTAGGAACAACAAGTAATATTCGTATCTCACTAACTTCAGGGGGACAAACTGTTTCTCTTCCAGATTTTAGTATTGAGGTCACCAATACCAACGATGCCCCGACCATCACAGGTGCAACCACATTCACCATTGCTGAAAATGCAGGCGATGGCGCAATGGTTGGAACAATCATCGGAGCCGATGTCGATGCTGGCACGACATTAACGTATTCCATTACTGCAGGTAATGCCAACGATGCTTTTACCATTGATTCCGCAAGTGGAGACATCACCGTTCACGGCGACAACAAACTAGACCATGAAACAACACCATCCTATTCGCTCACGGTTACAGTCGGCGATGGCAGTCTTGCCGCCGAGGTAATGGTGACTATCACGGTCACGGATATAGACGAGGCACCGACCTTTACCATTACCGGTTTAGTTAATGCTGAGATTCAAGAGAACACCCCTTACACATCGGCGACACCGAGTATCACAGGTACTCCAATCGGCGCACTGACCTGGACCTTATCAGGCGATGATGCGGCTGATTTCACCATTGATGCGACCAGCGGCGTGGTGAGTATGGTTGCCCGAGACTTTGAGGCACCCGTTGATACGGATAATGACAATGTTTACCTGGCGACTGTCACCGCAACCGATAGCGATGACAACAGTGCTATGGTTGATATTGCCATCACCGTCACCACCGGACCACCCGTCGTAATCCCGCCGCCAGTGGTCGCCGTTCCACCACTACAACTCAGTACCGAGCGTCTTGGTGTGGTGCTTGGCGAAACCAGGGAAGTAGCCATCCGCGGCGAGCTTCCACCGTACCTGAAACCCTTCGTCAGCGGCGATCCAGAGGCGGTGCGGACAAGCATTGACGGCACCACACTGCGTGTTACCGGACTGCGTGTTGGTGAGGAGGATATGGCTCGAGTAAGGTTGCTCATTCGAAGTTCGTCCACGGGTTTTGCCTACTTGCAGGTACGGGTACATGCGCCGCCGGTGTTAAATCCTGAGGACGACGATGGCTCTGGCAGCAAGTCGGTGTTCCGCGGTGGGGCGGGCAGTGACGGCGGCGAAAATTACTTCAATGACGTAGCGTTCTCGATAGACGAAATGCTGAATATCGTGTTTGTGATCACACCTCGCCGCGTCGATATAGGCAAGCAGGTCGATGTTGTGATAGCGGCAAGAGAGACGTCTGCTCCTGACGTCGTGGTGTTGGCTACGCCGTCCGGGTTGGTACCCTGGGATGGTGAAACACTGTTTTTCTTCAAGCAAGACCTGACACTGGAGCGCAATAGTTTCATCAATCTCACCCCGAAGCCGATCATGATATGGCCCGATGAGGTGGGTAATTATGAGTTGTTTATTGGCTATCAACTTGCCAGCGGTGAGTTGTTGTACCACCCGAAGCCCTTGAAGATAGAGGTGACCCCGTGATGGCCGGGATGATGAAGGGTTTTGTGGCTTGCGCCTCTGTTCAGGTCTAGAGTTTACGGAATAGCGATTCGGCTCATTAACCACATGGCTTTCAGTACCTGCCCAGAAGAGATTGTGCAAAAATCCAATATTTGTCATTCCCGTGCTGGCGGCTTCGGAGGCTGTGCAAGAACCCCACGCCAGATTGTGTTACCTGTGGAAAACCCTTGCGGATTTGTGCGGTTTACTGGATTCCTGCCTTCGCAGGAATGACGAGGCGGTGCAGGAATGACAAACGGTGGATTTTTGCACAATCTCTTTCGCAGGAATGACAAATGCTGGATTTTGCACAGTCTCTTTAAGCTGCGAACAAACCCGTCAGGCTGCGCAATCTGCCGGCAATCGTGTCCATGGTGCTCTGTCATGACCTGCCGGAAAATGAAGTTTTTAGCTTGTTATGAATATTTAAATCCCTGCTATTAAACATAGTATTTTTTTAAAATTGGACTGATTTTGAATTAACCGACAGACCTGCTATGTGCAGCGCAATGATGAAATGACGCACGCGATTCTGACCACGATACCGTGCGATCTGCCGGATAGAAGCGACAGTAAGCATAGTATCAGTGATCCAGGCCTCAGTGTGCTAAACTACTACGCGGTGTGATTCAAGGAAATAGAATTGACATCTGCTTTAGGAGAGGGGCCTGGTTTTGTCAGTAGTAAAATCGCAAAAAATCGCAGGAAAATCGAACGCGCCAGCTAGTCAGCGCAAGTGGGTTCGATTTGTTACTGCCGCCAGTTTATTTGACGGCCATGACGCGGCGATCAATATCATGCGCAGGATTCTACAATCCAGCGGTGTCGAAGTTATTCATCTTGCTCACAATCGCTCAGTTCAGGATATTGTCGAAGCGGCGATCCAGGAAGATGTGGATGCAATAGCTATAAGCTCTTATCAGGGCGGGCATATTGAGTATTTTAAATATCTGGTTGATAGACTGCGAGAACTGAATGCGACGCACATAAAAATATTTGGTGGCGGTGGTGGCGTTATCATACCCGCCGAAATAGATGAACTTCATAACTATGGTGTGGACCGCATCTACGCCCCCGGCGATGGGCAATCTATCGGCTTGCAGGGCATGATCGACGACATGCTAAAGCGGTGTTGCCAGGGAGAGCAACGCCCGGCCGCGCCCAAGCTGTCACAACTAGCAGATGGCGACAGAATTGCTCTCACCCGTGTTATTACTGCAATAGAGAATAATGCCTACAAGCCCGCCGAGCTGGATAAACTCAACGGGAAAGCAAACAGCGGAAATAACACCCCGGTTCTGGGGATAACAGGAACGGGCGGTGCCGGGAAATCTTCATCCACCGATGAGATTATTCGTCGTTTCAGACAAGACAGCGGAGACTCGCTGAAGATAGCCGTTCTCGCCATTGACCCAAGCAGAAAAAAGACAGGTGGTGCTTTACTGGGCGACCGCATTCGCATGAACGCAATTAGCCACGCAAATATTTTTATGCGCTCGATCGCCACAAGAAACGCAGCGGTTGAAATACCCGAGAAACTTCAGGAAATAATTTCAGCCATAAAGCTGTCGGGCTTTGATTTAATCATCATCGAAACTCCCGGTATCGGACAGGGCGATGCCGGTATCGTGCCGTTTGTAGACACATCCCTGTATGTCATGACTCCCGAATTTGGCGCAGCAAGCCAATTAGAAAAAATTGACATGCTGGATTACGCTGATGTCTTTGCAATCAATAAATTTGATCGCAAGGGGAGTGAAGATGCGTTACGGGATGTGCGCAAACAAGTACAGCGCAATCGTGAGGCGTTTTCCCAAACTCCAGATGAAATGCCGGTATTCGGAAGCATTGCATCCAAATTCAACGACGATGGCATCACTGCCCTGTATCAGGCGCTTGTGCCCTTACTGCGCGAACATGGACTGCCTCTTTACCAGCAATCCATCCACGCTGTCAGTACGAAAATATCAACCCAACGAAGTTTGATCATTCCCGCGCAGCAGCAGCGTTATCTGGCCGAAATAGCTGAAGCCGTGCGTGATTATCATGACCAGGTAAGCATTCAGACAACATTGGCTAAAGAGAGACAGCAGCTTGTCGGCAGCAAGGCAATGCTGGATGCGGCCGCGAAAGACAGTGCCGTGTTGGACGATTTGATCGCTGCCAAAGACAATGCCATGGACGGGAAAGCGAAACGGCTGTTGGAAAATTGGCCGAAACTAAAACAAGATTATTCGGCTGATGAATTTGTCGTTAAGGTGCGTGATCGCGAGATTCGTACAGCCTTGACACGCACCTCCCTGTCAGGGACAAAAATACCCAGAGTGGCTCTACCCGGTTTCGAAGATCACGGCGAATTGTTGAAATGGTTATTGCTTGAGAATGTGCCGGGGCGTTTTCCATTCACCGCTGGCGCGTTTCAATTCAAACGCGAATCAGAAGACCCCACCCGTATGTTTGCCGGTGAAGGTGATGCCTTTCGCACCAATCGACGATTTAAACAATTATCCGAACACGCCGAAGCAAAACGTCTGTCCACTGCTTTTGACTCGGTCACACTGTATGGCTTTGATCCAGCCCTGCAACCTGACATCTATGGGAAAGTCGGTAATTCTGGCGTCTCTATCGCAACGTTGGATGACATGAAGGAATTGTACAGTGGCTTCGATCTGTGCAGCCCGGGCACTTCTGTCTCTATGACAATTAACGGCCCTGCGCCCACGATTCTTGCCATGTACATGAACGCGGCGATCTCCCAGCAGATGGACAAATTTACTCGCGAGAATGGCAGCGAACCAGACGCTGACGACTACCAATCTATCAAGGCTCACGCGCTAGAAAATGTGCGCGGCACGGTTCAGGCCGATATTTTAAAGGAAGACCAGGGCCAGAATACCTGTATATTTTCAACTGAGTTCAGTTTAAAGCTGATGGGCGATATTCAGGCATATTTTACTGCCAACCGCATTCGTAATTTTTATTCGGTTTCTATTTCTGGTTATCATATTGCTGAAGCAGGTGCGAATCCGATCTCGCAATTAGCATTCACCCTGTCCAACGGCTTCACTTTCGTTGAAGCCTACATTGCTCGCGGCATGAAGGTAGACGATTTTGCCCATAATCTTTCTTTCTTCTTTTCCAACGGCATGGACCCGGAATACACCGTAATGGGCAGAGTGGCACGCCGTATCTGGGCCGTCGCCATGCGTTTCCGCTATGGCGCGAATGAGCGCAGTCAGAAACTCAAATACCATATTCAAACATCAGGCAGATCCCTGCATGCGCAGGAAATGTCCTTCAATGATATTCGCACTACGCTGCAAGCCTTGATTGCGATTTACGACAACTGTAATAGCTTGCACACCAATGCCTATGACGAGGCAGTAACTACGCCCACGGAAGAATCGGTGCGCCGAGCCATGGCCATCCAGCTTATAATCAACAAGGAATGGGGTTTGTCGGTCAACGAAAACTCCAATCAAGGCGCCTTTGTCCTCGACGAGCTTACCCAGCTCGTCGAGGAAGCCGTGCTACAGGAATTCGAGCGAATTTCAGAGCGCGGTGGGGTGTTGGGGGCAATGGAAAGCGGTTATCAACGCGGTAAAATTCAAGACGAGTCAATGCACTACGAACATCGGAAGCATGACGGCAGCCTGCCGCTAGTGGGTGTCAATACGTTCTTGAACCCGCAGCCAGAAGCAGAGATAGAGATCAAACTGGCGCGCTCTACTGAAGAAGAAAAGCAGAGCCAGATAAAGCGACTTGCCGCATTTCAATCGACACACGCGAATCAATCTGGGCAAGCCTTGCAGCGATTGAAAAATGCCGCAATCAATAACGACAATGTTTTTGAGGAACTAATGAATGCGGTTCGATACTGTAGCCTTGGGCAAATCACCGACACCTTCTTCGAAGTTGGAGGGCAGTATCGGCGTAACATGTAATATGTAAGTGGCTGCGCACCGTTTACACTTGGCAAGCCAGCCCGGGGCAGCTTACACAGTGCGTGCTTCTGCTTTGCTCAAACAGCCTGGAGAATATAAGAAAGTATCGGCGCAAGGGCTTTAGCCAGAAATAGAACAGTCACCTGACAGCTTGTGACCTGTCAATCGACTCGTCATTCTTCCATGTCAGGACGAAGGTGGCACTGGAATATTGGGCAGTTTGCCAGCAGGATATTCGGCGTATTCTCAAGCTGATTTGATGAGCGTTGTTTTATCGGCTTAGTGATCTGTCCAGGTGGATTTATGCAAGGGTCTCAGCGTAAAGGCTTTTAAAATTTGTAGCGCAGGCCAAGGAAAGCAGCCCTGGGTGCTCCAGCACCAAGAAAGACAGGATTGCTAAAATCTTCAATAACAGGCACTTCCAATTCCCCGGGTTCCTCGCCCAGCAGGCCAAAGCTTTCATATTCCCTGTCTAAAAGATTCTCCAGCTTCGCGAATATCTCCAGGCTCCCATTAACACTGTAGCGAGCGCGCATGCCTACTGTGGTGTAGCCCGCTATTTTAGTCCTGACTTCGACGGTCAACCCTCATAAGTCATTGATTTACCTAATTACCATCTAACATAAGCCTATCTTCAGCAGCTTTTCCGGCATCGGTGGCGTTCTGAGTGCCGCACAAGCAAGCCTGGGAATGAGGTCGTTCAAATCAAAACGACGATTGAAACGATACTGAAATTCCGACAAGTATCGCTGAGCGTATTTAGGTCGAATAGCATGATAGGTACTGCGTAAGGAACTCTTTAAGTTACCCAGAATCGTATTGACCCAATAGAACTCAGGTTTTTCGACAGACCCTCTCCCGCCGCCGCACACAATCTTGTCATGCAAGCAACCGGCCTCGACAACGGCATTAAAGCACGCCAAACCATCGGAGATAACGGTACTGCCCTCGGTCAGATGTTGCTGACTCCATGACTTAATCGCTTCTGTGCGGAAACCCTTTACGACCGATAACTTAACCCGAATTGGGCAATGTTCGGCGGTGGTCTCCACCGCCGCCACAAAAGGCGTCTTACCGGCAGCACCACGTCCCGGCTTGCACCCGCTACGCTCGCCGCCCAAGTAAGCATCATCCAATTCAATCAACCCGGATAGTTTGTTATTGTGATCCCGCTCCATCATCACCTGCATAAGCTTGTGCTTCATTCGCCAAGCGGCATTGTAGGAAATACCCAGGTGACGATGCAGTTTCATGGCCGAGATGCCTTTCTTGTCCTGTGTAATCAGATAGATACCCTGGAACCATAGCGTGAGTGGTAGTTTGGTGGATTCAAAGATCGTTCCAGCCGTCAGTGATGTCTGGCGATTGCAGCGATTGCACTGCTGAAGTTTACGGATGGTCAACTGGCAGCACTTGTCGTGACCACAGGCCGGACACTGAAACCCTTTGGGCCACCGCCAAGCATAAAGCGCATCGAAGCACTGGTCTTCGGTACCGTACTGTTTGATAAAATCGTTCAAGCTAACCCCTTTCTGGAATTGCACCTTATTACGCGCCATGACATACCCCCTTACGAATTAAATAGATAGACTGTGATTATATACGGGGTAGAGCGACTTATCTATAGTGGTAATTAGGTTGATTTATAAGGAAACACAAAAATACCTAGGCACTACAAATGCCCAGATATTGAAGAATTATGTCAATTAGTACAGTGGGTAAGCTGTGGTGGTCGCTTTTAATCCCATCACGGCATAGATTTTTTTTGCCTCTGGATTGATTTGAGCAGGCATGACATAGCGTTTCTGGGTG
Organism: uncultured Pseudohongiella sp.; assembly: GCA_965261275.1. Classification (GTDB taxonomy): domain Bacteria; phylum Pseudomonadota; class Gammaproteobacteria; order Pseudomonadales; family Pseudohongiellaceae; genus UBA9145. Next base: position 52,396 of record CBDHCL010000003.1, read on the forward strand.
CGCTTGTGTTTGAACACACTGTGTTGCACATGAATCAAGGCATTACGAATAACAGCAGGGGATAAGGCTTTGTGTTGTAGCTTGATTCGATACATTAGCTGTCTGATGCAGGTGAAAGCCATGAATGAAATGGCAATGTGGGCACGCACTCTTGAAGGTGTCCAATGGTAGATAGGCCGTACTTTCAAGTCATGTTTAGTGATTCGAAAACTCTCCTCGACCTGCCATAAGCCGCGATAGTGTGATAGCACTTCCTGATGCGGCGTATCGGGCAAATTGGTGATGACGCCATGCAGTCCGTCCCAGCGGCTTTCGGCATCAATTTTATCCTGGTTGATACTCAGGCTGGTTTTTCCTTTGATAATCAGAAACTTTTTATAGCCGTAGTTATTTAATAAGTCCTTAGGATTCTGGCTTTTACCTATTTTCTTGATGAGCCGATCGACTGCCTTTTGTCGGTCATGTTGATCTTTATCAGCCCGTTTTGGACAATGCGAGACAATGAGCCGTCTCTTCTTGTGCGTCAGCTCGGCTGCGCTTGATCCGCCTTTGCCAACTGCCTGATAAGCTGATTTATCCAATACTTTGGTTTGTAGTGCACTTGGTAATTGTTTTAGTTTCGCTCCGACAATGTAATAAGCGCCCGCCTCATCCAGGGCGCTTAGATTGTCTTCATTCAACATGCCCCTATCAGCGACAAAGATCATTTTCCTGACATCATAGCGCGCCTGCATCGTCTTCAAAACGCTGATTAGGCTATGGCCCTCGAAAGTAGCACCGGGGAACACTTCGTAGCCGACCGGCAGGCCTTCATGGGTGACCAGCAAAGCCAGCAATACCTGTGTCTGACTGGCTTGGGGCTGATTGAATTTACAGTCCTTGCTGTAGCCATTTTGTTTTAATTCGTCTTCCTTGAAAGACTCAAAATACAGTGTCGTACAGTCAAAAAACAACACATCCAACGCACCAGGTAACAAGGATCGCGTGCCTTCACAGGTCATCGCTTGTAGCCGACTGATGGTGTTATCGTCCAGCTGATCCATCATCCGATAAACTTTCTCTAAGGACAAAGAAACGCCAAAGTCCTGCTCCAGCTGCTGCACACTGCCGCGCTTACTTTTAGGATTGGCAATGCGTGCCATCACACAATGAAACAGTGCTTCTGTGGAGGCACGATACTTCTTTTGCGGCAACAGGGTATCGAACGACAACTGGCGATAGACCGCGCCATACACCTCATGGATGCCCAGCACCACACGTTGTTCTTCCACCATCTGCCTCAGATCAACATTCAAGGTGGCTTTAGACGCTTGGGCTGCTTTCGCTTCAATAACTTGTTTGGCGACCGCCTCAGGCGGAAACAAACCGGGCTGGTGTTGGGCTTCAAGCTTCGCCTTGACGACTTCGGCCAGCTCTTTCAATCGCACTAACTCATCGTCATCCATGGCAATGCCGATATAACGGACAATCTTTTGCTTGACCTTATCGCCGACGCGCACAGATGAGACAATCTGAACCGATTGTCTTGGGCTATTGGGTGTAGATTTAACGCGAACAAACATGGGATGAGCTTACACCATGCCATCACCGAAGTCAACACAAATATTCAGATAGGCACTACAAAGCAGTTTCTCTACTACCCCCGCATGTTTATTGGGCTGTGGACGATCTGCGCGGGGTGAACCGTCGAAGTCGGGCTGTCAATCAACTCGTCATTCTTCCATGTCAGGACGAAGGTGGCACTGGAATATTGGGCAGTTTGCCAGCAGGATATTCGGCGTATTCTCAAGCTGATTTGATGAGTGTTGTTTTATCGGCTTAGTGATCTGTCCAGGTGGGTTTATGCAAGGGTCTCAGCGTAAAGGCTTTTAAAATTTGTAGCGCAGGCCAAGGAAAGCAGCCCTGGGTGCTCCAGCACCAAGAAAGACAGGATTGCTAAAATCTTCAATAACAGGCACTTCCAATTCCCCGGGTTCCTCGCCCAGCAGGCCAAAGCTTTCATATTCCCTGTCTAAAAGATTCTCCAGCTTCGCGAATATCTCCAGGCTCCCATTAACACTGTAGCGAGCGCGCATGCCTACTGTGGTGTAGCCCGCTATTTTAGTCAACTGATTAGATTCATCCCCGCGTATTACTTGATTGCTATTGCTTACTGCATCGAGACCAATACTCAAGTTTTCGGTAAAGCGGTAGTCGCTTGAAAATTTGAATTGATGCTGCGGAATACCGGGAATGCGATCGCCGGAACTGACGGCGATTTTACCTTCATCGTCAGCGAACACATGATTAGGGCTTAGTACCTGAAAATTGCCCCCGAAACTTGCGTCAATATAACTATAGGCCATCAACCAACTCAGCGCCTGCCACTGACCTTGCAGGCTGGATTCGAAACCGGCTCGTCGCGTTTTGTCCACGTTGGCAAACAAACCGGTAGCACGACCCGTGGTTTGAAACAGGATGTCATTCTTATTCAAGGTATGAAATAGTCCAACAGAGTAGTCCAATTCCCCGATAAGACCCCGCGCTCCCAGCTCGACACTTTTTGCCACAACAGCATCAAGTGGGGGGTCGGCGAGAAAGGCATTTGGCAACCTGCACTCCAGATCGACATCGTCGGGGTCTTCACCAGCGGCTGCCGCAAAAGCAACCGCCAGGCTGAATACGCCTTCATTGCAAGATAATTCAATCGGCGTTGGCGCACGAGAAGATTCACTCCAGGATACATACAGGCTGTGGTCTTCGTTTGCCTGCCAGGTAATACCCAGCGAGGGATTTATTCGGGAGAAGTTGTGGTCACCGTTTAGCTCGGGTCTAAGCCCAGACTGGTCTCGTAGCACGACATCGGTGTAGTTGGCGCGTGCCGAAAGAGTCAGTGCGAGTTTTGGACTCAGGTCCATAGTATTGGTGAAATACAAACTGCTGGATACTGTTTCAGTAGTAATTGATGTTGCCTCACTGTCCACAAAACTGCCGCGACCCAAGCCTCGTGTAAGGCGACGTACCGGGTCCAAATCGGCGAGTTCTAAAACAGAATTGAAGTTTGATTCACCCCTGAAATAGGCGCCGCCGACAATGATCTGTGACTTGTAGCCGAGAAAGTTTCCGCGTAGAGTCCATTGCAAGTCAGCACCCACACTTTTCTGATTACGATCGCTTATGTTATTAATGGCCTGGTCTGAGAGAACGCCGCTACCCGATATTTCATCTGTAAGGTTTTCGAGATTGAACTCCTGGTTGGAACCCAGCCTGGCAGCAGTCTGGTTTAGAAAGTTTTCCAGCACATCGCTGTCAGCAAACTGGCTTGCACAAATGTCATCGTCGTCCAGGCCCAGCTCTTGCAGATCGTCTCCCTCAAGACCGTCCAGTAATTGTTGCATACCGCCGAGACCACACACAGTGAACCCTGAACCATCACCATTGAAAGAGTCGGTTTTATTATTTCGATAGAATACATTACCGCCAAAACTACTGGCAGCACTTACATCGTGTTCAAAGTCAAAACTGAGCATTTGCATGGCGTTTTCAGTAATGTCTGGTCCGGAGAAGATCGCTTCCCTGTCAAGGCGCAGCAGTTCGACCGGTGAGGTGCCATTACCAATGAGATATGACCTACCGTACTGATAATTCAGATTTAAGCGCGCTGATTCTGAACGCCAACCGAAGCTGCTATAGAAATTCGTTGCGTCAGATTCAGATTCGTCGCGCCAACCGTCTTCCTGGAAATTTTCAAGATTGGCATACCAGGAAAAGGCACCATTGTTTCCGCCCAGCTCAATGTTGCCGCTTGTGCGTCCAAAAGAGCCTGCGCTTATTTCGATTCCACTGCCTTGATAATTGAAACCGTCTTTCATATCGACGATCAGGGAGCCACCCAGGCTATTTAGTCCAAATAAAGGGTTCGCCCCTCCTGCCAGCGTAATGCTCTGCACGGCGGATTGAGGCAAAAGGTCCCAATTCACCGCATCGCCCAAAGGCTCGTTAATGCGCACGCCGTTCTGATAGACCGCTAAACCCTGCGCCAGACCCAACACCGGGGACGCGGTGAAGCCTCGATATTGCACATCCGGCTGCATCGGGTTGTTCTGCGCATCGTTCAGGGAAACGCTGCTGAAGCCTTGTCTGAGGAAATCCGAAATATTTAATGGGTTGGCATTTTCAATGTCTGTCGCAGTACGATTTTGAACAGGAAAAGGAATCTTGTCTTTGTTCATGCCTGCACCGGAGGGAATAACCCCTATTACTACAATTTCTTCCAGCTGCTGGGCAGAGGCACTAACGCAGCCTGTATTCACGGCGACCAACAATGCAATAAGTGGAACCAGGTGGCTGCCCATGAATGTCTCCGAACCCTCTTTGTGTCTTTCTATTGCCGTCCAGGATGAATCAGATGCAGGAGTATAGCAGAAGCTTACTAATCACTTCAGTTCGCCTAACGGGCTTGCTTGACACCGGGCTGAGGAGACTGTGCAAAATCCAGCATTCGTCATTCCCGCACCGCCCGTCATTCCCGCACCACTCTGTCATTCCTGCGAAGGCAGGAATCCAGTAAACCACCCAAACCGGCAAGGGTTTTCCACAGCTAACACAACCTGGCGAGGATTTCTTGCGCAGTCTTGCAGCTGGGAATCCAAACATGATTGTGCCGACCCTGTAGACATACGAACCTGCGCATAATTGTGGCGATGCCTGTTGGCTTCTGGATTCCTGCCTGCACAGGAATGACGGAGGTGGCGAGAATGACGGCTACGAGGATGAACAGAGAGAGTTCGGTTCGGTTTCGGTTTCCTGTGCGCTAATTTTTCAGGTATAATCTGTACATCACTGCGTCTGCGTCTGTACCGAGTGCATGCAGTAAAAAATAACTTTCAATTATTCTAGGGAGTACGTAAATGTTGTTCAAGAGAACCCCCCCCCCCCCCCCCCCTGGTAAGTGCCATAAGCGCTGCCACCCTGCTTGCCTCGACGGTGAGCATGTCGATCCATGCTCAACAGAGTGAGCAGGTAGTCGAAGAAGTGGTCGTTACTGGATCACGAATAATCAGAACCGACCTGCTGTCAGTGAGTCCGCTACAGATTGTCGATTCTGAAGAATTTGTCATGTCCGGTAGCATCAACATCGAACAAAAGCTCGCAGAATTGCCTATGACTCTGCCCAGCCTTGGGCCGAGTTCGAATAACCCGGGTGATGGTACAGCCCTTGTAAACCTGCGTGGCCTGGGAACTTCAAGAACTCTGGTTCTCGTTAACGGCCGACGTTATATGCCTTCACAGCAATCTGGTGAAGTGGATCTGAATACCATTCCGGCCAGCTTAATCAAGCAGGTAGATGTAATTACCGGTGGAGCTTCTGCGGTGTATGGCTCCGACGCGCTAGCCGGTGTGGTAAACGTTCAATTGGTTGATGATTTCGAAGGAGTCGAAATTAATTCAACTTACGACGTCACTGCCGAGGGCGATGCGAGTAAAACCAATTTCGATATTACCATGGGTGGTAATTTCGATGGAGGCAGAGGTAACGCGACTATTTACTTTGGTTATGTAGAGCGTGACCCTTTATTTGCCGACGATCGAAGCTTTTCATCGTTCGCCCTCGGTGATGCGAATCCGGTTGGAACACCAGGACAAAACAGCAGTACTGGTATCGGTGGCCCGCTCTCAGCGGGTGGTTCATCTGGTGTTCCAGGCACTCGCGTGTTCGGTGGACCAACGCTACCAAATGGCGAAATACTGGGTATCTTTAATCCCGATGGCAGTGGCAGAGCCTGGCAGGAGCCGGGAGACCGTTTTAACTATGCGCCTGACAACTACATTCAGTTGCCACAAGAACGCTACATGGTGTCTGGCTTTTCTCATTACGACCTGAGTGACACTACCACGGCCTTTGCCGAGTTTACTTTCGTTCATAACAAGGTTCCTCAAGAGCTCGCGCCTACTCCGGCATTCTTGAGTTCTGTCGTAGTTAATCCCGATAGCCCTTTCTTTGGCGCTGATGTGCAGGAAACTCTGAATGGGATTCGTACCGATACCAATGGCGACGGCGTAATAGATGACACTGATAATGCCACGCTGGGTTTTATTGGTCGCCGCATGGTAGAGAACGGCTCTCGACAAGCGAAAGATACTCGTCAGGGTTACCGCCTGGTGGTTGGTCTGGACGGCGAGATCACTGAGAACTGGAAATATAACGCCTATGCAAGTCGATCTTTTCTGAAAAATGACCAGTTCTTGAACAACGATGTGTCGGATAGTCGTTTTCGTCAAGCCGTGCTTGTTTCTGACGACGGACTTTCTTGCCAGGTAACTACTGGTGGCTGTGCCCCGATGAATATCTTTGGAGCTGGTAACATTGACGCTGCCGCTATTAACTATGTCAATGTTGGTGCTACCAATGTGACCAGTATTGAGCAGTCAGTGCTGAGTGCCTCTGTAACCGGTGAGCTGGGCTTCGCAGTTGGCAATGCTGCTCCAATTTCCGTGGCGGCAGGTTTTGAGCATCGCGAAGATGAATCTTCATTCCGTCCGGACGAATTCCTGGCCGGTGGTGACGTTCTCGGTTTTAACGCTGGCGAAGCCACTATTGGTGATTACAGCGTGGACGAGTGGTTCGGCGAAATTGATATTCCCCTGTTAGAGGGAGCCCCCTTCGCGGAGCGGCTTTCGCTATGGGGTGCTGTTCGTTTTGCAGATTATTCCAATGTGGGTAGCGTAACCTCCGCAGCCTATGCTGTGAACTGGGTACCTACTGAGATGATTACTATTCGTGTTGGTGTGCAGGAGGCTATCAGAGCGCCAAATGTTTCTGAATTGTTCCTCGGTCAGGCCAATGGCTTCCCGGGCGCGGCAGACCCATGTAGTGCTGGCGGAACCGCCGGTTCTGCTCCTAGTTCGGTGCTTACCAGTCTCTGTGAGGCAACTGGTGTGCCGGCCGGCCAGGTTGGTGTCTTTACCCAGGCTAACACACAGATCGAAGGTCTGTTTGGCGGCAACCCGGATCTGAAAGAAGAGACATCCGACACATTCACCATTGGTGCTGTTATTCAGCCAATTGCTAACCTCGATATCTCAATCGATTACTTTGAAATTGAAGTGGAGGACGCAATCTCTGTACTGGGTGGTGGTCTGAACAACACGCTGGACATCTGTTATAACCAGCTTCAGAACCCGACTGACAAATTCTGTTCGGCTATTACTAGAAGGCCAGATGGAAATGTGGCTGTAGTGGAAGTGCTTAATGCCAATATTGGCAAACTGGAAACCAACGGCGTCGACCTGAACATTAACTACACAATGGATCTTGATTTTGGATTCTTCTCTGGTGGTTCTAATTTGTCGATATCTTCGAGCTCGACCTTCCTCGGAAAGTTCGATCAAACGCCGGTTGTTGGTTTGACCAAAGTCAACAAATGTGAAGGTACTTTTGGTGATACCTGTGGACGTCCGCGACCTGAAACTCTTGTCAATACCAGATTTAGCTGGTCTAACGGGCCTCTAACTGCGTCAGTATTGTGGAGATATATGGGCGAAGTTGATGACGATGTGATTAAAAACAACGCTGTTGTGGCTAATACCTTGTCAGTACCAACTCTTGATGAGGTGAACTACGTCGATCTGTCGATTGCTTATACGTGGAGTGATAATCTTCGTGTTAATTTCGGGATCAAGAATGCGTTTGATGAAGAACCTGCTTTCCTGGGTGACTCACAGCAGCAAGCAAACACGTTCCCTGAAACATACGACCTGTTCGGCCCGCGTTACTGGATAAGCGCGACATACAATTTTAATTAATCGTATTGTTGGCAGTTAAAGAGACGGCGGGCATTAGCCCGCCGTTTTTTTTGCGCGTTAGTTCAGCAACAGGTCTTCTCTATGTTTCTTGATCGATTCCAGGCTTCTCTGGATTCAAAAGAGGCAGAAATTGCATTTTGCTCGTCAATTGACAAGTCAGGGTGCCAGGCAGAAAACAACAAATTCACTCGTGGTTCGGTGAAATTATTCCAACTCTCATGGAGAAAAGAGTCATCGAACAAGAAACTCTTGCCTTCTTGCCATTGGTAGACCTCGCCGGCGACTTTTATCCCTGCTTCGCCGCAGGTGATCAGGGGCAAATGCACGGTCATATCGGTGTTTGCCAAACCGTAGTGCGGTGGAATGCGCTGCCTGCCTTTTAGTAGCGAAAACAGTACCTCACGCGGTTGATCGTGGGTTTTCAGTAGCGGAACCTGGTGTAGCAATGAGCAAGTCTTGGGAAGTTGCGCAATAAGCGCCGAGTTCTTGTCATCGTTTTTGTACAGATGAAAAGAGGACCAGTTTGTTGACCCAATTAGTGGCTGCCAGGACTCATCCAGCGCCGAGGCATTACTTTCGATATACGGTATTGCTGCACTATTCGCGCTTGCAGCAAGCTGAATATATTCCTCTCTGATTTCCTCGCAGGCATTCTCCAGTGCAGTGGTCCAGGCGTACAGGTCAGGGTCGAAAACCGCTACTGGATCAATTTCCGCCACATAAAACAGATGGGGGCGTTGTTGTTCATTGCCGAAAGTAAACAGTTGGTCATGAGTAGCACACCAGATCGCATCATGGATTCTGTCCAGAGATGCGGCCGGATGTGTTAGTTGATACCGGGCAACGGTTTGCTTGTGCAGTTGCGTGAAATGGACGCGAATTGACTCATCGGCGTCTTTGGATCTGAGCTTTATATCTTCGGACATCTCAGGCTTGCGCCAGGCATTGACGCTAAGAGAATTGAGATCGGCGGCCAGGGAATAGACCTGCGCTGCCAGTTCCCCCTGGTTCAGCCTTGTTAGTGCAAATCCAAGATAAAGATAGGGAGTGGGATTGTTTCTATCGAGGAAAATTGCACGCCGGTAGTCATTGGCAGCGGATCTGACCCGGCCTGCATTTTCCGCTGCGTATGCCTGTCGGCAAAGTTGGTATTGTTGCTCAGCTATATCATTCATAAAGGGGATTATGCTCTATTCCTGCTTTTGCTACCATTGAACTTCACTTTCCCCGGCGAGACTAAGTCATGAGCACAGACCCGTGGACGATCTATTGGCAGGGCAATAACCTGGCGAGCTGTATCGCGAGCAAGATACCCGAAGACGCTGAAGAAATAGCGCTATTCTGGAAACAATGGGCGTCTGCACTGCCCGCAGGGTCTACCGTGCTGGATCTAGCCTGTGGGAATGGAGTGGTTCCAAAGCTGCTGCTAGCCAGCAACAGCACACTCGATGTGTGCGCCGTTGACAAGGCGAAAATCGCGCCCCATGAGTATTTACAGAATGTTGAAGAACTGGCCTCTGTACGTTTTCTGGCGCAAACCGATATTTGTGACCTGCCTTTTGCCGCTGATTCTTTTGCCGCTGTTACCAGTCAGTTTGGGCTGGAATATGCCCCGCTTAATTTGGCCTGCGAGTCTGCGGTGCGAGTTCTTAAAAAACATGGCGAGATTCGCCTGCTCATGCACAATCGGGAAAGTGAAATTGTACGACTGGCTGCGGCAACTCTTGCAGAAATAGGAAGGCTTCTGGGAGATCAAGGCCTCATACCGGGGATCGAATCTTACCTGAACAAGGGCATTGAGCTGAATCAACTCGAATCAATTGGCCGCCAGTATCTGGAATCGGATGTCGTTAGAACCCGGCAAGTGAGTGGACAGATATTTACCGGTATCAAGCAGATTGTCAACGAGATAAAATTAAACCCCGAACGCGCTAAGGCGCTGATGGTAAATATGAAAATGAGGTTGCTTGCCGACCAGGGACGCTTACTACAGATGCAGGAGGCTGCCCTGAGCGCAGATGACGCAGCCCACCTGGCTCAATTACTTGAGGGGCTGGGAATCCAGCCTGGATTTTGTAAGCCCTTTTCGCTTGCGGATACTGAAGCTGGCCAAGTCTTGATCGGCTGGCAAATTTCGGGCTCGAAGACCTGACGCCCGCACAGCTTGAGTAAAGCAGATGCCCGAGCACACCATGTGCCATTGACCAAATTTTGATTGTGGCCAGGTCATCGGATGTCAAGGCGTAGATAAGCCGCTATCATAAACATCTTTAGATACTAATACCGTGGAAGGCAATATGAACGAAAAAGATAAATTAGTCGTTGGAGATACCACCCTCCAGGTTCCGAGTGGCGGTATGTTTCTTTACGAACAACCGGAACTTCTGACGAAGGAAGAGCATGGATCACTGGGTCTGGTAACGCCACACAATCCGTTCGAATTTGCGAACAAGATAACAGCGGTGCCGCTGGTCGCTTCTGAAATCTCGTCTGCTCAAAAGCATTACCCGGTGGTGTTTTCAGGCCCGGATAAGCCGGCACCCTCTGCTGTAGTCTCTGTCATCAAAAATCAGAACATGTTCGTTGATGAATCAGGGAACTGGGAGCCGCTGTGCTATATACCTTCTTATCTGCGCAAACACCCGTTCGCTTTTGCGTCTGGTGGTAACGATCAACTGGCGGTTGTTATTGATCGTTCTTCCAATTTCATTTCAGATCAGCCGGAACAATTGTTTTTCGAAGAGGGAACTCTTTCAGGCAGAACCCGGGCGATGGTGGATTTTTGCGGTCATTATGAAGCCGAGCGAAGGCGCACGGTGGAGTTTTCTGCCCTGCTTACCGATCTGGAGTTATTGGCATTACAGGAAGTTATCCCGGGCGCGGATAAAAGCGCACAGCAATTGGCCACCTTCTACGCTGTTGATGTCAAGAAACTGGATGCACTGGAAGCCGATACACTGGCAGAGCTTCACAAAAATGGTTTTCTGTCTTTTATTTTTGCCCATTTGTTCTCACTTGAGAACTGGAAACGATTATTGCAGCGTCGAGTCATGTTGATGGAAGCGGAGCAGAGTTAGTAATTACATCGAAGGCAATAGTCATTCTCGGTTCATCACCTTGAATAGGCAGGGTTCCGTGCCACAGGTAGGAAGGAAATAACACCAGAGTGCCGGCTTTGGGTTTGACGAACTTCTCTGCACTGGCACCGGGAATGGCAAATCTTGGTTCACCAAATTTAATCCAACCCGCCTGATCCGCAGCCGCATCAATCTCTGCCGGTGTTTCTACATAATAAGCGGAGCTAATCCAACCTTCCGGGTGGACGTGATTAACGTGGAAACCGCCCTGGCGTAAACGCACCGACCAGCAAGCCTTGAATTCCGACCTGCCCTGGTTCCTGGCCTTCAACGGGTGTGCGGGATCGAATCCTATTCTGTCACGATAACTCTGGACGGGTTGTTGCAGGCAGCCGAGAAACGCCTTGATAATCGGCTCCGCTTCCCTGAGCAGGCTAGTGCTGGTTTGGGTTCCATGACGCAAACTTTGATCAAGAGGGTGACTCGCAAACTGGTGTCTTTGTTTCAAGACGGTAATAAGGTCGGCATTAAACTCCTCAATAGTTGGCCAGCCGTCAGGAGGGTTCAGCTTATATTCCTGCACAAATTGTTCATAGTCGTACAGGTTTTCATAAAGAGAGTCGCCGAGGAGACGCGCTACCGTGGCTTCCATAGCGATATACCACTGATTTAAAGGAAATCGTTGTCGCCCATCGCGAATTAACGGGAGTGCTTCTTCCGCTCGGCCCAATGCCATTAAGGCATCAATTCCCAGTTCCACGCTGCGAGTGTCAAAGCCTCTATCCACTGTCGCCTGACGCGCACTCGTTAATGCTTTTTCATACTTGCCGCCCAGTTGTTGTACGGCAGCCAGAGCACAATACAGATCCGGATGTTTGTCATTGCTGGCAAGGGCGTCATAAAGCACAGTTTCGGCTGCTGGCAACAGGTCTGCTCCTTGCAGTACCCGCGCATAAAGAATTTGCAGATTGATATTTGCTGGCTGATTGACGCTCGCCCTGGCCAAATCACTTGCAAAGTCATCTTCTCCTCGAATAAAACGAATTTTTGCAAGAAATTCCAGTGCGTCGGCGTTATCTGGTTGCGCCATAAGCAGACTTCTCAGCACCTTAACTGCCTCATCGAATCTGCCCAGTCCCAGCAGTGCGCTAGCTCGATTAATGTGAATTTCTGCTCCGGCGACACCGCAGGCAGCCGCCAGCTCGAGTTGTTCAATTGCCTCTTCGCAGCGATTCAGGCTAACCAGCAGCGCGCCCAGGTTCTGTCTGGCCGCTCCGTAGTCAGGATTCAGGCTCAATGCCTTCAGGTAGGCCTGTTCTGCCTCAGCATAGTTTCGATTACCGCGCTGACTGGCAGCCAGCACAACCCAGGCATGGGCATCTCCCTGATTGTGTGTTATCAGCTCAAGCGCCTGCTGCTGCGCCAGTTCGAAGGCTTCTGTTTCCAGCAACAACCTGGCAAGCCCCAGCCGTGCCGGGCGAAACGAGTCGTCAGTAGTCAGTGCCTGGCGATATTGCCCGATTGCTGCTTCGAGCCTGCCCTGGCTTTTGTAAAGATTGCCGAGATTGGCCTGAATATCGCCCCGTAAGGGTTGCGCGCTGATACAGCGTTTGAATAATAATTCAGCCTGTTGCAAGTCACCCTCTTGCTTGCGGATAAGCGCAAGCAAGTGCGTAACATCGACCGAATTGGGAAATTTTACCAGTAGCTTACGACAATGTGCTTCCGCATCCTGGTGCTTTCCAGCCGAAAATAGTTGCGCGGCTTTCTGTAATGCTGCAATCGATGCTGAGTCCATGGAGAGATCCAGGTTCCTGAGAGTTCTTGCTTATCGAAAACGAAACCATCCGCTTATGGATATTCTCGGTCTGCGGGCAAAAGGACACACCAGGCTAACGGCATGTTTGCTTCCCACGGCAAAAAGTGACAATGTATTCATTCTGGGAACAAACGCATCCCTTACATTTTTGTCCTCATCATAAAACAGCAGATTGCCTCCCCAATCTGGGTGCCAATCTGGAGTCAGGTTGAATACATAGGCAGCCAGCCTGTTTTTTCCAGCCACAAAATCATTGTGAGAACTCAGAAAATGTCCCGGTTCATAGCAAGTAGCCTGGGCGTCGGCAAACTCTATATTTTTAAAGCCTGTAATGCGGCGTACGGTATTCAACACTACATCAGAGTTAAGAAATAGCAGAAATTGTTCGAGGGACTCCATGCAATTGCCGGACTGCACCAGATCGAAAACAGGATAGTTTTTGTACATGTATCCAAAACTCTGCTGAGCGCAACTGTAAATAGAGGTCTTGATTTCTTCCTGATCAGTAAGCTCAAGTGCAGCGAAACCACTGGCAGAGAGATCATGGTGTTTTTGCTTATTGCGGAATACGAGATTCCAGTCCGGTAGCGAGGACAAGTCTTTCAGCAGTAATTTGGCAGCGCTTTGCGACAGAATATCCGAAATCAGAACTCGGCTATTTTTCTTAAACGATTTTGCAGCAGTCTTGCGATTGACATTGCTGCCGAGAGAAAAAAATTGCTTGCTGATACCCGCAGCCTCATGCCGACCAAGTGGACGAGGCATACTATCATACCATCTCTATACCCCCCAAATCCTCCCCCCAGATAGAGTAGCGCCAGTGCTTCAAGAGCCTGTGAATCCCTCTTTTAAGCCTTATCGCTGGCCATTACAGCAGATTATGGTAGATAGTGGAGAGTATAGCGGAGAGATAGCGGGGAGATAGAGACTGTGCAAAAAACCACCACCCCTGGTCACATTCTCATTACTGCCCTAATTCACCGACCTTGCTGGTATTTTAAGCCGATACACCGCCTCTGTAAAAATACCCAATAATTACAGTAATAAACATCCAAAACCTGGCTCAATTATGATACAATAACGAACATAACTAACTGATTCTAATCATTAAACAGAGGCTTTATGCGTGATTACATACACGGTTTAAATCGCCAGCAACAACTGTTATTCCCAGAGCGGCTAGAGGATTATGTCAGCGAGGATGCGGGTGTTCGTGCCATTGATGCCTATGTGGATAGTTTAGAAGTTGAGGCCTTGGGCTTTAAGACAAGATATAGCGATAAAAATAACAATGGCCGCCCCGCCTTTTGCCCAAAATTGATGCTGAAACTCTACATTTACGGCTATACCAATAAAATAAGAAGTTCCCGCCATCTGGCTCGGGAAGCCCATAGAAATATCGAGCTTATCTGGTTATTGCAAGGCTTAAAGCCCACCTATAAGACGATTTTGTCTATTGTTGTACATCTTAGAGGGTCGCAAGACGAATACACCTGCCCCAACAACAAAACACTGGCAAAAAAAGCAAGCCCAAGCCTATCCAAAGGCAAACTTGGGTTTATTTATAGCACCAGTGCCACAGATTGCAAGGATTGCCCTTTGCGTAGCGAGTGCCTGGCAAAGCAAACACCTCACCGAAGAATATGGCGCTGGGAACATGAAGCCTTTATGCAATCCTGGCGCGAGTTGATGCAAACAGAATCAGCCAAGGCGATTAGCAAAAGAAGAGGGGCGATTGTGGCGCATCCTTTTGGCACCATAAAGAGGTCATTAGGCTGGGATCACTACCTGGTCAGAGGCAAAGAAAAAGTATCAGGAGAAAACGCATTGATTATGTTTTGCTATAACTTTAAGCGTGTTTTGAACATGTTAGGCACCATGCTGTTCAATAAACTGTTATTAGCTATAAAAGCAGGCAATATTGAAGCCGTGATGCAAGAAATCAAGCGACATCTTTCTTTTTGCGTCCACTATTCGATGGTTTATGCCAAAAATTCTTATTTTTGCAATAAACAAGCTTATTTTACCCGCCTGCTTTTCATAAGAATCCTTTTTTACCCGTACCCGACCCAAAATGCTCAATAGCGGGTGAGTCGGCGTTTGTTGCACAGTCTCCTTCGCAGGAATGACGGGATGGTGCAGGAATGACAGAGGTAGCGTGGGAATGACAGGGTGATGCAGAAATGAATGACGGCTGGGGCTTGCGGGACTAAAGTGGGCTTGTCGGAAAATGGCGTTTTTAGCTTGTTGTGAATATTTAAGTTCTTGTTATTAAACATTTTATTTTCTTGGAATTGGACTGATTTTGAATTAACCGACAAGCCCAAAGTCCGGCTTGCAGGGAAGTGCAGCAAATTTATAAAAATACCGTTGTTTATACCTTGAGTCGGGGGTTTGGGATTATTCGAAAGTCATTACTAGTGAAGATCGATAGTCGTTGGTGCTAGAATGCGCTTCCTTTTGCGTGTGAAGACTTAATAACATCCGTCTTTGGCAGTCGCAGTTCTTTTGCTTGGTTGTGAGTATCTTTTGTTGATCTATGTTTGGGAAATTGCAAGATTCTCCCCGAGTGTGGATCAGGGTCAGGAGTTTTGTCATGTCAGAAATTAACAAAGTTGTATTGGCTTATTCGGGTGGTCTTGATACATCGGTGATCGCCAGGTGGTTGCAGCAGACATACGGCTGTGAGGTAGTCACCTTCACGGCGGATATCGGGCAGGGTGAGGAAGTTGAACCGGCACGAGCAAAAGCCGAAGCAATGGGTATTAAGGAAATTTATATCGAAGACTTGCGCGAGGAATTCGCCACAGACTATGTAAACCCGATGTTTCGTGCAAATGCTTTATATGAAGGGGAGTATTTGCTGGGCACCTCGATTGCACGACCGTTGATTGCCAGGCGTCTGGTGGAGATCGCCAAAGAGACAGGCGCGGATGCGATTGCCCATGGCGCGACAGGAAAAGGCAACGACCAGGTTCGATTTGAATTAGGCGCCTACGCATTAAGCCCGGGAATTAAAATTATTGCGCCATGGCGAGATTGGGATCTGACATCCAGAGACAAACTTTTAGCCTACTGTGAAGAGAATGACATTCCAGTGGAGAAAAAGCGCGGCACTAAATCCCCTTATTCAATGGATGCAAACCTGCTGCATATCTCCTATGAAGGGGATGTGCTGGAAGACCCGGCGGCTGAGCCTGAGGAGGCAATGTGGCTTTGGTCGGTTGCACCAGAAGTCGCTCCGGACACGGCTACCTATATCGAACTGGAGTACCAGCGTGGGGATATTGTTGCGATTGATGGCAAGCGCATGTCATCTGCCGAAGTGCTGGCACAACTGAATCGTGTCGCCGGAGACAATGGCATAGGGCGTGCTGATATAGTTGAGAATCGCTATGTGGGAATGAAGTCCAGAGGTTGTTATGAGACGCCCGCTGGAACGGTGATGCTCAAGGCACACCGAGCTATTGAGTCTTTGACCCTGGACCGTGAGCTGGCCCATCTAAAAGATGATCTTATGCCACGCTACGCAACGCTGGTTTACAACGGATACTGGTTCTCGCCAGAGCGTAAGGCGCTACAGGTTCTGATCGATGAATCCCAGCAGTATGTTCACGGTAAAGTTCGCGTAAAACTCTATAAGGGTAATGTAATCGTGGTTGGCAGAGAATCTGAAAACTCTCTATTTGATGAAGCGATTGCCACCTTCGAAGATGACGCTGGTGCGTATGCTCAAGCTGATGCGGCTGGCTTCATTAAACTGAATGCCCTAAGGCTACGAATCGCCGCCCAGAAAGGCCGTCCATAGAGCTGCTCTGCTGCATGGCCGATTGCCGGCTATGCGCTGCCTGGTCGCGGCGCAGTCAATCTTCATACACTTTCTTGCGAAATTCGCAAAGATCTTCAATCACGCAAGCGCTACATCGCGGTTTGCGTGCCAAACAGATATAACGACCGTGCAAGATTAACCAGTGATGCGCATCAAGCAGGAATTCCTCTGGCACCAGCTTTATTAGCCGCCGCTCAACCTCGACCACGTTCTTCCCGGGCGCGATACCGGTGCGGTTCGATAGTCTAAAGATGTGGGTGTCTACGGCCATTGCCAGCTGACGAAAAGCGGTGTTCAAAACCACATTGGCTGTTTTTCTGCCAACACCTGGCAGTGCTTGTAATTCTTCTCTGTTTTGGGGAACCTGGGAATCGTGCCTTTGCATGAGGATGGCGCAAGTCTTGATGACATTCTCTGCCTTGGTATTAAAAAGCCCAATTGTCTTGATGTATTTTTTTACACCAGGCAGCCCTAGCGCGACTATCTTTTCTGGCGTATTGGCGACTGCATATAATTTTTCCGTGGCTTTATTGACGCTGACATCTGTTGCCTGGGCGGACAGTATAACGGCTATCAACAACTCGAATGTGCTGTTGTAGTTAAGCTCGGTTCGCGGCTCGGGATTCTCGGCTCTAAGCCGCGTGAATATTTCAGTTCTTTTTTGTTTGTTCATGTCGGTTGCCTGGCTCTCCGCTTAATCACGAATCAGCCGATCGGTAACTCGGGCGCGCCTAACGGGAACTGTTTCTTTTTGTGGCGCAACACTGTTTGTTTTTCGACTGTCGTTGAAGAAATTTATCAAGGCAACGATCAGTCCCAGTACCAGCAGGCCGCCAGCTTGTGTGCCAGCGAAGTCAAATAATTGCCTGCTGGAATTGGCGGGCGTGATGTTGCTGCCTGGCGATGTTGCTGGCAGTAGCAAGCTGCCATTGACAAGCAGACTGCCGCTGCTGGCAAACTCGCGGAGTGCGGAGAGCAGGAGCAGCGCAATAAAATAGCCGACACCAGTCTTTATAGCGTCCTTAGTGGCTTCTTGCCAATCACAGTGAAACGCTTTTATCTCCATGCGCATCAGGATTGAAGCATTACAGCAAATCAGGGGCACATAAATGCCCAGGCTCAAGTAGAGAGGGTAGTAGTATAACTGCAATACAATGTCGATAATCGTTGTATAGCTGGCGAGTATTAGCATGAACCACAACAGGCGCCAGTTGTTGTTAATTTGATTTTTTAATGCCGATACAGTGAAGCAAGAGAGAACCAAAACGATGCAGGTGGCGAATCCCAAACCGATGCCATAGACCAGGGAGGTCGAAACAGCCAGCACCGGGCTCAGGCCGAGTAGCTGGATAAAAACAGAATTGTTTTTCCAAATCGGGGAGTCCTGCCTTGCTCTGATTTCGAGGTTGCTCATGATTCCGAACGCTCGCGCAGCGAGTCAACTTGAGGAAATTTCCCGGTTCTGCTATGGCCAGTTCTGCTATGGCCGATTCTACTATGGTCGGTTCTACTGTGCCCGACTCCAGGTGGGCGACAGAAATGGTCCAGCAGGGGAGCACAAAAATTCCCAAGCAATACAGCCGGCGCTATAGCGTCAGGATAACTGCCCCAAACTCTTATGCTGTAGATGGACAGTCCAATAATAATGCCATAGTAGATTTTACCGCTAGAGGTAGTGGCTGCGCTGACCGGGTCTGTGGCAATAAAAAAGGCAGCAATCATCGTGGTGCTGCCAAGTAGATGTAAATAAGGCGTTCCATAGACAGCGATGCTGCCCGGTGCGTAGAACAAGCCTGACAGGGTGAGAATTGTTGCAATAATGGTGATGGGTATATGCCAGCTTATAATGCGTCTATACAATAAAAACAAGCCACCTGACAGATAGCAAATAGTGATTATTTCCCGGGCAGTTCCTGATTCACGAGCAAAAATAGGCGAGTCGGACTCCCAGGCTGCAAGCAAGGCGCTATGACCTGCCATTTTAAATTCGCTGAGTGGGCTAGCCATTGCCAGGCCATCCATGAACGCCGGTATGGCTTGTTCATTGCTAATTAAAAAAGGAAAGCCAGTCAGTAAACTCTGCTTCAGTCCGCTCCAGCTCAGGGGGTTCATGAGCTGCTGGCCTGGATTTGTGTCGGCCACACCCAAACTGTCTACGCCCAGCACGGCTCCCGGGATAGACCAGCCAGTCATTTCCTGCGGGAATGTGAGCAGTAACATCAGGTACCCGCACATTGCCGGGTTGAACGGATTTTGTCCCAGTCCACCATAGAGATGCTTTGCGACCACAACGGCGAATACTATTCCGCAGCCTGACAGCCACCATGGACAACCAGGTGGCATAAAAATTGCGAAAAGCACCGCAGTCACTATGACGCTACAGTCCGCTAATTGTGCTCGATAATTTCTGTTCCTTATTCGGAGTACAATAGCTTCCGCAGCCATCGCTAACACGACCGCTATCGAAATATTTATCAGAATTCCAACGCCAAAGAACCAAACAGAGGCGCATAGTCCAGGCAACAGGGCATACAGCACTAACTGCATAAGCTGGCGGACAGTATTGCCGCTGTGTTGAAAAGGCGAATTGCCGCCAGAATCAATCATTCAGTATTTGCTCCGGATGGCGGTTTGTCCGCAGGACGGCTGTTGGCGATGGCCTTGCTACGACGAGCCTTAACCCGCGCTACTGCGGCAGCTATTTCGCGGCTGGCGTTTTCTTTGCAGAAAAATGTCTGATCGGTGTTTTTCTGCGCAGCAATACTTTTTTTTGACTCGGCGGCTGCCGGAATTGACAGGTTCTTCTTTTCGACCACAGCCTGCTCTTTATTTTTTTTGATTCGATTTTGGCGGAACTGGAAACGTTGCTGCCACGCCTGGCTTTTCTCTACACTGAGTTGGCGGGTTCTTATTTGGTTTTTGCTCTCTCGGTAGTAGCCAAGCAGCGGGATATGACTGGGGCAGACATAGTCACAGGCCCCACATTCGATGCAATCGAACAGGCCATGGTCCATTAATTGTTTGTTGTCTCCAATGCTGGCAAAGGCAAACAGCTGCTGCGGCAGCAACATGGCTGGACAAACGCTTGCACAGAAGCCACAGCGAATGCAGGCTTGCTCTGGCAAATCGGCAGGTGGTGTGATTCCTGCCTTCGTTGTCCGCGCCGGTAATTTGTGCCGGTCGGTAAATAGCGCGACGAAACCAGTCAAAATGCTCATGCTCTATTTTCCCGGGCAACTGACTGCCTGTCATAAAAGGAGGCAGTGTTCGGGACACTCGCGTGGGTGCTGATGATCATGTCGATGCAATCCACCGGGCAAGGTTCGACACAAAGGTCACAGGCTGTGCATTCAGATTCAATTACTGTGTGCATAAGTTTCGGCGCGCCAAGAATTGCGTCAACCGGACATGCCTGGATACATTTGGTGCAACCTATACATTCTTCCTCGCGGATAACAGCAAGCCTGAAGGGCTGGAACACGCCGTGGGCAGGATCCAGAGGATGAGCCGGTTCATGCAGTAAATCTGCCAGGTCCCGTATTGTTTCCATTCCTCCGGGAGGGCATTTATTGATTGCTACCCCGGTGCTAATCGCTCGGGCATAGGGCAGACATCCGGGATAACCACATTGACCGCATTGGGTTTGCGGCAGTAAATTATTTATCCGGCTGACCAGCGATCTTTGTGTTTTAGTCTGGGTTTTCAGGTAGTGAAAACTCTTTCCAAGCACAAAAGAAGCGGCGACTGCCAGTGTTACCATAGCCGGAATTTGCACGAACCAGGAGGAGATCAGCGGCAACATGTTATTCACTTACCCCCGCGAAGCCGAGCAGACACAGGGCTACCAGGCCAGCGGAAATTAGCTGAATCGCCGTACCCTGAAACGGGGCAGGTATATCTGCATAGCTCAATCTGATTCGCAGCGCAGCAAACAAGAGTAGCAACAGTGAGTAGCCAAGTGCGGCACCAAAGCTGAAAGCAATGCTTTCACCAATGCCGAGAACATTACTGATAGTCAACAGGCTTGCTCCTAAAACAGCACTGTTGCCCCCAGTAAGAAATAAAGCCAGGCCTTGCTGTCTTGCCGAAAGGGGGAGTCTTGCGGCTAACAGGTCCAGCAGTATTTTTGTTATGACGGCACTGCTTGTTACAAACACAAGCAACTGCAAGCATTGCAAATTCAAGGCTGTCAGTAGAAGTCGGTATGCGGCCAGGTTAGCCATTGCGGATAAAAAAAGAACAACAAAATTAAATAAGGCAAACTCTATTGATTGCTGCAACCTGGACGTCGAATAGAATAGTGATGAGACACCCAGTAATTGAACCAGGACGAGATTATTGACCAGGGCGGCGCTGACAATGATGGGTAAGTAATTGGCCACAGCCTGACACTTCTCCAGAGTTTATGAGTTATCAATGGATGACTGAACATGAATGTAAATTCTATCACGCCAGCCAGCAACCAGCAGTAACGCCAGTCTGGAAACACGGTGTCAGCATTGGCTGGCGTAGATGGTGCGCTATTCGTCGAATAGCCTGGCCGAATGGGCGGATGGGATTCTGTAGTGCGCGAGGATTTCTGCTTCGCTGCGCAGGGCCTCCGCGTGATTGATTACCAGTTGATAACCATTTTTGTTTTCCATGACGACATTGTCATTCTCATTGTATTTGATCAGCTCTGCAAAATGAGTGAAGTCCCTGACTGCTTCATCGTTAACAATATCCACTATCCAATTGCGCCAGTCGTGGTAGCCCAGGTTAACATCGGCAGCCATCACCTGGAGGGCAACTACTAACTGTCGTCTATCTGGCGAGCTCCATTCATTGCGGGCTTGTAATAAGCTTACCGGCGCAGTGCGACTCCAGTCATTACCCCATCGCTTGATCAAGTTCATGTTCAGCGGGACAAATAAAATCCCGCCGTAGAGGTAATACTCGGGAAGCTTGTCAAATTGCTCACCGCTTACCAGGCTGTAACTGTCAAGTGCCTGCCTGGCTTCAAGTGCGGTGGTGTGGATCTTGCCCTGGCGAGAATAGGTAATTGAAATCGACTCACCGACATGGTGCAAATCTATTGCGTACTTGTAATTGGTTAAAACGTCTTCAGATAATTTGATACTGCCGTCCTCGGCGATATCGTAGTCGTCTATTTTAATGATGACGTCGTTTTCCTGTAGTACGCCTTGGGCGGGTGCGTCATCGAATACTTTTATTACAAGTACGCCGTTTTGCTCATCGCTGAGACCGTAAGCCTTCTTTGCCGAGGGGCTGTCCAAAGTTTGCGTGCGAAAACCCAGGTCAGGAAAGCCATCATGCTGGCCATCTTCACTGTCTGTTAGCACATGACGAATCATGGCCGGAGGAACGAAATAACCAAGATTCTCCGCTCGACCGCCGCTGTTTGCCTGCATGACAACGCCAACAATTTGTTGATCTACAATCACCGGGCCGCCGCTGTTGCCTGGATTGATAGCTGCATCTATCTGACCGGCGAGTAAATAGGCACCAGCATGTGCATACACTTGCTGTTCGACGCGAGACAGTATCCCTTTCGTGATGCTTAATGATTTCCCGCCGATTGGAT
This sequence comes from uncultured Pseudohongiella sp., assembly GCA_965261275.1. Classification (GTDB taxonomy): domain Bacteria; phylum Pseudomonadota; class Gammaproteobacteria; order Pseudomonadales; family Pseudohongiellaceae; genus UBA9145. Next base: position 74,490 of record CBDHCL010000003.1, read on the forward strand.
AGCCGTACACTGATACTTCCTGCAAAGGCGCCGGTAGATCAGCAATGGACAGCGCCTTCAGATCGCTAAAAAAACCAGGCTCGTCTACGCTGATCAGCGCCAGGTCTGCTTCGTGGGAAATAAAGGTAACGCGTGCCAGATAGCGTTGTGGATCATTGTGTTTTTGCGCTTGCAGGTAGCTGGCATTCGCTACTACGTGGGCGCTGGTTAAAATCTGGTTTCCTGCTATTACAGCGCCAGAACCACTACTTTGCCTGGGTGGAAGCAGCCGCCAGGGTGTGAAATAGTCTGGTGCCGATTGTGTCGTGTAGATCTTGATTACAGAGTCTTCTATCGCTCGCAGTTCGCTGCTCTGGGCACTGGCCGTGGTACTGGCCAGAAAAGAGTGAAGCAGGAGCAATAGTGAAAAATTGAGTGGCCGTTTGGCAACTACACGTTTGCTAAAACTCATTACACAGGGCCTCTGAATTCGGGTTGCTAACACTGGCATTCGACCGTAACCGGCCGACAATTCCGCAAGCTATTCAAACTTATTACGTTACAGATAGCGGCGCCAGTCAGCAGGGAATAGCTATTCCTGTCGGCCAGGCAACTGCCAGAAGAACTGATTAGTCCACCTGCCACCTCATCTCCCGCCTATCACCTATCACCTATCACTTACCGTCTACCGCCTGCCGCTCACCGCCTACCACCCGGGCAAGCCTGGGTCCGGGTTATGTTAGCTTATGCGCATACCTGGCAGTGCAGCGCTATGGGGTTCCAGCAGCCATATCTCTTTGCCGCCTGGTCCCGCTGCCAGGATCATCCCTTCGGAGAGGCCAAATTTCATTTTCCTGGGCTTGAGGTTGGCCACCACCACAGTCAGCATTCCTGACAAATTTTCCGGCTGATAGGCGGATTTAATACCGGAAAACACAGTCCTTCGAATTGCCTGGCCGAGTTCATCCTTGCCCAAATCAAGTTCGAGTTTAAGCAATTTGTCTGCACCCTCTACCTGTTCTGCACTGACTATTTTTGCCACGCAAAGGTCTATCTTTGCGAAGTCAGCAAATTCGATCTCAGCTTCGACGCCGGAATTAGCCGGGCCAGGGCCTGGCTCGCTATCAATTTTATTTTTTTCTTGTTGTTCAAATTCCTGTTGCGTTGCCTTAACCATGGCTTGTACCTTGTCCGCTTCCACGCGAGTCATTAAGGTTTAAATTTATTAATTTTGTGAGCAACGATCAAACTGTCAATGTCGTCCCATAGTAATGGCTCCACGGCCAGAAACTCTTCTGCCTTTGCTGCCATGGCAGGCAATACAGGTTTCAAGTAGCACACTAATAATCGGAACGCATTGATGCCGGTACTGCTTATTGCCTGTAGCTCTTCAGCGTGTTTATCGGCCTTTGCGATGAGCCATGGTTGCTTGTCACTGATATACTGGTTGGCCTTGTCAGCCAGCGCCATTATTAGTCGTATGGCCTTGCTGTATTCGCGTGCTTCAAAGTGTTCGGTTATTTCCTTTTTGCCGGACTGAATCTCTGCCAGCAGTGCCGGGTTATCCAGGGTATCTGACAAATAGCCGTCGAATCCCTTGCCAATAAATCCCGCACAACGACTGGCAATGTTGACTACTTTACCCACCAGGTCTGAGTTTACACGCTGTGCAAAATCTTCCAGATTGAGATCAAGGTCATCGATCCCGCTGGACAATTTTGCCGCGAGAAAGTAGCGCAGGTATTCCGGATTGAGGTGCTCCAGATAGGTACGCGCATTGATAAATGTGCCGCGTGACTTGGACATTTTTGTGCCGTCCACAGTAAGAAAGCCATGCACATAAACGGCTGTAGGTGTTCGATAACCAGCGCCACTCAGCATGGCTGGCCAGAACAGCGTATGGAAATTGATAATGTCTTTACCGATGAAATGAACTAACTCGGTATCTTCGCCTGGCAGCCAATAATCATCGAATTTATAGTCGCTACGGTCGCAAAGATTCTTGAAGCTCGCCATATAACCTATTGGCGCATCAACCCAGACGTAGAAGTATTTGCCCGGTGCTGCCGGTATTTCAAAACCGAAATAAGGGGCGTCTCTGCTGATATCCCATTCCTGTAACTCATAATCCAGCCATTCGCCAAGTTTATTGGCCACAGCATCCTGCAAGCTGCCACTGCGCGTCCATTGCTTTAACATGTCGCGGAATTCGGGCAGGGCGAAAAAGAAATGTTCAGATTCTTTCTCAACAGGTGTAGCACCGGAAATGGAAGAGCGCGGATTTATTAGTTCCGCCGGACTGTAGGTGGAACCGCAGGCCTCGCAATTGTCACCGTATTGATTTTCAGTTTTACATTCAGGGCATGTGCCGGTGATATATCTATCAGCCAGGAATAGCCCTTTCTCCGGGTCGAATAGCTGTTTGATGCTTCTTCTATTTATATGTCCGTTCGAGTCCAGAATCGTGTAGATATGTTCGGACAACTCGCGGTTTTCTTCAGAATGTGTGGAGTGGAAGTTGTCAAAATGAATGAGAAAATCTGAAAAATCTCGTTGATGTTCGTTGCTGACATTTTCTATCAGTTGCACGGGCGTAATACCTTGCTGTTCGGCACTGAGCATAATGGCGGTGCCATGTGCGTCATCGGCACAAACATAGACACAGTCATGGCCTCTGAGTTTTTGCAAACGAACCCAGATATCTGTCTGAATGGCTTCCATCAGGTGCCCAAGGTGAATGCTCCCATTTGCATAGGGCAGGGCACTGGTTACTAATATTCTTCTTTGACTCACTGTCTACACCCTTCCTGTATCCTTTCTATCTATTACCCGTTTGTGCCTTCCAGGGCTGATTTGTCGCGCATGAACCCGGCGTTCTATTCGATTTCGATCATTTCGAAATCTTCTTTACCTACACCACAATCCGGGCACATCCAGTCGTCGGGAATATCGTCCCAGCCAGTGCCAGCGGGGATTCCTTCCTCGGGGAGTCCCAATTCTTCTTCATACACAAAACTGCATACCAGGCATTGCCATTTTCTCACCGCTATTCCTCCAGGTGTGTTGCTGTTCCAACAAGATGAAGTGATGGCCATCATACCGCCAGCGCGCCGCTTGAAGATGAACCGAATTTTTTCAGTATCCTGATTCTGGCGGCCCGGGACATGAAGCCCTGTGCTGAACCCGGGCGACAAAAGTCATCTCGACAGGCGCCGCATAATACTCCAGGTTTTGCTTTATTTCAGCTTGTTTTTGCAGTGTTTAGGGACGCAGCCTTTGTCGCCAGACGCAGTCATTGGGCAAATAATGGATGATTCAGCCAGCAATTAGTTCTATCATTCGCCTACCCTGAATATTGCGCCATGAATGCAGGCTTGATTTATAACAATCAAAAAAACAAGCCAGCAATCGCTGGCTGGATAGTAAAATTATGAGTATTAAATCTGATCGCTGGATTAGAGAGATGTCTACGACACAAGGCATGATAGAACCGTTTGTAGCAGATCAGGTTCGTTATGTGGATGGCGAGAAGGTCATTTCCTGGGGCACGTCAAGTTATGGCTACGACGTACGCTGTGCCAGTGAGTTCAATATTTTTACTAATGTGCACACAACCAGCGTAGTTGACCCAAAGAACTTTGATGAAACAAGTTTCGTATCGATTGATGAGCCGGTTTGTGTTATTCCACCGAATTCCTTCGCCCTGGCAAGAACCGTGGAGTATTTTCGTATTCCCCGGGACGTATTGACTATCTGTTTGGGAAAATCAACCTATGCGCGCTGTGGTATCATTGTTAATGTTACGCCGCTTGAACCTGAATGGGAGGGGCATGTAACTTTAGAGTTTTCAAATACCACTCCCTTACCCGCTAAAATCTATGCCAATGAAGGTGTCGCTCAAATGCTGTTTTATCAATCAGACGAACAGTGCGAGGTCACCTATAAGCAGCGCGGCGGGAAATACATGGGGCAGACCGGAGTAACACCCCCCAGAGCCTGACAGCTGTGGCGTGGGGATGAATAAAACGACGGGGCTGCTGCAAAACCCGCATCACTTTTCCGTCTAAAACCGTTGGTTTTTTGACGCTTTCTTTTGCTGTTCCCTCGTAACGTCAAATTTCTGACACAATTCAGGCAAAGATAAAAAGTATCTCCAGTTCAATACCTTCGCCACAGCCCCCGTCAGTCCTGGCTTTAGCTATTTATTTTTTCAAATAGCTCATCCTGGAACGATTATTGCCGGGTATAGATGAAGTGCGGCGATCCGCTTTTCATCAGTGCGGATGGTGCTGCTTGCACCAGCGATTTCATGTCAAGGGATTTGTGGCCGTGATTCGGCGATTCAATACAGGTCTTGATTGTCGAAGGGTCGCCAACAGGAAATCTGTTCCTGGTCTGTAGGTAGCAGCGCAGGATAGCAGCTTGCTGAATAGGTCGTCAGAATTGGCAATAAGTTTAGAAAGCCGCGATCAAATGGAATTACCGGGGTAAAACAAAAACGGAGCATGCCGAGACATGATAGCTATTGGTTTTAAGACAGTAGATGTATTACAAGAAGTAAACAGCGTAAGCCTGTGGCGGTTTTCGTTCGCCCCAAATAAATCGCTATTCAATGAATTCATCACGGCTGTAATAAAAAGTAGTCCGTGTACCAGGCTTCTGGCCTGCGAAGGCGAAAAAGTCAAAAACCTGGTCAGAAACCTGGGCGGGATGAATCAACATCATAAGAATATGGATGATAAATAATGACTTCGGCAATCGAGGCTAAAGTTTACCAGCAAGTATTGCCAAATGGTGAGGCGACGGATGAAAACCTTAGCGCTGTGGTTGAGCGCTATGCCCCTCTGGTTAAACGCATAGCTCATCACTTGTTACTCAGAATGCCAGCCAGTGTACAGATTGATGATCTAATTCAGTCAGGCATGATTGGCCTGCTGGAAGCGGCTAAAAAATACGATGTTTCAAAGGGGGCGAGTTTTGAAACTTACTCAGGTATCAGAATTCGTGGATCGATGCTCGACGAAGTAAGAAAAGGCGATTGGGCGCCACGCTCCGTTCATCGCAAGTCCAGAAAAGTGGCCGAGGCAATCAAAATCATTGAGGCGAGAACTGGGAAAGATGCCAAAGATCAGGATATTGCGAAAGAGCTGGAAATTGATCTAAATGCGTACTACGCAATTTTGCAGGATGCCAGCGGTAGCCGTCTATTCAGTTTTGATGACATCATGGAAGGTGATGACTCCGCCATCGAGCTGGCAGCCGGTGAACTCCCCGGCCCCTGTGATGGATTGCAGCGAGATAGCTTTAAGGCACATTTGTCCAGCGCCATAGACGGGCTGCCTGATCGAGAAAAGCTGGTGTTAGCGCTCTATTACGATGAAGAGCTCAATCTGAAAGAAATTGGCGAAGTGATTGGTGTCAGCGAGTCTCGGGTAAGCCAAATTCATAGCCAGGCCGCAATGCGCTTGCGATCCAGGCTTTCAGACTGGCATTAGGATCACAGATAAAATATGTTATCTTTAATCCCGGGTCAGATAACAAATTGAAAAGAAGGTATAATCCATGAACAACTCATCCCAAACATTGGAAATATACGACACGTGTCATAGAAGAAACTGTTATATGAATGAAGGAGGAAAACATGTCAATAAGACAATTTGAATTATTCCATGGCGCTGTATTGACTAAATTAGTCAGGAGGGATAAGCCTGTTACACTCAGGTTGATTGAGACAAACATGGACGACTCATGGTCTGCGTATAAGATTAACGATGTAGATGTATTCTTCAAGCACAGTAGTAGTCCGAATGAACCGCCGGAGATGGACGGAAGGCGCTGGGTTTTCACTTTCGCACAAAACCAACTTGATCAGATTCATGGAAATACGCCGCATCTTGCGCTAGTTTGTGGAAGTAGGGATATAGAGAGTAATATGGAAATTTGCTTTATTGAAAACAGTGATGTGTCCGAATTGCTTTCAAATAACGCACAAGCTATTACAGTCCGTTTAGAACCCGGTCACAGTTTTAGAGTATCAAGCAGTGCAGTTATAGAAAGTATAATAATTGCAAGAAATGCAATTGATACTTATGAAGTACCAGCATGAAATATCACATAACAAGGCAATTGTGTGGGATCAGCTACACGCTGCTTCGCCCGCCCCACATTTCGATGTTAGGACTCTAGCAGGAATGTTGTGAATTTAATTCAATCTAATATTTTCGAGTGTGATTTTTCTCAGGAAAATACTTTGGTTATTATTTTTGGGTACATTGGATTCAATGAAATGTCTATTAGCTGGCGAGATTTTTCTCGTCACCATAGAGAATTCAATAAAATAAATAACCCTTTTAACCAAATGCCGAATGAGCCTATACAATTAGCTACACAAGGTTGGTTTTGGTTTGTGCCAACATCTGATAATCATGGTATTCCGACCGATGAGCTAGAAAAAATACTTAACAATATTTTTACGTGGGTAAAAAATAATTCGATATATAATGTTATTACCAATGGCGTGAAAAATATAAATCATGGCCATAACACCCAATCCAATAGAGAAAGTGATGATGAGCGTGTACGCTACATAATAAAATATATGACTAGAGTTGAAAGTAATGAAGTTTGTAAAATCACGCTTACCAGTAGAAATGATGCATTTTCTCGAAACCAGCCCTAACAAGGCGCTCGTTCGGATGCAAACTACGCTGCGCTTCGTTTGCGCCGCACAGCCTGGTCGTTATGTGATAAGGCCAGGCTAAAAATCATGAAATCACGTAAAATGTAACGCATGAAAATGGAACAAAACCTATTTAATAAGCCTATACAGCAAACATTACACAGTTTTGAGGAAACAGGGCAATTTAGCCTAATTTATAAGCATAAGAATGGAAGCCTTTATCAAGGTGATAGTATTGAATGGCTAAAATCGCTTCAATCAGAAAGTGTGAGTCTGATTTTTGCTGATCCTCCTTACAATATTAATAAGGCGGATTGGGATAAGTTTGAGAGTCAAGAAAGATACATTGAATGGTCTATGCAATGGGTGAGGCATCAAGATTATTAAAAGAGGATGGTACACTTTATGTTTGCGGTTTTTCTGAGATTCTCGCTGATTTAAAACATCCATCAATGAAGTATTTTGAATCTTGTCGATGGATTGTTTGGTATTACAAAAACAAAGCTAACTTGGGTAATGACTGGGGGCATTCTCACGAAAGCCTGCTTCATCTTAGAAAAAACAAGGAAAAAACCTTTAATGTTGATGATGTTCGTATTCCTTATGGACAACATACTTTGAAATACCCATCACACCCGCAAGCAGAAACAAGCCAATATGGTAATAATGGTAAACAAAAACATGTGTGGGTTCCACATCCCAAAGGAGCGAAACCCAAAGATGTTATAGAAGTGCCTACTACTTGTAATGGAATGGGTGAAACGACCGCCCATCCAACTCAAAAATCCGAAGAATTAGTAAGAAAATTTATACTTTCTTCATCAAATGAAGGTGACATTATACTTGACCCATTTTCAGGGTCAGGAACTACGATGGTAGTCGCTGAACAATTAAATCGAAAATGGCGTGGGTGTGAGCTTGAATCAGAATATAACGAATGGGCAATCAACCGATTAGAAAACATCCAAAGGAAAACAAAAGATGAATGGATTGCTTTTGATAAAAAAAATGAAAAAAAAAGGAATTCTATTAGATGAATATTGATCAGCTTGTTACCAATGTTTGTGATAAAGAGCGGTTTCTTAAGCCAAGAGATTGCATTGAAGTACCTTGAATTTATAAAAACAAATTTACAAGCCGTTATTGTTTCAAGGAATGAGAATCATTATCAAATTTTTCAATATAAACAGGATGGAACTTATAACGTAACAAGACCAATAAATTCCAACCTTTTATATGACTTAGAGGATTTTGAAAGTAATAGCAAGGAATTTATAAAAATATTGGGTGATGTAAAAGGAAGTGATAATGCGGAAAATAGACTCATAATAAATCGAACAATTTATACTACTCAACAATGTATTGGTGCTGCACTTGATGCTTTGCCTGCTAAAAAATCAAATACAGCACGTAAAATTAATGGTGACATTTTTGAAAGATTTATTAGATTTTCAATATCCGAGATTGGAGTTAATGTCACTGAGGGAACAATCTTTGTACCAGTTGAAATTGATGGAGAACCGACATTTAAAATGAATTACTAGCATGATTTAATAATACAAGATGGTGCCATTACAAAAGCAATCGGATCTGTAAAAAGTAAAAGCTACGACTGCATTGGATGCTAAGGAATAGAAACCCATCACAAAGAAATATAGGATACCAAAATGCCAGAAATAGCAAGATTTTATGGGATTGGTGATCATCTTCGCCAGATAGTCAAACCCGCGCAGGCAACGTCATTTTTTCTCCGCACACATGCCCGGTTTGAAATCAATATGAAGCATGCCATCTCGTGAGATGGCAGCCCTTTGAGTGCTTGCTACGATGGCGGATGCGGTGCGGCGAGCTCACCGAGCCGGTGCCGAAGGTCGATTCAATCGGGTTGCGGGTGCGGATGCTTTGCCCGTGCATGGCGGGAAAGTCGTCGAATGCCATCAGCTCCTCGCGGTCTTTCTGTAAGCACAGCGTCGCCTTTGGCTATTTGGCGTCAGTAGGTCGCGATAAACAACTCAAAAGCCGTCTCGGCCTCAGGCTTCGCCTCTGCCTGCCACAGATAGCCCCATCAACCTTGTTCCCCCTCTGTGTAACGCTGCTGTGCTTATTCCGCAGCCAGGCGGTTAGGCGCACAAAGTTTGTAGCAGAATTGGCGGCAGTTCTTCGATATAATCCGCAGCCAACCTCGTCGGGAGCAAAGGCTTCATGTTATCTGCCAGGCCACAGAATTCAGGGCAGGCGCGCAATGGCAAAAAAATGCTTAGCGTGCAACAGCTATTCTGTGAACGGGACGATCGTGTCCTGTTTACAGAGCTGAATTTCGACTTGGCCGAAGGGCAGATTTTGCAAGTAAAGGGCAGTAATGGAAGTGGTAAAACCACTCTGCTGCGTATTCTATGCGGTCTCAACGACAGCTTTACAGGATCGATTAGCTGGTACGGTCGGGAAATCGGGGAAACAGAGGCGGATTTTTTTTCCTCGCTGCTCTATATAGGGCACCGCGTGGGTGTGAGCAAGGTGTTGAGTCCGTTAGAGAACTTGCGTTGGAGCTGTAGTCTTACGCAGAAAGTGGAAGAGCCGGTGCTGTACGCAGCCCTGGCAGAGGCCGGTTTACGGGGATTCGAAGAATCGCCCTGTCATACGCTATCCGCAGGGCAGCAGCAGCGCGTGTCTCTGGCCAGATTAATCATCAGCTCGGCTAGTCTATGGGTGTTGGATGAGCCTTTCACGACACTCGATAGTAAAGGTGTCGCCCAGTTGGAATCCCTTTTGCAAAAACAGGCACGCTCGGGTGGCGCCGTGCTGGTAACAACTCACCACAGTTTGACTATTCCTGAATTAACCATTCTGAGCCTGGGGTAGGGCGCAAGCCATGAGTGAGAAACAGACAACTACCACCGCCGCTTTTTTTGCCACTTTAAAGCGAGATTTACTAATAGCCTTCAAAAAGAAGAACGATGTGATCAATCCGTTTATGTTCTTCATCATTGTTGTTTCATTGTTCCCCATAGGGATTAGCCCTGAAAGCGACCGCCTGCGCGAAATTGCCGCAGGCGTTATCTGGATATCGGTGTTGCTTGCCTCAATGCTTTCCATGGACAGCTTATACCGGTCCGACTATGAGGACGGCTCTTTAGAACAGTTATTGTTAAGTCCACAGCCGTTATTTTTTCTGGTATTGGCCAAGAATATTGGCCATTGGCTGGTGAGCGGGCTACCGGTGGTTTTGGTATCCCCATTACTGGCCTATATGTTGAATTTGCCAGCGGCGGCCTATGGCACTCTTATCTGTACCTTGTTGATAGGGACTCCGATTATGAGCTTGATTGGTTCGATTGCTGTGGCACTCACAGTGGGTTTGGGCAGTAGAGGCTTGATTTTGGCTGTGATTACCCTGCCTATGAGTGTGCCCATCCTGATATTTGGTACCCTGGCGGTTCAGTCTACCCTAAACAGCCTCTCTCCGCTGGGCTATCTGAGTCTACTGTTGGTTATGTTGTCTGTGGCCGTTAGTTTGGGGCCTCTGGCATCGGCGGCGGCGCTTCGTATCAGTGTGAATTAGTCGGGTTTGCAGCGATAACAGTATTACCGCCTAATTACAATAAGTTACAATGCGTAACGCGGCGGCTGCCTGGACTATATACTTGAATTTTAGCAGAGGTTATTAGACATCATGTGGTTATGGTTTTCCAAATCAGGTTCTCCCAGATGGTTCTACGAACTGAGCGGAAAGTGGCTGCCCTGGCTGGTTGCTGCCATGATCATTTTCATGACTATTGGGCTGGTCTGGGGATTGTTGTTTTTACCACCCGATTACCAACAAGGCTTCACCTCCAGAATTTTGATAATTCACGTCGCCGTCGCCGGCACTTCCCTGGCATTTTTCCCGCTCATGTTCGTTGCCGGAACCATAACCCTGGTTTGGCGCATGAAACTGGCGGATATGGTGGCAAAAAATGCCGCCATTCTTGGCGCCTGGTTTTCCTTGGTGACTTTAGCAACCGGGTCGCTGTGGGGTAGTGTTATGTGGGGGACATGGTGGGAGTGGACTGACAGCAGGCTAGTGTCCATGTTGTTTCAACTGTTCCTTCTACTCGGTGTGATTTCGCTTCGTTCTGCTTTGGAAGATTCAGAGGCAGCCGCTAAAGCCTGCGCTCTTCTTTCAATCGTGGGTTGCATAAATGTTGTTATAATCAAATATTCTGTCCAGTGGTGGAACACACTGCACCAGGTATCCAGCCCGATTTCGCTGGATACAGAGAGCCCCAACGGCCCTGAATTCTGGATAGCCACATTAATTATGATAGTGGCGGTTTACTTGTTTCTTGCTGTGAGTCTAATTTTAGCAACACGAAATGAAATTCTTGAGCGAGAGCGCAGGTCTCAATGGGTTCAGGATTTGGTAGTAAAGAACTAGACCAGCAGAGATAGAAACTGTGCAAAAACCCAATATTCGTCATTTCTGCGAAAGAGGTTGTGCAAAAACCCAATATTCGTCATTTCTGCGAAAGCAGGAATCCAGTAAAGCAGACGAACCCGCAAGGGTTTTCTACCTATAACACGACCTGGTGAGGGTTTCTTGCACAGTCTCATGGCAGGATGGCAGATGTTAGACGCGATACAGTTTTCAAGTTTTGCCGAATTTCTCGACATGGGCGGGTATGGATTCAACGTGTGGTCGGCCTACGCGTTATTTGCAATTTTTATCCTTGCTAATTTGGTACTGCCGTTGCGGAAAAAGAAAAGAATCATGCGTCAACTCAAGCAGCGCTTGATTGTAAAGGCAGAAATAGAAAATGAGAACGAAGACGATTTGGTTGGATAGTGAATATTTCGGAGTAGTGAATGAAGCCCCACAGGCGTAAAAAACTCGGTACCATTTTATTTATCGCCGCTGGCATGAGTGTTGCGGCTGGTTTTACCGCACTTGCGCTAAAGCAGAACATTAATATGTTCTACACACCCACACAAGTTGCGGCAGGTGAGGTTGGTTTTGGTCAACACTTTAGAATTGGTGGCATGGTAAAGACGGGCACGGTGCTTGCCGCGCAGGACAGTTTGAGCGTTGAATTTGTCACCACCGATTTTGTCAGTGATGTTCCAATACAGTATGAAGGCATACTGCCTGATCTATTCCGTGAAGGGCAGGGAATTGTGGCGGAAGGTGAAATGGACGCGGCGGGTGTATTTCAGGCGTCAAGGGTGCTGGCAAAACACGATGAAAATTTTATGTCGGCAGAAGTAAAGGCAGCGCTGGATGCCGCCGGTGCGTCTGCTGAAAACCATGCTCCAGTGGCAAACAACTAAATGATTCCAGAAATTGGACAGTTTTCACTGATACTGGCTTTTTGCCTGAGTATTTTACTTGGCAGCTTGCCGCTAACAGGCGCCTGGCAAAATAATTATACATGGATGAGCCTGGCACGCCCTCTGACGGCGGGCGTGTTTGTGTTTCTGGGCATCAGTATAGTAATTTTAGCGTATGCCTTTGTGACAGATGACTTTTCTGTTCAGTTTGTGGCTCAGCATTCCAACTCATTGCTGCCTGACCGATACAAATTGACGGCGGTGTGGGGAGGACACGAAGGCTCATTCCTGCTTTGGACATTCATGCTTGCAGGCTGGATGCTTGCCGTTGCTATCTTCACCAGGAGCATGCCACTGGAGTTTGTGGCAAGAGTATTAGGAGTGCTCGGTTTTCTGATAAGCGGCTATATTTTATTTATGCTCGCCACATCGAACCCCTTCGATCGAATAGTCCCCCTGCCACCTGCTGATGGTGCAGATTTGAATTCTGCTCTTCAAGATTTCGGTTTCATTATACATCCGCCCACTCTTTATATGGGGTATGTAGGTTTTTCAGTGGTGTTTGCCTTCGCTATGGCAGCGTTGCTGAGTGGGAGAATGGATGCGGCGTGGGCGCGTTGGTGCAGACCCTGGGCGAATGTTTCCTGGGGAATTTTGACCCTTGGTATAGCGCTTGGAAGTTGGTGGGCTTATTACGAATTAGGCTGGGGCGGCTGGTGGGCCTGGGATCCGGTGGAAAACCCACCCTTGATTACCTGGCTTTTCGGTACTGCGCTAATTCATTCCCTGGCTGCAACGGAGAAACGAGGTGTATTTAAGGCGTGGACGCTGCTGCTGGCGATTCTGGCTTTTGCTGGAAGTTTGCTGGGCACCTTCATAACAAGGTCGGGTTTGCTAACTTCTGTGCATGCTTTTGCCAGCGACCCGGGCAGGGGCTTCTTTATTCTGGCGATACTGGGTAGCAGCGTTGGCGGCGCATTACTTTTATTTGCCCACAGGGCTCCCCTGATGAAGAGTGAGGCCGGCTTTGATTTGATTTCCAGAGAAATTTTGCTGCTTGCCAATAACGTAATTTTAGTTGTAGCGGCGGCTTCAGTATTCCTTGGAACTTTGTTTCCTATAGTGTACCAAGCACTGACAGATGATCTTATTTCGATTGGCCCACCGTACTTCAATACTATCTTTGTACCCCTGATGGTGTTGCTGGTGATCCTGCTTGCTATCGGGCCTTTCTGCCGCTGGAAACGCACCTCCTTTAGCTTTCTGATTCAGCAACTCGGTAAAGTAGCATTCGCCGCAGTCGCATTGGGTGTTGCACTGCCCTTGCTAATCACTATGCAATTCTCAGCGGTAGCCACGGTTGCGGTCGCGTTAGCGGCCTGGATCGTATTGGCCATGATAAAAGACATTGTCACAAAAACAGCAAACAAAACATCAATAAGCCAGGGTCTGAAATCACTGTCCTTTAGCTACTATGGAATGCAGATCGCACATCTGGGCATGGCAGTGATGCTGATTGGTGTGGCGTTGACCAGTACCTTTAGTGCGGAGAAGAGCGTTTTACTGTCACCGGGACAAAGTGTTGAACTGGGCCATTATACTTTCCAGTTTGAAGGCACGAGTTCGGTAAACGGCCCCAATTACATTGCTGATGAGGCTGAATTCAAGGTACTAAAAGCTGGTGTTGAACTGACCAGCCTGCACCCACAGAGAAGGATATATTTAGCGACCGGGACTCCTTCCACCGAGATGGCCATTGATGCAGGTATGCTGCGAGATTTGTTTATAACTTTAGGCGAGCAGAAAGAAAACAATGCCTGGTCGATGACAATTTATGTAAAACCTTTCGTTCGCTGGCTGTGGCTGGGCGCTATATTGATGGCATTAGGTGGTTTCCTGGCCGCAGGAGACAAGCGTTATCGCAGCTTGAAACGCAGGCAAACGGAAATCCCCGGTGCTAACACCAAACCACAATCCTTGCCAGCAGGGCTACAGCCGAGCGCGTAGTACGAAACCATGAACAAGCTGAAATTTTACATGCCCTTAACAGGCTTCATTGCCCTGGCGGTACTTCTCTGGCGCGGCTTGTATCTGGATCCAAAAACCCTGCCTTCAATGCTAATCGACAAGCCAATGCCTGAGTTTCAGCTTGGCACTGTTGATGGGAAACAGATTGCTAACCAGGATTTGCCAGAACAGATATTTCTGCTCAATGTGTGGGGTTCGTACTGCCTCCCGTGTTTGATTGAACACCCCACTTTGATGCGATTGTCGGAGCAGGGTGAAATTCCTGTTATTGGAATCAACTACCGTGACCGGCAAGATTTGGCCCTGGATTGGTTGCAGGAGAACGGCAATCCGTTCTCATTCAGCCTATTGGATGAGAGTGGGCGTTTTGGCATTGATCTTGGCGTTTATGGAGCGCCCGAAACCTATTTGGTCGACAGCAATGCCGTGATTCGGTTTCGTCATGTCGGTGTTCTCGATGAAACTGTATGGCGGGAGCAGTTTTTACCAGCAATTGCAGAGCTCAGAAGCGAAGGGAATCAGCGATGGTGAAAAATCCAGCGCGTGCAAGTTTTGACAATTCTTTTGCCGCTTTGGCTGTCCTGGGTTTTTTGCTGGGCAGCTTATTGGCTCCAGTGCTTGCCAGTGCCCAGGTTGACACCTTCGAATTTGATACAGAACAACAACAGCAGCGATTTCGCCTGCTGTCAAATGAACTGCGCTGTCCAATGTGTCAATACGCCAACCTTACCGGTTCCACTGGCGGTGTAGCGCAAGATTTACGCCGCGAGGTGTACCGCATGATCATGCAAGGCATGAGCGATGATGAAATCATCCAGTTCATGTTTGAAAGGTACGGTGATTTTATTTTATTTCGCCCCCGGCTCACCCCGGGAACTTTTTTACTCTGGTTCGGCCCGCTTATTTTCTTACTAATCGGTGGGCTGATCGGGTTTGGTAGTTGGCGGCGTGCCAGAAAAATCAACGCCAACACGGTGGAGCTGGATGCAGCACAACAACAACGTCTGCAACAACTGTTAGGCAATAAGCGGTAAATTACATTCACTTCACTTTGGAATAATCTCTTGTTCTGGTTTCTAACTGCTTGTCTTTTTGTTCTTGCCGTCGCCTTTGTTCTGGCTCCGCTCTGGATTCGTAGCAGAGCCGCATCATTTGAATCGGAGGCCACCCGCAAGGACGAAAACATTGCCCTGTTTCAGGAGCGCAGCGATGAGCTAGAGAATAATTTGGCCTCGGGGGATTTAGACCAGGCACAATTTGATTTGTTGATGACAGAACTTCAGCAAAATTTGCTGACTGATGTTTCTCATGAGGAAACCAGTGCCGGAGAAAAAGCGCAGGCGACCGCTCACAAGGGAAAAGCCGTGTCCAGGAGGGCGTCCCTGAATACGCTTATACCTCTGTTTTTTTGCCTGTTGATGCCCGTTTTCGCCTATAGCTTGTACAATAAGTGGGGTTACTTCGACGATGTCGAGCTGATGGCGCTTTTTCAGCGCACAGTGGACAATCGGGATAATCCCCAGGAATCACAGAATCTGATTGTTAGCCTGGGGGAAATAGTCCAGGCAGACGATGACCGGCCGTGGGCCTGGTATTTCCTGGCGGAGAATTTCGCCAGCCTTGGACTGTTTGCCGAAGCTGAAATAGCTTATACCCAGTCGGCTGCGCGCATGTCAGACACGGCGGATAAAGCGCTGGTGCTTGGTCGGGTCGCCATGACGAAATACCTGCTTGCTGATTTTACTTTTACCGAAGAAATTCTGCAGCTAGTCGATCAGGCACGAGCAATAAACCCAAATGAAATAAGCATTTTGCAGTTGTTAGGTGCAGACGCTGAGGAGCGGAAAGACTATGCGGCGGCGATAGAATACTGGCGCCTGATCATTCAGAGTAATCCCACTAGTGAGCAGGCACAAGTTCTGCGGCGTAGTATCGCAGCGGCACAACAGATTTTGACGGCTGACGGCCAGCGGGTCGGTGCTGGCCCAACTATAGAAATTAACTTGCGCCTGGTTGATGGCCTGGACCTGGATCCTGATCTCAGGGTTTTTGTCGCGGTTCGCCATGCTGAGCGCGAAGGCCTGCCGCCATTGGCTGCCACAGACATTAGCGTGGCCGATTTGCCAGCAGTGGTCAGCCTGGACAATTCTTATGCGGTAGGCCCGTTTAATTTGTCTTCAGCAGACACGGTATTTGTTTCTGCCGCCGTGTCTTTCTCCGGTTCTGCTACGCCCTCTTCTGGAGATTATCGGGTACAATCAGCAAATTTCGCACACAACGGCCAGCAAGCGGTTATCAACCTGGAAATTTCCGACCGGCTGCCTTAACAAGCGCAGCGCCGAGACCCAATGTACTGGACTGAATTTTTAACTATCGCGGTAGCGCATTTGTTCGCAGTTGCATCGCCTGGCCCAGATTTTGCGGTAGTGATGAGGCAATGCGTTTCCGGTGGAACCAGAACGGGTCTATGGACCAGCTTTGGTGTAGGTACTGCAATATTGCTTCATGTTGCGTACTGCCTGCTTGGCGTCGCGTTTTTGTTGGCTCAATCTCCGGGCCTGTTTAATGCGATGAAATTAGTCGCCGCCGTGTACCTGTTCTATTTAGGCGTGCAGTCAATTCGCAGCTCCCTGAAAAATAGCAAAACTGACGATAAAGTGCAGGATTCACCAGTGCTACACCCGGGTCGGGCTTTCCTGTCGGGTTTTTTGACTAATGGCTTGAACCCCAAGGCCACGCTATTTTTCCTGGCGTTGTTCACCGTGGTCATAGACGCAAATACGCCTGCCCTGGTTCAGCTTTGCTACGGCCTGTACCTTGCTGCCGCAACATTCATTTGGTTCGCGCTGCTCTCGTGGCTTCTTGGAATCTCTGCTGTCAGGGCTTTTATTGTTGGTATGGGGGCCTGGCTGGAGAGGGCAATGGGGACGATTCTCATACTGCTGGCACTTCAGATAGTATTCAATGTGTAAACTTTTAGCAGCCTTCTCAACAGCATACGCCATTGTGAATCGTGTTGGGTTCGCTGCGATAGCAGGCAAGGCATTGACAATAAACCCACACAAGACTAGCATTAGTCCGCTTAGGTAGGGGTGTAGTAGGAGTATAAATGCAGTTTAATATACACGAGGCCAAAACCCGGTTCTCAAAATTAGTGGCCGCCGTTGAAAGCGGTGAGAAAGTGACCATTTGTCGTAATGGAAAACCTGTCATGGAATGCGTGCCTGCCAGCCCGAGGTCACGATTTCCCTTTGGTGCATGGGGTGCGCTACCCAGGAAAGACGGGGAACTTGAGCATATGGTTGGCCCGACGGATGACGATCTTCTCGATGAAATGGGTCTTTGATGCTGCTTGATACCCATGCGCTTATATGGGCGATGCTGGCGCCTGATCTATTGTCTGAAAAAGCCCGGAGCGCTCTGATTTCTGCTTCAGTGCGATGTGTGAGTGCCGTCAGCCTTTATGAAATAACCCTGAAGGCTTCCCTGGGTAAATGGCCAGAGGTAGAGCATTTACTGTCGCTTGATCTTGATGAAAAATTGCGCTCCATCGACTTTGAAATCATTCCTGCAAGCGGCGGGATCATGCAGCGTGCTGGCAGTTTTGAGTGGCTGCACCGTGATCCGTTCGACCGTATTATTGTCGCCACAGCAATTGATCGGGATATGGCTGTTATATCGAAGGATCGGACACTGGATACAATTGGATGGAAAGGCTGGCATCGCCTATGGTGAGCAGAGGCAGGCTTCCAGGCCAAAGCGGATGGAGTGGACAAAAACAGAAGGTTGAGGTTGAGGTTGAGGTTGAGGAGAGAGTGCATTAAGACCCGCGTTTGCGCTATAGTTCCTTGGGAGTAGATACCTATGAACGCGACAAGACAAGCAACCGAGCTGATTGACAAGTTTGGCAGGCGGGTAGACTATATTCGTTTGTCTGTCACCGATCGCTGTGATTTTCGCTGCGTCTATTGCATGACTGCGGACATGACTTTTCTACCGCGCAAGCAAATCTTGTCGCTGGAAGAGCTCTATCGTGTGGCTAAAGCTTTTACTGAGTTGGGCGTGAAAAAGATCCGCTTAACCGGGGGTGAGCCAATGGTGCGCACGGAGGTGATGTCACTGATAGAGAAGTTGGGGGCACTTCCCGAGCTTGAAGAATTATTGCTAACGACGAATGGTGCCCAACTTGACAAATACGCGGAACCCTTAAAAGCGGCTGGTGTTAATAGAATAAATATAAGCATAGACAGTTTGGATGCCGATCGTTTTAAGAAAATATCGCGTGTTGGAAAGCTTGATAAAGTGCTGGCTGGAATTGATGCGGCCAGGGCGGTTGGTTTCGACAGAATAAGGCTAAACTCCGTGGTGATGAAAGGCTACAACGAAGATGAGGTTATCGATTTAACTGACTATGCAGTTGAGCGCGACATTGATATTGCGTTTATAGAGGAGATGCCTTTAGGTGAGGCATCTGAGCATGATAGAGAAGATACCACTTGCAGCAATGCCTGGGTCAGAGAAACTATTGAACAAAAATATACATTACTGGATAGCGCTGAGCAAACAGCAGGCCCTTCTCGCTATGCAAGAATTGCAGGAAAGCGTAGCCGCATAGGGTTTATATCGCCAGTTACTCATAATTTCTGTGAGAACTGCAACAGAGTCAGGGTGACTGTTGAAGGGCGCTTGCTGCTTTGTCTTGGAAACGAGCACTCTGTTGACCTGCGTGCAGTATTGCGAGACCCGCAGAGCGATGACAAGCTGTTAAAAAGGGCATTAATTGACTCAATGGAAATTAAGCCTGAACGTCATTTCTTTTATGATAAAGATCACACCCAGCCGGTTCGCCTTATGAACATGACCGGGGGCTAGCCGTTTGTCTGGATACCCCCACTATTTTCCACTGCCAACAAGCACCTTAAACGAAAACCCATCCAGAGATTTGAAATGCCAGCTTTAACCGCATTAAACATGTCAGTTGTTACCGTCTCTGATACGCGAACGCCCGAGACGGATAAGTCTGGCGCTGTATTGGTTGAGAGATTGCAGAATGCGGGCCATCAATTGCACTCCAGAACCCTTGTTAAAGATGATGTTTATCAGTTGAGGGCAGAAGTCTCAGCTCTGATTGCTAACTCCTCTGTGCAGGTAGTCTTGCTAACCGGTGGTACCGGATTTACAGCACGGGACAATACGGTAGAAGCTGTCATGCCCTTGCTGGACCAGCATATCGAAGGTTTTGGTGAGCTTTTTCGACAACTTTCATTTTTGGAAATTGGCAGTTCAACGATTCAATCCCGAGCATTTGCCGGGCTCGTTAATGGTACGATTATTTTCTCTGTGCCAGGTTCACCCGGTGCGTGTGAAACTGCCTGGGACAAGATAATTGCTGAGCAACTTGATGCGGGACACAAACCTTGTAATTTTACCGATAAACTTACCTTGGATTAAAGCGGCGTGTTCGCCCGTAATTCGGTACTGTTGGGACGCGGATTGGGAGGTAAAAGGCGAAAGGCGAAAGGCGAAAGATGACTGTTGGAAGGTGTATGAAGTTCAAAATGTCTGGCAATCTGCCCAGGCTCTCTACATAAAAAACACCAGCCTAAACGTATTGTTCAGACTGGTATCCAGTCAGCGAAAAATAAATTGAAGGGCTCTGCATGAAGCCTCCTTGTAAATTTTAGTTTAGACGGCTGCGTATACGATCGCGGCTGGAACTGCTAGTGCAGCCGCTACCAGTAAAACACTGATAACTGTCGCTTCGATAACGGGCCGCGCTCTTTTGAGTGCCTTGCTCATTACGTTCTCCTTAAATAATGGTTGGGTTTTAGTTGAGCTTCCTCACAACTACGGGAATCATAGTAACATATATTGGGTATATAAGTAATAAATAGTTAAATAATTGACAATTTCAGGAAAAAAAG
The DNA here is from genome assembly GCA_965261275.1 of uncultured Pseudohongiella sp. GTDB lineage: Bacteria > Pseudomonadota > Gammaproteobacteria > Pseudomonadales > Pseudohongiellaceae > UBA9145. Next base: position 94,404 of record CBDHCL010000003.1, read on the forward strand.
TAACATATTGATATTAATTAACTAAATTGTGTAAAATCAATAGCTTATATGAATACTTTACTAAAGCGGATAGAAAAAACAAACCATTAGCTAAAAACAGAGTCGATCAGGGGGCTAATTGATGGAAATCACATTCGTAACTATATGTAACATTTATTTGCAACGCCAGCCAGGACTAACTCTCTCCCGCCACGGCTTTTATGAGTGATAACTGAATCTGACGGGAGCTGATTCGTTAATTGTGCTGGTTTATATTTCTCGCAATCCGTAGACTTGCTGGCAGTGATTTTATTAACCAAAAAAGTAAAATTGGAACCGTTAAATGCGTGTAATGACGTTCAATTGCAATGGGATTAGAGCGGCAGCCAGAAAGGGCTTCTTCGATTGGCTACCAGAAGCGGGGGCAGATGTGGTTTGCTTGCAGGAAACGAAGGCACAGATTGACCAGCTCAGTGACCCCGTTTTCCACCCCGAGCAGTATCACTGCCATTACTATGATGCAATCAAAAAGGGGTATTCCGGTACCGCGCTATATTCCAGGGTTAAACCTGAAGCGATTAGCCGTGGACTTGGTTTTGAACTGGCTGATACAGAAGGGAGGTATATAGAGGCAAATTTTGGAAAGCTTAGTATAGCGTCCCTGTATATGCCATCCGGGTCTAGCGGGGAGGAACGACAAACCAGAAAGATTAGCTTTATGGGTGACTACATGGAGCACATGAAAAAGTTACGCAAGAGTAAGCGGGAAATCATTGTTTGCGCCGATTGGAATATTTGCCATAAAGAGATTGATCTGAAAAACTGGCGCAGCAACCGGAAAAATTCGGGATTTCTTCCAGAAGAACGGGAGTGGCTGGATGTCTTGTACGATAAAGTTGGCTATGTGGACGCATTTCGTTTGGTCAATGATGAAGCAGAGCAATACTCCTGGTGGTCCAACAGGGGGCAGGCAAGGGCGAATAACACCGGGTGGCGCCTGGATTACCAGGTGGTGACAGAAAACATAGCCAATAAAGTGACCTCAGCGGAAATATACACCGGGCAAAATTTTTCGGATCATGCACCTGTAATCCTGGACTACGCACTATGAAAAGCAGCATGGTCAAATCAAGGCGGATGGGAAAACCAATGCTATTAATTCCGTGGCGGGCAAGAGCAGTAAAGTTTAGTGTCGGACTACTGGCAATTGTGTTTTTTAGCAGTAGGGTGCTGGCGGCAGAAGCACAAGTTCTGCGGGCGGTGATTGATACATCCAAAGGTGAAATAGTGGTTCAGTTGAACCAGCGAGCTGCGCCCACTACTGTGGCAAATTTTGCCAATCTCGCTATGCGTGGTTTCTACGATGGATTGATTTTCCACCGGCTAGAGAGAAATTTTATGGTGCAGGGTGGCGACCCTTTGGGAAATGGGGCGGGAGGCCCTGGTTATGATTTCCACGGCGAGATCGTCTTGCATCATAATCAACCCGGCATTATTTCGATGGCGAATTCTGGCCCTGGAACAGATGGAAGCCAGTTCTTTTTAACTCATCTCGCCACACCTCATTTGAATGGTAAGCATTCAGTATTTGGCAAGGTTGTTAGTGGCATGCCCGTAGTCAATCAAATACGACGTAGAGACGTTATTAATAGTATCGTTATTGAAGGAGACACAAGTGCCTTGTTTGAGCGCCGCAGCAAGCAGTTAGAAGAATGGAACAAGATTCTGGATGCAGAATTTCCTGAATTGAAAGCGGCTCCAGAACTATCTGGCCACTAAGCAGTCACCAGGCTGGAACCAAGGCACTTTATTTGAATGGCTTTACTGTCACTTTTTTGTAGACACCAGCAGTCACGTACGGGTCGGCATCGGCTCCGGCTTGAGTCTGTTCCAGGCTGTCGAATGCCGCGATAACCAGGCTACTGCTGAACCTGGCGTCTGCTGGATCAGCAGAGTCGATAGCGGAGTGAGAGCCAGCCAGCAGCAAGCAATCTTGATCTGCCAGATTATTTAGACCTTGCAAATGGGTACAGCGAGCAGCCATGCGTTTCGAAAGGTTATTTTCGATGTCCTCGCTGATAAACGCATAATACATGGCTTCCTCTTAGCCTGACTCTTCATTAGCCGTCTCTGTGTCTTCTTCAACTTCAATATATTTGGCCAATATTGGCATTTGCGCCATGATAAAAGTGAGGGTCAGTATCAGGTTTCCGAACACCTTGAATTTTATCCACAGGTCTTCGCTTAGAGTAAAAGCAACAATCAGGTTAATTGCCCCAAGTACAATAAAATAGAATATCCACATGCTGTTTAGTTTGTACCAGACTTCTTTGGGTGCTGCTACCGCGTGCCCCATCATGTGTTCTATGGCTGGCTTGTCACCAATGAATCGCGATGCCAGGAATGCTGCGGCGAAGATCCAGTTTACTATAGGCGCTTTCCATTTAAGGAAGTCTGTGTTTCGGAAAATAATTGTTGGAATGCAGAAAAGCACGACAGCTATCAAAGTAATCCACTGGAATTTGTCCAGTCGTTTTTGATAGACAAACAGAGAGCCATAGACAATGATTGACGCAGCTAAAAGAAATTCTGCCGCACTGAAAACACCACCTATGCTGTGCTCAAATCCAGCGATGCTAATGCTGCGTTCGTCTATTGCCCAAATGCTGAAAAATACAAGTAGAGGAATGTAATCGATAAATTGTTTCATTTGCGGGCTTCTTGATCACCGTGTATTGCCTGAGTGCTGAATCATTCGCCATGGTAATCGATTTAAAGAAATGTGTCTGCTTTTTACGGAGCAATGTAATAGAATCACCTGTTTAAGTGCGCCAGCAGTAAATTGATTCTGTCGGTCGAGGGAGTGACTCAAGGCTCATGAGCGAATTTTTACAGGTTCATCCCCGCAATCCCGAAGACCGAATCATAAAGCAGGTCGTCGATGTTCTTCTGCAGGGTGGGGTAATTGTTTACCCTACCGATTCCACCTATGCGCTGGGTTGCCATATTGGTGATAAAAACGCGCTGGACAGGATTCGTCATCTGCGGCAATTGGGCAGCAAGCATAATTTTACGTTGGTGTGTAAGGATCTGTCGTCTCTTGCCAGCTACGCATTGGTACACAATAGTGCCTACCGAATACTTAAAGCGTATACGCCAGGCCCCTACACATTCATCTTAAAAGCGACACCTGAAGTGCCACGGCGCTTGATGCACCCCAAACGCAAGACTATAGGACTGCGCGTGCCAGATAACGCGATAGCACAAGCAATTCTTGACAAGTTAGGGGAGCCGATAATGAGCACCAGCTTGATACTCCCGGGTGAAGAAGAGCAGCTACACGACCCTTACGAAATGAGACTGAAGATTGCAAAGCTTGTAGACTTAATTGTAGACGGGGGAGTGGGCGGTCTGGAGCCAACCACGATGGTGGATTTAGTAGAGGGGGTGGCCACAGTGCTGAGAATTGGCCGCGGAGACCCAGCGCCTTTTCATTAACAGGTTAACAGCTTGACAGGCTAACAGGTCAAGAAGGCAGCTTATAATCACTGGCGATGATCGGGTCGAACAAGCACTATCTAGTCACTAATTTCAGGAGAGTAAGTTGTCCAGGGTGGGTTCACAGCAACGAGTAGTATCAGGTATGCGACCAACAGGTCGCCTGCATTTGGGCCACATGCATGGCGTGCTTACTAATTGGGTGAAATTGCAGCAGGAATACGAATGCTTCTTCTTTGTTGCTGATTGGCATGCACTCACAACCCATTATGGCGACCCTGCTATATTTGAACAAAACGTCGTTGATATGGTTATCGATTGGCTCGCTGTCGGTGTGAATCCAGCTTCTGCTGCACTCTTCGTACAGTCGGGAGTGCCTGAGCATGCAGAATTGCATCTGCTGTTATCCATGATTACCCCGCTGGGGTGGCTTGAACGAGTGCCCAGTTATAAAGACCAACAGGAAAAGCTTCATGAAAAGCAGTTAGACACTTATGGCTTTCTGGGTTATCCGCTGTTGCAGACAGCCGATATCCTGATTTATCGAGCCGCTTATGTGCCAGTGGGCGCTGATCAGGTCGCGCATGTGGAGCTAAGCCGAGAGACGGCTCGCAGATTTAATCACATCTATGGACGGCAGCCGGGGTTCGAGGAAAACGCTCAGGCTGCGATCAAAAAGATGGGGAAAAAATCTTCCAGACAATACAATAGTCTGCGTACTGCGTATCAAGAACAGGGGGATCACGAGGCCCTGGATAAAGCGCGTGTCCTGTTAAAAGAACAACAAAATATCTCTATGGGTGACACAGAACGCTTGTTGGGCTATCTGGAAGGCGGGGGCAAGATGGTACTGGCTGAGCCACAGGCACTGCTAACGCCGTCTTCGAAAATGCCTGGTCTGGACGGGCAAAAGATGTCCAAGTCCTATGACAATACCATCTGTTTGAGAGAGCCACTGGATCAGGTGGAAAAGAAAATATTTACAATGCGTACTGATCCGGCTCGGGTGAGATTGACGGACCCGGGTGATCCAGAAAAATGCCCGGTCTGGCAGCTACACCAGACCTATTCCAGCCAGGAAACCAGAGACTGGGTTGTGGACGGTTGTAAAAACGCCAGTATTGGTTGTCTCGAATGCAAGAAGCCGGTCAATGACGCGATCATTGCTGAGCTGGAGCCGATTCAAAAAGAAGCGGCTCAGTATGAGAAAGATCCAGGTATTGTAAAATCTATCCTCGCAGAAGGTTGTGAAACGGCCAGGGAATCTGCCAGGAAAACGCTACAGGATGTGCGCCATGTAATGGGCCTGGGCAAATGCTGACCAGGACCATCTGAGGCTGAGCCGAACCGCGCTTTTCGACCTCACATCAGGTAAAATTCCAATCATTATGAGAACTCAAGGCAGGGCAAAAGATTGACCACTGTCGGTACTGAAGCAGACCCGAAAATCATTGAGCCGCAAGAGCAAGGGCCCGAAGTGGACGACACTGACGCGCCGGAACAGCCCTTTGCTTTTGTCGCGGGGGAGGCCATCACCGAAGTCCCCAAGGACCTCTATATACCGCCCGATGCCCTGGAGATTCTTCTCGAAGCTTTCGAGGGGCCGCTGGATTTATTACTGTATCTGATTAAACGGCAAAGCATCGATATTTTGGACATCAATGTAGCCGACATAACCGATCAATACATGAACTACGTTGATTTGATGGATTCCTGGCAGTTTGAGCTGGCGGCAGAATATTTGGTGATGGCGGCTATGCTCGCTGAAATCAAATCGCGTATTTTACTGCCCAGACAAGTTGAAGATGAAATAGAAGAAGACGACCCGCGGATGCAGCTTATTCGGCGCTTGCAAGAGTACCAGCGTTTCAAACAGGCTGCGCAAGACATTGATGAACTGCCGCGCATGGATAGAGACATCCATCGCGCTGTAGCGGCTTTACCTGATATCGAGAGAATAACGCCAGATGCTGCGGTCGATCTTAAAGAACTGTTGACCGCTTTGTCCCGCGTACTAAAACGTGCAGATAACTTCGGTCATCACCATGTCCAGCGAGAAACCTTATCGACTCGCGAAAAAATGTCGGAAATATTGGTGCGACTATCAAATCAACAATTCGTGCCGTTAGTGTCATTACTGGTTCGAGACGAGGGAAGATTAGGAGTCGTAGTTACTTTTTTAGCGATAATGGAGCTAATGAAAGATTCGATGATTGAGATCGTGCAATCAGAGTCTTTTGGCCCCGTTCATTTGAAATCCAGAAGCCAGGCTCGCTAAAGAAAGCAGGGATAAGACACAGTATGAGTGATGTGGATAACAAGGTAAAAATGGTAGCGGAGGGCTTACTGCTAGCCGCCGGTCGACCATTGACTCTGGATAATATAATTCAGGTTTTCAGTGAGGATGAGAAACCCGATCGCAAAGAATTGAAAGCGGTAATGGATAGCATTACAGAAGACTGCAACGACCGTGGTTTTGAATTAAAGGAAGTGGCATCCGGGTTTCGGTTTCAAGTTAAACAGGAGTTGAGTGAATGGGTGGCGAAGCTTTGGCAAGAGCGCCCGCCCCGTTATGGCAGGGCGCTGCTTGAGACACTTGCCCTGGTTGCGTACCGGCAGCCCATAACACGCGGGGATATAGAAGAGATACGGGGTGTCGGGGTGAGTTCAACGATCATTCGCACGCTACTGGATCGGGAATGGATAAGGGTAGTGGGGCACAGAGATGTGCCCGGGCGACCAGCCATGTTTGCTACTACCAGGCAGTTCCTGGACTACTTTGCTATTAAAAGTCTTCAGGACTTGCCCCCGCTATCGGAAGTCGAGGCTCTTGTAAAAGACGATCCGGAATTCGATCTTGAGGATGACCTGGCCAATCAAGGAATAGTAGAGTTAGCGGAAGAAGTGGTTGATGAGAGCAGTTTAGAACCAGGTGACGGGCACAACACTGAACTAGCAGCGGAAGAAGAGGCCATTGCGCTTTCGAAGAAACCACTTGATGAAATTCTGCAACTGCCGCCAGCATTGCAGCACCCTGAAGACACAGACGACCAGGATGAGCAAGATGACCAGGAAACTGCCGAATTTGAAGAAGAATTTGGCTTAAAAAAATTGGATGAAACTTTGGATACTCTGGAAACAGTTGAAATTAAACTTACCGAAACCCAAGACAAAACCGGGCATGAACTGAGGTCAGATGAAGGCAGCGATGAAGAACCGGCAAGCCCTGAAAACTCACTGGCAAAGTAATGAAAACAGCATGACTGAGAAGTTGCAAAAGGTACTGGCCAGAGCAGGTTTCGGCTCTCGTCGAGAAATTGAAACCTGGATTGTCGGCGGGCGTATCAAGGTCAATGGAAAGCTTGCGCGTGTGGGTGACCGAGTCACTGACAACGATAAGATCGTCGTCGATGGGAAAAAGCTCGCGCCACAGAAGAAAATCCGTGAACAGCGAAGAGTAATCCTTTACAACAAGCCTGAAAACGAAGTCTCTACCCGTAGCGACCCGGAAGGCCGGAAAACGGTTTTTGACAGGCTGCCACCACTAAAACATGGTCGATGGGTGTCTATCGGTCGCCTCGATATCAATACCAGTGGCTTGTTATTGTTCACCACCGACGGCGAATTGGCTAACCGCCTTATGCACCCTGGCTCTCAAATTGAACGTGAATACGCCGTGCGTATCTTGGGTGATGTGAGCCAGGCAATGGTGCAAGAGATGCACAAGGGGGTGATCATCGACGGCAACTTATGCCGCTTTACCGATATACAACACTACGGTGGGGAAGGGGTAAATCAGTGGTATCACGTTGTATTGATGGAAGGCAGAAACAGGGAAGTCAGAAAGCTGTGGGAGTCCCAAGGCTTGAAAGTAAGCCGACTCAAACGGGTTAGATTCGGACCGCTTTTTATTCCCAGCACTGTCAGCAAGGGCCGATTTAGAGAGCTGGGCAAAGACGAAATCAAGAAACTGCTTGCATTAGTGAGTTAGCCGCGCTTTAACTTGCCTGCACAGCTTTAAACCCGCGCACACTCAATGCCTGCCTATGCAGCGGCTCTGCCTCTGGGCTCATCAAATACAGATAGACGGGCATAATGGACTCGGCGCTTGCCTGTGTCTCCGGGTTTTCAGCGGGGTAGGCGGCGCGGCGCATGTTGGTGCGGGTTCCACCGGGATTAAGACTGTTTACTTTTATCGATGTTGTGTTTTCTACCTCATCGGCCAGGGTTTGCATCAAGCCCTCAACAGCAAACTTGGACACGGCATAGGCACCCCAGAAAGCCCGGCCTGATCGACCAACACTGGATGACGTGAAAAGTATTCTTGAATCGGCTGATTTACTCAGTGCCGGAAGCAGTACCTGGCTAAGGCGAAATCCGGCAGTGACATTCACTTGCATCAGGTCGTTCCAGTCCTGATCAGGATAAAATTCTATGGGGCTTCTCGCGCCTAACAGCGCGGCGTTATGCAGTAGCCCATCAAGGCAGGCGAATTGCTCATGCAAGGATGCCGCTAAAGCCTGGAAGTCGGCCATGGACGCGGTTTTGAAATCCAGCGGGTGGATTACTACCTTTCCTGGATGTGATTTTTCTATTTCGTCATAAACCTGTTCGAGCTTACCCGCGCTGCGTCCCAATAAAATGACCGTCGCGCCATGATCGGCATAGGTTTTCGCGCACACTTTCCCGATGCCATCACTAGCACCTGTTATCAGGATTGTTTTATTCGCCAGCATGTCGTTGCTGGCTACGTATTTAAAAGTCATATTCAGGCAAATTTAAGTAAATTTAGCAGGGAGGTGGCTTGCTCAGGAGAATGCAAAATAAAGTCTGCGTCCCACTCTTCTACGCTGGCGTTTTCCGACAGATAGCCATAGGCGGCGGCAATCGCAATAATATCGGCATTCTTCGCCGCTTGTATGTCGCGAATATGATCGCCTATATAGACTGTGCGTTCGGTGTTGCCCCCCAATTTTTGTAGAGCAAGAAGAATAGATTCCGGGTCAGGCTTGGTTTCGCTCACGTGATCGGGACACACAAGCACACCACAGCGATCAGTAAGCGCTAGTTGGGCTAACAGCCGAACGCTATATTTTTCAGGCTTATTGGTAACAATACCCCATGGTATTTCTTGCGCTTCCAATTGCTGTAGCAAGCTGTCCATGCCTGGGTAAAGAACCGCTTCAGTTGAGTTCAGTTGATTGTAATAAAGTGCCAGCAGACGCTGCTGTAGCGCGGCAAAGTCGGGCTGATCTTCCTCGATCTCGAAGGCCAGCCTGACCAGGGCGCGTGCGCCATCGGAAACCGTACTACGAATCGCTGCAATCGGCAGGCTGGTTCTGTTGTGCTCCTGCAGGAGCTGGTTTAGCACCAGTGCAAAGTCAGCAGCCGTATCGATGAGGGTTCCATCAAGATCGAATAATACACATTCTATAGAGGTTTGCAGTGCGTCGTCCATTACTCTGTCTCGGCTCGCGTATAGCAAGCGATGTAGTTGACATCAAGATTGTGTTCCAGGCTGTATTTGCGGCTTAGAGGATTGTAGGCCAGGCCTGTTTGTTGGCTCAGGTTTAGCTGGTTATTTCGGCACCAGGCGGCCAACTCGGAAGGTTTAATGAATCTTGCGTAGTCATGGGTGCCACGGGGTAAAAGCCCGAGCAGGTATTCAGCGCCAATAATGGCAAATAGCCAGGATTTCGGGTTACGGTTAATAGTTGAGAAAAAGACCGTACCGCCGGGTTTAACCAGGTCATGGCAGGCTTGTACTACCTGAGATGGATCTGGCACATGTTCTAACATTTCCAGGCAGGTAACGACATCGAATTGCCGGCTATGCTTGCCTGCGAATTGTTCGGCGCAGGATTTTTGATAATCGATATCGAGTTTGCTTTCGAGTTGGTGAAGTCGTGCTACAGAGAGCGAGGCATCTGCCATATCTATTGCCGTCACCCGGGCGCCGTGATGGGCCATAGCCTCGGCTAAAATCCCGCCCCCACAACCAATATCGAGTACTTTTTTCCCGGCCGGGTTTACTATTTTGCTGATATAACTCATGCGCAATGGGTTGATTTCATGCAGAGGCTTGAACTCGCCGTGCGGATCCCACCAGCGGGCTGCCAGGCTTTCGAATTTCCGAATTTCTACTGCGTCTACATTTTCCATGTTTTTCAAATTATCTAAATTGATTCCCGGTTAACCGGCCGCCGCTAATTTCTTTTGCCATTGCCTGGTGTCGGATTTAATTTTTTGCACATCAAGCCTGGTGAATTCGCCTTCTTGCAAGAGAAGCTGACCCGCACACCATACATGCGACACCTGCGAGGCCTGGGTAGCGTAGACAAGCTGTGAAACCGGATTGTAAAGCGGCATACTGTTTATGCTATCCAAATTTATTGCCGTGAGGTCAGCAAATTTTCCTGTTTCCAGGCTGCCAATATCCTGCTCCAGCCCCAGTGCCCGCGCGCTGCGAATAGTGGCCATCTCCAGCGCTTGTTGGGCGGGCAGGGCGCTGGCATCGTTAGCGACAGTTTTGGCGAGCAGGGCAGCCGTACGCATTTCTGAAATCATGTCCAAATCGTTATTGCTGGCACAGCCATCGGTGCCCAAGGCAACATTAATGCCGGCTTTGCTCAACTTGCTGACTTCGCAGAAGCCACTGGCGAGTTTCAGGTTGGATTCCGGGCAGTGCACAATGTGACAGCCAGCCTCTGCCAGGCTTGCTATATCTGCATCCGATAATGTCGTTGCGTGTACACAGACTAGTCGTGGGCTTAGCAGCCCAAGCTGTTTGAGGCGCTGAACCGGTGTGCAGCCATAGGAATCAAGCGCGTCAGAAACTTCTTTGGCGGTCTCGTGTACGTGTATATGAATCGGTACATCCATTTCTTCGGCCAGGGTGGAGAGCTTCAAGAGAGGAGCATCGGACACTGTGTACGGAGCATGAGGCCCAAAGGCTGTATGAATTAGCTCGCTGTGGCGATAATCGTCATGAAGCCTTGTCGCTTTTGAGATGTATTCATCGGCGTCTTGTGCCCAGGTCGTTGGGAAATCCAGAATGGGGCTGGCGAGTTGTACGCGTATATTTGCCTCCAGCGCCGCCTTAGCCACTTGATCCGGGTAGACATACATATCGGCGAAACAGGTAGTTCCGGAGCGGATCATTTCCGCAATCGCCAGGTTTGCTCCATGACGAACAAATTTCCCTGCTACAAATTTAGCCTCAAGCGGCCAGATAGATTGCTCTAGCCATACGGATAGAGGCATATCATCTGCTATGCCCCGAAACAGGGACATGGGGGAGTGGCCGTGGGCATTGATGAAGCCAGGTAGCAGTGCATGATTATCAAGCAGTAAAGTCTCGCTTGCGTGAAAAGCTGCACCAGCCTCTTCAGCCGGACAAATTGCAGCAATTTTATTGGCCTGAATAGCGAGGCAATGATCTTCCAAAACCACCCCCCGGGGAAGTATCGGAATTATCCATTTAGCCTGTATCAGTAGATCGACTTCAATACTGCTTTTGCTGTTCAAATTTTCCTCGGAGCCAGCACTGTCAAAACAGGCTTTGTAAGTGAAATCAGGGCTGGAATTATAGCTGGGAAAAAGCAAAATAGCACCGCAAAAATCTATCAGGCAGGCAGCGGAAATTACTCCTGAAATGGGGGATTTTAATGCCAAAAAATACCCCCCAATCCCCAGATAGAAACCCCGAAAACGCAGGAAGCCCTGGCTGCACACTGGTTAAAAACAAGGCTTGGCACTAAAACTCCCCAGCACCCAATGACTGCACAACGCAAGGCTTATGGAGACTGTACAAAAATCCAACATTTGTCATTCCCGCGCACTCTGTCATTCCCGCACACTCTGTCATTCCCGCACCACCCTGTCATTCCTGCGAAGGCAGGAATCCAGAAAATTCCCTATTCCATTGCTGTAGTCGAAACCGCCATTCCCGTCTAATCGCCACGTATCCATCCCCATACACCTCCATGCAAGCCGAAACAGGGCAAAGGGCGACCGTTCTATTTCTGGCTAAAGCCTTTGCGCAAATACTTTTTATATGCTCCAACCCGCTTGCCTAAAATAGAACCAGACACTGCATAAGCCACTTTGAGACTGACTTGCCAAAAATGTAAACGGTGGCTTTGTTTGTGACTCATGTTGTTATTCACTGGATTCCCGCCTGCGAGACTGTGCAAAAATCCAATATTCGTCGTTCCTGCGAAAGCAGGAACCCAGTAAAACAGCCGAACCCGCAAGGGTTTTCCGCCAGTAATACATGCCTGGCGAGGGTTTCTTGCACAGTCTCCTGCGCGGGAATGACGGAGGGGGTGCGGGAATGAATGGCAGGGTGGTGCAGGAATGAATGGCATGGTGGCGCAAGAATGACAAATGTTGGATTTTTACACAGGCTCTTGAAGTGCTGGCGCTACTCTCATCCGGGGATTTTGGAAAACATCTGTTTGACTGTCCAGGGTGGAGTGATTGGTGGTACAATCCCCCGCTTCTGCGAAGCCCGACTATCAGCCTGCCGGAAACAACGCCTCACACGCCAGTGCTTACCCCTTTATTCAGGAACTAGTTACTCTATGACCGAGTTTGCCAAACAGGTCTTGCCTGTCGCATTAGAAAGTGAAATGCGTGAATCCTATCTCGCCTACGCGATGAGCGTAATAGTAGGTCGAGCCTTGCCCGATGTGCGGGATGGTTTAAAACCTGTACACCGAAGAGTGTTGTTCGCCATGAATGTTCTGTCGAATGATTACAACAAACCCTATAAGAAGTCCGCCCGTATCGTTGGTGATGTAATAGGTAAGTACCATCCTCATGGTGATACGGCGGTGTATGACACCATTGTGAGAATGGCTCAGGATTTCTCGCTCAGGTATCCACTAGTGGATGGCCAGGGCAATTTTGGCTCCATAGACGGCGATTCCGCTGCTGCCATGCGTTATACAGAAATCCGTATGGCCAGGCTTGCCCATGAGCTACTGGCGGACCTGGATAAAGAAACTGTTGATTTTTCTCCGAACTACGACGGCACAGAGCATATTCCCGATGTTATGCCGACCAGGATACCGAATCTGCTGATTAATGGATCTTCTGGTATTGCGGTTGGCATGGCGACCAATATTCCGCCACACAATATTACTGAGGTGATAGGCGCCGCTATCGCGCTGCTGGATGACCCGGACATAGATATCAGTGGCTTGATGGAACATATTCAGGGCCCCGATTTTCCTACTGCGGCAATCATCAATGGCAAGGCAGGAATCGTTCAAGCCTACCGTAGTGGCAGAGGGCGTATTTATATGCGCGCAAAGGCCAGCATTATAGACAATGAAAAAACCGGAAAGCAGACAATACTGGTCACAGAAATACCGTATCAGCTCAACAAATCGAAGCTGATTGAAAAAATAGCAGAGCTGGTCAAAGAAAAGAAAATTGAAGGAATTACTGAACTGCGTGATGAGTCCGACAAGGACGGGCTACGAATAGTGATTGAACTGCGCAAGGGTGAAATGGGAGACGTGGTACTCAATAACCTGTATGCGCAAACCCAAATGCAGTCTGTTTTCGGCATAAATATGGTTGCGCTTGTTGACGGACAGCCGAGGTTGCTAAACCTGAAAGACATGCTGGAATCATTCATTCGTCATCGACGAGAAGTTGTCTCCAGGCGTACCAGCTATTTATTACGAAAGGCGAGGCAGCGCGGACATATTCTGGAAGGTTTGGCGGTGGCGTTGGCTAACATTGATGCCGTGATCGAGTTAATCAAGAGTTCTCCCACTTCGGCTGAAGCGAAAGGAAAACTGCTTGCTGGATGCTGGAAGTCAGACAGTGTGTTGAAAATGCTGGGTGAGGTTGGCGCCGACGCCTGTAGACCCGAAGGTCTGGATGCGAAGTACGGGCTAAAAGCAGAAGAGTATTTCCTCACTCCTGAACAAGCCCAGGCGATTCTCGAACTGAGACTGCATCGCCTGACCGGGCTGGAACACGAAAAGCTAATCAATGATTACACTGAGCTGCTCAAGCAAATTGCCGACTATTTGGACATTTTGGAAAATGAACCTCGTTTGCTTGGCGTAGTGCGCGAAGAGTTGGAGCAAGCACTAAAAGAATACGGTGACGCCAGACGCACTGAAATAGTGGGGTCGCAATTAGACCTGACTATAGAAGACCTGATCTCCGAAGAAGACCGTGTTGTCACCATTTCTAAAACTGGCTATGCCAAAACCCAACCGCTGGCCGATTACAGTGCGCAGAAGCGTGGCGGCACCGGCAGGGCGGCAGCATCAGTAAAGAATGAAGATATAGTTGAGCATCTACTCATAGCGAATACTCATGACACGTTACTTTGCTTCAGTAGTGCCGGGAAGGTCTACTGGCTGAAGGTGTATATGATTCCAGTGGCGAGTAGAATCGCGAGAGGCAAGCCCATCGTTAACATTTTGCCGTTAGAGGAAGGCGAACGCATCACCAGTATGTTGCCCGTGCAAGATTATTCCGAGCAGCATTTCGTGTTTATGGCTACCGCGAATGGCACGGTAAAGAAAACCGCGCTTACTAATTTCGCCAGACAGCGAAGCGTCGGTCTGCGCGCAATCGAATTGGACCCGGGTGACGAGCTGGTTGGCACTGCAATCACGGATGGCACAAAAGATGTAATGCTGTTCAGCAGCAGCGGCAAAACAATTCGATTTAAGGAATTAGATGTTCGTGCGATGGGTCGAACTGCAAGAGGTGTTAGAGGCATCAAACTGGCAGAAGGCTTCGCCATGATTGCGCTTATTATTGCTGGGGAAGATAAGCAAATTCTTACTGTGAGTGAGAATGGATACGGAAAGCGAACGAAAATCGATGACTTTCCAGTTTATGGGCGCGCTGGGCAAGGCGTAATCGGCATGCAGACCAGTGATCGAAACGGTGCTGTGGTGGGTGCTGCGCAGGTGGCAGAATCTGACGAAATCATGTTGATTTCGGACAAGGGAACGCTGGTTAGAACTCGAGTCGCCGAAGTATCAATTCAGGGCAGAAACACTCAGGGTGTTCGCCTGATTCGTCTCAAGGACGGTGAAAAACTGGTTGGCCTGGAGCAGGTCGATGAGCCGGAAGTGGTTGAAGTTAGTGATGTAAAGCCTGATGTAGAGCCTGAATCAGGGGAGTCACCTCCGCCAGCATCGGCTTCAGAGGCCGAGTCAGGATTTACTGATTCGGAATAAGTTTTAGCGTGTCTATTGTCGGGCTGCTCACGGCGTACGCAGGGGCAGTTGCACTAAACATCGAATTCTTGCAGAATATCCCAGAGACTAATGACGCAGCCTCCAAAAACAAATCAAGTCGTGAAAGTTGCTTATCTGGGGCCTGAAGGAACCTATTCCCAACTAGCTGCCATGGATTTCTTTGGCGCTGAAGTCGATTTGCTGGATTCAGCCAGCATCGATGATGTTTTCGCCGCTGTAGAGAATCGGCAAACTTCGCACGGGATAGTGCCTGTAGAAAACTCTACGGAGGGCGCAATAAATAATACCCAGGATTGCTTGATAGATAGCGATGCCAGAATTATTGGCGAACAAATTGTCTCGATAGAACATAGCCTGCTAGTGAAGGCTGGCAGCAAAAAAAACCAACTCACCAAAATTGTCTCGCACAAACAGTCTTTGGCACAGTGCAGAAATTATCTGTCTACTAACTTTCCAAACGCGGAACAAATTGAATGCGCCAGTAATGCAGAGGCTGCGATTCTGGCGCAAACTGATGCCAGCACCGCTGCCATAGCCAGCGAATTTGCTGGCAGCCTGTATAATTTGCAAAGTTTACAGTGCTGCATTCAGGACAAATCCAATAACCGCACCCGATTTTTGGCATTGGCCCTGGATGAAACTGAGGCCACCGGGAAAGACAAGACCAGTATCCTGGTGTATACGGAAAATAAGCCCGGTGCTTTATTTCGAGTGCTGGAGCCATTCGAAAAATATCAGCTTAGTTTAACAAAGATAGAGACACGTCCGTCCAAAAAAGAGGCTTGGGAATATGTGTTCTTTATCGATTTTGAAGGCCATGTGAAGGACGCGCTAACGAAACAGCTCTTCGAATCATTACGCAACAGCGGTGTGGAAATAAAGGTATTGGGCTCTTACCCTGCTGCTACCATGCCCTGAGGCGACGTTTGTCAATAATCAGTTTGTCACCTGCAATGAATGAATCCGCAAACAAGGTAATTCTTATCGTCGGTCTTGGAATGATAGGCGGATCAGTTGCGCGCGGACTAAAAAAATCTCAAGCGCAGAGGCGAATCGTTGCGAGTGATCAAAACGAGGCCGCTTTATCACAAGCGCTAAAGGATGGAGTTATAGACGTGGGTGATAGCGTGCAAAAACTATGTCCACAGGCTGACATCATAATTCTTGCTGTTCCTCCACTAACTATTTGCCAACTGCTGCCCGAGCTATTTTCTTCGATGAAAATTGATGCCGTACTAACAGACGTGGCCAGTGTTAAATCGCACATTTTTTCGTCTACCGGGAATTTTTCTGAAAGCGCAATGAGCAGATTTGTACCGGCTCATCCCATCGCGGGTTCCGAGCAAAGTGGTTACGGCGCATCACTTGAAAATTTATTCCTGGACAGAAGCGTCATTCTCACGCCCCATAGCGGAAACTCAGCAGAAACAGTGGCAGTGGTCAATAATCTATGGCGCGAGCTGGGTGCAAACGTGTTAGGCATGAGTTGTCATCGCCATGACGAAGTACTTGCCGCCACGAGTCATCTGCCACATTTATTAGCCTATGCAATTGTAGATGTGTTACTCAGGCAAGAACAAAGTGAAGATATTTTCCGTTATGCAGCAGGTGGCTTCGCAGATTTTAGCCGCTTGGCGTCTAGTGACGCGAAAATGTGGTCAGATATATTCGTCGCTAATTCGAAAGCAACAGAGAAAGTGCTGGATGCTTACATTGAAAGTCTTTTGCTTTTTAAGAAAGCAATACAGGTTCAGAATCATGAATATTTGAAGAGCAGTTTTGGTCGCGCCAAACAAGTTCGAGACAATTTTATTAATACGCATTATGAGCCAAAGAGCCAGATGGAAATGACAAGCAGTTCAATCAGTTTCAATGTTAAGCCGGGTGGCGAAGTGACCGGGTCAATTCGTGTTGCCGGCGACAAATCAATATCACATCGCTCGATCATGCTGGCTTCCATCGCCAATGGAATTTCCCGAGTCACCGGTTTTCTGGAGGGCGAAGACGCGCTTGCTACTGTGGCGGCTTTTCGTGAAATGGGCGTAACTATTATAGGGCCAGAAAACGGCAGGCTCACAATTTACGGTGTGGGCAAACAGGGATTGCAGGCACCGCGCAAACCTCTTTATATGGGGAATTCGGGAACAGCGATGAGATTGCTGGCCGGTCTGCTGGCGGCACAATCTTTCGACAGTGTGTTAACCGGAGACGAGTCGCTCAGGCAGCGTCCGATGAATCGTGTGGTGCTTCCCCTGCGAGAGATGGGCGCAAAAATAGAAACGGCTGGCTCCGGAACGGCGCCTTTACAGATAAGCAGCGCGCAACTGACAGGAATAAAATACGAAATGCCGATTGCCAGTGCCCAGGTGAAATCTTGCTTACTACTGGCTGGACTCTATGCGCAGGGAGATACTGAAATTGTCGAACCGGCAAGCTGCCGCGACCACACAGAACGAATGTTACAAGGGTTTTCCTGTCCAGTACAGCGCGATATTGATAACGGCTCCTGTCAGTTGTCGGGGTGCCATGAGCTGGAAGCAACTACCATAGATGTGCCTGCTGATATTTCTTCGGCGGCCTTTTTTTTAGTAGCAGGCACCATTACACCGGGAGCCGATTTGACGCTAAAACACGTAGGTGTCAATCCAACCAGGACTGGAATTATTAACATTTTATCAGCAATGGGGGCAGATATTCAGCGGAGCAATGAGAAAGTGGTTGGTGGTGAGCCGGTGGCAGATTTGCGCGTCCGTTACAGCCAATTATCCGGTATAGAGATAGAACCGGATCAAATACCTTTGGCGATTGATGAATTTCCCGTGTTGTTTGTGGCGGCGGCTTGCGCACAGGGAGATACCTTGTTACGCGGTGCTGCCGAACTTCGTGTAAAAGAGAGTGATCGAATTGACGCCATGGAAAAAGGGCTGACGACGCTTGGCATTGCAGTGGAGAGCTTCGATGACGGTTTACGAATCACCGGCGGGGAAATGGGAGGCGGCTTGCTGGACAGTTGCGGTGACCATAGAATTGCAATGGCCTTTACCGTGGCTGCTCTCAGGGCACAAACAGATATTGAGGTCACCAACTGCGCCAACGTGGCGACCTCGTTTCCGAATTTCGTAGAGCTGGCGACAAAGGTGGGTATTCAAGTGTCAGTGTCGGAGAAATAGCGTCCCCCATGAGAGCATCTCCGGTAATTACCATAGATGGGCCTTCCGGCTCGGGCAAGGGCACGATAGCGTCGAGAGTGGCTCAAGCCCTGGGCTACGCACTATTAGACAGTGGTGCCCTGTATCGGGTTCTTGGCGTGGCCTGTCATAAGGCGAATATTGACCTTCGCGACCATGATGCCATCGAGGCACTGGCCAGGCGCATGGATATCGAATTCGATGGCAGCGGAGAAGGCTCGGTGTGGCTTGATGGCATCGACATTAGCCTGGATATCAGAACGGACAGGGGCAGCGATATGGCTTCTAAAGTAGCTGCGATAGCAGCCGCTCGTGACGCGCTGTTTGAGCGACAAAAGGCGTTCCGTCAAGCGCCCGGACTGGTTGCCGATGGCAGAGATATGGGCACGGTTGTGTTTCCCGATGCGGCGCTAAAAATCTACCTCACGGCAAGCCCCGCAGAAAGAGCTGCCAGGCGATATAAGCAGTTGATAGCTAAGGGTATTGATGCTATTCTGCCCGACCTTTTGCGAGACCTGAAAGAGCGGGATCGGCGCGACAGCGAGCGCGCTGTCTCACCACTTAAACCGGCTGAAGATGCCATTATTATGGATACTACTGATTTAACTATTGATCAGGTAGTTAGCCAGGTTTTGGCTCTGTACCGGTAGTCATCAACAGTGAAATCGCAGTTGGAAACCGTTGCTGGATTGTGTCACCAGAACTGGCAGTCCAGGAATTAAGTCTAATCACCCCGCAAAACTGGTAGGCGGTTAGTTGTAAAGCGCATAAACTGTGTTTTGTAACGTATTGAAATAAATGGAATATATAATGAGTGAAAATTTTGCAGATCTATTTGAGCAAAGCCTGACTGAAATAGATATGACCCCGGGTGCCATCGTTACTGGCACTGTGATAGAAATCGATTCGGACTGGGTAACAGTCCATGCAGGTCTCAAATCTGAAGGCGTTATAGCCCGCGTTGAATTCCTTGATGAGCAAGGCAACTTCTCATTAGAAGTTGGCAATGAAGTAAAAGTCGCCCTGGAGACTGTCGAAGACGGTTTTGGCGCCACTAAATTATCCAGAGAAAAAGCCAAACGCGCGGAGTCATGGATGGAGCTGGAAGCTGCCCATGAGAAGAATGACATCGTGACCGGTGTTATTACCGGTAAAGTGAAGGGCGGGTTTACTGTTGACCTGAATAACATAAGAGCCTTCCTGCCAGGTTCCCTGGTCGATATTCGACCGGTAAGAGACACCTTGCATTTGGAAGGGCAACTGCTGGAATTTAAACTGATTAAACTTGATCGCAAGCGCAACAACGTCGTTGTTTCTCGCCGTGCGGTTCTGGAATCAGTGAGTAGTGAAGAAAGAGATGCCTTGCTGGAGAAATTGCAGGAAGGTATGTCGGTTAAGGGCATTGTGAAGAACCTGACTGACTACGGTGCTTTCGTTGATCTGGGTGGTGTTGATGGATTGCTGCATATCACCGACATGTCCTGGAAGCGGATCAAACACCCGAGCGAGATTGTCAATGTAGGAGATGAGATCGACGTTAAGGTACTCAAGTACGACCGGGAACGTAATCGTGTATCTCTGGGCTTGAAGCAACTGGGTGAAGACCCATGGGTTGCTGTCAAGACGCGGTATCCAGAGAATACCCAGGTTAAGGCGGTTGTTACTAATCTTACTGACTACGGCTGCTTTGCCGAGCTTGAGGAAGGTGTCGAAGGTTTGGTTCACGTATCGGAGATGGACTGGACAAACAAGAATATACATCCTTCCAAAGTCGTCAACCTTGGTGATGAAGTGGATGTAATGGTGCTGGATATCGACGAAGAGCGCCGACGCATATCACTTGGTATCAAGCAGTGCTTCCAGAACCCCTGGGACGGCTTTGCCGAAAACTTTAAGAAGGGCGACAAAATTTCCGGCAACATTAAATCGATCACCGATTTTGGCATTTTCATTGGACTCGATGGGAATATTGACGGATTGGTGCATCTTTCAGATATTTCCTGGGATGAGAAAGGGGAAGAAGCAGTACGCGAATACAAGAAAGGGGATGAGATAGAGACCGTTATTTTGTCGATTGACTCTGAGCGAGAACGAATATCTCTCGGTGTGAAACAGCTGGCAGATGATCCTTTCATGAACTACGTGAGCGAATTCGGAAAAGGCAGCATCGTGAAGGGCACCGTTACCACGCTGGATGCGAGGTCTGCAACTATTACTTTGCAGGAAGGGGTGGAAGGTGTGTTGCGAGCCTCTGAAATAAGCCGCGACAAGGTAGAAGATGCGCGCAACGCGCTTTCTGAAGGTGCCGAGATCGAAGTCAAGATGGTAAGTGTCGATAGAAAGAACAGGGTGTTGAGCCTGTCGGTCAAGGCCATAGAAATTGATGAGGAGAAAAGTGCCGTGAAAGGTCACAAGACTGAAGCGGCTGACGTTTCGCCAGGCACGATTGGCGATCTCATTAAGGCAGAGATGGATAAGAGCTAAGTCATTCCGGTTTCTTCATGTGGCGGCGCACTGCATTGCCGCGCCGCTACACGGAGAAGCCAGAAATTTGGAATAGTGCCGGATTCAAACCTGCCTTTGCATTGTGTCGAGCCTGGGTCACCTGACTAATAAATTGCGTTTCGACAGGATTGCATTGTACCAGGATTGCACAGGGGACAGGGGACAAATATGACTAAAACTGAACTTATAGAGCGCATTGCTGGCAAACAGAAGCAATTGTCTGCAAAAGATGTTGAGCTGGCGGTAAAGGCGATTATTGACTATATGTCTCAGGTCTTGTCAGAAGGCGGCAGGATTGAGATTAGGGGCTTTGGCAGCTTTTCTCTGCATTATAGAGGCCCCCGTATGGGTCGAAATCCAAAAACCGGAACCCCGGTGATGCTGAGCGGAAAGTATGCGCCGCACTTTAAGCCTGGCAAAGAATTGCGTGACCGGGTCAACATGAGCATGTTACTGGAGCAGAACAGTTAAGTTCACACAACGGCTTTTGCAAATCACGGCATAGCCTTTGCGGTTATGCCGTTTTTGTTTCTGGCTGGTAGTTGTTCGATTAATAAGATTAGCCAGCCTGGATAACTCCTTCCATGCGCCAGATTACGCAACTACTTTCAGGGTTTTCTGGTATTGGTTTTTGCAGCCAGTGTTACTTTTTCTTGTTGTAATTCAACGCCAATTGTCATTGCTACAGGCAGTTGGCAACTGCCACAACAAGCTGTATCAGTATGGATAATCGGCGCTGGAAATAACACAACTCCGCTCGGTCTCTCCTGGAGACAGTAAGAAATAATGGCGCGGATGTGTTGCAGCCAGCCTTACATCGTTGCTAAATTTGATAGCGGAGCAGGTACGGAATAATTCAGGATACCGATGCCAGCATTGCGGGTTCGAGACCAAGAGCCTTTTTTGGATGTGCCCGGCTTGCAAGAAATGGAACAAGATTCGCCCGCTATTGGAAAAAACAAGTCACTAACAAAGCGAGATCAATACAGAATAACTTTTAGTTGGAGTGGCGGTGGATAAAAGAATAATAGTAGCCCTGGATTTTAGTTCAGCCGAGCAGGCATTGAGCCTGCTTGATAATCTGGACGCGAATTTATGCCGGGTAAAAATCGGCAAAGAACTATTTACAGCTTGCGGGCCACAATTCGTAAAGCAGGTTCTTGATCGCGATTTTGATGTATTCCTGGATCTCAAATTCCATGATATTCCCAACACTGTCGCCAGCGCGGTAAAGGTTGCCGCCAATATGGGAATTTGGATGCTGAACGTGCATGCCTCTGGTGGTTTTGCCATGATGGAACAGGCGCGATTGGCATTGGAGGAATTTGGTCAGAGCCGGCCGATGTTAATTGCCGTTACGGTTTTAACCAGCCTGGCACAAAACGATTTGCAGCAAACAGGGATACACTCAAGCGCGGCGGAACAGGTTAGCAAATTGGCCTTTTTGACTCGGGAAGCAGGGCTGGATGGAGTGGTCTGTTCCGCCGCCGAAACCAGGCTGCTCAGGGCGCAGCTTCCAGGGGGTTTTTGCCTGGTCACGCCGGGGATACGCCGTGCCAGTGATGCTGCGGGAGATCAAAAAAGAATTTTTGGCCCCGCAGAGGCAATACAAAATGGTAGTAATTATTTGGTTGTTGGCCGACCTGTCACGCAAGCGGAATCGCCGAATCAGGTATTGGCAGAATTTAATTTGGCCGTGGCTGGCATTAGCTAATTCCTTTGCTAAGCTTTTGGAAGCAGCACAATGCTGTTTTTCAACTAACTGGCGATAAGGATATTACTATGATTAAATTAGCCTTCTTTAAGGTGGCCATGGCCTCGGTGCTATTGCTATTTTCCTCATTTACTTTGGCTGTTGAAGCGAATCCCGACACGACACAGCAAATATCAATGCTCGATATTAACAGTGCTGATGCGGCGACTATAGCCTCTGCACTGGACGGCGTTGGCTTGCGTAAAGCACAAGATATAGTTGCGTACCGGGAAATGTTCGGGGCTTTTCATTCTGTAGACGAATTAACAGAAGTGAAGGGTATTGGTGTTGTCACTGTTGAGAAAAACCGGCAACGCATAATAATTGTTACTAAGTAGAACCCGTTCCATAAGGCACTTTCAGTATGCGTTGAAAGTGCCTGGTTTTATAAATGAAAATTCCTGAAAGCTGGTTATAATAGCGCCACCTCATAACTGTTCCCAGAGTTCGCTATTAATGTCGCTATTGCTGACAGGTTGTCTGTTGTTTATTGGCTCAACAGTTTTAACGGGCTTGTTTCGCGTGGCGGCATTGCGGGTTCGCTTGATTGACAATCCGGTTTCCCGGAGCGCGCATAGCAGACCTGTTCCAGTGGGAGGGGGTGTAGTGATTGTTGTCCTCGTGCTTGTAGTAATCGTTCACTACTACCGCAGTGAATTGATTCCGGCTCGCGAGTTTGCTGCACTAATGGGGGCGGCAGTAATAGCGGGCATCGGTATTATTGATGATAACAAACAGCTACACATCCGATGGCGCATTCCAGCACAATTTTGCGCGGCAATTTGGGTTGTTTATTGCCTTGGTGATGTGCCAGCAATCGATTTCGGCTTGCTGGAATTACCAGAGTCTATGCTGGTAAATGTGTTAGCCGTTTTTGCTCTGGTTTGGTTGCTCAACTTGTTTAACTTCATGGATGGGATCGATGGTATAGCTGGCAGTCAACTGATCTTTGTTAATTTGGTGACTTTATTTATTGTTTTGAATAATGACCCTGCGGATCAGGTGCTGGCACTGTTATCAGCTACATTTATGGCTACGGCAGCAGGTTTCCTGCTTTGGAATTGGTCACCGGCAAAGATTTTTATGGGCGATGTTGGAAGTGGCTTTATCGGTTTCAGTCTTGGCATCATGGCGTTGTTATCCATGCAGCATGGCAGCATGACGGTTTGGGCATGGGTGCTACTATTGGGCGTATTCATTATCGACGCAACCCTGACTTTGGCTAACCGTTTCAGGTACAAGCAGCGTTGGTATGAGGGCCATGCATCCCATGCCTATCAGAATGCCGCACGGTACTACAAGAGTCACGGCAAAGTGACGATAACCGTACTACTAATTAATCTGCTATGGTTGGGACCATTGGCCTGGTTGTCGGTGCGATACCCCGGCCTGGGCTTGTACCTGACTGTTGCCGGGCTGCTGCCATTGCTTCTATTAGCACTACACTTCGGTGCGGGAAAGGAGCAATCGCGGCAGTAATGAATAATGAATAAAGACGGGTTCGATAAGCTGGAAAATGAAAGTTTGAGTGTCGCGAGGAATTTTAGCGATTGTCGGAGAAAACCATGAATCTTAATGCGATCTCACTATCTCGTTCTGTAAAACAGATTCTAATGATGCTGTCCGATGCGCTGATGATAGTTGCAGCGTTGGCTTTTTCGTTTGCCTTGTTGGACAAGGATTTTTTTGGCCAGGATCAGGGCTTTTATTTTTACCTGTCGTTGGCTACAACTGTCAGTATTTTGGTTTTTATTCGTATCGGTCTCTATAGGGCATTGGTTCTCTACATGGGTTTGCAGAGTGGGTTTCTGATTCTGCAAGGAGTAACAGTGGCAAGTTGCCTGTTGGCTGTTTCCTATTTCTTCTCGCAGACCCCCAACTCCTCTGATTCATCCATACTTCCTATTTTCTGGATGATTGCACTGCTGTTTATTGGGGGGACACGTTTTCTCGCCAAGGTTATGTTGCAAAGTTTAATTCAGAACTTTCGACCGAAGGAACCGGTAATTATCTACGGAGCAGGGAGTTCTGGAATGCAGTTATTGGTTGCCCTGCAGAATGGTGATCAATATCTGCCTGTAGCCTTTGTTGATGATAGTCATGGCATGTTGGGGAATACGGTTCATGGGATTCGGGTTTATAGTCCAAACTCCCTGTACGAATTAATTGAGAGTTATTCAGTTCGTCAGATATTTTTAGCTATCCCTTCTGCCACGCACACTGAGAGAAAGGAAATTCTCAACCGACTGGAACATTTGCCTGTGCATGTAAAAACTGTGCCGGATTTATTCGAGATGGTATCCGGTAAGGTAGGGGTTGATGAGATTCGGGATATCGACATCGAAGACCTGTTGGGCCGTGATATTGTGCCACCGAACCCCGAACTTTTGGGGGCTTGTATTAAGGCCCAGTCAGTTATGGTGACTGGTGCGGGAGGCTCCATTGGCGCCGAGCTTTGCAGACAAATAGTAGCAATAAACCCAGCAAAGCTTGTGTTGCTGGATTCGTTCGAATTCGGCCTCTACAAATTGGAGGCCGAGTTACTCGAAAAGTTACAGGGTATAGAGAACGGCCATAACATCGAGATAGTTTCGCTGTTGGGATCAGTCAGCAATAAAGTGCAGATGGAAAATGCAATCAGAACCTTTGCAATTAACACTATTTATCATGTGGCGGCGTACAAACAAGTACCGATGGTAGAGAAGAATATAATTGAAGGTGTTCAAAATAATATATTTGGCACCCTGGTTTCCGCTCGGGCCGCAGAGAAATTTGAAGTCAAAAATTTCGTGCTTATCTCCACAGATAAGGCGGTGCGCCCGACCAATTTTATGGGCGCTACCAAGAGATTTGCTGAACAGGTATTGCAGGCATTGGCTCAGAGAAACAATTCTACGCGATTTAGCATGGTGCGTTTTGGCAATGTATTGGGTTCTTCCGGCTCTGTAGTCCCATTGTTTCGAGGGCAAATTAGTAAGGGCGGACCGGTCACTGTCACGCATCCCGAGGTAAGCCGTTACTTTATGACTGTGCAAGAGGCCGCGCAATTGGTTATTCAGGCGGGCTCAATGGCTACCGGGGGAGATGTTTTCGTTCTGGACATGCACGAGCCTATCAAGATCATCGATTTGGCCAGGAAAATGGTGCATTTGATGGGTTATGAAGTTAAGGATGAAAATTTTTATCACGGTGACATTGCAATTGAATACACCGGCCTGCGCCCCGGAGAAAAACTGTATGAAGAGTTGCTGATAGGCGAGTCTGTGACTGGCACGGAACACCCGAAAATTATGCGGGCGGAGGAAGAAACGCTGCCTTGGGAGGCACTGGAAGTGCTATTAAGCCGACTTGACCTGGCCTGCAAGCAAATCGATTTAGAAGAAATTCGCTCGCTGCTGAAGGAAGCCGTTGACGGTTTTGAGCCCAAAGAAGACGTTAGCGACCCACTGTGGAGCGCGGCGACTCCTGTCTCTGATGAAGCTCCACAAACAAAGATAACCCCGCTATTTAAAGACTAACTACCAGGAGAGCCTGTGAGAAACTGGCCGTAGGCTTTGTTGTTTCACCAACTTAGCTTTTCTGGAATTATTCTTGTCGCCTGGCAGAGCTAATAATGACCGGTTCAAGTGGTGCGTTTTGGTGTCCGCCTCGACCAGGCCCTGTCTCGACTGCTGCTATCTGATCAACCACATCCATGCCTTCGACTACTTTGCCAAATACAGCATAACCAAAGCCACGTGGGGTTTCGTCAGTGTGATTAAGAGAGGCATTGTCCACGAGGTTGATAAAAAATTGGCTGGTTGCGCTGTCTACAACATGGGTTCTTGCCATGGCCAGTGTGCCTCGATTGTTCGGCAACGCTGCACTGGCTTCGTTTTTAATCTGTTCATAAGCTGATTTCTGAACTAACTCGGGGCTAAACCCTCCGCCTTGAATCATGAAGTCAGAAATAACCCGATGGAATATCAAGCCGTCGAAGAAACCGTTGTCGGTGTAGCGGAGGAAATTCGCTACTGATATTGGAGCCTTATCCGCCCAAAGTTCTATTTTAATTTTGCCTTTACTTGTCTCCATTACAACGACAGGCTTGTCTTGCGCCATTAGATTAGCGCTTAAAAGCAGGGGAATGGCTAGTAATATCGAAACTACTGTTGTTCGCATAGATTATCTCCAAAGATACGGAAAATGCCCAAAATTTGAGCCGCTAACTATACATTAACCAAGCCAGGCTTCACCACCTCAGATAAATTGGTATTTGTTTTAGTGTCGCCCCGACAATGTAATAAGCTCCTGCTTCATCCAGGCAGCCCTGTCCAATATGAAATGAATCTGGAGCGGGCTGACAGCAAATAGCGACCCGGTCATGATGGGAGGGTGAAAACCATCATGAAACTTGACGTAACGGTAATTGATCAGCTTGCCGATTTCCTGGCAGTAACGCACTGGCAGTAGTGCGATAAGACCCTTTGCAGTTGAACGCAGAGCATGCCTGTTCAGTGATACGCCAGGCTGCCAGGGCCAGCTGTTTCAGCCTGGTTGAGACGGCAGCGCCAACGGTCTTGAAACCTATGCGTATCTGGAGTATATCCTGCAAGGTATTGCAGCGGCGGGCACGCTGGAAAACTGCAAGCTCTGCTACCCTGGAACACAGCCCTGGCAGCAGGCAATAAAGAAGTAGGTGTTGGCGATAGCGGGGTCGGAACCTATTGGGTTGATTTATTGGCGCTTACTAGTGATCCACTGTTCTATTGACTGCTATCGCGCCTCCATCGCTATCTCGTTTCGCGCCAGGCAGGGTTACACTGTCAACTAATGTTACCTAAAAGTTATTTCCTTGTTAACTGGCTTTAGCTCGATTTTCCACTATATTGATAGTCAGCAGGGAATGCTTTCGTGAATTACAGGGACGTAATCCCGCGATCATGACCGGAAAAGTAACTCTCTTTGAACACGCATTTTGGGATTTGTAGCGTGTGAATAAATAGGCCAGGAGTCGTTATCGTGTTTACTTTAGATCTACCAAATGAAATAGAAAAAAGGCTGTTGGTTCTCGCGATGCACACGGGACGAACTGTTCAATTTTGCGCAAGGGAAGCTATTCTGGATTATATCGATGAAGTTGAAGAGAGAATGTTAGCGATGGACAGGATTAGTGAAGATTGTCCTGAAGATGAGTATGCACAAAAAAAGTGAATAGCCGTAATAGTTGGTGGGGCAGCCGGATTTGAACCGGTGATCACTACACCCCCAGAGGTGCTTTGGGGTTTAACTAATTTTTTACTAATCAATCACGTTGCAACCCTTTGATGTGTGGGGAAGTTCTCAGAAAAACGAAGAACCTGACTACAAAGACAAGAGTTAATGGCGGAGAGAGGGATTGACCACTATTGAGCATTTTGAGTCGGGTACGGGTAAAAAAGGATTCTTATGAAAAGCAGGCAGGTGAAATAAGCTTGTTTATTGCGAAAATAGGCATTTCTGGCATAAACCATCGAATAGTGGACGCAAAAAGAAAGATGTCGCTTGATTTCTTCCATCACGGCTTCAATATTGCCTGCTTTTATAGCTAATAGCAGCTTATTGAACAGCATGGTGCCTAACATGTTCAAAACACGCTTAAAGTTATAGCAAAACATAATCAATGCGTTTTCTCCTGATACTTTTTCTTTGCCTCTGACCAGGTAGTGATCCCAGCCTAATGACCGCTTTATGGTGCCAAAAGGATGCGCCACAATCGCCCCTCTTCTTTTGCTAATCGCCTTGGCTGATTCTGTTTGCATTACCTCACCATAGGCTTGTAAAAAGGCTTCATGTTCCCAGCGCCATATTCTTCGGTGAGGTGTTTGCTTTGCCAGGCACTCGCTACGCACAGGGCAAGCCTTGCAATCTAGTGTAGTGTATTAAACTGACTGATGATTTGAGAGTGCATGCCTTGCGCGCCCCACTTTCTCCAAAATCTCTTCTGCGGACTTTGTCCAGGCAAATGGCTTTTTATCTTCATTGTGCCTCTCAATAAAATCCATGATGGTCTCTTCCAGCTCTTGTACCGATGTGAATACACCACGGCGCAGTTGCCTTTCTGTCAACAAACCAAAAAATCTCTCCACCAGATTTAGCCACGAAGAACTGGTTGGAATAAAGTGTAAGTGAACCCTTTTATTACGCTTAATCCAGTTCTTCACTTTTTCGTGTTTGTGCGTCGCGTAGTTATCAACGATAAGGTGAAGGTCTAACTCCTTGGGTGTTTGTTTTTCCACAGTCTTCAGAAACGCCAAAAATTCCTGGTGCCGGTGACGCTTTTTGCACTCACCGATAACATCACCAGTCAGGGTGTTCAGTGCCGCAAACAAGGTGCTTGTACCATGACGCTTATAGTCGTGAGTCATGGTTCCGCCGCGCCCGGGCTTCATCGGCAATCCCGGCTGCGTTCTGTCCAGCGCTTGAATGGAACTCTTTTCGTCAACACAGAAAACAACTGCATTCTCTGGCGGCGATAAATACAAGCCAACAACATCGCGTAGCTTTTCTTCAAAGGCAGGATCGTTGCTCACCTTGAACTGAGCAACCAGGTGTGGCTTCAGACCAACTTCTCGCCACACTCTATTTATAAAGGAGTGATTAATGCCCATCACTTTTGCCAAACCCCGGGTTGTCCAGTGGGTGCCATCCTTGGGTTTTTCCTGCGTGGTTATCTTGATGACTTTCGACCGCAGCTTTGCCTGGTCCGCAGAATTCTTGCCGCCGTGATTAGCCCCTCTTGGCAAATCTTTTTCTATTCCCCGAAACCCTCTCTCAAAAAAACGATTGCGCCATCGGCCTACCTTGTTGACATCAATTTCCAGCTCTTCAGCAATTTTGTAGTTGGGAACATTTTTTGCAGCGAGCAAAATAATCCTTGAGCGCTCTACCAATCGAACCGGTGTCGTTTTGCTTCTAACATTTTTTTCCAACTGCTTTTTCTCTTGCGCTGTTAAAGTTATATTTATTTGGGCGGGCATTAGCTTCACACGGGCAGTGAATGAAGTAATCATTATATCATTAATTTGTTTAATACACTACACTAGTAGATGTTTGGGTTTTATCTCTGTTTTAATGCCACCTTTGACTTGGCTCTGTAGTAATCTGATAAATTCCGCACTTTTCAAGAACCGCCTAAAATATCCAATCTCAATTTTTGACATGTCAGATGTATAGGAGGAGTAATGAATTGTGGCTGTTATATCTTCTTCACCGTGATAGATACCCATCGCTCCTTTTGCTACATTTATCCCGGAAATAACCAAATCACCTGAACAAACTAAAATCATATTGGTTTTACTTGGTTTCTGTACAATATGAAAATTTCCTGAAAAGTCTATTTTGTGGATACGCTTCAATCCGGTAATAATTTCATCATCTGGCTTGTATTTCCCTTTACGCTCGAACAGAAATTCGCCAATTTTGACTTTTTTCCACTCTTCCATCACTCCCCACCTTCCAACAAAGCGTAAAACTCATTCAGCTTTTTACGAAGCAATTCTTTAGGAATCAACCTGGTTTCATAGTCAGCAATAACGGTCGGGCTTAATGAGCGGTTAAGTGCCAGTTTAACGACTTCATCATCTTTTTCACGGCACAGCAACACACCAATGCTGGGGTTTTCGTGGAGGAGTTTTTCGCTTTGGTCTAATGCCTCCAGATAAAACTCCCGCTCTTCAAGCGTTTTGATTGTCATGATACGGCGATTATGGCTCCATGGAATTTCTCGCCACAGTGTGGCGAGTTTTTCATTTTGCTTATAAGTTTCATAAAATTGCCTCATTCGCCAAATATTACTGGCAGTGAAGCCGCCGATATTAGGCTCTTTTTTCTGGATAAATGCGGCTAATTGCTCAACCGTGCTTTTCCCCCAATTAGCGACTGTCACCTGTTTTGCAACATAATTTCCAATATCCCAGTAAAGTTGCACCAGCGTTTTATTAACCTGTTGTAAAGCCTGCTGTTTTGCAGTTTGGATTTGCCCTAATATTTCCTCAAACTGTTGATCCTGTCTATGCGTTAGTTTCTTGCTCATCTGATTCATCCCAATTTGAACAAAGGATAATGGCGCCAGAGACTATGCAAGAAACCCTCGTCGGCTCGCGTTACATGTGGAAAACCCTTGCAGGTTTGGCTATTTTACTGGGTTCCTGCTTTCGAGACTGTGCAAAAATTCAATATTGGTTGTTCCTGCGAAAGAGATTGTGCAAAAATCCAATATTTTCCATTCTCGCACCCCCGTCATTCCTGCACCCCCGTCATTCCTGCACCCCCGTCATTCCTGCACCCCCGTCATTCCTGCACCCCCGTCATTCCAGCACCCCCGTCATTCCTGCGAAGGCAGGAATCCAGCAAACAGGCAAGGATTCCCACAGGTAACGCCAGTGTATAAGGT
Source organism: uncultured Pseudohongiella sp. (assembly GCA_965261275.1). GTDB lineage: Bacteria > Pseudomonadota > Gammaproteobacteria > Pseudomonadales > Pseudohongiellaceae > UBA9145. The sequence goes on from CBDHCL010000003.1 coordinate 124,983, forward strand.
TGCCATTAGGCTTACTTGCCAGTAATGTAAACGGCGGCTTGTTTGTGGCTTATGGCATTAGTCACTGGATTCCTGCCTTCGCAGGAATGACGGGGGCAGGAGTGGCGTTATTCTCAATAATTTTTAGCCCATCACCGGTAAGACCATAAAGTTTATAAACCATCTGGTCGATTTGGGTTTCCCCCTGTAACACGAACTGGCGAGGGTTTCTTGCACAGTCTCTTTCGCAGGAACGACGAATATTAAATTTTTGCACAGTCTCACCAGCTCAATTCCCTATACAGCAGGCAGAGAATGCCTTGCTTCATCTCGGTATGAAATGTACTTAATTCCTTCACTACGCCAACTCTGTACGCAACTGTTCTAATAGATCGTCACCCTTAGCAAAGGATTGATGCAGTAAATCCAACAGTTCGCTACTGCTGTATTGCTTTTCTTCTTTTGGCTGATGTGGGTTTTTAATGTCAAGGTTGTAGCCGTTGGCTTTGATGGTTTTGATGTCCACTTGCCATGCGTGTTTGGTCGCCTGGCGTTTTTTCCACCATTTTTTGAGGCTGTCAAACTCGGCAAGCTGTATCGGTTTGGTTTTAGAATAGGTTTTATAAGCCTCAGGCAATTTGTGTTCAAAATACCAGACTTTTTTGGTTGACTCGCCCTTACTAAAAAACAATAAATTGGTGGCAACTGAGGCATAGGGTTGAAATACCGAATTGGGCAGGCGGATGATGGTGTGTAGATTGCAGTCTTCCAGCAGTTTTTGGCGGATGCGCTGTTTTACGCCATCGCCAGTAAGCGAACCATCAGGCAAAACAATCGCTGCTCTGCCACCGTCTTTGAGCAGGTGTATCATCAAAATTAAAAACAGGTCTGCTGATTCTTTGGTGCGGTAGGTTTGCGGAAAGTTGTTTTCGTTATTATTCGACACCACGCCACCAAACGGCGGATTGGCAAGAATAATATCCACTCGGTCTTTTTGGCGGTATTCGGTGAGCGGTTTGGCTAATGAATCACCAAATTGAATATTGGGGGTGTTGATGTCGTGCAAAATCAGATTGGTATTGCCCAGCAAATAAGGCAAGGGCTTGTATTCCCAACCCATCACATTGTTTTGCAGAGCATCACGGTCTGCCACGGTGTTGGCACTGGTTTTGAGATGTTCTAAAGCGGCGGTAAGATAGCCACCTGTGCCACAGGCTGGATCCAGCACTTTTTCACCTGCCTGGGGGTTGGTCAGTTCGGCTAATAGTTCGGTGATGGCGCGTGGGGTGTAAAATTCGCCCAGTGTTCCAGCACTTTGTAGCTCGCTTAAAAAGGTTTCGTAAATTTGCCCAAAAATATGTTTGTCTTTGCTGTTGTTAAAGTTTATCTCGTTGAGCTTGTTAATCACTTGGCGCAAGTGAATACCCGATTTCATATAATTGTAGTTATTGGCAAACACTTCATGCACCAGCAAGGCGCGTTTATTGCTGGTAGAAAGGTCAATGTGTGCCAGTGTGGGAAATAGGGTTTGATCGACAAATTTCAGCAATTTATCCCCGGTTATGCCTTCGTCATTACCCGCCCACTCGTCCCAGTGCAACGCCTCGGGGATAGGGGAAATATAGCCTTCCTGTATTAGCTCCAGTTCTTTGTCTTTGTCGCTAAATATTTTCAGAAACAACATCCAGCCGAGTTGCAATATCCGCAGCTCATCACTGCCCGTGCCCGTGTCTTGACGCATTATTTTGCGTGCGGATTTAACGATGCCTGATATATTGGTCATACTTTTTGTCCGGGAGTATCATCAATCTCTTGCAGTAGTTTTTGAATGCGACCTTTTTCTTTTCTTGTTTCTAAATAAGTTTGATAGCTATTTTCAGCGTCTTTAATTAACTGTTGATAAGTAACTACTCTAATATTTTGTGTTAATAATGATTGTTCATCTTTCTGTTTGCTTATAGGATTATCCCATCCTGATAGACCTCCTCCAACCAAGCAAATAACTTCAATTGAACCTTCTTCATTGTGTGCGCCAAGTTCTTTCTGAACCGCTGTTATATATTTTTTTACTTGATCCAATAATTCTCCGATTTTAGGGTTTACCGAATTCCTCTTTAGCTCAATGATAATATGCTTTCCAGATACTTTCTTATACCGAATATCTAGTCTTCCTTTTTGTTCATCTTCTGTTAATTGTAACTGCCCAAGCCGATCTTTTATGGCTTCCTCCATAACTGGAATTTCAGTTGCTCTGTCCCATGATGGGTCAAGTAACCACAAATGCTCATATATGTGCTCTTGTATAATTCTTTCGAGTTCATTTCCTTCGATATGTTCTTTTAATCTTCTTATAACTTTTAGCCTACCCTCAGTTATTTGGTAATACCAAGATGCTTCTATATCATCTAACTCAGAAAATAATTGAACTGCGATTTCAAGACTTCCTGCTTCAAGGTTATCTAATTGCTGGAGTTTTGCTTTATGGTGTAAATGCTCAAACGCCAATACACCATGCTTATACAGCGTTTTTCTATGCTCTTTATCTGTTGCTATTGTATTAATACGACCAAATAATTTTTTTGCGGACACTTTTGTATCCCCTTTTAAATCGTTTAACCATTCTTTAATCGCTGGAATTTCTTCTGCCTGTTTAGCCCCATCTGCTGTTTTGTAGTCAGCTCTCGTTTTTTGTATGAATTTTAACTCATTAAAAATAAAATCTTTTAATTTTATAAATCGCTCATCATTTTGAATGAAGTCTTGCCTACTGGATGTTGCAATATCTTCTTCTTCTGTTATATCCAAAAAATCTGCCCTAATTTCACCAATCAGAAATTTTGTATAAAGACCACCTTCTCTATATAATTCCAAGATATCTTCTAAGGCAACCTTTCCTCTAGCTAATATCGATATCTTATTTAAGTTATCACTGCCATCTTGTAAGCCACCAGACTCTTTTACCAAACCAATCCATCCAGTGATGCTATCTCCTTCTAATCCTTCTAACGAAAGGGTAGTACGAGGATGAAGTTTTTCTCCATCAATTTCTGAAAAATTACCTTTAGGATAATTACCATATGTAGCGGCAAACTCCAGCTTATGGAAGTAGTCTCTATCCTCAATGCTAATTTCATGGTCATTTATAAACACTTTAAACGTGTCTGACCATATATCGAATCGACGGGAAACACGCTTTTTTAAATTGCCATGAATTGAGGATGCTACCCTTTTCTTGATTTCCTTTAGTATGATTGTTGTCCCTGTTTCACTCTCTATTTCGTTGTTTCTGGAAACAGTAACTTCTGTTGGGTGGTAAGGTTGCTTTTGCTCTATCTTCGCTCGTATGTCATCGACTTTCATTGAAATACCTAATGTATTTTCTTTTTTTGTATACACTTCAATATGGTCGGAAATGGAAAATATTGACAACTTACCAATCCCTTTTCTGCCCATTACTTTTCGCTTTAACTTTGGTGTTAAATCATCACTAGATTTTTTTCGTCGCTGATATCCTACATTCAAGAACTTAGTATTGAGGTCTCTTACATCCATTCCACAACCGTTATCTATAATTGAAATCTCGTTATTTGAAATTCTGATTTTCACTTTAGTAGAATCTGCATCCCATGCGTTTGCAATTAGTTCAGATAAAACAGCAGGGACATTGCTGTATAAATTAAGGCCCAAATGATTCAAAACATTTAGGTCTATTTTTAATTCATATTCATTCATCTTAAAACTCCCCTACATGCTTCATGATGCTTTTTCCGATTAAATGTCCCAGAGTGACAGGAACAGCATTTCCAACTAATCGACCAATGACTTTATTGATAGGGGCTTCTCCTTTTTTAATGAATTTATAATTCTTAGGGAACCCTTGAAGCATAGCGCCTTCTCTTAATGACAGCCCTCTATTCTGTTCTGGATGTCCAAATCGACCATTACCAAAACCCATAAATTGAGTGGTGATTGCAGGGGAAGGATCTTCCCATTTCATGCGACCATAAACACTTGGGTATGATTTCCCGCTTGGTTTTTTATGGCAATCTGCAACCAAATATTCAGGCCATTCTCTCCAAGTTCCACCGGGCTTAGAAGCTTTAATTCGTTTTAAATTTAACTTAGATAGGGCGGCGCTTTTATGCAGAGGATCAGTTGATAAATAATCACCCGCTTTAATTGGTTCAAGGTCACCTATCGCTTCTTTTACGGTTTTATATGTTCTTTTTGTAAATTCTTTAGGTTCTAACAGTCGGATATTTCCAATTCTTGATGCTAGAAGAACCAGTCGTCGCCGATTTTGTGGCAATCCATATTTTGAGCAGTTAATGACTTTATGATCCACCATATAGCCTAAATCGGTAAGATTGTTTTTAAAGATATCAAAAACAGCTTGGTCAATTAAACCTGGAACATTTTCCATGGTGACTAATTCAGGAAGAGTTTCCCTTATCAACCGAGCAAACTCAAGTAGTAGCCACCATCTTCCATCTGATCTACTTGACTTTCTATTGTAAGTTGAAAAAGTTTGACAGGGGGCGCATCCAGCAAGTAATCTAATGCTTCCATTTTCAAAGAATCCGTGAATATCATCCCCCGATAGAGTTGTTAAAGATTGCTCAAGGAAAACCCCCGAATTATTTACACTGTATGGATATTTGCAAGCAGGATCTATATCTACTCCTAAGTTAACTTGTATTCCTGATTTTTCTAGTCCTTTTGTGAGCCCCCCAGCACCACAAAATAAATCTATAGCGGTGATTTTATTTGTAATTTCTCTCTCTCTCTGTTTAATTCTTTTATCTGTTTTCATCACGCCACCTTATAAATTTCTTGCTCTAATTCTATAATCGCTTGTAAATACCGCATTTTACCACCAAATAATTCTATAATCTCAACTGGTGAGCCAAACCGATCCAGTGGCTTGACTTGCAGTATTTTCATGTCTTCGATATTTTCGATGCCTTCATCGGCATATTTATCCAGCAACGCTTCCAATACTTTGCGGGCTTGTTCGCCGTATTGGGTGAAGTAATTCCTTTTTTTGACGTTCTTGACCCGTTCAGATCGGGTGAGTGGTGGCTGGTCAAAGGCGGTGTGGCAGATGAGGTCAAATATATCCATTTCTTTGCCAATCGCTTCTTTTAGATTCTCAAGTACGATACCTTGTTCTGTTAGCTCTTTAATAATGGCGTGTTTTTTATCGGCACTATTCCATTTATTGATAAAGTCATCGAGTGAACGATATTGTTCGCGGACTCTGTTGCGAGTGTAATCTTTTAGGCTGCTATTGATGAGTTTACCATTGCCATCCATGTATTGGATGCGCTCATTGAGAACGGCGACATTGACGCCATTCACATAATATTTTGCGCTGTGTTCGGCAATAATATCGCCACCGTCAATAATTGACGGTGGTTCAGTCTCAAAAATAATTGCTTCACCGTCTTCGTCAAAGACAGGCTCATTGTTTTTTATTTCTTCTTCAGGCGATTCAATCTCATCGTCTTCACCGATTACTTTTATTCTAACGGGATCGCCGTCAAAATCGGAGTCGCTAAACAGGTCGGTAACACCACGAAAATCCATAATGGTAAAGAAGGTTTTGCCAAACTCTTCATTGATGCGCGTGCCACGACCGATGATTTGTTTGAACTCGGTCATGGAGCCGATATTGCTATCCAGTACAATGAGCTTGCAGGTTTGTGTATCAACGCCAGTGGTCATTAGTTTTGAAGTGGTGGCAATGACGGGGTGTTTTTCTTCGGGGTTGATGAAGTTATCCAGCTCCATCTTGCCTTCTTCATTATCACCGGTAATTTGCATGACGAATTTATTGTTGATTGCCATTAGATCGCTGTTTTCATTGGCAATGGCGGCTCTCATGCGCTGGGCGTGGTCAATATCGACACAGAATATAATGGTTTTATCAAAGCGATTGGTCTTTTTTAGAAATTCAGTTACTTTTCTGGCAACGGTTTCTGTTCTTTCGTCAATCACCAGGTTTTTATCAAAATCTTTGCGGTTGTAAATGCGGTCATCTATCGGCGCGCCTTGTTTATCGGTTTTACCCTGCTCGGGTCGCCAGCCTTCTAAATCAATATTCAATCCCACTCGCAACACTTTATAAGGTGCGAGAAAGCCATCTTGTATGCCCTGTTTGAGCGAATAGGTATAGAGAGGATTACCAAAGTATTCACTGCTGGATATGTTAGTTGTTTCTTTGGGAGTGGCGGTTAAACCAATATGGCTTGCCTTGCCAAAGTAGCTGAGAATTTCGCGCCACGCGCTGTCCTCGGCGGCACTGCCACGATGACACTCATCAATAAGGATTAAATCAAAAAAATCAGGGCTGAATTGTCGATACGCATCGTTGTCTTCATCGTAATTGGTCAAGCCTTGATAGAGTGCCAGATAAATCTCATAAGATTTGTCAATCTGCTTTTTTCTAATGACGGTCATTTTGTCCTTAAAATGACGGAAATCCCCGCGTTTTGTTTGGTCAATCAAGGCATTTCGATCAGCTAAAAATAGAATTCGCTTTTTAGTGTTGCTTTTCCATAAACGGTGAATAATCTGAAATGCGGCATAAGTTTTCCCTGTACCTGTTGCCATGGTGAGCAATATACGCCCTTGTCCCCTGGCAATGGCTTCAACTGTGCGATTGATGGCTATTTGTTGGTAATAGCGCGGTTTCCTGTCTGTGCCATCAAAGAAATAATCTTGTGATGAAATACGCGCTTGTTCTTGCGTTTCTATGTTTTTGTATTTTTTATAACGTTGCCATAATACTTCTGGCGATGGAAATTCATCCAGTGAGAGTTCTTTTTCAATATGACCAGCAGTGCAAGTACGGTCATGTTCATAAAAGCCATCGCCGTTGCTGCTGTAAACAGATGGAATATCCAGTATTTTAGCGTAATGTAAACCTTGTTGTATGCCTGCATTAACGGAGAGTTTGTTGTTTTTAACTTCTATAAGGGCGATGGGGATATTGGGTTTGTAATAGAGGATATAATCCGCTCTTTTTTGCTTGCCACGGCTGGTTAAGTTGCCTCTAACGTAAATACGACCCTCCGTAAAAGACACTTCTTCTCTAATTTGGGTAAGCGTATCCCAGCCTGCTTTTTCTAATGCAGGTTGAATAAACTTAGTGCAAATATCCCTTTCGGAGAGGTCTTTTTTAGAGTCCATCAGTTAGCACTTTCCGCTAATAAGCAATGTTCAAGTTTTTGACAGGCGTTTTTTCTTGCCTAATTTTTGTCGTTGTTTTGATTGGAACAGGCACTGTCGGCATAAACTTTTCCACAGGTTTTATGTTTGTCTTTGGTTTGCATGGAGTAGCAGCTTCTCCAATTCCTGGCTATTATGCACATTGCCCAGAGTATAAGCCATACTTACTTACTTTCCCAATAGTTAGCCCTCTGAATGGGATGATTGCCGCTGGCTCACCCCCTTGGGCCAGAAGATTGTTACACTGTTAGGTGTTTTCGATGTTTGCCTGGCTTTTGAAATAGCTGCCCATACTTGTTTTTTAATTTGCGATCCCGTTCGTTGAAAACCGTGCGCACGAGCCAGTTTTTCGCTTAGATACTGAAAAGTAATTGGCTCCAGTTCATCAATTACCCTGGTGCCAAATTTTTGCAACACACCAAGATACTCATGTTCGTAGAAATCGTCAGGGGGACAAATTTATCCCGGTAGTCAAGTCCATTACTTGTGGTGAAGAGCTAAAAAGCAATGGCTCCGTTTGGTTGATATGGCCTTCATCTTCCCGTGACAGAACGGGACATTATTCTACAGAGGTATTGGGTTGTTGTTTTTTCGCGGATTCCGGGGGCTTGCCTTTGACAACGTTCTCAGCAATTGCTTCGCGAACAGAGCTATCCACTAAAACTTCAATTTCATCACCTTCTTCCGCTCCAAGAAGTGCTCGACCAAGAGGCCTGCTGATGTGGATCATACCCTGGTCAGGTGAATTGAGTTCATTGATAAGTGTTACTTTACGCAAGGCCTTTTCTCCAGAGAGATACCGAACCTGCACAGTGTCGCCTACAGATATAGTTTTCGAATCAAATTTTTCATCAGATTGTGCCGCCCTGATTGTCAGTTTTGGGCGGGTGTGCTGAAATATCGATTGGCGTTGATATGAAATTTGCTGACTTACTTTCTAAATCAGCGAGGCGTTTAGTAATCACCTTTCGCAATATGTCAGCTTCCTTACGGGGATCGTTAAACCAGTCTGTTGACCATGCATTGCAAAGGTTAAGAGCGGTACGGCGATGAATGCCAAGATGCCCGGCGATTTGCTTTGTGGTGATTTGTGCGTCTGTTTTAAACAGGGTCAGAACCCGGCGTTGACGGATGTCCAGTTTGCGTAATTGCTCTGTCTGATCCGGAGCGGACTTCTTGGCAGCCTTTGCCGCCTTGACGCGAACCGTTGAAAAAGCGTCTGCCATGCCAAGGCAAAAATATTTGACCCAGCCAGATCGGCATCCGCACGGCCCATGTAGTAGTTATCAGACGGCCCGACCGTCAGGGCCTCATAATAGGCGCCAAGGTCTCGTGCATAGTATTCTTCAAGCGAATAGATGCCCTTGAGGCCGTACCCCGTTTTATGGAGAAGCAGGTTTGTCAGCAATCGCGCCGTTCGGTCATTAATTCCAGCACATCCTTTGCTTCTGGTGGCATGTAAACGATACTGCCGGAGGCGCTGTCACGGATGATGTTTTGCCCGTCACGGTATGGGGTGGGCTTGTTCTTGCCGTCCATGACCAGCCCGTGCAGGGTTTGAATGTGTGCCTCCGTCAACTCGCCGGGGAGGCGAGAAGTGTGTCCACGTAATCAAGGGCGCGGTAATAATTACGAACCTCTTGCTCGTCTCGTTCCCGATTGGGGAATGTCCCACCTTGCAGGACAACTTCCTGGATCTGTTCCTGCGTCAGACGATTGCCTTCAATCTGAGTTGAATAGTGGGTGGAAACAAGCCGGGCACTTTTACGCAAGCTTTCAAGCAAAGTTACCGTAACGGGCAAGTCAGCGACAGCCTGGCGGCAAGTCTCAATTTCCATAAGAGCTTTGCTCAGTTTTGGGCTGATTTGAAATTTCGGGATAAACATAAACACTCCTATGATGCTTATTTTACACTAACAGGAGTTCTCATAAACCCCATGCAGTTTGTCCCAACTTTTTACCCGGAATGCAACTAATCTGGATCCAGGGCAGCAAAAGCAATCACATATACCGTGACAGACAACCCCGTCCGTCCGCCCCCCTGCAAAGTGGATTAACGCTAGTTAAACTGCGGCTTGCAGCATGAAAATACGAAATTCCCTTTCTGTGAAATTCAGTGACGCCCAAGGGCGGTATACATAACCATACCATTCACTACTATGGGCGCCGCCGACGCGGTAACCATGCCCAGCTCTTGGGGGAATACCGTAGTCGGCATCGTAACTGTCACCGGCTACTACATAGTCTTGCCAGGGATCCCAATCTTCAACCAGCCAGGGGATCGGGTCGATGGCACCAGTCTGGGCAAAACCATCCAGTGGGACTGGTTCTCCCCAGTTTTCCAAAGGTCGTCCAGTTTTGGCATCCAGCGGCCAAAGAAAGAAACCTGGCGTGGTGATATAAATGACACCGCGACCATTCACTTCGGCATAAGCAACCCCCTTGCCATAAGCCTGACGTGGAGACCGTTGGTGTCGAATAGTGGCCGGCTCACGAAACGTCCACAGGTTTTCGCCAGTGGCAGGGTCCATGGCAATGACCTGCCGCCTGGGAGTCGCTACTGTATACAGCATGCCGTCCACATAGACTGGTGTTGAACGGGAGAAATAGTCGAGGTTGGGCCCGAAATTGTCACTGCGCCAGATCGGAAAAATTACTGGCGTTGATTTGGTTCAAGGGGGAGTAGCGGCTGTTACCGGAGTCACCTTCCAAATAGCGCCATTCGCCGTTTTCCGTGCCCGGCATACCCTGTGCGGCAAGCTGGCTGCTTAATAGCGAGAACAGTGAAAATGACACAAATGCAGATGACTTGAAGAAATTGATGACAGATTGCATAGCTGTGACCCTGGTGTATCGCCGCTGTGGCCATTGCTGTGGAGCTTGCTGTGGAATTTCTCAGTAAATTGGCTCACGGGCTTTTTATCTGGATTTGTTGAAGCTGTTTTTCACATTCTACGCACAACACTAAAAGCTGGCTGACAAAACGCTCTCTTGCCACCCTGCAGGCGCATTTATAGATTGGAAATACTGAGTCTACACACCAGTTTGGCACGCTGAATGAAGGATGACAGCTGATGCTAACAGAATACAAGCGCCTTGCAGTAAATTAATTGGAGGGTTAATTGGAGGACATGGTTAGCGTGGGTATTGTTAGCAAGAGTATTGTTGGTGAGAGTATTTCAGGCTACAAAGAAACGCTGAAGCGGGAAAAGAAAAAGCTGTCGGCGTAAACAAGCCCGGCAGCTTTTCACGAGTTTTAGAAGCTGTAACGCAATCTAAGTTGCAGGGCGCCGGGTTCATCAGTGTCTGCCAGTGTTTCGCCCTCAGCCATGACATAGTTTGCACTGAAACGCAGATCGCTGCTCATGTAGTAGTTCACGCCCAGGGTCATACTGTCCACTTTGCCGCCACGAATCGGGCCATCGTTAAGATCCAGGGTGCTAAAACGCGCAGCGATTTCCCATGCGCCTTTATCCGATGAGGGTCTAACCGTAGTGAACGCCGCATTGCTATTACTGTAAGGGCGACTGTCGTCGGTTAGAAAATAACTGGCATAAATATAGCCGCCATCTGCGTTGAAATCCGGCGAAAATTTGCGCTTTACTTGCTGGTTTGTCACTTCGCTCTGCGCGGAAAATCGACCATTCACATAGGACACTTCGAATCCAAGCGTAGTACGTTGATCGACATCGACCAGAGTGCCGGTATCAATTATCCGATGCGAGTCTTGATGGGTTTCCGGTCTCGTTCGAAGCCGCGTTGTACTGCCATCATCGTTGTCCCGCGCAATATGTAAACCCAGGTGCAACAGTTTTCCCTCACCCAGGTTTGGTCTGTAAGCGAAACGCGCGGAAACACCTCGGCCTCTTGCCAGGTTATTCGCTTCGTGCCCGTAAGCAGCAATCGCGATGGAATAAGCTTCGCTCCAGTTCTGATAGCCAACACCAACCCGGCGGCCCTTCACCAGGGCATTGGGTAGTCCACGCTCGGTAAAGCTCATGTTGTTGGAGCTGGTAAGCTCTTCCAGGCCACCAAATACCTTGAAGTTCCCTAGCGTGATTCGGGTATTGTCAAAGCCGTTGTAGCGGATATAAATATCCTTTGATTCAGGGTCGTCCGGCGCGAAATCGTATTGCAACTTGTAGTCCCAGTGTTCAGTCAGATCGCCCCGTATAAACAATCGCGCTCGACGCACTTCGCTGCCATCTTGATATTTGAAGACATCGTTATTGTAGTAAGTCGCATCTGCCTGGATACGGCCGCCAAATTCGATGTTGGGCGCGTCCTGCGCATGGGTCTGCCCCAGAAACAGAAACGGCATAGTAAGGAACAGTAATTTTTTTGTGATATTCACGCAGTCTTCTCCAGCATAACTTGGCAAAAGCAGTAAGGTCGATAGATGATTTTGGCTTTCGAGATTATTATGGGCTTGTCGGTTAATTCAAAATCAGTCCAATTTTAAGAAAATAAAATTTTTACTAGCAATGACTTAAATATTCACAACAAACTAAAAACTCCATTTTCCGACAAGCCCATTATAGAGTAACGAGAATAAGGCAGGAATGGAAAATGACTGAAATACGGTAATAATTCCTTGCTACTGTAGAAGCGAAACCTGATCGCCTTGATTCCGCCGCCAGTAAGCCGAAAACCAGGGCGTAAATGCCAATCTGGCAGCAACGGCTGTCAGTTCGATTGCCGAAGATTCTGTCCACGGTGTCCGCAACGACTTGCCCGCAGCAGACGATAACCAGTCAGGATTTGTCCTGCAACATGGTCACCAAAGCCTGGGCATGTTCGGCAGCCTCAATGCCCAGTGGCGTAAGATAGCCACCGTCCTCAAGGCTGATAAAACTCTTCTCGAAAAGACGTTTGGCCGAGGCAATTCTCGCCGGGGCGGCTTGCTGATGTATTTTGATGCCACCCCGGGAGTTCTCCAGATCAAACAGGTTCAAAAACTCCATATCCTCTAAAAATTCGCGACTCAAACTCATGACTTGTCTCTTCTGGGTGAAATTCTGTGAACAGGATAGCATGTGATGACGGGGGTTTTGCCCTGTTCAACTAATTTTTATGCCAATACACTCTCACGATTTGTTTGAACCGGGTTCCGTCTGCTATTTTCTAATCCGGTTACAGCCGTGTCTGTTTGATCAATTTTCAGGCAGGCAGGCTTAGCCACACGCACTTACTGGTATATACTAGCCGAGACAAGGCATCAACGACCAGGCTAATCGAATTTATCACTATGCTCACAAAACCTCATCTCGATTTGGATTTCGTTAGAGCCCAGTATCCCGCCAATCATTGGCAATGGGCGTTCTTCGAAAGTGCCGGTGGAGCCTTCGTGCCAAACTCGGTGGTGCAACGGATTAGCGCCTATATGGCCGAAACCCGGGTGCAGCCGGGCTATCCTTTCCCTGAATCGTCTGATGCCGCAGAGCGAATAAATTCAGGCCATACGCTAATGGCTGAATTTGTGGGAGCAGAGCCTGATGAAATTTCCATCACCGCCTCCACGTCATTCACTGTTTATGTCCTGGCCCAGGCCCTTCGGCATCAGTGGCAAGTTGGTGATGAAATAATAGTTGCCACTTTGAACCATGAGGCGAATTCAGGCCCGTGGAGATGCCTTGCCGAGTTTGGGCTTACCATTATTGAGTGGCCGCCAGGGAGCGAAACTGTCGCCCTTGACCCCGACGGCCTGGATCAACTACTGAATGAAAGAACGCGGTTGGTGGCTTTCCCTCATGTGTCCAATATCACCGGTACTATCAACGACGTTAAAGCCATAACAGAAAAAGTACATGCTGCTGATGCCATGGTCTGTGTTGATGGAGTCGCCTATGCGCCCCATCGTGCCATGCGGGTGAAAGACTGGGATGTAGATTTCTATTTGTTCAGTTTCTATAAGCTATTTGGCCCACACCTTGGTTGTCTCTACGGAAAACGAGAAAGGCTGCAACAGGCGAAGGGGCAGTATCACTATTTTTTTGAGGAAAGCGACCTGGCACACAAAATGAACCCTGCTGGACCCAATCACGAGTCTATCGCTTCATTGGTTGGGATCGCTGACTATTTTGATGCACTTTACTCGCATCACTTCGATGGCCAGGAGACTTCTTTTTTTAGGCGTACCCAGTTATTGTATGGATTGATTGCCGGTCATGAACAAATCCTGGCTGAAAAATTCCTGGACTTTGTGAATTCAAATCCCGATATTCGGCTAGTAGGAAGTGGCGAAAGTCAGAAGAATTGCAGAGTGCCAACTTTTTCCCTTGTCTGTGAAAAAATGGCATCTAAAGAAATCGCGCTAGCCGTTGCCCGGGACAAGGTCGCGATTAGCCACGGACATTTCTATGCAAAACGCTTATTAGACAATTTGCAAATAAGCAATACCACAGACGGCGTGGTTCGATGTTCTATGGCACACTACAATACCAGCGAGGAAGTGAAGCAATTGACCTGCTCTCTCGACCGAATTCTTGCCTCGACCACGCCCTCTTGCAAAGCGTAGTCGAGCCAACTTAATTGAGTACCCAAACTATGTTAAAGCTACAAGACCCAACACTGATCAGAACCAAGAACTACGTAAACGGAAAATGGGTTTCAGGTTCTGCCGGGCACATCGAAGTCTACAATCCCGCCAATGGAACACGGGTCGCCAGGACTGTGGACAGCAATGCGGCCGATACCGCCGAGGCTGTGGAGGCAGCGGCTATCGCCTTTACTGGCTGGCGCAAAATACTCGCCAAAGAACGCGCCGCCTACCTGCGCAAATGGTATGAATTAATTCTGCAAAATGCAGACGATCTCGGTGCATTGATGACTGCTGAGCAAGGTAAGCCCCTGAATGAGGCCATCGGTGAAGTAAGGTACGGCGCGGGCTTTATCGAATTCTATGCCGAAGAATGTAAACGGGTGATGGGAGACATTATTCCTACCGTTGCCACTGACAGGAGGTTACAGGTTTATAAGCAGCCGGTAGGCGTGGTTGCTTGCATTACACCCTGGAACTTCCCCAACGCGATGATAACGCGCAAGGCTGCACCAGCGATGGCGGCGGGCTGTACTGTTGTCATCAAGCCTGATCCTGGTACACCCTTGTCTGCCCTGGCCCTGTGCGAGTTAGCCCATCGTGCCGGCATACCCCCTGGTGTTCTTAACGTGGTAGTGGGAAGTGATAGTCAGGCTATTGGTGAGGTTCTTACCCAGCACCAAAAAATCGCGAAATTTACTTTCACCGGCTCGACAGCAACAGGGAAAATACTGATGGCTCAATGCGCCTCCACGGTAAAGAAAATTTCCCTGGAACTGGGAGGCAACGCGCCTTTCATTGTGTTTGACGATGCCGATATAGACGCGGCCGTAGTCCATTGTGTGGCCACAAAATTTCGAAACTGTGGCCAAACCTGCGTCTGTACTAATCGCGTTTTTGTGCATGAAACCGTGTCCAAAGAATTTATTGAGAAATTAAAGCAAGCCATTAGCGTACTTAAAGTAGCCGATGGTTTCGAGGAAGGTACCGAGATAGGACCTCTGATAAACCAACAAGCCCTGGAAAAAATAAATGAGTTGATGGCGGATGCCAAAGCCAGGGGCGCAGAAATCTTATTGGGCGGCGAACGTCATGAGCTTGGCCATAACTTTTTCCAACCCACCTTGTTGACTAATATCAGCGAGTCAATGCGTCTGGCCAATGAAGAGATATTTGGACCCATCGCCGCCGTGCAAACTTTTACAACAGAAGACGAAGTGGTGACCAGGGCGAACGCAACGCCATACGGCCTGGCCGCTTACTTTTTTAGTCGGGACGTGGGTCGGGTAATGCGAGTTTCTGAAAATCTCGAATACGGTATCGTCTGTTCTAATTCTGGCGTTTTCTCAACTGAAGTCGCTCCTTTTGGAGGCTGGAAACAATCAGGTATAGGCTCCGAGGGTGGCAAAGAAGGCATCGCCGACTTTTACGAAACCAAGTTTCATTCTCTGGGGGGCATCTAAAAAATAGGGTTCAGCATCGTCGATAAACTATCAGTGGCGGGAATTGCAGAATAGACCGGCCAACACGCTGTTTGCGCAAAGCAGAAGTAGGCACTGTAAATGACAGTATCGCTTGCTATTGCCGTTTCGCCTTTACTGTTTGCCTATTCTCTATGAATTGTTTGGGCTTCGTTCAACGGGCACTGTCCGGGTTTAGTGTCAACGGCAGCACCGCTCAACGACGACTGGAAGCTAAATTTAAGGTACAACTTGTGTCCTCTGCCGCATTTGCTTGCACGGGAACAATTCAATAAGCTCTTGGCTCAAGACTGCCAGGCAGGCCAATCATGTCAAAACCCGTTCTGATCATTCAGCTTCGCCCCGAAGATGCTGCCGCCGACAATGAGTTTGCGGCCATAAAATTCTACGGTGGACTGGGTGATGCCGAAGTCGAACGGCTGCGAGTGGAACGCTGCGGCATGCAGAATATAAACCTGAATCGGTATTCGGCCATTATCGTGGGCGGCAGTCCGTTTGATGTCAGTACCCCGCAGCACAAAAAATCGCCCATTCAGCTACGCATCGAATCCGGCTTTGAACGCTTATTTGATGACATAGTTGAACAGGACTTTCCTTTTCTTGGCTGTTGTTCAGGAAATGGCTTGTTGGGGAATTATCTGGGCGCAGCTGTTTCTGGCAAATTCGCGGAACCTGTGGGCGGTTCAACAATTCATCTAAGCAGTGAGGGCAGGAATGATCCCCTGCTGAAAGACCTGCCGGATTCTTTTCGGGTCTTGCTGGGACATAAGGAAGCCTGTGATGTTACCCCGCCGGGCGCGGTACTGCTGGCCAGCAATGATGCCTGCCCGGTGCAAATGTTTAGACTCAAAAACAATATCTATGCGACCCAATTTCACCCGGAGGCAGACGCCGCGGGATTTGCCGTTCGCATAAACGTATACAAAGACTGCGGCTATTTCCCCGCCGAATCGGCCGAAAAATTGATTGCAACTATTGAGCATGAACAAGTGCCGGAGGCACAATTACTACTTAGTCGATTTGTAAACACGTATAAAACCTGGCCATAAGCTAACCGCGCCAATCCTCTTATTCATCCTGTCCATCCATGTAAATGCCCTTCGGCGGGCAATGAAAAATTGAAAATGGTGGCCGGGTTTTGAAAAGAACCTTTAACCGGATTCCTGCCTTCGAGACTGTGCAAAAAAACCACCACCCCTGGTCACATTCTCATTACTGCCCTAATTCACCGACCTTGCTGGTATTTTAAGCCGATACACCGCCTCTGTAAAAATACCCAATAATTACAGTAATAAACATCCAGAACCTGGCTCAATTATGATACAATAACGAACATAACTAACTGATTCTAATCATTAAACAGAGGCTTTATGAGTGATTACATACACGGTTTAAATCGCCAGCAACAACTGTTATTCCCAGAGCGGCTAGAGGATCGGCGAGAATGATCCGGTTCGTGCCATTGATGCCTATGTGGATAGTTTAGAAGTTGATGCCTTGGGCTTTAAGACAAGATATAGCGACAAAAACAACAATGGCCGCCCCGCCTTTTGCCCAAAATTGATGTTGAAACTCTACATTTACGGCTATACCAATAAAATAAGAAGTTCCCGCCACCTGGCTCGGGAAACCCATAGAAATATCGAGCTTATCTGGTTATTGCAAGGCTTAAAGCCCACCTATAAGACGATTGCTAATTTTAGAAAAAATAATGCCGCAGCACTCAAGAATACGTTTAAGGAATTTGTTTTGCTGTGCCAAAATATCAATCTCATTAAAGAATTGTGTTGATGACAAAATCCACCCAATCATCCCACCTCCGATTATCCCACCTATTGATACGCAACAGAAACAAAAGAAGACTGGCAGATACACTAAAGAGGATTTTGTCTATTGTTGTACATCTTAGAGGGTCGCAAGACGAATACACCTGCCCCAACAACAAAACACTGACAAAAACAGCAAGCCCAAGCCTATCCAAAGGTAAGCCTGGGTTTATTTATAGCACCAGTGCCACAGATTGCAAGGCTTGCCCTTTGCGTAGCGAGTGCCTGGCAAAGCAAACACCTCACCGAAGAATATGGCGCTGGGAAGCCTTTATGCAATCCTGGCGCGAGTTGATGCAAACAGAATCAGCAAAGGCGATTAGCAAAAGAAGAGGGGCGATTGTGGCGCATCCTTTTGGCACCATAAAGCGGTCATTAGGCAGGGATCACTACCTGGTCAGAGGCAAAGAAAAAGTATCCGGTGCCTATGGTTTTGATTGGGCACTGATTATGTTTTGCTATAACTTTAAGCGTGTTTTGAACATGCTGTTCAATAAGCTGCTATTAGCTATAAAAGCAGGCAATATTGAAGCCGTGATGGAAGAAATCAAGCGACATCTTTGTTTTTGCGTCCACTATTCGATGGTTTATGCCAGAAATGCTTATTTTTGCAATAAACAAGCTTATTTTACCTGCCTGCTTTCCATAAGAATCCTTTTTTACCCGCACAGGACTCAAAATGCTCAATAGTGGGTTGGTGAGCTGGCGTTTGTTGCACAGTCTCCTTCGCAGGAATGACGGGACGGTGCAGGAATGACAAATGTTAGATTTTTGCACAGTCTCTATCGGCGATAGTCCAGCGGCGGTGACCTGTCCCCCAGCAAGGACTCATAGTGATAGTCCTGACCCCGCTGCGCTTCCCATTCGCGCGCTGCGGCAAGCCTCAATTCTTCGTTTTCGAATAATTCGATAGCCGCCAGAGCCAGTGTCTTGGCTGCCACCTGCGCGCCCTTGAAGCCGATGCTCATGCCACTGGCGGCAGTCGACTGCCAACTGTGTGCGGAGGTTCCGGGTACCCAGGTCGCTGTACGCAGACCTACAGTGGGCACGGTGATCGAGACATCTCCCACATCAGTGGAGCCGTATCCAAGGCTGGAATTATAGGGCTGTATCTCACTCTCGCTGCCAAGTGCCAGTCTCGGCTGGTCAAATGTCTGGTATATGCGCTCCGCAAACTCCTGTTCTGCGGAGGTATATTCGATGCCCCCAACCAGGCTTAGCTTCTCGTGCATCATCCTGGCCAGGGTTTCATTCACCATCACAGCATGGATACCGTGAATAATTTCCCAGTCGGCGGAAGTGCCAGTGCCGGCAGCCGCTCCTTCGGCAGCAGCTTCCAGGCGCTGCCAAAGCTGTTTCACCATGTCAGCATTCGGATGGCGCAGGTAATAGAACACTTCGGCGAAATCCGGCACTACATTTGGCGCATTGCCGCCCGCAGTAATGACATAGTGTATGCGTGTCTGCTGTGGCACATGCTCACGCATCAGATTCATCATGTAGTTCATCGCTTCCACACCATCGAGGGCAGAGCGTGCTTTCTCAGGAGCACCGGCTGCATGAGCCGATACACCCCTGAAGCGAAATTTGGCAGAGCGGTTTGCCAATGAAGTGCTGGCGGCGGCTGAATTTGAATCTCCGGCATGCCAGTGCAAGGCAATATCCACATCCTCAAACAGTCCTTCCCGTACCATGTAGACTTTACCGGCACCTCCCTCCTCTGCCGGTGTTCCATACACTCTAATGGTTCCCTGACCCTGATCAGCATCGAGCCATTCCTTGATGGCAATCGCAGCACCTATGGACCCGGCAGCAAACAAATTATGTCCACAGGCGTGCCCAGCGGTTTTTTCCTCAACCAAACTTCGGAATGAGACAGCATCTTGATTAATGCCTGGTAGCGCATCGTATTCCGCGAGAATCGCGATCACCGGCTCCCCCTGGCCAAACTCGGCAACAAAGGAGGTGGGGATGGCGGCCACTCCCGCCGTGACGCTAAATCCTTGCTGTCGCAGGGCTTGTTGTAATAAAGCACTGCTTTGCGTTTCTTGATAGCCGACTTCCGCCAGTTCCCAGATATTTCTGGCGAGTCTCGCGGTCTCTTCATAGCGACTGTCAACGAAATTGATAATGGCGCTTTCTGGACTTTCGGCGGCAAAGCTGAAATTTAGTGAAGTCAGAAGCACAAGGGGAACCAGGCGGCTTAATGTAGCCCTGCCCAAAATCGTCATATTCAACATAGTTATCTCCAGGTCGATGGCGCAAGAATCTGGCATTCTAGTGTCAAAACTTTTACTTCGTCAAGAAATTCTGGCACTGACTGACAACTCAAGTCCCGAGGCAAAAATTTGCTCGCCTTTGTTGCCTTCTGCTTCAGCGGACAGGACGGGATGGAAATTGGAAATGCCAGGGAAGCGACTGCGTGAACCGCTTCGCGCAGTGGAAGCACGGACAAATGCCATGGCACCTAAAGCGGACACTTGCAGATGTTTTGACACCGGGTACGTTACTGGTTGAATGGAAACGTAAATCCTGTTTTATCATTATTTTTTTAATAACTGTTCTCGCAGGGTATAATGATTACAAAATTTTAAAACTTGCTACGGCTATATCGAGTTAAGGGAAAATCCAATGAAAAACGGTTTGGCAACAACCCTGCGTACCGACTGGACGCGCGAAGAAGCGGACACTTTGTATAATCTTCCCCTGAATGATTTGTTATTTCAGGCACATTCAATCCACCGCGAATATTTTGACCCCAATCAGGTGCAGCGCAGTCAACTATTAAGCATCAAAACCGGTGGTTGCCCCGAAGATTGCGCCTATTGCAGCCAGTCCACATGCAACGGTGCCGAGCTGTCAGCCAGTAAGTTGATGGAGGTTGAACGGGTTCTGTCGGAAGCGCGCAAAGCCAGGGAAAACGGCGCGACTCGCTATTGCATGGGTGCTGCATGGCGGAGCCCGAAAGACCGCGATATGGCAGCCCTGGAAACGATGATTGCTGGCGTCAAGGAGTTGGGAATGGAAACCTGTATGACCCTGGGTATGCTGGAGGACGATCAGGTGTTGCGTCTGAAAGAGGCGGGGCTGGATTATTACAACCACAATATTGATACGTCCGAACGGTATTACTCCGAAATTATTACAACCCGCACCTTCGCAGATCGAATCAACACTTTAGAGCGTGTTCGTGCCGCAGGCATCAAGGTTTGTGCCGGTGGCATCGTCGGCATGGGCGAGCAGCAAATGGATCGTGTGGATATGTTGCTAACACTGGCCACATTAGAGGCGCATCCGGAAAGTGTTCCTGTCAACATGCTGATTCCAATCGCAGGCACGCCACTGGCTGATGTTGCAGCACTGCATCCGATTGAATTTGTGCGCAGCATTGCGCTGGCGCGCATCCTGATGCCAAAATCCCATGTTCGCTTGTCGGCGGGTCGCACAGACATGAGTGATGAACTACAGGCAATGTGTTTCTTTGCCGGTGCCAATTCGATTTTTGTCGGCAACACATTGCTGACAGCGGACAACCCCGAAGAAGACCAGGACACCGCTTTGTTCAATCGCCTGGGTATTACCGCTATGGCGGTCGGCTGTGACGGCACCCGCTGATGGGGATTCACAACTTAACGCCTTGGGTTGTCAAGTCAGGCGTGTTCCCTTCATCCCCGAAATCACTCGCGTCGTGACGTTCCGCCATTTGCTTTTCTTCTGGCCCCCAAACACGATTAACGCGCCGGCCGCGTAGCACTGCGGGGCGTTCTTCGATTTCTTGCGCCCAACGCACAACATTCTTGCAGGAAGCCACATCAAGAAATTCTGACGCTTCGTAAATATTGTCTAACACCAATGCGCCGTACCAGGGGTAAGTAACTATGTCGGCAATATTGTAGTCATCGCCGCATAGATAGCGCCTGCTCGCCAGATTCTGATTCAACACATCCAACTGCCGTTTTACTTCCATGGCATATCGATTAATCGGGTACTCAAACTTCTCCGGCGCATAGGCGTAAAAGTGACCAAAGCCGCCGCCCAAAAAAGGAGTTGCACCCATCTGCCACATTAGCCACGACAAACACTCTGCTCTGGCAGACGGTTCTTGCGGATAGAACGCTGAAAACTTTTCTGCCAAATAAATCAGAATAGCACCGGATTCAAAAACTCGGGCCGGAGGCTCTGTGCTGCGGTCAAGTAGAGCCGGGATTTTGGAGTTAGGGTTGATGGCAACGAAATCGCTGCCAAACTGATCTCCCTGGCCTATTCGAATCAAATGGGCATCGTACTCTGCACCCTGATGGCCCAGGGCCAATAACTCCTCCAGCATGATGGTCACCTTCACCCCATTGGGAGTTGCAACAGAATACAATTGCAGTGGATGTTTGCCGACTGGCAGAATCCGTTCTTCTTGAGCCCCGGCCGTGGGTTTATTGATGCCGGCAAAGCTGCCGCCGCTCTCTTTGTCCCATGCCCAAACCCTGGGGGGTGTGTACGCCGACATATCGCGTCCTTACAGAAACGGGGAGTGTTTCATCAATTGATAAAACCCTCCCCGTTTTTGTTTATCCTTTTATTTATTGCTTATTGCTTATTGCTTATTGCTTATTGCTTATTGCTTATTGCCTTGCCTGCATTTATCCCGTACTCAAGCGAGCACTTTACGAAACACTTCCATCGCTTTGTGCATTTCTTCTCTGCTACCCATTGAGATTCGGCAGTGTGTGTTATGCAAAGGCGGGAAATCGCGACCAACCAGAATTTTGTGCTCTAAACAAGCGTCACGAAAAATCTTCGCTGGCCGGCGCAGATTAACGAAGAGATGATTTGTGTGGGAGTTTGTCACTTCGAACCCCATGTCGTTAAAAGCCCCTGCAACAAAGGCACGAACCTCCGCATTCTGCTGGCGTTCCCAGTCAATGTGTTGTTTATCCTTGAACGACGTAATGGCAGCTATCGCACTCAACATATTTACATCGCCCATGCCCCAGGCACCGTCAATAGCATCCAGCGTTTGCTCCTGACCCATCGCGTAGCCTACGCGCAGTCCTGCCATACCATGTGCTTTTGAGAAAGTGCGCGCGATAAACACATTCTCAAACTCCATTGCCAGAGGCAGCGCGGTTTGCATCACGCCGTCGGCTACGTAGTCGATGTAAGCCTCATCGATTAGCATCCTGGTATCGGGAGATTCACTTTGAACCTGTCGTATAAAAGCTTCGACTACAGCCGCAGAGTGTACCGTGCCAGTTGGATTATTCGGATTACAGAAATACACCATGCCCGCACCTTTTGCGGCGGCGGCCATGCCTTCGATATTGATACTCCCGACACTATCGACTTGAACATTCTTTAGTCCTGCGCCTATTTGCCTGGCGACCTGAGCGCAGGTTCCGTAGCTAGGGTCAGCCGAAACCAGGGGCTTGTCAGCGGAGCAAAAAGCCCGCGCAGCACCGCGCAGAAGCGGGGTAGAACCGGTGGCCAGTATGACGTTGTTGGTGCTTATTCCGTACCCGTCAGCGAGAGTTTCTGTTAATTCGTTAACGTGGTCCGGCGCGTAACCCCGGCCTACCCGTTTGGTGACATGAGAGCGAATCGCCTCCATGGTTTTAGGGCCTGGTCCGCGTGCACTCTCATTTTGGTTGAGCTGCATGATGCCGCCATCATAAACTTTCCCGTCCTCAGAACCTGAAGCGGCATTGGCATGACGAGTGGTGAATCCTGCGCTTGAAAGAAGTCCGGCAGCACTGCCAAGACCCACTGTTCCTACGAAACCGCGACGAGTCATTTTCATGAGTTTTTCTCCTCTTCCCGCGAAGTCGGTGTTCAAAAAATAAAATACTTTTTGGCTATTCGGGGTAGTTGTCCTTGATGAAAAAACGTTGAAGCTACACAAAGAGGCTGGAACTTCATCCTGATTCCTCTCCGACACCCTCCGATACTTTCTTTAGACCGCGTTAACCGCCGCGGCCATGGCATCAAAAACCTCTTTGAGCAGCAGACGTGATGAGGCGATGTTCATGCGCATATGGCCAGCGCCACCGGTGCCATAGTTGGAACCCGGATTCAAATAAACACCTGAGTTATGCACCAGCCAATCCTGGAAGTACTCTTCCGGTGTCGCTTTGCCGTGGCTCTTGTATTGCTGCTGCGCACCAATGGAAGCCATGGTCTTACTAAAATCCAGAAAGGTCATGAAGGTGCCTTCGTTACGGGTGTAACCCACAGTGGGCATGTGCTGCTTAATGTAACTTTCAAGCATGTCGTGGCTGCCATCAAGATAGGCTTTCGCCTGCTCGAACCAATCGCGACCGTGCTTATAAGCTGCCTCGTTCGCCACCACACCCAGGGTGCTAATTGCAGCGTGGTGGTACTGATTCACTCTTTCCAATAACCTGGGATTGCTGGAGTAATAATAGGCATTCTTCATGCCCGCCAGATTGAAGGTCTTGCTGATGGCATTAAAAGAAATGCTGTTATTCACCACTGCGGCGTCAGGCAAGCTGCCGAACGGTGTGTATTTGTGCCCCTTGCGCACAAAATCGGAATGAATTTCGTCCGCAAAGACGACAATATTATGATCCAGGCACAAACGGCCGATTCGCAGTAGCTCCTCCTCTGTCCATACATTGCCGGTAGGATTCTGTGGATTACAGACAATCATCCCCCTGACATCAGGGGTCATCTTTGCCTCCAGGTCTTCCCAGTCAATCTGGTAACGGCCATTCCTCTTCGCCAATTGGCTATCAACCGTGGGAGTAATCGCTTTCCTTGTCATGGTGTAAAACCCGGAATAAGCAGGCGTATTGATTAAAATCCTGCCGGCAGGGCCTGCCAATGAGCGCATGGCGGCAATCATGCCGCCATAGATGCCGTCGGAGATAACGACAGATTCCCGGGGAAGGTCAATACCGTGCCACTCGCCATTCCATTTTATGATTTCATCACGCAGTGATTCAGTACTGCTCATATAGCCCCAACTGTGATGCTCATTGCGTTCGGCAATAGCGTCAGTGATGCACGGTGCGCACTCGAAATCCATGGTGGCCACACCCATGCCGTATTTGAAAGTGCCGTCGGGGTAGCGGCGCGGTGGGGAGTCCCAACGCGCGGTATTGTGGTCAGCACGGTTGTAGACGGTATCGAAATCGTACTTGCCGTTAGCCATTTTCGGGCTGCTGGCTGCAATGGCCTGCCTGGCAGCGGTGGCCAAACCACCCGTGGCACCCGCAAAGGCTGTCAGGCTGGCGTTCCTCATGAAAGTTCTTCTATTTATGCCTGCTGATTTGAGCATCTTTATGTTCCCTCATTAGTAGTAGACCTTGCTTGACAGCATATAGGAACCAGAGACAGAGTAAAGCCATTACGAGCCAGAAAATAAAGATATTTTCCTCCTGAAAACCTGTTTCGTTTGCCCGCTGGACTGCGGACAGATTTTGGCAGCGGCTTGTGGATAATGATCCTCCCCGCCACAGTAAAACAGGACAAAAATCAGCCATGCCCTTACTCTTTGCCCTGTTCCTGGTGGTCACCTCCGAACTGTCCATTCAAGAAGGAAAAGCCGATGAGTTTCTGGCGATTGTGAAAGTCGGGCTTGAAGTCAGTCCACACTTTTCAGCAAGCCCGACCCTCGCCCCTGATTTCGCATGTTAGCGTTTAACGGCTATGGCCTGAATCTCAAAGTGTGCATCAAACAGCAAACTACCAGCCCCAATAAAGGCTCGCGCAGGAAACTCCTGAGTAAAAAAAGTGCGATACACGTCGTTAAATACTTGATAAAGCGATAAGTCAGAACAGAAGATTTGCACGTAGGTCAAATCATCCATGTTCATGCCAGCCGCTTCTAATTGTGTCTTGATGCTGTTCAACACATTGCGTGCTTCATCTGCAGGATCCGCCGGCAGCTGCCCGTTCTCCAAACCCAGGGTGCCAGATAGGTATAGGGTGTCATCGCTTAGCACCGCACCGCTAAAAGGCGACACATTGACTTGCGCGGCATGGTTAGGATTGATGTAGGTTCGCTCCTGGGCGCTGCTGTGGGCGGCGGCAAATACCGACGCCAGCAGGACGGTGGAAAGTAGATGTTTTAAGTTGGGCATTTCACGATTCTCCTCTATGAATTCAGTGCTGAGCATGACTGACAATTTGCAACTGCGCAAGTGCTGTTACAGCACCTGCTGCGACTGGAAATAACAGGCTATACGATTGTCGATAAGACTTGCTAGCCAGGCTTTGGGGCTGCAGCGGCCAGTCTCCTGTGTTTGTTGTCACTCACCGGCTCGTGTTTTTCACTTGGACTTGCGCGGCAATAGCTTCTATTCTATACCCATCTGATCGGAGGGGTACCACATGAAAACTCGTACAATTCTGCTTTCCTTTTTTACTCTGCTATTTTCGTCACCTGCGTTTTCACAACAACAGGAAGACTACGATTACTGGGCTCCTCAGCGAGCCATGGTGGCACGGGGGCAGCAGGCTGTGTTCATGTGTAATGGCCTGTTCACGGGCAACCGAAGTCTGCAACAGGTTTTTGACCAGGAGCTCGCCTTTCTACCGGATCCCATCGGAACCGCCGAAGGCGGCGATTATAACGTGGACCGGGATTTGAGGGCAGTCGAAGTGGGTTCCCCGGGGGCGACGCCCACGATGCGGGCTGTGTTTCGAGAAGGTATAGGCTGCGTGATCCTGGCCCCCGACCAAACCCTTGCGGATATTGATAGTCTGCCCGAGTTAACTCTGCCACTACCTGGCGGAGACCCAGCACGGATTCCCTGGCCGAACGGGGATCTTGTGCAGAATACCGGGCTTCATTCCAACGTCGATGCCGACGCCTTGCAGGCCGCCTCCGATTGGGCCTTTGACAGGGATACGCCAGAACAAGACACCCTCAGCTTAATTGTAGTTCATGACGGCGAGATTATTCTGGAGCGCTACGCACCCGGTATAGAAATGGCCACCCGCACTCGCACCTGGTCCACCGCAAAAAGTATTGCGGCGACTTTAATCGGCATGCTGGTAGACCAGGGCAGGATGTCCCTGGACGAGCCGCTGGGTTTTGGCTGGTTTCCGGAAAATCGTTCCCCCGAAACCGACCCACGCAATGAAATAACGCTGCGCCATGTATTGAATATGTCCAGCGGCCTGGAAACCATAGATAACCGTGGCATGGAATATGCCACGGGGTCGGGTCTGTCCTATTGGGCTGGTGCGAGCTCGGTTGCCGGTGCCCGTAGCCGAGCCCAGATTCGTGAGCCTGGCACGTACTGGGATTATGAAAACTATGACACATTGCTTGGAGTCTATGCGATGAAGCAAGCCCTGGGCGGTGAAAAGGCTTATGCAGAATTTCCACGCAAGGCATTGCTGGACCGCATCGGCATGCGTAATACCCTGGTTAGTACTGATCGTTTTGGTGATTTCATTTTGAGTAGCCAGGTATATACCAATGCGCGGGACCTGGCTCGTTTCGGCTTGTTGTATTTACAAGGCGGTATGTGGGGCGGCGAGCGCTTGATTTCTGAACAATGGATAAACTTTTCCAGCACCCCGGCACCAGCGACAGTTGGTACGGGAGGGCAGTACGGCGGCCAATGGTGGCTGGTGCCCGAGGGGCGTACCGATGTGCCTTCCGATGCCTATTCCACTAATGGTAATCGTGGGCAATACACCGTGGTTGTGCCATCGCACAATGTTGTGATTGTGCGTCGCGGGCTGGATTACAACCGACAGGGCTTCAATCAATGGGATTTGACAAGAGAAGTCTTGCAAGCGATTAACTAAATTCCTGCCAAACTTATTCAATCTGCAAGTAGAGACTGTGCAAAATTCAACATTTGACTGGATTCCTGCACCACCCTGTCATCCCTGCACCACTCTGTCATTCCTCGAAGGCAGGAATCCAGTAAAAACACACAAACCGGCAAGGGTTTTCCACAGGTAACGCAGTCTGGCGAGGGTTTCTTGCACAGTCTCAATAGCGCGATTCCTGGGGCAACCAATATTCTGGAACGAGGCGGCGGTCGTCCGGGCGGCACAGAACAGGCGCAATTTACAGCTTGCTGAAGGGGTTCCGCTCCTTCTAACAGGCGGTACCCTCATCAGCCTGATCAGCGCTCACTCACTAATTCTTCGGCAGAGTTTGTGCTAGCCTGTGGCTTTACTTTTGTCGAAATCGGCCCGGTTGCGATTTCCAGTAAGAAGGTAGTTATTCTCTTGTCTGATTCAATCCTGGATGCAATTCATTATCGTAGTCTTAACAGCATTGCCCGGGACATCCGTAGTGGTGAGCTATCACCGGTTGCGCTTACCGAATATATGCTGTCTCGCATAAACACCATCGACGATGCCTTGTCGAGTTACGCCACAGTAAGCGCTGAACCGGCGATGGCTGCTGCGCAGTTAGCAGAAAAAGAAATACGCGCTGGCAACTATCGGGGTCCCTTGCATGGCATTCCTGTCGCGGTGAAAGATCTGTGTTTTACCGCCGGAATCCGCACTATGGGTGGACTTAAAGTACTTAAAGATTTTGTGCCTGATCATGATGCTACCGTGGTGACAAAATTACGCAGGGCGGGCGCTGTTCTATTAGGCAAGCTAAACCTCACAGAAGGTGCGCTCTCTGGCTATCATCGGGATTTTCCGATACCTGTTAATCCTTGGGGGCATGATCTATGGGCTGGTGTCTCATCCAGCGGTTCCGGTGTCGCAACCGCCGCGGGCCTCTGCTTCGCGGCACTGGGAACAGACACCGGTGGCTCTATTCGTTATCCATCAATGGCCAATGGCATCGTTGGATTAAAACCGGGCTACGGCCGTGTGAGTCGCTACGGCGTTCTGGAACTGGCCGCTTCGCTTGACCATGTAGGCCCGATGACAAGATCGGTAATGGACGCAGCAATTCTGTTTGAGGCCATAGCCGGTGCTGATAGCAACGACGCGACATCGCTGCAAGACGCCGTTCCTGCAATCAGTGAGGCCTTGTCGCCAGAAATAGCTGGCTTACGAATTGGTGTCGATGAACACTATTTTACCGCAGGCACAGATGAAGGTCTGGTGAAATCGATTCATGCTGTTATACAAGTGTTGCAACAGCTAGGTGCAGAAATCGTTGAAGTGACGATGCCGCCATCTGATCCCCTGGAATTACGCAAGGCGTGGTTGCCAATCTGCGCCTATGAGGCGCTGAAGGCACACGCAGCTAACTATCCCTGTCGAGCCGAAGATTACGGCGGCTATTTTGCTGAGGCTTTAAAACTGGGTGCGCAAATGAGTGCTGAAGACTATGCCATTGCCACAGCGCTTCGTCATCGAATAAGTCAGGAATTCGAGTCCAGGCTAGAAAAAGTAGATGCGCTTATATGCCCATCAGGCGGTTCGGTGTTCGCGGTAGAGAAAGAACTGCAATACGGCAATATGGAAACACTTAAACCAATCATTCAAAATTTTCAGGGACAATTCACCATCCCGGCCAATTTGGCAGGCACGCCTGCCTTGACAGTACCCTGTGGATTTTCTGACAAAGGTCACCCCCAGGCAGTCCAATTTCTTGGCAAGCGCTTGTCCGAGTTAAATCTGTGCAGAATCGGACATGCCTATGAACAGGCTACTCACTGGCACGAACGCCATCCAGCCCTGTGACTACTAGTCACCGGCTTTTCTGATGACAAGCCTGGTTGGTAAAGATGGTTTAGCGCAGAACCGTGAAAGCACTAACACAAAAATCTTAGCGGCTTTTCAGTACGGACAAATAGTAGAAGATCAAGCCTGTTCCTGTTATTCCCAAACCGAACAAGCAATTGGAAACCGAGACTGGTAAACACACCGGTGCCAATCATGTTGGCGATGACAACAGCCATGACGGTAAAATGACGGAACCTGCGCTGGGATATGGCGGTGAAGCTGCTCTGGCAAATTGAGTTATTCAAGCTGCATTATTGCTGTGGTCAAACAGTACGTTTACGGCCAAAATAGCTGGCTGCGCAACCAGGAGCCGGCTCAGCAGACGCAGACCAACAATGGAAAACTCTGTATCAATTTATTCATCCGGTACGCCTGTTTCTTGTTAGCCGATTGTATCTCCAGTTGAAGTTCGGTATTGAGCTGGTTGATAAAAGGCAGGGGGCCTGTCGTCACTGCTCAAGCATTGTCGTTGTTTGCTGTGCCAGACACAAAAGCACAGTAAAAGGCATAACAAACAGGACTGTGGGACTCACTCAGTCTTGAAAATGATACCACTAAGCAGTATCATGCGTGAATGAACAGCAAACATCAGAAGGCGCTCCAGGGTATTTTTGAAAACCCCGTCAAAAAAAGCAGTAAGTGGAGCGATGTAGAAAAATTGATTCTTGCTGCTGGGGGAACAATTTATCAGGGCGGCGGCTCCAGAGTACGGATTGTTATAAGTGACGTGTCGTTGAACATCCACACGCCACACCCTCAACAGGAATTAAAACCCTGTCAAGTTCGTAAACTGCGAGGGCTGCTGATTGAAGGAGGTATCACAGCATGAAATACAAAGGCTATGAGGCTGTCATCAAATACAGCGATGAAGATGAAACATTCGTCGGTGAGGTGATCAACACCCGCGATATGTTGATTTTCGACGGCAGTGACGTTACTGAAATAGAACAATCTTTCCAGGCGGTGGTCGACGAATATCTGGAGGATTGTGATAAGGAAGGCAGAGAACCCAACAAACCGTTCTCTGGTCAGTTCGTGATGCGTGTGGATCCGAAACTTCACAGAGAGTTGGTTATCCAGGCAAAACATTGTGAGCAGAGTCTAAATGCGTTCGTCCAGGATAAACTGTCCCAAGTGGTAAATCATTGAAGGAAGTCTTGCCTGGAGGCCGGTTTTAAGAAAGGGCTGGGGTCAGGGCTGACCCTGGTTCCAATTCTCTGCTATTCTTGGCTGGTACCCAGATCAGTATCCCTGGATTATTACGGAGTCAGCCATGCGAAATACCCTGCTTATTATTGTTCTGCTTTTATCGCCTGCCCTTTTGGCCCAGGTCAGTGAGCCAGACTGGTCTGAGCTTGAAGAAGAGACGCTCAGGCATTTTCGTGCTCTGTTGCAGTTCGACACCAGCGACCCTCCGGGCAGAGAACTGCCGGCCGCAGAATATATTCGCGATGTGCTTGAGGCTGAAGGTTTCGAGGTGGAGATGTTAGCCGCCGATGCAGAGCGGCCAAATGTTGTGACGCGCCTGAAAGGAAACGGCAGCAAGGAGCCGCTTCTAATTATGGCGCACACTGACGTTGTCAATGTGGATCCGGCGAAATGGACCTTTCCGCCTTTTAGCGCGACAGTTGACAATGGTTACGTCTATGGTCGCGGTGCAGTCGATGACAAGGATAACCTGGCTTCCGCCCTGATGGTGATGCTGGAACTCAAGCGTCAGAACGTGCAGTTGGACCGGGATGTAATTTTTCTTGCGGAGTCTGGTGAAGAAGGGGCAACCGAATACGGTATCGAGTTCATGGTGAACGAACATTTCGACAAGATCGAGTCGGAGTTTTGTCTAGCCGAAGGAGGCTCCGTTGCCAGAGTAAATCGTGAAGTGCAGTACGCCGGCATTCAAACCGTTGAAAAAATACCCTATCGCGTGGAGTTGCTGGCAACAGGTGTTGCTGGTCACGGTTCAGTGCCGCTGCAAACCAATTCAGTTGCTCGACTTGCCAAGGCAGTCGCTGCTATAGCGGACTGGCGTTCACCGATTAGACTAAATGAAACTACCGCTGCGTATTTCCAACGGCTGGCTGGTATATCCCCGGCAGACGCCGCGCAGCGTTATCTGAATGTTCTCGACCCCGGTCTCGCCAGCGAGGTCGATGAATATTTTCTGGCGAACGAGCCAAGACATGCTTCCATGCTGCGCTCTTCTTTGTCACCGAATATTTTCGATGCAGGCTATCGCATTAATGTCATTCCCTCGGAAGCGGCGGCCAGTGTCGATTTTCGTGCATTGCCGGATGAAAACATTCCCGAATTCCTGGATGAAATACGACGGGTCATCAACGACCCCGCCGTAGAAGTAAGCCTGGGTGTTCGCAATACCAGACCGCGTGGCGAGGCACGGCTGAATACAGCAGCATTTAGTGCCATCGAAGAAAACATCAATAGACACTACGGCGTGATAACACTGCCGACCATGAGTACTGGCGCCACCGACATGGCTTATCTGCGTAACCGGGGCATTCAGTGTTATGGCATTGGCCCGGCTATCGATCGTGAAGATGCCGCGTTGGGTTTCGGTGCGCACAGTGATCAGGAACGCATTCTGATCAGCGAACTACATCGCTTCGTGCGTTTTAACTGGGATGTGGTTATTCAGCTTGCGGCACAAAGATAGAACCCACACCTCGCCGCTGCCTCTGGCGTCACCGTTTCTCAGGCGCAAACGGATTCATCCGCGCAAATCAGCCCAGGGTGGCTGAACCTGAATCCCGAAAGGAACAGAGGCAGACCGTTGTCGATTTAGTGCAAATAGATGATCTATTGGATAGCCCAATTGGTCTTCAGTAATTCTCGACAAGTATTCTTCACTGTTCTTCACTGTTCTTCGGCATCACGGCAAGCGCTTATCGATAGCGCAACATATCCCGGTTTAGCCGGGAAACATTGCTGACTCCCAGTAGTTTCATGTCGCGCTCAATCTCGGTTTTCAAATTTTGTAAGGCTCTTTCAACGCCTGGCTGCCCGGCCGCAGCCAGAGCGTAAAGATACATACGACCACCCGAGCAGGCTTTCGCTCCTGCCGCCAGTGCCTTAAGAACGTGAGTCCCGCGGCGAACGCCTCCGTCCATAATTACATCGATATCATTTCCGGTCGCGTCCGTGATTTCTGCAATTTGGTCGAAGGGCGAGCGTGAGCCATCTAATTGACGACCTCCGTGGTTCGAAACCATGATTGCATCGGCCCCTATGTCTACCGCTTTTCTTGCATCGGCCACACTCATGATCCCCTTCAGGCAGAACGGACCACCCCATTGCGCACGAAGCGCCTCCGCATCTGACCAATTCATGGATTGGTCCAGCATGGAAGCGAAGTAGTCGCCTATAGATACCGCAACATTTGAGCCTTGCGGCACGAAGTCTTTAAGTTCTGCCAATTCGAATGACTCGCGCAAGAAATAGTTCATGGCCCAGCCGGGATGTAGCGCAAAACCAAGCAGGCTTTTTAGGGAAAGGCGGGGCGGAGAAGTGAAGCCGGTATACAGGTCGCGTTCACGATTTCCTCCGGTAATAGTGTCAACGGTGAGCGCGAGGGTATTAAATTTCGCATCCTGAGCCCGTTGCACCATGGCGTCATTGATACCGCGATCCTTGTGAAAATAGAACTGGAACATTTTAGGTGTGGATATCATCTCACCGATTTCTGCCAGGCTTACGGTGCCTAATGCGGAAACACCGAACATAGTGCCGAATTTTTCTGCCGCTTTGGCAACCGCGCGCTCACCGTCATGATGGAATAGACGTTGCAAGGCAGTGGGTGAACAAAAAACCGGCAGCTCCAGCTTCTGCCCCAACACCGTGACCGACATATCTACCTCTTCAACACCAGCAAGAACATTAGGCACGAGATCACAGTCGTCGAAGGCAGAGGTATTTCTGCGGTAGGTGACTTCATCATCCGCCGCACCGTCTATGTAATGGAAAATAGGGCCGGGCAGTTTTTGCCTGGCAAGAAGGCGCATATCTTGCACGTTATGACAATGTTGTAAGCGTCGAAACATAATGTTTGCCCAGTCGAGGTGGCTGTAGAGATGACTAATACATCCATTATCCTTGTATCAGGCTCAGAATCGAAGGAATTATTACCGCTGTTGTCTGATTTGCCAAGAGGATAAGCTCGCGCCGTGAAGACTGTGCAAAAATCCAACTTTTGTCATTCTCGCACCATCCTGTCATTCCTGCACCATCCTGTCATTCCTGCACCATCCTGTCATTCCTGTGAAAGCAGGAATCCAGTAAAACAGCCAAACCGGCACGGCTTTTCCACAGCTAACGCAACCTGGCGAAGGTTTCTTGCACAGTCTCAGTGGCGGCAATGCCGAAGCTTATGGTGTGAATGCCTTTCTCATTCACGGAACGAGAAAGCCTTGATATTGGAGCATATTGGACATTCAATACCAGTCAACCTAGTATCTGGGACTGGATCTAACTACTCTCTCAAATGAGGAAAACCGCATGCGCAGAATAATTTTAAATCTAATCACATTGGCCAGTGTAACTTTCGGCCTGGGTCTAAGCCTGGGTATAAGCAATAGCGTTCTGGCGGCAGATGCTGCGCCGCCCTGTGGCCCGGCTGGCCATCTGGCTGACGACCTGTCTGCCAATGTCGCTTCAGATTCTCGTTGTTTCGAGATTCGCCTGTACACGGCCGAACCGATAAAAGACGGTGTCGGTGGCATAGATAACCTGCATCAGCGATTTCGCGAGAAAGAAGTGTCTATCTTCGAAAAGCACGGTGCAGAAGTTATCGCGGTTTGGCAGAAATTAGATGAACCTGACACGCTGGTGTGGATGTTGGCCTATCGTGATCGTGCGCACCGCACCGAGGTTTGGGCGGCCTTTGCCACTGATCCAGAATGGCTTGAACTCAGAGAGAAATACCCGGTACCTATTTCCGCCGATGTATTTATGATGAGTGCTGCTGACTATTCAAATCTCAAGTAGGTGTATCAACCCATACTAAATCCGGGCTGGGACTGCTTCGACTCCTGGGCAACAGCTAAAGATCGCTGGCAAATGGCGTTGTTTTTCAACGGTAGCAAGCAAAACCTGAAAATTCACGCGCTTGTTGGTTTGTCGAAAAACCCTCAGCTCAGCCGGTAAACAACGGTATTTTTATACATTTGCCGCACGTCTTCGGAAGCGGGAAGAGCGGGATGCGGGAATGACGGCGTGCCTGGTGATGAATGACGGTGGTGGCGTTAACGCTGAGTGACCACAGCGCGGCAAATAAAATGCTGGTGCTGATTGGTGGCGCTACTGCTGTAACCGGGTTTGCGCGCAACCTTGTCTACGGCGTCACTCGCCTGGATAGAGGGGAGACAGTTATCTAATGAGGTGGCGACAGGTGATTGCAGAGCTGTTGGCAGCCGCAATCAACTGC
Organism: uncultured Pseudohongiella sp.; assembly: GCA_965261275.1. GTDB lineage: Bacteria > Pseudomonadota > Gammaproteobacteria > Pseudomonadales > Pseudohongiellaceae > UBA9145. The sequence goes on from CBDHCL010000003.1 coordinate 159,153, forward strand.
TTGTCCGCTTCTGACCCTGGATAGCCTCAACAGTGTCAGGGAGACTGTCTCTGAGCAACTGCGCGAATAATTGTATATCGGTTTCCCGGCCAAAGGATTTGCGGTGAGCCAGTACAATTCTTCTGCCATACTGGCGTGTCCCCGCCAGTTTCTGATAACTGATTAATTTGCCCAACAGGGGTTTCTTGCCAACACTCAGGCTGGGAAGCAAAGTATAGCCTGTGCCAGCGGCAACCATGTGTCGCAGGGTTTCCAGGGACATGGAGTGTAATCGATTCTTGTTGGTGCGCCTTTTGGCGGGACAAATGTCCAGAGCCTGGTCTGAGAGGCAATGTCCATCTTCCAGCAATACCATGTCTTTCCCGTCGAGATCGGACGCACTTACCGAAACTTGCCCAGCCATCTTGTGCAGTTTTGATATTGCCAAATAGAAAGGTTCGTGGAATAAGGAAACCTCTTTTACATTTGGCGCATCCAGTGGAGCAGCCGCTATTACCATGTCGAGGCTTCCACCCTTTAATGTAGTCATTAGTGCATCGGTCAGGTCTTCGCGAATGATCAGGTCCAGCGCCGGATACTGCTGCCGTAACCGGGGTAGAATATGCGGCATAAGATAGGGGCCGAGTGTGCTTATTACGCCAATTCTCAGGGTGCCAGTAAGAGGTTTATGGCTGGCAGCAATCAATTCATCGATCTGGCCAACTTCATCCAGCAGTTCCCTCGCTTTCGTCGTGAGTGCTTCTCCTGCTGCTGTTATTCGTAGCGATCTCTTGTTGCGTTCGAATAACTCAACACCAAGCATTGCTTCAATACGCCTGACTCTCTCGCTCAGAGAAGGCTGAGTGATTGCGCAGGCAACAGCGGCCTTGCTGATAGTTCCGCTGTCGCAGATTGCAACAACACATTGCAAATCGCGAAAGCTCAGGTTCCTGGCGCTCATGCTGTGCTCCTGTTTTTCAAGTGACGATGACTGCCATGCCACTTTCTTGTGCGAATAATAATATATAGTAAAACCCTATATATAAACTAATTATTAACGATTAGACACTATATGTAATTGGCATTAAAGTTAGCCCCATCAGTCAACAAGGAGTTACAAGCATGTCTAAAAACACTTTAACCACCTCGGCCGGGTGTCCGATAGCCGATGACAACAACAGCGTTAGCGTGGGCAAAAGAGGCCCATTAACTTTCGACAATTACCAACTGTTTGAGAAACTCGCGCACTTCAATCGCGAGCGAATTCCCGAGCGTGTAGTGCATGCCAGAGGTGCCGGTGCCCATGGTACTTTCACGCTTACTAAAAGCCTGAGCGAATACACCATTGCTGATTTTCTGCAAAAGCAGGGTAGCGGGACAGATGTATTCGTTCGATTCTCCACCGTGGGTGGCGGTCAGGACTCAAGCGACTATGCGAGAGACCCGCGCGGCTTTGCACTGCGCTTCTATACCGGGCAGGGTAACTACGATGTGGTAGGCAACAATACTCCAGTGTTCTTCCTGAACGACCCGCAGAAATTTCCAGACTTTGTGCACTCTCAAAAGAAGCACCCGATGAGCAATATGCCTTGTGCTGCGCGTGTCTATGAATACTGGGCGAATCACCCCCAGTCTTTGCATCAGATGACCATATTAATGTCAGATCGGGGGATCCCATTTTCCTGGCGTCATATTCATGGCTTTGGCTCTCACACTTTCAGTTTCTATAATGCCCGGGGTGAGCGTCACTGGATGAAGTGGCACTTCATAACCAACCAGGGTATTAAAACCCTGAGCGATGACGAAGCGTCTACAATGCCATGCTTTGGTGCCCAGCAAGACCTGGTTGAGTCCATTGAGAAAGGAGACTACCCAGGCTGGACAGTAAAGGTGCAGATTCTTACTGAAAAGCAGGCGCAAGATTTCCCGCTGAACCCATTCGACTTAACCAAAGTTTGGCCCTATAAGCTCGCACCTTTGGTAGAAATTGGTCGATTCGAATTAAACCGTAACGTGCAAAATTATTTTGCCGAAACTGAACAGGCGGCTTTTTCTCCGGGCAATCTGGTGCCGGGTATTGGAACTTCTCCGGACAAAATGTTGCAAGCGCGATTGCTCGCCTACCAGGATGCCCATCGCTATAGGCTGGGTGTGAATCACAATCATATACCGGTTAATAGACCACGCTGCCCGGTGCAACACTATCAGCGCGATGGCGCAATGGCTGGTGGCTGCCCGGTACAGCATGGACAGTCTGGCCACGGTGGTGAGGTGAACTTCTTCCCGAATGATGACAGTAATTCACCGAAGCCTGATCCAAAATATCTTGAGCCGCCTATGCCAATTGAAGAGGATGCGTGGATCGGTCGGCATTCTCAAGAGCATGAAGATTACTACTCTCAGGCAGGCGACTTGTTTCGAATTATGTCGAAGCAACAACAACAAGCACTAACCACCACTATCGCTGGTGGGCTTTCTCAGGCCACTGAGTCCGTACAGCAGCGCATGCTGTCTTATTTAGAGAAAGCGGATACGAATTACGCCAAACTGGTCAGGGAGAAATTGTAGTAAAGGAATGTGCAAAGAAAGCCCGACAAAAAGGCGAAAGCATACGAGCTTTCGTCTTTTTGCCTTGCTATCAGAACTTTAAGAGCTGCATACCTCATTCTTCAGTTTTTGACCAGCCTGTTCCATTTCAAACGGCCTGGAAACGATACCCCGCGCTTGCTATGAACCTGAACGGCTGCTCCAGGCACGCCTACATGGAGTGCCTGGCTTTCAGTTGTAGTCTGCGTGCGTGTAACCCGGGTTCGGTGTAGCCGTTGGCTTGTACCAAGCCATCAAAAATCAAATCACAGGCCGCCTGAAATGCGATAGACTGTTCATAATTTGCCGCCATTGCCTGATAGTCAGGATCATTAGTATTTTGTTGATCTACGATAATCGCCATGCGCTGCAATGTCTCGCGAACCTGGCTCTCGCTGCAAAGCCCATGCTGCAACCAATTGGCAATATGTTGGCTGGATATGCGTAATGTGGCGCGGTCTTCCATCAATTCGATATTATGAATATCAGGCACTTTTGAGCAGCCAATACCTTGATCCACCCAACGCACAACGTAACCGAGTATGCTTTGGCAATTATTATCAAGTTCCAATTGTATTGCTTCAGCACTCAAACTGGCCGTTTCAGGCAGCAGCGGCAAAGTCAGGATGTCGTCAAGCTTTGCTGCTGCGCGAGACGCTAGTTGTTTTTGCCGACTCTGAACATCCACCCGGTGATAATGAATAGCATGTAACACAGCCGCAGTGGGGGATGGAACCCAGGCGGTACTCGCACCGGACAGGGGATGTGCAATTTTCTCTTCCAGCATTCTTGCCATCAGGTCTGGCATGGCCCACATGCCCTTGCCGATCTGCGCCCTGCCCGGCAAGCCACAGGCGAGGCCAACATCGACGTTATTGTCTTCGTAAGCGCTTATCCAGGCGGTAGATTTCATAGCGGCCTTGGGCACCATCGCACCGGCCTGCATACTGGTATGTATTTCATCGCCGGTTCGATCAAGGAAGCCGGTATTGATAAACGCAACACGATTCTTTGCTGCACGTATACATTGTTTGAGATTGACCGTTGTGCGACGCTCTTCATCCATGATGCCAACTTTAATCGTGTTAGCAGAAAGCCCCAGTAATTTTTCCACGGCAGAAAATAGATCGCAACTGAACTCTACTTCCTCTGGCCCATGCAGCTTTGGCTTAACTATATAGATGCTGCCCTTTCGAGAATTTCGCCCCTGGTTTCCTTGATTAATATCGATGGATGCAATAGCACTGGTTATCACTGCGTCGAGAATACCTTCGTAGATTTCTTCGCCCTTATTATCGAGTATTGCGCTATTACGCATCAGATGACCCACGTTTCTTACCAGCAACAAACTTCTGCCAGGCAGTGTCAGGGTCTCTCCGTGCAGTCCTTTGTATTGCTTGTCCGCGTTCAATTTTCGCGTTAGCGGAACACCCTGCTTTTCGAAGGTCTCCGCTAGATCACCTGCCATCAAGCCCAGCCAATTTTGGTAAACCTCTACTTTATCCTCGGCATCCACTGCGGCGATTGAATCCTCACAGTCCTGGATGGTAGTGATGGCAGCTTCCAAAACCACGTCTTTAACACCAGCCGGGTCGGTTTTGCCAATAGGAGAATCAGGGTCAATCTGAACCTCTATATGAAGACCGTTGTTTTTGAACAGCAACAAGGAGGGCGACCCGGTTTCGCCGCAGTAAGCCAGCAACTGCGCTGCATCGGCGAGAGTGGTTACCCCCTGCTTCAACTTTACCAGTAATTGCTTATCCTGGATTCGATAATTTTGCGCCTCAGCGTGGCTAGCCCCCACCAGGGGACAGGCTTGATCCAAAAATTCTCTGGCAATGGCGATTACTTTCTCGCCCCGAAGCGGATTGTAGGTGCCGGAACGTTCGGCTCCGTCCGCTTCGGGAATTGCATCTGTTCCGTACAGCGCATCATACAAACTTCCCCATCGTGCATTAGCAGCGTTTAGCGCGAAGCGCGCATTTTTGACCGGAACAACCAACTGCGGACCCGCCAGCGTGGCTATTTCTTCATCCACGTTTTCAGTGCCAATTTGAAAATCGTCTCCTTCGTCCAGCAAATAGGCTATTTCTTTCAAAAATTCTCGATAGCTTGCTCTATCGATGGGTTGGCCTCGATTGCGTTTATGCCAGTCATCTATTTTTGCCTGCATCTGATCACGGGTGGCCAGAAGCGCTGTATTGCGCGGGGTGAATTTTTCGACTATCAGTGCCAGGCCGGACCAGAATTCAGATTCGGACAACGCCAAATGGGGCAATAACTGGAAATTGACGAATTGCAGCAAACTCTCCGCGATGCTGAGATTACTTATTTTGATTCTTTTTCTCATGGTGCGGGGGAGTATACTAAAAAACAGGACGTTTGTTTACTCTCTACTCTACTACTATGGGTCGGTCGAACAGCGCAGAATAGCCCAGGTTATTTCGAATAGTGATCAACTAGTTTACAGTAGGCTTGGGGAGACTGCTCACTTCAGCGTTTCGGTCTACCTGGAGTGGTTTGGGTTTTCAAGGCCTATGACCAGTAGTAAGGGACGGTTTCTAATCATCATGTTCGCAAGCGCCGATACCAATGATCATCAGTAGGCCCGCTAACAGAATTCTCTCTGTTCAGGGTCTCCTCACGGCTGTTATTGCGTGGATGAACCTGATTGTGTCGGGAACCCTGTTAGCCCAGGGCAGCCTGCCTCAATTAGACCTGAATCTGCCGCTTAGACTGGACTTTTCCGGGTCTTGGGAGAAAGATTTCCGGCGCAGTGACAATTGGGAAGATGAATTGTCACGCACCATGCGAATTCGCCAGGAAGCCGCAGCCAGGCAACAGTCATCACCCGGTTCTGGCCGCATTCGATCTATCCCACCAATTTCTATAGGCAAGCTGAATCTGCCGCGAAGCCGGAGCCGTGGCGCGAATATTGTCGATTTAGCTCGACTTGCTGAATACATTAGTAGACAGAACATCATCGAAATCACTCAGAGCCGAGAAGAAATCAGAATAGAACGCCGGGGAGAGGCCGCGCTCATTTGCGGTGTTGAAAACAACTTGCAGGAAACCTTTGCTAATCAACATGGTGCAGAAGTGTGCGGATGGGAGGGTCAGCAATTGGTTTTCCAGATCATGCTGCCTGATGAGCTGATTATCATGCATCGCTTTACGGTGTCCTCAAATAATCAGGTCTTGAATCTGCTTACCAGCATTTACAGCAAGGGTGGAGAACCCTTTAATCTAATTCAGGCGTTCAATCGGTATCAGGCTGCCGCAGACGAATTTAACTGTGTGCAAACTTTAAGCCGTGGTCAGGTTTGTAATCAATCTGGCGCTGATCTCTCTACGCTGCTTGATAAGCCATGAAACCACGGAATTGCTTAATGTCTCATCTGATTCAAACCACCGGGCTTGCGGCATTACTGGCTGCCTGTGCGCAGACACCAATTGAACCCCTGCCCGCGCCTTTGAATTTGGATTTGGATTTGGTAGGTGAAGTATTTTTAGATCGAGCAATACAAATACCTGCTGAAGACTCTTTGTTAGAAGTAGGCGTATTGATTTTTACCGCTAATAAGGACGGCCAGCAAGACTACAAAATCGGAGACTGGGTGTTCGATGAAATAATCCAGAAAGAAACACAGTTTCTTCCCAATCTACTGAAAGACACTTTGGTGGCGTCTAATCAATGGGGAGCGGTACGGGTAATTCCCGAGCACGACCCGTCTCTGGACCTTTTCCTGAGCGGAGAAATACTGCAATCAAACGGTCGGTCTCTGGAGTTGAGAATTCAAGCCGTTGATAGCAGCGGCCGCGAATGGTTACACCGGGTTTATGCAGACCAGAGTGATTTCGAAGATTATCCCGAGTCTAGCCGATTTACCTTGGACAATACTTTCGACGCCACCAATTTTGTTGATCCTTTCCAGGACATTTACCGGCAAATTGCTAACGACCTGGTCGAAGTGCGATCAGGTCTTGGCGAGCAAGCCCTTGCTGAGTTAAACCTTGTCACGGACATGCTCTACGCCAGGGACTTATCACCAGACACTTTTGCGCATACCCTGGCAGAAGGGGAGGATGGTCTATTAGGCGTGAACAGCCTTCCTGCACTCGACGACCCGATGCTGGCTAGAGTCACTGACATGAAGTATCGCCACCATCTATTTATAGACACGGTAGATGAGTACTACCAGACTCTTTATGACGACATTCAACCCGCCTACGTTTTGTGGCGGCGCTATTCTATTGATCAGCTCTCCGAACTGGATGCCGCAAAACAGCAAGCAAGCAGAAACGATTACGGCCGTTCCAGTAGCTTTCTTTCACTTAGCCAGCGCTATGATCGATACAAATGGAGTAAAATTTTCGAGCGGGAATTCAACGACCTGGCAGTGGGCTTCAACAACGAGCTTGCGCCTGCGATTCTGGAATTGAACTCACAAGTGCATGGCTTATCAGGCACCATGGAGCAACAGTACCGAGAATGGCGCGGGATTTTGCGTAGACTTTTTGAGCTGGAAATTGCGGACAGCGCTACCGAATAACTGTAACGGCCATTTTTGCCTCGGGCTTGTTCTGTTTAGAGGCTTCTTAGAGACTTATTTAGAGACCTGGCAAAATAAGCCAACAAGCGAGTGCCACTACGACTGGCGCTATCATTAAAAATACCAGGTGTTTGAGATGAATCATTTTCTGCGCCTTTTGTCTTGCCTGAAGTGTAACTATAGAGGCTGTGCAAAATCCAATATTCGTCATTCCTGCACCGCTCTGTCATTCCTGCGAAAGCAGGAATCCAGTAAACCACACAAATCCGCAAGGGTTTTCCGCCAGTAACGCAGCCTGGCGAGGGCTTCTTGCACAGTCTCTATAGCAGCGATTTGGTGAGTTATTGACAAGCTGCGGCACTATGACGCAGCGGGTTTTTAGCGGCCAGTTTTTTGCGAAAGCCGCTTTTAACTATTCCTTCTGCAGGCGTATACTCCAGTTAAATAAAAATACAGGTGCTGACTATGAGCGGAGAAAAGACGAGGCAAGAAACGATGCTTTCTGAAAACAGCAACAGGCTGCGAAATCTTGTTATCGCCGTAAGCGGCACACTGCTGGTGGTCATCGTGGCGGGCTTTTTGATCTATTCATCAATTTGCCCCTGCGCACGAACCCCGGGTGGTTTCTTGTTTGGCGAGCGCGCAAGCGAAGCGGTTACTGACTGGTCATTCGCAAACTGGGTGGAACTGTGTCAATTACAGATTTGGGCAGGTATAAGACCCCATTCAATCAATCTAAACTGCATGTCCACGGCGCAGGGCGAGCTCTACTTGAGTTGTTCAGTTTGCGACACCAAGTACTGGGCCAGCAAAGTCAATGAGAACGAGCCGGCAGTCCTGCGGCTGGATGGTATTGTCTATCCAGTAACGCTGAATCGAGAGACAGACGCTGCCGCGATGGATCGCGCCTGGGCGGCACGGGCACTAAAGTTGCAGCAGCAAGGCGGAGCAGCAAACCCAGTGCCACCAGCTGATACGCAACGAGGCGAACGCTGGTGGACCTTCAGGGTTAACTCAGCTATCCAGGGGTTGTAGAGTTTTAGTCATTAAAAGCTGGCTCCGATGTGATTCCTGTGCCCAGCCAATTTAGTCGAATTACGGGTGGGGAAGGCATGAGAGAACAAGAGCTGGCTAGCGGCTATGCCTGGCTGCAGGAGGCCGTTCTCCCCTAAATTGTTTTGACACCAGTCACAGGCAGGTTTTTTAATGAGTTTTATACGAATTTTTACCGTAGGTGGCACCATAGACAAAATTTACTTCGACGCCAAAAGTGCCTATGAAGTAGGGCCGCCAAGCATTAGCGAGGTGCTTTCTGGTCTTTGTCTCAACCTCGACTATCAAGTCGATTCTTTGCTGCAAAAAGACAGCCTGGAAATGACTGACGAAGACCGGCAACTGATTCGCGATGCTGTCACTGGCGCCAAAGAAGAACAACTAGTGATTACCCACGGCACAGATACCATGGTAGAAACAGCCAGGGAACTCGCTGCGGTGCCAAATAAAACGATTATTCTAACAGGTGCGCTAAGCCCCGCTCTTTTCAAAAACTCCGACGCCATGTTCAACATTGGTGCCGCTCTGACTGCCGCACAGACAAAAGCTGCCGGTGTGTATATCGCCATGAATGGAGTGATCTTCGACCATGACAAGGTGAAAAAAGATGTTGAGAACAATCGATTCGTGTCACTATAAACAAACCAGCAGAGCCCATACCGGAGAAAACGCAATGACCGCAACTGACAAAACACGACTGATAGTGCTGCCCCTTTGCCTTGCGAGCTTATTGACTGCCTGCGGAGACCCGGAAGTTTCCGCTCCACCATTGAACTTCGCCGAAACTTTTCAAACTCAGTTGATTGAAGCGCAACCGGGAGACCTTATCCACGTGCCCGCCGGTGTACATGAATTCACCCGCAGCCTGTCATTGACCGTTCCTGGTGTGACAATACGCGGTGCCGGCATGGATTCTTCCATTCTCTCGTTCAGCAATCAGGTGCAGGGGGCAGAAGGACTATTAGTTAGCGCGGACGATTTCATTATTGAAGATATCGCCATTGAAGACACCGTTGGCGATGCACTTAAAATAAATCAGAGTAGCAATGTAACGATTCGGCGAGTACGCACAGAATGGACTCGCGGAGCAAATACCGAAAACGGTGCCTATGGAATTTACCCGGTGCAAAGCCGAAATGTACTAATCGAGGAATCGGTCGCAATCGGAGCCTCAGACGCAGGCATTTATGTGGGTCAGTCCAGTCAAATAATTGTTAGAAATTCCCGGGCCGAGTACAACGTCGCTGGTATCGAAATCGAAAATTCTACTTTTGCGGACGTCTACGGCAATGTCGCGACAAATAATAGCGGCGGTATTTTAGTGTTTGATCTGCCAAATCTGCCGGTACAAGGCGGCCAGGCCACGCGAGTGTTCAACAATGAAATAGTCGAGAACAATACGGATAATTTTGCAGCGGAAGGAAACATTGTTGGCAATGTTCCTCCGGGTACCGGCTTGTTGGTATTAGCTAACGACAACATTGAAGTGTTCGGCAATCGTTTTCGCGATAACAAAAGCGTGAACATTATGGTTTATAGCTTTGCCCTGGGCGGCAGGACTATTCAAGATCCCGACTACGATGCCTATCCCGAACAGATTTATATACATGACAATGAGTACCTTGGCGGTGGCACAGTTCCGGGGCATGCAGCACTGGCAGCCTGGCACAAGGTCAGTGGGCAGAATTCGCCGAATATCGTTTGGGGCGGACTGGTCAAACCCGGCAGAAGCAGTGCAGATATTATCTGCATCGGTGAAAACAGCGATGAAAGCTTTATGAATCTTAAAGGTGGCCTGGACCCGCAAGATGTGTCTTACGACAACACACCTCACCAATGCAGCTTGCCGCGATTGCCGAAAATTTCATTCGACATTCCTGGCGACAACTGAGCTATGGCGTAAATATTGGTCGAGCCAGTATTTCTCCAGGAGACCTTCGCATAACTGTCGGAAGTGTGGCTCAGCAGGCTCAATGTTCAACACCTTGTTATACAACAGTGCAAAAATCTCTGCGGCGGAGCAAATCTGGCTGAGGTAGCCGCTATTATTTTTCATCACATGGCCGAATCCGCGTTTGCGAATATTATTCACAATCAACTCTGTTTCTGCCACCCAGGGTTCCCGCGCTGACGGCTGTTCATCGATTGACCGCATTTATTCTCCATTAAACTTTCTCTTGCGAAGCTTTAGCTGTCCGCTTCCAGGTCAAACAACTTCCTGATGTTTTCTGTGTAGGGAGGTCGAATAATCCCCTTCTCGGTAATGATGCCGGTAATATACCTGGCTGGCGTCACATCAAAACAGGGGTTTGCCACTTCAATACCGTCGGGCGTAATCTGCTCAGAACCTATGTGGGTAATTTCTCGGGGATCACGCTCCTCAATCTCGATATCGTCTCCAGATTGCGTCGCCGGATCGATGCTTGAAAGCGGTGCCGCCACATAAAAAGGTACTTTGTTTTCGCCGGCGACAACGGCTAGATTGTAGGTGCCGATTTTATTGACGGTATCGCCGTTAATTGCCACCCGGTCACAGCCCACAACACACATATCCACGCCCTTGATGCGCATTATGTGACCGGATGCACCATCAACAATAACCTGATGCGGGATGCCCAGTTCACGCAGCTCCCAAGACGTTAAGTTGGCTCCCTGGAGACGCGGCCGGGTTTCATCGACATAGACCTTGACGTTATGGCCGTGTTCATGCGCCGTGCGTATAATCCCCAGAGCCGTGCCATAATCCACCGTAGCCAAACCACCGGTATTGCAGTGATGGATAAAGGTCACATTCTGAGGCACCACCTCCAGCGCGTGCAGGCCGATAGCCTTGTTGGTTGTAACATCATCTTCGGCAATAGCAGTAGCCGCAGTGACAAGCTGAGTGCGATACTCGCTCCCGCTCGAATACCCGCAACCCGCCACGCGGCGCTGTAGTTCATCCAGCGCCCAAAACAGATTGACGGCAGTGGGTCGCGCCTCGCGCAGCTCTTCGTCAGCCATTTTAGCAATGCGTTTCAATTCAACGAGGTCATCGCTACTCGCTCTGACCACTGCCAGGGCAACACCGTAGGCCGCAGCAACGCCAATCGCTGGCGCGCCGCGCACAACCATATCGAAAATAGCCTGCGCAACTTCGCCAGCCGATACGCAGTCCACATAGTCAATGGCATGCGGTAATTTACGTTGCTCTAACAACCTCACAATGCCCTCATCAAGCCACTCAACACTTTTATACTTGCTCATTTTTTACGCCCCGAAAATAAGTCAATACACTACCAACACTCAATCTTTGTACTCAAGGTTAACCAGAAATGTCCTACTGGTTGTGTAGTAGAGCGGCGACGTTGCGGGTGACCACCTGTACAAGCTCCCTGCGGTAACAAACCCGGTGCAATCAACAGTTTCAGTCCACTCGACAGGCTCTAACCCAGCTTCAGCCATCAAAGCCTTCCGACTATTTCTTTGATAAAGCCGGAGAAAGGCGGAATAATGTCTTTTAGCGTTTCCCAGACTTCCTCTTCGGTAGTCTCCAGTTCGCTTCCCGCTTCATGGATCGCCATATTGGTAATTGCGCTGATACCCAGGATGCGTATGCCGGCATGGTTTGCCACCAACACCTCGGGCACGGTGGACATGCCGACAGCATCGGCGCCAAGTAGATTAAGCATGCGTATTTCTGCAGGCGTCTCAAAAGTTGGACCGACGACATAGGCATAGGTACCGCTTTTCAGTGACACCCCCGTATCAATGGCAACACGGCGGGCAAGATTCGCCAGAGAGCGATCATAAGCCTTGCTCATATTGGCAAACCGCGGCCCAAATTCATCCTGGTTGGGGCCGCGCAAGGGATCGCCACCCGCCATGCCGACAAAATTGATGTGATCTTCGATCATCATCAAATCTCCCACTTGATAATCAGTGTTTATCCCGCCGGCAGCATTGGTGACCAGCAGTGTTTCGACACCCATCATTTTCATCACTCGAACAGGAAAGCCCACCCGGGCAGGGGAATAACCCTCATAAAGGTGGATCCGACCCTGCATGGCCATCACTGCAACACCGTTTAACAGCCCCAGCACCATTTGACCCTTGTGGCCTGGCGCGCCGGATTGCGGAAAATTGGGAATTTCCGCATAAGGAATCACCTCGGCATCTTCAATTTGCTCTGCCAGCGCACCCAGACCCGACCCCAAAATCAAGCCTGCCTTCACCTTGTGGCGGCTTCTATTCGAAATCGCCTGACGAGCCTGTTCGTATTCATTTTGGCTAAAAGCCGGTTGCGGGTAGATCATGAATGGCGTCACCTCTATTAGCTGCAAGCTCAAACAACTCGCAATTTTTACATAAGTTCATTAGGCTGCCATATGTACACTGCGCTAGTAAAGATCATCCTTCTGAAAGACCCGACGATTCAGAAAGCCCTAAACCATGCCAGGGGTTGTAACTTTGGTATTGTCGGTATCGGTGTTACCAGCGGCGAGTCCACACTGATCAAATCCGGCTACCTCAAAAAGAAAGATATCGGGCAACTGGCCAGGCAGGGGGCCATTGGCGATATTCTTGCCCATTACTACGACAAAGATGGCAACGAAGTCGATGCGCCCCGGGATAACCGTCGTGTTTCTGCGGATAGGATTTACAACAAATTCAAAAAATTGATAAGCTGATCGCTGTCGCAGCAGGCAAAGAAAAAGCGCAAGCGGTGAAAGGCGCCTTGAAAGGCAGCTACATCAACACGCTGATCATCGACATGCCACTCGCCGAAGTATTAGTGGAAACGCTAAACGACTGGTTTTTCAACCGACTACAAACCTGGTATTTTGCGCAAGTACTTCAAACATGCGCCAGAACAAACTGGCCAGTCTATGAAACAGAGGAATTAACCGTGGGATTACTCGACAAATTTGAGCGTTATCCACTCACATTCGGGCCAACGCCAATTGAACACTTGCCCAGATTAACCGAAGCTCTCGGGGGCAGGGTGGAAATTTACGCGAAGCGGGATGATTGTAATTCTGGCCTTGCAATGGGTGGAAACAAACTACGCAAACTCGAATACATCGTCCCGGATGCAATTGCCTCCGGGGCGGACACATTGGTCTCCATAGGGGGCGTTCAGTCCAATCACACAAGAATGGTTGCAGCAACGGCGGCGAAGATAGGAATGAAGTGCCGTCTAGTGCAGGAAAGCTGGGTACCCCACGAGGATGCGGTTTACGACCGCGTGGGAAATATCTTGATGACACGTTTACTGGGAGCCGACTCTCGCATTGTTGACGATGGTTTCGATATTGGCATTCGCAGCAGTTGGGAAGACGCGATGCAGGACGTCCGCGACAATGGTGGTGTGCCTTACGGTATACCGGCAGGTGCTTCCGTGCATAAATTTGGTTGTCTGGGGTACGTTGGATTTGCCGAGGAAGTGAGAGAACAAGAAGCTGAATTCGGCTACAAATTTGACTACATCATCGTGTGCGTTGTTACCGGCTCAACACAGGGCGGCATGATTGTTGGTTTTAAAGCCGATGCGCGGGCGGATCGGGTTATCGGCATAGACGCATCAGGCAGCGCCGAGAAAACCCGCGCGCAAGTGAAGGATATTGCGCAAAAAACAGCCAGATTGATCAAACTTGGCGAAGAAATTACCGATGATGATATTCACATCAATCCAGATTATGCCTACCCCGCCTACGGTGTGCCCAGCCACGAAACTAACGAGGCGATCAGGCTTTCGGCACGAACAGAGGCCATGATTACCGACCCTGTCTATGAAGGGAAATCGATGCAAGGCATGATCGACTTAGTGAAGAAAGGTTTTTTCCCGGAAGGATCAAAAATTCTTTACGCCCACCTTGGCGGCGCACCTGCACTGAACGGCTACAGCTACACCTACAGGAATGGCTAAAAGCGTTGACTTCGTTGCCGGTTTTCCTTTACACAATGACGACAGAAATTTCGTCAGCGAGGTGCCCGCCTGAATATCACGGCGCCAGGCAGCCAATTAACTTGTCGCATTGTTGCTTATTCGAATACGCCGCCGTTGCCACGAGCTATATCCATGTAGGATTCCTTAAACCCCGGTAGCAAATAGCCCTCTTCGATAAGGCTGTCTGTGGCCGCTTCATATTTCGACAAATAGTCATCAAAAGATGAATACAGCGCAGCGATAGAAGTCCTGGGATCCCGCGATTGCACGGCCACTGCTGCGTTCGCTGGCAACGGAATGTAACCACCAGATAATCTGGCTAATGACTTTTCTGCCCCGGTGGTGACTGCACGAAGATTCCAGGCCACAAAGGTGGCAAGTGGCACCTGTGCCAGTGGTGACAAAACTGTACTTTTCGGAGAATCGTTATTGTCATTATTCACCGCTGGCACCAGCGCGGTGTAATACATATCAGTCGTTTGCGGATGCCTGTCGACAATGCGTTGCTCCTGCCACCTGTCACCGTAGTTTGCATAGCCTGGCCTATAAAGCCCGCCTGGATGATTGACGCCATGTAATCGATTCCACGCGTCCCGATTGATACCGCGCCCGGTATGTGACGCAACCAAACTACCGTCTGCTATTTCTGGATAGCGTGAGGCTGGTGGTATATTGTCGTTTGCGACCCAATCATACATGGCGACAAGGAGTGAATCGGCAATTGCTGCCCACATGTTCGGATTGGGCGGCAGTTGACCCGAGCTTGCCGCTGCTGGAACGCCGTTACCAGAACCGTGTTGCGCGCCACCAATTGAATAGAAACGAACTTCATCCGGCAGAACTGCATCTTCGGTCCCTTGCGGGTTGGTGTGAGACAGAGAACCCGCCCGCACCCAATATTCATTCGAGGTTTGTATGTGCATCACTTTTGGTACGGTATTGCTTGCTCGCGCCTTGCCGAGAATGCTGTCAGTGCGACCGCTATAAGGATCGGTACTGTCGCCGTAAGTAAATGGAAATAAGTCATTCGGAAACAAATGATTGGAGTGGTGACCATTGGTTCGAGTGGGCATGGCGAAACGATTATTGAACATGCCATAGCCACTGCCAGCGATAACCGGAATTATTCCATCGAACACCTTGCGCCCGTCCAGGTCCTGATTGAACCCATCGTACATATACTGCCGCAGCAAACGACCGCTCTGGGAGTTACCCCAGGCAACGCTGTTGTTAATCGTTGGCAGCGCGAGTTGGGCTAGCTGATCTTCAACTTCACCAAACCGAATCGCTGAAACCATGTCGCGGATTGCAGCCATTCCAGAGCCAGCCAGAACCGGATTTTTCGCTTCATAAATGAGTTCGTAGATGTATCCGGGACGAAAGCCGCCATCAAGAGCCAGGTTAACAATGGGTTGGTTGCTGTCTTGCTCCGCTCTTACTTCAAGCTCAAACTGTGACCGCCTGATTACGATACGCGGATCATTCTGATAAAGGCGGTGTGTTAAACTTGCCTCAAACAATCCATCCCATGTTGGTTCGTAGGCGAGATGTGCGGCACCGGCTATATTCACCTCGTTAGCTGGAGTTCCCACGGACATCTCATAGCGAACCAGTCCAGTAATTGGATCCTGCTGCGAGCCAACTATCGGTGCATGCAAGCGCAGACGACCGTCTCCCGGGGACAGTTCATTTATCCAACCCGTGGCGAGATAGGTGAAACCCATGGCACTCAGGGGATGTTCCAGTGACCTCTCTGGCGGGAAAACACTGCCACCGCGATTGTTGACGTTATAAAGCAAGCCGCCGTTTGCTATGGAATCTGAAGGCACTAGCAGCCTGAAATCTGCGGAGAATTCCACCAATCCATCACTGTTTACTGGTGCCAGGGCAATATCGGTAATTGCCGCATTGGCGGAATTTGCCGGATCCAGGGTGAAATAAGCCACGCCACTAATTACTTGATAGCTGAAATCCACGCTGGCATCGGACAAAGTTTCACGGCCTGTTATTTCTATGCGAGCAAGTTCCGCAGAAGTGGATGTAGTGCTAAGCAGCAATACAGTAATGACAACCGAATTCAGTATCTGCCTAACGGGCTTATAGAAGTTCTTGCGTACTATCATACGAATACCCACTTGATTTTATTGTTAGCTACGACCCGAGATAAGGTCGAACTACTGAGTTTTTAACATTTCCCGGGCTGAGTCAACGAGTTGACAACGTAAGAGACTGGTTGGCGTTACCGCGCCTAAAAAGTAGACTGATTCCTCGCTGCCAGGCACTGCCTGCGTCTCGCCCAACCGCCATTACTCACCCAATAGCCTGCTTGAAGCACGATGAGAAGTGCGACGAACAAAGGAATTGTGCCAAGGTCAGGGCCACCAACCTGGAAATAGAACACAGCGGTGTAGTATCTGTCTTCTAGCGGATGTTCAGCGGTCACTACGCCAATATAAGTTCCCCTGTCATCGAACTCGTGGCTGGCCGTGTAGAAACCGCCTGGCTCTATACGGGGTTCTTCGTAGTAAACTGTAGCCGCCTCCAGATCATCTATGGCCAGCACGTCTTCCAAAGTAGCGTACTTGCCCACCTTGTTTATGTCTCGCAGGATACGAAAGTCGATTAACATTTCAGGCAAGAGACTATGCAGATACTCCATGACGAAAACTGCGCGTGACACATCAGGAATATCTTCACAAAATTCAGCCGATTCTCTGCTTTCTGGCTGAAACACTGTGAAATGAGCCTGCAAGAAATTAATATTAATTACGCAGAGATCATCTTCGAAAGCGACACCACCATGTGCGCTTGCATAGTGAACCGACAGACAGCAGCCGAGCAATAGTACTAATTGCAGATGTCGTAGCGGGCTATAAATTTTCATTACTGGCAGGATTATGCGGGTCAGTGAAAAGGGCAGCCACCTTATCATGTTTGTAAAGTGGGCACTAAATGAAAATAAAGTGCAAAATAAAGTGCAAAATAATGCCGTCATCTTCAATCACAGTCTCAATGGGTGCAGCACACAAGTCAAGGCTTAGCCTTGTGACCATGCTACCCGACAAACTCGACACAGCCAACGATTTACTCGCCTTGTGCCGGTCTATTGGCCATTGCTCAATTAATGGATTCCCGGAGCCTGTCTGAGCGAATCGACTGGTACTATCTCCCCGCTATACTCTCCACTATCTACCATAATCTGCTGTAATGGCCAGCGATAAGGCTTAAAAGAGGGATTCACAGGCCCTTGAAGCACTGGCGCTACTCTATCTGGGGGAATTGCGCTGCGCTTTTTAATCACCTAAGCTACCCTTACGGAGAAACACAATGAAGGAGAAACACAATGACAACTGAAATTCTTGCCATAGCAGGCATGACCGTAGCAATTCTTGGTTCAATCCTTGCCATGACCCGCAGCCTCCGTGGTGAAATCAATGCTATACGAATGGAGCTGCGTGAAGATATTCAGGCTACACGAATGGAGCTGCGTGAAGATATCCAGGCCGTGTGTGGTGAAATCAATGCTACACGAACGGAGCTGCGCGAAGATATTCAGGCCGTGCGTGATGAGCTAACCGGAAAAATTGACAACCTGAACACCGCGCAACATGGACTGAACGAGCGTATGGCGGGCGTGGAAGGGTTGGTAATGGGTCTCAAGGAAGCTATCGTCGTCCGCGCTGCGGCCTGAAATCAGCAAGCAACGGCAGGGACTATGAGAGGGGCTCAGAGAGAGGCTTGCGCTGACGGCTCTGTTCCGTTTGCTTCCCCTCGCTGTGGCAGAGTGCCAGTGCAATCGCACTGTGCCTTTTAACCGTGTTCTTGAAAGCCTGAGGTCTATGGGTTTAGTTCGCGAAGTTTTTAGCTTTGTTGATGCCAGTCACTGGGTAAGAACGATTTACTCACCTCTTCACCTCTTCACCTCTCGTTCTGGTTTCGGCCATTGCTCAGTTAATGGACTCTCCTGGGCTCCCTGAGCCTGTTTGAGCGAATCGACAAACACTTCCCCGGCCAAAAAGTAATCGTGGCTACTGTCCCTCTGAATTCAGCCCTCTGAACTCATCAAGACCTTCATCCTGATGCGACAAGCCGTTTTCACCTGGATGATATTCGTCATCGTCAGGATGATGAGGCACTACGCACTGTGCTGGAACTCAAGAAACTTCCTCGGGCGACTGCGCCTGGAGATTGGCTCAGGCGGGTTGGAAGCCAGCCGCAAATCCAGGCTGTCTGGGCGAAGGTAGTCAAAACGGGACGTCGGCTATTTGTAAGGCTAAAAGAAAAACACCGACGACTATTGAGCGAGTACTACTGACACAGGAGTTTGAAGCGCTGGCGCGACTCTATCTGGGGATTTGGGCTACTTATTTCTATAGCATCCCCCGTAAGAATCTGGTAGCTTACTCAGCTTTCTGAAAATTGCACATTTCAGGTAAGAATAAACTGTACAAAAACCTCGCATCAATACTCTGTTTGGGCTTGCCAGAAAGAGTTTGTTTTATAAATGAAAGTCCTGACCAGCGCGGACAGCTTGTCTAAAAGTTGGCAAAATCAGCGCAGCAAATCAGGCTACACAGGGACATAAGAGATCATGTCTACTACTCAGAGTTTAGACTCTCAGCCAGTTCTAAAGAACTTCGTTCCGTATAAGCCGAAGAAAGGCGAAGCGTACATGAACGAAAAGCAGCGAGAGCACTTCAAGAAAATTCTACTGGATTGGCGCAATCAACTGATGCAGGAGGTCGACCGTACTGTACATCACATGCAGGACGACGCCGCCAATTACCCAGACCCGGCAGATCGCGCTACCCAGGAAGAAGAGTTCAGTCTGGAGCTGCGTACCCGTGACAGAGAACGTAAGCTTATCAAGAAGATTGACAACACCATCGAGTTCATAGCACAAGATGATTACGGTTATTGTGAATCCTGCGGAATTGAAATCGGTATTCGTCGGCTCGAAGCCAGACCAACCGCCAACAAATGTATCGATTGCAAAACTCTTGATGAGATCAAGGAAAAACAACTCGGTAGCTAACTACCCACACTAAAGCCGATTTTCTACCAGCCTGGAACTGATACGGCTTTAACGACCTTTCCGGCACTAGAGACTACGCAAGAAACCCTCGCCAGGCTGCGTTACCTGTGGAAACCCCTTGCGGGTTGGTGTGGTTTACTGGATTCCTGCTCCCCGCCTACGCGGGGACATGCTTCGCAGGAATGACGAATACTGGATTTTTCCCAGTCTCAGCAGGAGGTGTCTCTGGCCATTAAAAATAGATAAATTATGAACATCCCTTTCCCCCAAAACATTACAGTAATGTATCTGAATCCGGTAGCTTCCAGTGCAGACGATCAAATTTTTGCAGACATGGCTAAAACCTATAAGTACGCCGCAAGCTCAGTCGATGTCACCTCCCTGAACCCGGACAGCGTCCCGCCTGGAATAACGAACCTGGAATATCACAGCTACGAATCCTTCATCGTGAAAGACACAGTAGAAGCAGCCAGATATTGTTCAAAACACAACTATGATGCGATGGTAATAGGGTGTTTTTACGACCCCGCACTGCAAGCAGCCCGCGAAATCTCCAGTAACACCGTGATCATTGCTCCCTGTCAGGCATCCATAGAGGTAGCATTACATTTGGGCAATACATTTTCCATCATTGTCGGCAAAACAAAATGGATAAACCAAATGAAGCAAACTATTTATAACTATGGCTATAGAGACCAACTGGCTTCATTTCAGGTGGTAGGTTTGGGGGTAGAAGATTTCCACAAAGATCCGGAAAAAACCAAAAAATTACTACAAACTGCGGCATCAGAGGCAATCATGCAACATGGTGCAGAAGTTATTATACTGGGCTGTACATTGGAAATCGGGTTTTATGACGGGCTTCAAAGTTACCTCGCCAGGGAATTCAGCTTTCAGGTTCCTGTAATAGACCCGTCTATTGCGGCCTTAAAAGCGGCTGAAAATGCCGCGCTGCTAAAACAGTTGGGTTGGGTAAATAGCCGGGTAAAGGGTATGCAGCCACCGCCCGAGTCGGAATTAAAAAAATTTGCAATTCTACAAACAGATTACAAATTCGGAAATATTATCAAGCTGCCTGCATCCTGAAATTTTAGCGCTTCCCCGACCAGGACTGTGTACGCCTCTACCGCGCACCATGATCATCTTTAGTTAGCTGCCCAATAAGAGCATAGCCAAGCATAGCCAGCAGCAGCCCGTCCAGCGCCGCGACACCGGTTTGGGACATAGTGAGCTGAAATGCACAAATCGCCCAGGTTGCGCCTGCAATCCATGCGAGCGTAGCGCTCCACCGAATGCGCTTGACCTTGTGAACACTGTCTCCGTAGTACGCGGATTGGCGCAACACAAAGAAATCAACAACATACACACCGGCGATGGGCGTGGCGATCAGGCCGAGATAGATGGCGAAGTCCAAAAAGAAATGCAGCACTCCTATTGCGGCCCCGACGATTCCTGTCGCACAAGAGAAAACCGCCAATCGAATCTGGGGGATTCGCGGAAATACCGCTGCCAATGCCAATGCGGCGGAATACACATTCACCGTATTGGTTGTCCAGGTGGCTATGCTTAGCACGACAAAGGCAGGAATTGCCAGGCTCAGCGCCAGCATGATTTTCATTACATCCACCTGCCCGGTGACTACAGACGGGATCGCCGTAGCAAACATAATAATGGGAAAGCCGAGCAATAGACCGGTAACCGATTTTGCTGCCTCCCGGTCGTCGCGGGCAAAGCGGGCGAAATCCGGCCCGGCAACTGCCATCAGAATGTTCGCACCGATAACGGTAGATATAGCCGTTCCGACTGTTAGCGGCTCGACCTTGCCGGACGGGGCGGACACCAGATTATCCGAACCGGCAAGCAGTGCCACAACCAAAACCACCAGCATAAATACGGCCAGCAGAGGGACGGCTATTGCTGAAAACCGTTCAAGAATTCCGAAGCCGAAAATGGCGGTCAACGACATTAAAATACCGCCCACGATCACAAAAATAGCAGGTGGCCAGTCGATGTCCAGGCAGGCTTTCAGCATATCGCTGATGGCACCGCCGAAAATCTCGGCGGTCACGCTAAAGTAACCGATTAACATGACGAACATCAGAAGATTAATCACTCTGGCCACGACGCGCCCGAAGCTTAGCTGAACCAGCATATAGGTTGAGAGCCTTATTCGGGCGCCGATGATTGATGTCGCCAGCATCAGCATTGATACCAGCAAACACGATAAAAGAATCGCCAGACACGCCTTAACCGGCCCGAGCGCCAAGCCTATGTTTGAACCTATATAAAAAATTGGCAAGGTTGCACCGATGCCAAATATAACCACAGCGATCCTGAAGCCTGGCACGGTGGCCGAATCGGGAACAGCCTGGCGTGCATAATCATTCACTGGCGCACACCGTTTGCTGATTTGGGATGCTTATAACCGACCCTGAGATAGCGCATGGCATGGTTGGCACGCACTACTGTGCGAGCCAGGGGGAAACCCGTTCTGTGTAGCGGCTCGCCCGAGTCCTTTCCTGTTCGCAACCTGGTCAGAACTGTAGGTCCACCTGAATGCCCACCTGGCGCGGTTGATTGGGGAATCTAATCAGGGGGTTAAAGTTAAACACGGTTTCTGGCATTTCTTCATTCAGCAGATTAGAGGCGAATACAGAGAGCGACCAGGTGTCGCCGCCAAGTTCCACGCTGCCGTTCACGAATGTGTGGCTATCGGAAGTGCCGGTGAGTTCTTTGGAAACATCAAAAGAACGAGGCCCGATGCTGTTGAAAGCCAGGCGTGAACTCAGGCTCAGACCATTCGAGAGGGGCAGGACATGATTGAGTGAGGCATTGATATTATAGTCGGATACATAAGGCATGGCGTTACCCTCGGTCAGAACCAGATCCGTCCCGGTCAGCGTATCGATCCCCGTGTTTTTCACGATTTCGTTATTGAGTATGCCGACTCCCATTAAAAATCTCAGGTTTTCAGTAATACGGGCCACCATTTCAAGCTCGAAACCAAGTATTTCCACCTCATCGACATTCAGATTTTCCAGGGTGAAGGTGGTTGAATTAAAACGGGTAAACTGGGCATCCTCCTGTTCGATATAGAACAGGGCGGCGTTCAACAGTAATGTGCCATCCAGCCAAGTGGTTTTGGCACTCATCTCAATGGTGTCAGATATTTCTTTATCGTAGAATCTCTGCACGCTTGGGGCGTATTCGTTAAAGCCACCGGAACGGAAACCGCGCGACCAGGTGGCGGATAAAAGCACGTCTCCGCTAGCCTGCCAGGCAATGCTGGCCTTGGGTTGCAAGGCGCTATAGGTCTCTTGCGCCGACGACTCTGCGGGAGCTCGCTCATCGTAAGCCTCTCTTTTTTCCTGGTCGTAGCGCAGTGCTACGGCAAGCTCCAGAGCATCCGTCAAGCCGTGGGAGACATTACCAAACACGGCAAACGCCTCCGCATCTTGTACGGTACGCTCGCCGACAAAGATCAGCGCCGGGTCAACACCGCGGATATCCTTGTAGGTAACTCGCTCAGTTGGCGTGTTATCTACTATCTGGTCAAATTGTACAGTCCGGTCTCTAGTTTCGTAAAAAGCACCCGCCATCCAACTCAGTTTTTGCTCCCCGGGAGAAGCAAAACGAGCTTCGAAATTCAGGGCGTCTTCTGCAATGGGGTTATTTTGCGTGTTCGGGAAGAAAAAATTCTTCTCCGTTGCCGGTAGGTGCGTAAAATCGCCGTCAGAGAAGAAACTCACATCAGCATCATTGTAACCGGCAATCAGGGTAAGATCGCCATAATCCATGGCGCGATCAAGCTTGGCGGACACCGACCACAGGGTGGATTCATCTCGACCCACCGCGTTGGCATCGGGTTTGATATCGAAATTCTCCAACTCTGACTGGTTGATGAAAGCCATGTAGTTACTACCCTGGATCACATCGGAGTAACGGCCCTGTACAAGTAGCGATGATTGCTCGGAAAAATCATAAGTGAACATGGCTTGTACGCCAAGCTCAGCGTCCACGTAGTCGACTGTTTCGCCCAGATAGGGATTGTCCAGTAAACCGTCGGCATCACGGTAGTTGCCAGACAGACGGTAACGCAGATTTTCGTCGAGCGACCCACCGATAGCAGCGGAGGCACGCAGGTCGTTGCCCTCGGCCCGTGACACGCGGACATTTCCTGCAAATTCATCGCCGGGTCGACGGGTCACTATATTGACGGCTCCGCCAATGGCATTCTTGCCGTACAAGGCTCCTTGTGGGCCGCGCAGTACTTCAATCCTTTCTATCTGGTATAAGCCCTGGTTGATGAATTCGACACTGGGAACCGTCACCCCGTCCACTACGAAGGCCAGTGGTGCTTCTCCCACCTGCGGCGTAATCAGACCGCGAATAGTCACATAGTTGAGTCCAGAGCGGAAATTAGACGACACATCAAGGTTCGGGGTCAGTGCAGAAAAATCCTTGATACTGGTGATACCTGCGTTGCGTATCTGCTGCTGGTTGAAAACAGTGACCGAATCCGGAATTTCTTGCAAGTTCTCAGAGCGCTTGCGGGAGGTCACGATGATTTCTTCCACTACATTTGCACCCTCGGCAGCCTGTACCGGCACAGTGCCTGCGGAAAATAGTACAGCCAGGGCGGTGGCTACCGAATAGTTTCGCTGCAATGCGTTCATGGCTTTCTCCTTGAGGGTCGCTGTGTTCGGCAGGAATTTCATATTCCCGCCAAACCTTTCTTGTAGAGCCATACTTGCACGGCGTTCACAAAATGAAATTGCAATCTTTTATAATTAAGGCTCGGAAATTTCCCTCATGCGTATAAAAAATGAATTTCCGGCACTCATCAAAATCTAACTGCTCTCGGGCGCCCCCCAGCCTCCGCCATTCCCGGTTACCACTCGAACAAGATCACCAGGCTTGAGCAGTTTGGATACTGCGCTCGAAAAACGTTCCCCGGCAACGCCGTTCGAGACAATCTGGGCATAGTTGCAGGTGCCAGGGCGGCCTCCGTCCACACCTGCTGGCGGAGTCTTGCTGCGACCCAGGCAGATAGAAAGGCGGGTAGCTTCGTGCAATATCCGGTATTCGATCAGGGCACCCTTGCCACCGCTGTGCCGCCCCAGACCGCCGGGTTCATCGCTTAGGGCATAGCGCTCCACGCGCACGCCGTATCGGGCCTCCTGAATTTCGACCGGGATATTGGACGTTTCTCCATTGCCAACGCAAAACTGCGCGTTTTCTCCGTTTTTATCGCAAGCCGCTCCCCAGCCGCCTACCAGTGGCTGTACCAAAATGAACGGCCCAGAGTCCGCGCTACCCTGACCAGAAAGCAGAAAGCTGCAAACCGAACCAAACTGTCCGGCAATGGATCGTTCCGGAATAGCCACCACCAGCGCCTTGCGCATCAGATCGGCGGCGGCGACCATACTTTCGAAATAGTTCGATACCGGTAACGGGCGCTCGGCAGTAAATAGTGTTCCCGTGGGGCAAATCACTTCCAGATTGCGAAAACAGCCCTCGGTAGCCGGCACCTGCGGGTCAACTATACCCATGAATACTTCACGAGCCGCCGACTCCAGCGCGCAGCGGGTACAGTTAATAGGGCCTGTGGTAGCGACAGCACTACCGCTGAAATCGGCAATGAAACTGTTTACAGTCAGGGTAATTTTCACCCTGATCTGAAAGGGGCCGTTACCCTGGCCATCATCATCGATAACATCAGTGGCTTCAAAGACGCCTTGAGGCAAGGTCTTGAAGCGCGCCATTACCATGGCTTCACCATGATCCAGCAGATAATCGGATGCCTTGATAACACTCACCTTGCCATAGCGATCGATCAAATCTGTGTAGCGCCTGCCCCCCAACTTGAGGGCCGCGATGCTGGACCACATATCCCCCAGGGTCATGTCAGGCGTACGCACATTGGCCGCAATGATGTCGATGACAGCCGCCAGTGGTTGCCCCTGATCAAACACACGGATGACAGGGAACTGTAGCCCTTCTTGATAGATCTCGGTTGCCCCTGTGCTAAAACTGCCGGCAAAGGTACCGCCCACCTCGGTCCAGTGAGCCTTGCATGCCGCCCAGGCCACGAGTTCGTCCTCATGGAAAACAGGCTTCACCATCGCCACGTCCGACAGGTGCGTACCACCGCCGATATAAGGATCGTTGGTCATGAAGATATCGCCAGCACGTATATCGTCCCTGCTGAATTTTGCCAGCACTTCACACACGGCTCCATCCAGCGTTCCGACAAATCCGGGAATGCCATGACCCTGCGAAATCAGGCGACCGTCGGCATCGGTCATGCCGATCCCGTAATCCAGAGCCTCGTAGATGATCGGACTCATACTGGAATGCCTGAGCGCCTCAAACATCTCCTGTCCCAGCGCTGCCAGGGCATTTTTGATAACCTCGAAGGTAAAAATTTCATCGGCATTCATGGCTCGATGCTCCCTATATCGATACATAATCCGCCAAAGCGATCCACCTCGGCGCGGTCACCGGGAAACAGCAAGGCACTGGTGCCGGATTCCTCAATGATCGCCGGGCCGGACAGGCACATCCCGGGAGACAGCCGTTCACGGTCGTAGGTCGTCGCCTCATGCGTACCGTATTGGTCAAAGTCCACGGTTCTAACACCCGTTAGTGCCCTGCTCGCATCAGTCCCCGCTGGCGGTTGCGCCTTGATGTCCGATTTCTCTACCATTCCAAAGGCGACCAAATGCAGGGTCACGATCTCCACGGAGTTGTCCAGACGAAAACTGTATTCTTGCTCGTGCAGTGCGTGGAATCGCTCGCACAGGCGCTCCAGCACGGCACTGCCGCTGCCCGGCGTGAAACCAACCTTGACGGTATGCTCCTGCCCCTGGTAACGCAGGTCGACATAATGTTCCATGCGCACCCGCCCTGCGCCAAAACCCTCCCCGGCAAAATCATCCAGGGCCTGTAATTTTATTTGCCGGAATGCTTCCACGAGGCGGATGATGCCGGTTTCATCGGCGCGCATCAGTTGTGTCTTGAGATAGTCTCTGCGCAGATCCGTCATCAACATGCCCCAAGCGGAAAACACGGCGGAATACGGAGGTATGATGACCCGCGGGATGTTGAGGTCTCTGGCCAGGGCGGTGGCATGCACAGCGCCGCCGCCGCCAAATGCCAGCAGGCAACAATCACGCGGGTCGTGGCCACGGCCCACCGAGATCAGTTTCAGTGCATTGGCCATATTGGCATTGGCGATCCGCAGAATGCCCCTTGCCACTGTCGAGCCATCCACGGCCAAGTGCTCGGCGAGGGCATTGCAAGCCGCAAGAACAGCCTGCATATCGGGACCTGCGCGGCCACCGACAAACAAGGCCGGGCTGATACGTCCAGCAAGCAGGTTCGCATCTGTTGTCGTTGGAATCTTGCCACCGAGACCATAGGCCACCGGGCCAGGCATGGAACCTGCGCTCTGCGGCCCGACATGCAGTGAACCGGCCTCATCAAGCCAGGCCAGGCTGCCGCCGCCGTTGCCTATCTCCACGATATCCACCACCGGTGTTTTAACGGGATAACCCGCTGTAGTGGGCGTCTTTTCAATAACATAGTCGATATTCACCGGCACTTGCCCGTGGCGAATCAACGTGCATTTTGCGGTGGTGCCACCTATATCCAGAGCCAGTATGTTGTTTTCGCCAACCAGCCCACCGTAGGTCGCCGCTGCCAGCATACCGCCGGCCGGGCCTGATTCAATCAGGGTGATCGGGTTACGGGCTGCGGCGCGCAGTGTGGCAATGCCGCCGTTAGACTGCATAATGTACGGAGTATGGCTCAATCCGCCAGCAGACAGTGTTAGCGCGAGTTTGTCCAGATAGGCTTTGGTGGGTGGCATCACATAGGCGGACAGCACCGCCGTGTTGGTACGCTCATACTCACGCCACTCAGCGCAGACCGCGTGAGACGGGATAACCGCCAATTCGGGGTGGCGGATGCGAATACATGCTACCGCGCGCTGCTCGTGGTCCGGGTTGGCGTAGGCATGCAGGAACACAACGGCGATCGCTTTTACGTCGCTGGCCAGCAGTTGCTCCACAGCAGGAGCAATCTGTTCTTCATCCAGCGGCGTGATGACATTGCCCAGCGCATCCATCCGCTCGGTCACTTCCACTCTCAGCTCCCGGGGAACAAAAGGCTCAGGCTTGCGATACCGTACGTTGTAGATATCAGGGGTATTGCCGCGCGCAATCTCCAGCACATCGCGAAAGCCTCGAGTCGTAATCAGGCCGGTTTTTACGCCCTTGCGCTGGATCAAGGTGTTGATTACCACGGTTGACCCATGAACCAGAAAACTTACCTCAGCCAGCTTCACCCGAGCTTGCTCCAGGGTATTCAGGACACCCTGCTCAAATCCCTCCGGGGTGGTATGCGCCTTACAGGCTTGAATCCGGCCATCGCGAACCACGACCAGATCGGTAAACGTTCCACCCACATCGCTGGCGACCCGGTAGTTGGTTGACACGGTTGATCCATTCCTTTTTGTCCACTGGGGAACAAGTCTGACTCTATTACCGGCACAAGTGCTGTCAAAGATAGCGCTTTTTGTGAAATATTGTGCACTCTGGCAGGCGCTGACAGAGCAAAAATTTATCAAGCAGCCCGGGCTAACCCCAAATTCGCGGATGGAATCTGGTCAGCGCTGCCGCACTGACCGCAACAAGGCTTCATTGACCTTCATTGACGTTCGCCCAGAAAGCCTGGATCGGCACGGGTGGCTGAGTAAGTCGTGTGAGTGAATCGAGAGAGAGTTGGTTGTATCGAGTTTGTAGGGTAGCATAGTCATACGCCTTGAGTTGTGCGGCCATTGGCTGATGCAGGGTTTTGTTGCTAACCCTTGTTGCGAACCACTGCTTTTAACCAGTGTACAGCCCGGGGCTTGCTGCCTGTCAGAGGTTTCTATCCGGGATTTGGGATAATGAAGAAAGAAGTCAAGATTGACCGGATAAACCGGAAAATCCTCGTTGAACTACAGGATAATGCCCGTATCAGCAACCTTGATCTGGCGGAACGGGTGGCTCTTTCGCCCAGCGCCTGTCTAAAGCGCACCAAACTGCTGGAGAGTACCGGTGCTATTCGCAACTATGTGATGGCAGCAGACCTGGACAAGATTTGCCTCAGCGTCCAGGCTTACTTTCTGATCTCCATGGAGGATCACAAGCCGGAAACGATAGAACCCTATGAAAAATTTATCAACGGGGTTCCGGAAATAGTCGATTGTCTTAAAGTGAGTGGCAATCTCGATTTTATTGCCTTCGTGGTGTGCACTTCTGTCGAGCTTCTTAACACCCTGTCAGACAGACTGTTACGGGCTGAAATCGGCATCCGGCGTATTGATACCCATGTGATCACGGCTCGCCCCAAGTGGTTTGCCGGTTACCCCCTGAAGGATCTGACCTGGAAAGAAGAGATACAAGGCTGAACCCACTTTTGACAGGTCAAGTCCAAACGTCAGCGTCAGCTCAAACACCACGCCAGGCACCAGCGCTAAAGAGATTGTGCAAAAATCCAGCATTTGTCATTCCTGCACCACCCTGTCATTCCTGCTCCGTCCTGTCATTCCTGCGAAAGAGACCGTGCAAGAAACCCTCGCCAGGCTGCGTTACTGGTGGAAAACCCTTGCGGATTTGTGTGGTTTACTGGATTCCTGCCTTCGAGACTGTGCAAAAAACCACCACCCCTGGTCACATTCTCATTACTGCCCTAATTCACCGACCTTGCTGGTATTTTAAGCCGATACACCGCCTCTGTAAAAATACCCAATAATTACAGTAATAAACATCCAAAACCTGACTCAATTATGATACAATAACGAACATAACTAACTGATTCTAATCATTAAACAGAGGCTTTATGAGTGATTACATACACGGTTTAAATCGCCAGCAACAACTGTTATTCCCAGAGCGGCTAGAGGATTATGTCAGCGAGGATGCGGGTGTTCGTGCCATTGATGCCTATGTGGATAGTTTAGAAGTTGAGGCCTTGGGCTTTAAGACAAGATATAGCGACAAAAACAACAATGGCCGCCCCGCCTTTTGCCCAAAATTGATGTTGAAACTCTACATTTACGGCTATACCAATAAAATAAGAAGTTCCCGCCATCTGGCTCGGGAAACCCATAGAAATATCGAGCTTATCTGGTTATTGCAAGGCTTAAAGCCCACCTATAAGACGATTGCTAATTTTAGAAAAAATAATGCCGCAGCACTCAAGAATACATTTAAGGAATTTGTTTTGCTGTGCCAAAATATCAATCTCATTGAAGGTCAATTAGTGGCACTGGATGGAGCGTTTTTGCGAGCCAATGCGTCCAAAAATACCTTGATTGTTAAAGCCACTGTGGATAAAAAAATAGCCAGGGTAACGCAGGCTATTGAGGACTACCTGAACTTATTAAACACCACAGACCAGCAGGAGGAACCGGAACAGACTCTGGATAATCCTGATTTGATTGATAAAATACAAGCACTTAAAGAGCGCAAACAAAAGCTGGAAGAGGATTTGAATACCTTAGAGCAATTGGACAAGAAGCAACATAACACAACCGACCCGGATGCCGCATTGATGTGCAAACCAGCGCATCATCTGGTCGCTTATAACTGCCAAATTGCGGTGGATGACAAAGCAAAGCTGATTGTTGCTACGGATGTATCAAGTCAAGGCAATGACGCACAGCAGTTGCATCAGATGGCAAGTCAGGCGAAAGAAACCTTAGCCCTTAAGACTTTGGCTGTGGTTGCCGACAAGGGCTATCACAGTGCAAAAGAGATAAAGAACTGTGTTGATGACAAAATCTACCCAATCATCCCGCCAATTGATACGCAACAGAAACAAAAGAAAACGGGCAGATATACTAAAGAGGATTTTGTCTATAACGAGGAGCAAGACGAATACACCTGCCCCAACAACAAAACACTGACAAAAACAGCAAGCCCAAGCCTATCCAAAGGCAAGCTTGGGTTTATTTACAGCACCAGTGCCACAGATTGCAAGGCTTGCCCTGTGCGTAGCGAGTGCCTGGCAAAGCAAACGCCTCACCGAAGAATATGGCGCTGGGAACATGAAGCCTTTTTACAAGCCTATGGTGAGGTAATGCAAACAGAATCAGCCAAGGCGATTAGCAAAAGAAGAGGGGCGATTGTGGAGCATCCTTTTGGCACCATAAAGAGGTCATTAGGCTGGGATCACTACCTGGTCAGAGGCAAAGAAAAAGTATCAGGAGAAAACGCATTGATTATGTTTTGCTATAACTTTAAGCGTGTTTTGAACATGTTAGGCACCATGCTGTTCAATAAGCTGCTATTAGCTATAAAAGCAGGCAATATTGAAGCCGTGATGGAAGAAATCAAGCGACATCTTTGTTTTTGCGTCCACTATTCGATGGCTTATGCCAGAAATGCCTATTTTCGCAATAAACAAGCTTATTTCACCTGCCTGCTTTTCATAAGAATCCTTTTTTACCCGTACCCGACTCAAAATGCTCAATAGTGGGCTTGTAAGCCGGCGTTTGTTGCACAGTCTCGAAAGCAGGAATCCAGTAAACCACACAAATCGGCAAGGGTTTTCCACAGGTAACGCAAGCTGGCGAGGGTTTCTTGCACAGTCTCTATGGCATGAAGGCCAAACGGCCCAGATAGCTCATGCAGGCTGCCTGACTTGTCTCACAGTTACTGAACCCGAACAGGGGGCTTGACAGAAAAAACCATGGGGGTATGATGGTATAACAGGTATTCAGTATCACTGGCTAATTAGTCGACACTGACCTGCGGTGATGACAAATTCCCGACCTTTGGCGGCAAGGAGTCACATTCAATTCGATAAGTCGAGTATTTAGAGGGGTCCACAATGAACACAACTTACTTTACCTTACCTTATCTGCAAAAAATCACGCCTTCTGAGCCTGGTATCGGCTATTAGCCGTTTCGCCGCCGGCTTATTGCTGACAGCCTCTGCAATGCTGGCTCTACCAGGCACGGCGCTGGCCCAGGAATCTGAACCGGTTCTCGAAGAAATCATGGTGATCGGCTCACACATCCGACGCAATACCTATAACTCTTCCTCACCCATCAGCCTGATCAATTCAGAGGCGATCCAGGGTGTGGGCACCGTCAATGTCGGTGAATTACTGAGCAGGGTGCCTGCCATTACCGGCAGCGTTACCGGCACCAGCGCCAACGTCAATGACCCCCAGAGCAGCGGCATCAGTACTGTCGCCTTGCGCAACCTGGGTTCCTCAAGAACCCTGACTCTGGTCAACGGGCGTCGTTATGTGTCGGGGGTTTCTGCCGGGGCGGGTTACGGCGTGGATCTGAACAGCATCCCCACCACGATGATAGAGCGCATCGAAGTATTGACCGGCGCACAATCGGCGGCCTATGGCTCTGATGCAGTCGCAGGTGTGATCAATGTCATTACCAAGACCGATTTCGAAGGCGTCCAACTGAATTCACAATACGGTGAATCCGAGCAAGGTGGCCGCGAGCGACGCGACATTGATCTGACTCTGGGCAAGAACTTCGAGGCGGGCAATGCCTGGTTCTCCCTGGGTTATTCCGATGACGATGGCCTGCAATCCAGCGACCGCGATCACTCAAGGTACAGTCAGCGCTCCATCGACACAGATAGCGACGGCTTGCATGACGGCCTGGCATTTGAGGGCTCTTCATTTATACCCGGTTCCCGCCTGATCGGCGGCGGCCTCAGCATTAAGGGTGATGGCTCTCCCTTTAACGGAGGCAGGGATCTGGCCACCACTGATCGCTTGAACTTCAACGAATTCCGCTCTATGTTGATCCCGCTGGAACGCAAATTTGCCGCCGGCGGCATGATCCTGGATCTCAGCGAGAAAGCCAGGGTTAGCTTTGAAATGAACTATGCCCAGGTGGAATCGCGGGCTCGTTTCGAACCCATCCCCCTGAGCATTAGCAACGATGTCTACAAGGTCAGCCGTGGCGGCAGCTCCGGCATGAACCTGGCCACACACCCACTCTGGGTTGGCAGTTCTGCCGGAAACCAATTGGTGGCCGCTGGCGTTACCTCACTGGATGGAGTTTCCACCTTCCGCCGCACGGTGGAATTGGGCGGTCGCGGTTCGGGCAACGAGCGCACCACCTTCCGCACGGCTATCGTACTGGATTATGATTTCGACAATGGCATGTACCTGAACACCTATGCCACCTATGGCATTACCGAGCAGCAACAAACCGATTTCGGCGACATCAACCTGGAACGGGCTGCCTACGGTCTTGACTTCGAGTCCGACGGTGCTGGCGGTTATCAGTGTGCCAACGAGGTGGCACGCATCAATGGCTGTGTGCCCTATAACCCCTTTAATACCGTGGACAGCCTGGCCGGGCAGGCGGGCATCGTCGATATTTCAGTGGCGGCGGTTGACTATCTACAGGCGGCGGTAGGACTGGAAGGTGAAGTTGAGCAAGTGGTCGTGGCCAGTGTGTTGGCGGGCGACCTGCCCTTCTCCCTGGACGCTGGTGAGGCCAGCTTCGCCCTGGGTGCGGAATATCGCGAAGAAAAAGGCAGCGAAACTCCCGATGGCCTGCGTCAGAAAGGCATAACCCGAGGCTACAACATTCAGCCTACCGATGGCGCTTTTGAGGTATGGGAAGTCTTCGCCGAAGTACACATTCCGCTGCTGGAGCAGCTTAACCTGGATGCAGCCCTGCGCATCGGAGACTACTCCTCGGTAGGCTCAGCCACGACCTGGAAGCTGGGTCTGGATGCCCCCATTAGCGACTCTATTCGTCTGCGCAGTGCCTTCTCAACCGCAGTACGGGCACCCAACATCAGCGATTTGTTCGCCGGTGCGGTAGCCAATGCAGCCATTCAAAGCGACCCCTGCAATGGCGTTGATGCAAGTACCAGCGGCAACGTAGCGGTGAACTGTCGATCTATCGGGGCGATTCAGAATCGCATTAATGCGACAGGTGCATTCACCCTGACCCAGGTAGAGAGTCAAAACACCACCAGCTTCAACAAGGGTTCCGAGAATCTGGAAGAAGAAACGGCGGACTCAATCACCCTGGGCATTGTGCTGACACCAACTTCTCTGCCAGGGCTGTCAGCAGCGCTGGATTACTACGCTATTGAAATCGAGGATGCCATCCGAATCCCAACCGGCACTACCATCATGAATCGCTGTCATGAAGTGGATAGCAGTGCCTTTGATGCGAGCTGTGGCGGCCTCCTGTTCCGCGACCCCAATGTTGGTCCGGTACTGGATGTATTGGCTACGGCGAACAACGAGGACACTATCGAAACCAGTGGTATTGACGTGGAAGTGTCCTACTACTTTGAAGAGCTCGGGTCGGGCAGTTTGAATCTGTCCCTGACAGCCAATTACCTGAACCAATACAAGGTCACCGGTGCAGGCGGCGATGAACAGGATTTACAGGGCGAACTGCTGTTCCCGAAAATTCGCTATAGCCTGAACATGTCCTGGGACATCAACAACTTCAATGTATTCACCCAGATTCGTTATTGGGACGCGACAAAGGATCGCAACGACGACAATCCGCATAACTCCAGGCTGAATAATATCGGTGAGGTTTACCACGTTGATATGCGCGGCAGCTACCAGATCAGCGATACCATTAAGCTCTACATTGGCGCCAATAACCTGCTGGATGAGGGTGTGGAAGAGATGGGCTTCACCCACAAGTATTCGCAACAGGGCACCAATACCAACGGCACTGTCTTCGATGTAGTGGGCCGCCAGTGGTATGGGGGCGTGCGTATCGCCTTCTAGAACATACTGTGTCTGCCAGGTTATCAGAACCCTGTTGTGGCTCCCTGCGACAGAGACTGTGCAAGAAGCCCTCGCCAGACTGCGTTACCTGTGGGAAAGCCGTGCAGGTTTGGGTGTTTTACTGGATTCCTGCGAAGCATGTCCCCGCGTAGGTGGGGAGCAGGAATCCAGAAGCCAAACCAACCATCGCCACAATCATGTGCAGGTTCGTATGTCTACATGGTCGACACAATCATGTTTGGATTCCCACCTGCAAGACTGTGCAAGAAACCCACGCCAGATCGCATTAGGGGATTGTCGGTTAATTCAAAATCAGCTCAATTTTAAAAATATAATATGTTTAATAACAATGACTTAAATATTCACAACAAGCTAAAAACTTCATTTTCCGACAAGCCCATTAGGTGTGGAAAACCCTTACGCGGGTTTGTCGCACAGTCGCCATGCAAAGAATGCCCCGCCAGCGCAGAGGCCCAGAGGCATGAGAGACAGAGAGACAGAGTTAAAATCAAGCGCACCGTGGCGTAAACAGCGAGAGGATAGACACAATGCCTGAAACCGGAAAACCCAAAGCGCTGCCGAAGGTCAGCCATGATGCGCTGTTCCGCGCTCTGCTGGAAAATCCAGGTCAGGCAACAACGCTGCTGCGGGACTATCTGCCAAAGGCGTTTGCTGCGCGTATGGTAGACAAACCAGCAAAACTTGTGGATGGCACCTATGTCGATAAAGACAGCCGCATGACACAAAGCGACCGACTGTTTGAGGTCAAACTCAGCGGTGGGTCGCCGGCCTTGATATACGCATTGCTGGAGCATAAATCCACGCCTGATCCAGGCACGCCCTTGCAGCTTTTGGGCTATATGGTACGCATCTGGACCCGCTACGCTGGGCACAAACCTGCCAGATTGCGCAAGCTGCCGGTGATCCTGCCCATGGTGTTCTATCACGGACGCGCGCCATGGACCGTGCCGCAGGTTTTTGGCGAAATGGTGCAGTCGGATAAAGACAGCGCCCCCTTTGTGCCATCGTTTCACTATGTCTTGCATGATTTGGCCGACGAGGCGCTATCCGGCGATGCGCCGGTGCGGTCGATTCTGACTGCCTTGCGCTATGCGCAGCGTAATAATGAAGTAAGCCACGCCATTTTGACCACCATACTGCGCGGTCTGCCGGATGGAAGCCAGTATATTGCAGGATCAACCGCAATTGGTATAATGCTCGGCTGGCTTGACTACGAGACCGATTAGAATGATTTAATTCGACATCGGCTGTGGTACAAATACAGTGCAAACCAGAAATCGATATTGCCAGTGTGGTGAAATTGCTAGACACGCCGGATTCAAAATCCGCAAGTGATTTTGTATCCCAGCAGAAAAAAGGTAAGTTTTTAGAAATGCCAGAGTGATGAAATTGGTAGACATGAGGGATTCAAAATCCCTTGTCCGCGAGGACGTGCCGGTTCGAGTCCGGCCTCTGGTACCATTCCCTTCCTTTTTAGGCTCAACAGATTATTTACGGTTTGATATTTCGTTTGCAGCCCCAGGATGCACAGGGGATACAAACTGAAGTAATTTTAAGAAGCCCCAGATAATCACATAGAGCTGAAAGCCCGCCCTGGATACCACCTCGCACCCGGACTTTACTAAATATTTGCCTGTTTCGGCTGATTTTTGCTTATTAACATCCGAACAGCCTATAAATTGGGACCGTCGGTTAATTCCAAATCAGTTCAATTTTAAAAAAATACTATGTTTGAGCAATGATTTAAACATTCACAACAGGCTAAAACTTCATTTTCCGACAAGCCCAAATTCGACCACCCACCGCCGCAGGATACCCTTTTTCCTGCTCAGATTCCGACGACTCCCTGACTTCGACAGTTCACGATCATAAGTCATTGATTTATAAAGAAACACAAAAATATCCAGGCACTACAAATGCCCAGATATTTAAGGATTATGTCAATCAGTACAGTGGGTAAGCTGTGGTAGTCGCTTTCAATCCCATCACAGCATAGCTTTTTTTTGCTTCTGGATTGATTTGAGAAGGCATGACATAGCTTTTTTTTGGTGCGCTTGTGTTTGAATACACTGTGTTGCACATGAATCAAGGCATTGCGGATAACGGCAGGAGACAAGGCTTTGTGTTGTAGCTTGATTCGATACATCAGGTGCCGGGTACAAGCAAAGCCCATGGACGAAACAGAGCAAGGGTTGTCAGTAAGGAATTACACTAATTTACGCATCACTTTGAATCGCTGTGGCATAGACAGCAATATCAGCCGCACTCATACCCAGTTGCCGTGCAGTGTTCTGCCAGCCTTTCAGGGCAGCCGAGACCTTAACGATGATATCTTCAGTTTGTTCTTCCTTCAGCGCGAAATAAGGGGCTGCTCTACGGGCGATACCAAGGTTCGCACCCGGCCCTTCTTCTGATATCCAGGTGGTGAGTTCACGCGCTTTCTCTTCCAGCGGCACGGGATTCAAGTCATAGGCTGGCGACAGCCGCCACTTATCGTCTTTGTCATACAGGAATCCATGGTTGCGCAAGTGATCATCGAGATTGCCGATCAATACACCAAAAATGATTCGGCGCCAGAGCTCATGCAAATCTGCCGTTGGCTCGCTTGAATACATGCGTATACATTCGGCAATGTCGGTATAGGTCGCCTCGTCGCCATCATTGAGACCCAACAGGCTCATGGCTGACAAAAAGGGGATGCGTTGCCCATCCTGTCGGTCAAAGCGCGTGATCAAGGCCACTGCTCGACCGGCCACATCCTGTAGTCTCGCTGTCGCAATGTTCAGGCCAGCCTTAGTGGCAAGCGTCATTGCCAACACTTCGCCGTGCGTAATGCTGCGATCATCATCTATTTTGGGAAACTTGGCGATAGCCAATGTGCCATCATTATCCATCACCGCCGACTTCGGGCGAGCACCACCGAGCGGTGAACCTTCATTCAGAAGCAGTTTTAAATCTTCCGCCGTTTCCGTATTGGCCTGAACGGCGTCAGCGGCATTAATAAGGGCCGGAAGCCGGATCAGCGGCGGGACACGATAATGCCCAATGTTATGATCAAAGCTGTCTTCACTGTCACGCTTGTAACACAATGCGCCAATCCGGGTTTGATCGGTCATCGCCAACAGGTAATCGATTTCTGACAGAGTGTGATCTTCTCCAGCTTTACGAAATGCCCGTTTTATCAGTTGCTGACCCCAACGATCAGGTGCAGTATCTCTCAATGCACCAGGGAGTGCTGATTTATCCGACGTGGTATATATGTGTCCGCCATCCAGGGGCAGATTAGCCGGGTCGAGGGCAAATGCGTCTGGATTGGCCAGCCATTCCTCTGCATATTCAAAGACAGAGCTCTGACCACGACGCTTGGCAACATAGCGGCACCGACCCACCAATTGAGCCTCACCGGCGTGATTAATGTAGATTTCAATGGTATCTGTCATGACAGCCCTCTCTTGCGGCTACGCGGCTGTATTTTTTTGGGCAATCGGTCTTCATCAATATCCAGCCCCAGGGTATCGGTACCGCGATCGGCCACATTTCCGAGACCCTTGATCAAACCCAGGATAGAGAGTACTGTCGCGTAGATACCCATTGAAACTGATGGATCGCCTTTTTCAACCTTGTAAAGCGTGCCTCGACTGATGAAGGCACGCTCTGCCATTGAGACTGTCGAGATGCGGCGTTTTTTGCGCGCAACAGCAATGTCTTCACCCAGCTTGATGAGGGCTTGTCTAGCTGCTCCAGGCAGCGTACTGGTTGCTTGAGTATTCATAATATGTCTTATATATTGATCTATAAGATACTAATTTGCTCATAATATGAGACATTATAATCTATAAGCTCAATAGCATCCAGACTTGGCCGATAGTCGACAAACTGCAACCAGATCATTCAACACGGAGAGCCTGATGCCTAATAGAGACCTCACCATAATGAAAAGTAAATCCATGTAGACTTGCCTCGATAGTTTATCGTGTCAATACACTATTGGGCGCTACACTCATGAATCCCTCCTCTGTGAAAGAAAAAGAACTATCGACTAAAGAAGCCGCTCAACTGCCTGGACTATCCCCGGCACATTAAGAAAATGGTGCTGCACGCATGAACACCCCGAGTTGACCTGGAGAAAGCGATTTCGCCATGTATTTTATCTTGAATCAGACGGTACTCAGCAGCACCGGCGCAATGTCCAGCAGCCTTCGCCAGGGGAATTGACGGCTACGGCTTGTCCTCTACAAGGGCTGCGTGGTAAATTACGCGGCTCTTTAAACGAGCCGTCGCTGACATTGACTATTTTGCCGAAGGGTTCTCTCTGTTTTTCGCTATTATCTCAACTGCTCAGCGACAGCAGAGCCAGGGACTAAACATGACCACACACAAAATAGCACTTTTGGATGGAGATGGAATCGGCCCCGAAATCATGGTCGAGGCGGTTAAAATTCTACAGCTTGTCGCGAACCGAAATAGTATTGAATTCGACCTGCAACATGGTGCTTTTGGGGCGAATGCCTATTTTGACCAGGGCCATTCTTTTCCCGAGTCCAGCAAACAGTTATGCGATGCTGCCGATGCAATCCTGAAGGGGCCGATTGGGCTGAATCACGAAGAGTCAAAAAAAATTCCGGTCGATATGCAGCCAGAACGTGGCGCCTTACTTCCCCTGCGACGCCGATACAATACTTACGCCAACATCAGACCCGTGTTCCTGCCCAGGAATTTAGCCCACTTCTCACCACTAAAGCCGGAAATCATCGGTGACGGTATAGACTTCATTATTATTCGTGAATTGGTTGGTGGCCTTTACTTCGGCAAGAAAGAAACCGGGGTGAACGATCAGGGGAAACGTTTCGTCAACGAGTCGCTGGAATACGACGAAGATCAAATTGCGAATATTGCTAAAATTGCCTTCGATACCTCCATGAAGCGAAGCAGGGTTCTGCACAATATTCACAAATCAAACGTACTGAAATCCAGCGTACTGTGGAACGAAGTAATGGAAGAAGTGGGGCAAGATTTTCCCGAGGTTGAGGTAAAACACATTCTGGTCGATGCTGCCGCCACCTACCTTTGCCTAAACCCGGGTCAGTTTGATGTGATGGTGATGGAGAACATGTTTGGAGATATTCTGAGTGACCAGGGCGGAGGCATTTTGGGCTCACTGGGGCTTATGCCTTCTGCCTGCCTGGGGCCTGAAAAAGCGTACTACGAACCCTCACACGGTTCGGCACCCGACATTGCCGGTCAAAATAGCGCTAACCCTTATTCAATGATCGGCTCTGTTGCCA
Organism: uncultured Pseudohongiella sp.; assembly: GCA_965261275.1. GTDB lineage: Bacteria > Pseudomonadota > Gammaproteobacteria > Pseudomonadales > Pseudohongiellaceae > UBA9145. Next base: position 198,394 of record CBDHCL010000003.1, read on the forward strand.
TGATGCTTGAGATGAGTTTCGATATGGAAGCTGAAGCGCGCAACATTTGGCATGCCATGCAGAGCGTGTTCGCGCAAGGCAACTCGACTCCCGATTTATCCAAATCGGGTACCGATGTAACCATGATAAGCACTCAGGCTTTCGGCGACCTGGTGGCTGAAGAGTTAAACAAGATGCCCATCGCGGCCAGATAAACCCAGATAAACCCAGATAAAATAAGACAGCTACTGTTTGTCGGCCTGCATGCGTAAATTGATCATGCGCATCGCTGCCTTCACGCCAGCCAATACCTGATTAGAATCCACACCACGAGTTTTGAACTCCTGCTGCTGCCATTCCCAGGTGATGATACATTCGGTAAGCGCATCTATATTGCCGCCACGGGGAATATGCACTTCATAATCCAATAAGGCAGGCATCTCGAAATTACTTTCTTTTAATAACTTTTCGATAGCATCGAAAAAAGCGGCAAAGCCACCGTTACCTGAACCTGAACCCTGTAATTCCTTCTCCGCAACGGCGACACGAATACTCGCTGTACTCTCCACGTGTAAGCCGCTGCTAATGTAGCAATTCAAAAGAGTAACGTGGTGGAAATCTCGACTCTCCATTACGTCGGCGATAATAAAAGGCAAGTCCTCGGAAGTAATTACGTGTTTCGAGTCGCCCAACTTAACAATTCGCTTTAGCACCCTGGCCTGATCTTCTTTAGAGAGGCTGATACCCAGCTCATCCAGGTTGTTAATCAGAGATGCCTTGCCACTCATTTTACCAAGCGCGTAGACACGCTTCCGTGCGAAACGCTCCGGGCTGAGATCGGTAACGTAGAGATCTCCCTTTAAATCACCATCGGCATGAATGCCCGCTGTCTGGGTAAAGACATCGGCACCTACTACTGGTGTATTTGCGGCAATCCATTTACCCGAAAAGTTTTCGACCATGCGGCTGAGCAGGCCAATACGAGTTTCATCGATGGAAAGCTGCATGCCCAGTTTGTCTTTTAGCACCACCGCCACTTCCGCAAGCGAGGCGTTGCCTGCTCGCTCACCCAGGCAATTTATGGTGCAATGAATCGTGTTAATTCCGGCATTCACCGCGGCCATCACATTCGCGGTAGCCAGGCCGTAGTCATTATGCGGGTGGAAATCGAACTCCTGTTCCGGAAAACTCTGCATCATGTCGGTCAGGGACGCCGAGACCTCGTCCGCTGACAACAAACCAAGCGTGTCGGGTAACAAATAATGTGCTATGCCGAAATTTTTTGTTCCCTGCACCAGCCCCATGACATAGTCTTTGCTATTGCTGTAACCATTGGACCAATCTTCCAAATACATATTAACGCGTAAACCTTGCTGTTTCGCGTAAGCGGCAGTCTTGCCAATATCGGCTATATGCCCTTCAAGAGTTTTGCCAAGCTGTTCGCGACAGTGCTTTTCGCTGCCCTTGGCCAACAGGTTTATCACCTTGCCCCCGGCACTGACAACCCAGTCAACACTGCGCTGGTGATCGACAAATCCCAATACCTCAACCCGATCAAGCATTCCAACACTATCAGCCCACTCGGTAATCTGCGATACCGCAAGTTTTTCGCCTTCTGATACACAAGCAGAAGCAACTTCGATACGGTCCACCTTGAGGGATTGCAAAAGTGCCCGCGCAATATTCACTTTCTCGTTTACCGAAAAAGAAACCCCCTGAGTTTGTTCACCGTCACGCAGTGTAGTGTCTAGTAAGCTGATATGGCGGGGTTGTTGATCTCTCATGCTGCTTTCCTGATGCTGGCTTTTAACCAGTCGGCCAAATTGCCTGACCATAGTATTGTGGCCATAGCACCTGGCCATAGTATCTGACCCTGGTAGCTGGCAGAGTCGGGATTCTAGCAAAATCTATTGCCATAGATAAACCGGAAACCGGTTATCAACCTAACTAACTGCGCTTACTGAGAATCGTTATATACTGGGCTTGTCGGTTAATAGCCTGAAAGCATGAGATGACCCGAAATTCAAAAGAGTTCTTATTTATGAGCAAACGCCAACAAACTACGTTGTTTATGACGCTAGACGATCTGGTAGCAGCAGACCACCCCTAGCGTAAGCTGGATGCCTTATTGTCATTCGAGGAACTGGCCAAACCTTACGTTAATCTCTATTCGGTTAGAAGGTCACAAAGACGCTCGCAAAGAAAAAGGAGTGGCCTTTGGCTTACGCGCCCTGGTTTTGCAATTCATGGAAGATGGTAGTGATCGTGAAATGGCGCGTTTTTTGCCAATGGAAGTTTTTGCGAGAGAATATTTTTTGCAAGAGAGTACTTCTGGAAAATGGTTTTGCGAATTGGGCTTGGGAGAGAAGTCCCCGGATCACAGTTACTTTGGTGATTTTCGAAAGCGCTTGGGTGCAGACCAGGCACAAAAAACTTAATGGCGATTTTTAACCGTGTTCGTGAAAGCCTGAAGTCTATGGGTTTAATTCGCGAAGTCTTTACCTTTGTTGATGCCAGTCACCTGGTGAGTAAGCTGACCACTTGGGACGATAGAGATCGTGCCATTAAGGCCGGTTTAGAGGAATTTACTAATAAGACCACTGAAAAAATAGCGGTTGATAAACAGGCACGCTTTGCTTGTAAGGCAAAGATGCTAAAAAAGATCGTTGGCTTGCAGCAATGCGTTCACCTTATGAACCTGTCTTTGCCCACCGTAACCGGCGTGTTCGTTATTGAGGTTTGCAGAAGGTGCAATTTCAACCAGGCATTCGCGCACTGACTTTCAATCTCAAAAGAGTGATTACGCCGGGTTTTGAAAACATCGATTTGCTGCCTGCCTGGGGTCAACAACAGGATAAATCCGCCTTAAATTTGCCTAAAGGGCAGATTTAAGGCGCCCATAGCCTAAAATAGCCCATTGGACCTTAAATAAAGCGGTCTATTGTCGTTTATTTGAACAAATAGGTGAATTTCGACATTATTCCCAAATCCCCAGCTAGAGTAGCGTCAGCGCTTCAAGGACATGCGAATCCCTCTTTCAAGCCTTGTGGCTGGCCAGTACAGCACAGATAGTATGGAGATAGTATGGAGATAGTGCCGAGAGGTTTACTGAAAAACCCCGTTTACTAAAAAATACTGGCTCGGTGCTAAATCGGCTATTTTAGACGGATTTATCCTGCAGAAGCCGTTATTCTTGTTCTATATCGGGTTAAACGGGCGGCGCTTCAAACTCCTTCAGTGCCAGTAACACTCGTTCCAGTAGTAGTCGGTGTTTCTCCCGCATTTTGACCAAGAGTTGACGTCCCGTCCTGACCACTTTTGCCGCGAGACGCCAGCGCAGAGTCACCGCACGGCTATGGACTATGGACTATGGACAGTGGGACAACTCCAGCGGCAGCAGATGACGCATGAGGGCACATAGATTGCCGGAGAGTGCCGAGATTAAAGAGTGCCGAGATTAAAGAGTGCCGAGATTAAAGAGTGCCGAGATTAAAGAGTGCGGCGATTAAAAAGTACAGCACATTGGCAGCAAAATCTGAACACGGCAGGGTGTCGCCGCCAAAATCCCGCTTCAGTTCCTTGATGCGGTTCTCGCTGCCCTCGGCACGTTGCCCTATTAGTCATATTGGCCAGTGGATAATCTCGCTATCGCCAAGCCCTTCCCGATTAGTGGCAATCCCGCGATAAATATAAGCACCCGCGTTTATTTCCTCTAAACTATTTTCTGAACTGTCTTCTGAGTTATTTCCTGAACTGTCTTCTGAATCAGCTGATGAATCCAGATCCAGACTCGCCTGGCCGCTAACGGCTGTTCTCTGAATGATAAGCGTGAAGGGTTTTCCATACTCACCGATGCAGAAGCTGGTGCGGCAGGTATCCTGGTCGCTTATCGGCGCGCCTTTTTTATTCAGCAAAGGTTGCCAGTCCGAATCGCTTGCCGCTGCTATCTGCGCGCGAATGGCATACTCGATACCTTGCGCATCACAATACTCAATGACTTTTGTTGGGTAGCCGGCAGCATCAATACGCAACGCCTTCACGGTACAGTCTTCAGGGAGCGACTGCTGGCATTGCTGGATAAACGGCTTATTATCTTTCGCTGGCGGCACATTGCCTTGACGGAAATCCACGGCCACGACCTGCCCGGTTTCCGCACTATGCCCCGCCATCGGCATAAAGCCCTTGTTCTTGTTGTAAGTCCATTGTGCATCCGCTGTGGGCAACAATTTCAGTGGCATCAATGTCCAGTGTGACTTTCTTACAGCGATGCAAGGCGGATTTCAATGCGGCTTTATTGGCCTTACTTTGACCTTCATTGACCTTGCCCAGGCAGCATGAATTTGTGGCTGGCTTCCCATTCGCCTGAGCCAATCTCCAGGCGTGGTCGCCTGAGGAAGTTTCTTAATGTCCAATACAGTGCGCAGTGCTTCATCATCCTGAAGGTTGCGAACCTCATCCAGGTGAAAACTGCCTTCGTGCTGCATCAGGATGAGGGTCTTGATGAATTCAGAGGGCTTAATTCAGAGGGACAGTGGCCACGGGCTGGGGCAAGTGCTTGTCGATTCGCTCAGACAGGTTCAGGGAGTCCATTATCCATTAATTATCCCTTAATTAATTGAGCAATGGCCGAAACCGGCACGAGAGGTGAGTAAATCATAGAGAGAGAGTTGGTTGTGTCGAGTTTGTAAGATACCCTGGTCATAAGCCTTGCGCTGTGCACCCATTGGGTGATGGTGGGTTTTGGTGCAAACCCCTGTTGTTAACCCCGGTACAGCCAGGGCTTGCTGCGTTTAAGAGATTTCTATCTGGGGATTGGGGTTGTTTTTCAATTAACCGACAAGCCGAATAAGTCTCGCCTGGTTTACACAGCTATTTCGAATATCCTTGATAACAGTTAAATGAATTTAACAGGAAGCATTGCGATGCACCTGCGTCGATTTTTCAAGTGGTTGCGCTACGTTGCCTTACCAGGAGCTGCGTTCCTGGGGGTCAATTTTGCACAAACTGGCATGGCTGCCGAAGGAGTTGAAATACGTATTACTTTACTGGGTACAGGTACACCGCCAGTAAGCGCCACACAATTTGGAGCCGCCACTCTCATTGAGGCAGGGGGGCAGGCATTATTATTTGATTGCGGACGTGGTTGCGGCATCCGGCTTATGCAAGCACGACCAAAGTTATACAATAAGGTGAACCGGCTTTTTCTTACCCACATGCATTCAGGCCATATGGTGGGTGTGCCGGATATATACATGAACGGCTGGCTATTAGGACGCACATCGCCATTTTATGCCTACGGCCCTGCGAGCACAGAGCATTTTATGAGGGGGCTTAGAAATGCTTTTCAAGCTGACGTATATACACGCAATGAGTTGGAAAAATTGCCGCCAAATACCGATGGGCTGGTGTTGAAAATCCAGGAAAACCCGGCTGAGGCTGGCCTTGTTTTTGACGAGAATGGTGTAAAAGTTACAGCGTTTTTGGTTGATCACGCGGCCGCCAGGCCAGCGTATGGTTACCGGGTTGATTATAACCGGCGCAGTGTGATGATAACGGGCGACACCAGGGCGAGAAACCCTTGAAGACTATGGACGCGGCGCGGATGTGATTGTCCATGAGGTAGTGCCGACAGCTCTAATAGACAGATTGAAGGCCATTTATCTGCCCGAGCAAGTACAAGGCATTATTGATCATCATATGCTTGCCGCAGATGCAGGACGCTTATTGGCTGAGACAAAACCACGACTTGGCGTGTTTTCCCATTACCTCAGTACCCCGGATTCGAATGCTCAATTGTTAGCGGAGACGCGGGAATATTGGCCTGGATCGATTGCGGCAGGTGCTGATTTGATGCAGATTCTGATCGGGGAAAAAGAAATACAGATATGCCCCGACGCAATGGTTTGTCGCGTAGTAAACACTGTCGATTGAGGTTGAATTACAATTCGGGACCTGGTTCAAGCTTGATTCCGTCATGGCTGGCGTCAAGATGGATCAAACAGCTCAGTCTTGAGCTGCCTTCCTGATAGTCGCCGGTGGCATCAATCATAGCCACTTCAATGTCTGTTGCGGGATCAGTTGCAATGTAGGCTGCGGGCGACAGCAGAACGTGACAGGTTGCACATATTTGCATACCACCGCACTCGGCACGCACCAAACCGTTGTCGCGTAGTACTTCCATCAATTTGTCGCCTTCAGTGTAGGCTAACTTTTGTTCAGTGCCGTTAGGGTCTGTTACTAGTATCTGTCCCATGATTTGCCTCTTTTCCTCTGGATGCCGCTTGGACTGAGCTAGTCTATTGTTGAACGATCAAATGATCTGACAAATAGCGAAAGAAACTATCTCCATCAGCAATGGATGAACGGAACGCTATGTAACCGTCAGGGCGCACCAAATACAAGCGACCGCCAGCGCTATGGCCATACACGTCTGCAACACTCGCTGCGCTGTCGGCGCCGATAAGCTCGGCTTTGATGATAGTTCCATATCTTGTAATTACTTGATCCGCAATTCTGGTGGCAGCAGCGCTATCATTGTCCCCGGGCATCAGCACAAGTGTATAGCCCGTGTGGCCAAAGGATGAGAATAGACGGCGATTGCCTGAAAGGGCAACATCTGGTGCCCGGTCGCCCGCTTCCGGGCCACCTTCAAGTGGAGAAAGGCCAGCTATTGATTCCATGTGGTCACGGTAGGTATATGAAATGCCTGCCACTAGTTCAGTTACAGATGTTTGCCAACCCGGTGTTTCTGTCAGCTCCATACGTTCTGCCATACCGCGGCCATGCGCCATAATGATGTCGTGCATGGCATCAGTCCCATCAATCACTTGTTGAGCGATTGGCTTACGCTCCACTTCATACGTGTCAAGCAGATCCGCCTTTGCTTCGCCGCGCAACACCATCGCTAGTTTCCAGGCGAGGTTCCAGGCGTCCTGGATACAGCTATTCATGCCCTGGCCGCCGGACGGTGAATGCACATGGGCACTGTCGCCGCACAGGAATACATCGCCTTCGCGGTATATATTGGCGAGACGCTTCCAGATAACCCACTGTGTTATCCACTCAGGTTCAACAAGCGTAAAGCCTGCCCCGTGCCCATCGATTACTTGCTGATAAGCCTCGACGCGAGTACCTTCAGTTATTGCGGTCTCGCCCATGTCGCTGATCAAAATGCGGTGCTTACCGTTTGGAAGTGGCGTAGTCAGCAGGAAGTTTTGATCCTGCATGAAGTACTGAATCCAGTCGGGGTCACACTGGTAACCCTCTGTGCTGGCATCCATCATTTGCATGATCATGCCTTCGTAGGTCTCGCCGTCAAACGACAAGCTCATTGATTTACGTACAAAGCTGTGTACGCCGTCGCAGCCGATCACATAAGAAGGATCCATTGCTGTGATGTTGCCACTTGCGTGGTTCTTAATCTGAACATCCATCGCGCCATTTTCGTTTTTGGAAAGGCTTGACAGCTCCGTATTCCATTCGATCGTAACGCCGTGATCATTCTGCAAATGTTCGCGTAGCAAACGCTCGGTCTCAGCCTGGCTGTAGAGCAGAATGTAAGGGTAGCGGGAGCGGAGAATTCTGAAATCAAGTACTGGTTTTTTTTCAAGGCCCTCGAAGTTGAACAGGAAACCAAAGCTTTTAATGCCGGTATCCAGGTAGCGGTCTACAATGCCCATCGTCTCGAATATTTCTAGTGTTCGAGCATGAATAGTGAAAGCGCGGGAGCTTATTGTCGGCCTTTCCTTGCGGTCGATTATACGACAAGGCACATTGCGGCGCGTTAGTTCAGCGGCAAGAATAAGACCAGTTGGCCCACTGCCAACGATTAGTACTGGTTTAATTTTTAGCACATGTCCTCCTGCTGCTGTGGTCGTATTTATACTTGACATCTATTCTCAGTACTGTACCGTATAGCATATATAGTACCGTACAGTATAGTACTGTTTTTAAAAACAAGTTATTTTTTGATGAAATACCAGGTCGGAAAACGCCGAATGATAAGGCTATGCTGGTTTCAATATTGATTAGGTGAGTGAAAATGACAGTAACGTGGCTAAAATTCGGTGACGATGAAGCGGGAGGGCAGGCTGCTTTGGTGGAGTCAGGCGCTTCATCCAAAAATAGCCCGAAGCGTCTATCACGAACAAAAGCCAAGCGCGATGAAATCATCAAGATCGCCCGCCAGCAGTTCTTGAAGAACGGTTATGATGGTACCAGTGTTGACGCAATAGTTAAGGTTTTGGGCGGTTCAAAATCGACTATCTACAGCCACTTCGGCAACAAAGAAGGGCTTTTTGCAGCCGTTATTCGTAATTTTGGCCACGCGCCCAACAACCGCGACTTCCCTGTTAGAAATGGCAACATCCGTGATGAGTTGACGGCGTTTGCATTGGATCGGCAGAAGCGCGTTTTCTCAGAATTAAACATTAGCATCATGCGTATTGTTATTGCTGAAGCCGCACGTCAACCCAACATCGCGGAGTTGTATTTCCGAAATGCACCTGAGCCTACCTATGTTGTTTTGCGTGAATATCTTGAACAGGCAATCGCGCGCCACGATTTGCTGATTGATGACCTTGATGCAGCTACCGAAGAATTTTTGGGCGGCCTGTTGCAGCGCAATATTCTCGCAAGCCTGTTCGGTATAGCAGAGAAAATGAGCGACGATGAGATGGCTGAAAGGGCTGTGCGTCTTACCGACAGATTTTTGAACCGCTTTGTCGCTGAAAAACAGAGGCTAACACCCAAGAAAGCCTGAGCCAAAAGAAAGTAGAGAACATGACCGCAGCTATTACGTCACAACCAGCTTACTCTGATCGTTTACGCGCTGAACTTGCTAAATCACCACGACTTTTTATTAACGGTGAATGGTTAGAGTCAAGTCCCGGTAAAACGGTGTCTGTTTACGACCCTGCAACAGCAAAAGTAATCAGCCAAATTGCAGATGCCAGTGTGGCTGAGGTAAACAATGCCGTCGCTGCAGCGCGGCGAGCTTTTGATGATGGGCGCTGGACCAGATTAGCGCCTGTAGCCCGCCAAAACTATCTCCTCAAACTCGCCGATTTGGTCGAGACGAACGCAGATGCGCTGGCCGAATTAGAAGCGGTTGATAACGGCAAACCGCTGACAATTGCGCGCGGCTTTGATATTCCGCGCTGCGCAGAAATTCTTCGTTATATGGCTGGCTGGGTTTGCAAGGTTACGGGCGATGCACAAGACCCTCTCAGCGCACCGACAGGTACATTCCATGCTTATGTTCGCCGTGAACCTGTCGGTGTGGCAGCACAGATTGTACCGTGGAATTTGCCTTTGTTTATGGCGGTAATGAAAATTGCACCGGCACTTGCTGCCGGCTGTACTGTAGTACTAAAGCCCGCTGAGCAAACTTCGCTTTCGGCGTTGCGTCTGGCTGATCTCATCATCGAAGCCGACATTCCCGCCGGTGTGATAAACATAATCACCGGGCTTGGTAAAACCTGCGGCGACCAGTTGGTGCGCCACCCTGATGTGGACAAAGTCGCTTTCACTGGCTCCACGCAGACAGGCAAGATGATTAACCGCGCCGCTACCGACACGCTCAAGCGCGTCACCCTGGAGTTAGGTGGCAAGGCACCGTTAATTGTAATGCCGGACGCCGATATTGAAGCTGCATCTGAAGGCTCGGCAAGCTCGATTTTTTTCAATAGCGGCCAGATTTGCATAGCCGGTTCGCGCTTGTTTGCGCACCGCTCGGTGTTTGATCAGGTAATCGAGGGCGTATCCAGGCACGCGACTGCCTGGAAGATGGGGCCATCGCTGGCACCTGATAGTCGCATGGGGCCACTTGTGTCCGATGGGCAGTTCGGGCGTGTAATGCGCTATATTGATAGTGGGAAAAAGATGGTGTCGCAGTTATGGTCGGCGGCGATGCGCCGTCTACTGACGGTTATTATATTAGTCCTACCGTGCTGGCAGACGTCTCGCCTGGCATGAAGGTGGTTGATGAGGAAATATTTGGCCCGGTTCTGGTGGCACAGCGTTTTGATGATTTGGACACGGTTATCAAAGCGGCAAACGCAACAGCTTTTGGTCTCAGTGCCAGTGTATGGAGCAAAGATCTGTCCACCATGCACCGGCTTGCCGCCGCTATCAAGGCCGGTACCGTGTGGGGCAACTGTAATGCCAGGGTAGACCCCGCGCTGCCGTTCGGCGGCTACAAACAATCAGGTTTAGGGCGAGAGCAGGCACAGGACGGTGTCCGCGCCTACATGGAAACCAAAACCGTAATGATCGCTCTTTAGTTAACAGAGGCCTGATTGTCGGGAGTGCGACTTCTGCCGCACAAGATAGTTGTAGATGGAGGGACTTACTGTACAGGATGTCCGGGTTGCCGATTTTGCATCGTTACATGGATGTAACTTAGTAGAGCGATGCAGAAGCAATTATCGGGGAGCAAATATCGGTAAAGCGCCACTTGCGCCCATTTTTTGAATTATGCAAAGCTCTCTAACAAAGAGTTACATTGTAGAAAGCACATTTATGACGCTGAAAGTTTTGATTGCGGGTGGTGGTATTGCCGGGTTAACAGCAGCGCTCGCCTGCAGTAAAGCAGGGTTTGATGTTCAAGTTTTTGAGCGCGCTGAGGTTTTGTCCGACATTGGTGCAGGCATTCAAATCGGGCCAAATGCGACTCGCGTTATGAATGCTATTGGTGTTGGCGATGTTTTGGCAAAGGTGTCATCTGTGCCTGAGTATCAGGAAATGCGCCTTGGGCAGATTAACCAGAATATTTTTCGCTCAAGGCTTGGTGCTCATGCCACTGGAAAATACGGCACATCTTATTATCTTGTCCACCGGGCTGATTTCATCAATGTGCTGGCTGATGCGCTAGCTGAACGAGCGCCCGCTGCATTAACACTTGGCCAGTCAGTCACCGGATACGAAAACACAGTGGAAGCTGTGAAGCTGGAATTTGCAGAGGGTACGAGTGCCACTGGCGATGTGCTTATCGGCGCTGACGGCATTCATTCCACACTTCGGGCGGAAATGTTTGGCCCGGAAAAGCCACGTTTTACCGGCAATGTTGTTTGGCGCGCCATGTTGCCAGCAACCGACAGGCTGAAACGACTGCTCCCCAACTCTATGTGTATTTGGGTCGGCCCGGAAAAGCACTGTGTCACTTATTGGTTGCGCGGTGGAAAAATATTGAACTTTGTTGGCGCAGTAGAACGTGATGGCTGGACAAAAGAAAGCTGGGTGGAGGCGGGTCCCAGACAAGATTTTGCGGCTGATTTTGGCGGTTGGTGCAAACCGGTTTCTGCAGTGGTTGCGGCGGCCGAAGATTGCACACGTTGGGCGTTGTTTGACCGCGACCCCATGCCTGAATGGACGGATGGCAAGGTTGCACTTATAGGTGACGCCTGTCATCCGATGCTGCCATTTTTAGCGCAGGGTGCTGCAATGGGGATTGAAGATGCGTGGGTCATTGTGCAATCGCTGAGGTCAGCCAGCGGTGACATCCCCGCTGCGCTACGGCGCTACAAGCAGCTGCGCCACCCCAGAACATCGAAAGTGCAAGCTGCCGCGCGTGCGCGTATGCATAGCAACCATGAGCGTTCTCTGCTGGGACAGCTACGCCGCTATGCGCCCATGTGGTGGACGTCACGCACCGCCGCAGCACAGTTCGATACGCGCTATGACTGGCTCTACAAAACAGACGTTGTGGCCGAAAGCGCTGCCCACTTTGGAGAGGTTTGCAATGATTAAGTTTGACTACCAAACATTGCCATGGAACATCATCTTTGGTGTGGGCGCTCTGTCTCGATTGCCCGGAGAGCTAGACAAGCTCGGTTTCAAACGTGCGTTGGTGCTGACAACAGCCAATCAAACCAGGGATGGTCAAGCGCTTCTGGATTTGTTGGGCAATCGTGTCGCAGGATTGTTTGACCAGGCAGTGATGCATGTGCCTCAGCAAACCGTGACCGCAGCCACAGCTCGTGCAGTAGAGCTGAGGGTAGACTGCACAGTTGCACTCGGCGGTGGAAGTACAACCGGCCTTGGTAAGGCGCTTGCGATAAAGAAGGGTTTGCCGAACGTAGTTATTCCAACCAGTTACGCCGGTTCAGAAATGACCAATATTTGGGCCATTACCGACGCAGGCCGCAAAGTGACAGACCGTCACAACGACGCAATTCCAAACCTGACACTTTATGATCCCGCACTAACACTAACCCTGCCACCGAAGTTTGCGGCGGCGAGCGGCTTGAACGCGATGGCACAGGCGGTGGTGAATGTGGCAACCGACAGGATTAACCCGATTGTGTCTTGTCTGGCTGTGGATGCGGTGAAGTCTCTTTATGAAAGCTTGCCTTTCATTATGGACAAACCAGAGGACATGGCTGCGCGTTCAAAGGCGCTATACGGTGCCTGCCTTGCAGGTGCTGCACTTGGGGTCGGTGCGACCAGTTTACACCATAAAATTTGCCACAGCCTGGGCGGTAGCTTCAATATGCCACACGCGGAAACCCATGCCGTTATTCTTCCTCATTCCGTTGCTTACAATGCGGGGGCAACCGCCGAAGGGTCTGCGCGTCTGGCAGCAGCGATGGGCGCGACAAATGCGGCTGATGCACTTTATGATTTGCTGACAAAATTGGGGCTTCCGGCCGGATTGAAGGACCTTGGCTTCAAACAGGCTGACCTTGATCAGGCCGCTGAAATTGCTCTGGAGAAAGCATTTCACAACGCGGAGCCGGTGACCCATGATCGGCTGCGTGCCTTGTTGCAAAACACATACGACGGTGTTCCGCCGCAAGCCATTGCCTGACCGCTCTTTTTGCATCCCTTACATTTGTTGGAGACAAATTATGAAAATTGTCCCGATTATACCTGCGGGAACAGGCCGCTGAAAAAGCGCTTCCTCATACTTTATGACTCTATGGCTCTGCCGTGGTATCTTGCAGCTACCCGGACAACCAGCTCAGGTACTCGCACAGTCTCACTGGCTGAACTTTTATCTTTGCAGCGAGCAGTATAATGAGGAGAATTAAAATGACGTATAAGAGATTCCTGACCTGCGCAGGCGTGCTACTTGCCGGGCTGTTAGTGAGTAGTCAGTTGGTATCGGCCCAGGTGGTGGAGCCAGATGAACACGACTTCATGATTGCGGCACCAGACCGGCTGGCACCGGAGGATGGAAGCATAACTACTGTCTTGTATGGCGATCCGAATAAATCGGGCATTTACGTTATTCAGATAAGCTGGCCTCCAGGTCGCGGCAGCCGACCTCACTATCATAATCAGGCGCGCTATATCAACGTATTGAAAGGCACCTGGTATGTACACACCGGCCCGGAGTCCGATATTTATAAGCCAGATGCCATGACTGCTGTTGCGGCCGGTACTTTCATTTACGAGCCACCGAATGGTCATCACTATGACATGGCGAAAGATGAAGAAGTTGTTGTCCAAATATTCGGTATGGGGCCGGTAGTCACTACGTCAATCCCACAGTAACCGGCATTTCTAATTCAAGTATCCGTTCAGGAAACTAAAGGCATTTGCTGTCAAAAGTAGTGGAACGTCCCATCGCCCCAGGCGTCTGACGGCGTGGATATTCTTGTCGTTACTTACTCTTTAGAGAGTTTTGCCTACTTGTCGGAAGTGCGGCTGATTTCATAAGTGATGCCGCCGCTACTCTCGCCAAGAGAACCACGCTGAGAGCTAAAGTAAAGTCGTTGATAGCCTGGATCGAAAGCGGGACCGGTAATCTCTGAGCTATCCTGACCGACCACTTGCAGTAACGGAGTCAGCCTGTTGTCCGGGGTCAGAATAACTATCTGCATGTCGCCGCCATCTTCAGCAACAAGCACATCGCCGGTGGCGGTGATCACCACATTGTCCACCCCCTTCAACAGGGGGTTCGCGTGAGTCTCTATATCATAGACAACATCAAGCTGCTGACTGCGGTTGTCGTAGACCCAAACGCGATTGTCATGCTTGGTTGTAAAGTAAGTTTTGTGTTCATGGATGGCAATGCCTTCACCGCCTTTAAATACCGCAAAATTCGGCACCTGTTCTCTCGTGGGCATGTCCTTCGCCAACGCATCTGGCACCGGCAGCCATTCAATAAATGTGTTGCTGTTTCTGTCTAGTAACGTGGCAATTTCGAGCTGCCCACTACTGAGGTTCGGCAGCGGATGATCTGGCCGGAAACGGTAGAAGCCCCCGGCCGGCACATCTTCGGTTAGATAAAGACACTGATTCTCAACATCCACCGCCACCGCTTCGTGGCTGAAGCTTCCCAGTGCGGGTCTTGCTACCCCGGGCTTGATGCCCATCGGGTCACACTCATAAACCTGCCCATGAGGAAACTCCTCACAAGAGAGCCATGTTCCCCAGGGAGTCGGCCCGCCCGCGCAGTTAATCGAAGTATTTTTGAGGATTTGGTAGGCATCCACCAGGTCGCCTTCCGCATTAAAACGAATGGCACCAACACCACCAGCAAAGTCGGGCTGCTCACTATTGGAGACATACACCCAGCCACCATCTTCTGTGGCGAATGTGGCAGCGCCGTCCGGTGCAGAATGCCAGATATATCCAGGCAGACCTGCGGGCGCGGCTCCTGAACGTGCCACAATTCTCGATTTGTATCCGGCTGGAAGCCTTACCCCGTTTTCATCGGCGGACAGTAATTCACCAACATTGGCCAGAGAGAAAAAAGCGGCTGTCTCGGTGCCAGCGGCAAGCGCCTGCTGGAAACGCAACAAACCACCCGCTGCAAACAAGCCAGCTCCAGTCAGGCCCATTTGCAGGAAATTTCGACGATTGATTTGTTGTTTGTTCATGGTCGTAGTCTACACCAGTGTCTGTTGCAATTTCTTGACAAATAGCAGTTTGAGCCAGATCGTTGGAGAATGCGTGTTTTTAATCAACGACCCAGGTATGGCCACTATGCAGCAATTCCTGTAGAGAACCCGTGGCCACCCGCGCCGAGATTAGCTGCTGCTGCGAATCATCCACGTAAGATGGCTTATCTTCTCGATACAGCACACCAACTGCTACGGGGAATTGCGGGCTCTTCATGGTGGCTAGCAGGGTAGCCAGCACTTTATTGGTTTCATCATGCAAGAGGACATCCTTACTACTGGAATCCACAAGTTCCAGCGCCAATGTCTCGCGATTCAAACGAATCCCTTTCTCCCGCTGTTTACCGAACACCACCGGTTTGCCGTGTTCTAGCTCCACTTTGAAATCCGCTGCTATTTTCTTGTCTTTGACCTGCTCAAAAATACCATCATTGTAGATAGGGCAATTCTGCAATATCTCAATAAAAGAAGTGCCTTTGTGCTCATGACCGCGCCTCACCACCGCCGCGAGGTGCTTCGCTTCGGTGTCTATGGTGCGCGCTATAAAGGTTCCGCCTGATCCTGTCGCCACTTCGCAAGGTGACAGTGGACGCTCGATGGACCCCTCCGGTGATGACGGAGAATGCGTTCCTGTTTGTGAAGTTGGCGAATACTGACCTTTGGTGAGCCCGTATATCTCGTTATTAAACAGTAAAATCTGTAAATCCACATTGCGTCTCAGTACATGCAGCATGTGGTTACCACCAATACTGAAGCCGTCACCATCTCCAGTAATAACCCAAACGTCCAGCTCAGGATTAGCCAGCTTAACACCAGTGGCAATTGCTGGAGCACGCCCGTGAATGGTATGGAAACCAAATGTGTTCATGTAATAAGGAAAACGCGAAGAACAACCAATGCCCGAAATGAACACCTGGTTTTCTTTAGGCTGTTCAAATTCTGGCATCAGTTTTTGCATGGTTTTCAAAATGGCGTAATCGCCACAACCCGGACACCATCGTACCTCCTGATCTGAGGCGTAGTCCTTAGGCGTTAACCCGGGCAGTGCCTGCTTCATGAATTGTCCCCCAACTCTGCCAGCTGCTTGTGAATAGCCGCGAGTATTTCACCAATCTTAAAAGGTTGACCGGCAACTTTATTCAAGGCTTCCGCGTCAATTAAATATTTCGAGCGGATAAGCTGCACGAATTGCCCCGTGTTCATTTCCGGCACCAGTATGGAATCGAAACCATGCAATAGATCGCCCAGGTTTCCAGGCAATGGTGATAAGTAACGCACCTGGATATGGGACACAGACAAGCCTTCCGCCCTTGCTCTCTTGACTGCCTGGTGTATAGCACCGAAAGTAGAACCCCAGGCAACCACCGCCAGCCTTCCAGAGTCGTTACCCAGGCAAACTTCCTGTAGCGGAATATCATTAGCGATTCCGGCTATCCTGGCCTGACGCAGGTCGGTCATCTTTTGATGGTTTGCGGAATCGTAGGAAATATCACCGGTATCGAAACTGCGTTCGATGCCACCAATACGATGCTCCAGTCCCGCCGTGCCTGGCTTGGCCCAAACTCGCGCCAGCGTGTCTTCATTTCTCAGAGAAGGCTTGAATCCCTCCGGGTTACTGTGATGCTCAACCGGAAACGGTTTAAGCGAGGCAACATCCGGTATCTTCCATGGCTCAGCCGCATTCGCCAGATATCCATCTGACAGCAGCATTACCGGCGTCATGTATTTTGTTGCCAGGCGAACCGCTTCAATTGCGACATCGAAACAATCAATCGGTGTAGACGAGGCAATAACGGGCATAGGTGTATCACCGTGCCGCCCATACAAAGCCATATTTAAATCTGATTGCTCAGTCTTTGTAGGCAGGCCGGTTGATGGCCCTCCTCGCTGTGTATTCACTATCACCAGAGGCAGTTCAGTTGCCGCCGCCAAAGCAATTCCTTCGGACTTTAGCGCAATACCGGGGCCGGCACTGGAAGTGACCCCCAGTGAACCTGCAAAGGAAGCACCAATCGCAGCACATACCGCCGCGATTTCGTCTTCTGCCTGAAAGGTGTTGATATTGAATTCACGGCGACTAACCAATTCATGCAACAAATTCGACGCGGGCGTTATCGGATAGGAAGCAAACAATAAATCGATATTTGCTAACTCAGAGCCAGCGATCAGCCCCCAGGCCAGGGCATTGGTTCCAGTCATATTACGATAACTGCCAGGGGAAACTTTCGCCTTCGGCACTTTATACACATGAACGCCTGCCGGCAGCTCAGCGGTTTCGCCATAGGCGTGACCCGCATTCAAGGCTGCAATGTTAGCATTTGCTATGTCTGGCTTGTTGGCAAATTTTTCTTTCAGGTTTTCAATTGTCGCGCTGCGGTCACGATCAAATAGCCACAGCACTAAACCCAGAGTCCATATATTCTTGCTGCGTAGCCCGGCCTTGTGCCCGAGATTAAATTCTTCGACAGCGGCTAAAACCTGCCTGGATATATCAATATCCAATACGCGAAACCCATCCAGAGAGCCATCTTCCAGCGGGTTTCCCTGATATTTGGCTTTACTCAAGTTCTTCGCCGTGAATGCACCGCTGTCTACAATAAGCAAGCCCCCTTCAACCAAATTGGAAATATTGGTGAGTAGTGCGGCTGGATTCATGGCCACCAAAACATCGAGCGCATCCCCGGCGGTGGTTACATCCTCGGCACCAAAATAAATCTGGAATGCTGAGACACCAAAGGTGGCACCCACAGGCGCACGAATCTCCGCAGGAAAATCTGGAAATGTTGAGAGATCATTTCCGTAGAGCGCTGTTGCCTGAGTAAAATTCGAACCAGTGAGCTGCATACCATCACCGGAGTCTCCAGCAAAACGCACCACCACATCAACCACTTCTTTTTCATCGAGATGGTGTTCATCCAGATTTTCTTCGGCTAATTTCATGATCTATCTGTGACCTTTAAAACTGCCCCGGGACTGTAACCTGTATAAGACGGAATTGATTTGAGGGCTGTTGGGCTTCAGTCGCAAGCATTGCGTGGTGACTGGCGACTCGCTAAAAACGAGGCAGGATTCTAACAGATTAATAAAGGCGAGGCTTACAAATTGATGATTGATGGACCCACCCACCAGGCTTATTGCTTGATAAATTTTCGCCTGATCATGCCATCACCAGTTTCACCAGCGATGACTTTGCCGGTATACACATCGCCGTCGACATCCACTGCTGAACCTGCCGGTTCATCGAAGGTGTCCACCAACTTACCACTGGCATCAAACTTCAGTCCCGGAGGCTGCGCACGATGGAACGCGTAAATATAATCGCCCTTGTCAATGGTCACATTAGGCACCTGACCCCATTCAATACCATCGGGTAGAGGCTGTGGCCAATCAGGGTCTGCCCGGTATTCCTGCCCTTGACTGGCCGCGGTCAAAAACCAGCTTGTCAATAACAAAATCGAAGCAAAGAAATTCTTGCCTGGTTTTCGTTTAACGGTCATGGGAATCACCCTGCTTATTTTAAGTAGCTTTTTACGCAAGCTAAGCCGAACAGTGGTTCCGTCATGAACAGCTAAGCTTACACGGTCGGCTTGTCGGAAAATGGAGTTTTTAGCTTGTTGTGAATATTTAAACTATTGTTATTAAACGAGACCTTTGCATAAATCCACCCAGGGCACGACTAAAATAGTAAAATAGGTTCATTAAATAAACCTTGAGGATACCATCACATGTCCTGGAAACAAACCGCCCAATACTCGCTCGCAGATGCCCTTTTAATTGAGCATAAATCATCCTGATTATCGCTATAGATAAGTCGCTCTACCCCGCATATAACAACAGTCTATCTATTTGATTCGTAAGGGGGTATGTCATGGCGCGTGAAGGTGCCATTCCAAAAAGGGGTTAGTTTAAACGATTTTATCAAGCGATTTTATCAAACAGTACGGTAGCGAAGCCCAATGCTTCGATGCGCTTTATGCCTGGCGGTGGCCCAAAGGGTTCCAGTGTCCGGCCTGTGGTCACGACAAGTGCTGCCAGTTAACCAATCGCAAACTTGCAGCAGTGCAATCGCTGCAATCGCCAGACCTCACTGACGGCTGGAACCCTCTTTGAATCCACCAAACTACCGTTCACTCTATGGTTACGGGCTATGGTTCCAAGCTATGGTTACGGGCTATGGTTCCAGGCTATCTATCTGATCACACAGGACAAGAAAGGCATCTCGACCATGAAACTGCATCGTCACCCGGGTATTTCCTATAATGCCGCCTGGCGAATGAAGCACAAGCTTATGCAGGTGATGATGGAGCGGGATCACAATAACAAACTATCCGGGTTGATTGAATTGGATGATGCTTACTTAGGCGGCGAACGTACTGGGTGCAAACCCGCGGTGCTGCAGGTAAGACGCCTTTTGTGGCGGCGGTGGAAACCACGGGCGACCATTGCCCGGTTCGGCTTAAGTTGCGGTGCGGCGAGCTCACCGAGCCGTCGGTCGTAAAGGGTTTTCGCACCGAAGCGATTAAGTCATGGAGCCGGCAACATCTGGCCGAGGGCAGTACCGTTATCTCCGATGGTTTGGCGTGCTTTAATGCCGTTGTCGAGGCCGCTTGCTTGCATGACAGGATGGTGTGCGGCGGTGGCAGAGCGTCTGTCGAAAAACCTGAGTTCTTGAGTTCTATAATCAGGTGGATCAATACGATTCTGGGTAACTTAAAGAGTTCATTACGCAGTACTTGGCATGCTATTCGACCTGAATATGCTCAGCGATAGCTGTCAGAATTTCAGTACCGTTTCAATCGTCGTTTTGATTTGGGCGACCTCATTCCCAGGCTTGCCTGTGCAGCACTCAGAACGCCACCGATGCCGGAAAACTTGCTGAAGATAGGATTATGTTAGATGGTAGTCAGGAAAAAGAATACATCACCAGGAATAAAATACGGTATAGCCGATAAATCGACTCTCCGCACAAGGCAGCCCGAAACAGCCAGCCTTGCTATTGTCTGTTCTACCGGTAAATCTTTGTTACAATAAACGGCATGATTTACCACTCAGTCCATAGCACAATACACACGGCCTGATTTCCCGCCCGGAAGCAACGAGGAAGCCATGAAAAACCATCTTTTAGTAGTACTGCTTGCCACCGTGTTTAGCGGATGCAGTGCCGAATGCCCGTCTGATGGTGCATATTTCTGTTCGCAATACAAATTGGCAGAGCAGGGGGATGCGGGGGCACAAAATATTTTGAGTCTGATGTACGCTAATGGCATAGGGGTTATTGAGGATACTAGTGAGGCAGTACGCTGGTGGCGCCTGGCGGCAGAGCAGGGGGTTGCGAGGGCACAATTTAATTTGGGTAATATGTACGCTGATGGCAGAGGGGTTACTCAGGATGCTAGTGAGGCAGTACGCTGGTATCGCCTGGCGGCAGAGCAGGGGGTTGCGAGGGCACAATTTAATTTGGGTAATATGTACGCTGATGGCAGAGGGGTTACTCAGGATGCTAGTGAGGCAGTACGCTGGTATCGGCTGGCGGCAGAGCAGGGGCTTGCGAGTGCACAAGCTAATTTGGGTGTGAAGTACAGGAAAGGCAAAGGAGTTACTCAGGATGATAGTGAGGCAGTACGCTGGTTTCGCAAGGCGGCAGAGCAGGGGCATGCGAGGGCACAAAATAATTTGGGCGTGATGTACGCTAAAGGCAAAGGAGTTACTCAGGATGATAGTGAGGCAGTACACTGGTTTCGCAAGGCGGCAGAGCAGGGGCATGCGAGGGCACAAAGTTGGTTGGGCTGGATGTACGCTAAAGGCAAAGGGGTTACTCAGGATGATAGTGAGGCAGTACACTGGTTTCGCAAGGCGGCAGAGCAGGGGCTTGCGGAGGCACAAAATTGGTTGGGCCAGATGTACTATAGAGGCAAAGGGGTTATTGAGGATGATAGTGAGGCAGTACGCTGGTTTCGCAAGGCGGCAGAGCAGGGGTATGCGAGCGCACAAAATAATTTGGGCATGATGTATTGGAACGGCGAAGGGCTTATTGCCGATGACCGTGAAGCATATATCTGGCTTTCCATTGCCAAGGCAAACGGCGATAAAGACGCGGCGGATAATTTGCGTGATCTGAACTGGACTCTGGATGGCGCAGAAATAAAATCTGCCCGACTTGAAGCGACGCAGCGCCTGGAAGCCATTAGACGGCACGATTAGCCAGCTATTGAACAAGGCGGCAGATTTCGTCGCAAAAGCCACGTCCGTCGATTCATCCCCCGAGCCCCCACCCCGTCATTCCCGCGAGGAGACTGCGCAAGAATCCCTCGCCAAATGGCGTTACTGGCGGAAAATCTTTTTCTGTTTGGGTGTTTTACTGGATTCCTGCTTTCGAGACTGTGCAAAAAACCACCACCCCTGGTCACATTCTCATTACTGCCCTAATTCACCGACCTTGCTGGTATTTTAAGCCGATACACCGCCTCTGTAAAAATACCCAATAATTACAGTAATAAACATCCAAAACCTGACTCAATTATGATACAATAACAAACATAACTAACTGATTCTAATCATTAAACAGAGGCTTTATGAGTGATTACATACACGGTTTAAATCGCCAGCAACAACTGTTATTCCCAGAGCGGCTAGAGGATTATGTCAGCGAGGATGCGGGTGTTCGTGCCATTGATGCCTATGTGGATAGTTTAGAAGTTGAGGCCTTGGGCTTTAAGACAAGATATAGCGACAAAAATAACAATGGCCGCCCCGCTTTTTGTCCAAAATTGATGTTGAAACTCTACATTTACGGCTATACCAATAAAATAAGAAGTTCCCGCCATCTGGCTCGGGAAACCCATAGAAATATCGAGCTTATCTGGTTATTGCAAGGCTTAAAGCCCACCTATAAGACGATTGCTAATTTTAGAAAAAATAATGCCGCAGCACTCAAGAATACATTTAAGGAATTTGTTTTGCTGTGCCAAAATATCAATCTCATTGAAGGTCAATTAGTGGCACTGGATGGAGCGTTTTTGCGAGCCAATGCGTCCAAAAATACCTTGATTGTTAAAGCCACTGTGGATAAAAAAATAGCCAGGGTAACGCAGGCTATTGAGGACTACCTGAACTTATTAAACACCACAGACCAGCAGGAGGAACCGGAACAGACACTGGATAATCCCGACTTGATTCATAAAATACAAGTACTTAAAGAGCGCAAACAAAAGCTGGAAGAGGATTTGAATACCTTAGAGCAATTGGGCAAGAAGCAACATAACACAACCGACCCGGATGCCGCATTGATGTGCAAACCAGCGCATCATCTGGTCGCTTATAACTGCCAAATCGTGGTGGATGACAAAGCAAAGCTGATTGTCGCAACAGATGTATCAAGTCAAGGCAATGACGCACAGCAGTTGCATCAGATGGCAAGTCAGGCGAAAGAAACCTTAGCCCTTAAGACTTTGGCTGTGGTTGCCGACAAGGGCTATCACAGTGCAAAAGAGATAAAGAACTGTGTTGATGACAAAATCTACCCAATCATCCCGCCAATTGATACGCAACAGAAACAAAAGAAAACGGGCAGATATACTAAAGAGGATTTTGTCTATAACGAGGAGCAAGACGAATACACCTGCCCCAACAACAAAACACTGACAAAAACAGCAAGCCCAAGCCTATCCAAAGGCAAGCTTGGGTTTATTTATAGCACCAGTGCCCTAGATTGCAAGGCTTGCCCTTTGCGTAGCGAGTGCCTGGCAAAGCAAACACCTCACCGAAGAATATGGCGGTGGGAACATGAAGCCTTTTTACAAGCCTATGGTGAGGTAATGCAAACAGAATCAGCCAAGGCGATTAGCAAAAGAAGAGGGGCGATTGTGGAGCATCCTTTTGGCACCATAAAGAGGTCATTAGGCTGGGATCACTACCTGGTCAGAGGCAAAGAAAAAGTATCAGGAGAAAACGCATTGATTATGTTTTGCTATAACTTTAAGCGTGTTTTGAACATGTTAGGCACCATGCTGTTCAATAAGCTGCTATTAGCTATAAAAGCAAGCAATATTGAAGCCGTAATGGAAGAAATCAAGCGATATCTTTGTTTTTGCGTCCACTATTCGATGGTTTATGCCAGAAATGCTTATTTTCGCAGCAAACAAGGTTATTTTACCCGCCTGCTTTTAATAAGAACCTTTTTTACCCGTACAGGACTCAAAATGCTCAATAGTGGGCTTGTAAGTCGGCGTTTGTTGCACAGTCTCTTTCGCAGGAATGACGGGGTGGTGCAGGAATGACAGACCCGGCGCAGGAATGACAAATGTTGTGCGGGAATGTGGGGCGTGGCATGAGGCATGAGGCATGAGGCATGAGGCATAACAGGGACTTACCTATTCACAACAAGCTAAAAAACACATTTTCCGACAGGGTCATTATGCAAAGCCCGCCAACAGCAGGAAATCCATGAACGGCGTTCCTGTAGAGACTGATTTGGGTAAAATAGTTGAATCTTGATACTTGCTTGCTGTGCTAACTCAGAGCAGGGTTGGCTCAGAGCAGGGCTAACTCAGAGCAGGGCTGGCTCAGAGCAGGGCTGGCTCAGAGCAGGGCTGAATAGTAAATGGATGTGTCCACAAATGCCGCAAAAGGCGTTATTATTCGCCGCCATCAATTTGGATAAATGTGTTATCAGGAGATTGGCCGTTATGAAGAGAGTCGTCTTGCTTGCAACCGCAATAAGCTTGTTGTTTAGTGGTTCCTTATCGCTTGCACAAGGTATTCAGCAGACAAAGGGATCGTTTCAAGACAAATTTCGTCAGTTAGATGAAGTCTTGCCCACGCCAAATGTCTACCGGAATGCGGCGGGTCAGCCTGGCCATGAATATTGGCAACAGGAAGTGAGCTATGAAATTGAGGCAACGCTGGATGAAGCTGCTCAGCGCATAACAGCAACAGAATCTATTCACTACCAGAATAATTCGCCAGACACACTTGGCTATCTCTGGTTGCAGTTAGATCAGAACCGGTTTCGAAACGACTCCATTGGAAACAGGAGCGCTACCTTCAACGGTAACAGCCCTGATGCTGACACACCTGCCAGGCTTGGCATGAGTCAACTTCGACGCCTCCAATACCTGGAAGATGTAGATCATGGCTATGAAATCAACGCTGTGCGCGATAGTTCAGGAAATGATTTGCCTTATACCGTTGTCGGTACCCTCATGCGAATTGACCTGGCGCGGCCTCTAGCCTCCGGTCAGGAGGTCGAATTTGAAGTGGACTATGCCTACCATATTATCAATGGAGCTGTGTTGAGCCCCCGCGGCGGCTATGAATACTTCCCGGATGACGAAAATGAAGACGGCAATTTTATATTTGCCATTTCGCAATGGTTTCCCAGGTTGGTTGCTTATACAGATTATGAGGGTTGGACCAATAAGGAATTTTTGGGCAGCGGTGAATTTACCCTGGAATTTGGAGACTATGAGGTCTCCCTCACCGTGCCAGCTGATCATATTGTTGCAGCCACTGGCGTACTACAGAACCCTGATCAGGTATTAACCCGTGAACAGCGAGACCGTTTGCAAGAGGCCGAGACTGCTGCGCGCCCGGTGTTCATAGTAACGCCGGAAGAAGCGTTGGAAAATGAACGGGAAGGAGTGGAGGATACCAGGACCTGGAGGTTCGCTGCTGAAAATGTGCGTGATTTTGCCTGGGGTTCGTCGAGGAAATTTATCTGGGATGCGAAGGGGCACCAACAAGCCGATGCGGAACAGGAGTTGGTTATGGCCATGTCCTTTTACCCCAAAGAGGGTGGAACACTTTGGTCTGATTATTCGACAGAAGTAGTCATTCATACTCTGGACGTCTATAGCCGCTTCTCCTTCGATTTCCCCTACCCGACCGCTATTTCACTGAACGCTGGATTTCTCGGCGGTATGGAATACCCGATGATAACTTTTAACGGCCCCAGAACCACCTTGCAAGAGGATGGAACCCGAACCTATTCCCTGGCCGAAAAAAGATTTTTGATTGGCGTGGTGATTCATGAGGTGGGGCATTTTTACTTCCCCATGATCGTGAATTCTGATGAGCGGCAATGGACCTGGATGGACGAAGGAATAAATAGTTATCTCGATTCAGTGGCGGGAAGAGAGTGGGATGCAGAAATCCCGTGGGGAGTGGAGCCAAGATATATCGTCGATTATATGGTTTCTGAAAACCAGGTTCCGGTTATGACGCAATCGGATAGCGTCCTGCGATTGGGTCCAAATGCCTACGCAAAACCAGCAACGGCAATTAATATTCTGCGTGAAACTATTATGGGGCGAGAGCTTTTTGATTTTGCATTTAAAGAATATTCGAGGCAATGGGAGTTTAAGCGACCGACTCCTGCAGATTTTTTCCGAACCATGGAAGAAGCCTCTGGTATTGATCTGGACTGGTTTTGGCGTGGTTGGTTCTATACCACCGATCACGTTGATATTTCTCTGGATCGCGTCTATGAGATGCAGATAGACACAGAAAACCCGGATATCGATTACGCCAGGCAACGAGCAATCGAAAAAGCTTTGCCCCCCTCTTTGTACAGTGAGCGAAACCGCCAGGAAGGCAGGCTTACCTGGGTGGAGCGTAATACAGATGTGCGGGATTTCTATGACGACAATGATCAGTTCACCGTGACCAACAAAGAACGCAATAGTTATAACAGCTTCCTGGAAGAGCTTGAGGACTGGGAGCGTGTTGCACTCGACCGGGCAGTTTCTGAAGATTTACATTACTACATTCTTGAGTTGTCCAATGTCGGCGGATTGGTGATGCCGGTGATTTTGGAATTACAGTACGCTGGCGGGGCTAAAGAAGAACTTCGCTTGCCGGCCGAGATTTGGCGCAGGAACGCCGCCAGGGTGAAGAAATTGGTAGTGAGTGAGAACGAACTGCTTGGCATAGTCATTGATCCCATGCAGGAAACATCGGATGCGGACATCGAGAATAATTACTATCCACGTCGAATTATTCCCTCACGTATAGAAAGTTTCAAATCTGAAGAAGACAACAGCCTGGTCGGCAGAGATAGTATGCAAGACAGTAAAACCGAATTGAAAACCGACGAAGACAATGATGAAGAAGAAAACGATGATGAGGAAAACGACGAAGAAAATGATGAATAATAAGAGTCCAAAAACCAGAGTTTCTGTCCAGGCATTGCGAGGAAAGCGCAAAGCTGCTGCCCTCGCCCTGGTCTGCATTTGGTACTGCCTTGTTCCCCTACAGAGCTTTGCTCATCAGCAGAAAATCGCGGTAACCCGAATTCTTTTTAACGAGAACAGCGGCAATATTGAAGTGATGCACCGCTTCTTTATCCACGATGCGGAGCATGCGGCTGCTGTAGTTTTTGCCAGGCCACAGAATTTGATGGAATCGGCCGCTGCGCGGCAGCTGTTCAGTAATTATGTAATGAACCGGTTCGCCCTGGCTGTAGAAGATAAACTGGGAGTAAGTACCGAATTAGATTTGAGCTATGTTGGAGAGGAAATAGACGGTCAATTTCTGTGGGTTTATCAAGAAACGATTCAGGCTCCTGATGTGAGTGCGTTGTCAGTTATCAATCTGGCGCTGAGAGATGTGTGGCCAGATCAGGCAAACCTGGTCAACGTAGAAAGGGATGGGGAAATTCACTCTATGTCGTTTTCAGATTCCATTGAATCGCTACGAATAGAGTTTTAACCTGGCGAAAGCACTATTTAAGTATCCTCGGGATTACGTCCTGGTCTTTGATAATCGGCTATTGCAAGCCCCGCCGCAACGCTGGTGAAAGGGTCATGCTCGATTACTTTGCCCGGAAAGCGCTGTTCCAGAATTTTCTTCACTGCTGGAATTAATGAGGAGCCACCAGTTCGAATCACCAGTTCAATATCAGCGCTGCCAAGGTTCACTTGTTTGAGAAGGTCAGAAATCGCTTTGCTAAATCTTTCCAAAATATCGGTAATCATAAGTTCAAATTGTTCACGGCTAACAGTAAATTCGATATCCAGTTCAGGTATGTCCAGCAAGGCAGACTCTTTTTCCGAAAGTTCAGCCTTTAACTCTTTGATACATTGAAAAACCAGATAGCTATAATTACTTTTAATCAAGTCATAGAGTCTTTGGAATTTGACAGCAGCGTTATCATTGACGCCAATGCGTTGCATTAGCGGCGTAGTGAACTTATTTTGATTCAGCATATAGCTAATTGCCCAGTTCAGGAGTAAATCTTCGTACTCTTCAAATGGAAACAAGGTTTCTATTTCCCGGTCTTCACCGGCTCGTTTCCAGCGTTCACCTTTCCCGAGCAGCGGGAAAAGCAGCTCTTTGAATAGCAGCTGATCTATGTGATCTCCACCCAGCCCGATGCCATGGGTCGCAATAACCGTAAACTCGGTCTGTGCGCGGCGAATCACACAAAGATCGAGGGTACCGCCACCGAAGTCCACAGCGAGCAAGGTTTGAGGCACATCGCTGATTGCCGGGTTTTCATGCAAATAGCCAAGTGCGGCAGCGTTTGGCTCCGGGTAGCAGGTTTGCCGAGGAAATTCGGCGTAACCGCAGGCTTCCGAGAGCATTCCCAGTGCTGCCTGGTTGCGACCAGCACTACTGCCTTCAAAATTTACCGGATGGCCTATACACACATGGTTGATTGAGACCGGGCGTGATAACTGCGCGGACACGGTTAAATCTATACTTTTTTTAATCCGCAGTAATAGCGGAGTGATTAATGCGACCAGGCGAAAAGGGCGATCAAACACCATCAGGCGTGGCGCATCCGCGCTTCCCAGCAGTCTTTTTATGCCACGGAACAACCTCCCTGGTTGCCCGCCATCAATAAATGACTGGCCGTACACCGTTTGCGTATTACCCTCTTCAGGCAGGCCGCCGTCACCAATTTGGCCTGTGCTGGTTCTTCCTTCCCCCAGTATCTCCGCACTGAGTTCTACAGTTCTCCCTGTATTACTTTCAATATAGTGATTTATGGCGCTTTGACCAGTACTAATTTGGAAGTTTTTATCAATGTAAGTGGCAGATGGCATGATTACGGAATGCTGTTCCAGTTGCACCAAATACACATTTTGTCCATCGAAAATGGCGGCTGCACTGTTACTGGTTCCGTAGTCCACGCCGACCCCTACCAGGCGATCTCTCTTTGCAGAATCTTCGCTGTTATCGGCTTGGGAATTTCGGGGTTTTGAGTCAAAACAGGGAAGGGAGTTTTGATAATTTGATGCTGACAAGCTGCGCCTGCTTTTTTACCTGAACAATTAGATGAACCCCAAGTCTGGAGTCTCCAGAAAAGCCGCATAGTATACCCTATTTGCGCTGTTGGCAGCCAGCTAATTTCCTTTTTTACAGCGGTGCCGAGCTGACTGTGAAGGCTTTGCTGACCGCCATTGTCAATTAACAGCCTATTTATATTTGGCTGTGGGTAAAAATCATCTACTATAATGGGCGGCGATTAATTCGCTGTGCTATCTGACAGGAACTCGCTCGCAGGTATTATTTCGCAGGAACTCGCGTATGTCTATCATGGTAAAAGAAGAGCAAAACCCTCTTTCCAAAGTAAATCCGTTTCGAGCTATGACGGTTATGATGCGTGCCCGGGAATTGGAGTCGCAAGGGAAGAGGATCGTGCACATGGAAGTGGGGGAGCCGGATTTCTCAACGGCGCAACCTGTCATCGATGCGGGCAAGCGCGCTCTTGATAAGGGGCTAACGCAATACACGGCTGCGACAGGTATCACAGAGCTTCGAGATTGTCTGGTTCGCCATTATGCGGATTGCTACGGTGTCG
Organism: uncultured Pseudohongiella sp.; assembly: GCA_965261275.1. Taxonomy (GTDB): domain Bacteria; phylum Pseudomonadota; class Gammaproteobacteria; order Pseudomonadales; family Pseudohongiellaceae; genus UBA9145. Next base: position 227,026 of record CBDHCL010000003.1, read on the forward strand.
AAGTAAGCCGAGAGAGAATCCTGATCACACCCGGTGCCAGTGGTGGCTTAAACTTGTTGGCTAATTTACTAATAAGAAACGGCGACGGTGTGCTGCTTAGCGATCCGGCCTATCCCTGTGTGCGTAACTTCATTTACATGATGTCCGCCCAGCCTCAGCTTATTCCCGTTGGCCGGGCGCAAAATTTCCAACCCACGCGAGTGCAATTGGATCAATATTGTCAGCACAATACCAGTGGGCTGTGGTTAGCATCCCCGAGTAATCCCACTGGCACTGTTATAGCGCGGTCGGAACTGCAAGCCGCATGCGATTGGGCGCGTTCCAGACACAAGCACTTGTTGGTTGACGAGGTTTATCACGGCCTGCACTACGTGGATGATTTGCCCAGCGTATTGGAGCTGGATGAAACCGCGTTCGTTGTGAATAGTTTTTCCAAATATTTTGGTATGACCGGTTGGCGCCTGGGGTGGATTGTCGTTCCCGAGGAATTCGTCGAGACGGCTACTATTCTGGCGCAAAATCTTTATATCTCGGCTTCCTCCATAGCGCAGCATGCAGCTCTTGCGGCATTTGAGCCCGAGAGTCAGGTTATTTTCGAGCAAAGACGGCAGGCGTTCAGGCAGCGCAGAGACTTTCTGAGCCAGGCGCTAAAGGAAACAGGTTTTTCTCTACCCGATAACATTCAGGGTGCTGTCTATGTTTACGCCGATAGTTCCAGCTTCTCTGATGATTGTGAGCAGTTTTGTCACGACATGTTAGAGCAACACGGTGTTGCGCTAACACCGGGCACAGATTTTGGTGATTTTGAAAGCAAAAAGCACATAAGAATTGCATTCACAACAGACATGGAAAGTTTGCAGCTTGGCGTTGAAAGGCTGCGGCAGGCCTTGTTGTAGATACCGGTTTTTGCTCCTCGACAATTGCTCCTGCATTGTTCTACCAGGTTACATTCATATAACGATACAAAATCGGCAACCCGTACATCCTGTACATAAGCCCCATCTACAACGGTTTTGCGCGGCTGAGGCCGCACTTCCGACAATTACGCAAAGCACTCTAAACATGATAAGCATTTTCTGGCCGATAGTGAGACCGACTGAAGCCGGGAATTTTATGAGCAGCGTCATCAATGGCGGTGGCGAACCAAAGTGATTGGCAAGGCTGCTATAACGGCGTGGAGATTCGTAATGCGGATTCTTCGACCATGATCATTCCGTTATCTACCAGAAACGGAACCGCTTGCAAATGTTTGCCTTTGCAAGGCCCGGCCAGGCAAAGGCCATCTTCGATCTGAAACAAGGCGCCATGAGTTGAACACTGAATCAGCGCACCATCGGCATCAAGAAATCTATCTTCTTCCCATTCCAGCGGTGTGCCTATATGCGGGCAACGATTCCAGTAAAGAAAGAGCTGCTCGTCTTTCTTTACCGCAAACAGGTAGAGATTATTCAACTCTATGCCTTTGGAAGTTCCTTCTTCTATTTCGTCTGTGTTGACAAGACTTATCATGATTGAGTCACTTCCTGTTTATCAGGCAAGAGCCTGTTCAAAATCGGCGAGTAAATCGTCAATTTCTTCTATGCCGATTGAGAGGCGAATCATGGAATCAGCAATGCCCATGGAGGCTCGGCGCTGGCTCCCCATTTCATGGAATATGGTGTGAGCAACCGGTATCGCCAGGCTGCGTGTATCGCCAAGATTACTGGATGAAATTATGTTGTCCATGGCATTAAGCAGGTCGAAGCAATCTACGCCATCGACTAGATCGATGCTCATGATTGAGCCGAAACCCTTGAACAATTGCTTTGCAAGTGCATGCTGTGGGTGCCTGGCGAGGCCAGGATAGTAGACTTGTTTTATCTTGCTGTGTTGCTCACAAAATTCAGCAACAAGCTGGGCGTTTGCGCAAGCCTTGTCCATACGCAGACTCAGAGTTTCTGAGCCAACCGCCAGATGGTGTGCAGGCTCTGGTCCAAGCGAAGCACCTATGTCCCGCAAACCCTTCTTTTTGATTTGGGTGATTCCCCATAATTCTGGCTCCTGGTTTTTATAGCTATCCAGGATATTACTGAATTGCGACCAATCGTAGCAGCCGGTGTCGGTGATCGCGCCACCCAGCGCATTGCCATGACCACCAATAATTTTGGTGAGTGAATTAACGCTGAAACTGGCATCCACAGATTTAGGCCGGAAAAGATGTGGCGACGTCATCGTATTGTCGATGCAGTAAATCAGCTTTTCGGCTTTACACAACTCACCGATGGCGTGAAGGTCGGCAATTTGCGTAACCGGGTTTGCAATTGTCTCTACAAACACCAGCCGTGTGTTTTCCTGAATTGCTGCGCTAACATGGCTAACTTCAGTCACATCCACAAAGCTCACTTCAATACCGAGATTCTGCAATGTGCCAAACAGGCTATTCGTATTGCCGAACAGATAGGCGCTGGAAACTATATGATCCCCTTGCCTGAGTAGCGAAAGCATTGTCGAGGCGATTGCTGCCATTCCTGTTGCAAACACCGCAGTAGCAATTCCATCTTCCATTGCGGTAATTCGGTTTTGTAACGCAGTAACGGTTGGATTCAACTGTCGCCCGTAGTTGTAACCCGCGCGCTTACCCTGAAATACTGCCGCCAATTCCCGCGCATCTTTGTAGCCATAGGCCACAGATGGATGGATGGCCTTGTGCAGCACACCGTGTTCCGGGTTATCTCTGCGATCAGAGTGTAGATTAGTGGTATTGAAGCCTTTTTTAGTCATGATTTCGGTCACTGCGGGTTCCAGGGAGGAAATGCTGGCGGTGTTATACACCAGCATTGCTCATATTGAAAGATAATGTCCTGGTTCAGTACATGTGAGACAAATCAGGCGGCCGCCGTGAGTTTCTGATAATACCGCATAGGTGTCATCAGATAACAGGACTGGTTTGAACCTCAGTTTAACAGCATGAATAAGGGGCTGGAAGCCAGCACAGCGCTGTGCAGCCAGGTATAGCAACGGAATGCACAGCGTGGGTTAACTACACCTGTTCGAGATCGCGTTGGTGCTGGCATTTCAGGCAGAAGCTGGCCTCTGGCTGCACCATTAATCTGTTCAAATCGATGCCCTCATCGCAGTTGTTACAGAACCCGTAATCGTCATTCTTCAATCGAAGTAAGGCGTTATTCACCTGGCGTAGACTCGTTGTCGCTTTTGCCCGTGTCGAGACTGCCATACTTTGCTGCTGCATGGCATCCATTCTGGACACTCGGCCAATACTAGTCTGATCCAGGGCTACAACCCGGGTAGCCGATTCTGCAATTTCTAACTGCCGTTCCAGCTTTTGCCTGGCTGACAGCAACAGTGAACGCAGTGCTTTCAAATTCTCATGGCCTGGAATTTCCACGGTAGTGACCGTCCTGTTCGCTTGCATTGCCTGGCTAGACGTAGTCTCTGGCCTGGCATTGAACTCACTGAAAATTTATTGCACCAAACCCGAGAACAGGGGACGGCTATCTATCAGAGTTTGAATTTCTGCCAGTCGGCTTTGATACTCGACGCTATTCCGGCCGGTGTACATGGCATTGAAGTCTGTTTCCGATAGTCCATCGCGGTTGTTGCCAACTTCCGGCATGTAGTCTGACTCGCTTTGTATAGTCGCCAGGCGCTCTTGCATGATTAATGCCGATTCGAAACTACTTGTCGACAGGCGAGCCATGGTTACGCCAACATTGTTTGCGGTCAAATCAGAAAAGCTAAAACCTGAGCGATAACGTGCATCGTAGGCTTCTTTGGTGGTTGCCAGCATCTGTGCTAAATCGGCGCCTGCGGAGGCGGTTATTGCCGCGATAGAAATCAAATGTTGAGCAAGGTCTTGTCGGCGTTGCAGTCGCACCTCTATGTAGGGAGCAGGCTGCAATTGTTCAGCCAATGCAGGGCCTATTAACTGTTCAATTGGATCCCGATTCAGGTAGATGGCCAGGGTCTGGAACAAGGCTCGATTCTCGGCGACAGGATTACTGCCGGCCAGCGATTTTTCTCTGGCTGCGGTAAACAGGGGAGCCAGGAACGCATTGATGGATACAGCTCTGATATCTGTTGGGACTGCAACGGCCACGTCCGAGATAATTTGGTAGTAATCGATTATTCGTTGCTGATCCAGCTCGGAGATGAATAACTGCTGCGCCTGGTTGCCGATGCGACTAATTAGAGTGGGATCCCACTGTAGAGAGACGTTCATGCGATTGTCGTTCAGCCTGACGCTTTCTACATTGCCAAGCAGTTCGCTGAAATCAAGATAGGCGGCATTGCCCGAGGCGAGATTTCTGCGCAATCGATCAAGCGTATAGTGCAGAAACCGGCTCGGCACACTGACTTTGCCAACCCTAAGCGTGTTTAATGCCAGTAAACTTCCCTGCTCAACAAATTCTGCCTGTAGGTTCAGGAACAAAGGAAGCGGCCGCTGGCTAATTTTTACACTAACTTCGGTGCGTAAAGTTTCTTTGCCAAGCCTGATCTGAGCCGCCCAATCTGGCGACAGATTCATAATATTGACGGCGTAGCGAAGCAATAAATTCAGTTCTTCTGCGTCCAACTGTAATTCTTGCAGGCTAGCGGTGTTGGGAGTTTGAGGCGTGTTTTCCAGCAACAGGGTTTCAATTTTCAAGATTTCATCGGCGCTCACCTGCTGTTCGGTTATCAAAGAGGGTGAGGTCTCTACCGACAGCAGCAGCACGACAACGGGTGCGCTGAGCGCGAGTGCTACTATCAAGCCTGGTAGCAGCCTGGCTAGTCTTGATTTAGCGGTAGCTCTTGAATCTAGCAAAACCTGGCTGGTCATTGTAGGTGGATATTGCTCGCCTGAGGGGGACTCTTGAATATACGCTGTTTAGATGCTGCTGATAAGAAGCAAGAGTTCGATTTTACTGACAAACTGCGTCTTTATCATTAGAAACCAGGACAGATTCGTTAGAAAATATTTGAACCCGGCATCAGTTTTGAAATACTTGATGAAGTCGCTTGTCAGATTAGCGACAATCAGGCGGCAGATCAATTCCAAAGAGCCCGTCGGAAACTCTTTAAAACCATCAACGGACGGGGCTAAAGGCCGGCTGACAAAACGCTCTTTTGCCTACTCTTTAGACTCATTTATGGATTGGAATATACTACGACAGCACTGCCAGGCCTTTCTTCGCAGCCCATCAATTGAACGCCTTGTTTTTAAAGATTCGCATTCGCTGCCCTTGTTGTTAGGGATAAAGTAGGACACTTAGTACCACATACGGTGCAATGTTTTTTATTTGGGCGAGGTAGATTTATTCGAGCGTAAAGTACGATACTGACAAGCTAAGTCGCTGATTCGACAGAAATCGAGTCAGAGTGCGTCAAGCAATCGCCTTGCTCCACTGATTTGAACCTCCTCATTTCCCGCTCCCTGACTCTTGTCACTTCATGCGATTGCTCTGCCCGATTATTGGCATACTGATCGCTACAATGTAAGGGCTCTGGGTAAGGGCTCTGGGTAAGGGCTCCGGGATGACCTCCTGATGAGCTACACCATAGCTACGCAGCTTATTCACGATCTTTCGGGGTTTCGTCGCCATGGCTTCGTAACAAGCGCTTGAAAAAACGTTTAGCAGTGGCTCCGATGCCGACCAGTAGACATCATTGAACAAGACCAGCCACCGGCTGGCGCAGCACCACAGTGCCTACGAGGTGCTGTGCTTTCGGCGCCCGGTACTAAAGCGCAAAGACAACGGCTCACTGGTCACCACGCCTGCTGCCTTTAATTACCCGTACAGGACTCAAAATGCTCAATAGTGGGTTGGTGAGTCGGCGTTTGTTGCACAGTCTCCTTCGCAGGAATGACGGCGTGGCGCAGGAATGACGGCGTGGCGCAGGAATGACAGATGCCTGCGTTGTCAATGGCCAGGATAGCTGCCACAGCAGCTTCTGTATCGGTGGCTATGAGTCATTACCAACCACATTGCCGCTGGTGAGTGCCCCCAGCAGGGTTTCATTGAGCGCGGTAGTATCAATTCTTCCTCCAGGTCCTCCTCCAATCCTTCTTCCCGCAGCAGTCAGATTCGCCGGCATCGATGAGCTTGCCAGAAAATCATCAAATTCGGCAATAGTCATCTTGCAACAAGCGCATATTGCCTTGACTTCCAGATAATCCAGCCGCCGTTCCCCGGTTTCATATTTTGATACGTAACTTTGAGGTTTGGCCAATTTTTCAGATAGCTGTACCTGTGTTAGTTCACTGTGCTTGCGCACCTGTCGAAGAGCCCGCCGCAACGCGATCTGTTGACTCTCCCAAAGCCTGTTTACCATAGAAAGGACACCGTTGACAAAGGGGTTTAGTATGGAATATAGTTCAAAGTATTCCATTTCAGGATATATTGAGCTAAATGGATCGGAGAACGGGTTTACCCTGGGAACTAAATCGAGCGTAAGCCATTGACAAGAATGAACAGCCAGCCCTTTCGAGATAATTGAGCGTGGTTTTATTTTTAGGCAGATACAGATTTGGATGGCTGGGCTGTGGATGGCAAGTCACTTAATGCAGAAGTGGTTAATTTGCCCGTACCTCTCGTGCGTAATTGCCAGGGACGTCCCGCAGGGATGATTGCGCGGACGCAGGCAGAAGGTGGCAGAAATTGAAGGTGGAGCAACACCGAAACCCAAAGCCGAGAACCGCAGCGTATCTGACCTGCATTGGGGGTTCGGCCATGGATGGAAAAGCGGAAGCTGACACGGACAGCACAGCACAGAGCCTTAATAGCACCCCCGTAATGCAAAAACATTCCAGGATTTCTCGCAATCAATTTGGGGAGGCACTGTTATTTTCGCCAGCCTGTGTGCCGGGCACAATTCATCCTGATTTTGACCCCTCCTTTTTTCTTATTATATTGACAGGCTAATTTTATGAACTTCCTTCTGTTACTTATCACAATTGTCGCTATTGCAAGCATTATTCCAATACTAAAATCATCGCTACGTTGGGAGGCAATTCTGGGGGTTGGTCTATTAATCACCGCGACCGCAGGTATTGTCCTTCTATTGGACTATCTCACTCCCCTTGTAAGTTTCGAATCGGTTGGCGACCAAACGGTGACCGGGCTTCCCTTATATCTGCCGGGCCGAACTACCAGCATTCTCGGTACCGGATATGGGTTTTTCGTTATCGCTTTCTGTTGGGGCATCGCTCTTATCGCAGTTGGACTCATTAAAAGAAGCAAGAAGGCGGCAGCCGAAAAAGAGGCAGGGAAACCTGTCGAAGAGCCAAATGAAATCAGTGAAGAACAGCGTATTCTTGAGGAACTGGAAAAGGAGCTTGAGTCTCTGCGAAATAATCTTGACGACCCAGGGCATGCAGGAACAGAAGATGCCATTAGAGCTGGCGGCCCGTTTCCAAAGCAATCGGACAAAGAGCCACTTGCGGGTGGTTACGAGGCACAAATTCGCAATCGTTTTGAAGCCCTTGGAGCTAAATTTGCACAAACAACAGTGAGTGACCTCAAGACAAACATCCTCAACGCCTTACGAAGTCTGGAGGAAATTAAAAACGCTATTGTAGCGCGCTCCTATAAGGAACTCGCCAGGACAAAGTATAGCGAAAACAATGTGGCAATAGTCCCGAACACCATCCAAAAAAAGCAGGCAAACCTTGCCAAAACCACGCAAAACAGAGACGCATTTATTGATTCACTTAAATTGAGACCAGCCGAACTGCCACATTGGGCGGACGATGATAAAACCTCGCTTGAAGCCTTGCTTGTCTGGGGTGGTGTTTTTGCCTTGCTTGAGTTCATTATCAGTTGGTTTTTTCTCAAAGATGATATTGGAGCAGAAACAATTAAAATTGCTGGCTTCGCCGTGGTAATTATTTTCATTTTGTCTTTCCTCGCCGGCTTCTTGTTTCGGTTTATGAGACGCAACCAGGCATTCCATATCCGCATCCCTGCTATAGTGGGGTATCTCTGTGTGGGCGCATTCATATTTCTTGGCCTGGGCTTGTTGCTAAATTATCGAGAATTCACCAACAATGCTGGCATTGATGCTATTACAGACGGATATGGGTCTTTGCTATCCAACTTAACCAATCTGGTTGTCTTTCTAATTAACCTCCTTGCGCTGGCAATTTTCTACTGGAAAGTGCTACATTTTTTCAACAAGTTTTACGGTTATAACCAGGTGGACAAGCCATTCAACCGAGCCGAAAAACAATGGGATAGCATGTTTGAGGAAGTGCAAGAAGGAGTCTCAAAAGCCCTGGCTCATGCCGATGAGGAGGCAAGTACCAATAGCGAAAAGGCTAAAAAACATTTCGCCGACATACAGGAGGGAACAACAGTTTTAAAAAACATCAAGGCAATTCTCTCTAACGCCTACGCGAGTACTCTTCGCCCAGCCTATAACGATGATGTAACTACATACCGTGATAACAACTGCAAGAGGCGGGTGCTTAGAGCTAACCCGGTACCGGCTTACTTCAATGAGGGGTATTTTTTCTGTGATGCTGAACAGCATTTTACCAGGGTCGAAGACAGCAACACATTCTTTGCCGACAACCAGGAAGAACTGAATCAGGCGCAGGAAAATAACAAGATCATTTCCGCCGGACAGACGCAGTGGAATACCGATCGCACGGCACTGAGCAATGAGCTGGATTTAGAGTTTAAGGCGATCATTGATAATGCCAGGGCTGCCGCGGCATAAGGGATTATTTAATGATACAGAAGCTCGAAGATTTCCTGTTTGAATCGGGAGAGTCACCCCATAGAACACGGCAAAATCGCCAACAAGGAAGTCAGGGTGAAGGCGACGAAAACCACGTCAACAAATGGGGCTATGTGCTGATTGCTGTTTTCGCCTTTGTCGCGCTACTTATCATCTGGTCAGGCAGTCAGAAAAGTATTGAAGTCCCCCTCAATAAATCGTCACTGTGCCCGCTTGAAGACCTGGCTGGCACAACTTACATCCTTATGGACCTCAGCAATCCGCTCTCGGAGGGGCAACGAAGTGACCTGCAAGCATTGATCGAAAAAACATCCGAAAACCTGAGCCAATATGAACGACTCTCCATTAGTCGCATGGAGCCTGATCAAAATAATGCCAGGGTTCACTTGTTTGACTTCTGCAATCCGACCTACAGTGAAGACATTAAAGATATTGCCGGGCGCAGTATTAACCCAAAGCAAGACTGCCCTGCTATCCTCGACAAAACATTTAGATTTCATCCGCGTGTCGGTGAGGTAAACCGTGAGCGTATTTACAAAATTTGTGAGAACCGCGCTAAATTGGACAAAAAAATCGAGGATGCCGTTAAGACTATCCCGGAAATAAACCATGAACAGCCGCACTCTTATATTATCGGCAGCATAGAAGATGTCATGCGTGATGCCAATAATGGCAGCGGCGACTTTCCCAAAAGGCTTGTTGCCTTCTCTGACATGCTACAAAACGCCGATTGGTTTAGCCAATACAAGAAACAACACGGTGAGTGGACTCTGGACAATATAAATCAGCGGCGAAAAAACGCACCCCAACACATCAAAACGCCACCGGCAAATAATTTTGCCGAGGTATTGCTGTGCTATCAAGCAAATGCTGATACAGATAAGATACTCAAACGTGCTGAACAAAAAAACAGCCACCGAGCCATGTGGGAAGGTTATTTTGCGGGTGGCGGCACATTTCGCACTGGAGACCCGGGGGGATGTTCCAACGAAGCCATCGGCATGATGAAAAAGTGACAGAGGTAGAATTTTAAGGTGACGATGGCTCTGTGTTCTGCGCCCTGTGTATCATTATCGCTATCTGAATACTAAATCCGCGGGAATGGCGAAACCAATACCTTCTACGCTTTCATCAGCAATTTTAGAAGTCATAATGCCGATTAAACTACCGGCACCATCAAACAAACCACCACCTGATGAGCCCGGTGATACGGCAGCATCCGTTTGAATCTGGCGGTAATTGTCGATTGCCCGCAGTTGTGAAACAATCCCTGCTGAAATCGATAGCTCGTACCCAAAGGGAGCGCCCAGGGCATAGACCTTCTCGCCGACCCGGATTGTGTTGTAGCGGCGAACCGTCACCGGGACGCCTTGCAAGCCGTCAACATTCAGCAAACAAAAATCCCGTCCTTGATCAGTATAGTGCATTGTTGCATAAAAAGCGGTGTTTTCATCGGTGCGGGCAGTGACAAATTTATGCACGAAAATAGGACTATTCTGGTCAACGACATGGCAGTTAGTCGCCACAATATTGGCTTGAATAACCACACCACTGCCCTGCATATCGCCGTTAGAAACCACCACCACTGATTGCCATACTTTTTCAAATATGCTGGCAGCGTTCTGCGGTTCTATTGGCATATCAGCTGCCTCTTCGACACTTATACTAACGGCAGGGCGATCGGTCGATATAAAAAGCCTGTCTTCAATCGCCTGTAGTTGTCGCGCCGCCTCGGCATGTCCCCCCTCTGCTGCCTTGCGATACCAACGCATCGCTTCACGGTCATCTTTGACAACAATTTCACCGTGCGCGTAGGCGTAGCCCAAATGATACTGCGACACGGTATCTCCCTGCTGTGCCCTGCTCAGCAATATTTTAATGTCCTGTAGTGTGTAGATTGGCTCCGAACAGACACTTGTGGAGGCGATAGCCAGATACAGAACAATAGTTCCAGGGACGAGCATTAGAGAATTTTTTTTCATTAACTAATGGTACTCTTGAATTAATGGTACTCTTGAATTAATAGCACTCTTGATCACGCATAATTAAGTGCAACAGCCAGAGTCAGCCAAAGGCTTAACGCCTACTCACTCAGTCAGTCTTTTAACTGACAAAAAAAGAGTGTAGCATGAACGGCTATACCCATTTGACTGTACCCGAAAGATAGCACGTTTACGCCATGAACAAGTAATATTGCGCACCGGCCGAAATAGCGAAAACCACGGGCAGAAACAAGTCAGCCCCCAGCGGTGAAATTAAACACAAGGGCAATAAAAAAGGGACAAGGGTCACTGCTGGCAACAAACAAGGAAAACTATTGAAAAGCTGCACTGCACTCATTGAAGCGATAACCGGTAAATTGCGGAAAGCAGTTGGCGAGTAATCAGTGAGTCAGCCGCCGATGACGATGTTGCAGAGGCGGGATGTTGCAGAAACGAATTGAAACCACGAACGAAAGCACACAACACACCAACAACAAAAGGAAACCAGCCATGAAAAAATCACCGACCACATCAGGCAAGCTGTCTATTAGGGTAGTAGCACTGGTTTTCGTAGTCGCATTCTCGGGAGCGGCACGAGCAGAGGGGCTTTATGATGGTATTTGGAAACTCACCGATTTCCTTTTCGCCTCTATTCATCAGAACGGCGACAGTATTGTCGCGATTGAACTAATTCTTCTGGACAGTGCGTTCTGGGGAGGCAGTCAGGGTACTCTTGTGGGGAATGAGGCCGTGCTTACGACAGTTGTAAGCGCGGGAGCGAAACTCTCGTACCGGGTAACATTTACGTCATCCACTACAGCAAATGTAACGATTCTTTCCTGTGTTCCAGACCCGGGATCCGGCTGTTTGTCTCCTGCCGGTACAACTCTAGTCGCTACCAGGATATTCTAGTTCTTGTTGCAGAAGAAATTGTTTTAGAAGGAATTTATTAATCAAGGGCTTGGCGTTACCATGCCTTGATCGACGCAAGTGGCCTGGATAAGGCAGCAGTCCTGAAGGAGATTAGCATGATGACCCGTCTGGTAATACGCGATTTCAGCTTATTCCCCAAAACCGCGAAAACCGTGAAAACCGCGAATAAAAAAACAATAGCGTCCGTATTGCTAATGCTGGCGCTTGCCTCCTGTGCCTCACAAGGCACGCGAGAGACGGAATTGGCAGCGCAGGAGCGGGAAGCAGCGCAATTAGCGCAACAACAGGAGCGCGAGCAGGCAGCCGAGTTGCAGCGCCAAAGAGAACAACAGGCAGCCGAGCGCGCCCGTGTTCAGGCAGAGGCAGAGGCAGAGAGAGATAGACAAGTTGCAGAAGCCACGGCACGAGCTGAGGCCGAGCGCCAACAGCGTGAGGCGGCGGAGCAGCGAGAAAGGGAGCGTTTGGCCGCTAGCGCCGCTGTAGAGGCCGAGCGTCAACAAAAGATTGATAGAATAGCTGCCCTGGAGCAGCAGATTGCCTCTATTCAGACGCAAGTAGTAGACGAAGAGTCAAGACGCGATGATTTAGACCAGGCCATTGTCATTGCCGAGGAGCTACTGGCGGTGCTGGCGGCTGAGCAGGCCAAGTATGAGGACACCGATGCCGAGGGCAATACCGTTGAACCTCTGGATAAGGAGCTTATTACCGAGTTAGAGTCACGCAAGAATGAATTACTTAGACAGGCGAATTCTCAATAAGGCTGCTGCTCGCAAAACGGTGATATTGTCCGCAGGGCGACTAGAACCTAAAAGTTATTCAGCAGGTCATAATGGGCGATAAAATAGTTGATTTTACGGTAGCCAGGGAAAGCCAGCTACACAAGCGAAAAGAGGCAAGGCTTGAAGCCATGCGCCAGGCTTTTCAACGAGCACGGGGCGAAGTAGCCAGGCCTGGTGGCAAGAACAAAAAGAGTCGTAAATCCCGGAAATAGCAATTCGGCCACATTATTTTCAGATGTTGTTCCAGCAGCCGATTCAGGGCTCCGACTAAATCCTCCCCAAACCACTGAGGCATTGGCCTCGCAGCGAGTTTAGCTGTTTCTTTTGTGGTGTTCCTTATGGTAAAGTGCGCGCCTTTGAAATAAACATTCCAATTTTTAAGGGGAAGATTTTAGATGTCGGCTATAACAATTACGGTAACTACAGTCCTGTCGCTACTAGGCTTGGGAATTGCCTTCTTTTACATGAAGAAGGTTGTAAGTATACCACTTGATCTGGGGCTGGAAGAGAAAGACGCGAATCGTCTTGCATTTATTCACGGCGCCATCGCAGCAGGGGCCATGGCCTTTTTAAAGCAGGAATACAAGGTTCTGTCCATTTTTATGGTGGTGTTCGCCGCTATTATTGCCATCCTGATTAACGATACCCATACCCCGAATATCCATGAAGGTATTTATACCGCTATCGCTTTTCTATTTGGTGGCGCCATCTCGATAGCGTCTGGCTATATCGGCATGAAGGTAGCGACCCAGGGTAATGCCCGAACTACAGTCTCCGCGAAGAAAGATATTGCTGCCGCCTACGATGTGGCAATCAACTCTGGTGCTGTAATGGGCTTCGCCCTTGTAAGCCTGGCCACATTGGGGCTGGTTATTATCTACGTTGTGATGAATTGGCTGCTGTCAGACCTTGGCCCTGAAAACAACCACATTCTGATGGAAGTGATTGCAGGTTTTGGTCTCGGCGGTTCCACTATTGCGTTATTTGCCCGTGTTGGCGGCGGTATCTTTACCAAGGCTGCGGACGTTGGTGCTGACCTGGTAGGCAAGGTAGAGCAGGGTATCCCGGAAGATGATCCCCGCAACCCGGCTGTGATCGCCGATAATGTTGGCGACAACGTGGGTGACGTTGCCGGCATGGGTGCTGATCTTTTTGGTTCTTGTGCCGAAAGCACCTGTGCTGCCATGGTGATTAGCGCGGTGGTATTTGCCGGCAACCCTGACGCATTACTGTTTCCAATTTTGATCAGCGCAGTAGGTATTCCCATCGCCCTGATCACCAAATTATTGGTTGGTGTAAAGACAGAAGATGACGTTGCGCCGGCCTTGATGAAGTTATTGATTATTTCCAGTGCCATTATGGCGGTGGTGATGTACTTTTTTACTGTAGCCCTGATTCCTGAATCATTTGAATTGAATGGTGATGTCTACACCAATACAGGTGTTTACTTTTGCTTCCTGGCGGGACTTGTTTCAGGTTTGGCGGTTGGTTTGTTAACTGGCTATTACACTTCAGAAAAATTTAGTCCGGTTCAAGAAGTGGCAAAATCATGCGAAACCGGTGTTGCTACTAATATTATCTATGGCCTGGCGTTGGGTTATAAGAGCACAGTGCTTCCTTACCTGGCTATTGCAATATGTATCTTTATTTCCTGGGAACTTGCGGGTATGTACGGTATTGCCATCGCCTCTCTGGGTATGTTGGGCAGCCTGGTGTTGACCTTGACTATCGATGCCTACGGGCCGGTGGCTGACAACGCAGGTGGTATAGCGGAGATGGTAGGTTTGGAAAAAGAAGTTCGACGTCGAACGGATATTCTGGATTCTGCCGGTAATACTACCGCAGCTATTGGCAAAGGCTTCGCCATTGGTGCTGCAATCTTAACGTCACTGGCGTTGTTTGCGGCTTTTATTACCATCGCCGAGAAATTAGGTGGTGAACCGATCACCATGAGTTTGCTAGAGCCTCTGGTTTTTACTTTTCTGTTTATTGGCGGGGTTCTGCCTTTCTTGTTTTCTGCAATGACCATGAAGTCAGTAGGTCAGGCTGCCTTCGCGATGATTGAAGAAGTGCGGCATCAATTTAAGACTATTCCAGGTATTATGGAAGGCAGGGGTGAGCCGGATTACGCCAGGTGCGTAGCCATATCGACCCAGGCGGCGTTGAAAGAGATGATTGCTCCCGGGGTTCTGATCATGGGCTCGCCTATTGTTGTTGGCTTCTTATTCGGCGTTGAAGCAGTGGCGGCCATGTTAATAGGCTCGCTGGTAACGGGTGGTGTGCTGGCTATTGCTTCTTCCAACAGCGGTGGAGCCTGGGATAATGCAAAGAAATACATCGAAGCCGGTAACCACGGTGGTAAAGGTTCAGAAGAACATACTGCCGCCGTTGTTGGCGACACTGTTGGCGACCCTATGAAAGATACATCAGGGCCTTCGCTCAACATCTTGATCAAGCTTTCGGCTATTCTTAGCCTGGTGTTTGCGCCTTTCTTTGTGCAGTACGGTGGAATCCTGGTAGGCTAGGTCAGGCTAAGAGCCACTACCGAAATCCAGGCGTCAGAAAGGGGTTATATGACCTCTTTCGTTTGCCCGGTGCGTTTACTCTACCAATCTCTTCTTGTCCCGAAATGAAATAACAACCATTCCTCGTATTCGGTTAATCTGGTGCCGTTCAGGTCTGTCCATGAGGGGGAATACTGTTTTAACGCATGGGTAGATTCGAAAAGAATGGGTGTTTTCGATGATCAAATTTCGTACTGATGGATTTACACCCTGTCCCTGGTTTTTCAGGCTAATCAGGCACAACCCCGTCCACCTTCTTCGATCAGCAACAATTTTACCAGCCGAAGTGCTTCGCGTGCTGTAAGCTGGTGGGTACACAGGAATGAAACTGTCAATTCGTGTTGACTGACAAAAAGGGAATGGCATTTGAGAAACATCGACAAGATTAACCACATCATCTGTGTGGCATCAGGGAAGGGCGGCGTGGGCAAATCTACAACAGCCGTCAATCTTGCCCTGGCACTGTCCAGGCATGGAGCCAGGCTTGGCTTACTGGATGCCGACATCTATGGGCCAAGCTTGCCTCTTATGATGGGAGTTCCGGCAGGCACCAGGCCAAAAATTCAGGACAACAAATTTATGCGGCCATTAATGGCTCACGGTGTTGAGTGTAATTCCATGGGGTTCCTGGTAGATCAGAAAACCGCCATGGTGTGGCGCGCGCCGATGATTATTTCCGCCTTTAGTCAAATGCTTACTGATACGGCCTGGTCGGAATTGGATTACCTGATCGTTGATATGCCACCGGGTACCGGGGATATTCAGTTGAGCCTGGCGCAGTCGGTTAAAGTGAGTGGTTCAGTAATAGTGACTACTCCCCAGGATGTGGCACTATTGGATGCGCGAAAGGGCATCGAGATGTTTAGAAAAGTAGACGTTCCACTTCTGGGCGTGGTCGAAAACATGAGTCTCCATACCTGTTCTAATTGTGGGCACGAAGAGGCTATTTTTGGCAGTGGTGGGGGAGAATCCCTGTCTAAAGAGTACGGGGTGGAGGTAATTGGTCGGTTACCGCTGGATTTAACTATCAGAGAAACCACGGATGCGGGCAATCCTGTGGTAGCATCGAATCCTGATCATGGCGCTACAAAAGCGTATATGGAATTAGCGGCTAATGTTGAGCAGAAATTGCGGCGAACAGCGTCGCCCGCCAGGCAGGGGCCGACGATAACCATAAGTGACGACTGATTGCCTGTTTCCAAAGCGGGCAAAGAGACCTGGCGAAATAAACTAGTGGAGTATTACATTGGACGCAGTTAATGATTTTCTGATTTTTCTGGACGGCTATTTAGGTAGCGCAATCTGGTTTCCTGCCCTGCTGTTATCCACAGGTATTTTCTTTACCCTGTATCTGGGCTTTCCGCAGATTCGTTATTTCAGGCACGCAATTGGCGTTACCAGCGGCAAGTTTGATAAGGACGGTGCGCAGGGAGATACCTCGCATTTTCAGGCGCTGGCGACCGCGCTTTCCGGAACCGTCGGCACGGGAAACATCGGCGGTGTTGCACTGGCATTGCATCTCGGTGGGCCCGCTGCCTTGTTCTGGATGTGGATGACAGCTTTCTTCGGCATGACTACCAAGTTTGTCGAGGTGACACTTTCCCATAAGTATCGAACCAGGACAGCCGACGGCACCATGGCTGGTGGTCCGATGTACTATATGGAGAAAGGTCTTAACGCGAAGTGGCTGGCTATTCTATTTGCCATTGCCACCGTGTTGAGTTCATTTGGCACCGGAAATATGCCGCAGATAAATAGCATCGCGGCGGGGTTGGAAAGTACCTTTTCGCTTGACCCGCTTATAACAGCGAGTGTCTTGTCGGTATTACTTGCCCTGGTTATTATTGGTGGCATCACCCGTATCGCCAGGGTGGCGGCAGCCATAGTGCCCACAATGGCGCTAATCTATCTCATTGGTGCATTTGCGGTGATCCTGCCAAATATTGCCAATGTAGGGCCTTCTTTTATTTCTATCTTTAGCGATGTATTCACCGGCTCGGCTGCTGCCGGGGGTTTCCTGGGTGCAACATTTGCCTATGCTTTTGATCGTGGCGTAAATCGTGGCCTGTTTTCCAATGAGGCAGGCCAGGGTTCCGCTCCTATCGCCCACGCGGCGGCCAGAACCGATGAGCCAGCAGACGAAGGTATGGTGTCTATTCTGGAGCCATTCATCGATACCATTGTTATTTGTACTATTACTGGCCTGGTAATTCTTTCATCTGGTGTGTGGATAGAAAAGTTTGATAATAAATTTCAAAGGGCCGATATGACATTTGTTGCAGGCTCTTATGAGGAATCAAATTCAACCGATGTAGAGCAGCTCTTCGCTTTTCTCAATGGTGACGAATCAGAAGCCAGCAGTTTTTCGGGGGAGTTTGCTGTGCTTGATGGACACATTGCCAACAACAACCAGGCATTTACGTTGTTGAACTCCAGGTCCTTTGCCGAAGATGCAGTTTACTCAAAAGACGGCAAGCCCATTAACGGGCAGTTGTCGGTGACCGCAGGCAGGCTGGATGATGCTGAGGTCGTGGTTACTGGCAGGTCTTTGCTGCATTCGGTGCCATTGACAACCATGGCCTATACTCGAGGTTTGTTCGGCGAATTTGGCAAGTATATTGTCTCAATTGGGCTGATGCTGTTTGCGTTCTCTACCGCAATAGCCTGGTCCTATTATGGCGATAGAGCCATGACCTATTTGTTAGGCTCAAAATCTGTAATGCCGTATCGAGTTGTTTATGTGCTGGGCTTCTTCTATGCCGCATTGGCAGATACAACTATCGTGTGGAATGTTGCCTTAATCACCATCATTTTGATGTCAGTGCCTAACCTGGTAGGGATATTGTTCATGCACAGAGAGATGAAGCAAACCGTGGCCAGGTACTGGAAAGAAACGGATCACGGCAAGCACAAGACGTAACGCAAGGTGACGTATTTCGCCCGGATGACGAAGTCTCCGGGCTATGCTGGTTTAGCGCGCAATTACCTCGCCAGGCAGACGTATATTCTCAACAATCTGTTGCACTTCAAGCGGTGGTTCGGCGGTGAACCTGGCCACAATCAATGCCACAGTCAGGTTTGCCAGGGTGCCCAGCGAACCTATGCCCTCTGGAGAGATTCCCAGCCACCAATTCGCAGCAGTGTCGGCTGCCGGATTAATGATTTTGAAATAGACGATGTAAAGAGCAGTAAAGCTGAAGCCTGTCAGCATGCCTGCTATCGCACCTTGTTTATTCATGCTCTTTTGAAAGATGCCCAGCACAATGGCTGGAAAGAAAGAGGCTGCTGCCAGTCCGAAAGCAAATGCCACTACCTGCGCCACATAGGCGGGCGGATTTATACCGTAATAACCGGCAACAAGCACGGCAATGAATATCGACAGGCGCGCATATCTTAATTCCTGTTTTTCGCTAATGTTGGGCATAAAGCTGCGCTTCATCATGTCGTGAGCGACTGATGTTGATATAACCAATAACAGCCCCGCTGCGGTTGATAATGCAGCAGCCAGCGCCCCGGCAACGACCAGAGCGACCACCCAATTGGGTAATTCTGCAATCTCCGGGTTTGCCAATACCATGATGTCGCGATTGACTTCCAGTTCATTGGTTTCCGGGTCACCCACATACTGAATGCGTCCATCACCGTTTTTGTCCTCGAAAACAATCAGACTGGTGGCTTCCCATTGGCTAAACCATTCGGGCACGGCATTGTATTCGGCGTTGTTTACCGTATTGATGAGATTTGTGCGGGCAAATGCGGCTACTGCCGGTGCAGTTGTATACAGAATGGCAATAAAAACCAGGGCATAGCCGGCCGATTTTCTTGCGTCTCGAACATTGGGCACAGTAAAGAAGCGGATAATTACATGGGGTAAGCCCGCCGTGCCAAACATTAATGCGGCGGTAATGAAGAAAACATCCTGGGTGCTGCGTTGACCTTCAGTGTAGGTGGCAAACCCGAGTTGCTGGCTTAGCCCGTCCAGCCTGTCCAGCAAGTAGCCGCCGCCATACGCCTCAGTCAGTTCTGAGCCGAAGCCAATCTGTGGAATAGCTTGACCCGTCATCAATAGTGAAATAAATATTGCTGGCACCATGAAGGCAAAGATCAATACGCAATATTGAGCCACCTGGGTATAGGTGATGCCTTTCATGCCGCCCAACACAGCATAGAAAAATACGATCGCCATGCCAATGAACACGCCGGTGGTGAATTCCACCTCCAGGAACCTTGAAAAGACGATGCCTGCTCCCTGCATTTGCCCGCAGACATAGACAAAGGAGATGGCTATCGCGCAGAACACGGCTATCAATCTGGCACTCTGGGAATAATAACGATCACCAATAAAGTCAGGCACGGTGAACTTGCCAAATTTGCGTAAATACGGCGCGAGCAAAAGAGCCAGCAATACATAGCCTCCAGTCCAGCCCATTAAATAAAAGGTGCCGTCTCTGCCGAGAAACGAGATCAGGCCAGCCATGGAAATAAACGATGCGGCGGACATCCAGTCGGCGGCGGTCGCCATACCATTCGCTAAAGGTGGCACACCGCCACCTGCTACATAAAATTCCCTGGTTGATCCTGCGCGAGACCAAATAGCGATGCCAATGTAGAGACTGAACGATAGAAAGACGAAGAGGTAAGTCCAGATTTGTACGCTCACTGCGAATCCTCCCTTGCAGCAGCCTGACTGGGGCTGGAAGATTCTATGTTGTATTTGTCATCGAGTTTGTCCATAGCTCGAATGTAAATAAAGATGAGAATAACGAAAACGAAGATTGAACCCTGTTGTGCGATCCAGAAGCCGAGTTTAAAACCACCGAAGCGAATCGTGTCCAGTGCATCAACGAACAAAATTCCGCAACCAAAGGAGATGAAGAACCAGACAGCCAGTAGAGACAGTACCAATCCAGTATTGGCTTTCCAGTAGGTGTGAGCGCTGGAATCAGACACGGGCATCCTCCCTTTTATTCTGTATTGTGTGGTGTTACTACGCTATTACTACAACTACTGTTGCTGCTGTATTAGTGTAGCTCACTAATTTACCAAGAGTTTATCAGCTAAAGGCTGGAGCGTACAGGCGCGGCAGGGCACTTGCTTTGGGTGGCTTCACGCGTACCAGTCAATGCGCAATATGTTCCTGCAGGTAATGCTGTAGTTTGATCTTGAACTTGTTCTTGCTGCCTTCTTTTGCGCGATTGTGTTTCCGATACAACTGCCGCAAGGTCTGTCTCTCCAATTGTGGATGCAATTCCATCATGGAATTGATTTCAGAATCGCCAGATTGCAGAATTCGCTCACAGCATATTGAGACGACCGATGGTTTCCTCTTCTGCTTGAGATGGTCTGATTCCAAATCACTAATGGCCTGGTTAAGCGCCGTGTAGTCTAGCTCGCGCATCAGTTTACCAATAAATTGTAATTGGCGCCGGCGAGCGCCGTGGCTGTTGGGAAGTCGGTTGAATTCCGCAATAGCGGATACCAGCACCTCGGAAACAGGAAGTTCACGCAGCACATTGGCGCGGTAAGAGGTGAGCTTTTGTCCGAGCAGCTGGAGCTCGGTGGCTTCCTGCTTGCGCTGTGTTTTGCTCAGCAGTGCCGACTCAGTATTGGCTTCTGATTCCATAATTCTCTGGCCGCTTTTAGAATAAGGGACTGTCGGTTAAGTCAAAATCAGTCCAATTTCAAAAAAATAATATATTTAATAACAATGGCTTAAACATTCATAACAAGCTAAAAACTTCATTTTCCGACAAGCCCAATAAGTAATGGCTTGATTGAGACTGTGCAAAATCCAGCATTTGTCATTCTTGCACCGTCTCGTCATCCCTGCGCAGGAGGAATCCAGTAAAAACACCCAAACCGGCAAGGGTTTTCCGCCAGTACCGCAACCTGGCGAGGGTTTCTTGCACAGTCCCGATTGCTGCCTTGCGGATTAAAGATAGAAAAGTTGTGCCAATCCGAGAAATACAAAAAAACCGATAGAGTCTGTGATTGTGGTTAGTGCGACTGACCCGGCCAGGGCGGGGTCTATTTTAATGCGATTGAGGAATAGTGGCAGATAGGCCCCTGCCAAAGCAGCCACCAGTAAATTTATCGCCATCGCGGCGGCTATAATCAGGCTTAGCTGCAAATCTTCGTACCAGGCAAAAGTAATAACTGCTATAACCACCGCCCAGGCAAAGCCATTCAACGCGGCCACCCCCAGTTCTCTGATTAACAACCATCGACTGTTAGAGGGGCTTATATGACCAAGGGCAAGACTTCGAATTACCAGCGTCAGTGTCTGTGTTCCAGCCACGCCACCCATATTAGCGACGATAGGCATTAGCACGGCCAGATACACTACCTGGTCCAGCGTGTCCTGGAAAAGATAGATTACAGCCGATGCCAATACAGCCGTCATCAGATTTACACCCAGCCACAGGGCGCGTCTCCTGGCAGTTTTTATGACCGGGGCGAAGCTGTCGTCTTCTTCGTCAAGCCCCGCCATGCTCATTAGCGAGTGTTCCGCATCGTCGCGGATTACATCAACAACATCATCGATCGTGATACGGCCAACCAGTTTCCCTTCGGTGTCCACGACCGGCGCGGAAACCCAGTCATGTTGTTCGAACAGTTGCGCAACCTGGATGGCTTCCATGTCTACCGGGATGGCATCAATATCTTCTCGCATTCTTTCTCTAACGGTCGTATTTGGGTCAGATACCAAAATTTGGCGTAGCGGTAAAATGCCCAGGAATTTGTCTGCTCGGTCCACTACGTGAATATTATCAGTCATCTCCGGCAGGCTATGGTGACGTCGTAAATAGCGCAGTACCAATTCCAGGGTATGACGCGGACGCACAGTAATGGTGTCGGTGTTCATCAGGCCGCCAGCAGTGTCTTCGTCAAAGGAAAGAATGGATTCGACCCGATGTCGGTCTTGCTCGTCCATCGCACGTAGAACTTCAAAGGTCACTTGATCGGGTAACTGTTGCAGAATGTCTGCCAGATCATCTGTTTCAAGCCCCTCAGTCAACTCCACAACTTGTTGCGCGTTGAGCTCTCTGAGGATGTCGCTTTGCAGGTCTTCATTTAGGTCTTGCAGTACTTCACCTTCCGCATCTTTGTCTAGTAACTGCCACAGGACATTTCTTGTTTTGGGTGGGGAATATTCAAGTAGATGCGCTATTCTGGCACCCGGCAATGCCTTTAGTAATTGTCGAACTTCGTACAGGGAGCCACTGTCCAGGGCTTGATTTAATTCAAGGGCTACCACTTCCTGTGTTTGCGGTTCTTTAGTTTGGGACATTGTGTTGCGAGTCCTGTGCCCGGATAGTCTGTGCCAATCGAATTCGTGGATAGGGAAAATTCTGGCGTCAATTGTCAGTCAAACGGAATCGTTCAATCTTAGCAGAATTGCGCTTGCCCCGCTTGCCGGAGTTACTATTAATGGAGCTGGGTGTGGGGACTGATACAGGTCTTGGCTGGGGATGTAAACCTACTCGGCTTCGTCGAAACGGTTATTTATGAGAGCAATAATCGAGGCCATGGCTTGTTCCTCATCAGGGCCGTCCACTTCAATATTGATTTCTGTGCCTTTGACAGCAGCGAGCATCATTAGGGATAAAATACTTTTGCCATCGACCATTTTTTCATGACCGATTTGTACTGTACTCGTCCAACTGCCGGTCAGCTCCACCATTTTCGCGGCAGCCCGGGCGTGAATACCTGCCTTGTTAATAATTGTTGCTTTTTCTTTTAGCATTTTTTGCTCTGTTAGAGAGTAGCTCTTCCTGCTTGTACGTCAATCCAGATCGCGGTGCCTGACTTGCACGTTGTTGATTTCTGAAGAGAAAAACTTGCCTAATTTTTCACCTAAATAGACCGAGCGGTGTTGACCGCCAGTACAGCCTAGCGCAACCGTAATGTAACTGCGATTATTACTTTCGAATTTTGGCAGCCATTTTTGCAAATAGTCCTTAATATCCTTGTGCATATCCTGAACTTCTTGCTGTGAATCAAGGAATTTGACCACCTCCTTATCCAGACCGCTTAGAGCTCGAAGGGCGGTATCCCAATAAGGGTTGGGCAGGCAACGCACATCGTAGACAATATCCGCATCCACCGGCACGCCATTTTTGTAACCAAATGACTGAAACAGCAATGCCACGCTGGTTTCACTGGGTTCGAACATTCGGTTTTTAACCAGGTCCCGTAATTGGTGAAGAGACATAGTACTGGTGTCTATGACAAGATTTGCGATAACAGAGATGGCTTCCAGCAGCTCCGATTCTTTATCAATAGCCTCGCGCAGGCCAACCGTGTCAGTGCTGAGCGGATGCTTGCGACGACTTTCGCTAAATCGTTTCAGCAATGTTTGACTAGTCGCATCCAGGAATATTATTTCAGTGGGAAGCTCTCTTGCCTGTAATTCGCGAATTATTTCAGGCGTCATTTGCAGATCCGCCGAAATGTTTCTGGCATCAATGCTGACAGCCACATTCGGTATGCCTGTTTCATCTAAACTTATGCGGTCGGCCAGGGCAGGGAGCAAGCTGGCGGGTAGATTATCGATGCAGTAATAGCCGCGATCTTCCAGAATATGCAGAACTGTACTTTTACCCGAACCGGATCTGCCGCTGATAATGGTTAGCTTCATCCTGGTCGACTCGATTTTTCTGGAACATCAAAAGAGAGAGGCTCTCTACCGGGTGATTGCGATATTGTACAAATCTTCACTGTCGTGAGTATGGCGTATTGTGTAACAAAAATCCTCATCATTGAATAGGGTTGCCAGGCCCGCAAGAGTTCGAACGTGTTCGTCGTTCTCGACTTCCGGCACCAATAATACGAACAGAATATCGACCGGCTTGCTGTCCAGCGAATCAAAATCTATGGGCTGCTCCAGTGTTATTAGTGCGCCAATGATACTCTCGCAGGGAGCGAACCGGCAGTGCGGAATGGCGATTCCATTGCCCAAACCAGTTGTACCCAATTGCTCTCTGGCCATTAAGGCATCAAAAACTTCTGCGGCGTCAAGCTCGGGAATGTTCTCTGAAAAGATTTCGCTGATTTTATTCAGAATTCGTTTTTTGCTGATGCCTTCCACTTGGCAAAGGCATCTTTCAGGGATGAGTATTTCTTCCAGTTGCATGACTGTGCTATCTCTATATTCTTATAACTTTAAATAACTGGATTGATGTGGGGGCCAGGTGTACGGGTTTCTAGTCCGTGAGTCGCTTTCTTTCATTCGAAGGTGGAATTGAAAGTGATTCCCGGTATTTGGCGATGGTACGTCGGGCTACATTGATGCCTTTTTCTTTCAGAAGGTTTGTTATCTTGCTATCACTCAATGGTTTTTTTGTATTTTCCGCGGCCACCAGTTTTCGAATTATGGCTCTAATCGCGGTTGAAGAACACTCGCCTCCCCCTGCGGTAGACACATGACTTGAGAAGAAATATTTTAATTCGAAAATTCCTCGTGGAGTATGTATATATTTCTGGGTAGTTACTCGTGAAATAGTAGATTCATGCATGCTTACCGCCTCCGCAATATCATGCAAGACCAATGGTTTCATTGCTTCCTCTCCATGCTCCAGAAAGCCTTTTTGATGCTCTACAATGCGCGTTGAAACTTTCATTAAGGTTTCATTGCGGCTTTGCAGGCTTTTGATAAACCATTTTGCTTCTTGTAAATTGTCGCGCAGATAATTATTGTCGTGGCTGCTGTCGGCGCGTTTTACCAGGGAGGCGTAGCCTGAGTTTATTCTGATTTTTGGCGCGGTTTCAGGGTTGAGCTCTACTTTCCATTTTCCGGAATCGCTGTCCTTGCTGACCAGGACATCGGGAACTACATAACTGGTAGAAGGTGGGCAAATGCTTGAGCCCGGGCGAGGATCAAGACTCTCTATAATCGCAATGGCCTCGCTGAGCTCAAATTCTTTCAGTTTGGTTCTTCGCATTAGCTGCGCATAATCATGCTGTCCCAACAATTCCAACTGCTCGCTCACAATCAGTTTAGTGTTACAAAGCTGTTGCGCCATGGCGGGATCATTAATGTGGCCAAGTTGCAGTAATAGACATTCTGCCAGGTCTCTGTGGCCCACTCCTATTGGATCAAATTGTTGTATTCGATGGAGTACGGCCAGCATCTCATCGGCCTCTATTTCCAGCGCACTATCGAAGCCACCGTGAATTGATTCCAGGTCTACGGTCAGCATTCCGTTAGGGTCGATTGCGTCGATGATTGCGAGTGCGATCGAATTGTCCCGCTCTGATATATGGGTCAAATTGAGTTGCCACAAAAGGTGGTCTTGCAATGTTCCTTGCGCACTGGTTCGTGATTCGAAATCAGTGGAATCGCCATCAAAAGAACTGGTTTGAGAGGAAGTTCCCGGGTAAATATCGTCCCAACTGGTATCGACACCAAAGTCTTTGGGTATCTCATCCTGCCAATTGGTTTCGTCGCTGTTTAACTCGGCGTTATCACGAACCCTGGTTATAGTCTCTGTCGGGGCAATGACATGAGGGTCTGCGCTATTATCCAAAGCCGTAGCAGCAGGGCTGTTATCTTCTTCATCACTGCTTTCGATTAATTCCAGCATGGGGTTGGACTCCAGGGCTTGATGAATTTCCTGTTGTAAATCGAGAGTGGATAATTGCAGAAGGCGAATAGCTTGCTGTAGCTGAGGAGTCATGGTCAGTTGCTGACCTAGCTTGAGCTGAAGCGAAAGTTTCATGAATGATACATCTGGAGAGAGTGAAAGGATTGTTTATGTTGTAGTAGCGTGAGCCTGTGCTGTCAGCTTTTGAAGGCAGGATTATAGCAAGACTCATGCCGTCATTGTATAGGCTTTTAACAAGATTTTCATTGCAGCGGCCGGGAGCGAAATTAAAGCAGGCGGAATTGACTCAGCACGCAGGAATTCGTATGGTTTTGTATCAAATTCGAAACTCATCGCCAAGATAAACTTCCCGCACCCTCTTGTTATTGAGAATTGCTTCGGCATTTCCTTCTGCGATTATTTGTCCTTCACTAACAATATACGCTTTTTCGCAAATATCGAGGGTTTCGCGGACATTGTGGTCGGTGAGGAGAATGCCGATATTGCGTTGCTTGAGCTGTTGGATAATTTGTTTAATGTCGCTAACGGAAATCGGGTCAACCCCGGCGAAAGGTTCGTCCAACAGAATAAACCCGGGATCTGTGGCGAGTGTTCTGGCAATTTCTGTGCGTCTTCTTTCGCCACCTGACAAGCTCATGCCTTTGTTGTGGCGTATATGTTGAATATTGAATTCTTCTAATAGTGACTCCAGCTTTCTTTGTTTTTCGCTACTGCTGAGTTCTTTGCGGGTTTCCAGGATCGCGAGGATATTATTTTCGACGCTAAGTGTTCTGAATATTGATGAGTCTTGCGGCAAATAGGCGAGACCGTACCTGGCCCGCTGATGTATGGGTTGAGAGCCAATGTCTACTGTGCCGATACGGACCTCGCCCCGGTCGGCAGAGACCAGTCCGACAATCATGTAGAAACAGGTGGTCTTGCCAGCGCCATTTGGTCCAAGCAAGCCTACAATTTCTCCTTGTTTGACAGAAAAAGAAACGTCTCGGACGACTTCCCTGTTTTTGTAGCGCTTTGCAAGATTACGGGCTTCCAGCATAGTTTATTCGGTCGGCGAGTTGAATACGCCAGAGCAGGGGCCTGCCGCCTCGCGAATCAGGTCCTGATCGGCTATGTAGACGATAGAATGGCAGGCGAAGTTTGAGTCAGACGATTCAATTACCGCTTCTCCAGTGAGTTCTACAATGTCACTGCCATCGCTCTCGTCTGTGTACAGGGTAATCGTCTTGCTAGACCCTTTCGCCAATCCGTCAGTGGAACCTGGTTGTTGCTGATAGCGCGCTGGATTACCTGTCACGATTACCTTGCTAACTTCGCTGGTCGCAATATTGTACTTAATAGTAGCCTCGTCCCCACTAATCCGCAGGCTGCCCTGGGTGATTATGACGTTATTCGACATTTCAATAATGCGTGTTCCTTCAGCAGTACTCATTCTGGAGTCACCGTCAGCACTAAACTCCAACTCCTGAACTTTATCGGATTCAAGCGCAGTGGAGACCGATGCCATCCAAAGACTAAGGGGAATGGCCAGGAAAAAGCTGAGCTTGTTAATTGCTGGTTTGCTCATAGCGACCTCTAATTTCGCGAAGGAACCTAATCTCATCCAGTTTTAAGTTTGCCACCATTCCTACTGACGACTGATGCAGCGTGTCTGTTACAAGCGACACTGGCTTGTCTGTTTCGAGAATTTCAAGAGCCACATCCAGAGTCAAATATTCGGTGGACATCAGGGTTTTATTTCCAAAATTATCCAGGCCAGATACTTGCACATTTCCAAGTAATTCGATGCTATCTACTGTTGTTTCATTTTCCGCCCTGGCGGGTGAGATTTTGCCGGAATCGGCAACTAGTTGCCAGCGTGAATCGCCGTCCTGGAAAAGCCGTATAAAAGGTTTTTCCAGCCCAATAGTTTTATCGTTATAGTGAACTTGTCGTTGCGCCTGCAAGGTGTAGTTGATGTTCCCGTCAACGCCGTACAGGGTCGTGGTAACACCTTCGGAGTAGCTGTTGAAGTCTGGGCTTTGATGCGGGAGCCGGGGTGCAGATTCGTTTCTCATTGAATCAAAAGAGCTAATTGCGACGAATAAAGCGATGGCAATAATTCCCGGAAGTATGAGCAGGCCGATTCGTTGCATAATTTGATCAGCTCCTTGATCTGGTTGTGACGGAGAAGCGTAACATGAATTCGTCAATGGACGGTTGTAATTCGTGGGTAGCAGGCAGGTGGGGCAGGTCAGGCTTCAGATAAATACCGCTGGCTTGCGGCGGCTGGCGTCAGGGATTATAGAAAGCGTCGAGTTTCCCCTGTGATAACAGCAGAAAATCAGTTATCTCTCGAACAGCACCATCTCCCCCGGCTCTGTCAGTAATTACATCAGCCACCTTTCTTATTGCTGCATGTGCGCCGGGTACAGTAAAACCAAGTCCTGCGGCTCTGATAACCGGAAGATCCGGGAGGTCGTCCCCGGCGTAGCAAATATTTTGTACATCTATAGACAAATTGCTGCTAATTTCTTGCAGAACGTCAAGTTTGTCTTCGCGGCCTTGATAGAGGATTTCTATGCCCAAATCTGACGCTCGTTTAGCGACTATTTCAGATTTACGGCCGGTAATAATGCCGACGGGGACAGCGCTGCCCATTAGCATCTTTATGCCGTGTCCATCGAGTGAGTGGAATGCCTTGGTCTCTTCGCCGCAGTTCGAGAAGTAGAGTCTACCGTCAGTCAGGATGCCATCGACGTCTAGCAGCAGCAATTTAATAGTGCTTGCTGCCTTGATTGCGGTCTCGAAATTGCTACTAAATTGCATGATTTGGGCTGATACCCTTTCTGCTAAACAACATTTGCCTGTAACAGGTCGTGCATTTTCAGCATCCCTTCTACACCCAGGGATTCATTCTGAACAATAAGAACATAGACATTGGATTCTTGCATTATTCGAGCTGCTTCTGCTGCCAGGGCATTAGAACCGATAAATTTGTAGGTGCTGGACATCACCTCGTCTATCACTGTTTCCTGGATATTTTTTCCTGAATCAATTGTCCGGCGTAAATCACCGTCGGAGAATACACCCAGTAAGTGGCCGTTTGCATCTACAATAGTTGTCAGGCCAAAGCCTTTGCTGCTCATCTCCAATAATGCCTCGGGCAATGGAGCGCCAGATTTAACTCTCGGCACAGCCGCGCCGACGTGCATTACATCTTTAACTTTAACCAATAAGCGTCGGCCCAGATTTCCCCCGGGATGAGAAAAGGCAAAGTCGTCGCGGGTGAAACCACGCGCTTCGAGCAAAGCCATGGCCAGGGCATCGCCAAGTACCAGTGCCGCCGTGGTGCTTGACGTTGGTGCCAAACCCAAAGGGCAGGCTTCCTCGTTGACGCTGGCATCAACATTGGCAGAGGCCGCCCTGGCCAGTTCAGATTGAATGTCACCCGTCAATGTGATGAGTGGAATGCCTTTACGCTTTAGTATCGGCAGCAGTGAGAGTATTTCTTCAGTAGTGCCCGAGTTTGACAGGGCAAGAACCACATCGTCAGCCGCGATCATACCGATGTCGCCATGGCTGGCTTCGGCCGGGTGTACATACATGGCGGTGGTGCCAGTGCTGGCCAGCGTGGCAGCGATTTTCCTGCCTATATGACCGGATTTTCCCATCCCAATGACTACCACCCGTCCCTGGCAGGCTAAAATAAGTTCGCAAGCCCTGACGAAATGTTCATCTATTCGGTTGAGAAGCGCGGCAATTGCTCTATTTTCGATCGCTATGGTTCTGAGAGCGGTTGCGATAAGCGGAGATTTGGAAGTCATAATGCTACCAGCATACCTTACCCAGAGCTAGAGTTGGAGCTGGAACATCATTACGCTAAACCAGCCTATATAAATTGATATAAACACCACGCCGTTGGCACGACTGATCATCTTGCCTTTTTTGATGCCTGAATAACAAAAATAGGCGAGTAGCAGGGTCATTAGCAGCACCCCGGTAAAATCCCTGTAGAGCAGCGCCGGTTCTATTTTACCCGGCGCGAACAGGCCTGGAAACGGAAGTACAGCCAGTAAATTTAGAATGTTCGACCCGACTATATTGCCAATCGCCAGATCATAATGCCCTTTGAGGACGCAGGTTACGGAAGCAGCCAGTTCTGGCAAACTGGTGCCAAGTGCAACAATTGTTAAGCCAATGATAGCCGTTGACACATGGAGAGACTCGGCAATTGAGGTGGCCGCCTCCACCAGCGCTTCGGCACTTACTACTAACAGTGCGAGCCCCAGTATCAAATAGGCGGCAGCCTGCAGGTTGCTAACTTCGCGCAGGTTTTCGTCGTCTATTTCCTGTACAGACCCTGTCTCAACCTTTTTCCGAAAGAATCTGTAGCCAAAATAGCAGGTAATGAGGATCAGCACTATTGCATCGAAGGCGCCAAGATACAGGTCAAATAACAGGGCACCGGCAACGAAGGTTACCAGTAGTAAAGCAGGAATCTCTTTGTCGATTAGTGATTCTGGCGGTTTCAGAGGGCTTATCAATGCCGCAACACCGAGGGCGACCCCCACGTTAAACAGGTTCGAACCCAGCGCATTGCCGATAGCCAGTTCCGGTTTGCCGTTAAGGGCAGAGACGGCGGATGAAAAAATCTCAGGTGCCGATGTGCCAAAAGCCAGTATCGTCAGGCCGATCACCAGAGGAGAAACCCCTGAATTTCTAGCTAAAACAGAGGCGCCAAGCACAAACTTGTCCGCTCCCCAGATTAAGCCAATGAATCCGAGGACGATAATGACCGTGTCGAGGAACATAGACGATGTATTCTTACTGCGTGGATAAAGCGGGCAATTAGAAGATTGTTTGGGCAGCTTTGCAAGTAATAATTTATTGAACTGCCCAATTCATGTAGACTGTGCTACTGATTATGAGGGTTCAGTTCGCATTCATCTTATTTTGTGTAGTATGGCACCTGTCTATCCTCCTGGCTGACTTTAGGGTTCAGCTACCTGTAAAAACAAAGGTTAAGCAAATGAAATTATTGACTAAATATTTGATTACTCTAGCTCTGTTTGGCCTGTTGCCATCTGCCAGCCATGGTCAACAGTACAGCGCCGTAGAAACCGCTGAAACCGGGGTTGAGACCTTGCTGCAAACGGTCACGGAGTCGCGGCCATTGTTTCTTTCAGACCGCGATAGCTATTTCTCTGCGGTTGAAGCCGTGCTGATTACCTTTGTGGATTTCAAGGCAGTGGCTGAAGTCGTTATGAATCGTTTTGCGGCATCGGCCAGCGACGTTCAAAAACAACGGTTTGCGGATCTATTGAAAACAACATTA
Source organism: uncultured Pseudohongiella sp. (assembly GCA_965261275.1). Lineage (GTDB taxonomy): Bacteria > Pseudomonadota > Gammaproteobacteria > Pseudomonadales > Pseudohongiellaceae > UBA9145. Next base: position 257,926 of record CBDHCL010000003.1, read on the forward strand.
ACTCGATTCTACGGCGCTTCTCTGGTTTCCTACGATGGCCAGGAGCTGGTATTTCTCCCCTCTGACAATCCAGCTTCAGACCCCCGTGCCGATACCATCGTAGGAATGGAACTGCGCGGTGGCGACACAAATCTCCGCTTGCAGTACCAAATGTTTCTTAATGAAAACGAAGAATGGAAACTGAAGAACCTGAGCCTGGCCGGGATAAATCTTGGACGTCAGTATTTCACTCAATTTTCGGCATTGATGGGTCAGAATAACAATGACATCGATGCCGTATTGGACAACTGGAAATAAACTGGAGTACTGCATTGAACGCTAGTCAGATTACCTCTTTGCTAACTGCAGAATTATCCGATTGCCAGGTCACTGTGGATGGTGGTGATGGAAAATACCTGCTTACTGTTGTTGGGGATGTGTTTGAAGGTTTGAACGCGGTTAAAAGACAACAAGCCATCTATAAAATATTGAACGAACACATAAAAGGTGGGGCTATTCACGCAGTCACAATGAACCTAAAGACTGTCGCAGAAAACCTGGCTTCCTGAGCGCAGTCCCCCATCGAGAAAACCAATGGATAAATTATTAATCAAGGGGGGCATTAGCCTTCAGGGTGAAATTCGAATCGCGGGTGCGAAGAATTCAGCCCTGCCAATACTCGCTTCGACTCTGCTCACCCACGACACTGTGCAGATTTGCAATTTGCCACATTTGTTCGATATTACAACAATGATTGAGTTGCTGGGCTGCATGGGTGTGCAGCCGATTATCGATGAGAAACTCAATGTCGAAGTTAACAGCAGCACAATTACACATTTCAGTGCGCCTTACGAGCTGGTAAAGACCATGCGCGCCTCCATCCTGGTGCTGGGTCCCTTGCTAGCGCGTTATGGGAGGGCTGAAGTAGCCCTGCCTGGTGGTTGTGCAATTGGCAGTCGCCCGGTAAATCTTCACATTAGCGCGCTACAGGCAATGGGTGCGGATATTGTAGTTGAGGATGGTTATATCAAGGCATCGGTTGCTGGAAAGTTGAAAGCGGCGCATATTTTTATGGATTTGGTGACTGTAACTGGAACTGAAAACGTGATGATGGCGGCAACACTGGCCGACGGAGAAACCATCATCGAGAATGCCGCACGGGAGCCAGAAGTAGTCGATTTGGCCAACTGCCTGGTAAAAATGGGTGCCAATATCTGCGGCCAGGGTACCGATACTATTACCGTTAATGGGGTGGATGAACTAAAGGGGTGCAGTTATTCGGTAATGCCTGACCGCATTGAGACAGGAACTTATTTAATTGCTGCGGCGGCAACACGCGGCCACATAAAGGTTAAAGACACTACACCGTCTATTTTAGAGTCCGTGTTGAGTAAGCTTGAGCAGGCGGGCGCGGATATTAAGCTCGGCGACAACTGGATAGAGCTTGCCATGCATGGGCAGAGGCCAAAGGCAGTGTCTTTGCGAACAGCACCTTATCCCGCCTTTCCCACTGACATGCAGGCTCAGTTTACTGCCTTAAATTCGATCGCTGACGGCACTGGTTCAATTACAGAAACTGTGTTTGAAAATCGCTTTATGCATGTGCATGAAATGAATCGTATGGGTGCATCAATTGCGGTTGAAGGAAACACGGTCATAGTCAAGGGAGTTGATGCTTTACAAGGTGCGCCGGTAATGGCCACTGATCTGAGGGCTTCAGCAAGTTTGATTATTGCTGGTTTGGTTTCCGAAAATGAAACCACTATCGACAGAATATATCACATCGACCGTGGTTATGAGTGTATCGAAGAGAAATTGCAATTACTTGGCGCCCGGATCCGACGCATTCCCTCTTAAACCGGCGCGCCATTTTACGACTTCATGTGAAAAATTCTAACAATGAATTCTACTCAGCTACTAATCGCCCTCACTAAGGGTCGAATCCTGGATGAAGTGCTGCCTCTACTCGCGCAGGCTGACATTGTGCCCGCAGAAGATATCACCAGCAGCCGAAAACTTATCTTCGATAGCAACAGGGAAAACGTGAAGCTTATGGTAATTCGTGGTAGCGACGTGCCAACCTATGTTGAGTTTGGCAGCGCAGACATCGGTGTTGCAGGTAAAGATACGCTGCTTGAGTACGGGGATGAGGGCTTCTACGAGCCTCTCGATTTAAAAATTGCGACCTGCCGATTAATGACGGCCGAACCCGTGGATGCGGTTCCTGTCCAGGGCAGGTTAAGGGTGGCGACCAAGTTTACCAATATCGCAAAGAAATATTTTGCCGAACAAGGAAAGCAGATCGAACTGATTAAACTCAACGGCGCACTTGAATTGGCGCCGTCCATGGGTTTGGCAGACGCTATCGTGGACATTGTCGATAGCGGTAAGACATTGCAAGCAAATGGCCTGGAACCACGCGAACTAATAGCAAAAGTGAGTTCCCGAATTATCGTGAATAAAGCGTCCATGAAAATCAAGAATGCTGTTATTCGAGAGATACTAGAGCAACTGCGAAAGTCGGTTGCAGCAAACCAAATTTAGCCAGTCGGGTGAACAGCCCGGGTTCGAAAATCATGTCTAGCACCCCTGTCAAAATAAATCAGCTTACTGTTAGCGACCCGGATTTCGAGCATCGCCTGGGCACCTTGTTGCAGCGCGAGATGCTTGTTGCTGAAGCAGTAACCAGCACGGTTAGTGGAATTTTAAAAGAAGTGCAAAGCCGCGGTGACGCTGCGGTGATTGAGTACAGCAACCGCCTTGATCAGTTCTCCGCCAGCAGCATGGGCCAATTATTTGTCTCTCAAGATCAGATGCAAGAGGCGCTCGCCGATCTTTCAGGCAGACAGCGAGATTCACTGGCGCATGCTGCGCTGCGAATTCGACGTTATCATGAAAGGCAGAAGCAGAATTCCTGGAGCTATCGGGAACAGGATGGCTCGGTTTACGGGCAAAAGATAAGCCCGCTTCAGCGGGTAGGCGTGTATGTTCCCGGCGGAAAGGCCAATTACCCGTCTTCCATGCTAATGTTGGCAATTCCTGCCCAGGTTGCCGGGGTTAAGGAAATAGTCGCCACCGTCCCCACCGCCTGGGGAGAGGCTGGAAAATTGGTTTTTGCAGCGGCAGCCCTGGCCGGGGTCACCAGCCTTTATACGATAGGTGGCGCGCAGGCCATAGCCGCCCTGGCGTTTGGTACTGAGTCGATCCCCAGGGTGGATAAGATCGCGGGGCCAGGCAATATTTACGTTACCGTGGCCAAGAAACTTGTGTTCGGCGAAGTCGGCGTAGATATGATTGCTGGCCCTTCGGAGCTCACTATTATCTGCGACGGCAAGACCGACCCTGACTGGATTGCAATGGATTTATTCTCGCAGGCTGAGCATGATGAGCAGGCACAATCAATCTTGATATCAAATGACGCGGCATTTTTGCAAGAAGTGAAAAAGAGTATCGACAAGCTGCTGCCTGCTATGGAGCGCCGCGAAATAATCACGGAATCTCTAGGCAATCGCGGGATTTTCATCCAGGTTGAAGATTTGCAGCAAGCTGCAACAGTAAGCAATGTTATCGCACCTGAACATTTGGAAATATCGATACAGCATCCCGACAAGCTGCTTGAATCTATCGACAATGCGGGTGCCATTTTTATGGGGAGGTATAGTGCTGAAGCCTTAGGTGATTATTGTGCTGGTCCCAGCCATGTTTTACCTACTTCAGGAAGCGCAAGGTTTTTTTCGGCGCTGGGTGTCTATGATTTTCAAAAGCGCAGCTCTATTATCAACTGCTCCGAAGCGGGGGCGAATGCGCTGGCAGTCACTGCGGCAGAAATAGCCCGCAACGAACAGCTACAGGCCCACGCACTTTCTGCAGAATATCGACTGAAGAAATGACACATGACTAAAATTATCCTGACACCTGACACCTGACACCTGACACCTGACACCTAGGGTTCTATGATAATTGCCTGACCAAAGCCCAGCGTTGTAGGCAATACAAAAGTTTGGCCATTACGGTAGATTTGAATGTCGATGGTATCTCCAGGTTTCTTGTTGCGTACCTCCATCATGATATTTTGGCCATCTATTACCGACGTGGCTTCAACCCGGGTTATCACATCACCCGGTTCGATGCCCGCTCTTTCTGCCGCGCCACCCTCATCCACACTTTCTACCAACATGCCACGAATATGATCTATGCCGAAAAATAACTGGCTGGATTGGGCATTGAGTGCCTCGCCGGTGATCACCCCCAGGTAACCGGCATTTGCTTCGACAGCTTGTTCCGACATTTCCTCAAATACTGCAATGGCATGATTCGCCGGAGTGGCGAAACCTATGCCTTCAAAGTTGCCGGACTCTGAAAATATTGACGAGTTGATGCCCACCAGTTTTCCCTCTGCATTAATTAATGCTCCACCTGAATTTCCAGGATTTATGGCAGCATCAGTTTGAATAATGCCAGTAGAATTATCAGAATATTCGGTGAGCGCGCTGATGATACCTTGAGATACCGATTGGCCTATATTGCGCGGATAGCCTATGGCGAAAACCAGGTCGCCGACTTCGAGAGAGTCCTCGTCGTCAATTTGTATAGGGGTCAGGTCGTCCATATTTATATGCAATACGGCCAGGTCACTTGCTTCGTCCCACGCGACAACGGTGGCTGATATTTTGCGGCCATCGTTTAGTGTTACCTCGGCATCGAAGGCGTCGAACAAGCTGTCAACAACGTGAAGACTGGTAAGAATAAATCCGCTCTCACTGACAATGACCCCGGAGCCAAGGCTTGCCCGCTCTTCCAGATACAAGTTCACCTGGTCTTCAGAGGTGCGTTCTATCGATTCTACATTGACATTGGTCGCGTTGATGGAGACCACCGAGGGGGCAGCCAGCTTTATGGCATCCGAAAAGGAAAGTGGAGCCGGGGTTTTTGTTTGGGTCATCTGCACGGCGGCTGGTTGTTCTGTCAGCCGCTTTAATTGCTGGTATTGCAATACCACCAATGCCAACAACACGCCGCAAACTACCGGCCAACCGATAAATGTAAGTAGCTTACTACTAATAGTACTCATCAATCTCTCGCCTGTGATAGCAACTTTTTGCTACTTTTCCTGAATTTAATTAGCTCGGCTCCGTGTTAGTATTGCTGCAAAACCAATATACAGTGTTGCCAGGCTGGATTCCAATGCCAGTTAGTCTCCCAATCCCCAGATAGAAATCTCTTACACGCAGGAAGCTCTGGCTGTACCGGGGTTAACAACAGGGGTTAGCACCAAAACCCACCATCAGCCAATGGGTATACAGCTCAAGGCTTATGACTATGGTATCTTACAAACTCGACACAACCAACGATTTACTCACCTCCCGTGCCGGTTTCGGCCATTTGGGAAGCCAGCCGCAAATCCAGGCTGCCTGGGCACGTTGTATTTCCGGCAATGAAATCGTGGCTGATGCAGACGGTTTGCCAATTTTGGACAAGCAGCTTTTTCTACTTGCTACCCGTTTGCCTGAGGGCAGGGCTGGGGTTAAACCGTTTCGCTTTATTTTGAACTATTCCAGTGCGACCGCCTGCAATATGTTCTTGATGCTTTATCCGAAGGCTGTTCTCGCTCAAGTTTTAGCCGATGATCCTGGTATAATGCGAGCTATCTGGATTTTCTTAACCGAAATTGATCCTGAAGAACTTCCAGGTCATGGTCGAGTGTATGGCGACGGCTTACACAAACCAGAGCCAAAAGAGCTGCGCGGCTTTCCGGCCACTGATTTAATAGAGCGACTTTCCAATATGGAACTGTTGCACAGGCAGCTAAATTTGTTGGATACTGCTGCTTAGAGCGTAGGAAGCCTGATTTAACACTATTGGGGTAGATTCCTGCAGGGAGCAGAATGACAGCCTCTCTCTCACGAACGATTTTTGACACTGTGGTACTATTATCTCGCCTCACTGTGCCAATGGCACTATGATAAATAGTGAAATGGTAGCGCAATAGAGAGAGCGCATAGGCAGGAGACACGATATGACAGAGAAAGAACTAAACCTGGCCGATGATAAAATGCGGACGGAAATAGCCAAAATGCTTGCCGAAACTCGGCAAATTAACATTAATACGTTCCTGGCACCCGCTTTGGCCGCGGCTGCACTAATGGGTGCGACTGCTGCTGCTGTCAAGTTATTTTTCTGATGATTTCCGCAGAATTTAGAGAGGCTCGGCACAGGCCGGGCCTCAAGCAAGAATGACTTGCAGTCATTTTAAATACAAATCCGGGCACAATTCGTAAATGGGAAATGAGTGATGATAAGCCAACATCACGCTCCCCCAACCCGGTTGCCGGCAAAGTCATGCACTGGATGCTTGCAGGGTTTCGCCCACCAGAATTTCCAGTATAAAATCACCTGACTACCATCTAAGCCAGGCCTATCTTCAGCAAGTTTTCCGGCATCGGTGGCGTTCTGAGTGCCGCACAAGCAAGCCCTGGAATGAGGTCGCCCAAATCAAAACGACGATTGAAACGGTACTGAAATTCTGACAGGTATCGCTGAGCATATTTAGGTCGAATAGCATGCCAGGTACTGCGTAAGGCACTCTTTAAGTTACCCAGAATCGTATTGACCCACCTGATTATAGAACTCAAGAACTCGGGTTTTTCGACAGCCCCTCTCCCGCTACCGCACACAATCTTGTCATGCAATCTGTAGTCTGGTGTGCTGGAGCGGCAATGTGGATTAATAGAAGTGTCGCTTGATTGCTGTTGGCTAGATAATTTCTTTGTCGCGCATTATCTTTAGAACTTTTTCCAGACATTCATCCACAGAGAGAGTTGAAGTGTCCAGTTCCAGATGAGTAACTTCTGGCGCGCTATAAGAAAATGACAGACCCGGAATATCGGAAGACTCCGTGCCTTCGGCTGCCGCATAGAGGCCGCCAGGGTCGCGTTGTATGCAAACGTCCATTGGCGGGTTTAGATAGACTATATAACAATTGTCCTTTCCTATAACTCGAATGGCGTGTTCTCTTGAATCGGTGTTTGGTGCAACGAACGAAGCGCAACATATAACACCGGAGTCGTTCAGGAATCTTGCAATATGCGCACTTCGTCTCAAATTTTCAGCACGTCCTTCCGCATCGTGTGGCAGGTCTTTGCTGATCCCGAGCCGCATGGTTTTGCCATCAAGTACCGTGCTCACTCGACCCCGGTCAAACAATTTTCTCTCTAGTCCATGAGCAAGTGTCGATTTTCCTGAGCCCGATACCCCGACAAACATGATGGTGGCGGGTTTTTGTCCATAGCGAGCGGCGCGCTCTTCTTTGCTAACGATGATGTTGCTGGATTTAGAGCGGATTTGTTGCGGCGGCTGCTCGCAGTTGATCATGCCGGCAGCAACTGTAATGTTACTTAGTCGATCAATAATTATAAAACTGCCAGTTGCACGATTGTCTTTATAGCTATCAAAGCAAACAGTTTCATCCAAATTAATTTCTGCCAGGCCGATTTCGTTGAGTTCCAGTCCCGGTGCGGGAAAGCTGTCCAGTGTATTGACATCAATGCGATTTTGGATGCTGTTTACTTTCCCGCTTACTGTTTTGGTGCCAAGTTTGAAATCGAATAATTTGCCAGGCAGTAAAGGGCTATCGGCCATCCAAACCACGGTGGCATTGAAACTGCTGCGACTAGCCGGAATGTTGTCGGGGTGAGCGAGAATATCACCACGGCTGACGTCAATCTCATCTTCCAGTGTCAAGGTGACCGCCATCTCGGCATGAGCCAGTTCCAGTTCTTCGTCATACGTTACAATGGATTTAATACGGCTGGTCTTATTCGAAGGCAGTAGCGTAATCTCGTCTCCCTTGCGAATCACGCCTGACGCTACCGTGCCACAAAACCCGCGAAAGTTCAGGTTTGGGCGGTTGACGTATTGCACCGGGAATCGAAAATCAGAATAATTCCTGTCAGCCGCAATTTCGATGCTTTCCAAAATAGGCATCAGTGCGCCGCCCGCATACCAGGGGGTGCGGGTGCTGGCTTTGACCACATTATCACCGGTCAGTGCAGACAGGGGTATGAAGAGAAACTCAATAGATTCCAGGCTTTCGCTAAACTTGAGATAGTCCGATTTAATTTGCTGGAAAACGCTCTCGCTAAAATCCACCAGGTCCATTTTGTTGATAGCGACAATAATATGTCGAATTCCAAGTAATGAAGCGATAAAGCTATGGCGTCGGGTTTGCACCTGAACACCGTGTCGGGCATCGATTAGAATTATTGCCAGATCGCAGGTGGACGCGCCGGTCGCCATATTTCTTGTGTACTGCTCGTGCCCTGGAGTATCCGCAATTATAAATTTCCGCCTGGCGGTGGAGAAATAACGATAAGCGACATCGATGGTTATGCCTTGTTCCCTTTCCGCCTGTAGTCCATCGACCAATAGAGCAAGATCGATGTTGGCTCCGGTAGTGCCAGATTTAACGCTGTCGGCTTCGATGGCGGCCAATTGATCTTCATAGATCATTTTCGAGTCGTGTAACAGGCGGCCAATTAATGTACTCTTACCGTCATCTACACTACCGCAGGTCAACAGGCGCAATAATTCCTTGCGTTCATGTTGAGCGAGGTAGGCGTTTATATCGGTGCTAATTAGCTCGGATTGGTGTGACATCTGGATTCGATTCTCTTGCCTTTGTTTTACCTGTTAATCGGTTGCAGACAATTAAAAGAGAGCTTTGCCTGATTCAAAAAATGCCCGGAAGCGAGACTTTACCGATTTTTTCTCCTTGATAATTGCGCCTGCATTGTTCTACCAGGTTACATTCATGGGCTTGTCGGAAAATGAAGTTTTCAGCTTGTTGTGAATATTTAACTCATTGTTATTAAACATATTATTTTTTTAAAATTGGACTGATTTTGAATTAACCGACAGTCCCTCCATGTAACGATGCAAAATCGGCATAGCGTATATCCTGTACATAAGTCCCGCCATCTACAGCTATTGTCTGACCTCAACTACCTTGTGCGGTTGAAGCCGCAGTTCCGATAATTATGCCCGGCTCTCTAAAAATAGCCATGTCGCTTTTTTTCTTCCATTGAGCCGCTTCGGTCTGAATCGATCAATCTGCCTTGACGCTCAGAACTGGTGGCCAATAGCATTTCCTGAATAATTTCCGGAAGCGTTGTTGCGGTGGAATCGACAGCACCAGAAAGTGGGTAGCAGCCCAGCGTACGAAAGCGCACAGTCCTGGTTTCAATCTTCTGACCTTCTTCAATCGGCATGCGCTGGTCATCAACAAGAATACTTACGCCGTCGATATTGACTACCGGTCTCGGCTTAGCGAAATAGAGAGGGACTATCGCTATGTTGTTCAGGTAGATATATTGCCAGATATCAAGCTCCGTCCAATTGGAAAGAGGAAAGACTCTAATGCTTTCTCCCTTGTTTATTTTCCCGTTGTAGACATTCCATAATTCTGGTCGTTGATTTTTTGGATCCCAGACATGGTTTTTATCCCTGAATGAAAAAACTCTTTCCTTGGCTCTGGATTTTTCTTCATCTCGGCGAGCACCGCCAAAGGCGGCGTCAAATTTGTAGTTGTTCAGCGCCTGCTTTAGCGCCTGCGTCTTCATGATGTCCGTGTGTTTCTCACTGCCGTGAGTAAAAGGTCCGATTCCCGCGTCTACCCCTTCTTGATTGATATGAACAATCATATCCAGCCCCAGTTTTTCGATCTGTTGATCACGGAAATTTATCATTTCCCTAAATTTCCAGGTGGTATCAATGTGCATCAAGGGGAATGGGAGCTTGCCCGGGTAGAACGCTTTTAGTGCCAGGTGCAACATTACCGAAGAATCTTTTCCCACAGAATAGAGCATTACCGGTTTGTCAAACTCAGCCGCTACTTCCCGCATTATGTGAATGCTTTCGGCTTCGAGCTGTTTCAGGTGGGTCAGGCTGTATTCGGGCATAGGCGACTAATTCATTTTTACACAGGCTTGCCTGCAAGCAGGGTCTGGTGCTGTGATAGTAATGTTGTGATGGTAGTGCTATTGGGACTAATGCTTTTGCTGAAGCGGCGGTTCTTCTTCGTGCTGAGAAATTGGCCTGCTGAACCCAAATTCCTCGGAAAGAGCACCTTTCTGGGCGGGATCCTGCTTTACTGCATAATCCTTGGGCGGGTTTAGTTCGCCCGCTGTTTCGGATTCTGCGTTGCTGTCGAAAACTGCATCTGTGCCAGTCGGCAGTAATTTGTTGGCTACTGTATTGCTACAGAGGTCTTGAGCGCCACTGGCCAGGTGTTGATACACCTCGCGGTAGCTTTCGGTCATGTGCTGAACGAGGTCGGCGGTCATACTGAAATGATCGCTCACATTGTCCTTATAGCTCAGATGATTGTCTTTTAGATCGCGAATCTGATTTTCTAGTTCCTGTACGCGGGATGCGCTGCTGTTCAAGCGGCTTGAGAACACTACACCAATCACCATTCCCGCAGCCAGACATGCAATTGCAGTTAACCAAATCATCTAGGTAAACACCTCTTCCTTGTAGTAAACGCACTATGATTGCCCGATACTGAACTGGGCAATCTGCCAAGTATACAATAGTTAGCCTGGTTTTTTTAAGAAACTTCGTTGCCTTGTTGCCTTGATGATCGGAGAAATGGCAGATTTATCGTGATTAGAGGTTGCCATTCGCTTTCAGAATCTGGAAACTGTTTGCTTTATAGAGCAGAAAACACCTCCAGGCATCCGCACGATTGGCAATAATGAACCCGCTACAACGCTACCAACTCGATCTTGAAAACGGACTGGTCAGTGTAGATGAAGCGCAGCTTTCGCTGATCCGGCAATTGCAGGAGTTATTCGAGCAAATCAGGCAAAACCAGAACCGGGTGCGGCTGCCTGCCAGACTCTGGAACAGGTTGTTTTCCAGTGATTCGCGTAAGCCAGATATTCGCGGGCTATATATCTGGGGAGGCGTCGGTCGAGGCAAAACTTACCTGATGGATGTTTTCTATGAATGCTTGCCCGGCCAGGCAAAACTTCGCACCCACTTCCACCGCTTCATGCAGCGTGTACACCGCGATCTGACAGTTCTGCAAGGTCATAAAAATCCACTTGAGCTGGTTGCCGGGCGAATCGCCAGGGAAGCCAGCATTTTGTGCCTTGATGAGTTTTTTGTGCGGGATATTGGTGATGCAATGATACTTGCAGGCTTGCTGGATGCGTTATTCGAGCGCCGCGTAATTTTAGTGGCCACCTCCAATATTGCCCCTGATTCCCTGTATGAAGACGGCTTGCAAAGACAGCGCTTCTTGCCTGCTATTCGGCTCATTCAGGAAAACATGAAAACGATTGAAATACAAAGCGGTGTCGATTACCGATTGCGCAGTTTAACTCAGGCAACTCTTTACCATTGCCCGGTCACGGCAGCGACCGACAGCTTGTTGTTATCGTGTTTCTACCAGCTTGCGGCAGATCCAGCGAAAGTCAAAAAGAACGAAAGTATCGAGATACTCGAAAGAAGCATAGATTCGCGGTATTGCACAGATGATGTAGCCTGGTGTGGCTTTCAGCAAATTTGCGAAGGGCCACGCAGTGCCTTTGACTATGTGGAACTGGCAAAGATGTATCACGCGGTAATCCTGGCCGATGTGCCGCAAATGAACGAGCAGTCCAGTGACAGCGCGAGACGATTTATTAGCCTGGTCGATGAGCTTTATGATTGCCGCGTAAAACTTGTCATTTCGGCACAGGTTCCGATTTCGGCGCTGTATACAGGAGAAAAACTGCGGGTCGAGTTTGCACGAACGAGATCCAGACTGATAGAGATGCAGTCAGAGCAATACCTGCGCGACCAGCATCTGGCTTAGCGCTAGCGGCAAGATTATGCAGATTCCAGGGTTTAGTTCAGCAGAATAACCCCATTGGACAAGACCAGGACAAGCCCTTGCAAAGCAGCTTGTATTGTGTATGATACGCTGCGACTGCTAGCAAAGACAAGGTGCCTGTGAATGCAAGTGGGTTGTATCGGCAGGGAAACAGGAGAAAAATAGCTGAATCATCAGCACTTTACTTTCCAGGGGTCAAAATCATCACTTTCTTCCGCAGAATATCTCAGGATGATCTTGCGTGTTGGAGGTGGGTTACATTTTTAAATTTACGGAGATGTTGTAACAAAATGAAAAATAATAATACAAAAAAAATAATACAAAAAATACTACCAGTGCTTATGTTCAGCGCAACACTTATAGCCACACCGGCATTGGCTCAAGACGCGGCCACACGTTCCAGTGGCGGTATGCTTGAAGAAATTATCGTAACCGCACAAAAACGGCGGGAGAGCCTGCAGGATGTTCCTATTTCCATTACCGCCGTCTCTGGCGAGAAAATGGCAGAGGCAGGTGTATTCAAGATAGAAGACCTGCAAACCTTCACTCCTAACCTGTCCATGAGCGAAACCGGTATCAGCACCCAGATTTACATCCGCGGTATTGGCACGGGTAACAACCAGGGTTTTGAGCAATCTGTGGGTCAGTATGTAGACGGTGTTTACTACGGTAGGCAACAGTTACTGCGTATGCCCTTCCTTGATCTGGAGCGGGTGGAAGTCTTGCGTGGCCCGCAGAGTATTTTGTTTGGCAAGAACAGCATTGCCGGTGCTCTCAGCATGACTACCGCCAAGCCTGGCAACGAATGGGAAGGCTCGCTGTCCGCCAACTATGCCAGCGTTGGCGGCATTAAAGAGTTTCAGGGCATGGTTTCAGGGCCGCTCAGCGACACTCTGAGTGCACGCCTGGTGGTGCGAAAGTATGACGAAGATGGTTTTATAAAGAATAGCTTCAAGGGCAAAAACGAAGCCGGTCGAGACGAATTTGCCGTACGCGGAACCCTGCTCTGGGAGGCAACCGACAAGCTGGATATCAGCCTCAAGCTGGAGCGTGACAGGTTTGATGTGAGCGGACGCCAGATTGAAATTGTTCGCGATGACTCTAATCTTCTCTTTCCCGCTGGCCACCCGCTGGCTGGCGCTCCATTCGGGACGATTCTGGGTGCTCTGGGCGACCCCGGTGCGCTTACCGAAAGCCTCCAGAACAATGAGCGCCAGGCCGACACCGCTGAGTTTAGCAACAACCGGGTTGACAACAATACCCTGACCCTGAACTATCAAATAGGCGACAATACCCTGACCGCCGTATCTGGCTGGGTAGGCTATGAGTTTGACGAAATTTGTGACTGCGACTTTGTGGCGGCACCTATCTTTGATGCTCTCCTGGATGAAGAGTACGACCAGTTCAGCCAGGAGATCCGCCTGGTATCACCCGGCGGTGAGACGGTAGACTGGATTGCCGGTGTGTTTTACCAGACCAGCGAATTGACCTATGGCGATGCCATCCGCGTCTTTGACAACAGTGTGCTGGGGCGGGTGAGAGGCGGAGCCCTGCGGCCTATTCTGGGTACCGAGGCAGCCCGTTCCTACACCGCAGACTCAGATTTGCGGGCGATATTTGCCCAGGCCACCTGGAATATGACCGACACCCTGCGCTTGACTGCCGGTGCCCGTTATACCTCCGAAAACAAGACAGCCACGCGGGAAATTAACATTCTCGACACTAGCACCCAGGCTACCGCGCTCAATGCGGTAGCACCGGTTTTATACAAGGTAGCTTTTGCCATTGATAGCGAGCAAAGTGGGGGTCATTCCCTGGCAGGGAAGCGTGACGAAAGCTCTTTTACGCCGCTGCTGAACATCCAGTGGGATGCTGCTGATGACGTCATGCTGTATGGTGCTTTTAGTACTGGCTTCAAGTCTGGTGGCTTTGATGCCCGCTCCAACAAGCCAAGTTCCTGGGAATTTGACAAGGAAGAGGCCACTACCTATGAGATCGGTGCCAAGACGCGCTTGTTGAACGGCTCGGTAGAATTGAACGCAGCCCTGTATCGCACTGAATATGACAATCTGCAAGTCTCGCAGTTTGACGGCACCCTGGGCTTCACCGTAGGCAATGCCAAAAGAACCACCGTACGGGGCGTGGAGGTTGACGGCCGCTGGGCAATCACCAACAACCTGACCATGAGCTACAGCCTGGCCTACCTCGATCATGTGTATAACGACTACAGTAACGGCAACTGCTACAACCGCCAGGTGCCGGACGGTGATATTGTTGACGGGGAGCAACTATGTGACTATAGCGGCAAGGCTGGCCAATATACACCGGAGCGGACTGGCACCTTCTCACTGGATCACGCCTGGCCTATTGGCGGGCTTGAGTGGCGCAGTGGCATTGATGTCAGCTATGTGGACGATCAGAATACCCACGTAAACCTGCACCCGTTGTATAACGTGAATGCACTCACCAGGGTGAACCTGCGGCTAGGGCTGTATGCCGACAACTGGAAGATTGCGTTGCTGGCCCAGAATGTGACCGACAAACAGCAACTGACCTATGTGGGCAACACGCCTCTGTCGGGCAGCAGCTTTAAAACCAACACCTTCTACAGCTTTGTATCCCGTCCGCGCACCTTGTATGTGCAGGCGTCTTACAACTTTTAGTGCCTGGTTTCCGGGCATTCTGGCACAGTGCCCGGGATTGGCTTGATCTGTTTAATTAACCAGTTTGATTATCAAGGGCTGATATGTCAGCCCTTGATAGCTGACAGCCAGTGATAAAATAATGTTTGTCGCAGGGGGCACGGCAGGACAGAACAACTTGGCGGCACACTTCGCCGGTGCCAGCCGCGCGGCATTACCCCGCGCATTCCCTGCACGAACCCCATTGAGGGTGAAAACCGATTGATCTGGCTTAATCGCCAGCATCCGAAAAATCTACATCCCGGGTCTGAATTCGCTTGAATATTTAAGATTGCTCCGGTAGTATTCGCGCTCCTTAAAGCAAAGCCCAATGACAGAAAAATGAAGACTTATAGCGCAAAACCTCATGAAGTTGAGCAAAAATGGCTTCTTGTAGATGCCGAAGGCCAAATTTTAGGCCGTATGGCCACTGAGATAGCGACACGCCTACGCGGTAAACATAAACCCGAGTACACGTCTCATGTGGATACAGGCGATTTCGTTGTTGTAATCAATGCCGACAAGGTAAAGGTAAGCGGCAACAAGGCAAAGGGCAAAATCTACCATGCTCACTCCGGGTTTCCAGGTGGTCTAAAATCCCTGTCCTTCGAAAAATTGCTGGAAAAAACGCCAGAGCGCGTCATTCAATTGGCAGTAAAGGGCATGCTGCCCAGAAGCTCGCTGGGTCGAGCGATGTTTAAGAAACTGAAAGTCTATGCTGGAACTGAGCACCCACATGGGGCGCAGCAACCACAGATTCTTCAACTTTAAGAGGTTCGTTTAGTCAATGTCTAGCACGCAATATTATGGTACCGGCCGACGTAAAACCTCAACTGCAAGAGTCTATTTGACCAGCGGTAGTGGTGCTATCACGATAAACAGCCGAACTTTGGATGGCTATTTTGGACGTGAAGTAGCTCGTATGATCGTTAAACAACCGCTCGAATTGGTTGAGATGACCGAGAAGTTCGATATCAAGATCACTGTTCGCGGTGGCGGAAGCTTTGGTCAGGCTGGTGCTATCAGGCACGGAATTACCAGAGCCTTGATGGATTACGATGAAGAATTAAGAGCAACCCTGAGAAAAGCCGGATTCGTGACTCGTGATGCTCGTGAAGTAGAACGTAAAAAGGTTGGCTTACGCAAAGCGCGCAAGAAGCCGCAGTTTTCCAAGCGTTAACGAAGTTGTTTCAAAAAACGCCGGTTTCGGTTTCGAAGTCGGCGTTTTTTTATTCTGCGAAAAATATTTTTTATCACTATTATCAACGATATATCTATTGTTCGCGGTGTTTGTGCGCTTGCTAAAAATCGCAGGATTGACTAACATTCATGCGCTTTGCCGACTCGCCATGGCGGGCCTGCTCAAACTCGCGACCGTATCCCTGGCCTAAGAGACTGTGCAAGAAACCCTCGTCAGGTGGCGTTACTGGCAGAAAACCCTTGCGGATTTGTGTGGTTTACTGGATTCCTGCTTTCGCAGGAATGACGGATATTTCGCAGGAATGACGAATACTTCGCAGGAAAGACGAATATTGGATTTTGCACAGTCTCTCTAGCGGGATATTTCAATTGACAAGCTTGTTCTCAAGGAGAAAGTTACGGTGACTGACGACAGTACTAATGCTGGCCGTAGACGGTTTTTAGTGGGGTCAACTTCGGTTGTAGGTGCTGCCGGTGTTGTTGGGGCAGCGGTTCCCTTTGTTGGCTCCTGGAATCCTGGCGCCAAGGCACGAGCAGCCGGCGCACCGGTAAGAATTGATATTAGCCGCCTGCAGGCAGGCGAGATGCTTGGCCCAATTCCCGCCTGGCGCGGACGACCCATTTTTGTCGTTAAGCGTTCTGAAGAATTACTTAGTGCACTGAACGAAGATACTGATCGCTTAACTGATCCTGATTCAACTGAGCCTGAGCAACCCGCGTATGCGCAGAATGAGTTTCGATCGCGAACTCCCGATGTGATGGTTTTGGTTGGTTTATGTCCGCACCTTTTCTGTTCGCCGACACCTCATATCGAATTAAAACCAGAGCCTTTCGATTCAGAATGGCGGGGTGGTTTTTTCTGCCCTTGTCACGGGTCTCGCTTTGATCTGGCCGGACGTGTCTACAGCGGTTCGCCTTCTTCCCGGAATATGGAAGTACCCCCTTATTCCTTCGAGGGTGAAAACATTCTCGTGATTGGTGTTGACGAGGAGACTGCGTAATGACCGATACAGCCAATAATACAAATAAAACTGAAAAACCGGGTCGTTTTATTGGTGCGCTAATCGGGCTTCGCGATTGGACTGATGCCAGATTGCCGATAGTGAAAGCCTGGAAAACTCACATGAGTGAGTACTACGCGCCAAAGAATTTTAACTTCTGGTATTTTTTCGGCGTACTTTCTCTAGTAGTTTTGGTGATACAGTTACTAACCGGCATCTGGTTGACCATGAATTACACGCCCACGGCTGAAGCGGCGTTCGCATCCGTTGCATATATTATGCGAGATGTCGAATGGGGATGGTTGTTGCGCTACCTGCACTCCACCGGGGCGTCCGCGTTTTTCTTTGTAGTCTATGTGCATATGTTTCGCGGCCTGATGTACGGATCCTATCAAAAACCCAGAGAATTGATTTGGATTTTCGGGATGGCTATTTACCTGGTGCTGATGATGGAAGGTTTCATGGGTTATGTACTGCCCTGGGGTCAGATGTCCTATTGGGGGGCCAATGTAATTGTGTCTTTAGCTGGCGCTATACCGGTAATTGGTGATGATTTGCTGGTTTGGGTTAGAGGCGATTACCTCATTTCCGGTGTCACCCTGAATCGTTTCTTTGCGCTGCACGTTGTGGCTCTTCCAATAGTGCTACTGGCACTGGTTGTGCTGCATTTACTCGCGCTACACGAGGTCGGTTCCAACAACCCCGACGGTATAGACATTAAGAAGAACAAGGGAGCGGATGGCATTCCTTTGGATGGTGTCCCTTTCCACCCTTACTATACCTTGTATCATGATCTTTCTGGTGTAGTGCTGTTCCTGTTCGTGTTCTGCGCCATTGTTTTCTTTGCGCCGGAGATGGGTGGTTACTTTTTGGAGATAGCAAATTTCCAGGAAGCCAATTCTTTAAAGACGCCTGAACACGTACCGCCTGTTTGGTATTACACCCCTTTCTATTCCATGCTGCGCGCTGTGACCTATCCACTGTTTAACATTGATGCGAAATTTTGGGGCATGTTGGTCATGTTTGGGGCCATCGCTATTCTGTTTGTGCTTCCCTGGCTGGATAAGAGTCCTGTGAAATCCATGCGTTACAAGGGCACATTTAGCCGTGTCGCCCTATTATTGTTTGTGGTTGCATTTCTGGTGCTGGGTGTGCTGGGCACACAGGCAGTGAGTCCTGCCAAGACGCTGTTGGCGCAGATCATGACAGTAATTTACTTCGCTTTCTTTTTCGCTATGCCCTGGTACACAAGAAAGGAAAAGACCACGCAGCCCCCACAAAGAGTGACCGGTCGATTTATATCTATCTGGCAATTGACTGGAACTATTTTGTTGTTAATTCTTCTGGTCGTATTGCCTTTACTGCTGGTATCTGGCTCGGCAGAGGCAGCACAGGCCAATCTCGATTTGGAGCACGTCGAAACCAATTTCGAAGACAAGGGTTCATTGCAGCGCGGGTTTAAGACCTATATGAATTACTGCTCCAGTTGTCATGAGTTAGCTTATGCCCGCTATGCTCGAACTGCCGACGATCTTGAAATCCCTGAACAGCTTGTGCTTGAGAACCTTATATTCGATGGTTCTTTAATCGGTGACTTAATGGTGAATTCAATGTCGACTGAAGATGCCGAAGTATGGTTTGGCGCAGCACCGCCCGACCTGAGTCTGATTGGCCGTGTGCGTCATCCTGACTGGTTGTACAGCTACCTGAAAGGGTTCTATGCAGACAGTACTAAAACATTTGGAGCCAATAATAAAATATTCCCTAATGTTGCAATGCCCAATGTGCTTCACGAATTGCAGGGTGATGTGATTTGTGACTCCCATGGTGATGAAGACCCTGGTCATTGTGAATTGCAGCATGTGGAGGGTACAGGATCACTTGGTCCGGATGAATTCGACGCCACAGTCGCCGACCTCGTGAACTTTCTGTATTACATGGGGGAACCAATCCGCAGCAAGCGCCAGCAGATCGGACTCTGGGTATTAGTGTTTCTTGGAGTTCTGTATATTCTCACCGTCTTATTGGGAAGAGAATTTAGCAAGGACTACCATTGATACCTGCCTGGAAAAATGGAACCGCACATAGCCTGTTTAACAGGTATTGAACACTTGGCGAACAAGGCTGTGCTTACACAAAAGTGTAGTCAGCAAGAACCTGAATACAAAAAAATGGATTAGAGGGAATACAATGGGTGTAGTAGCGAAAAGATCTTCCATGACATTTTACTCTGATGGCGCTAGTCACTACAGTCATCGGGTTAGAATAGTGCTTGCCGAAAAGGGTGTGACGGTTGAGACGATTGATGTCGATCCAGAGAGCAAGCCGGAAGATTTGGCCTCGTTGAACCCTTACAATACACTGCCTACCCTGGTCGATCGAGATCTGGTGTTGTATGAAGCCGACATCATGATGGAATACCTCGATGAGCGATTTCCTCATCCGCCACTATTTCCGGTTTATCCCGTCGCTCGCGCTGAAAGCAGGCTTTGGATATATCGAATCAAGCAGGATTGGTGCACAAGAATTGATGCGATCATGGCCGCCAGGGGAACTCCCGCGCAGCTAGACAATGCGCGGAAAGAGCTAAGAGAAAGCCTGATTACCATCGCGCCTATATTTGCAGAAAAGCCGTTTTTCATGAGTGATGAATTCACGATTGTTGACTGCTGCGTAGCACCGATCTTGTGGCGTCTTCCAGTGGTGGATGTTGACCTGCCGAAGAACAAGACGACTAAACCTTTATTAGACTATAGAGACCGTTTATTCGAGAGAGACTCAGTGCTGGCAAGTTTTTCCGAGCAAGAAAAAGAAATGATCTGAGTTTCATCCAGGCGGGGTTTCATCTATGCCCATGAGTTCGAGCCGACCGTATATTGTAAGGGCGCTCTACGATTGGATAATTGAGAACGATTGCACGCCATATATTCTTGTGAACGCCTATGGCGATGATGTTGAAGTGCCGCAGGAACACGTCAAGGATGGGCAAATAATTCTCAATATCTCCCCTTCGGCGGTGCAGAATTTGTTCATCCGCAGTGAAGCCGTGGATTTTGACGGCCGCTTTGCTGGCATTCCTAATCGCGTGTATGTGCCAATCGCAGCAGTAATGGGGATTTACGCAAAAGAAAATGGGCAGGGGATGATA
Source organism: uncultured Pseudohongiella sp. (assembly GCA_965261275.1). GTDB lineage: Bacteria > Pseudomonadota > Gammaproteobacteria > Pseudomonadales > Pseudohongiellaceae > UBA9145. Next base: position 277,813 of record CBDHCL010000003.1, read on the forward strand.
TTTAATCCAGAAGCTAATTTGCCGAGACCGCCCACACCTGCTGGCAGGCGAGGCACCGGTACAAAGCCCTCGAATCCAACTAAAAAGCCTTCGCTTCGGGTGGTAAAGTAAAGTCTGCTATTTTCCTTTTTAGCCTGGGTACAATTCTAGTTCACGTATTCGAAAACCTTAACAACCCGGGTAACTCCAGATACGCTTCCCGCTAATCGGGCGGCATTATCCCCGCCAGCCTGGTCAATCAAACCCATCAGATAGACTGCTCCGTTCTCAGCGATGACCCGTAGCTGCGATAAAGGCACTTCGTTGTTGGTGAGCATCAGTGTGCGCACTTTAGTGGCAATCCAGGTGTCGTTACTTCGTGATAACAGGCTGGTTTTGTCAGCTACCTCCAGCTCATTGTGTATGCGTTTGATCTTGCTGCTTGTCTGGCTTGTTATTTCAGTGGCTTTATTTTTTAACTCGTTTGATGCTACCTGTCCGACCAATAGCACAACACCATTATGGCTAATCACATCGAAGTGCGCTTTTTTAAAAGCCGGCTCTTGCGACTTCATGTTGACGATGACTTTGGTTTCGATAGATTGATCTTCTACTCGGGCACCAACAGTACGTTGCGTAGGGTTTTCTGCTATTCCTTGCTCACCCGTGGTCTCAACCAAAATAGTCGTGCAAGAAGAGGTAAAGAGAAACAGAGCCGGAAGTAATAGGTGTCGAGAGAGTAAAAGTTCCTTAATCATGAGTCGTCGCCTCCAAATAATTGGGTATCAATGAAATCACACAAGCAGTGTATAATGACCAGATGTACTTCTTGTATGCGTGCAGTTCGATTTGATGGTACGCGTATTTCAATATCCTTCTCACCAGGCAATGCGGCATAGAACCACCGTCGTTGCCGCTTAACACAACCAGAGTCATGTTCCTGTCCAGGGCAGCTTTCATGGCGGCGGCGACGTTGGCAGAATTCCCACTGGTCGATATGGCAAGCAGAACATCGCCGGCCTGACCCAGTGCGGTCACTTGCTTTGAAAAAATTTCTTCGTAACTATAATCGTTTGCTATGGCAGTCAGGGTGGAGCTGTCAGTAGTCAGTGCCAGGGCTGGCAGCCCGGGTCGTTCTTTTTCAAAACGATTCAGTAACTCCGCCGAAAAATGCTGCGCGTCACCAGCAGAGCCGCCATTTCCACAACTTAATATTTTCCCGTTGTTAAGCAGGCTGTTCACCATAACTTCACCAGCGCGATGAATAGGGTTGATTAGTTCCTCGACAGACTTCTGCTTGACTTCGATACTATCGAGAAAATGCTGGCTAATTCGATTCGCTAATTCCATGTGAAACTCTCAGTAAAAAGTACTTACTTATATCGGCCATACCGCCGACAATATGTGCCACTAATTGTGGTAAATGTCAGCACCTTCGCCCCTGCAATAATAGACTGTCCAGAGTGCTTGAAAGTTTCAGGTGAATGCGTTTTTGACCCAGCGAATAACCGGGTCAGCCGATGGCGTCTCGCCGCTCAAGCCGATGACATCAAAGCGGCAGTTGAGGTGCTGATATTGGCTATGGCGCTGAAGATAGTGTGCAGCCGTGTGGCGTATTCTTCTTTGCTTGCCTGCGGTAACTGTCTCGAAGGCGCTTCCGTATTGACTACCGCCTCGATAGCGCACTTCAATGAATACCAAAGTAGAACCCTCGATCATGATTAGATCGATCTCTCCGTAGCGACTATGGAAATTGCAATCTAAAAGTCTTAGACCCCGTGCGCGCAGATATTTCGTGGCTCTGGACTCTTGTTCTCTACCAAAGCGGTGACTATTTCTGAAGCGGCCGAAACTCATCAGTGCAGGGCCTTGTGGCTAGTTGAAAATCTGTGCCGGGAACTGCTTAATCCGAGTCCGTACTCAACTTTACTCTACAGCCAGTGTTGCCCTGCCATCGACAAACCGTGCCACTTCAAGGCGTCGATGTATGCGGCCATTCTCACCCATGCTGAGCAGGCCGGTGGCTCCAGCTATTGAGCCGATATCGTTCTCTAAAAATTGGCGTAGTCGGGAATACAATCTAAAACTGTCTATTCCCATTGCCCGGAAGCGCTGCACCGGGCCTTGTGCAGGACGCAAGTTAGACGCACTGCCCGCTTTCAGGGGATCACTATCGGCGAGTACCCAGGGGGCATCGGTGAATACAATTCCGTTCAAATCCTGGTTTGCGCCTTGATTATCGAGTCCATCATAAATCGAGGGCAGGGCATAAACCGGTATGTCCCCGGCAAAGTAGAAAGCTAATGCTGGTTTAATCTGTCGGCCTTCCCGAGGATTCGCAATGAGAAAAATAAAATCTATATCGTTGCGGCGACGCGGTGTGAACTCAATGTTAGACCTGGGGAGGATGTCCAGGAGTCGTTCCTTTCTTGCTTCACTGGAATCGATCGACATGACTCGTTTGATGACATCCGCGTAGTCACTGCCACCGCCAAAAGTGGATTGTGCAACCAGGTTGCCGCCTCTGCTTGTCCAGCTATTTTTGAAAGTTTGTAGCAGGCGTAGTCGATCATCCGATTGCGGCGTGATGACAGCAGCATTCCTGTGGCCGGCATCCCAGGCCAGAGCAACTGTCTGTGAAATTTCATCTTCTGGAGCCAGGCCAAACTGAGCTAATTTACTTGAAGGGTCTGGTTCGTCATCTGCATAGTTTAGTGCCAGTGTGGGCACTGGTAGCTGCCCTAATTGCTGTAATTGATTAACTAGCTGTTTGTAAAGAGGCCCTATGATCAGGTCAGCCCCGCTGTCTACGGCTGCATCATAGATTGGGTAAATAACTGAAGCCTTGCTGCTATCGTACACCGAAATTTTGGGGACTTCTCCAGAGACATCAAGGGCAGCATAGTAGGCGCTCAGGAACCCTTCCTGAATAGCCTTGCCTACCGGGTTCTGAAGCGGCAGAATCAGTGCCAGGTGCTGTGGGCGTTGCTTCCATGTGTCTTCAATTTTTAAAAGAGCTGAGGGCAGTTGCTGCGCAGCGGGGTGCTGGCTCCATATTTGCTCCCATTGAGCGATGGCATCAACTTGCGCCTTGAGGCTGAATTGTTCTGACTTCACCACTCGTGCAAGTTCTACCCAGCCTCTTGCCAGGTAGTTATCTGCGGTAGCGGCGATGTTATCTAATTGATCTGGAGAAAAATGATTCAAGGCACGCCAAATTTCGTTGTGACTGTTTTGTTTCGACACGGCGTCGTTTTTCGCAATACCAGCTAGCTGCAAATAGGCATTGAGCGATTGTGCGAAATTTCCATTTTGCTGGTGGGCGCGCGCCAGTTTGAGTAAATAATCGCGTTGCAGACCCGGTTGCTGGTCGAAACCGGGATTACCAGGCTGCTCTAACAAGCGCAGGGCCAGAGCGGGCTGTTGCGCTGCAAGCGCAAGTTCTGCGTCAATTAGCAGGATGCGAATCTGTTGTCGCTGAGATAGCTCAGAGAGGCTTCGCAGTAAGGCAGACTGACCAGCGGCTCGATCAAGATCGCCGGCATCGACCATGGCCTCAAGCGCCAGGATTCGAAGTTCGGCTGCTTCACTGCCGCTGCTATTTCTTGCTGCGTTAACGAGTTCGTCTATGGAGCTTGTGGCCGGGTTAAACTCAGCCTGGCTTCGATCGGAATTCGTGGGTGCCGAACTACAGGCTTTAATAGTCAGGGCGAACAGGAGAATTGATAGTCGCAGCGGTTTGGATTGGAGATTTATTTTCATCTTTGTGTCATCAAGATAGTTTGCTAACCTGGTTAGTCGTGTAAAGACTAATACAGATCAGTCGGGACAGCAATTTATTAGCTAATATGCGGGGATGCAATCGGTTATGATCCATAGCCCAACGCGGGTAATTAACAGAACAGGCAAGCAGTAATGAGTGAATCAGGCATTCTCTACGTCGTGGCAACTCCCATCGGTAATCTGGATGATATTTCCAGGCGGGCGATCGAGGTTCTTGGCGCAGTGGATTTGATTGCGGCCGAGGATACCCGTCACAGTCAGAAATTATTGCAGAGTATTCGGGTCAGCACAGCTTCGGTCTCCTGTCATGATTTTTCCAGTGATGCCGCCATTGAGAAAATCCTGATGAAGCTGAGAGACGGGAATTCCGTTGCCTTAATCTCTGATGCGGGAACCCCGTTACTATCTGATCCCGGTTACAAACTTGTGTTGCTGTCACGCCAACATAATATCGACGTTATTCCTGTGCCCGGCGCGAGCGCTTTTGTTGCTGCCTTGAGCGTTTCAGGTTTGGCCACGGACAGGTTCGTGTTCGAGGGGTTTCTGCCGAGTAAGTCATCTGCCAGGCAAAAACGACTTTCTGAATTGGCTGATGAGCAACGTACATTGGTACTTTATGAATCCACGCATCGAATAGTAAATAGTTTGCAAGATATGAGCAACGTATTCGGCGCCGATCGGAAAATATTTATTGCCCGTGAGATGACAAAACGATTTGAGTCGCATTTTCTCGGATCAGCAGCGCAGGCTGTGCAATGGCTGGAACAGGATGAGAATCAGCAAAAAGGTGAATTCGTTGTGCTTGTATCTGGATGTGAGCAAACATCAGGGCAGCAGCGTCAACATGAACAGGCCATGGAAATAGTGAACTTGCTAAGGTCTGAAGTTTCCATGAAGAAGGCCGTCAGTCTGGCTTGTAAGATAACGGGAGTCAGAAAGAATCGACTCTATGCGTCGGCCTTGCAGGAATTTTCATCTGCGGTGGAAGAGACTTAGACTTAATTCCTGTTGTAACAGCCGGGTTTCTCCATTACTCTTTGCAATCGAGTCAGCCGGGCAATTGCTGTCTTTAGCTCTTCGAATTTCGACTAACGATTTTTGAGGAAATTGACAGAGGAAAGTCCGGGCTCCATAGAGCAGGGTGCCAGGTAACGCCTGGGGGGCGTAAGCCCACGGCTAGTGCAGCAGAAAGTATACCGCCTCATTGCCTTCGGGTGATGAGGTAAGGGTGAAATGGTGTGGTAAGAGCGCACCGCACGGCTGGTAACAGTTCGTGGCAAGGTAAACCCCACCCGGAGCAAGGCCAAATAGGAATCTATTGATGCTGCTCGCATTGGATTCGGGTAGGCCGCTACAAATCTGTGGCGACACAGATTGCAGATGAATAATTGTCCTCGACAGAACCCGGCTTACAGGCTGGCTCGTTTCTATCCCCCCCCCCCCCCCCCCCACTTGTCCTGGTTTTCAATCTGAGAATTTACTTTAACCAGGATTCCTGCAAATCTGTTATTACTAAAAATAATTATAGTAAATGTCTGCAATTTTCTGGCATTTTCCGCGCTTTTAGCGGCAAATTTCTTACATTTTCCCCGCACTTTCCTCGCATTTTCCCCGCATTTCCCCAGCACTTCCCCCATAGAAATCAGCCAAATAAGGCTTGCGCTGACGCATTAGTGCCTCTATAGTGTCACTTTGTGGCGAAAAGTGGAAAAAATTGTTGAATTATGGGTAATAAATAAGTAAGAGGTAATGGCTAATGGCTAATGGACAGCGAGTAGTGAGTAACTGAAGGATTCAAGCCCTCAACAATCTTTTCGATACTAATGGGGACAACAAGTGTTTCGCGGCATAAATACTGTCAATCTCGATGCAAAAGGGCGCCTGGCCATGCCAGCGCGTTACCGTGGGCAATTAACCAATCATTGTGGCGGGCATTTAGTAGTAACTATCGACACCAATCACCGATGTCTTTTGCTCTATCCACTTCCAGAGTGGGAACAAATAGAGCGCCAAATAGAAGCCCTCTCCAGTTTCGATCCCATGTCTCAACGTGTCAAACATTTGCTTATTGGCCATGCCAATGATCTTGATTTGGATGCTAGCGGCCGTGTCCTGTTGCCGCCGGAGTTACGTCACTATGCTCAATTAGAGAAACATGTCTGTTTGATAGGACAGGGCAAGAAGTTGGAAATATGGAGCCAGGAAATCTGGAATCAACAACGAGACCAATGGCTAACAGAATCAACTACCGAAGGAGAGCTGCCAGATAAGTTACGGTCGTTGGCACTCTAGATGGAATAAGTGATGAGCGCTGAGTCATCCCACCAGACTGTGTTGCTGCAAGAAGCTGTTGAAGGGCTTGCGATTCGGGATGACGGGTTCTATATCGATGCAACCTTTGGCAGAGGTGGTCACAGCGAATTGATACTTGAGCGGCTCGGGCCTGACGGACGCCTGACAGTCTTTGATAAAGACCCCGATGCGATAGATGCAGCGCAGACACTAGGACAGAAAGATTCTCGACTAGAGGTCGTACACGCTCCATTTAGTGAAATTGAGTCAAGACTGACTCAAGAGGAACCCATCGCTTGTGTTGATGGCATTGTTTTTGATCTGGGAGTTTCATCGCCACAACTTGACAATGCGCAGAGGGGGTTCAGTTTTTTGCGTGACGGCCCATTGGATATGCGCATGAATCCAACAGTGGGTATAAGCGCCGCGCAATGGATTAATGGCGCAGAAGAACAAGAAATTGCTGATGTGATTTATCAGTATGGAGAAGAAAGGCATTCGCGGCGCATGGCGCGACGAATTATTTTGCAGCGCGCTAAAAAACCGGTTACGACGACAGCCGAATTGGCAGAAATTATTAAACAGGCCAATCCAGCCTGGGAAAAAGATAAGCATCCGGCAACAAGGGCTTTTCAGGGAATTCGAATTTTTATTAATGACGAGTTAGGTGAATTGGAGCAAGGTTTACAGCAGGCACTGAAGGTATTAAAGGTAGGGGGTCGGCTTGTCGCGATTAGCTTTCATTCTCTTGAGGATCGAATGGTTAAAAAATTTATCGCGGCGCAGGCTAAAGGGGACAATTTTCCACGCGGCTTGCCGATTCCACAGCGCTTGCTCAATCCAGCCATGCGGTCGGTTGGTAAACGAATAAAGGCCGCTGCCCCTGAATTGAATAGAAATCCGCGGGCAAGAAGCGCGGTTATGCGGGTGGCAGAGAAGATTGCCTAATGTAGACAAGTACAGATGACGACAGCCAATATGACTCGAAGAGTACGCCGCAAGGCACAAAATAAAGGCATGGCACAGCTATCTATTTTGCAATGGGCGGGAATTACCCGCTTTTCTACTTTGGGTTTATTCGTGGCGTTAAGTCTTGTGCTGGTCACCGGTTTGTCTGTGGTTGCTACAAGCCACGAAAATAGATTTGCCTTCAATGAATTGCAAGAGTTGAGAGATCAGGCGAATCGACTGGAAGTACAGTGGGGTCAATTGCTGATAGAGCAGAGCACCTTCGGGGTTGAAGGGCGAATCGAACAGAAGGCGCTTGAACAACTGCAAATGGAAGTGCCCGATAGTACAAGTATTGTGATGGTCAATCATGAGCAACGCTAAATTATCTCAAATTTTTCAGCAATGGCGCCTTTATCTGCTGCTATTCGCGATGTTTCTGTGTGTATTGGCCATTGCCTGGAAGGTGAGTGCATTGCACATTCTTGAGCGCGATTTTCTGCAAGGCCAGGGTGATGCTCGCACCATACGAACTGTACCCCTGGTCGCTAATCGGGGACTGATAACAGATAGAAACGGTGAGCCTCTTGCCGTGAGTTCGCCAGTTACATCGATTTGGGTTAATCCCCAGGAAATAGGAACTAATATTTCTGCGATAAATAAACTGGCTGCCGAGCTGGCACTATCTGCTGAAACCGTCGTGCAAAGTATTCAGCGAAACAGCAGCAGGGAGTTTTTGTACATCAAGAGGCGTCTGGCTCCGGCTGAGGCGAATAGAATTTTGTCTTTGGCTATAGAGGGCGTTTACGGTCAGCAGGAATACCAGAGATTTTACCCCCAGGGAGAAGTTGCGGCCCACCTTGTAGGCTTTAGTAATGTGGATGATGTTGGGCAAGAAGGTCTGGAATTAACCTATGATCACTGGTTAAAGGCTGTGCCGGGAAGACGCCAGGTAATTAAGGACAGGCGTGGTCGCATCATCGAAGAGTTGAATACGATTCAAACAGCCCAGCCTGGAAAGAACCTTGAACTCAGCATTGATTTCCGTTTACAGAATCTCGCCTACAAAGAGTTAAAAGCAGAGTTTATAAGCCGCCGTGCAAAATCTGCTTCAATCGTGCTGCTCGATGTTGATAGCGGAGAAGTTTTGGCAATGGCAAACCAGCCTTCCTATAATCCGCATAACAGGGCGAACATGACCGACTTCAGTGTCTTGAGAAATCGGGCCATCACTGATGTATTCGAACCAGGTTCTCCGATCAAGGCGTTTACCGTTGCGGCGGCACTGGAATCTGGCTTGTACACACCAGAGTCCATTATCGAAACAAGTCCTGGCTGGATGATGGTTAATGGCAAGGAATTTAAGGACATTCTCAACTACGGTAGCCTGGATTTGACCGCGGTGATTACCAGGTCGAGCAATATAGGTTCCAGCCTGATTGCCTTTGATATTGGCCCCGAGCGCATAGCGAATGTCTTGCGACGTGTGGGCATGGGGCAGGTTTCGGGCACGGGTTTTCCAGGCGAGCAAGCAGGTGTACTGCCGAACCACCGTCGTTGGAGCCGAATAGAAACAGCCACGCTCTCCTTTGGTTATGGATTGTCCACAACGGCATTGCAGCTCGCACAGGCTTATTCAGTCATTGCCGATGACGGCATCAGGAAACCTGTATCCCTGCTGAAACTTGATGAGGCTGGCTTACAGGCACTGCCCCGAGAGCAGGTGTTGAGTAAGACTATCAGCAATCAAGTGCTGGCCATGCTTGAAACCGTAGTTGACCCTTCTCGAGGTGGCTCTGCGCGTGAGGCGCGTGTACCGTTCTATAATGTGGCTGGAAAAACCGGAACCGTTCATGTGGTTGGTGAATTTGGTTACGAAGAAAATACCCATAACTCCCTGTTTGTCGGCTTGCTGCCTGCAAGTGATCCAAAAATAGTTATTGTGGTAATTGTTTACGAACCAAAAGGTGATGAACACTATGGTGGGCAGGTAGCCGCGCCGGTTTTTTCGAGAGTTGCTTCTGGTGCCATGAGAATTTTGAATATCGCTCCGGACAATATTCCAATAGATCAATCAATAGATCAATCAATGGAGCTAACGTCACTCTAAAATGAATACAGCAGAGCAACCAGGTTCGAACAAATCCCTACTGGACCTGATTACCGGTTTGGCACCATTGCCCGACCCCATACCGCAGGCAGTAGAGGTCACTGTAACCGGGGTTCAGATGGACAGTCGTCTATTGAAACGAGGCGATTTATTTCTGGCCTGCTTCGGCCGCAATCACGATGCGCGAGGATTTATCGGTGAGGCAATTCAATCAGGCGTCGCTGCCGTTCTGGCCGAGGCAGGTGGTGAGTGGCAGGGGACAAGGATTATCGATGAAATAGCCGTGATTGCAGTGGGTAATTTGTCGGGTAAATTGAGCGAGATCGCGGCTCGTTTCTATTCTCGGCCAAGCCAAAAATTACAGGTAATTGGAATTACTGGCACCAACGGAAAAACCAGTTGCAGTCAGTTTATCGCACAAGCCCTGGTTTCCTCCGGTTATAGCTGCGGCATAATTGGCACGCTGGGTTATGGTGCATACGGTCAGCTTGCAGAGACACAACTCACTACGCCGGACCCCGTATTTACGCAAATGGCCCTTGCCGAGATGGTTCAGGACGGAGTTGACCCAGTGCTTATGGAAGTTTCTTCCGTTGGTTTACATCAAAAAAGGGTGAAAGCAGTTAACTTTGACACCGCTATTTTTACCAATCTTAGCCGCGATCATCTTGACTATCACGACAGCATGGAAGCCTACGGCAATAGCAAGAAGAAACTCTTTACCAGTGACGGCCTGAAACATGCCATTGTAAATCTCGATGACCCGTATGCCTTGTCCATCATCAATGCCATCGCACCGAGTGTAGAAATTTCTACTTACAGTATTAAAAATCCCGCAGCCACAGTCTACGCAGAGAAAATGTCTTTAACTCGTCAGGGGTTTGAGGCGCGTATCGTAACCCCTCTGGGCATGGGCAATGTGCGAGGCAGGCTTATTGGCCTTTTCAATATCAGTAATTTGTTGGCGGTAATAACGGCGTTGATTCGTTACAGGCCGCGAAGACAAGAGACGAGTATCGATCAGCTATGCGAATTGGTCTCTGCTCTGACCCCGGTAGATGGCCGCATGGAAATAATCGGTAAGAACGATGAAATTACAGCCGTCGTTGACTATGCCCATACGCCAGATGCCCTGCGTAGCGCCCTGCGTGGTTTGCGAGATCATTTTAGTGGAAATATTTGCTGTGTATTCGGCTGCGGCGGAAACCGCGACAGGGGTAAGCGCCCGATTATGGGGGAGATTGCTGAAAACTTCGCCGACAAATTGATTATCACCGATGACAATCCCCGAAATGAAGAGGGGGATGAAATTGTGCAGCATATTCTAAGCGGTATGACCAGGCCAGACGCCGTTACTGTGCTGAGAGATCGGGCCAAAGCCATCGCTTATGCCATTGAGAGCGCCGAATCCGGCGACGTTGTTCTGGTAGCCGGGAAGGGGCATGAGACCTACCAGGATATTGGGGGGAACAAATTAATTTTTAGTGATGCGAATCAGGTGAGATTGGCATTGCAGTTGCGCGATAAAGCCTAGTTGGAGACTAAAAAAATTGATTGGTTCGATGACATTATCCCAACTTGCCAAAGAATTGGATGCAGAATTACAGGGTGAAGACGCCATGTTTTCGACTGTATCTACGGACACTCGATCATTGGAGAAAGGGGATTTATATGTAGCGCTTGTTGGTGAGAATTTCGATGGCAATAATTTTCTGGAACAAGCGAAAGAAAAGGGCGCTTGTGCGGCGCTGGTAACAATGAAAGCTGAGACAGAATTGACTGCTTTACGGGTGGCGGACACTCGCGCTGCACTGGGTCGATTGGCTGCTATAAACCGCCAGCGAAGCACGGCAAGGCTTGTGGCTGTGACGGGCAGTCAGGGAAAGACTACTGTTAAAGAGATGATTGGTGCAATTTTTACCAGACGAGCAGACAGCCTGATAACTGAGGCAAACCTCAATAACACTATTGGTGTGCCGCTCACTCTCCTAAAAATCAATGAGTCGCATCAATTTGTAGTGGTCGAAATGGGTGCTAATGCCGCAGGGGAAATTGCTTTCAGCGCAAACAGCGCGCAGCCCGATGTTGCCTTGATAACGAACGCCTGCCCCACTCATATAGAAGGTTTCGGATCCTTGCAAGCCGTTGTTGCCGCGAAAGGTGAGATTATCGATGGGCTTAAAGCGGATGGCACATTAATTCTAAATGGAGACGATGCGAATATCGATAGCTGGGTGCTTAGAGCAGGCAACAAAAAGACAGTCCGCTTTAGCGGTGATAGCAAGCAGCAGTCGGAATATTACTGCACCGACATCGACATGTCCGAAGTCGGTTCGAGTCGATTCAAATTACACACTTCTATCGGTGAACAGGCTATCCACATTAATTTTCTCGGCAGACACAATATTGACAACGCCGTTGCGGCAGCCGCAACCGCCATCGAGGCGGGAGCGAGCCTTCAGAACGTGGTCGAGGGTTTGCGTGGCTTGAACCCTGTTACAGGCAGGTTATCGAGCTTTCCAGGGCGTGCAGGATGCACGGTAATTGACGATAGCTACAACGCAAGTCCAGACTCATTTGTTGCGGCTATCGATGTACTTTCTGCAACAGCGGGAAGGAAAATATTAGTCGCGGGCGACATGACAGAACTGGGTAAAGAAACTGATTCTGCCCATGCTGCGGTCGGCGACTACGCGAGCAGAGCCGGCATAGATGAGCTGTGGGCCAGCGGTGAGAAATCGAGGTTGATAGTTGATTCGTTTCAAGGATGTGGAAAATATTTTTTAAAAAAAGACGAACTTGTGCAAGCACTGCTTGCAACAGCGAGCTCAGAACTGACTATTTTGGTTAAGGGTTCTCGGCTGGCGAGGATGGAGCAAGTCGTCGCTGCGTTAAAACTGGACGGAGAAAGCTAATGCTGGTATGGCTGTCAGACTATTTAATTCAGTTCGATAACAGTTTCTCGGTTATGCAGTATATAACCGTTCGCGGCATATTCAGCATTCTGACGGCCCTGGGCATTTCATTAATTATTGGCCCGGCCATGATACGTCTTCTCAATCACCACCAGATTGGACAGGTAGTGAGAGACGACGGCCCCGAAACCCACCTCCGTAAGGCCGGTACGCCGACTATGGGCGGTGCGCTTATATTGGTTAGCATTGCTTTTAGTACCTTGCTCTGGTCAGACCTGAAGAATCATTACGTGTGGGTGGTTCTATTGGTGACCGTGTTGTTTGGTGCGATTGGCTGGGTTGACGATTACCGGAAAGTTTTTGAACAGAATACGGCGGGGCTTACGGCGCGCTGGAAATTGTTTTGGCAGACCAGTATAGCCCTGGCGGCGGCGGCGGTACTCTATTATACAGCGTTCAGCCCGGTTGAAATCAGCTATATTGTTCCTTTTTTCAAAGACGTAGCCATTAACGCAGGTATTGTCTATATCGCGGTTAGCTGTTTCATTATCGTTGGTTTTAGCAATGCGGTGAATTTGACTGACGGCCTTGATGGATTGGCAATTTTGCCGATTGTAATGGTGGGAGCTGCGCTTGGCGTCATTGCCTATTTGGCGGGCCACGTTGAATTTTCTGCGTATCTTAACATTCCTTATGTGGTTGGCTCCGGTGAAGTCGTTATTTTTGCAGGCGCATTGCTGGGTTCAGGACTAGGCTTTCTCTGGTTCAACACCTATCCCGCTCAAATTTTCATGGGTGACGTCGGCGCATTAGCACTGGGTGCTGCGCTTGGTGTTATGGCAATTATATCTCGGCACGAAATTGTGCTGTTTATTATGGGCGGTATTTTTGTCGCGGAAACCGCATCGGTCATTCTACAAGTCGCCTCTTTCAAGTTGACAGGAAAAAGAATATTCCGCATGGCGCCGCTGCATCATCACTTTGAGTTGAAAGGGTGGCCTGAGCCGAGAGTGATAGTGCGCTTTTGGATTATTACGGTGATGTTGGTTTTGTTTGGTTTGGCAACATTGAAACTTCGCTAACTGGTAATTGGGACTGGAAGAAATGACGATGCAATTGGACGACCGTCTTACTGTAATCGTTGGGCTGGGTGATACAGGGCTGTCCTGTGCCAAATATTTCGCCACTCTCGGCGAAAAATTTAAAATAGTAGATAGCCGAGAAAACCCACCAGCACTGACCCGACTACGAGAGCTGATGCCGGATGTTGACGTGGAGTTAGGCGATTTTGCCATAGAAACTTTTTTACAGGCAAAGCAATTGGTTGTCAGTCCGGGGGTGAATATACGGACAAGGGAAATTGCCACAGCGAGAAAAGCCGGTGTTCCGATTACCGGTGATATTGATATTTTTTCGAAAGAAGTGACTGCACCGGTAATCGCCATCACTGGATCTAATGGCAAGAGTACGGTTGTTGCCTTGCTTGCAGAAATTTTGGCTCAGGCAGGGAAAAAATTTGCACCGGGCGGGAATCTGGATGGAGAGAATTTTAAACCGGCGCTAGACCTTTTGGCGGAAGAAAAGAAAGACTTGTATGTATTGGAGCTCTCCAGTTTTCAGTTGGAAACAACGGAAAACCTCGGTGCCGAAGTGGCGACAATGCTAAATCTTAGTGCGGATCACATGGATCGTTACGAAAGTTTAGAAGATTATCATGCGGCCAAGCAGAGAATATTTTCTGGCTGTAAACAGGTAGTGGTCAATCGGGATGAAAGTCGCAGCTATCCACGTAATGAGAGAGACGCGACTGTTTGGGATTTTGGTTTTGGTCGGCCTGGTGTCAATGGTTCAGGTTTGTTGGAAGAGGGTGGTGAACAATATCTTGCCTGCCAGTTTGAAAAGATTGCATCCGTGAATGAATTGAAAGTATTTGGGCCGCATAATATTTCGAATGTACTGGCAGCTATTTCGCTGGCCATGGCGGTTGATATAGACATGGGCTCGATTCGAGCGGCCATCACCAGGTTTGCCGGTTTACCGCATCGCTGTCAATGGGTGGCGAATGTCGCTGGAGTTGAATTTTATAACGATTCCAAGGGAACGAATGTGGCAGCCACAGTGGCAGCAATTGAAGGTTTGGGTGAGCGAATAGATGGGCATATCGTCTTGATTGCTGGAGGCCAGGCCAAAGGCGCTGATTTTTCGGCGTTGCTACCCGCAATAAACAGGTGGGGGAAAGAGCTAATTCTTATCGGCCAGGATGCAGTAGAAATGGCCGCCACCTTGAATGGGGGTATTCAAACTTATTTTGCTGGCGATATGCAGGACGCTGTTGAAGTGGCATTGGCCCATTCAACGTCAGGTGATGCGGTACTGTTGTCACCTGCCTGTGCGAGTTTCGATATGTTCGATGACTTTCAGCACCGTGGCTTTTCGTTTATTCAGTCTGTGGAGACATTGCAATGAGTATGGCCAGAGCCTTGCAAGCAGATGATGGCCTTGCCGACCAGGTAGCACTGCGCCCGCTGAATAGCATCCTGCTGCTGACATTTCTTTTGTTTTTTTTCGGGCTATTGATGATGACATCGGCTTCGGTGGAAATTGCCAGCAGCCAGTATTCTGATCCATTTTTCTTTCTCAAGAGACAGGCGATTTTTTCTGTTGTCGGGGTGTTTGTATTAGCCATCACTGTGCATGTTCCTGTGCCTGCCTGGCGTACACAAAGCTGGTATCTGCTTATGGGTTCTTTTGCCTTGCTGCTGTTGGTGTTGGTGCCGGGCGCGGGTGAGTCTATAAAGGGCAGTACGCGAAGAATCGATCTTGTCGTTTTCGATTTACAGCCATCGGAGCTTGCGAAGGTGTTCATCGTCATTTATTTGGCGGCGTTTTTGGAAAGACAAGTAGACGAAGTCAGGGAGAAGTGGTCAGGTTTTTACAAGCCATTAGTAGTAGTTGGTGCCGCAGTAGTTTTATTTCATTTTCAGCCAGACCACGGCACTATGGTTATTCTGACATTAACAGCGCTCTGCATGATTTTTCTTGCCGGTGCAAAACTTTACCGAGTTCTGTTGGTGCTGACATTTTGCCTGGGTGGAATTGCCTTGCTGGCAGTTATGAAACCTTATGTGATGGATCGTATCACTTCATTTTTAGATCCCTGGGCGCTAGAAAATGTAACCAATGGTGGTTATCAACAGGCAATGGCACAAGTCGCATTTGGTCGTGGCGAGTGGCTTGGGATGGGCCTGGGCAATAGCATACAAAAGCTTTACTTCTTACCTGAGGCTCATAACGATTTTGTACTCGCCATCATTGGCGAAGAGTTGGGTTTGCTTGCTGTGGCTACAGTAATTTTTCTATTTTGCGCGCTTATTTACAAGGCATTTTCAATTGGTCAGAAAGCGCAGCAAAAAAACAAATTATTTGCCGCCTTCCTTGCGTATGGATTGGGGCTGTTGTTTGCGGCTCAAACCATGATCAATGTAGGTGCCTGCATTAGCTTGCTACCGGTGAAAGGTCTTACTCTGCCTTTCTTGAGCTACGGCGGGGCAAGCCTGATTATGAGTTTTTTCATGATTGGGCTATTAGTTCGTATTCAGTACGAAATTGAAAACGGCAATAAAGATGAAACAGGGGCGGAATTTTGATCATGGTTGCCGAAGCAACAACTGTTCTGATCATGGCCGCCGGCACTGGAGGCCATGTTTTCCCCGCCTTGTCGATAGCGCAAAAGCTTCAGGCGCAAGGTGTGCGCACGGAGTGGATGGGAACGCAGCAGGGAATGGAGCATCGCTTGTTGGAAGGCAGCGGTATTGCATTTCATCCGGTCTCCGCGAAAGGGCTAAAAGGTAAGGGTTTACGGCGTATCCTGTTGGCGCCGTTGATGCTTGTTGTCGCGCTGATTCAGTCAATGAGGGTGATTATTCGAGTTAAACCTGATTGTGTCCTGGGCATGGGCGGCTTTGTGTCGGGTCCAGGAGGATTGGCGGCGAAGTTACTGGGCAAGCCCCTGCTTATTCATGAGCAGAACGCGGTGGCAGGATTCACCAACAAAATGCTGGCCAAAATTGCCGATAAAGTATTTGAAGCGTTTCCTGGCACTTTTAAAGCGCATAAGAAAGTTGTTTACACAGGCAACCCGGTGCGCAAAGAAATTGCCGAGCTGGCAGCGCGCTCCCCCCGGGCAGCAGCTAACACCGATAAAGTGCATCTTCTGGTGCTGGGCGGCAGTCAGGGCGCCCTGGCGATAAACGAAGTGCTGCCCCGGTTAATGGCGGAGTGGCCCGAGGAAACCCGGCCTGCCCTGCTCCATCAGAGCGGTGAGAAGACATTAGAGCAAACTAAAGCTGGCTATCAGTCTTATGAGGTAGAGCTGTCGGCAGAAATAAAATTAGTCCCTTTTATTAGTGATATGGCAGGGTCCTACGAATGGGCAGATTTAGTCGTTTGTCGCTCCGGTGCGAGTACCGTCTGTGAGTTGGCGGCCGTTGGTTCGCCCTCAATACTGGTTCCCTATCCGCATCACCGGGATCAGCAACAGTTGCACAATGCAAATTGGCTGGTAAATGCGGGTGCTGCCATTTTGTTAGAGCAGAAAGAATTATCGGTTAAAACACTCTCAAATTTATTGGCAGGTCTAGTGCACAACAGAGACAAGTTGCAGCAAATGAGTCAGGCAGCAAGCGCTGTAGCTGTATGCAATGCGGATGAATTAGTAGCCTCTGGCTGCATGGAGTTGGCTCATGCATAGCGCTACAAATAGACACATCATTCCCGAAATGCGTCGTATTAATACTCTGCATTTTGTCGGCATTGGTGGTGCGGGTATGTGTGGCGTTGCCGAGGTGCTTCTGAACCAGGGCTACAAAATTAGCGGCTCGGATTTGAAAGAGTCTCCGAATACGCTGCGCCTTGCATCCATGGGAGCGGAAATTTTTATAGGTCATGCTGCTGTCAATGTGAAGAATGCAGATGCAGTCGTCTACTCCAGTGCGATCGACCGGAAAAATCCTGAAATTAGAGCAGCGATAAAATTATCCAGGCCATTGATAGCACGGGCGGAGATGCTGGCCGAATTAATGCGCTACCGCCATTCGATTGCCATCGCCGGCACCCACGGGAAAACCACTACCACAAGCATCGTAGCATCGGTTCTCGCCGAGGCGGGCTTCGACCCTACCTTTGTCATTGGTGGTCTGTTAAATAGCGCAGGAACCAACGCTCGCCTGGGGGAGAGCAGATACCTGGTGGCAGAGGCTGACGAAAGCGATGCTTCCTTTATGCACCTGCAACCAATGGTAACGGTTGTCACCAATATCGAAGCAGATCATATGAATACCTATGGTGGCGATTTTGAGAACCTGAAAAAATACTTTATAGATTTTTTGCACAATCTTCCTTTCTACGGATTGGCGGTTCTCTGCATTGATGATCCAGTGGTGAGAGAGATTTTGCCAAGAGTGTCACGTCCAAAAATTACTTACGGATTTGCCGAGGATGCTGATTTTAGAATCACAAAACTGCGCCAGAGTGAAGGAACGACAGAATTCTCGATTAACCGCAAAGAGGCAAGGGATAAGTTGAACATCACTCTGAATATGCCGGGTCGGCATAACGCGCTCAATGCAGCGGCGGCAGTGGCTATCGCCACGGACGAGGGTATTAAGGCGGAAGATATTCAGAACGGGATAAAGAACTTCGCCGGCGTAGATCGGCGTTTCGATGTGCAAGGGGAATTTCCAGTCGCTGGCGGGTCGGTACTTCTTGTCGATGATTACGGCCACCATCCAACGGAAGTCGCCGTGACCTTGCGTGCGCTCAGAGAGGGATGGCCGGGAAATCGCCTGGTCATGGTGTACCAGCCGCATCGTTATAGCCGCACCAGGGATCTGTACGAGGACTTCGTGGAGGTGTTAGCTGAGGCCGATATATTGCTGCTTCTTGAGGTGTACTCCGCCGGGGAGAAAAAAATTGCCAGCGCTGATTCCAGGAGCCTGTGCCGAAGCATACGATTACGTGGAAAAGTGGATCCGGTCTACGTAAAAGAAGAGTCCGAAGTGCATCAAATTCTGGCCAGTTTAGTGCGTCCTGGAGACATTATTTTGACCCAGGGAGCGGGAAGTGTGGGTTCCCTGGCCAAACAATTGGTAAAACTGGGGTTTAAATCGTAACTAATTGATTTTCATAGAAGGTGTTTGCATTTCGCAGTCAAGAAAAAATGAAATGAGAACGATAAATAAAGAGAAAATAGTCGCAAATTGTGGGCATGTTGCAGTGCTAAAGGGAGGCGCTTCTGCGGAGCGGGAAATTTCCCTGCTAAGCGGCGAGTCGGTTTATCAGGGCCTGCTCCGATTAGGCGTCAATGCGAGTGTAATAGATGTCAGTGACAGCCTGCTTTCTGATCTCGCGGACTTGAAGCCAGATTTGGCTTTTGTCATGTTGCACGGTCAGGGTGGAGAAGACGGGACCATTCAGGGTCTATTAGAAATCCTGAAAATCCCTTACACCGGAAGTGGCGTGTTAGCTTCGGCTCTGGCCATGGATAAGGTCAAAAGCAAAATGATTTGGCAGCGATTGGGTTTGAACACAGCCGATTTCGTGATGCTTGACGACACTACAGATTGGAAGGCGACCATACAGAAGTTAGAGATAGCCGTAGTGAAGCCGGTAAATGGCGGGTCGAGCCTGGGTATTGCCATTGTAAGAGATGCGGAAAGCCTGCGCAGGCAATATGAGATAGCCAGTAAATTTGATTCTGACGTGATGGCAGAAAAATGCGTCATCGGAAAAGAGTATTCAGTCGGAATGATTCAGGATCAGTTGCTGCCAGCAGTGCTATTAAACACAAAGAAAGAGTTTTTTGATTTTGATGCCAAGTACGTTGATGAAGATTCGGAAGTAGTTTGCCCGGCAGGTCTTAGCGAAACAAAGCTCATGGAATTGAACGATTTGGTGAGAGCTGCCTATGAAAGCCTGGGCTGTAAAGGTCTTGCCAGAATTGATGTGATGCAGGACGAAAATGAAAGGTTCTATTTGCTGGAGCTTAATACGATTCCAGGAATGACCGGCCATAGCTTTGTACCAATAGCGGCGAATAAATCAGGTATTGGCTTCGAAAACTTGTTACTTCAAATACTGGAACTGGAGCAGGCTGTAAAATAATCATGGCAACGAGCAACCGGGCAATACGAGCGGGAAGTGGCAACCATGCTGTTCGGCGCAATTCATTTGCTGCCAGGCAGCCTCTTGAGTCGGCGCTTTCTGTAAAGAGAAATGTTTTAGTTGTGACCGTTTTGATAGTCGGTTTGGCATTGCTTATGGCACAAAACCGGGTGGAAATTTCTGAATTTTTAAATCGCTCGGTAAATAAAATAAGAATAGAAAATCAGTTGCAGAGAATCAGCGAAGCCGAGCTAAGCAGACTGCTTTCTTCATTTATGGGCAGTGGTTTTTTCGATTTTAGTCTAATAGCGGCCAAGCGAGAATTAGAACTGCATCCCTGGGTGCTGCAAGCTACCGTAAAAAGAATTTGGCCAGATACATTGTCTCTGCAGTTGGTAGAGCAAGTGGCAATAGCACGCTGGGGAGAAAAGCAATTAGTCAATCAATATGGTGAGTTATTCGAGCCGCGTGAAGTGCAAGAACCTGGTTCGCTGCCACTGCTAACCGGGCCAGAAGATAGTCAGGAAATGGTGATGCAACACTATCAAAAATTGAATCAAATTTTATTTCCCGCCGGACTACGTCTCTCGGGTCTACGTGTAAGCAAGCGTGGAAGCTGGGAATATTTGCTTAATGAAGGAATGCAGGTTGCGGCAGGAAGAAAAGATGTGTTTGAAAAAACACAGCGATTTGTGAAATTTTACCAAAGTCAGCCGCTTGCACTAAGGTCGCAGTTTGTTAGCGTAGATTTACGCTATGGGAATGGGATTGCGGTCAGGGGTGGCGAGTCTGAATTTACCGGAATGGCAATTCGGTGAGTCAATTACGGCAAATTACTGGAAGCCTTATGGTCGGTCGTTATCTGGAGAGTTCGTATGAATGAAGCAGCAAGCGAAAATATGATCGTCGGCCTGGACATAGGTACCTCTAAGGTAGTTGCTATTGTGGGTGACATAAACCCGGATGGAAGCCTGGATATAGTTGGCATTGGTAGTCATCGTTCGCGTGGTCTTAAGAAAGGAACGGTAGTAAATATTGAGTCCACAGTAGAATCTATCCAGCGAGCGATCGAAGAAGCAGAGCTAATGGCGGGCTGTCAAATCCATTCCGTCTACGCGGGTATTGCCGGCAGCCATATCCGCAGTATGAATTCTCATGGCATTGTAGCGATTCGCGATGGCGAGGTGATGAAGCCCGACATAGAGCGAGTAATTGATGCCGCCCAGGCGGTGGCTATTCCGGCAGATCAGAAAGTTCTACATATTCTTCCGCAGGAATACATTATTGATTCTCAGGAAGGTGTGAAGGAACCGCTTGGCATGTCGGGTGTGCGCCTGGAAGCTAAAGTACATTTGGTCACCTGCGCAATTAATGCGGTACAGAATATTGAAAAATGTATTAATCGTTGCGGGCTGGAAGCTGATGAAATTATTTTGGAGCAATTAGCTTCCAGCTACAGTGTGCTTACTGACGATGAAAAAGAGCTTGGAGTTTGTTTAGTCGATATAGGTGGTGGTACTACTGATATTGCCATATTTACAGAAGGGGCTATTCGTCACACCGGCGTAATTCCAATCGCGGGAGATCAGGTAACGAATGACATAGCCATGGCCTTGCGTACCCCAACTGAGAACGCCGAAGAGATAAAAATAAAGTATGCCTGTGCCTTGACACAGCTCGCCAGTGCGGATGAAAACCTGAAAGTTCCCAGCGTGGGAGACCGTGCACCCAGGGAATTGTCGCGGCAGGCTCTGGCCGAAGTGGTTGAGCCTCGCTACGACGAACTGTTCAGTTTAGTGCAGGCAGAATTGCAAGGAAGCGGCTTTGAAAACCTGTTGGCAGCAGGGGTGGTTTTAACTGGCGGCACCAGCAAAATGGAAGGTGTTGTGGACCTGGCCGAAGAAATTTTTCATGCGCCCGTGAGGATAGGCACGCCTCATAAAGTTAGTGGATTAGCCGATATTGTAAGAAACCCGATTTATTCTACCGGTGTTGGCTTATTGCTGTATGGGCTAAAACAATATCAAGAAAGAGATGGAATGGATTCCCGGCGCGAGCCGAAAATTAAGATTATGGATAGAATGAGGAATTGGTTTCAAGGAAATTTTTAATTTTTATAGTAGCAGTCAATAACCAACACAGGTAAAGAATCATGAATGAAGGGGGCTATATGTTTGAATTAGTCGAGAACATTGCACAAAGCGCTGAAATTAAAGTAATAGGCGTTGGTGGCGGAGGTGGAAATGCCGTACACCACATGATCAATAATCAAGTAGAAGGTGTCGAGTTTATTTGTGCAAACACAGATGCTCAAGCCCTGAATAATCTGAAAGCCAAGACGATATTGCAAATGGGTAGCACTATTACGAAAGGTCTGGGCGCAGGTACCAATCCAGAAATAGGTCGGCAAGCGGCGCTGGAAGACAGGGATGAGATAGCCGAAATTCTTTCCGGTGCCGACATGGTATTTATTACTGCCGGCATGGGTGGTGGCACTGGCACAGGCGCCGCGCCTGTTGTTGCTGAAGTGGCTAGAGAGATGGGTATTCTAACTGTCGCTGTAGTAACTCGACCGTTCCCGTTTGAGGGAAGGAAACGCGCAACTGTTGCTGAAGAAGGTATTCGTCAACTTGGCGAACAGGTGGATTCATTGATAACCATTCCGAATCAAAAGTTATTGGACGTGCTTGGTAAGGACGCAACTTTGCTGGCAGCGTTTAAAGCGGCTAACGATGTATTGCTGGGCGCAGTCAAGGGTATAGCCGACCTAATCATGAATCCAGGCATGATCAATGTGGACTTCGCCGATGTGAAGACTGTTATGTCTGAAATGGGCATGGCCATGATGGGCACAGGCACGGCCACTGGAACAGAACGAGCTCGCGAAGCAGCAGAGGCCGCTATTCGAAGCCCATTACTGGAAGACGTAAATCTGCAAGGTGCGCGTGGCATATTAGTGAATATTACTGCTGGCGAAAACCTGTCTTTGGGTGAGTTTTCGGAAGTTGGCGACACTATCGAAGAATTTGCATCTGACGATGCTACCGTAGTCGTGGGCACTGTGATCGATCCTGGTCTGGACAATGAAATGCGAGTTACGGTAGTAGCCACTGGCCTGGGTGGGTCAGCTACCAGGCCCACTAAGGTGGTAGACAATACAAACAAGGAAATGAGCACAGATTATCGCCAGTTAGACAGGCCGGCTACTACGCGAAACCGTCATGGCTCTGGACGTGCTGCTGCGAAAGCAGCAGGTTCCGATACGGACATGGATTATCTTGATATTCCGGCTTTCCTGCGCAAGCAGGCGGACTAACCAGGAAAGCGGGTTTTCATGTACCATGTCTGCCCGGCATTCACTGCTGCCGAGAGGGGGATGGAGGCTTGGGAGAGGCGAAATTTGGAACTTTCAAATCAGTTTATTGGGTTATTCCTTGAATTTTGCTATTATGCGCCAGTTTTGTGAAAGACAGTCGTTGTGAGCTGAAAACGGTAATGAAAGAGGGCAAGAAGAAGATAAAAAGAAGGTTCTCCGAGTGTTTAGGCACAGCAAGACCCGGTAGCTATCTGCCCCGCTTTTAGGGTTTAAGGAGAGTTCCGTTGACGACAACAGGGAGTGACACTGCGCTGCAAATGTTTGATGGAAGCCGATTTGCCCCGATATAGAGAAGACGCAAAGCGAAGGCCTATGCTGAAACAAAGAACCTTGAAAAATGTAATCCGCGCCACCGGCGTTGGATTGCACACCGGCGAGAAAGTTTATCTGACTCTACGTCCGGCCCCGGTAAACAGTGGCATCATTTTTACCCGTGTCGATTTAGATACCCCGGTGGAAATAGCGGCCAGAGCTTCCAATGTTGGCGATACCACGCTTTCGACCTGCCTGGTTAAGGATGATGTGAGAATATCAACAATTGAACATTTGATGTCCGCGCTTTCCGGTCTGGGAATAGACAATGCGTTCATCGATGTCAGCGCGCCCGAAGTGCCTATCATGGACGGCAGCGCAGGCCCTTTCGTTTTTCTGATTCAGTCTGCCGGTATTGAAGAGCAATCTGAACTGAAGCGTTTTATTAAAATTAAAAAACCATTGCATGTGAAGCATGGCGATAAAGCGGTAAGCCTGGAACCTTTTGATGGCTTCAAAGTAAGCTACACCTTGCTGTACGACCATCCTGTTTATAAAAAATACACCAAGAGTGCCAGCATTGATTTTTCCAGCACATCTTTCGTTAAAGAAGTTAGTCGTGCCAGAACCTTTGGCTTTATGCACGAGTTTGAGGAACTCAGAAATAGAAACCTCGCACTGGGTGCAAGCATGGACAATGCTATTGCAGTAGGTGATTACAAAGTGCTCAATGAAGATGGCTTGCGTTATGAAGACGAGTTTGTAAAGCACAAGATACTTGATTCAATTGGAGATTTATACCTGCTGGGCAATAGTCTAATCGGTGAGTTCAAGGGATATAAATCTGGACATGCTCTCAATAATGCTTTATTAAGGATGCTCGAAGTTAATGAAGACGCTTGGGAAATCGTCAGTTTCGACAAAGAAACGAAGGTACCAATTTCCTATATGAGACCAGTATTGGCAGCCTAGTGTTGCCATGCTCTCCTAACTGATTGATATTAATATAAAAAACGAATTGGGCGTTGAAGTTTTCTGGTTGACCCCAAATACAGTAACAGGCTTACTGAGAATTTCACTTAAACAAATTTCGCTTAAACAATGAAAGTTATTCTGGTCGACCAGCGTCATGGTCATACTAAAACTATTGTCCTCAAGGGTTGGCTCAAAGGGCTGCTCTCTCTGTGCCTGCTCGGCGCTCCTGTGGTGCTGGGCTACCTCGGCTATCAATTGGCGATTTCACAAAACCCCGGTGTAGTCAATGAACAGTCCGCTCAAAACTGGGAACATCAGATACGCATTCAAACTGAGCAAATCTCGGCTATTAAACAAGAATCAGAACGGCAGATAGAAGCATTAGCCTTGCGCTTGGCAATGTTGCAGGCAAGGCTGGTACGTCTGGATGCGGTGGGTGAGCGCATCACTACAATCGCAAATCTCGATAACGGAGAATTCGATTTCAGCGATCCTGTCGCCATCGGTGGGCCGGTGACCGGGGCTTCTCAATCGTATTCTGTAGCCAGCTTTATGGATGCCGTCTACCAACTGGAACTACAGTTAGAAGATCGCCAGCAACAATTGGAAATTCTTGAAGGACTGATGACCGACCGCAAGATTCAGTCTGATGTACGTATTGCTGGTCGCCCGCTAGAGAAGGGATGGATAGCTTCTCGTTTTGGTCAGCGGACTGATCCTATTACCGGCCGTCTTGCCTTTCATGGTGGCATTGATTTCACCACGGGAAAATTCGGGGCAGAAATTAATACGGTTGCAGCGGGTGTGGTAACCTGGTCTGGCCCACGCTCCGGCTATGGTCTCATGGTTGAGGTTAACCATGGCAACGGTTTCACGACGCGATACGCCCATTCCGAGAAATTATTAGTCGATGTTGGCGATATTGTGATGAAGGGGCAGAATATTGCTCTGGTAGGCTCCACCGGCAGGTCTACTGGGCCTCATGTCCATTTCGAAGTCTATAAAAATGGCAGAATCGTTGATCCCGCAGCTTACATACAGCGCACAGCAAGATAAAATCCTTCATTCTGGTATCCACCTCATTGGTCGGTAACAAGCCCTGACGCTGTTCACGCCGTGTTGCTTGTTGAAGATCCACTTAGTGAAACAGCACTACAAAGCAATAGAGCATCATGACACTATTTAACAAAATATTTGGCAGCAGTAACGCGCGTAAACTTAAGAAATTGCAGAAGAGTGTTGATCGAATCAACGCTTTTGAAGCAGACCTTGAGAGCCTGTCCGATGATGAATTACAACAAAAAACTACCGGGTTCAAACAACGCTACGATGCTGGAGAATCTATAGACGCACTGCTGCCTGACGCTTTTGCGGTTGTTCGGGAAGCGAGCAAGCGAACACTCAAAATGCGTCACTTCGACGTGCAGATGGTCGGCGGAATCGTATTGCACGAGGGCGGCATTTCGGAGATGAGAACAGGGGAAGGGAAAACCCTGATGGCAACTCTCCCGGCTTATTTGAATGGCCTGACCGGGAAAGGTGTTCATATAGTGACCGTGAATGAATACCTCGCTGAAAGAGATGCCAACTGGATGCGTCCACTGTATGAGTGCCTTGGGCTTAGTGTGGGGGTTATTGGTTCTGGTCAAAGCCCGGAAGACAAAAAAGCGGCTTACAATTGTTCGATTACTTATGGCACCAACAATGAATTTGGTTTCGATTACTTGCGTGACAATATGGCGTTCCGGCTCGATGATAAAATGCAGAGAGAACTAAACTTTGCAATCGTCGATGAAGTGGATTCGATTTTAATTGATGAAGCCAGAACTCCGTTGATCATTTCCGGCGCTGCTGAAGATAGCTCGAAATTGTATGTAGCAATCAATCAGCTTATTCCCAAATTGGAAAAAGGCGTAAAGGCAGAGAAGTCCAGGATGGAAATGATGGACAAGAGCTATGTTCCTGACGAGTCAGGTCATTTCACGGTTGATGAGAAAAGCCGGCAGGTAGAACTCACTGAGTCGGGCCACGAATTTGTTGAAAATATTTTGATAAGCAAGAAACTACTTGCCGAAGGTGAGTCTCTCTACTCAGCCACAAATCTATCCTTGCTGCATCATGTGCATGCCGGCTTGAAGGCGCATCATCTATTTAAGAAGGACATAGAGTACATCGTTCAGAACAAGAGAATTGTATTGATAGATGAACACACCGGTCGAACCATGGCAGGAAGACGCCTTTCTGAAGGTTTGCACCAGGCTCTGGAGGCCAAGGAAGGCATGGGGATACAAAGTGAAAGCCAGACCCTGGCTTCTACTACGTTCCAGAACTATTTTCGCCTCTATAACAATTTGTCCGGGATGACGGGCACAGCGGATACTGAAGCCTTCGAATTTACTCAAATCTATGGGCTGGAGGTTGTGGTTATACCGACCAATCAGCCTATGATAAGGGAAGACGCTAACGATCTTATCTATCTGTCGATGGAAGAAAAATTTGAAGCGATAGTTAAAGATATTACAGAAATGAGCGCCAGGGGAGCTCCTGTTCTGGTTGGCACGGCGTCGATTGATACCTCAGAAACGCTATCGAACTTTTTGCAGAAAGAGAATATTGCCCACGAAGTATTGAACGCCAAATTTCATCAGAGGGAAGCGCAAATTATTGCTGAGGCGGGTAGGCCCGGTGTTGTCACTATCGCCACTAATATGGCCGGCCGTGGTACTGATATTGTATTAGGCGGAAAATGGGAAGCGGAAGTTGCAGAACTTGATAATCCCGGTGAAGCACAGATAGAAAAAATAAAAGCGGAATGGCAGCTTCGTCATGATCAAGTCATTGCAGCAGGTGGTTTACATATTGTCGGTACAGAAAGGCACGAGTCTCGCCGCATAGACAATCAACTGCGCGGTCGCTCTGGCCGCCAGGGCGATCCCGGTTATTCCAGGTTTTATCTGTCTATGGAGGACAATCTACTTCGAATATTTGCCACCGATGGTGTAAAGAATTTTATGCGGCGCCTTGGCATGGAACGCGGCGAAGCAATTGAACACGGCATGGTCACCCGCCAAATTGAAAAAGCGCAACGAAAAGTTGAAGGCCGGAATTTCGATATCCGCAAACAGTTATTGGAATACGACAATGTGGCGAACGATCAACGAACAATTATCTACCGTCAGCGCAATGAGTTAATGGCCAGTGATGATATTTCTGAATTGCTCGAAGACATGAGAACGGAGGTAGTCGGACAATTAGTTGATGACTATATTCCGCCGCAAAGTGTGCCGGAGCAATGGGATGTAGAAGGTTTGGAAAAGGCAATCGAGGCGGAGTTTTCCAACAAACAGGACATTCAGAAGTACCTGGATGACGATGACCAGCTTTACGAAGAGCAGTTGAAGCAGAAAATAGATGGAATTCTCAGCAACGACTACCAGCAAAAATGTGCCGCAGTAGGAGAGAAAATGCGGCTTTTTGAAAAACAGATTACGCTACAAATACTGGATGGCCTGTGGAAGGATCACCTGGCGACTATGGATCACCTGCGCCAGGGCATATTTCTACGTAGTTACGGTGGCAGGAACCCCAGACAGGAATACAAAAGGGAGGCCTTCGCCTTATTTCAGGAATTAATGACAAATCTTCAGCGGGAGGTAATCAAGGTTCTGAGCCACGTCAAGATTCGACAAGAAGATGAGGCAGACGCCATTGAGCGGCAGCGCGAACAAGAGAGAGTTAAAGAGAGAGTGAATTTCCAGCACCAGGCTGTGTCGGCTTTAGCCGATCAAGCTTCCGCGCCAAGAGGGCAAGGACAGCAAGGGGATGGCGAGAGAAAAAAGACAACACCCTTTGTGCGGGAAATGGTGAAAGTAGGCAGGAACGAACTCTGTCCCTGTGGCTCAGGCAAGAAGTTTAAAGTCTGTCATGGCAAGATCACCTAGCGCGAACTGCATCAAAGAGCGGTAACAAGGGAAGGTGCTATGGCGGTCGGTTCCGAAAAAGCTGAACACATAAACTCGATAGCAGGCGTTCGCCTGGCCGCCGTGGAAAGCAATATTCGTTATGACAATCGGCTTGACCTGGCAGTAGTTGAAATTGCCGCCGAAGCCAGCGTTGCCGGGGTGTTTACCCAAAACGCATTTTGTGCCGCGCCAGTGCGTCTGGCAAAACAGCATTTGTCCAAAGAGGCCAGCCTTTATTTCTTAATCAATACAGGAAATGCGAACGCAGGCACCGGCACGGAAGGGGAGTTGGCCGCGATTGCCTGTTGTCAGGCACTTGCCGATTTGAATCAGTGCAGGCTCGAACAAATTCTACCGTTCTCTACCGGAGTCATTGGTGAACAGTTTCCTGCCAGCAAGGTCATTGACGCACTACCTGCGTTACAGAATGGCCTGGACGAGGACAATTGGGCGCTGGCAGCGAAAGCTGTATTAACCACGGATACGCGAACAAAGATTGCTTCAAGGCAATTCAACATCGCCGCTTCCTCCGTTAGTATAACCGGGTTCGCGAAGGGTGCTGGCATGATAAAGCCGAATATGGCGACTATGTTAGGCTTCGTTTTTACTGACGCCAAAATCGCAAAACCCTTGCTTCAGCAGTTCCTGTTCACGGCCGTGAAAGAGTCTTTTAATCGTATTACAGTCGATGGAGATACTTCCACCAATGACGCTTGCATGTTGGTGGCGACAGGAAAAGGCTCACTCAAGATTGATGACGCAAACAGCGATAATGCCAAACAATTTCAGGCTTATCTACACGCCGTTTTCGAACAACTGGCTACCGGCCTGATACGGGATGCAGAAGGTGCGACAAAGTTCATTAGCATAGAAGTCACTGCCGGGGCTTCTGCGGAAGAATGCCTGGCAGTGGCTTATGCTGTCGCCGAATCACCTCTGGTCAAGACTGCCTGTTTCGCATCCGATCCGAACTGGGGCAGAATCCTGGCCGCCATTGGCCGTGCTGGTATCAAGGATTTGGTGATTGATTCGGTCAGCGTATCCCTGGGAGAGACTTTGTTGGTGTCCAACGGTTGCGTGGATGCCAACTATTGTGAGAGTGCTGGCCAGGCAGAAATGAACAAGGACGAGATTCGAGTGAGCATCAATTTATCACGGGGCCACGCTGCCGAGACTGTCTGGACTTCAGATCTATCCAATGAATACGTTCGTATCAACGCCGATTATCGCAGCTAGTTGCCTGGATAAGCCCAGGGCTTGAATCGATTGCACCAGGCCAGACAGTGCGTTTCCTGGTTCTCAGAAAGTAATTCAACTTATGCCATAAATGGACACTTCGCCGTGAAGCAACAGCAAATCGTGCATGTCGCCGTTGGCGTCGTTATCAATACTAATTCAGAAGTGTTGGTTTCACTCAGGGCAGCAGACAGCCATCAAGGCGGACTATGGGAGTTCCCGGGTGGAAAGGTGGAGCCGGGGGAGATGCTTGAAGACGCCTTGCAGCGTGAGCTTGAAGAAGAAGTGGGAATAACCGTGCATGACGCTGTTCCCTTCATAAAAATTGAACATCACTATTCAGATAAATCCGTATTGCTCGATGTTTGGAAAATATCCCAATTTTCGGGAAACCCCATTGAAAAAGTTGGAAAAGAAGGACAAGTTGGGAAAGAAGGACAAGCGCTTGCATGGAGGTCGATTGCCAGTTTACAGGCTGATGATTTCCCCGCCGCCAATGAACGCATCATTCGAGCCCTGGCCTTGCCAGACAGGATCGCCATTACCCAAGAAGTTAAAGACTTTGAGATGCTGACAGAAATTATCAGTAACCTGCTTGGCCAGGGCCTGGACATCATTCATTTTCGACAAAAAACCCAAACCCCCCAGACCTGCCAGAAATGGTTTCGCTGGGCTGACAAAGAATGTAAATCGAGGCAGATCAAGCTGATGTTCTCAGCGCCATTAGCGGACTACGAAGCAAGCTTTCCAGAGCAAATCAGCGGCTTTCACGCAACTTCCTCGCAGCTCTCCGGGCTGCAATCTCGCCCGGTTAGCAAACAGCAACTGTTTAGTGCCTCCTGTCATGATTTGCAGCAACTCAAGCTGGCTGAGTCTCTTGATGCTGATTATGTGTACTTGTCACCGGTCATGCCCACGGCCAAACACCAGGCTGCTCAATTGCTGGGCTGGCACGGATTCCAGACCCTGGTCGCGCAGGTCAATGTCCCCGTCTATGCACTGGGCGGTCTCGACCTGGCTGATATGGCAAGCTGCAAGCAACATCAAGGCTTCGGCATAGCCGGAATCTCAACATTTAACCCAACCTGGCCGGATTTGCCGTGCGGGGCTGTGTAAGAATCCAGCAGCCATCATTTCTGCGCAAGAGACTGGCAAAAAATCCACCATCCGTCTGTCAACCCAATATTCGTCATTCCTGCACCTCTCTCCGTCATTCCTGCACCTCTCTCCGTCATTCCTGCGAAGGCAGGAATCCAGTAAAACACTCAAACCGGCAAAACTTTTCCACCAGTAACACAACCTGGCGAGGGCTTCTTGCGCTGTCTCCATAGTGCGATGACCCTGCGCTGGCGCTACTCTATCTGGGGATTTGGGGGATGACAGAGGGGGCTGGCAGAAAAACTTGACTCATATTCTGAGTCGGGATAGGATTCAAAATATCCTATTTTAGGATATTTTGATCTAAGCGAATCAAACTGTGATAGCCCAAAAAACACGACTACGTTTTAGGGACTTCTATCTGGGGAATAGGGACAAGGCTGAGGCTGGGAAAAATTATTGATACCAGTATAACGCCCGTTGATTGAAAGCGGGCCAACGTCAAAAGAGCACCAAATGAAATTTTTAAAAACACTTGGAACACTGGTTAATTATATGCTACCCCCCCCCCCCCCCCCCCCCAATTCACACCATCTCTGCAAGATCCCCTCGGCTATGGGGCAGGACAATGATTTCGTCCACATCTCGGTTCTTGGTCGCCGCCTTTTTTGCTTCGCTGTGTATCAGCTCGGCGTTTCTTGCGCCGCCGGTTTACGCCGATCATGATGGTAGAACAGCAGGTATATGCGCTCGTACCGCAGCCGTTCATAATGCGATTGTCGCAAGCATAGACGGTGTAACCGACTGTGCCCAGGTGACGACAGAGCAGTTAGCAGCAATAACATCTTTAGATTCTTTCAGCGAAGCAGGAGGCATCACCACTTTAAAAGCGGGCGACTTTGCGGGTCTGTCTGCGCTGACATTCCTGTTTTTGGACAACAACCAACTCAGCACATTACCCACTGGTGCCTTCACCGGTCTGTCTAAGCTGACAGGGCTGGAATTGTATAACAACCAAATCACCACATTACCCGCTGGCATTTTCTCGGATCTATCTGCGCTGACAAGTCTGAATTTGTCTAACAACCAACTCAGCACATTACCCGCTGATGCCTTCACAGATTTGTCTGCGCTGACAAGTCTGGGTTTGAGTGGCAACCAACTCAGCACATTACCCACTGATGCTTTCACCGGTCTGTCTGCGCTGACAGAGCTGTATTTGGGAAACAACCAACTCAGCACATTACCCACTGATGCTTTCACCGGTCTGTCTGCGCTGACAAGTCTGGGTTTGAGTGGCAACCAACTCAGCACATTACCCACTGATGCTTTCACCGGTCTGTCTGCGCTGACAGAGCTGTATTTGGGAAACAACCAACTCAGCACATTACCCACTGATGCTTTCACCGGTCTGTCTGCGCTGACAAGTCTGGGTTTGTCTAACAACCAACTCAGCACATTACCCGCTGGTATTTTTTCGGATCTGTCTGCGCTGATATACCTGGGTTTACAGAACAACCAACTCAGCACATTACCCGCTGATGCTTTCACCGGTCTGTCTAAGCTGACAGGGCTGGAATTGAACAACAACCAACTCAGCACATTACCCGCTGATGCTTTCACCGGTCTGTCTGCGCTGACAGGGCTGGTTTTGCAGAACAACCAAATCACCACATTACCCGCTGGTGCTTTCACCGATCTGTCTGCGCTGATAGAGCTGAGTTTGAGTAACAACCAACTCAGCACATTACCCGCTGGTATTTTTTCGGATCTGTCTGCGCTGACAGTCCTGGATTTGAGAAATAACCAACTCACCACATTACCCGCTGATGCTTTCACCGGTCTGTCTAAGCTGATAGGGCTGGAATTGAACAACAACCGACTCACCACATTACCCGCTGATGCTTTCACCGGTCTGTCTGCGCTGACAGAGCTGGAATTGTATAACAACCAAATCACCACATTACCCGCTGGCATTTTCTCGGATCTATCTGCGCTGACAGTCCTGGGTTTGCAGAACAACCAAATCACCACATTACCCGCTGGCATTTTCTCGGATCTATCTGCGCTGACATGGCTGAGTTTGAGTAACAACCAACTCAGCACATTACCCGCTGATGCTTTCACCGGTCTGTCTAAGCTGACAGGGCTGGAATTGAACAACAACCAACTCAGCACATTACCCGCTGATGCTTTCACCGGTCTGTCTGCGCTGACAGAGCTGGAATTGTATAACAACCAAATCACCACATTACCCGCTGGCATTTTCTCGGATCTATCTGCGCTGACAGTCCTGGGTTTGCAGAACAACCAAATCACCACATTACCCGCTGGCATTTTCTCGGATCTATCTGCGCTGACAAGTCTGCTTTTGTTTGGCAACCAAATCACCACATTACCTGCTGGCATTTTCTCGGATCTGTCTGCGTTGACAAGTCTGGGTTTGAGTGGCAACCAACTCAGCACATTACCCGCTGATGCCTTCACAGACCTGTCTGCCCTAACAACGCTGGAATTGCGTGGCAACCAACTCAGCACATTACCCGCTGACATTTTCTCGGATCTGTCTGCGCTGACATGGCTGAGTTTGCGTGACAACCAAATCAGCGCATTACCCACTGGTGCTTTCACCGGTCTGTCTGTGCTGACATTCTTGGGTTTGGACAACAACCAAATCAGCACATTACCCGCTGGCATTTTCTCGGATCTGTCTGCGCTGACAAGTCTGTTTTTGGCAACCAACCAACTCAGCACATTACCTGCTGACATTTTCTCGGATCTGTCTGCCCTGGCAACGCTGTCTTTGGGAGACAACCAACTCAGCGCATTACCCGCTGATGCCTTCACCGATCTGTCTGCGCTGACAGTCCTGGATTTGGGCAACAACCGACTCAGCACATTACCCGCTGACATTTTCTCGGATCTGTCTGCGCTGACAGGGCTGGGTTTGGGCAACAACCGACTCAGCGCATTACCCACTGGTGCTTTCACCGGTCTGTCTGTGCTGACATTCTTGGGTTTGGACAACAACCAACTCAGCACATTACCCGCTGACATTTTCTCGGATCTGTCTGCCCTGGCAACGCTGTCTTTGGGAGACAACCAACTCAGCGCATTACCCACTGGTGCTTTCACCGGTCTGTCTGTGCTGACATTCTTGGGTTTGGACAACAACCAAATCAGCACATTACCCGCTGACATTTTCTCGGATCTGTCTGCGCTGACAGGGCTGGATTTGCTTCACAACCCACTTGATGCATCAGCCATCACGCTGTTGGCTGGTTTACCGGCAGCAATCACTGTCATCACCAATGCGTCAGGTGGTATATGCACCCGTACCGAAGCAGTTCGCAATGCAATTGTCAGAAACATAATTGGGGTAACCAACTGTGCCCAAGTGACGACAGAGCAGTTAGCAGCAATAGGATCTTTGAATCTCATCAATAGAGGCATCACCACTTTAAAAGCGGGCGACTTTGCGGATCTGTCTGCGCTGGCAACGCTGGATTTGCAGAAGAACCAAATCACCACATTATCCGCTGGCATTTTCTCGGATCTATCTGCGCTGACAGTCCTGGGTTTGCAGAACAACCAAATCACCACATTACCCGCTGACATTTTCTCGGATCTATCTGCGCTGACAAGTCTGGATTTGTTTAACAACCAACTCAGCACATTACCCGCTGGTGCTTTCTCCGGTCTGTCTGTGCTGACATTCTTGGGTTTGGACAACAACCAACTCAGCACATTACCCGCTGGCATTTTCTCGGGTCTGTCTGCGTTGACAAGGCTGTTTTTGCGTGACAACCAACTCAGCACATTACCCGCTGGTATTTTCTCGGATCTGTCTGCGTTGACAAGTCTGGGTTTGAGTGGCAACCAACTCAGCACATTACCCGCTGATGCCTTCACAGACCTGTCTGCCCTAACAACGCTGGAATTGCGTGGCAACCAACTCAGCACATTACCCGCTGACATTTTCTCGGATCTATCTGCGCTGACAAGTCTGGATTTGTTTAACAACCAACTCAGCACATTACCCGCTGGCATTTTCTCGGATCTATCTGCGCTGACAGTCCTGGGTTTGCAGAACAACCAAATCACCACATTACCCGCTGACATTTTCTCGGATCTATCTGCGCTGACAAGTCTGGATTTGTTTAACAACCAACTCAGCACATTACCCGCTGGTGCTTTCTCCGGTCTGTCTGTGCTGACATTCTTGGGTTTGGACAACAACCAACTCAGCACATTACCCGCTGGCATTTTCTCGGGTCTGTCTGCGCTGACAGACCTGTATTTGCATAGCAACCAACTCAGCACATTACCCGCTGGTGCCTTCACCGATCTGTCTACGCTGGCAGAGCTGGATTTATCTGACAACCAATTCAGCACATTACCCGCTGGCATTTTCTCGGATCTATCTGCGCTGACATTGCTGTATTTGTATAGCAACCAACTCAGCACATTACCCGCTGGCATTTTCTCGGGTCTGTCTGCCCTGGCAACGCTGTCTTTGAGTGACAACCAAATCACCACATTACCCACTGGTGCTTTCACCGGCCTGTCTGCGCTGACATCGCTGGATTTATTTGGTAACCCACTTGATGCATCAGCCACCATGCTGTTGGCTGGTTTACCGGCAACAATCACTGTCATCACCAATGCGTCAGGTGGTATATGCACCCGTACCGGAGCAGTTCGTAATACGATTGTTGCAAGCATAGACGGTGTAACCGACTGTGCCCGAGTGACGGCAGAGCAGTTAGCAGCAATAGAATTTTTGAGTCTCAGCAATAGCGGCATCACCACTTTAAAAGCGGGCGACTTTGCGGGTCTGTCTGCGCTGACAGGGCTGAGTTTGTCTAGCAACCGACTCAGCACATTACCCACTGGTGCTTTCACCGGTCTGTCTGCGCTGACAGAGTTGGAGTTGGACCGCAACCAACTCAGCACATTACCCGCTGGCATTTTCTCGGATCTGTCTGCGCTGACAGGGCTGAGTTTGAGTAACAACCAACTCAGCACATTACCCGCTGATGCTTTCACCGGTCTGTCTGCGCTGACATGGCTGTTTTTGAGTGACAACCAAATCATCACATTACCTGCTGGCATTTTCTCGGATCTGTCTGCGCTGACAAGTCTGGATTTGTATAACAACCAACTCAGCACATTACCCGCTGGTGCTTTCACCGGTCTGTCTGCGTTGACAAGGCTGTTTTTGCGTGACAACCAACTCAGCACATTACCCGCTGGCATTTTCTCGGATCTGTCTGCCCTGGCAACGCTGGATTTGCAGAAGAACCAAATCACCACATTACCCGCTGACATTTTCTCGGATCTATCTGCGCTGACAAGTCTGGATTTGTTTAACAACCAACTCAGCACATTACCCGCTGGTGCTTTCTCCGGTCTGTCTGTGCTGACATGGCTGAGTTTGAGTAACAACCAAATCACCACATTACCCGCTGACATTTTCTCGGATCTGTCTGCCCTGGCAACGCTGGATTTGCAGAACAACCAACTCAGCACATTACCTGCTGGCATTTTCTCCGGTCTGTCTGTGCTGACATGGCTGAGTTTGAGTAACAACCAACTCAGCACATTACCCGCTGGTGCTTTCACCGGTCTGTCTGCGTTGACAAGGCTGTTTTTGAGTGACAACCAACTCAGCACATTACCCGCTGGCATTTTCTCGGATCTGTCTGCCCTGGCAACGCTGGATTTGCAGAAGAACCAAATCACCACATTACCCGCTGGCATTTTCTCGGATCTATCTGCGCTGACAATCCTGAATTTGAGAAACAACCAACTCAGCACATTACCTGCTGATGCCTTCACAGATTTGTCTGCCCTAACAACGCTGGTTTTGAGTGACAACCAAATCACCACATTACCCACTGGTGCTTTCACCGGCCTGTCTGCGCTGACATCGCTGGATTTAGTTGGTAACCCACTTGATGCATCAGCTATCACGCTGTTGGCTGGTTTACCGGCAACAATCACTACCATCACCAATGCGTCAGGTGGTATATGCACCCGTACCGGAGCAGTTCGTAATACGATTGTTGCAAGCATAGACGGTGTAACCGACTGTACCATGGTGACGGCAGCGCAGTTAGCAGCAATAGAATCTTTGAATTTCTTCTTTGGAGGCATCACCACTTTAAAAGCGGGCGACTTTGCGGGTCTGTCTGCGCTGACAAGGCTGTTTTTGAGTGACAACCAAATCACCACATTACCCGCTGATGCCTTTACCGATCTGTCTGCGCTGACAATCCTGAATTTGTCTAACAACCGACTCCGCACATTACCTACTGGTGCTTTCATCGATCTGGAAATGTTGACAGAACTGGTTTTGTCTAACAACCAACTCAGCACATTACCCGCTGGTGCTTTCACCGGTCTGTCTGCGCTGACAAGGCTGTTTTTGAGTGACAACCAAATCACCACATTACCTGCTGGCATTTTCTCGGATCTGTCTGCGCTGACAACGCTGGTTTTGAGTGACAACCAAATCACCACATTACCCGCTGATGCCTTTACCGATCTGTCTGCGCTGACATGGCTGAGTTTGCGTGACAACCAAATCACCACATTACCCGCTGATGCCTTTACCGATCTGTCTGCGCTGACAACGCTGGTTTTGAGTGACAACCAAATCAACACATTACCCGCTGGCATTTTCTCGGATCTATCTGCGCTGACAAGGCTGTTTTTGCGTGACAACCAAATCACCACATTACCCGCTGATGCCTTTACCGATCTGTCTGCGCTGACAATCCTGAATTTGAGAAACAACCAACTCAGCACATTACCCACTGGTGCTTTCACCGGCCTGTCTGCGCTGACATCGCTGGATTTAGTTGGTAACCCACTTGATGCATCAGCCACCATGCTGTTAGCTGGTTTACCGGCAACAATCACTGTCATCACCAATGCGTCAGATGGTATATGCACCCGTAACGGAGCAGTTCGTAATGCGATTGTCGCAAGCATAGGCGGTGTAACCGACTGTACCATGGTGACGGCAGAGCAGTTAGCAGCAATAGGATCTTTGAATCTCATCAATAGAGGCATCACCACTTTAAAAGCGGGCGACTTTGCGGGTCTGTCTGCGCTGACAAGTCTGGATTTGTCTAACAACCAACTCAGCACATTACCCGCTGGCATTTTCTCGGATCTGTCTGCGCTGACAAGTCTGTTTTTGGCAACCAACCAAATCACCACATTACCTGCTGGCATTTTCTCGGATCTGTCTGCGCTGACATTCCTGAATTTGTCTAACAACCAACTCAGCACATTACCCGCTGGTGCTTTCACCGGTCTGCCTGCGTTGACAAGGCTGTTTTTGCGTGACAACCAACTCAGCACATTACCCGCTGGCATTTTCTCGGAT
The DNA here is from genome assembly GCA_965261275.1 of uncultured Pseudohongiella sp. Taxonomy (GTDB): domain Bacteria; phylum Pseudomonadota; class Gammaproteobacteria; order Pseudomonadales; family Pseudohongiellaceae; genus UBA9145. The sequence continues at coordinate 315,299 of CBDHCL010000003.1, forward strand.
CTGTCTGCGCTGACAACGCTGGCTTTGTTTGGCAACCCACTTGATGCATCAGCCACCATGCTGTTAGCTGGTTTACCGGCAACAATCACTACCATCACCAATGCGTCAGATGGTATATGCACCCGTAACGGAGCAGTTCGTAATGCGATTGTCGCAAGCATAGGCGGTGTAACCGACTGTACCATGGTGACGGCAGCGCAGTTAGCAGCAATAGAATCTTTGAATTTCTTCTTTGGAGGCATCACCACTTTAAAAGCGGGCGACTTTGCGGGTCTGTCTGCGCTGACATCGCTGGATTTGCATAGCAACCAACTCAGCACATTACCTGCTGGTGCTTTCACCGATCTGTCTGCGCTGACATCGCTGGATTTGCATAGCAACCAACTCAGCACATTACCTGCTGGTGCTTTCACCGATCTGTCTGCGCTGACATCGCTGGATTTGGGCTTCAACCGACTCAGCACATTACCCACTGGTGCTTTCACCGGTCTGTCTGCGCTGACATGGCTGAGTTTGCTTGGCAACCTACTCCGCACATTACCTACTGGTGCTTTCATCGATCTGGAAATGTTGACATTCCTGAATTTGTCTAACAACCAACTCAGCACATTACCCGCTGATGCCTTCACAGATTTGTCTGCGCTGACAAATCTGGGTTTGTCTAACAACCGACTCAGCACATTACCCGCTGGCATTTTCTCGGATCTGTCTGCGCTGACAAGTCTGGGTTTGAGAAACAACCGACTCAGCACATTACCCGCTGGTGCTTTCACCGGTCTGTCTGCGCTGACAAGTCTGGGTTTGTCTAACAACCGACTCAGCACATTACCCGCTGGTGCTTTCACCGGTCTGTCTGCGCTGACAAGTCTGGGTTTGTCTAACAACCAAATCAGCACATTACCCGCTGGTGCTTTCACCGGTCTGTCTGCGCTGACAAGTCTGGGTTTGTCTAACAACCAAATCAGCACATTACCCGCTGGTGCTTTCACCGGTCTGTCTGTGCTGACAGTCCTGGGTTTGTCTAACAACCAACTCAGCACATTACCCGCTGGCATTTTTTCGGATCTGTCTGCGCTGACAAGTCTGGGTTTGTCTAACAACCAAATCAGCACATTACCCGCTGGTGCTTTCACCGGTCTGTCTGTGCTGACAGTCCTGGGTTTGTCTAACAATCAACTCAGCACATTACCTGCTGATGCCTTCACAGATTTGTCTGCGCTGACAAGTCTGGATTTGTCTAACAACCAACTCAGCACATTACCCGCTGGTGCTTTCACCGGTCTGTCTAAGCTGACAGTCCTGGATTTGTCTAACAACCGACTCCGCACATTACCTACTGGTGCTTTCACCGGCCTGTCTGCGCTGACATCGCTGGATTTAGTTGGTAACCCACTTGATGCATCAGCCATCACGCTGTTGGCTGGTTTACCGGCAGCAATCACTGTCATCACCAATGCGTCAGGTGGTATATGCACCCGCACCAAAGAAGTTCGCAATGCAATTGTCAGAAACATAAATGGGGTAACCAACTGTGCCCGAGTGACGGCAGAGCAGTTAGCAGCAATAGGATTTTTGAATCTCAGCAATAGCGGCATCACCACTTTAAAAGCGGGCGACTTTGCGGGTCTGTCTGCGCTGACAAGTCTGGGTTTGTCTAACAACCGACTCAGCACATTACCCGCTGATGCCTTCACCGATCTGTCTGCGCTGACATGGCTGAGTTTGAGTGACAACCGACACAGCACATTACCCGCTGATGCCTTCACCGATCTGTCTGCGCTGACAGTCCTGGATTTGGGCAACAACCGACTCAGCACATTACCCGCTGACATTTTCTCGGATCTGTCTGCGCTGACAGGGCTGGGTTTGGGCAACAACCGACTCAGCACATTACCCGCTGATGCCTTCACCGATCTGTCTGCGCTGACAGTCCTGGATTTGGGCAACAACCGACTCAGCACATTACCCGCTGGTATTTTCTCAAGCCTGTCTGCCCTAACAACGCTGGTTTTGGACAACAACCAACTCAGCACATTACCCGCTGATGCCTTCATAGCTCTGTCTGCGCTGACAGCGCTGGATTTGAGAAACAACCAACTCAGCACATTACCCGCTGGTGCTTTCACAGGTCTGTCTAAGCTGACAGGGCTGGGTTTGTCTAACAACCAACTCAGCACATTACCCGCTGATGCCTTCACTGATCTGTCTGCGCTGACAGTCTTGGGTTTGTCTAACAACCAACTCAGCACATTACCCGCTGATGCCTTCACCGATCTGTCTGTGCTGACATTCCTGGGTTTGTCTAACAACCAACTCAGCACATTACCCGCTGGTATTTTCTCGAGCCTGTCTGCCCTAACAACGCTGGTTTTGGACAACAACCAACTCAGCACATTACCCGCTGATATTTTCTCGGATCTGTCTGCGCTGACAGGGCTGGATTTGCTTCACAACCCACTTGATGCATCAGCCATCACGCTGTTGGCTGGTTTACCCACAACGATCACTAGTATCGGTGTTGACCCCGTCGCCAAAGCTGGCCAGCCCCAGAGCGTGGACAGAGGGGTTATGGTCACCCTGGATGGCAGCGCAAGTGTTTGTTTTGGAGGATGCAGCCTAACCTATGCCTGGACGCAAACGGCTGGCACGCCTGTTGTCATGAGCGCTACCAATGTCGCCAGCCCCACATTCACTGCACCCACTCAGTTGGCAGCGAATGCTGTGCTGACCTTCTCACTGGTAGTGAATGACGGCAACACGGATTCACCTGCCGATACTGTGACCATTACTGTTAATGCGGCACCGATAACCGCCCCGATTGCAAAAGCAACCGAAACTGTTACGGTTAGCGAGAAAACAATTGAGATTGGTGGCGAGGTGATTAGGCTTGCACCCAGAGCTATTCAAGTTGAAGTGGCAACCAAGGGAGCTGAAACAATCACTGGTTTTGTTGCCAGCGAAGTATCCTCTGTAGAGTTGAAAATGATAGCGAACAGGGCAGTTGCTACGGATGGCATTGATTTGACCAAGGCACCGAGCATTGACAGGGCAACCCCACCCACTTTGGTGGTGAATACGGTGGTTGATATTTCGGTGGATGAGAATGAATGCCCTACCAGAGGATGTGAAGTCACTTTGTCTTATGAAGAAGGCGATGTGCCAGCAGACAAAGACTCGTATGTCTTTCGCTATGATGAGACGGCGGACAAGTGGGAAGCCTTGCCACATGTTAGTCGTGATAAAGCTACATACAAAGTTACTGCCCTTGCCACGAGCTTTTCTGCATTTGGAGTGTTCAGTGCCTCTAGCCACGAAGACACAGACATGACCATACCGGCAACACCTGTCGTAATTCCAATACCCGTGCTCGTCGTTCCACCACTACAACTCAGCGCGGCGCGTCTCACTGTGGTGCTTGGCGAAACTAAGGAAGTAACCATCAGCGGCGGGCTTCCACCGTATGTGGCACCCTTCGTCAGCGGTGATTTAGGGGCGGTGCGAACCAGCATTGACGGCACTACATTGCGTATTACCGGACTGCGTGTTGGCAAGACGGATACGGCTCAAGTAAGGTTGCGCCCTCGAGGTTCGGCTTCGGGTCGTGCCCACCTGCAGGTGAAGGTAAATGCACCACCGCTGTTAAACCCCGGGGATAACGATGGCTCCGGCAGCAAGCCGCTGTTCCGCGGCGGGGCGAGCAGCGACGGCGGTGAAACTTACTTCAAGGACAATGCCTTCTCGGCAGGTGAATCGCTGAATATCGTGTTTGTGATCACACCGCGCCGCTCTGACACAGGCGAGCAGGTCGATGTTGTGGTGGCGGCAAGACAGGCGTCTGCTCCTGACACCGTGGTGTTGTTGACGCCGTCCGGGCTGGTACCCTGGGATGGTGAAACACTGTTCTTCTTCAAGCAAGACCTTGCGCTAGAGAGCAATACCTTCATCAATCTTACCCCTGAAGAAGCGATCACGCTGTCATCCGGTGAGGTGGGTAGTTATGAGTTGTTTATTGGCTATCAAGTTGCCGACGGTGAGTTGTTGTATCACCCGGAACCTTTGAAGATCGAGGTGATGCCGTGATGGCTGCTTCCGGTAAACGGTGGGTGTTTGTGGTTCAGTGACATCGTTCATGTGTTTCTCCTGTGCGTGGTAAACAGGAGAAAGTCTGGCTGAGCTTATTCTAAAAATAGCGAGGCCAGACCAGGCATCGCCACAATCATGTTTGGATTCCCACCTGCAAGACTGTGCAAGAAACCCACGCCCGCCTGCATCTCCATGTAAACACCATTCATCGGACAATGGAAAGGTGGATTTGTGCCAGCGTCCCCGAGAATTATTTTCTCTGCCAAACGTGATTTCTGGGCGAGAGGACGATTTCGTCAAACACAGTCCCGGCTCTAGCCTGGAGAACCATCAACACAGCCCTGGCAATATCTTCTGGGTCAATAGCATTTTCTGGCTCTGGACCTGGTTCGAAGTGTAATTCGTCAAAGAATGGTGTGCGCACAGCACCAGGGTTTATCAGTGTTATCCTCAGCCCCGATTTAGCACACTCCTCTCGTAATGCCTGCGCAAAACCGCGTAAAGCAAACTTGCTCGCACAATAGATACTGCCTTGCCTGGCACCTTTTAAGGCAGCTTCCGATCCGGTGAATACTATATCGCCCATGCCTTGCTTCTTCAGCAGTGGCAGAAATGCTTTTGTCACAATTGCGTGGCTGGTAAAGTTCGTGTCCATTACCAGGCGAATATCTTTTACCGATAACTGCTCCAGAAACCCCATCCTCCCGATACCCGCATTATTGACCAATGCCTTTACCGGAAGTTTTATATTGCCAACAAGTTCGGACATTAGCTCCGGGAGAGCATCAATATCTGCTAAATCCACAGTCTTTGAAGAGAAATCAGGATGCTGAATAGTCGATTTATCGAAATTATTTGCGATTCCAAGCACTTTGTAGCCCGCTTGCAAGAACAGATTGGCCATGGCCAGCCCTATCCCGGAGGAGGCGCCGGTTATTACCAGCAATTGATTATTGTTATGCTCCATCGATTGATTCCTCACTGTTCAAGGCATAAAAAGGTTTACCCGCAACGATAGTATTGCTGCGGTGAAATGTATTCAAACAATTGCTTTTCTATTTCTGCCAACAACCTGTGCTCTTCGTGGTTCTGTAGAGCAATCATTCCATTAGAGGTAACAGTGGGTCTGGCAAATAATTCTTCGTCAGGATAAAGCGTAACGATCCTTTTATGGAAAGCCAGTGGCATGCGAAATAAACCACTGCTCACAGAATGTATTTTTTCAACATCAAGAGCACTAAAAATAGTGTCGAACAGAGCACCATAGCCGCTTTGGTGGCTAGCATCTAAAATCAGGGGTTCAAACCGAATTGCCACTTTCCACCCAGCTTGTTGCAGCTTACGCAAGGCGGTGATTCGTTTCTCGATGGAAGCAACCTTGTGTTCCCATTGAAGCGTTGCTTCTGCTGAGGTAAAGCTCATTGCTACCACACAATTCTCTATAGTTGCCTGCTCCAGCAGACATCGAATTTGGGTGCTTTTGGTTCTAATTTCCAACATTGCATCCGGATGCCTGGCAAAAACTGGCAGGAAATATTCACAAAATTTGCTTACCGGCTCCAAAGCCAAACTATCGCAATCATAGCCGCTGTAATAAACACCACCACCATCGTTGCCTCGAATCTTGCTTTCCAACGCTGTTTCAAATTCCTCATAATTGACAAACAATACATAATTCGCTGAACTATACATGCCTTGCAGAAAACAGTATCGGCAATCATAAGGACAGTTCAGCATGTGCGAGAAATAATAACTGTTACCTTCATCAAAACCATATCCTGGTGGTGTTGGCAGCAGCAAATTTCCATATTTCTTTGCCAGGATAAGTGCCGGTGCTTTCTTTTGCAGCCGAAAGTTCTGCGATTTTCGATTAAAGACCTCGGCGTATCGCTCACAGTGAATTTGGGGAACATGAGAAAATTTGGCGAGCAATTGCGTAACCCGTTGAGATTGCGCCAGCTCTTCTTCTATATAGATTGCCGAAAACATGGCAGAAAACCGTTAGCGAGGTTTTTCTTCCTCCAAACAGGACGACAGTTTTTGCAATAATTGCTTGCTGCCAGCGGTTGCGGAAGCAGAGATAGCGTCCAGCTCTTGCTCCTTACCCATCGCCTTATAGCGCTGGCACAGCTTTCTCAGTTGTATCACCTGACTGACTGTCAGGTGATAAGCAGCACGAATTTCCTGATAGGAAGAAGGCAGGCTATGGCTACTATTATAATCAACCACTAAAGCGTTCAGCCTGGCTATCAAATCCAAAATACTGTTTTCCTGCGCCGCTATCCAGACAGGCACCATCTTCAGCTCCATTCTACTTAGCGGGCTACGTGTATTGTCTGAAACAATCTTGAACACTTGAACGACTTCTGCTGTGGAAAACTGTGTAGCGGTCTCATAGAACGCCGAGCTCTCCATGTCATAGGCTGCATCTTCCGGGTAGACATTCTCCGGTTCATCTACCGTTATTACTCTGCAACTGTTAAAGCCTTGCAGAAGCTGAGGTGGGTAAGCGTTGCAAGCAGAAGCCAGCTCTGTAATCTTGTTGGCCAGCCAGCCACTTCCGGTCTGCGCCGTTTTATGCCCCGCGATACCAAGGTTTAGCCAGGCCCTTAGCTGGCCATGTTCATTTCGTTGCCGCTCACCTAAAAACGCAACGGCGGCTGTAACAGCCTCTCTGCCGATTCCTGAAACAAGCAGCGTCATGCCGCTGGAGTTTGTGTATTCGAGATACTTCATCCCGGATTGCACTGGTTGCAAATTCAACATCGAGATTATAGGCTTTGCTTCGAGACTATGGGCGACCACTATATTTATTGGCGTCATCATCGAGTCTGGCTGCCACAATGACGATTCGGGGACATGTACCTAAACGTACTCTTGTATAAGTTGCTCATAATAGCGCACGACATCGAGCTTTCCTCTTTTTAGCGCGCCATTCTTTAGTATTTCTGCCTTTTCACGCAGCGTAGAAATTGCCAGCTTCCTCTGTGTATTGTCCAGCGTTGATGAAGCCAGCAAATTAGCGATGGACTTAAGCCTAAACCTGTCCATTCCCCAGTGCAATTTTGACAACTGATCTTCATGCCCGCCATACTTGGCAAGAAGTGGCTTATCAATATAAAGTACTTCCTGCTGACTACAGATTTTCAACCAAAGGTCATAGTCCTCACAGGCTGGTAAAGACTCATCGAAACCCTGTATTTCAGCAAACAATCCTCGATGAAGAACCACCGATGAAGGAGAGATTACGCAACGAGGCAAGCAAAAGGGAAAAATGTAGCCCCCCCTTTTTTGGTGCTTGCGCCCTTGATTAACTCTCTTGCCATTGCGAATCCAAACTTCATCACTGTGCACCAATTTGTATTCTGGATTTTCTCTCAACAGTTCCAATTGTAACTGCAATTTTTGCGGCAGCCATTTATCGTCTGAATCCAGAAACGCCAGCCAGCTGCTGCTGGTATTCTTTACGCCGGTGTTCCTTGCCGCACTTACCCCGCTGTTCTCTTGATAGACGTAGCCTACCGTCGGGTAATTATGCGCAATCAGTTCCCGGGTTCCGTCGCTCGAACCGTCATCCACCACACAAATTTCTTGTACCGCCGTAGTCCTGGGAAAAGCTCTGGAAAAAGTCCTGGGAAAAGTTTGCGCAGCAGTTTGTGCAAAAACAGAATCCAACGCCCGTTGTAGAGTATTCACTCTATTGTAGGCAGGAATTATGACTGCGATTGAATCATCCATTGCCATCATTCATCACTGCCATTATCTATTGCCATCACCTATTCCCATCAATGCAATTTGTTTTATACAGTGATTCCTGTTGCCCGGCTATAGAGACTGTGCAAGAAACCCTCGCCAGGCTGCGTTAGCTGTGGAAAAGCCGTGCCGGTTTAGGTGGTTTACTGGATTCCTCTTTCGCAGGAATGACCGGGTGGTGCAGGAATGACGAATAGTGGATTTTTGCACAGTCTCGATAGCGGGAGACAGATGCGACTCTCCAGAATGATGGATCATTTGCAAGCAAGCTGGCAACTACTTGTATTTCGCCAATTCCGTTCTTGCAATAAGGCGACGATGCACTTCATCGGGACCATCAGCCAGGCGCAAGGTGCGCTGACTTGTCCACAGGGCAGCCAGCGGAAAGTCTTGCGATACTCCTGCCGCGCCGTGCATCTGTATGGCGTGGTCGATAACGCGAAGCGCCATGTTTGGCACTGCTACCTTGATCTGGGAAATAGCATCCCGCGCTGCCTTGTTGCCAATAGTGTCCATCAACCATGCTGCCTTATAAGTCAGTAGGCGGCACATTTCTATTTCGATGCGGCTGTCGGCAATAATATCGTAATTGCCGCCAAGCTCAGCCAAAGGCTTGCCGAACGCTTCACGGCTTACTGCGCGCTTGCACATCAAATCCAGCGCTTTCTCTGCTGCACCGATTGACCGCATACAATGATGAATTCGCCCTGGCCCCAAACGACCTTGAGAGATTTCGAAGCCACGACCACGCCCGAGAATAATATTACTGTCAGGAACCCTGACATTGTGGAATTTGATGTGCATATGTCCATGCGGGGCATCGTCGCGCCCGAACACCTGCATGGGTCGAATTACTTCCACACCCTCCGTATTCATTGGCACAAGAATCTGCGACTGACGCGCATGCCTGGCAGCATCAGGGTCTGTCACCACCATGACAATCATGATCTTGCAGCGCGCATCTCCAGCACCTGAAATATAAAATTTCTCACCGCTGATTACCCATTCATCAGCGTCGAGTACTGCTCTGGTCGCTATATTAGTTGCATCAGAAGAAGCGATTGCGGGTTCAGTCATTGCAAACGCGGAGCGTATTTCACCTGCCAGCAAAGGTTCCAGCCATTGTTTCTTTTGTTCTTCAGATCCATAGCGCTCAAGTACTTCCATATTTCCAGTGTCGGGAGCACTACAATTAAACGCTTCGGAGGCGAGCCTGCTTCTACCCATAATCTCAGCAAGGTGAGCGTAATGCAGGTTCGATATGCCGACACCGCCCTGGCTCTCAGGCAGGAAAAAATTCCATAAGCCAAGCCTGCGCGCTTCATCTTTTAAACTTTGCAGAATCTCATCCTGGCGCTCTGTGTGTGACCATCTGTCGCCAACGCTTACCTCATTGTGGTATTCCAACTCAACGGCTTCGACTTTTTCTTCGACGAAGATTCGAATCTTTTCCCGCACTTCAACCAGCTCTTCTGATAATCCTAAATCCATCATTTTTATTACTTCCCCTACCCTGATTAAATAAGTGTAATTACTGGATCAGCCAGCGATTGTTCCGCCACCGTCAATAACGATTGTTTGTCCCGTCGTAAAACTACCCGCATCCGACGCCAGAAATACGGCTGCTCCTGCAATTTCGTCCGGCTCACCGATTCTACGCAATGGATTCCTGGACACCGTCGCCTTATAAATCGCCGGATTCTCCCACAGCGCCCTGGCGAAATCTGTCCTCACAAGACCTGGTGCTATGCAGTTAACCCGAATATTCTTCGGCCCCCACTCAACAGCCAGATTGCGTGCGATTTGCATATCTGCCGCCTTGGATACGGCGTAGGCACCCAGCGTGTCACTGCCTTTTAGGCCGCCTATCGAGGAAATGATAATCACCGCACCGCCGCCCAATTCTGCCATGCCCGGCAGTACTCGTTGGCAAAGCCTGTGAACACTGCCTATATTAGCCTGCATTACCTTGTCGAAGGCCGCATCGGGAATGTCTTGTGAAGGGCCGAAATAGGGGTTCAACGCGGCATTGCAAACCAGCACATTTACCTTCCCAAGCTGCTGTTCGGTTTTAGTAACCAATGCCTGCAATTGTTCCTTGTGGTTTATATTACAAGCGATGGCGACTGCCGCACCGCCTTGTGCACAAATCCCAGCGGCCACTTCATCACAAGCTTCCTGGTTGCGACTGGATATAACAACTTTTGCTCCCTGCTCAGCCATTCGAGCGGCTATCGCCTGGCCTATGCCTTTACTCGAACCGGTAACAATTACTACTTTATCCTTGAGGCTAAATAAACTCATGCTTTCTCCATTCAGACCACACCCGATGGAGAGTTGGGGAGAGGCCTCGTTCCTGTTAATTTTTACTTCTAGTGTTTTTACTTCCTTATTATTAATAATAATAGATTCAAAAACTCGCCCGATCCGGCTGCATTTCCCTTTGGATGGTCTCGTACCAGCATCTATGGGTATCACTCATCTGAGACCGTGCAACAAACCCCCGCCAGCCGCGTTACATGTGGAAAACATCTGCGGTTTGTGTGTTTCACTGGATTCCTGCTTTCGCAGGAATGACAGGGTGGTGCAGGGATGACGAATATTGGATTTTTGCACAGTCTCATCTCGGGTATCATTGCCTCATTTGTACAGGCTCCAGCTCTGGAGGCAAGATAAGTAACAATGCCGACCATTTATTCCAGCTTTCCCACTCTATGCAAGGGACAGTCATCTTCTATGTCCTGCCTGACATGCGGCGATTCCACGGTTAACATGTTTGTGATCCAGTGTAGCAGTCTACTTTACTCAATGATTTCAAACAACTCCCTCTCGCGCCTCGCCTTCCCGATCAAACCCCCAAATCCCCAGATAGAGTAGCACCAGCGCTTCAAGGGCCGGTGAATCCCTCTTTCAAGCCTTGTGGCTGGCCATTATAGCAGATAGTGCTGCTGGAATTGCGCTGCGCTTTTTAATCACCTAAACTATCCTTAAAGGAGAAACACTATGACAACTGAAATTCTTGCCATATCAGGCATGACCGTAGCAATTCTTGGTTCAATCTTTGCCATGACCCGGAGCCTCCGTGGTGAAATTAAGGCCACACGAACAGAGCTGCGCGAAGACATCCAGGACGTGCGTGGTGAAATCCAGGCCACACGAACGGAACTACGCGAAGAAATCCAGGGCGTACGTGGTGAAATCCAGGCCACACGAACGGAACTACGCGAAGATATCCAGGATGTGCGTGGTGAAATCCAGGGCGTACGTGGTGAAATCCAGGGCGTACGTGGTGAAATCCAGGCCACACGAACGGAACTACGCGAAGATATCCAGGATGTGCGTGGTGAAATCCAGGGCGTACGTGGTGAAATCCAGGCCACACGAACAGAGCTGTGCGAAGATATCCAGGGCGTACGTGGTGAAATCCAGGCCACACGAACAGAGCTGCGCGAAGATATCCAGACCGTCCGCGATGAACTTACCGACAAAATTGACAACCTGAACGCCGCGCAACATGGGCTGAACGAGCGTATGGCAGGCGTGGAAGGTCTGGTAATGGGTCTCAAGGAAGCCATCGTCGTCCGCGCCGTGGCCTGAAATCAGCAATCAACGACAGGGGCTAGTAAGAGGGGCTCAGAGGGCGGCTTACAATGAATCTCTCATCATGAGAGTACTCTGCCAGATCCGGGGAAAGGTCAATGCCAAAACTGCCGTGGGCTTTCAGTAGCCCACAGTAATCGATACTTTTCAATTCAATGCATAGTGACAGTGACCTCAGCACCATTGTCTGGTTGCTGATACAAAAAAGGTTCTGGCTCACGGCGCCAGGCCAATACTGCGTGCCACCGTGATGGCTTCAGCGCGCCGGTTTACTTCAAGTTTTGCGAACACGTTTTTCAGGTGAAACTTCACGGTGTGTTCGGTCATGCTGAGTGCTCGTGCAATCTGCTTGTTGGAGCGTCCTTGAGATAGCTCCATCACTACCTCGTTCTCTCTTGGGCTTAGCAGCGGAATGCCCGGGCCGGCTTCCGAGCTTCTACGATGAAAGCTGTCCAAAATAGCGGACAGGAAACTCAGTGTTGCTGTTTCCACGGCTTCTGAGCGGCCGTGGCTAAGCGCTTGCCACATGAGCGGCACGATTGCCTTCGACAGCTCGAACGGCTTCTTGACACCGTTTGCAGAGGCGATGGAAAGCGCGTCGAACAGGCTCTGCAAGGCGACTTCGCGCTCTCCCCTCTGCGCTGTCAGGATTGAATTGGTGATCAGGCAACGGAGCAAATGAAATCTTGCGCCCAGGTCTTTGCTGCATTCGAGTGCGTCTTTAATGTAGATACGTGATTTGTCAACATCCTTTTGCGCGAAATGTACCGCCAACACCCGGCAAGATGCTTCGTGAGTGCGCCAGCTCACCGGCGATTTTCGCCATTGGCCTATAACAGTGAAGCGTTCGATTTTGCTTGCAGTTCGAGCCGCTTCGCGGCGCTCACCGGCTTGAGTGAAGACGTCGAGTCGATAAGCAACCGCAAGCTGTTCCAGCCGGGCAATTCCTCTTGTATTTGAAATTCGTTCTGCTCGCTCCAGCGCTCGAATAGCGGCGTCAAAGTCCTGCCGCTCCAATTCAAGACCCAGTTCTGCCTCGATACCAATCCCGTAAATTTCAAACCAGCCGTCATTTCGTTCAGAAAAATCCAGGGCAGCCAGAAAGCGCTGCTCGTCTTCTGGCCCGAGATTGTCGGTCCAATAGAACAGCGCCCCAAGAATGACATCCGCGAGCGACTTTAATCCGCTATCGGCGCCGAAGTTGTCCCGCGCCATGCTGCTCGCTTCAATAGCGTTCGCCTTCGCTTGTTGAATTTCGCAGCGATAGAAATCGCTCATTGCCGCGTGCAAATAACAATAATTCAGACCCAGTATGGTGTCGGCTTGCCGCATCGAACGCATTGCATTTTTTGCGTGAGTGCGTGCTTCCTCAAAGCGCCCCAGCGACATCGCCACCGATGCTTCGGTGCATCCGAATATGCCTTTTGCAAGATAATCGTCATCGGGAAAGTCCTCCTCTGTTTGGATCATCTTTCTAAGATCTGACCTGGAATCCAACTTGTCCTCGTAAACATCCAGCAGTATTTTCAAGTTGACTATGTCACGATCGAGTCGCGGATTTTCGCCGGATCGTGTGCGGCTCGCGACAGCGGCGTCGAACAACGCCCGTGACCGCTGTGTCTCTCCTTTCTTAACTAACAAATACGACTGCGCCAGCAATAAGCGGGGATACGCCGTTAAATCCAGGTCAGATACGTGTCGCAACAGATCGCGCAACTGAAGAATGCCTCGATACAGTATGATTTCCCATCCGCCAGCATCCTCGATCAAGGTAGCGCAGCGGTCAATCTCCCCCGCGAATTTAGCGTGTTTTACCGCAGCACTTGTGTCCCCTTCCGACTCATACCAGAGCGAGGCACGCCGGTGAAGCGTCGGAATGAGTGATGGCTCAGTTGCGGTTAATTGATTGTGCAGAAATTCCGCAAACAGATGATGGTACCGATACCAGCCTCCCTCCGTGTCGTCGGCTACAATCAGCGCCCCAAGATGCTCCAGATTTTTTAGGACGCGGCCACTACGGTCATTTTCGTTAACTGCATTGGCAAGACCCGAATTGAATTGTTCGAGGATGGAGGTATGCAACAAAAACTGTTGTGTCTCATCGCTCAAGTCGCCGAACACTTGATCGGCGAGGAAAGATGCCAAATGCCCGGAGCGCTGCGCGAACGAGTCAAGCAGCACATCCGGTTCGATCTCTCTGATGGCAATTTTTGCAAGCTGAATCGCTACTGGCCAACCCTCGGTTGTTGAGTAGAATTTTGCCAGCTGTAGTTCGCTGAGCTTGTCATCGAATGCACGTCGCAATTCATCTTCCGAGAAGCGCAGGGCTTCTGCATCAAGCGTCAACGCCCTGCCGGTCGCTACTAGATACGAGGAGCTGAAGGTTGGGGCTATTCTACTGTTGATGACAACCCGAAAATTTCCAGGTGCATTGGTAATCAGTCTTTCAATTTGTTCATCAATCTCCCCTGATGCCGCTCGATGGTAGTCGTCAAGAACAAGAACCACACTCTGCTGACCTGCATCAACCTGCTCTAGCATGGCCGCAAGTGCAGCGTCTACAGACAGGTCTGCGAGCCCTTGCTCGGCAAGCATGGATAGCTGTCCAAGGTTCACGTCGGCATGAGTAAGGGCGCAAATCAGGTAGGACAGAAACCTCTGGGCATCTTTATCCCCCTCGTCAAGCGAAAGCCAGGCTGCCTTGACGTCTTGTGCTGCGAGAGTTGCGTGCCACTGTGCCAGCAGTGTTGTCTTTCCGTAGCCCGCCGGCGCAGTGATCAGGCAGGTCTGGTAGTCGAGACATTGATTAAGACTTTCGATCAACTGCGGTCGTTCAATAAGGACGATATTCTGGCGCGGCCGCCGTATTTTTGCGCGGAAAATCCAGGATCCCTGTGGCTCATCGCTTGTGGAGTGCTGCCCGTTCATAGGTCGCCGCCGTTGATTCTGTAGAAACAAAGCATAGGCCGATGCGGAGCCTTTATCAATTTGTTGATGAATGGGCGCAGGAGAAATGAACCGCTACGTGTCGTCTTTCCATTTCTCAGCGGCTTCCAGGCTCCTGCCGAATGGTTTTAGTCCGAGGCGCAACACGATAGCCGCCAAAACTGATGCAATCATAGAGACAATAGCCATTGAGTAGCGCAAGTCGTTGGCATCGGCAAAGGCGTAATCGGTTAGAACAGCTACAATGGCTGGCCCAAAACCGATGCCAATCAAATTGACCGGGAACAAATACATGAGTGCTGAAATCTGGCCCCGAAGCTCATTCGGCGTGAACTGTTGAATCGCCGAAACAGCAATGCCCCACGGTGCGCTGGAGAAAAAAATCATCGGCGCCATCACCATGAGCGCGGTTTTTGCCGACGGCATTAACGGATACAGCGTGGCGGGAATTACCAGCAGGCAGGCGCATCCGCAAGCGGTGATCAGGGCGGCGGTCTTGCGCCCCCTCTGCTGCAGCACGTCGGCCAACCAGCCGCCACAGTAGACGCCGCTACCGCCGAACACAAGTAGCAATATACCATAGGCGATGCCGGCATCGGCTGCATTCCATCCGTATGATCGCACCATAAATGTTGGCGTCCACAGCGCCATACCATTGACCATTATCCCCAACAGGCCGTAGCCGGTTGCGTGGCAGAGAAACGTCGTTTTGTTGCGCCGAACAAAGGCAGCGACTTGCTGCAACGGTATTGATTGAACCGCGTTCGACGATTTGTTGAGTCGGCCTCTTCGAAAGGGCTCTTTGACGAAAAGTAACAGCAAGGGTATGAGTGCGCCTGGCAGCGCCACAATAAAGAATGCTAGCTGCCACGAATACACAGTGCCAACCACTGGCAAGACAAGGTCTGGCCTGTCACCTATGGCTCGCACTACGGTACCGCCTATGATGTAGGCTGTGCCGAACCCCAGGTAGGTACCCATTACATAAGTACTTATCGCCCGTGAAAGCTTTTCCTTCGGAAAATAGTCCGTAATGATCGAATACGCTGCCGGGTTCAATGATGCCTCGCCGACGCCGACGCCGACTCTAGCCAGGAAAAAATGCGTGAAATTCTTGGCAATACCGCAGGCTGCGGTCATCAAACTCCACAGCGTCACACCGATTGCAATGACGCCGACGCGATTCTTGACATCGGCTATTCGGCCTATCGGAAAACCGAGCGCAGAGTAGAATATCGCAAAGGCAAAGCCGTGCAACAGGCTGATCTGTAAATCTGACAAACCCATATCCTGTTTGATCGGGTCAACCAGCAGGGTCAATATACTGCGATCAACGTATGACAAAATATACGCCAGCATCAGTATGCCGACTACCAGCCAGGCGTATAGCGGATGAGGCCAGGGTGGAGTTTTCGCTGCCGCTGCTTTCTTCTTGTCGATACTGTTGTTCACGATGATATTCCCGGCTTGGCAATAAAGGTTCTGCTAGCACCATCCCGGCGCTCGGCTATCGTGGTCAGGGCTGTTTCGTACAGCACCACAGGCTAGTACAACACCACAGATCCGACCCACAGTGCGCGTGCAGTGCTGGTTGTTGCGTTTGAGATTTCAAGAGTTTTGTTCAGCTTGTAGTGCATGCTGTCACCCTTGCCGAGTTTGAATTGTTTGCCATCGTAGGCGATATCGATTCGTCCCCGGTCGACAAACAGCAGCGCTTCACCATCCTTGCCTTCACCCTGTTGCGCCACCGATTGATACCGTGGCGGTATTTCCATTATCAGGGCATCCAGCTTTTGGTTGGGGTAGCGGTTGCTCAGCTTTATGTAAGCGATTCTGGATTGCACTGAAAGGTATTCTGGTGCGGCGGCGCGCCGGTACAAAACCGACTTTTTCGCCACGCGAAGTAACTCGCTCATTTCGATTCGCAAGGCTTCACTAATGTGATAGAGAGACATCAGGGACGGAATCGTTTGGCCACGCTCAACCTGGGAAATAAAGGCAATGGATAGACCAGACCTCAAGGCAACCTCATGTAGCGTCAATGCCAGCTCTTTTCGCCGCTTTCGTATCACCGCTCCCAGCTTGAATGGTACAAACTCATCGCTGTGTGCTGAAGCAGCGTTTTGATTCATCACAAAGCCCTCGATTCTGCGCTTTATCGGCTCGTCGGCGTAATTTTCATTTTATGCTATAACTACAATTTTTATTCGTTAGCTCTTGACAATAAGACTATCACGAAAGACTATTCAAGGCTAATATTCAAGAAATATCATAAAATATGCGGTAAATAGAACATGACAAACAGGGCAAAAATACGTGTGCAATTCCTAAAGACGATTGCGGCGCTGGAACAGGAGCAAGCAATCTGTGATTTGCTCAAATCGATCAAGAGCGAGGACAGCGATGCAGAAGTCATTTCACTGAATACCTATCCGCGTTTGACGAATTTGGAATACCTGACGTTCGAGACATTAGTTAGTACTGACATACTTCGTCTGGTACGCCAGAGCGCGCAAGCGGGGGTCGATGCCATCGTCATCGGGTGTTTTTTCGACCCCGCCCTGGATGCAGCACGAGAAATATCAGGCGACACCATCATCGTCGGGCCGTGCCAAAGCAGCCTTCAGTTGGCGACGAATCTTTGCAACAGATTTACCGTTATTGTTGGTCAACAAAAATGGACTCACCACCTGGAGCAACTGATCGAACGATACGGCCACAGCCAATCGCTGGCATCCATACGCTCTATTGATATTCCGGTTGATCGGCTGCAGGCGGATTGCGTTTACACAAGGGAACAAATTCTGGCGGCCGGACGCAAGGCGATTGATGAGGATCAGGCCGAAGCGCTCATACTCGGCTGTACCTGCACCTATGGCTTGTTCGAAGATATCCAGGCCGAACTTGGTGTGCCAGTCATTGATCCGGTATGCGCATCGTTCAAATCTGCTGAATACCTTGCTCAACTCAAACAGCAATTTGGATGGTCGCCAAGCGCGGTGTGGAGCTGCGCGCCGCCATCAGAAAGTGACATCGAAGCGTTTGAGCTATTCAAGGTAGCTCCAGCCATCAAACAACGAATTAAAATCGCCTAAGCGAACTGTGCTGCCTGAAAGACGAATTTGAGCGTTCATCATTTTATTCATCAGCCTGGGCCAGGTAGCCGGGTCAAGGTGTTTTGGGTTCAATTATTTTGGGTTCAATTGTTTTAAGTTCAATCCATACACGGTAGTTGCCTGGTTTTCGCTTATGTAGCCGTTCTTCAAATCCGCGAGTACGTCAGCCTGTGGTCGCTCTTTGGGGTCGCCGTAGCCTCCGCCACTGCCCGTTCTAATCCAGACGGTGTCTCCGAATTTCAATTCCAGGGCGCTTGCGCTGTCGATGTTTTCGACCGTTCCATCCGATCGAATAATGGACAAGCGGTTTGTGCTTCCGGGTTCTCCGCCCTTTGCAGCCCAGGGGCGAATTTTTGCGTGCGTATAGGCAGCAGTTACCCAGGCGCGCGGATGCTCAATGCGATAACGGAGGTCGATCCCCTTCCCTCCGCGCCACTTGCCGGCACCGCCTGGTTCCTCATTCAGCGAGTACTGTTCAACAAATACGCCATGGCGAGTTTCGTTGATTTCCGCAGGGCAGTTAAAGGTTTGTCCGTGAGAGCTGCTGAATTGCGCACTCTCGCCGTCGGCGTTGTTGCGTGCCCCCCATCCACCAACCTCGGGTTCGATGAAACTGGCTTGATTCCCGGCGTCGTCTTCCACCCCAATCATGGTCGAACAAATTGAACAAAAGTGGCCAGCCGCGTCCCCGGATTCCAACACTGGTGCGACAGCTTTCCATATCAGGTCCGAAGCCCGAATCTTATTTTCGTAATACAAGCCTACGGCTGCCGGACGTTTCGCGGCAAACATACTGCCTTCGTCGCAGATCAATTCGAGTGCTCGAAACGTGCCTGCGTTGGCGGGACCTGATGGCAGCACAAGGCTCTTGAACATTGCCTGAACACCAACCAATGTCGCGTACCAGGAAGAGTTTTGTGGTCCCGAGTCTTGCGCCGGATTGCCACGGAAATCGACTATAAACGCATCTTCGGCAATGGTGACTTTGGCACACAAGACTCTGCCATCGTCCATCAAGTCCCGCGATGTCCAGGTTCCCGCTGGAAGGGATTTCAAGGCGCGCCGCATCCGTTTCTCTCCCCAATCCAAATAGTCCTCAACGGCGGCAAGGAATACGTCGGTACGGTACCGCGAACAGATTTGTAGCAGTCGTTTTTCGCCCATTCGCAAGGCAGAAACGCCAGCCCACAGATCGCCCAATGCCTGTTTCGGCAATCGACTGTTCTGGGTGATAATATCGAGTATGGCCTGAATGGGCTGCTGATTTTGAAACAGGCGAATCTCTGGAAGAATCAAACCCTCCTGAAACAATTCTGTCGCATTGGGTGAATTGCCTCCCGGAACCATTCCGCCGATGTCCATCCAGTGGCCCTTGTTTGCAGTCCAGGCGACCAGTGTTTGCTGGTGGAACACCGGCATAACCAGCACCACGTCGTTAGTGTGGCTTACGCCCCCTTCGAATGGATCATTGGAGATGAAAATATCCCCCGCGCGGATATTTGGCAGACCAAATTTTCGAATGACGGCCTTGACTCCCGGGTCGAGCATGCCAACGAAGGAGGGTATCCCGGCACCAGAACTTGCCAGATTGCCTTCGGCATCCGTTATCGCGACACCAAAATCGAGAACCTCATAAATGACGGAACTCATTGCTGTCTTACGCATTGCCGCAAACATTTCTTGTGCAATCGCGTGCAGGGATTGCTGAATAAGCTCCAGCGTTATCGGGTCCACTGTTGCCTGCCCTGATTTTGCCGCCATTGCCAGCCTGGTACTCAAACGATGTACTCCCTCACGGTGATTCCGCGACAATAAAACCGTTGTGGAAACCATTGCGACTATCCATGGCCAGTCGTGCCGGATCGCATCTGCCGGGGTCACCGTAGCCACCGCCGCTTGCTGTAATGATTCGAAGCACATCGTCCCTGTTTAGTTCGATCCCATAACAGGTATTATAAGTTTCGGCGCTGCCGCTCGCGCGCAGAACCTCAATTCGATTTGATGTGCCGGGCGCTCTACCATGCAATCCCCACGGCGGATACTTTCCGCGTGAGTACATGGCGGTAATCCACCCGTTGCCTGATCGAATTCGACAGTCGGGGACAATGCCGCGACCGCCCACAAATTCGCCCTCACCGCCTGGCCCGGTATTCAGTTCGAAATGGTCAACGATGATCCCGTTTCGCGCTTCTTTTGCCTGTCTACTTGTGTCGTCATGCGCCGCTCAGTTTAGCTCGATGTGAATATTGCCGTACTCGTCTACGTGGCACTTCTGCTGCGGATGAATGACCGCTGTGCTGCCAGCCTCCTCGACAATGCACGGCCCCTCCCAGCAATCGCCGGCACCCAACAGCTCGCGATCAAGAATCAGGGCGTTGATGACAGCTTCGTCGTCAAAATCCACCTCGCGCCTGCCTTTCTTTGCGCGCAAATAGTCTCCGTCTTTCTTGGCTAGCAGCGCAGGTTTGGGGCGCTCAACGACGCCGTAGGCCGTCAAATGAAAAGCAACGACTTCGATGCAATTCTCCAGACGATAGGTATACTCTCTCTCGTAGGTCTCATGATAGTGCCGCGCCAATGCACTGAATTCGGCTTCATCAATGTTCGCGGGAAGTACTACCTGGACAGTATGCTCCTGGCCCTGGTAGCGCATGTTTGCGCGCCGTTCAAAGCGGACGCCTTCTGCCGACACCGCATCGGCTTCAAATGCCGCTGTTGCCTCCGCCTCAAGCTCAGCAAAACCCGATTCGATACGCGACAGATTCGCGGCCTTAAACGCCATGGCTTTTGTCTGGATGAAGTCTCGGCGAAGATCCGACATCAACATTCCCCATGCGGAGAAAACTGCCGAATGGGCCGGGATTATCACCCGCGGAATGTTCAATTCGATGGCCAGGCTGGTGGCGTGCATCGCACCGCCGCCGCCAAACGCTACCAGGCTAAAGTCGCGGGTGTCATAACCTTTATTAATTGACACCAATTTGAGCGCATTGACCATGTTGTTATTGGCGATACGAATTACACCTCTGGCTGCATCCATCGCGCTGATGCCGAGCTGCGTTCCCAATGCGTCAAAACATAAGCCTACTTCCGTCATATCAGCGACGATTCCGCCGCCCACGAAGTAATCCGGGTTGATTCGACCGAGCATCAGGTTGGCGTCTGTAGTGGTTGCCTGTGTTCCACCCTTGCCGTAGGCAACGGGACCGGGTAATGCCCCCGCACTTTTTGGGCCGACGTGAAGTTTTTTATCAGGGTCTACCCAGGCGATTGATCCGCCCCCATTGCCAATTTCCACTATATCGACAACCGGTGTCATGATCGGATAACCGGACTTCAACGGAGTTTGTTCGATCATGTATTGATTGGTAATTCGTACGTTGCCTGCATCGATGAGCGAGCACTTCGCCGTGGTGCCACCAATATCCAGGGCAATGATGTTGGCAACATCGATGAGCTTACCCAGCATCGCAGCACCCAGCATGCCGCTGGCTGGCCCGGATTCGACCATGGTGACGGGCTTGGCCTTGACCGTCGAAAGCGTGTCAATTCCACCATTCGACTGCATGACATACATTGCGCCAGCGAATTTCTCAGCCAATAGCTTTTGTTCGAGTTCATCGAGGTATTTCTGTGCAACAGGTTGCACGTAGGCAGAGAGCACGGTGGTGTTTGTGCGCTCATACTCTCGCCATTCGCGGCTGATCTGGTGCGAGGCAACCACCGGTATATCCGGCCACTGGCGCCCGATTGCCTCGGTGACGGCTTTCTCGTGCGCCGGGTTTGCATAGGCGTGCAAGAAGCAAACGGCTATCGCCTCAACGCCTTCTTTTCGAAATAGCGACAGAATTGGCTCTAGCTGCTGGAATGCGACCGGGGTGCGGACGCTTCCCGTGTGATCCAGCCGCTCGGTAATTTCCGCTCGCAGATAACGCGGTACAAAGGGCGGCGACTTTTTGTAACGAAGATTAAAAAAGTCTGGTCGATCACCCCTGGCGATTTCTAATACGTCGCGAAATCCGCGCGTGGTGATGAGCCCGGTCTTTGCGCCCTTTCTTTCGGTCAGGGCATTGATAACAACAGTGGAGCCGTGGGCGAAAAACGCGAATTTCTGCGGGCTGATTCCGCTGGCCTGGATGGATTCGAACACGCCCCGATCGAATTCCGGCGGTGTGGTATGCACCTTGCGCGAGCGCATCGGGCTTATCTCCTCGTTCTTGCCAACAGAAAAGTACACCAGGTCTGTAAAAGTACCCCCGACATCGCTGGCGGCATAAATTGTTGCGTCAGAGTCACTCATCGCGTTCTCGACCGATTTGGCAGTGTCATTTGATACAATTTAGCACCCATTTCAGCAATTCAGATTGCGCTTGCTGGCCGGCCACTTCAAGTTGGGATCGAGTAGCCTGGCCAGTAATTGGAGTAGTTTGTTGCCGCCGTTATCTCATCTCAGCACAGGATTATACAGTCGGACGGTTCTGCATCCAGCTACTCAAACGGGCAGGATTCCAAATCCATAGAGCCACGCCGAGAAGCGGCAAAAGCCTTCAATGCGAAGATACCCGCCGACAAATCGGCGACCGCCGTTCCCACGGATTTAAAGACGGTTACCTCATCATCTGACTGCCGTGCGATGCTTCTGGCCTCTGCCATACCCAACAGATCACCAAGAATATCCTGCTCAGATAGAGTTCCCTGTGCTATCGGTATCGCGAAGTCGCCGCTCTCTTTGACGGTTCCGGTAATGGTATCCGCGTACTTACTCGCGATCTGCATTAGCTGATCGTCAGCCTCGCGGCTCGTTGGACGAAAAGAACCCACCAAATCCACATGGGTGCCTGGACTGATCTCGGCTCCCATAATCAAGGGATTAACGGCAGCGGTAGAACTGGATACGATATCCATATCAGAGATGACGGAACGATAGTCCGTCACCGGGTCGCAAGAAAACCCTGCCGATCGTGCATCGTCAACGAAAGCCTGTAGTCGAGTGTGGTTCCGTCCCCATACAAATATTCGCTCAAACGAGCGTACCCAGCAGTGCGCCCGCAGCATGCAACGCGCAACCGCTCCCGTACCAAGCAGTAGCAAGGATTTGCTGTTTGCTCGCGACAGAGTCGATGAGGCAAGCGCAGATACCGCCGCCGTTCGCCACGGGGTCAATGCAGTGCCGTCGAGGATGGCCTCTAGCGAGCCTCTCTGCGCGTCAAACAGTAGATACTGTGCGGCAATCGACGGCACTCGATTCGGAAATACGGTAACAACCTTGGTGCCCAGGTATTCGCTGTTCCACGCCGGTATCAGCAACAAGAACCGGTCCGCTTCCGGATTGTCCAGCGCGTAGTGCATTCTTGCCGGAGCCGTTGTGCCCTGCATGAACCCGTGACGCAGGGCTGCCAACAGTTTTTCAGTGTTGAGCAAGGCTTCCATGGTCGGTGCATCAAGTACCAGGGGCGCTGCTGGCATACGCATCTCCTACAGTTAAATCAGGCCGTTTTCACGCGCCACCACCAGTGCCTCTGTGCGGCGGCCGACTGAAAGTTTTTGAAATATATTTTTCAGGTGAAACTTTACAGTATGCTCGGTCATGTCCAAAGCATTTGCTATTTGCTTATTTGAATGACCAAGATCCAGCTCCGCGAGAATCTCTGATTCACGCGGGCTCAGCAGTTCGCTCCATGGGTCGGTGCGACTCACACGACGGTTTTGCATGACAGCGATTGCGTCCGCCACGAAACGGCGAGTTGCCGTATCCGCTACTTCTGATCTCAAATGTCGCTGCGCATAACGCAGTAGTGGCAACGCAGATCGAACTCGAACCAGCGCGGTGACCAGGCCCTGTGGTTCAGCAAGCGCCAGCGTCTCAATGATAAGTTCCAGTGCTTTTGCGCGCCTGTTGTTTTGATGAAGAAAACTGGCGTAGTCTGCCAGCGAGCGAAGCAACAGAAAGTTCGCGCCCAGCGCTCGACAGCAATCGATTGCATCGGTGTAATAGGCAACGCTGGTACTGGCGTCCGTGTCTGCGTAATATTCGGCCAGCGCAAGACTCGCGTACAGGTGGCCGCGCCAATGAAAACGGTGCTCGCGCCATGTTCCTGTCGGTGCCCGTCGTTTCAGCCGATTGGCCAGGGCCTGGTTGCAGCGCATGGTTGGGTTTCGTATTGCCACAAACAAGGACATTGTTTCAGCGTGTTGCTCAAGTCGGTGCATCGCTCTGTCGTTGCCAAGCCGTTGAGCCCAGCTAATAACGTCGGCGGCAGATTCATAGTCATTCTGCAAAAGACAGTACTCAACCCGGGTTTCCAGGCAAAGCGCGTAGATTTCGAACCAACCGTCGTAGCGAGCAACGTGCTCAGAGGCGGACGAGAATCGCAGCCAGTCCGCTGCGTTTGTCTCGTTGCGCCAAAACTTCAGGGCAATTAGCAGAATATCCGATAACGACTTCAATCCGCTATCCATGCCGAAATTGTCCGCTGCCATGGCACTGCTTTCTTCCGCGTTGGCTATGGCCTGATTGAACTCGCAGGTATGCAGATTATTCAGCCCGGCGTGAACCAGGCTGTAGTTAAGCCCAAGCACCGCATTGGCTTGCCGCATAGAGTGCATCGCTCTATTCAGTGAATTCGTCGCGCCAGCGAATTCGCCGGTGTACATCTCCATTGTTGCACGTTGGCATGCCAGCACGCCGTTGCTTACATGATCAACTTCACCATTGGGTAACTTTTGCCAGTCGAGCTGTTGCCAATGCGCAGCGGCCTGTTCATCGTCTTCGTACACGGACAGCAGAGTGCCTATGTTGATAACGTCGCGCTGGAAAGCAATTAAATCCGTTTCAGCAATGCGTCCGCTTGACGCTTGCGCCCGCGAACGGTCGTAATGAGCTCGCGCACCAGCAACGTCACCACTCTTTAGAAGGAGATAGGCTTTCGCGACATCCAGTCGGGGGAAAGCGCTGAGCCGAGCTTCAGGTATCAATCGCAACAAGTTTCGCAGATAACCGATGCCGCCGTAGAGTATGAGTTCCCAGGCACCGGCAGCTTCGATCAATCGGGCGGCGCGATCAAGATCACCGGCCTGAACCGCATGGCGCACTGCCTGTTGGGTATCACCGTCTTGCTCGAACCATGACGAGGCTCTCAAGTGATAGTCGGGGAGTTTGGCCGGCTCTCTTTGCTTTAGTTGATTGTGGAGATACTCGGAGAACAGATGATGATACCGGTACCAGTCGCCCTCTTCGTCAAGCGACACAATCAAAATACTAAGGTCGCTCAATTCTTGCAATAATCTCCAGGCGTTATCTCTTCCGCAAACGGCGCTCGCGAGTTCGGGGTTGAATTGATCCAGGATCGATGTTCTATACAGAAATTCCTGTGTCTCAAGCGGCAGATCGCTGACCACTTGCCCAGAGAAAAAATCAGCAATGTGCCCATCACGGCCGGACACCGGCATAACGCCAACATTGCGGCCCGCAGCGAACGCCAGGCGTGCCAGTTGCACCGCCACCGGCCAACCTTCTGTCGAGTTCTTTATTCGTTGCAGTAAAGACCCGTCAGCGACGGTTTCCAGTGCCTGCTGCATTTCCTGATCGGAAAAACGGAGTTTTTCGGCATCGACTTCAATGCCGAGACCGGTGGCGCAGAGCTGGGCTATGCTGAAACCTGGTCGATTTCTTGAGCTGATTATTAAATGAAAATTTGCTGGAGAGCTTTCGATTACTGTGTCCAGCAAATTGTCGATAGTGCGCGATTCAAGGCGGTGGTAGTCGTCCAG
This sequence comes from uncultured Pseudohongiella sp., assembly GCA_965261275.1. Classification (GTDB taxonomy): domain Bacteria; phylum Pseudomonadota; class Gammaproteobacteria; order Pseudomonadales; family Pseudohongiellaceae; genus UBA9145. Next base: position 340,567 of record CBDHCL010000003.1, read on the forward strand.
GATGAGTACGGTTGTTGAGGAATCCTCTTCAATTGCCGCGAGGAATGAAACCAGAACGGAATCGATTGTCAGCTCGGTCAGTCCCTGCTCAGCCAGCATTTCCAATTGGCCGAATTCAATACCGGCATTGGCGAGCGCAAAAATGCCGTAACAAAGGAATCGATAGGGGTCATCATCCTGTCCGTCCAGGCTTATCCATGCGACAGTGATGTCGTCATTCACAAGACGACTTCTCCATTGCGTAAGAAGTGTGGTTTTTCCGTAGCCCGCAGGCGCGACCACGACCGAAGCTTTATAGCCCAACAACTCATCGAGCGACTCGACCAGGGCTGATCGGTCGATCAAGGATAGATGACTCAATGGCGGCCGCAATTTTCCGCGCAGGATCCACGGCCGCGACCGGGCAGACTCACTGTTATTACCTATCAGATTAGACATGGTTCAAAGTAGGCATGATGCGGCCAGGCCCACGCTTTGGCATGGAAGTTTCACGCCTTGTCCCAGGCTCGATTGTCACATTCAATGCCGCCGGATAACAGCAGTTTCACCTGCTGGCTGCCGCCGCCTGATATTTCTCTAACAGCTTCTCGCCGCGCATCGACACCGTCAACGCCATCAACCACACGATCAACCAGTAGGCACATTGCTTGCCCTGACGGTTCTGCGTCTACGCTGCTGTCACTCCATAGACATCCCGCGCCTGCTCGGCGGTTATGTAACCGTTTTTGAGGTCAGCCTGTATGTCGGACGCGAGACGCAACTTCGGCGCGCCGTGTCCACCACCGGTCGCGGATACCAGTCGAATCAAATCGCCTTTCTCGACACGAACAACGGTACACATCGCATAAGTTTCCCTGCTTCCGTCTTTGCGGATGATTGTTGCGTAGTTGGTTGATCCTTCATTGCCACCGTCTACCGCCCACGGCCTGACCTCGGTGCGACTGGCCGCATACGTCAGGAATGCCTCGTCTGTCATGACCCGGTAGTCGAGCGTAACTCCCTTGCCACCGCGAAACTGCCCCTCTCCTCCCGGCTCATTGTGAAACGCGTATTGTTCAACTTGCAAGCCGTAGCGAGATTCGAACAGTTCAACCGGAATATTGTAGGTTTCGCCGTTGCCGCAACAAAACTGGCCGTTGTCTCCGTCAAGATTGTGCGAGGCTCCCCAACCGCCGACCAGGGGTTCGCCCAAAACGAATAACTCACCTGTGTCGGGGTGCAAGCCAGAGACAAATGTTGCCCCTACGCTACGTTGATGACCGGCGCACAAACGATCCGGGAGAATTGGTGCCAGTGCTTTCCACATCACATCAATCGCTGCAATAAGCGATTCGTAATACAGCGAAACCGGCGCCGGAGACACGGCACTGAGCAGGGTTCCCGGGGGACAGATAATGTCCAGGGCACGAAAGCAACCGCCATTTGCGGGAATCTCTGAGTTGGTAACGGCCTTGAACAGGCATCTGGCGCCGGTGACCAATCCGGTGTACGAACAGTTAATCGGGCCTTGCGCTTGCGCACTGGTTCCGGTGAAGTCAGCGAGTACCTTGTCGTCTTCAATCGTGACTGTGCATTTGACCGAGAACGGCCCGTTCCCCAGCCCGTCACCCTCGACAGTATCGATGGCCTGGTAAACGCCGTTCGGCAACTTGCGAATCTCCTCCGCTGTCATTTTCTCGCCGTAGTCCAAAAGGTCATCCATTGCCGCCAGCACTTCGTCGATGCCGTATTTCTTAATGATCTCCTCAATGCGGTTTGCACCGACTCTGGCGGCCGCTACACCGGCGTGCATATCACCGATTGTGGAATCGGGAAGGCGCACGTTGTCTCTGATCAATTGCACAAGAACCTCGTTAATATTGCCGCAGGAATAGAGCTTCAAAAAGCGAAAATGCAATCCTTCCTGAAATATCTCGGTTGATTCCGTGGAAACACTGCCGGGTTGAGTTCCACCGACTTCGGTCCAATGCGCTTTGTTGACCGTAAAGGCGACCAACTTCTGCTCGTGGAAAACCGGCACAATGATGACAACGTCCGATAAGTGCGTACCGCCGCCGAGATAGGGGCTGTTGCTAATAATTACATCGCCGGGCTGAATATCGCCGGTACCGGGGTAGTGCAGCAAAACGTCTTGCACCGCCGTATCCAGGGTTGCGAGGAAGGCGGTTACTCCGTTGCCCTGCGCTAATAGATTGCCGACTGCATCTGTGGCACCAACCGCGAAATCGGTGCTTTCATAGATGATTGGGCTCATGCTGGTGCGAACCATGGCTTCAAACATTTCTTGCCCAAGCGCCACAATCACATCCTTAATGACCTCGCGGTCAAACAAACTTGTACTCACTTCGTCTCCTCCAGGTTCAGGTCAACGTGGTAGTTGCCGTATCGATCCAATGTTGCGACACTGCCAGGAAATATTGGCAAGGTTACGGTCGGCTCTTGAATGACAGCAGGGCCGCCAAGCCTGGCGTCCGGTTGCAATAGCGTGCCATCGTAGATGGTCGCCCGATGCGAGCCAAGCGGGTGAAAATCAACTTCTCGATGACCGATTATCGCCGATTCCAGCGGTTCACCGGTAAGCGCACGTTCGGCCAGACCCGGTTTCTCAACAGCGACGCTTGCCACAATGTGGAAGTTGACAATCTGTACTGCGTTGCTCAGTCGATAAGTAAATCGTTTTTCGTGCGCTGCGTGAAAGTCATCAATCGCCGCTGCCAGCTCATCCGGGTGTCCCCCGTCCCGCAAGTCGAGTGGCAGCTTGACGGTGTGCTCTTGCCCCTGGTAACGCATGTCAGCAAAGCTCGCAAATTCAATTTTGGCTGCCGCGTTGTCGATACCGTCTTCTTGATAGTCGCGCACAGCTTCATTCTTCATCGAGGCGAAGGTCGAAATCAACTGCTCATAATTATCAGCATTGACAGCCATGGGTCGAGTCAGCAGGTAATCCCGGCGCAGGTCGGTAAGAAGCATGCCCCATGCTGAAAAAACCGACGAATTCACAGGAACAATCACTTTCTGAACTTTCAATTGCTCGGCCAGGGCAACGGCGTGCATTGCACCACCTCCACCAAACGCGATGAGTGCGAAATTCCGCGGATCGTATCCCTTGTTTGTCGAGACGAGGCGCAGCGCATTGACCATGTTCGCGTTTGCTATCTGCACAATGCCGCGCGCGATTTCTATCCTGGTCATTGACAGTGCTTCTTGCAACGGCGCGAAAGCTGCATCCACCGCATCCCAATCGGGGTCAAGCTCTCCGCCTGCAAAGCTGGCCGGATCGATACGCCCCAATACAAGGTTTGCATCCGTAGTGGTCGCTTTATTGCCGCCGCGACCATAAGCGGCTGGCCCCGGATTAGCAGCGGCGGATTGCGGGCCGACATGCAGTTTGTTGCCGGCATCAATCCAGGCAATAGAGCCACCGCCGTTCCCGATTTCCACAATTTCAGAAACTGGAGTCTGAATCGGAAAACCCGGGTTCTTACTTGTCCTTCCAATGTGATATTCGGTGCTTACCTTGACCTGGCCCTCGTCAATCAGGGCACACTTGGCGGTAGTTCCACCGATATCCAGAACAATGAGGTTATTTTCGCCGATGGCCTTACCCAGATAAGCCGAGGCAAAAATCCCGCTGGCTGGACCGGATTCGATCATCGTAATCGGATTTCGTTTTGCCGCCGCCGCCGTGGTGATACCGCCGTTGGACTGCATCATGTACGGGCTGCCGCTCAAGCCGCCCTGCTTTAAACCCTCTTCAAGGCGCTCGATGTAGGCCCTGGCGATCGGATGAACATAGGCGGCAAGCACTGTCGTATTGGTACGCTCATACTCGCGCCATTCGCGAGAAACTTGATGCGATGCAATACATGAGACAGTTGGCCAAAGGCGCCGGATCTGGTCAACAACCGCAAGCTCATTGATCGGGTTTGTATACGCATGGAGAAACGCAATCGCAATTGCCTCAACGCCTTCACTCTTGAGGTACTCAAGCTGCTCAGGCAAAGTCGAGCAGTCAGCCGGCTGCTGCAAGTTGCCGTGGTAGTCAATGCGTTCGTCCAATTCCAGTCTCAGGTATCGATCCACGAAAGGCTTGGGCTTGCGAAAGTTGAAATTGAACAGATCGGGTCTATTCCCCCTTGCAATCTCCAGTACATCGCGAAATCCCCGGGTTGTAATGAGCGCCGTTTTGGCTCCCTTCTTTTCAGTCAGCGCGTTGATAACTACCGTTGACCCATGGGCGAAGAAGTCCAGGCTTGCTGGATCAACGCCGGATTTCGTCAGGCTGTCCAGTACACCACGTTCGAAATCTGGTGGCGTGGTATCGGTTTTAACAGCACTCACTGCGCCTTGCCCGGCATTGGTATCGAAGTAGACCAGGTCGGTGAACGTCCCCCCAACGTCACTGGCGGCTCTAATTGAGGAATTGGATTTACTCATGGACTCCTGTTTCTTGCTGGATGATCGGCAAGCGCCTTGAACCCGGGACTACGAACATCATGATCAAGGCATCGCCGGATAACAACCGGCAAGAAGTGTAGGTAAGAAGGCGATAGTGGTAGGGGTAAACGCCAGCGAATCCTGACAGCTACTCGAAAGAGTAGGGCTTATACCTGCGCTGAGCAGCATTCCTGAATACCAGAACACGGGATCACGGCCAGCCGAGCTGGAGAAACAGCCAGGCTAATCGACAAGTGCCTTGCATCGGCTGGCAGTAAATCTCTCGCCAGCAATTGTCTTTAACGGATTTTTCGGATAATGAGGACATACCGGACAGATGTCCTACAATTATAACTCTATAGAGTTTCACGGTTAACAAGGTTGCGTCTCTATGCCTGGTAAATTGGCTGGCCTTGCCCGACGGCTGGTTTCGGAGAAGCTAGTTGATGAACAACTAGCGGTTCTCGCAACTGCTGCTGCCAGGGAGCAAAATACTTCACTGGTCAGACACCTTGTCAGTAGCAATTTGATAGCAGAAGAAACTATTGCCCTGGCAGCGGCTGAAGAATTCGGTCTGCCAGTATTCGAACTTGACAGCTTCGACATACAAAGCTGGCCAGAAAAAATCGTTGACGCGGAACTGATAAAACGTCATCACTTGCTGCCCTTGTCTATCCGTTGTAATCGGCTGTTCCTCGCCTGCGCTGATCCGGGAGATACCAGCGCAATAAATGAATTAACTTTCCACTGTGGGTTTAAGGTTGAACTGGTTGTTGTCGAAGTATCGAAACTGACATCCGCCATTGAAACCTGCCTGCAACGTTTGGATCGTCGCTACGAAGCAAAAGAAATCACCCCGGATCTCGGCCTGGACAATATCGAAATTGATCCCGGCAATAAATTAGACGCTGACGAAGAGTTAAATGCCTTCGATGAAACCCCTCTGGTTCGCTTCATCAACAAGCTGCTACTGGAAGCAATCGCCATGCAGGCATCTGACATTCACTTTGAACCTTATGAGTCAATCTATCGTATACGTTTCCGCATAGACGGTTTACTGCGAGAGATGACTCGCCCCCCGGTAAAACTCTCGCCACGGCTGGCGTCTCGAATAAAGATAATGGCACGACTTGATATATCGGAAAAAAGACTCCCCCAGGACGGTCGCATACGAATTATGCTCGCCAGGAAAAGAGTCATTGATTTACGAGTCAATACCTTGCCAACTCTCTGGGGAGAGAAGATCGTGCTGCGCATACTTGACCCCATGAACACGAGCCTGAGCTTGAATTCCCTCGGCATGGAGCCAATTCAGAAGGAATCTTACCTGCATGCGCTGCACCGACCCCAGGGGCTTATTCTGGTGACCGGGCCTACGGGAAGTGGCAAAACGGTTTCTCTTTATAGCGGGCTTAAAGAGCTTAATATTCAGTCGAAAAATATCTCTACAGTGGAAGACCCAATCGAGATAACGATTGAAGGGATAAATCAACTCGCGGTCAACCACAGGGCGGGGCTTTCCTTTGCCTCCGCTTTACGCGCCCTGCTACGTCAAGACCCGGATGTCATCATGCTTGGCGAGGTTCGCGATGTGGAAGCCGCAGAAATTGCCATAAGAGCCGCCCAAACCGGGCACCTTGTACTGACGACACTGCATACTCTCAGCGCGGCTGCCAGCCTCTCCAGGCTGCGCAGTATAGGTATCCCGGCCTACAATCTGGCCAATACTATCAGTCTTGTAATGGCGCAACGCCTGGCACGACGACTCTGTGATTATTGTAAAAAATGTATTGAAATACCCGAAGGAGTACTGATAGAACAAGGTTTTACGACTGCCCAGCTCTCCAGCCTGACACTGTATCGAGCCCAGGGTTGTAAGCACTGCCAGGATGGCTATAGCGGAAGAGTTGGTTTTTATGAAGTGCTTCCTGTTGCTGAGGATCTTTCTCGAATTATCATGGCGGGCAGCCTGGAAGCAGGCATTGCTGAGTACGGCAAGCAGGCAGGTTTCTTGAATCTGCGGGATTCTGCACTACTCAAGGTGGCTGCGGGCGTGACCAGCCTGGAGGAAGCTAACAGGTTGACCTGAGCAAGCTTCTGGTCAACGTTGGCAAATACATAAATAGCCGCTGCCATGGTATAGTCGGCGTGGTTTGTTTGTTCGATTACACGATGAGGTGCCCTATGGCAACTGAAGCAGCAACAAGCATCTACCTCTGGCAGGGAACCGATAAAAACGGCAACAAGACCAAAGGGGAAATCCAGGGTGGCAGCCAGGCACTGGCCAAGGCTCTGCTCCGCAAACAGGGAGTGGTGCCAACACGCGTCAAACGCAAGCCCGGGGGGCTGTTTGGCCCAAACAGGAAAAAGATAAAGCCCGGCGACATTGCCGTGTTCACACGCCAACTGGCAACCATGGTGAAAGCTGGTATTCCCCTGCTGCAATCTTTCGAAATCGTGGCTGAAAGCGTCGAGAATCCTTCCATGCGAGAGCTGGTGGGGGCAATACGGGATGATGTAGCCGCCGGTAATAATTTTGCTGATTGTATTCGTAAACACCCTCGTTATTTTGATGATTTATTCTGCAACCTGGTTGCTGCAGGTGAGCAGTCGGGCGCATTGGAAACCATGCTCGATCGTCTTGCCACTTATAAGGAAAAATCAGAGGCGCTAAAATCCAGAATAAAGAAAGCCATGAACTACCCGGTCGCTGTAGTAGTCGTTGCTATTGTAGTGACAGGCATCTTGCTTGTTAAAGTTGTACCCCAGTTTGCCGCTACATTTTCCGCCTTTAGCGCAGAATTGCCAGCCTTTACCCAGTTTGTATTAACGCTGTCAGATTTAGCTATCGCACATTGGTGGAAAGTAATAGCGGGCGTCGTGGTTTTTGCTTCCCTGTTCAAACAGGCAAAAGTTAGATCTCCGGCGGTACGCGACGCTGTAGACAGAATTTCTCTGAAACTTCCGATCGTGGGCCCCATTCTGAATTCATCGTGTTGCGCACGATTCACGCGAACTCTCTCTACCACTTTTTCTGCTGGTGTACCGCTTGTGGATGCTTTGGATATGGTAGCTGGAGCTACTGGCAATAGCGTGTATTCCATTGCCACAAGAAAAATTAAAGACGATGTAACAACAGGCCAGCAATTAAATTTTGCCATCAAAAATACAACATTATTTCCTGTCATGATCACTCAAATGGTCGGCATTGGTGAGGAGTCAGGCGCACTGGATTCCATGCTGGATAAATGTGCTATCTACTTTGAAGACCAGGTAGATAATGCTGTTGACGGGCTAACTGCTCTCATGGAACCAATAATCATGGCGGTGCTGGGTATTTTGGTCGGCGCTTTGATGATCGCGATGTATCTGCCAATTTTCCAGCTCGGCGCGGTGATGTAGCTAAGGCAGCCCTGAATGGAAATTATCGATCTGCTTTCTGCAAGCCCGGCCTTTTTAATAACAATCTGTATTGTATTGGGACTGTTGGTGGGCAGCTTCTTGAATGTCGTTGTTTACCGTCTTCCTGTCATGTTGCAGCGTGAATGGCGTGAACAGTGTTGTGAATATCTTGAGATAGAAAATACCGTTCCCGACAGCAATGAATCCTCAGCAAAGTCCAAGCTTATTACCCTGAAAAAACCTGATTCACACTGTCCGCACTGCAAGTACAAGATAAAACCCCGGGAAAACGTACCACTGCTTAGCTACTTATTCCTCCGCGGAAAATGCTCTAACTGCAAAGCCAAAATTTCCCTGCGTTATCCTGCGGTAGAATTTGTCAGTGGTCTATTGTCGGGGTTGATTGCCATCTACTTTGGAGCGACATGGCTCACATTGGCACTATTGTTCTTCACCTGGTCTCTTATTGTATTGAGCCTGATCGATTTCGATCACCAACTATTGCCAGACAATATCACCCTTCCACTGCTGTGGCTGGGACTGCTGGTTAATACCCTGGATTTAGGCATGGGTATCAGCCTGAGAGATGCGGTCATTGGAGCAATAGCCGGCTACACTGTGTTATGGGTCTTTTTCTGGGCTTTCAAATTGGCCACTGGCAAAGACGGCATGGGCTATGGCGACTTCAAACTACTGGCCGCGCTAGGTGCCTGGATGGGATGGCAGAGCCTCTTGCCTATAATTATTTTATCGTCTCTTGCAGGCGCTGTATTTGGGCTGAGCATGATCCTGTTCAGAGGCAGAGATAAATTTGCTCCCCTGTCCTTCGGGCCGTTCCTGGCCGGGGCAGGTTTTATCATATTGATCTGGGAGCCGCAACCAGGCAGTTTCTATAGCAGCACAATAATCGGCTAATGTATTTTTCCCTTCCTCAGCGCAGTGTTTCCGGTACTATTCCACGATGAACCTGCCGCACAATCAATCCCGGTTTATAGTTGGGCTTAGCGGCGGCATCGGTAGTGGAAAGTCCACAGTGGGGAGGATATTTTCTGCATTGGGAATTGATGTAGTCAATGCGGATCATCTCTCGCGTGAGCTGGTGCAACCTGGCCAACCCGCTCTGCTCACTATCGCTGAGAACTTCGGCGCTGAGGTTCTTCTGCCGGATGGCAAACTGGACAGAGCCTGGCTGCGCGGTACTGTATTTGCCGACGACGAACACAAAAATTGGCTGGAAGCGTTGCTGCACCCATTAATAGCTGACCTGATACGCACTAGAATTGACGAGTCAGAATCACCGTATTGCATTCTCGAATCCCCCCTTTTGCTGGAAACAGACCAACACAGGCTGGTTGACAGAGTTCTGGTCGTTGACGTGGACGAGGAAACACAGTTAATCAGGACAATGAAAAGAGATGGCTCTGACGCCACGCTGATTCGATCTATCATCGCTTCTCAGCTAGCTCGGGATAAGCGTCTCGCGATGGCTGACGACAGTATTAATAATGCGGATAGCCAGCATAAGCTGCACATCCAAATCGAAAACCTTCACAAAAACTATCTGACACTGGCGAGCAAAAAATGAACATTCACCCAACTTCTGTAGACTGTCCAAACTGCAACAAACCCGTTGCCTGGATAGCAGCGAACGAATTCCGACCGTTCTGTAGCAAGCGCTGTCAACTGATTGATTTTGGCGAATGGGCTACGGAGAGGAAGATCATAGTCGGCGATTCGATCTACCCAACAGCGAATGACGAACAAGATCAGTAGCTGGCGTGAATACGTATTCTGCTACCTGGCATGTAAATCGATGCCGCAGTACAGCGTGGGAGTTTTGCCAGTTACTTGACAAAAAATTCATTGCCTCAAAAAAAGGCTACCGTCAATGGCTTGAATATGCCGAACAAAACGAGTGGATTAAATAGATGCCAAATATCGACTTACGCTGTGGTGATGCTCTTGAGCTATTCAAGCAGATAAAAAGCTCATCGGTTGATGTTGTAATTGCTGATCCCCCGTATAATATTGGAAAAAACTACGGCAATAATCACGACCTAAAAGGTTTTGATGAATATATAGATTTTACAAAATCGTGGCTGTCCGAGGCTAAAAGAGTACTAAAGCCAACTGGTACGCTATATGTTTTTATGGGCGTTAGATTTATATCTTATCTTTACGAGGTTATGGATAGAGATTTAGGCTTGTTCTTCAATAGCTGGATAGTCTGGCATTACACACAAGGCTTAGGAAAAACCAGGGATTTTTCTCCAAGACACGATGATATTTTGATGTTCACAAAGTCTACTAAATTCACGTTTAATTTAGATAACGTGCGAGTACCTCAAAAATATTACCGTTCACGGAATAATATGCGTGGAGCAAACCCTGGGGGATGTTTGGAAATTCTCTCATGTTTATTATTGCAACCCAAACAGACAAAACCATCCTACGCAAAAGCCAGAGGGTATTATCGAAAGAATGCTTATGGCCTCAAGTAATGATAACGGCAATGTTTTAGACCCATTTTCTGGCAGCGGTACTACTATGCGCGTGTGCCAGCAATTAAATCGTCATGCGGTTGGCTTTGAATTAAATCCTGATTATATTGAATTGACGAAATTACGACTCAAGGAACCCTTCAACGGGTTTGATAGCGTTGACCCAAGAATGGAAAGAGTGCCGAACGACCTTGGAAAAGTAGGAGTAAGAGACAAATATTTAGAAAATCATAAGAATTGGTTTTTAAAAAACCACGAAAATTCTTTAGAAGTATTCAAAAAAGTAGTGCATGAAAAATACGGGGTTGAAATAGATAGCGAATCTAAAAATTTTGAACAAGAGGAGCTATTTTAGCATTTGTAAAAATTCAGGAAACCAGGGTTAAACTAAAAAAATTATTGGCAAATTTGGTAATTACACACAACCCGCAAAGCATCTAATTTCCCCTCAAGCATTACCAGGAGAACATTTCAAATTTGTTGAGAAAAAGGCATCGGCTTTGCCATTGCTGCTGATTTTATTTTAGATTATTGATTGTTTGGTTTTTAAACGTCACCTGGCTATATGACTGTGATTGCACTAAGGCACCTAAAGACGCTGGCTGCCCGGAGAGACACAGGTTTTCTGGTGGATGCTGCGAATTAAAGTCAAATCTGGTGTTTGAACATTTGCATCAAGCGGCGACCTGGTCAACTCTAAGCGCCCTTATAGAGACTGCGCAAAAATCCAACATTTTTCATTCCTGCACCTCCCTGTCATTTACGCGCCACCCTGTCATTCCTGCGGCCAACCGGGCGGCTTCTTTGCTCAGTTTGCCAATACTGGCAAAGTCACCAGCGCGCAACGCATCTGCGGGCACAAACCAGGAGCCGCCCACGCAGGCAACAGCTGGACAGGCCAGGTAATCGCGGGCATTGTTGAGACTAATGCCGCCGCTGGGACAGAATCGCACTTGCGGTAATGGTGCCGAGATGGCTTTGATTTTGGCCAGGCCGCCGGATTGCTCAGACGGGAAGAACTTCTGTAACTGATAACCGTATTCCAGCAGGCACATACATTCAGACGGCGTGGCAGCGGCGGGCAGGTAGGGCATATTCGCGGCTGCCAGCAAGCGCGCGGAATGACCGGGGCTGACCGCGAAGTGGGCGCCGGCATTGGCAATCGTGGTGAATTGCCCGGGCTGGCGGATACTACCGGCACCGAGCAGGATGTCTGGCACGGCATTGGCAATTTTCCCTATCGCCGCCAGGGCACATTCGGTGCGCAGGGTGATTTCGATGGCGGTAATTCCCGCTTGCAGCAAGGTTTCCGCCAACGGCACGGCGTGACTGGCATCTTCAATAACCACCACCGGCAGCAGCCGTATGTTTTGTAAAAGTTGGCTGGCATCCATGAACAGTCCTAAAAAATACTGGCACCGGCTTCGGCTGAGCTGGTGTTGGAGCGAAAACAGCCAAACAGCTCGCGCCCCATGCCCTGCTGATTAGTACTGGGGTCGCGCTGTGCAGCAACCCGTGATGTCAGCTCGGCATCGACTTCCAAAATGCCCCGGTCGGCATCGATATGGATCAGGTCCCCATCGCGGATGCGGGCTATCAAGCCCCCAGAGGCGGCTTCCGGGGTTAGCTGTATAGCGGCCAGAACTTTGCCCGAGGCACCGGACATGCGCCCGTCCGTGAGCAGGGCAACGTTGCAACCCCGATTCTGCAATACACCCAGATAGGGGGTGAGTTTGTGTAATTCGGGCATGCCATTGGCGCACGGCCCCTGAAAGGGGAGTACCGCCACCAGGTCGCCATTCAGTTCGCCCTTTTCAAAGGCATCGACGAAGGCTGCCTGGGAGTCAAACAGCCGCGCTGCTGCTTGCACCGACCGGTGTTCTATCGCCACCGCAGACACTTTTACAATCGCGCGGCCAATATTTCCCTGTACCAGTTGCAGGCCACCTTCTGCCTGGAAAGGGTCGCCAGCCTTGCGCACAATAGCACGGTCGCCCGGCTCGGTGACGACGTTCTTCCATTCAATCGGCTCTTCGAGTTGTTGATCACTCAGCACGGGCGTCACTGTAAAGCGCTCCAGTCCGCGCCCGAGGATAGTGTTTACATCACGGTGCAAGAGCCCCGCCTCCAGTAATTGCCCGATCAGGAAACCCGGCCCACCGGCCTCATGAAAGTGATTCACATCGGCCACACCGTTGGGGTACACACGTGCCAGCAAGGGAATGACCGCAGACAGATCGGAAAAATCCGACCAGTTGATTTGAATGCCTGCGGCGCGCGCAATCGCCACCAGGTGAATGGTATGGTTGGTGGAACCACCGCTTGTCAACAGGCCGATAATGCCGTTGACGATCACCGCCTCATCGACCAGCTGGCCGACCGGCGTGTAGTTATCGCCCAGACGGGTCAGGGTCAGCGCTTGCTGCACGGCTGCTGTGGTCAGTGCGTCGCGCAGCGTCGTGCCGGGATTCACGAAGGAACCTCCGGGCAGTTGCAGGCCCATAAATTCCATCAGCATCTGGTTGCTGTTGGCAGTGCCGTAAAAGGTACAGGTGCCCGGGCTGTGGTAGGCGGCGGATTCCGCAGCAATTAGCTCGCCGCTACCGGCCTCGCCGCTGGCATAGGCTTCTCGTACCTGCGCCTTGCTTCGGTTCGATAAACCGGATGTCATGGGGCCAGCCGGCACGAACACGGTCGGCAAATGGCCGAAGGAGAGAGCGCCCATCAGTAATCCGGGCACGATCTTGTCGCAAATACCCAGGCATAGCACGGCGTCGAACATGTCGTGCGACAGTGCGATGGCGGTAGACAGGGCAATTACGTCGCGGCTGAACAGGGACAGGTCCATGCCGTCCTGGCCTTGGGTGACGCCGTCACACATGGCCGGTACGCCGCCAGCAACTTGCGCGACGGCACCAGCCTGCTCTGCCGCCTGGCGGATCAGAGCCGGGTAAGACTCATAGGGTTGATGGGCGCTAAGCATCTCGTTAAAGGCGGTGACAATGCCGATATTGGGCACCACTGCGGCTGTTAGCAAGGATTTCTGTTGTGCGCCGCAGGCGGCGATACCATGGGCCAGATTGCTGCAGGATATAGCGGAGCGGTTGGGACCGTGTTTGGTCGCGGCGGCAATTTTCTTGAGATAACCGGCGCGGGTGTCGGCACTGCGCTGTCGTATCCGGTCGGTGATTTGTTCTATACGCGGGTTGATAGCCATGGCCTGAGTTCAGGGTGCCCAGATAACATGCACGGGAGCGCGCTGTTGCCGCAGCAGCGCGGCCACCGGGTAGCCGTCCGGGGCGTCAATAATAGTGCGTTTGGATTCGCCGAAGGCCAACAGGTAAATGATCTTGCTCTGCAATAGCAGGGCGAGACTCATGCTGATGCGGCGCAAGGGGCTGGCTCCGGTGGTGACCGGAAAGCACAGTTCGCTGTTGTCCAGGGCCAGGGCAGCGCGAAGGTTCAGGTTATCTGGAAATATAGAGGCGAAGTGTCCGTCTTCGCCGACGCCAAGCAGAGTGCAGGCAAAAGGTTTTGCCAGTAACTGCAGCGAGTATTTTTCCAATGGTACAAATTTCGCTGCCGCCGCTCTGTTGGTCAGCAGTGTGCCACGCAGCATGCCTTCATTGCTGTTTTTATTGGTCACCGCTACCGTGCGCTCGTCAGAGAGCGTGACCCTGACCCGATCCCAAGGCAGCCCGGACTGTGATAACAACGTAAAACAGTGCTGCGGACTGGCACCACCACTGGCGACCAGGGTGGCATCAGCTTGTCTTTTAAGGTGATTCCGCAGCGCATTGTGGATGTATGCGGCAATAGCAGCAGAGGCTTGATCGCGGTCTGTAAATTCCTCAACTATCATTAATCACCCGCCTGCCAGCAGCGCCCGTCCCGATCCAGTAATAGAGCCGATGCGGTAGGCCCCCAGCAGCCTGCCACATAATCCTCCACCTGCTGGTGGGTCTCATCCCAGCCAGCCAGTATCTGGTCGATCCAGCACCAGGCTGTTTCAATCTCGTCGCGGCGCATAAACAGAGCCGGGTTGCCGCGCAACACTTCTATGAGCAAGCGCTCGTACGCATCGGGGTAACGGATACCAAAGGTTTCTTCAAAGCTCAGGTTTAGCGATACCGGTTTAAGCCTGAACTCACCCGGCCCCGGTTCTTTGGCCATTACCTTTAATTGCACGCCTTCATCAGGCTGCAACATGATGGAGAGTTGGTTGGGCCGCGTGCTGTAGCGCGTTTTATTGAATATGGCGTGTGGGATCGGTTTGAACTGGATGACAATCTCCGAGTGCTTGGTGGGCAGTCGTTTGCCACTGCGCAGGTAGAAGGGCACGCCGGACCAGCGCCAGTTGTCGATTTCCATTTTCAGGGCGACGAAAGTTTCGGTGTCGGTGGCGGCATTCAGTTCCTCTTTGTAGCCAGCTACGGCGCTGCCGTTGATAGCGCCTGCCGTGTACTGAGCGCGCACAGTACGGGTCTTTACGTCGGCACTGCGAATGGGCTTGAGGGCACGCAATACCTTGAGCTTTTCATCGCGCACCGCGTCATCTTCCAGGCTGCCGGGCGGCTCCATCGCCACCAGGCAGAGCAGTTGCAGCAAGTGGTTTTGCACCATGTCGCGCAGGGTGCCGGTATCGTTGTAAAACTCGATACGGTTGCCGACGCCCAGTTCTTCCGCCACGGTAATCTGCACATGGTCGATCACCTCGCGATGCCATAGCGGTTCGAACAGCGAGTTGCCAAAGCGTAGCGCCAGCAGATTTTGCACGGTTTCCTTGCCCAGGTAGTGATCAATGCGAAATATCTGCTTCTCGGAAAAACAGGCACCGACCTGATCATTGATTGCCCGCGCCGAGGCATAGTCATTGCCGACCGGTTTCTCCAGCACAATGCGCATGTCATTAGTCATCAACTGATTGACCTTAAAACCCCGGGCGACCGCTCCAAACAGTGCCGGCGCAGTGGCCAGGTAGATAGCCCGAACCTTTGCTTCGTGTCCCGCCAGCAAGACTTGCAAGTTTGACCAACTGCTGTACTCGCTGGCATCGAGGCTCAGGTAGTGCAGGCGGCTTGAAAAACGCTGCCATTGGCTTTCGTCAAGGTCTTCCTCAAGGCTGGCTCGCAGAGCTTCTTTCACTGCCGCCACATAGGCATCGGCTGCCATCGGGCTGCGGCCGACTGCGATAATACGACTGTCATTTGATAGCTGCTCATCGCTGTCGCGGTGGAACAGCGCTGGTAACAGCTTGCGCAATGCGAGGTCGCCACTACCGCCAAAAATAATGAGATCAAAAGGAGAGACGGGAACAAGTTGGGCCATGGGTGTTTATCTATTGAAGGGGGTTGATGATATGTAATTTGACTACATTATAGGCAAAATAGCAAGAATAATGTGGTTTTTTGATGTTAATTAATATAGTTTTACTACATGTCTGGATATATCCTCGATAAAATTGAGCGTGCGCTGGATGGCTTGAGTCGCAGTGAAGCACGGGTGGCACGCTGGATTGTGGCAAACCCTCGCGCTGCGATTGATCATTCAATTGCCGAGGTCGCGGCGACGGCTGGCGTGAGTGAACCGACTATTATCCGCTTTTGTCGCAGTGTGGGCGTGTCCGGTTTCCGCGAGTTGAAGACCCGCCTGATCGCCAACCTGCATCGGCCAGAGAGTTATTTGCACCACGATGTGAACAGCCATGACAGCGCGCGGGGTGCCGCCAGTAAAGTGCTGGAGCGTTCGATTCGCACCCTGGTCGATCTGCGCGAACAGCTTCAGGATTTCCCTCTTGAGTCGGTGGTGGCCGCCATGACCGGGGCAAGACAGCTTATTTTTGTGGGTCTGGGTGCCTCCGGTATTGTCGCCCAGGATGCCTGTCACAAGTTCTTCCGCCTGGGTGTGCCCTGTAGCACGGCGCTGGATTCGCAAACCATTTTACAGCGAGCGGCCATTGCCGGGGCGGGGGATATTTATATTGCGATATCACACACCGGTACCTGGCCGGAACTGGTCCAGGCGATGGCGCTGGCTAAATCCAGGGGGGCAACGGTGATTGTGCTGACCGAGCCTTCTGCGCCGCTGGCACAGTCAGCAAGCCTGGTGATCGAGTGCCACCCGCCGGAAGACACCAACGTGTTTACACCCATGAGCTCAAGATTGGCACAACTGGCCCTGCTGGATGCCCTGCAAGTCGCCCTCGCCTTGCGTCGTGGGGAACAGGCAGAAGATTCTCTCAGACGCAGCAAGGCGGTGCTGCACTACCAGCGGTAGCGGCTTCAGAAACTGTGCAAAAATCCAGCTTTCGTCATTCCCGCACCTCCCTGTCATTCCTGCGAAGGAGACTGTGCAAGAAACCCCACTAAATCGCGTTACCTGTGGAGAACCCTATTCCATTGCTGTAGTCGAAGCCGTCATTCCCGCCTAATCGCCACGTATCCATCCCCGTACACCTCCATGCAAGCCGAAACAGGGCAAAGGGCGACTGTTCTATTTCTGACTAAAGCCTTTGCGCAAATACTTTTTATATTCTCTAACCCGCTTGCCCAAAACAGAACCAGGCACTGCATAAGCCACTTTGGGGCTGACTTGCCAAAATGTAAACGGTGGCTCGTTTGTGGCTCAGGGTGCTATTTACTGGATTCCCGCCTACGAGACTGTGCAACAAACGCCAGCTCACCAACCCACTATTGAGCATTTTGAGTCGGGTACGGGTAAAAAAGGATTCTTATGAAAAGCAGGCAGGTGAAATAAGCTTGTTTATTGCGAAAATAGGCATTTCTGGCATAAGCCATCGAATAGTGGACGCAAAAACAAAGATGTCGCTTGATTTCTTCCATCACGGCTTCAATATTGCCTGCTTTTATAGCTAATAGCAGCTTATTGAACAGCATGGTGCCTAACATGTTCAAAACACGCTTAAAGTTATAGCAAAACATAATCAATGCATTTTCTCCTGATACTTTTTCTTTGCCTCTGACCAGGTAGTGATCCCAGCCTAATGACCTCTTTATGGTGCCAAAAGGATGCTCCACAATCGCCCCTCTTCTTTTGCTAATCGCCTTGGCTGATTCTGTTTGCATTACCTCACCATAGGCTTGTAAAAAGGCTTCATGTTCCCAGCGCCATATTCTTCGGTGAGGTGTTTGCTTTGCCAGGCACTCGCTACGCAAAGGGCA
This sequence comes from uncultured Pseudohongiella sp., assembly GCA_965261275.1. Taxonomy (GTDB): domain Bacteria; phylum Pseudomonadota; class Gammaproteobacteria; order Pseudomonadales; family Pseudohongiellaceae; genus UBA9145. Next base: position 358,088 of record CBDHCL010000003.1, read on the forward strand.
AGCCTTGCAATCTAGGGCACTGGTGCTATAAATAAACCCAAGCTTGCCTTTGGATAGGCTTGGGCTTGCTGTTTTTGTCAGTGTTTTGTTGTTGGGGCAGGTGTATTCGTCTTGCTCCTCGTTATAGACAAAATCCTCTTTAGTATATCTGCCAGTCTTCTTTTGTTTCTGTTGCGTATCAATTGGCGGGATGATTGGGTAGATTTTGTCATCAACACAGTTCTTTATCTCTTTTGCACTGTGATAGCCCTTGTCGGCAACCACAGCCAAAGTCTTAAGGGCTAAGGTTTCTTTCGCCTGACTTGCCATCTGATGCAACTGCTGTGCGTCATTGCCTTGACTTGATACATCCGTAGCAACAATCAGCTTTGCTTTGTCATCCACCGCAATTTGGCAGTTATAAGCGACCAGATGATGCGCTGGTTTGCACATCAATGCGGCATCCGGGTCGGTTGTGTTATGTTGCTTCTTGCCCAATTGCTCTAAGGTATTCAAATCCTCTTCCAGCTTTTGTTTGCGCTCTTTAAGTGCTTGTATTTTATCAATCAAATCAGGATTATCCAGAGTCTGTTCCGGTTCCTCCTGCTGGTCTGTGGTGTTTAATAAGTTCAGGTAGTCCTCAATAGCCTGCGTTACCCTGGCTATTTTTTTATCCACAGTGGCTTTAACAATCAAGGTATTTTTGGACGCATTGGCTCGCAAAAACGCTCCATCCAGTGCCACTAATTGACCTTCAATGAGATTGATATTTTGGCACAGCAAAACAAATTCCTTAAATGTATTCTTGAGTGCTGCGGCATTATTTTTTCTAAAATTAGCAATCGTCTTATAGGTGGGCTTTAAGCCTTGCAATAACCAGATAAGCTCGATATTTCTATGGGTTTCCCGAGCCAGATGGCGGGAACTTCTTATTTTATTGGTATAGCCGTAAATGTAGAGTTTCAGCATCAATTTTGGGCAAAAGGCGGGGCGGCCATTGTTGTTTTTGTCGCTATATCTTGTCTTAAAGCCCAAGGCCTCAACTTCTAAACTATCCACATAGGCATCAATGGCACGAACACCCGCATCCTCGCTGACATAATCCTCTAGCCGCTCTGGGAATAACAGTTGTTGCTGGCGATTTAAACCGTGTATGTAATCACTCATAAATCCTCTGTTTAATGATTAGAATCAGTTAGTTATGTTCGTTATTGTATCATAATTGAGTCAGGTTTTGGATGTTTATTACTGTAATTATTGGGTATTTTTACAGAGGCGGTGTATCGGCTTAAAATACCAGCAAGGTCGGTGAATTAGGGCAGTAATGAGAATGTGACCAGGGGTGGTGGGTTTTTTGCACAGTCTCCTGCGCGGGAATGACGGAGGGTGCGGGAATGACAGGGCGGTGCAGGAATGACGGGGAGGATGCGGGAATGACGGGGAGGATGCGGGAATGACAAGCAGAACACGTATTTCACTAGCTTCTACTGTTGCTACCCTTGCTGAATTTCATTGTAGGCAAACAGGCCGGCAATCCTAAAGAATAGTGCGGTGAGGCTTCCCTAAAATTTTCATAATCAGTTCCTTCTCTTGTCCGCCCCGAGGGTATCACTGGCATGACCAGAGAGAGGTTTTTCTTCTTCCAGCTTGCCTAGTAAAAGACTGGCACCAACAAAAATTGCAGCAATAACTGTTATTCCAGTGACCAGCACAATGCGATAAAACATGGCGATGTAAACGCCGCTGAAATAGAAAGCTAATTCAGCAGCGACGTTGACAAAGATAACAGAGATAAGCAGTGTTAACCAGACTGCGTGTTTCATGGTGTAGAGTCCGGATAGCCTCAGTGAACAGGATGTTGTACAGCCAAAATCAGTTCGAGAATAACAGTATTTCCCAAATGTGGCTACTCTCTCTCCCTCTCTCAGCCTCCCTCTCAGTCTCTCTTTCAAATCCATAAATCGAACCGCGTTCGAGCTGTAGATTAAGCCCATTGATGACAGCAAAAGAGCCATAGCTTTTAGTTAGCCCGGATACGGATAAGGCTGGCATACGCGGTAGTACTCGTTGCTTATTATACGAACAGAATTCTAATTAAGTCATAGCCGCCACAGCTAAAATCGGAGACCGTGTGATTTAGCAGATGCCCGGGGAAGGCTGTTTCATTGCGTAACGGCGACAGTTGTCAGCGTCGTCGCCGAGCTTATTCTTTACTCCACGAACAAGTCATCTACCTGGATTTGTTTGACCGTGCCAAATTGTTCTAGCTCCGCTTGTTCAATAATGGAAAGGTCGCCCACAATCGATATTAGCTTTGCTCTGCCTTTAACGTGTTGCTGCTGGAAGTTGAGCAAGTCATCCATGCTGGCGGTTTGTAATTGTTGATAGCGTGCCCGTCGAGGGTCAGCTTCGATACCCAATCTCTCCCAGCTGCGCACGGCGCCAATCACTTCGCGAAAGTTTACCTTCGATGTTCTGTAACGAGTGACAAGGGATTCCACCGAACTGTCAAACCTTTCGGTTGAGGCCGGCATATTGTTGATTAAACCCAGAAAAGCGTTAAGCGCATCCACAGTTTTGTCAGTTTGTGTGCCTATGGTGCCCAGCATAATGTTCTGATCGTTCAGCCTGCTGCCCTGTGCATAGCGTGCGGAAGCGGTATAGGCCAGGGCTCGGGCTTCTCTTAATTCCTGAAATACTACACTGGACATTCCACTACCAAAATAATTGGTATAGATAGATGACAGGACACTATCCTCTTCGCTGTACTCGCCGTCAGGAAATTCGATGTAAACCTGAGCCTGTGCTGTTTGTTGATCGATGACATAGATTTCGGTTTCGTCTACATTTCTGGCAGTACGGAATCGATAGGCTGGTGTATCTTTTAGCTCGTCTTCTACCAGGTGATGACGACGCAAGACTTCAAGCAAATCTTCCAGAGGCATAGAACCCGCATAAGAAAGAGTGTGCTTGTAGTTGAGTAAGCCGGCGGGTAATGAAAGTAATTCATCAAGCGTAGAGGCTTGTATTTCCGCGCTGGTCAATGCTTCCAGCATGGGTGATTCTTCACCGTAGCGATTGTATAAATACAGCGCGCGCGCTATGGCTGGTGGCGAGTTCTTCTGGTCCTGCCTGGACTTCAAAAGAATGCCTTTCATCTGCTCCAGCGTCTGCTGGTCCGCATTCGGATTCTTAATAAGGTCCAGGGCTTGTGCCAGTGAAGCCTCGAACTGCTCATCCAAACCTGAAATTGCAATGCCGGAAGAGTTTTCACCTGCCCCAAAACGAAAGTCTGTGCCCATTTTGTACCATTCTTTCTGCAACTCTTCATTGCTCTTGCTCTCGGTTCCAGCGACAGCCATCAAGGCCGCCGCCAGGTCTAATTTCTTGTTTTCTTCGGTGCCAACTTCCACGTTCACGGAAAAGGAGAAAAGATCATTGAGTGGATTAGGTGCGTAATACAACTTCACACCATCAGCAAATTCGACAAGGTGGTAATCTCTATCGGCTTCCACAAAGCTGGGTTCAATTTCTTCGTACTCCATGGCCAAAATTTGGGCAGCGAAGCCGGATTGTAAGGAAGAATCTATGTTCACCGGATCGATCTGAGGTTTCTCTACGACAGGCAGTTCGTTTTGTGCGTCTACCCGATACACGGCAACATAGTCGTTAGCAAAATATTTATTAGCGACGTCTACTACATCCTGTTTTGTCAATTGGCTCATGCGTTCAAGTTCGGCGACGTGATAGTCCCATGCGGAGCCTTGTATGAATGAATCCCGCATCATGCTGACTCGTGCCTGATTGAATTCCAGCCCGGCTTTTTCATTTTTCTTGAAATCGTTAATAATTGCCGCAATTATCCAGTCTTCGAAATCACCGGATTTAACTAATTCCAATTGATCCAGCAATAGCTGTTCTACTTCTGCAAGAGTTTGATCTTGTTTCGGAATGCCGTAGAGGTTCTGGGAACCGGCATCGTTCAAAAACAAGGGTGACGATCCTGCTCCTGCTACCAACTGCTGCTGGTTTAAATTCAGATTGATCAAACCTGCCGTGCGGTTGTCCAAAATCATATCCAGCAAAACCAGCGCTTCTTTGTCTTCGCTGCCGTTAGCCGCCGTGCGAAACGCTATTTGCACTTGTTCTTCGCCAGGATATTGTACAGTTGCGCGCTCCGCCCCTTGCAGAGCTTGTTCCTGCCAGGGGCCTTTTTCGGGAATTGGTTTGGCTTCCCAGTGGGAAAATTTTTCACTTATCAAGCCTATTGTTTCTTCGATAATAATGTCACCGCTCATGAAGATGGCCATATTGTTTGGCACATAATAAGTATCGAAGTAATTTTGAATATAAACCAGAGACGGATTTTTAAGATGCTCGACAGTACCGATAGCAGGTTGTTGTCCATAGGGGTGAACTTTGTAAAGCATCTTGTCAATGGCGGTACCGATAATGCTGTCTTTGTTATCTAAAGTACGGTTCTTTTCTTCGTAAACTGTTTCTAACTCGGTGTGAAAAAGTCTAAAGACAGGTTTAACAAAGCGATCAGATTCAATTTCTGCCCATTGCCGTAACCGATTCGAAGGCAAGCCGATTTTGTACACAGTTTCTTCATGCCAGGTGTGGGCATTCAACGCTGTGCCGCCCATACTGTTATAGACTTTATCGATTTCATTCGGCACGGAATAATGGGAGGCTAATTGCGCTTCGTTATTTATTTGAGCGTATATCTCCGCACGCCTGGCAGGACCGGTCTCGCTGTGGTGTTCTTCATAGAGTTCGACGATTCGATCAAGATGAGGTTTCTCCGACGCATAGTCCAGGCTGCCGAGATTTTGACTGCCCTTAAAGAGTAAGTGTTCGAGATAATGCGCCAGGCCAGTGCCGTCCTCGGGATCATGTTTGCTGCCAGCGCGTACCGCGATTTCGGCATAAAATCGTGGCTCATTATGATTCTCTGTAAGGTACACTCTAAGCCCATTGTCCAGCTCGAAAATTTGCGCATGCAAAGGGTCATTGGCGTTAGCCGTGTTGATTTTTCGATATCCTGAGGCAGCAGTTTCAGTGTGCGCTGCATTGTCCTGGTCTGTGTTACTGGTCGTGCTGCTTGATGAGTTTCCATTATCACCGCAGCAAGCCAGCGTCAGCAGGGAGAGAGCGATTACGCTATTTCGCGGCCACTCCCGAGCTGTTCGTAATTCAGTCATGGTACTACTCTGTGGTCTTCGTGACAGGCTGTTACAATGCCTCTAGTGTAGGGTATTCTAACGAAAATTGTAAGTGGAACCAGGCAGCATAGTTGGTACGATATGGACACTATCAAATACTCCCGTTCAGTATCATTTCTCTATTGGAATATACTGTGGGCAAAGACACCTGGTGGCTTTATTGAGGCAGGCGCCAAATTTATGTTTTCAAAAGCCGGCTAATCACCCTTCTGTTTCGAGCTATTAACTGATAAGTCCAATATAGGCAAAAACCTGAAACCTGAAACCTGAACCCCCTGGCTCAAGGCAACTACCATGATTTATCGCCCTGGAAAGACTGAGAATTTCTTGCTTGTTTGTACCATCATGTTCAGGATGGGCTATTCTGGCACTCGCTGAATTCAAGTAATAAGTGCATGCGCTATCCATCTTCCTTTACAGTCGAAGTAAAAGACATTATGGACTTGATGAAAGAGTCCATCGGGCAGGGCATGTCTGTCACGCAACTATTACAGGAGCTTGATCTGCCTGTAGATTATCTGGACGATCCGGCAGCACTGATCGATATGGAAAACTGCTGGCGTATCATCACCGCCAACCAGAACAAGATTCACGAAGAATCTCACCTTATATCTGCCCGAGCCTTAAAGCGGGGGACTAGCCGCCTGGCATTTTCCAACCTGTACCATTGCGATAATCTGCTGAGCGGATTGCAGGCCCTGGCTGAGACCTACAATGTTGTACATGGCGGCAACTATAATTTCGTGCGCAGGCACGGTCATACACTCAGCTATGTGGTGGACGACAGCGATTTTCACTACCGGGTAAAGCCCAATGTTTTTGCCATTGAGTTTGCCTTACTGAGAATACACTGTGTGCTGTCATGCCTGAGCGGTCGCCAACTCAAGCTGGTACGCATGGCGAGTCGGCGTAAACACTTACCCGGCCATTGCCATCACCTGGATTTGTTTGACACCCGTTTGCTGATAGCTCAGGACTACTACGAACTGGCCTACGAAGCCAGACAGGCAGAACTACCCTTTCAATCCCCTTTGGGTACGGATATTGCTGGCAATATCTACGCGCATTATTTGTCACTGCTGCGACATCGCCGCCGCCATGACAGATGCGACGACAGCTTTGTGCAGCGAGTTGTGCAGAACATAAAGCAGGGCTCGGCGGCGGGGTCAACACGGAATCAGACAGCTATTGCCAGCAGAATAGGTGTAAGTGTGGCCACTCTCCGACGTCGTTTGAATAGCCAGGGCACCAGCTTTCAGAAACTGCTGGACAAGATAAACAGCGAGCTGGCGGTCAATAACCTCCACGATCAGATGACTCCGGCAGATGTGGCCGAAAAGTTGGGATACAGCGATATTCGCAGCTTCAAACGAGCCTTCAGACGCTGGTATGGCATTTCGCCAGCAGCCTACGTTAAACGCCATCAGTTGCTGCAATAATTTTACTGCGAGAGCTTTGCATAATTGTCAGAAGTGCGACTTCAGCCGCGCAAGATAGTTGCAGATGGCGGGGCTTATGTACAGGATGTACGGGTTGCCGATCTTGCCTCGTTGCAGGGATATAACTTGGCAGAACAATACGGGCTTGTCGGAAAATGGAGTTTTTAGCTTGTTGTTAATATTTAAGTCATTGTTATTAAATATTTTATTTTCTTAAAATTAGACTGGTTTTGAATTAACCGACAAGTTCAATACAGGAGCAATTGTCGAGGAGCAAAAATCGGTAAAGCCCCACTTTCGGCCATTTTATGAATTATGCAAAGCTCTCACAATATAGCACTGTCGATAGCCTCCGATAGCGCCTGGCCGTTCAGGCTGAGCGAAAATGAACCCTCAATGTCGAGCCATTTGGTCATTATGCCGGTTGCTCACAGCCGCTATAGTTTGGCTCTGTACCACTACCTGACACACGACGCATCACCCGCCTTGTGTCCCTGGGTCACAAGCTATCAAGAGGGTTTACACGATGAACAAAGCGGACAAAAGCAGACCAATTTGCAATGAAATACCGCTATCACGGCAGCTAGCTCAGCTCGCCTGTGTTGTCGCAGTCACAGCCATGTGTTCACTGCATGTCAGCGCTCAAACCGACTCTGACTCTGACACCGGCTTCGGCATTGAAGAGGTGCTGGTCACGGCGGAACGGCGCCAGGCCAATTTGCAGGATGTGGCCATCGCAGTCAGCGCTTTCTCACGGGATCAATTGCAGGCACAGCAGGTGTCCACCATCGGTGATCTGCAAGCACTGGTGCCAAACCTGAGCATACACGCAGGCGATGCGAATAACGCGGTGGCCTATATTCGTGGCATCGGTCAAATTGACTCCATCGCCTTCTTTGAGCCGGGTGTGGGCATCTACCTGGACGATGTGTATCTGGGGCGAGCGCAGGGCGCATTTCTCGATGTGGTAGATGTGAAGCGCATTGAGGTGTTGCGCGGGCCACAGGGCAGTTTATACGGCCGCAATACGGTGGGGGGGTGCCATCAAGTATGTGTCGGCAACACCAACCGCCGGGCTTTCCGGCAATCTCTCGGCGACACTGGGCGATTACGCTCGGCGGGATCTGCAAGCGACTGTCAGCGGGCCTCTGGGTAATGCGATAAGCGGACGCCTGAGCCTGGCAAAAATGACCCACGAAGGCTATACAAAAAATCAGTTCGACGGTAAAAGAGACGCGGATCGGGATGTGAGCTTCCTGCGCGGCCAGCTCCAGTTCGATCCCACTGACAGCTTCTCAGTGCAGTTGGCCGTTGATTATTCGGACAGCGACCCAAAACGCTCGCGTACACCCACCAAGGAGACTGCCATCAATGTGCTCATCGTAGACCCCCATACATTTGGCACCAGGCTGGAAACCTTTCCCGCCGATACCGACCCGTTTCGGGTGAACGCCGACTTTAACCGCACCGAATTCACCGAGACAAAAGGTTACAGCCTGAATGCCAGTTGGGATGTTAGTGAGCGCTGGAGCCTGAAATCGATAACATCCTGGCGCGAACTGGACTACGGCACAGAACTTGACCTGGATGCCAGCCCGCTCAACCCCTTCGGCATTTTCTATTTCAATACGCAGGATCAATCCAGTCAGGAATTTCAATTCGCCTTTCAGGGCGATCGTCTATCGCTGGTATCGGGCATCTACTATTACAGCGAGCAGGGAGATACCTATGACGGAGGTGTATTCGGTAATTTTCTCATCGCCGCCTCGGGTGAGGCTTCCTTTAGCACCGATAGCCATGCCGTGTTCGGCCAGATTGACTACGATTTTAGCAAGCGGTTAACTGGCATTCTCGGCTTTCGTTACACCGAAGAGGAGAAAGACTATCAGCGGCTGGTGGAGGACTTTTCTCTCACCGCTCTGGCCGGGATGAGCATTGACCCGAACACCGGGGCAGTCCGCTATGCCCAACTGCAACTGCTGAACCCTGCCAGCGCTGATCTAAAATTGGGTGGTGTTGGTGTGGCTAGACCATTGGCCAACCCGGACACAGCGAAGTTTAATAATTTTTCGCCAAAAGCAGGGCTGAAATACCGCTGGGATGATAATACCAGCCTGTACGCCAGTGCATCTACCGGCTTCAAGAGCGGTGGCTTTAATGGTCGGCTCGCCGAAGGCCAGTTGGAGCCTTACGACGAAGAAACTCTCAACAGTTTTGAGCTAGGGGTCAAAACCCAGACTTTCGACAATCGGCTACGGGCTAACATCGCCGTGTTTTACAATGACTATGAGGACTTGCAAGTCAGCAGTTTTGAAGCCACCGCCGATGGCAGCACCTTTGTACCGGTATTTTCAAATGCGGGTAAGGCGGTTATTCAAGGTATGGAGGCAGAACTTACCGCCTGGATAAGCGAGCGGCTCAGCATCAACGCCAATGTCGGTTATCTGGATGCCGAATACAAAGAATTTTTAGCGGGAACAGATGCTGCAAACGGCACAGTCACCGATGTCAGCGATGAGCGGGAGCTGGTTAATGCGCCGCTCTGGGACAGCTTGCTGGGATTTCGCTACGATCTGCCGACGGGCAGTATCGGCAAGTTCAGCCTGCTCGCCAATATGAGCTACCGCAGCAAAACCTGGCTGGAGATCAATAGCAGCGAAAACCTTGCCCAGGACGGCTACACGCTGTTTAATGCCAGCTTACTGTACACCTCTGCCGATGAGCGCTGGCAACTGGTTTTGAGCGGTAAAAATCTGTCGGACAAGGAGTACCGCAGCCATGCCTTTGATTTATCCGCCTTTCCGGGCGTGGAGCTGGGCTATTATAGTGCGCCACGCACCTACAGCCTAAGCGCCATCTATCGATTCTGAGACATTATGGAGCCACCATTACCCGCGCATTTATGCGGGATTAGCTCGGCCCTGGTCGCCACCAGGCGGCTGGACGTGCATTTGCTCAGCAGCGGCGATGCCGGGGCGATCCCCGTCGTTTTTATTCACGGCAACCTCTCCTCTGCCACCTATTTTGAAGAGCTAATGGTCGCCCTGCCTCGACAATACCGGTCACTGGCGGTGGATCTGAGAGGTTTTGGTGATACCGCGGACAGGGCGATCGACGCCACTCGCGGTGCCAGAGACTGGGCCGATGACTTGCACGCACTGCTGAATACCCTGGCTATCCCTTCTGCTCATCTAGTGGGTTGGTCGCTCGGGGCTGCGGTCATCATGCAGTTCGCGCTGGATCACCCCCTGGCAGTAAAGTCGCTTACTCTGATTGCACCGGTTAGCCCGTATGGATTTGGAGGCAGCAAGGATCAACAGGGTTCTCCCTGTTGCGACGACTTTGCCGGTTCTGGTGGAGGTATCGTATCCCCAGAGTTTGTGACGCGATTGCAGGCCGGGGATCGGAGTGATGACAGTGCATTCTCGCCGCGCAATGTTATTCGCGACAGCTACTTTTACAAGCCGCCATCGCTGGCCAGGGAAGATGCCCTGGTAGACGGCTCACTCAAACAGAAACTGGGTGTCCAGGGCTATCCGGGCGACTCTGTTACATCACCTCACTGGCCATTCTTCTCTCCGGGAAAATTCGGCCCCCTGAATGCGATCAGCCCCAAGTATTACTGCCTAGACCAGTTTGCGACTATCTCGCCACAACCGCCCGTGCTGTGGATAAGAGGCGACCGGGACATTATCGTGGACAATCACTCCCGGTCTGACCCGGCGGTACTGGGGCAACAGGCGTTGCTGCCGGGCTGGCCCGGCCAGGCGAGCTACCCGCCGCAACCCATGCTGGAGCAAACCAGGGACTTGCTGCGACGCTTTCGAGCTAATGGCGGGAAGTTTCAGGAGGTGGTAATGCCCAATATAGGGCACTGCCCCTTCATTGAGGAGCAGGCCGGCTTCCTGCATCTGTTCCTCAGTTTTATTCGTGGCAAGTAAATTTCAATGCCAGTGGTACCGGCAGCAAAAAGCTAATTGTCTCAAGGCGCAATGTGAAAAGAAAATTCCTTCAAAAAGGGCTACTCGGTCGCAAGCGACCGAGCTTACGCTCAATTTGATTGGCCTTCGGCCAACCGGAATTTTCTACTTTTCACCTGCCTTGACTCGGGGGCAAGCCCACCGAAATTTCTTTCGTTAAACACTCAGCCGATGAAATACCTCTCGGCAACTGCAGTTTTGTTTGTCTTGCCAGCCATATCAAGTAGGGTATTATCCACCCCTTATCGAATCATACAACAAGCTAAAAACTCCATTTTCCGACAAGCCGATAGAGTAGCGTCAGCGCTTCAAGGGCCGGTGAATCCCTCTTTCAAGCCTTGTGGCTGGCCATTACAGCAGATAGTACGGAGATAGTGCCGAGAGGTTTACTCAAAAACCCCGTTTACTAAAAAATACTGGTTCGGTGCCTGCCTTATCAGTGCCAAATCGGCTATTTTAGACGGATTTATCCTACAGCAGCAGGGGGCAGAGAGAGGTTGAGAGAGAGTGGGTTGTGTCGAGTTTGTAAGATACCATAGTCATAAGCCTTGAGCCTTGAGCCTTGAGCTGTGCACCCATTGGGTGATGGTGGGTTTTGGTGCTAACCCCTGTTGTTAACCCCGGTACAGCCAGGGCTTCCTGTGTTTAAGAGATTTCTATCTGGGGATTGGGGACCAGGTCTCACTCAGGCTTCCTGGCCCCTGAAAATGATCCAAAATAAGCACAGGGCAAGCAATGCAAATTAGCGATTTTCACTACGACCTCCCTGAGCATCTGATAGCCACTTTTCCAGCAGAGGAGCGCAGTCAGAGTCGTCTGCTGGGTCTTGATGCAGCGACCGGAAAAATCCTGCACCGAACATTTGAGCAGTTGCCGGAATTCATCAACGCCGATGATCTGCTGGTATTCAATAACACCAGGGTAATTCCAGCGCGTCTGTTTGCCCACAAGGCTTCGGGGGGCAAGGTCGAGATGCTTATCGAGAGGGTTCTCGACAATAATCGGCTTATCGCCCAGCTTCGTGCCAGCAAGTCGCCCAAGCCAGGCAGCAAGCTGCTGTTTGCCTCAGTCTCAGAATCAGCCCAAGACCCTGGTTGTAGCGCGGAAGTTATAGGGCGTGAGAATGAATTTTTTATTCTACAGTTTGCCGCCGACGTGAACCTGCCCGCATTACTGGTCCGCTACGGCCACATGCCACTGCCGCCTTACATAAAGCGCGATGATCAAAGTATCGATGCGGAACGGTATCAAACTATCTATGCGCAGAAAGAGGGCGCGATTGCTGCGCCGACCGCAGGCTTGCATTTCGATGAGGCCTTGTTTTCGGCCTTGCACAACAAGGGCGTGGATACTGCCTATCTAACCCTGCACGTTGGTGCTGGTACGTTTCAACCGATACGTGTGGACAATATTCTGAAGCACAAAATGCACAAGGAACTGGTAGACGTAGACGAACAAGTTTGCAGGCAAGTAAGGGCTTGCAAACAAAGGGACGGTCGAGTTATCGCAATAGGCACTACCACGGTACGAAGTTTAGAAAGCGCAGCCAACAATGGCCAGTTGGTACCGTTTCATGGTGAAACTGATATTTTTATTTATCCAGGTTACGAGTTTACGGTTGTAGATGCCATGGTTACCAATTTTCATTTGTCTAAATCCACTCTGTTGATGTTGGTTAGCGCATTTACCGGCAAAGACAGGCTGCTTGGTGCTTATGCCGAGGCAATTGCGCAAAAATATAGATTCTACAGCTATGGAGATGCGATGTTTGTCCACCGTTCGAGAAAAGCCCGGTCACAAGCTACCGGGTAGTTTTGGGTCGATGGTGCTCTGTCGAGCCAGCAGCGCCATGAGCTGGCTGGCTTAATGAGGCCCAGCCAAGCTCTCATCTTTCACTGTATTCTGCTATACTGCGCAGTTCAAATATGAAAAATACAGATGAAATATTTCTCTAACCAGAAGGATTGGATATAAAAATGAAAACACCGGTGCGAGTTGCTGTAACAGGAGCAGCAGGACAAATCAGTTATTCCCTCTTATTTCGAATAGCCGCTGGAGAAATGCTGGGCACAGATCAGCCCGTCATCTTGCAGTTGCTGGAAATTACCCCTGCCCTGGAGGCTCTGGCCGGTACCGTAATGGAAATAGAAGATTGTGCTTTTCCGTTAGTCGCGGGAATTGTGCAATCTGACGACCCGAATATTGCCTTCAAAGACGCAGACTACTGTCTTCTGGTAGGTGCAAGACCGCGTGGCCCCGGCATGGAGAGAAAGGACCTGCTAGAGGCCAATGCGCAAATCTTCTCGGTACAAGGCAAGGCAATTAATGACCATGCCAGCCCATCGGTAAAGGTGCTGGTAGTGGGTAATCCCGCTAACACCAATGCGTTGATTGCCTATAGCAATGCGCCTGATTTGCAGCCAGGCCAATTCACAGCAATGACACGGTTGGATCATAACCGCGCAATCGCTCAATTAGCGAACAAAACCGGCAAACACAACACTGATGTCGATGGTTTAATCATTTGGGGCAACCATTCCGCGACTCAATATCCCGATATCAACCACGCCACCGTGGCTGGAACAAAAGTAAGGGAATTAGTTGATGAGGCATGGATCGTGAATGAATTTATTCCCACTGTGCAGCAACGGGGCGCCGCAATTATTAAGGCCAGAGGTCTTTCCAGCGCAGCATCGGCAGCCAACGCCGCGATTGAGCATCTGCGTGACTGGGCACTTGGCACTTCTGGCAAAACTGTCAGCATGGGGATTCATAGTGATGGCAGCTATGGCGTTGAAGAAGGGCTTATTTTTTCTTTTCCTGTTCGCTGTGAAGCGGGTAGTTACAGCATTGTGCAAGGACTTGAGATTAGTGAGCTGAGCCAGTCTCTAATGGATAAGTCCGAGGCAGAACTGATAGAAGAGCGAGATGGGGTAGCCAGTTTGCTACCCTGAACATTGCAGCATGATTGGCGGTGAGTCGCCTGCTTTACCGGTGGGGCATCCCGGTATGATCGCCTTCTAGTCTTATGCTGAGTGCTTTGTGCCGCGCTTTCTGATCGCATGGTTTGGTTCTTTCCCACCTGCACTAATCTGGCAACTGATCCCGAATTTTGTTTCTTTGTTGCCGTTTGGAGAAGTCATTGACTTGAGTGAGGCGAGTGCTGAGGATTTGTTTGGTGGCGTTTTTTTTTGGTTCTTTGCCCCTGCTGTTACTTTGGAGCGGCCGGTATTTTATCAATTGGCTTCATCCCGATAAAGGACTGGACATAGACTGGGTGGAGAGTGGGCGCAGCAGGCGATTATAGGTGCGTGCGTATGGCCGCTGTTACAAAGAGAAACTAACACTTTTTAGGGTGTTGCGCGTGCCTCTGCAAACTGTTTGCAGAACGCAGTAGTTCCTCGGGAATTTGTTCGCATAAGTTTGAAATGCTGAAATATTCTGTAGAGGGTTCCATCGCGCCTGGTAGTCTGAATCGACCCCCACTTAATCTTATCGATAGAAAATTAGCCGAAGAACCGCTATTTTAGTTATGAATGTGATTTAGAGGGAGTTCGGTTGTGCTATGTACTTTTCTTAAAATGAAGCTCGAGTGTACATCCGTTACCCCTGCTATTCGCGTGATCTTATTGAGCAAGAATTCCTGATAGTACTCCATGTCTGGTACCACAACCTTCAATTGATAATCGGCTGACTGACCGGTGATGAGCAGGCATTCTATTACTTCTTGAAAACCGCGAACCTTGTTCTCGAAAACCTCAAAACGATCTGGTGTATGCCTGTCCATACTAATTTGAATAAGGGCAATAAGCTTGAGTTCCAGTTTTGAGGCGTTCAGCAGGGTTACCTGCCTCTCAATAATGCCACTGTCTTGAAGCTGTTTAACGCGCCTGGCGCAAGGAGAGGGCGACAGGCCAATCTTCTCTGCAAGCTCCAGATTGGTGATGGCGCCGTTACGCTGCATCTCCTGCAAGATTTTCTTGTCCAGCTTATCTAATGGCATGTTTATTCCGAAATTTGCCGAGTGGCTCAGTTAACTAATCTGATCTTATGTCAATTAGTAGAACTAATACACAATAGAATAACAAAATATAGCTATAAACACTAAAATATATTGATTTTAGGGTAATTTAAACATAGAAATGCCAGGCGACTTCCTCTATTCTAGCGATCGTCAAACTATAGGTGGCGATTTAAACAGATTCGCCACCAGGGCTCAGAGCCTCAAAAGGGCTGAACTGGCGATTTAGTGAGAAACCCGGGTTGGAGTTGAAGGCAAGAATGAAAGGTAAGAACCACGAATAAGCGCAGAAGCAATGTTTGATCACAGAAAATACAAGCCATTCCAGACTATTGATATCAAGGATAGAAGCTGGCCGGACAGGGTAATCACCGAGGCACCTGTTTGGTGTAGCGTTGACCTGCGTGATGGCAATCAGGCATTAATCGAACCCATGTCCGTGGTACAGAAGAAGAAAATGTTTGAGCTGCTGGTCGCGACAGGTTTTAAGGAAATCGAAGTGGGTTTTCCCGCAGCCTCACAGCCGGACTTCGATTTTGTGCGCAGCCTTATCGAAGAAGATAAAGTGCCGGACGATGTCACTATTCAGGTTCTGACTCAGGCAAGACCCGAATTGATTCAGCGCAGCTTTGCCTCATTACAGGGTGCGAAAAAGGCAATCATGCACGTCTACAATTCGACCTCTGTGGTGCAGCGAGAAAAAGTATTCAAAACCGATAAGGCAGGAATAGTCGAAATAGCCGTGGCCGGCGCGGAGGAAGTTAAACGATGCGCCGAGCTTGCGCCGGAAACCGAATGGACTTTTCAATACTCCCCCGAAAGCTTTACCGGCACGGAAATCGATTTCGCCGTGGCCGTTTGTGATGCGGTTGCGGATGTATGGAAGCCGACGGTAGAGAAACCGGTCATATTTAATCTTCCCTCCACCGTTGAAGTGTCAACACCGAATGTCTATGCCGATCAGATCGAATGGTTTTGTCGCCATATCAAAAATCGGGAAGCGATTATTGTCAGTCTACACACGCATAATGACCGTGGTTGTGCGGTTGCTGCTGCCGAATTGGCTGTAATGGGTGGCGCGCAAAGGGTAGAAGGGACTCTGTTAGGCAACGGAGAGCGCACCGGCAACATGGATATAGTAGTAATGGCAATGAACCTCTATAGCCAGGGGGTCGACCCCGGTCTGGATTTGCGCAACATGGACAAGATTGTTTCCGTGGTAAGAGAATGCACCCAGATTGACGTACATCCCAGGCAGCCGTATTCAGGAGATTTGGTATTCACCGCATTTTCCGGTTCACATCAAGATGCGATTAAGAAGTGCCTGGATATTTACCAGGAGGGGACGACCTGGGAGATTGCCTATCTTCCTGTCGATCCGCGTGACCTGGGTCGTACCTATCAAGATGTTATCCGCGTTAACAGTCAGTCCGGCAAGGGCGGCATTGCTTACGTGCTTGCCAACAAATTTGGCTTCGAGCTTCCGCGTTGGTTGCAGATAGAGTTTAGTCGCGTTGTACAACGGGTCACCGAGGTAAGCGGCCAAGAGATTCAGCCAGACGAAATTTGGAGCCTGTTTAATCAACATTATCTAAACAGTGACAAGGTAATCAGCCTGGATGATTTTAGTATCGAGAAAACACAGGGTCGTGAGACTTTCAACGCCAGGATTGATTATTTCGGTGAGGAACTCGCTATCAATGGCGAAGGCGACGGTGTGCTTGATGCCTTCGTGGTGGGTTTGAAGCAGGCGATTCAGATCGATTTTGAAATCATGGAATATGGCGAACATGCCCTTGGCCAGGGTGCAGATGCCGAAGCGGTAACCTATATACAGCTCAAATGTGACGGTCGCCGTTATAGTGGCGCAGCTATTAGCAAAGATATCATCGCTTCCTCTCTAAACGCATTCATGGGCGCCGCCAGTCAGCTTCTGTGCGAGCAGCGTACGGCAAGCCAAGGCTTGAACGAAAGCCTACCCCAACGCAGAGCAAGCAGCTAGCGGATCCGATCCGGATTTATTGCTCACGAGGCAATAGTTTCCTTGTCTGGTTCGCGACAATTATGATGGCCGGTTAGGTGTCGTCAGTTGTAGTTCTTTTTATATTCTTTAATTGCTGCGGTTGGCGTGGCAAATTATGTCAGTGAATAAAAGACCAGTCTCCACTGCAATTGCCATAGCGACCATCAGGATCGCTAACTTTCGAATCCTCGCGATTAGCCTTTTCGGCTAAACGAACAAGGATGGCTTCTTCAATAGTGTTGGCTTCGTTAAATTGGGTCATACTATACTCTTCAAGAATTATTTTTACCCTCTAATGATTTGATCATATTACCAATACGACTTAACAAATCATCATAGGTAAGCTTGAGAGTACCGAGTTCTGCGCTCTGTTTTATTTGCTGTTTAGCGAAACCAGTCAAGCGGCAGCTCCGCAACATTTCTTGTATTTCTTCCCGCTTCCGCAGACACACCGTTCATTTCGCCCGATCTTTGCGGCTTCATGATGGATGGGAGGCGATAGCTTTCTTTCCAGGTCCGTTAGATCCTCTTCCTTGTCCGGTTCAAACCCCAAAATAAAATGCCAGCCGTTTTCATGACAGGTATTGGCGATCATATCGACTTTTGAGTCATCGGCAACTCTTAAAATCAATGGGTTCTTTTTACTGCCCAGTTTGGCCACGATTTTTGCTTGCTTCCCGTTGTAATCACTACGCTTGCTTGAGTTTCATTGATAACTTTGAGTGCTCAATACTCAGCGCCACCCATTGTGCATTGAGCTTCTTGAACCGTTTATAGTTACTTATCTGGCCGCGTATATCGCCCACAAATTCCTTGCGAATATACTCCGTCCGGCTCTTCATATCCAGTGTATAGCTGACCTGATAATAAGGCCCAGTCTGACTCTCCCGGTCCTTGTATTGCTTCGTCAACGATCCAGGGCGCATAGCGCCCAGTAATGCTATGTCACCTTTGATCTTTGTCATACGCCGTTCAATTTGTGCGAGCCTTTTCTTTGTCATTGATATAGCATATACATACTATGTTAGTTTGTCAAAAGGACACTGTCTATGCTGTGGATCTATTGGTGGGATGCAATCATTTATCTTCGCCCGGCTTGCGCTCGTACCCGGACATTTATGTGGTTCGCCGTCTGTGTGGCGGGATTGACGGTTCGTACCGAACGAATGGGGGTGACGAGTATTGTCCGGGCGCTGGGGTTACAGGGGCGGTTTTATGACAACTTGCTGGATAACTTCCACAGCACCGGCATTAAGTTGGACTCAATGACGGTATTGTGGTCTCAACTTGTACTTCGACTGTTCCCTGGTCTGGTTCGAGTGAATGGCCGACTCGTGTTGGTGGGGGACGGCATTAAGGTCTCCAAACAGGGCAAAAAGATGCCTGCTGTGAAGCTGCTACATCAGGAATCCGAGTCAAATACCAAAGCGGAGTACATCATGGGACACTCCTTTCAGGCCGTCTCTATTCTTTCTCGTGCCGCCAATAGCGTGTTCGCTGTGCCGCTTGCCGCGAGGATTCATGAGGGGACCGTGTTATCGAATCGTGACCGGCGTACCCTGCTCGACAAAATGATCAGTCTACTGGCGATAGTCAGTATTCAGGAGCCGTATTATTTTGTCGCCGACGCCTATTATGCCAGCCAGAAAGTCGTTAATGGGCTTTTGAATGAGGGGAATCATTTGGTCACCCGCGCCAGATCAAATGCGGTTGCCTACCAGCTGCATCATCAGCAACAGCCGAAAAAAAGAGGGCGGCCACGTAAGTATGGTGACAAGGTAAAACCAAGATCACTGTTTGGGTTGGTCGCATTGATGGAGGAGGCTCAAAGCCCTGTCTATGGCGAAAAAAACGTAGCTATCCGATACGCAGTCCATGATTTATTATGGAAACCGACCGGCAGTATTGTTCGGTTTGTCATTGTCGTTCACCCAACGAGGGGACGCTGTATACTCATGTCTACTGATACGTCATTATCGGCCCTCGATATCATTCACCTCTACGGTCTGCGATTTAAAATAGAGCATGCCTTCAAGCAGGCGGTTCATGTTATCGGTTCTTTTTCATACCATTTCTGGATGAGCGTAATGAAGCCATTGGAGCGACGCAATGGTAATCAGCACCTTCACCGGGAATCAAAAAAATATCGCGATGGCGTCAAGCGAAAACTGAAGGCTTATCACGTCTTTGTACACGCGGGGATTGTTGCTCAAGGGCTACTTCATTACCTGGCATCTTGCCACACTCGGCTAGTCTGGAACTCTTTTGGCTCCTGGCTTCGAACGATCCGGCCCGGTCTAGCTCCGTCCGAGTTGGTGGTTGCCACTGCGCTACGCAGCAGCCTCCCGCATTTTCTCCTGGATACGGATTCTCGTACAAACTTCGCGAAATTCATCACGCAACGGCAAGACCTTGATAGAATGGCGCTGTTTAGGCTTGTGTCATGAGACTAACTCGGTACTCATGAGGTAATAGCATCTTTGGCAGAAATAAGGAAGACTGGTTACTCTGCTGAAGAATTTGAGTGGCTTAACCGGCAATCCGCATTGCTCGAGATCATCAGCCCTCACAGCCAGGTAATCGCAACACCCAAGTCTGCTGAATTGGCACATCGTCAGGTTTTGTCTCCGTTTTATGATGATATGGATACGATGGCACGTTTGCTGCGCAACACCGTCAGGGACAACAGAGAAAAAGCGGGCATTCTCAGTCTTGCATCTGACTGGGACTGTATTCCTATGTGGGCTCACTACGCAGACAACGCGAGAGGTTTCGTTCTTATTTTTGATGACCTTGAAAGGATATTCAAGGGAGATCAGACAGGTGTTCTGGATGAGGTTAAGAAGGTCAAATATTCAAAAGAATTCGAAGGGATGACGTTTAAACCAAGCACACTGGAAAATTTGTTTTTCTGGAAGCTTTTTGATTGGTCGTACGAAAAAGAAGTGCGGGTGGTTAGCGAGATCCAAAAGTGCTATCACAACAAAACTGCCAGGGGTACTCCAATGTGGTTGCGTCAAATTGATCAATCTTGCATATCCGGAGTTATCCTGGGTTGGAATGTGGATGAAAGAATCAAAGAAAAGATAATACGATTAGCTTCAAATTCAGAACGAAAAATTGACCTGTTTCAAGCAGAGATAAAAGGTGTTTCCGTCACTAAGAGATTTTTGCATAAATCCATCCGGCGGCGCGACTAAAATGGTAAAATAGGTTCATCAAATAAACCTTGAGGATACCGTCAAATGTCTTGGAAAAAACCGCCCAATACTCGCTCGCAGATGCTCTTTTAGTTGAGCATAAATCATCCTGATCCCCAATCCCCAGACAGAAATCTCTTAAACGCAGGAAGCCCTGGCTGTACCGGGGTTAACAACAGGCCTGGCTCTCGGAGTCGGAACCGTCCTATTGCAGGAAGCCCTGGCTGTACCGGGGTTAACAACAGGGGTTGGCAGCAAAACCCACCATCACCCAATGGGTACACAGCTCAAGGCTTATGACCAGGGTATCTTACAAACTCGACACAATCAACGATTTGCTGTCTGAGCCGCAGAGGCTGCGCCTATAGCCCTCGTGGGAATAAAAGGCCGGATACGAAAGCGGTTGTTCAAAGTGGTCAAAAAACGCGGTATAGTACATGTCTGCTGCCGCCATACCCCAATGCTCAAGCCCATAAAGCCAAATACGTTCCAGGTCATCACGCGCATTCTGGGCAATCTTATAATTTGCCATCGAGACGGGCTTTCTCTTTGAAACCGTCGAGTATTTTCTCCGACTTTTCTTCGACCCATCCATGTTCTGCTGCGGATTGTTCAGCGGCAACCAATTTGGCGCGGATATATTCAATCCCCGCCGTTCACCTTTCTTTTTCGCGCTCGCGCATGAGTTCGCTATCCGTGGCGTACTGACCTGTCACGGTGATGCTTTTTTACCATTGGCACAGGAAGCCCCCGAAAGTGAGATTTATTTTACTCTCGTGGTTGCCGGACAGTCAATGGCAGGGCTGGCTGGGCTGGCTAGCCTTGTCTCGGACACGGCATGGCCAGGTGTTCCCCTGTCTGGAAACCAGGCTTGAATATTTTCCGAATTTCTACCCAGTTGTCAGCCCTGAATTTTTTTGGCTTCACTGGCGCTCAGTTTCAAGTGCCTCCTGGCTCGAATTACTCCTATTACCTTTATTGGCACACCTGTGCTTTGCTAATCGTTGGTTGTATCAAGCTTGTCAGATACCCTGGTCATAAGCCTTGAGCTGTGCCCCCATTGGGTGATGGTGGGTTTTGGTGCAAACCCCTGTTGTTAACCCCGGTACAGCCAGGGTTTCCTGCGTGTAAGAGATTTCTATCTGGAGATTGGGGCTTGCTATACTATGCTGTACCGTATTCAAGGTGAGGTGAGTGTTGCGGCTCGTGTGGCTTGGGGGTATGGGGAGGCGTGATTGACTAGCGATTTGCGTGGCGAATGATTCTCTGTTTATCCACCGCCCATTCTCTGTCCTTTACCGTGGCACGTTTGTCATGGTCTTGCTTGCCCTTTGCCAGCGCTATCTGGCATTTCACCAAATGGTTTTTCCAATAGATTTTGGTAGCCACACAGGTATGGCCTTTTTGCGAGGTTTCGGCAAACAGTTTAGACAGTTGCTTTGTGTGCAGCAGTAATTTCCTGGTGCGAGTCGGGTCGGCAATAACATGGGTACTCACAGTATCCAGTGGAGTGATGTTAACTCCCAGCAGAAACGCTTCGCCGCCTTTAATCAACACATAGCTATCGGTCATCTGCACTTTTTTCATGCGCAGGGCTTTTAGCTCCCAACCGAGCAGAACGATGCCAGCTTCGAATGTGTCCTGAATGAAGTAATCGTGACGGGCTTTCTTGTTAGTCACGATGCTGTTGTCAGGCGTCTTTGATTTCCCGGGTTTTGCCATGGGGCGCGATTATAGCGCTTTACTCGTAGTCAGGCGTAAATTTTTCCCTGGCCGCCAAATGGCGTGCGAGTGCGTGCGTTGTACTGCTGCTACGGTGCTGATAGAATCCCCCAATGCCACTGCGTGGTGGCCGATGACCAGGCTAATATATTGAGTTAAAAGGGGTTTTTTATGTCGCAGGATAGAGGGCAATTTAGCTCAAGATTGGGGTTTATACTCGCCGCAGCGGGTTCGGCGGTGGGTCTTGGAAACCTTGTCGCTTTTCCGGTAATGGCATCAAAAAACGGGGGTGCCGCCTTTCTCATCATTTATCTCTTCTTCATTGCGTTTATCTGCTACCCGGTAATGATGGCTGAGATTGCCATGGGTCGAAAGACGCAGCGTAATCCGGTGGGTGCCTTTTCTGACATTTCATCCGGCGATAAAAAATGGCGCCTGGTGGGTATGTTGGGAATACTTACACCTTTTATGATCTCGGTTTTTTATACGGTGATTACGGTTTGGTTGGTGGTGTATCTAAAAGAGATTGCCAGCGGTGGTTTGGACAGCCTGGCGAACGAGGCCACCTTCGACGCACTAGTGGCTGAGCCTTCTTTATTCGGCTACCTGTTTCTTCTTCTGGGCCTGGTGTTTCTCATCTTGCTCGGCGGCGTAAAAGGTGGCATCGAACGATTGGCTCGAGTGTTAATGCCGACGCTGGCAGTGATGCTGGTTCTGCTAACGGTATTTGTGTTAACGCTGGACAACGCAAGCGCCGGTATTCGTTATTACCTGGTGCCGGATTTCAGCAAGGTAAGTTTGAGCGTGGTAAACGGGGCGCTAAGTCATGCCTTTTTCTCCTTGTCTTTAGGCATGGGTATTCTGATTACCTACGGCTCTTACTTCGGTCGCGAGGACAATATTCCTCAATCCGCGCGCCTGGTGACAATCGCCGACACCAGTATTGCGTTCTTTGCTGGCTTGCTCATTCTTCCCGCTATTTTCGCCTTCGATCCAAATACCAATACCGACGATCTATCGACTGGCAGTATCGGTTTGATTTTTAGCTTTTTACCCAAGATATTTTTATCCATGCAGCTAGCAGTCGGTTACATCGGTGCCAGTATTGTGGCCTTGATCTTTTTTACTCTGGTTTTCTTCGCGGCACTAACATCACTTGTTTCCATTATCGAAATACCAATCTCCTGCTGGATTGATGAATGGCGGCTAAGCAGAAAGAAAGCCGTGCTGCTGCAAGCGAGCCTGCTTGCCGTATTCGCAGTTCCTGCGGTTCTGTCGCTTGGCATGTCGGACTTCTTTAGCAACTTCACCAGTTACGGTGGCGAGACTAAATCCTTTTTTGATTTGGTGTCGGATGTGTTTTATGAAACTATCTTGCCGCTGGTTGGATTTACTGTGTGTATCTTCTGTGCCTATCGATGGAAGATGAGCGGGCTCTCTGAAGAACTCTCTAAGGGAGACCCGGGCTACGAAGGCTCGCTGCTACAGCGGTATATTGACATTTCATTGGGAACCATAATTCCTGTCGTGATGCTGGTGGTTTTCATCAGCACTGTGTATCAAATCTATCTGTAGTCTGCTTTATGACTTCGGTCAATCGAAGTGCTTTAGTTGAATACTCTGCCGCGCAGATGTTTGATTTGGTTAATGCCATCGAACACTACCCCGAATTCATGCAGGGCTGCTCATCTGCCAGGGTGCTCAGTCAGTCGGAGACGGAACTGGTGGGCGAGCTCTGTCTTTCCAGAGCGGGTATCAGCCAGCGTTTCACTACCAGAAATTTTTTGCAGCGGCCGAGGCTTATCGACATGAGTTTAGTCGAGGGTGGTTTTTCCAAATTTACCTCGCAATGGAAGTTCGATGCGCTAACGGGAAATGCCTGCAAGGTATCTCTGGAAATGGAGTTTGAGTTTACATCGGGTTTCATGGATTTTGCCGCTGAGAAATTATTTAGCAGTTCGGCGAATAATCTGGTCGATGCGATAGTGCAGCGCGCAAAACAGGTTTATGGATGAGCAATTCTGAATTTATCGACAGTAATGAACACGAGAAAGACATGATTTTGGTAGAAGTTGCTTATGCGACACCAGAAAAACAGTGCATCTTGCCGCTTAGGGTGCCAGCTGGAACCAGTGCCTACGACGCGGTGAAGTTATCCAGCATTACCAAAGAGTTTTCAGGCATCAATATTGATCAAGACCCAATGGGTGTTTTCTCAAGGCCATTGGACGGTAAGGGGAGGCCTGGCCCGAAGGAATATCAACTTTCCCCGGGTGAGCGGGTAGAGATTTACCGGCCTTTGATCATTGATCCCAAGCGCGCCCGACTCGACCGAGCCAGGAATGCGAAGCCGCCAGGCGGGAAACCAAAGAAATAAACAGCCGGTTACAGAGCCAGGGAAGCGAGAGCAGCGAGAATGAGTCTGGCTAATCCCGATCCTGCCTTCTAATAAGACTGCGCTTAGCGCATAATAGAAAGTCTTCAATCGGCTCTGATGCCATCGGTAATCACTATGTCAGAACAACAGAAGAAGCAAAGCTTGCTCAAGCGCATCGAGGCCGGTTTGCGTGAATACTACCTTAGCCCCTATCGACGTTCCTTTGCCAGGGCGCAGCGGGATGAGGAAGATTTGTTTATGTTGCTGGTGTTTGCCGAGAATCTGGGTATTCCCAATCCGGCTGCCTACTACACCATGGAATTACTTCCTGTCGTGTACGACCGTTTTCACGATTGGCATAGACGCATGGGCATGGAACGGTCGCCACTGGATCACGTACATTGCTGTTAGAACTCGCTCGCTCAAAAAAAATTCTTTTCTTCGGGGGCAAGGGCGGCGTTGGCAAGACAACGATTTCTGCCGCCACAGCGTTGGCGCGTGCTAACGAAGGCGCGAATGTCCTTCTGGTTTCCACCGATCCTGCGCACAACCTTGGCCATCTATTCGATAGAAAAATAGGCTCGAAACCGGTTCGACTGGCGGCCGGGCTTGACGGACTGGAACTGGACCCAGCCGAGACAGTTACGCTACACATGCAAGAAATAACCAATTCCCTGCATCGTCTAATGCCGGTTCAGTTGCGCGGCGAAGTGGATAAACACATGGCACTGTCGAAACATGCCCCGGGTATGCAGGAAGCGGCACTACTTGAGCGCATTGCCGAAGTGGTAGAACAGGGCACTAAAGACTATGATCTTATCGTATTTGATACGGCTCCCTCCGGGCATACTGCGCGCCTGATGGTGTTGCCGGAAATGATGTCGGCCTGGACAGAGGGGCTTATTCAGCGTCGCGAAAAAGCGGACAAATTTGCCGAAATAGTCAGAGGCATGGGAAGAGATTCCAGCGTAGAAGACAAGGTGTTCGGCAATGATGCCGAAGACGATGACAAAATGCGTGAATCGGGCATTCGACAAATCCTGAACAGACGCAGATTACGCTTCACCACGCTTCGAGATAAGATAGCGGACAAAAACCACAGCTCATTTGTGATTGTGCTTGCGGCCGAGCGACTCCCGGTATTGGAGACGATTGCGCTTCAGCAACAGCTTAAAAAAGCAAAAATCAGCGTCGACGGCCTGGTGGTCAACAAGCGTTCACCCCGGGGAGCAGGCGAATTCCTTGAGTTGCGGCACGCCCAGGAAGAATCGCATATAGCCACACTCAATAAGGCCCTGCCAAAGATTCCGCGGCAGGATTTGTTTCTGCTGGTGCAGGATATTGTCGGTGTTGATGCCTTGCAGAGTCTGGTAGAACGAATTAAGACTTGATTGAAAGAAATACTCGGTTCACTGGTTCATCTCAACTGCTAATGGACTCTTGCCTGCATAGAATAAGATTTCTGGGTAAAACTGGATTTGTACTTTTGGCCAGAGTCTCAATCAGCCTGGTAAAACTGTGATTTAGAAAGAAATGCCAAACACAAACACACGAGCAATGCGACAAGCTGGTGCCCGCATGACAGCACTGAATGCTGCCTTGTGTCTGTTGCTGTTGTTTGCGCAAACTGTCTATCTTGGTCATAGTCATGATGCCGATTTGCAATCTCGGTTCGATTGCGAGATTTGTTTGAAAGGTGGCTCTGTCGATGACCTGCTAGTTCCAGGCTCGACCAATCTGCCTGCCCTGGTATCAAGCCAATCTTTCCCGGTCCTGGTTCAGAGCCAAACTTTCTCCGCACCAACAACCGCCACCGCGCGCGCTCCTCCCTCCTACACATAATTCAATTCAGCCATCCATCGGCCAGCATTTTTACGAGTTAAACAAGGCACGTTCTTGTCATTCGTTACCGATGGATAAAATCAGTTTTGATCTATGTGGAATAACGATGAAATTAAATTTGCAACAATCAAGGGGCGTAAGCTGCACATTTTTGTGCTTGCTGCTATCGACTAATCTGTCGGCTGCCGAATTGGCACAAGCGGATGATTCAATAGAAGAGATTATTGTCACTTCGACTCTGCATCGGAGTCGAGCCGACACCGCCTTGCCGGTAAATATACTCAGTGGTGAAGAACTGCGTGAAAAAGCGGCGGCTACCTTGGGCGAAACACTTCAAGACCAAGTGGGAGTCTCGGTGGCTTCCTTCGGCCCGGGGGTTGGTGCGCCAGTCATTCGTGGGCAGGGAGGCAATCGAGTACAGGTGCTGCAAGGTAGCATAGGCAACATTGATGCGTCTTCCATCAGTGCCGATCATGCAAATAGTTTGGAGCCGGCCTTAGCGGAGCGCATCGAAGTGGTTCGCGGCCCCGCCACTCTGCTTTACGGGAATGGCGCGATAGGCGGCGTGGTAAATGTTATCGATAATCGCATTCCTGCAAGTTTACCACCAGGATTTAGTGGGCTAGTGGAGATTAGAAATAACAGTGCTTCCGATCATCAAGTGAATGTTGCTAAATTGGAAGGGAATGCTGGAAATATTGCCTGGCATTTAGACGGCATCTACCGTAAAAGCAATAATGTGGACATAAACGGCTTCGCCATTAACCCTTCTACGGTAGACCGCAGCGATGCTGAAGAATTGGAAGCGTTGTTGGCAAGTCGCGGGCAAATTGCAAACTCCAATACGCGAGCGAATGTGAAGACAGCAGGCGCATCGTGGATTTTCGATGGCGGCTATATCGGTTTTTCGCTGAATCGTCTTGAGAACGAATACGGCATTCCAGGCCATGGCCACGAAGAAGAACACGAGGGTGCATTGGATATTGACGAAGTCGCCCACGATGACGGAGAGGGTGTTCGCATCGTCATGCAGCAAGACCGTGTCGATATGGAAATGGAATTGCCATTAGCTGGCTGGTTTGAGGAGTTGCACGCACGACTCGCCGCTGTCGATTATCAGCATACGGAAGTAGAAGCAAATGGAGAAATAGGTACGCTGTTTGAGCAAGACGGCGTAGAAGGCCGTTTTGTGTTTCACCTCAATAGTAGCCTCAATGGCAGCGAGAGCCGAGAAGGGGTGATCGGCGTGCATTTTTCCCATCGCAATTTTTCTGCATTGGGCGAGGAAGCGTTTATTCCAGCAACAGATATCGATTCCCTGGCCATATTTACTGTGCACAGCGTGGACGTAGCAGCAATGACTTACGAATTTGGCCTGCGTGGCGAGCGCCAGTCATTGCAGCAAATCCATGGGGCTTGTGATGTGAACGGCATGACCTGGAGCGGTTCTGGATCGGCGATCTGGCGCCTTCGTGAAGATACCACTGTATTATTCTCTATCGCGCATTCGCAGCGTTCGGCTACGGTGGAAGAGTTGTATTCCAATATCAACACCGCCTGCAACGAATTGCCCAGCGACCTGCTTATTCAGCATGCGGCGACGCAGCGATTAGAAATAGGAAACCCGACTATGGATGTGGAGAAATCCACCAACTTCGAAATTGCTTTACGAAAGCACCTTGGCGAGGTAACCGGGGAGTTGAACTTTTACTATAACGACATTGCTGATTATATTTTCCTGGCGGACACAGCAGTTTTTTTGAATGCTGTGGAAATTTCTCGCTACCAACAGGAAGATGCCTTGTTTTACGGCATGGAGGCGGAATTGAATTTCCCTCTGCGCCGAAGCGGCGAGCATCTTACCGAGCTCAGTCTGTTTGGTGATTATGTGCGCGCCGAATTTGATAGCCGTGGCAATGTGCCGCGCATTCCGCCACTTCGTGCCGGATTGGAATTAAGACATTCCCATGGGCATTGGCAAGCGAAACTGCGTTGGAGCGAGGTACAGAAACAATCTGCTGCGGGAATTAACGAGAGTCGTACCAAAGGCTACCGCTTGCTAAATTTTTATGCGGACTATCGCATACCCACAGGAAACGACGAGGTGCTGTTCTTTTTCAAGGCGAGTAATCTGTTGGATGAGTCTATCCGATACCATAGTGCGCTGTTGAAAGATTTGGCACCAGCTGCCGGTCGGTCGGTCGAGGTTGGTCTGCGGTTTGAATTTTAGCTGTTTTAGTTGGTGTTTGTCTGGCTATCTGGCTGACTGCCAGGGATGAAATCGCCGGTGAAATTCACCAGTTGATCGTCAACAAAGAACACCGAGATACGCTCCTGTCCACGTAAGCCACCGCCAGGTTGAAAGTTGTAAACATAGTCCCAACGATCTTGATGGAAGGGGTCTCGAACCAAGGCTGTTCCCATAACAAAGATTACCTGTCTTTTTGTCATGCCGGGTCGTAGTTGATCAATCATGGCTTGCGTAATGATATTCCCTTGCGGAATGGATATTTTGTACACACCGGGAAAGTCCAGTGAGCCGACATTGCTACAGGCAAGCAGCAATGATGTCGCAAGGATGAGAATGCTGTTTCTGAATGTGTGTTTCATTAATTTGATAGTAACCCTGGCTGAGTAGAGGTAACCCTGTTTATTTTAAGTCCATTTAGAATCTGCAAGAAGTTTTCTGTGTAAGGACGCTGACAATGGCCAAAATCTCGCGAAAAATAAGACATCATCAATCTTCCTCGGTGTCAGCCAACAGGCATAATACCCCATTAGCCAAGACAGTAAAACACCGAGGAGAAATGATGTGAAGAGGTTTATATGGGGTAGTGGTTTAATGGCACTGGGCTTTGTTATTTTTATCGAAGCAGTTAATGATGGGAATGATGGGAATGATCCAATTATTGGACTTGGATTTGTGCTTTTTATTCTTGGTGCGGGATTAACCTATTATGGCTACGAATATAAAGAGCAATTAAAACAAACAGCAGAGTTTGCGCTTCAAATGATACGAGATGGTGGAAAAATTGATGCAAGAGAACTTGCTCAAAGATCTGGGATTTCTGAGGTTGATATTAGGTCGTATATCGCTGAGTCTCAAAGAAAAGGAATGATTCCTTTTAAAGTAGATATTGTTTAGTGATAACGAGAGACCTTAGCATAACAGTTGGTTCTGACGGATACCATTAAATCTCAGCACCCAAATCCCCGGATAAGAGTAGTGCCAGCGCTTCAAGGGTCTGCGAACCCCTCCTTCAAGCTTTATGGCTGGCCATTACGGCGGATAGTGCTGAGTGCTTTACTCAAAAACCCTTGTTCGGCGCAAGCGAGCATTGTCAGAAAAATCTGAACACGGTAGTGTGTCGCTGGGAAATCCAGCTTCAGTTCTCACTGTCCCCGGCACGCTGCCTGCTGCAATGGATAATCTGGCAATCGCAGGATAAATATAACCGCCCGACCTTATCCCGGCTGCGCTAAGAGATTTCTATCGGGGGATTGAGGCTCCCTATAGAAACGCATCAGCAGCAAATCCAGTCTAAATTGCTGTTCTTTTCCAACCCAAGCCATCATTCTCTTTGGGTGATACAGGGTTATGGTGCAAACCTTTGTTGTTAACCAGCTTAGAATCAAGTCGTAAGTGCAATTTCTAGAGCAGGTGGCGGTGTTGTGCCTGACCCGGGTTCACTACAAGTCCGGTTGGGTGCTGGATATGGCAGACATCACCCGGCGGGCACAGGCATTGGATATCCTGGTTATCTGGGATCTGTGCCAGGAGATAAAATTAGCTGAAAATTTTCCAGAGAATGGTTAGGGTGAAGGTCAGATTAAATCCGAGCATCCACTTGAACAGGCGATTGTTGGCTTTCAGCTCTTCAATATCCTGTTTGGTTGCGAGGTTTTCCGCGCTCAGTGCTTCTGCCGCCTGCCTGGCTTTGTCTTCAGAGACACCCGCCGCACGGAAGGCTTCGTATACTTCAGAAATCATAGTAGTCATGGACACAGCATACCACAATGAGGGATCACGGTAGCAACATATAGTACCTGTTTTGTTACGAGTAAGTTATCCGTCCTAATACCCAATCCCCCAGATAGAGTAGCACCAGTGCTTCAATGGCCTGTGAATCCCTCTTTCAGGTCTTATGGCTGGCCATTACTGCAGATTACAGCAGGTAGTACGGAGATAGTGCCGAGAGTTTTACTCAAAAACCCTTGCTCGGTGCCTTGTCAGTCCTCAATGGGCTATTTTGGACAGACCTATCCCGTATAAGTCTCTATATCGGGTTAAATGGGCGGTGCTTCAAACCTATTCAGTGCCAGCAGCACTTGGCAGTAGCTGGTGCATGAGGGCAAATAAATTGTAGGAGAGTGCGGAGATTAAAAAGTACAACACATTGGCAGCAAAATCTGAACATGGCAGGGTGTCGCCGCTAAAATCCCGCTTCAGTTCGTTGATTCTGTTCTCGCTGTCCTCGGCACGCTGGTTGTAGATGCTGCTGTTAGGAGTAAATCGAGTCGCCGACGAGTTGGTTGTATCGAGTTTGTAAGATACCATAGTCATAAGCCTTGAGCTGTGCGCCCATTGGGTGATGGTGGGTTTTGGTGCTAACCCCTGTTGTAAACTAATATACAGCCAGAGCTTCCTGCATTTAAGAGGTTTCTATCTGGGGATTGGGGTTATTTTAAACTAACCGACAACCCCATCCTGCAACGTATTGCAGCGGCGGATACGCTGGGAAAATCGGAAGCTCTGCTACCCTGGAACACGGCCCTGGCAGCGGACAATAAAAAGGAGTAAGCGCTAAAGGCAGATAAGCCGGAATCAATGGCTTGATTTATTGGCGCTTACGGTTCAAATTGAATTGAAAAGAGAAATTATATCCATGGAAAATGCATCATTTACAACAAATCCGCGTTCATTAGAGGAGCTTTTAAAGGAGGCAGGAAACGGTAAATTGCAATTGCCTGACTTTCAACGCTCTTGGGTCTGGGATGAACAACGCATAATTGATTTGTTAACCTCTATTTCACGAGCGTTTCCTATTGGTGCAATTATGACTTTAAAAACTGGGGGCGACGTAAACTTCCATCCGCGTCCTGTTCAAGGCGTTGAGGAAAGTACACAGTACCCGCCCGATGAACTTTTGCTTGATGGCCAACAACGGATCACATCTCTGTATCAAGTGGCAATGCGTGGTGGAGTTGTTGAAACTACCACCGTTAAACACAAAAAAATCAAACGCTGGTTCTATGTGGATATTAAAAAAGCAATTGACCCAAATATGGAATCTTCTGATGTTATTTTCACTGTCCCTGAAAATAAGAAAATGAAGGAAAATGCAGCTTGGCCTGAGGGTTTGGATTTGTCGTCAGAGACACAAGAATTTAAAAATTTGATGTTTCCCGTGTGTGAATTGTTTAGCTGGAGTGATTGGCAAAACCAATTGAACTCTTATTTGAGTAACATGGACAATTACGGTGAGTATTGGGCTAAGTTCATAAAACCATTCTACGAGAATTTCATAAAGGTCATTGAAAAGTATCAGGTACCGGTTATTTCGCTAGGAAGAGCAACTAGTAAAGAAGCCGTTTGTACCGTTTTTGAAAAAGTTAACACTGGTGGCAAAGCACTGGATGCTTTTGAGCTTGTGACTGCGATGTACGCTGCTGAGGGCCATAAACTACGTGATGACTGGTATGGCGACGGAAAGGAACTCGAAGGGTATGCAGCAAAAATTATGGCGTTAAATTCTATTGGAGCCAATAAAGCTGGTGTGCTTTCTAAGGTTACAAATACGGACTTTTTGCAAGCTATTGCCCTTTTCCATACACGTGACCTCAGAAGAGGAGCGATTGGGCAAGGGAAAACTGGGAAGGAGTTGCCACAGGTGACTGGTAAACGTCAAGCATTGCTGGATTTACCGTTGGATGCATACCTGAAATATCGAGATTTGGCCTTCACGGGTTTTGAACGCGCATCCAAGTTTCTTCATATGATAAACATTTTTAGAGTGAAAGATTTGCCCTATCAAACCCAAGTAATCCCCTTATCCGTTATTCTTGCGGACATTGATACAGATTGGGAAAATAGCGCGGTCAGAGAAAAACTAATGCAATGGTATTGGTGTGGCGTTTTTGGTGAACTTTATGGTTCTGCTGTTGATACACGTATTGGCGCAGATTTTATGGAAGTTTCAGCCTGGTTTAAGGAGGGCAATGTTCCCAGGACAATTACAGATGCTAATTTCCACAAGGATCGTCTTAAAACTATGAGGGTGCGACTTTCTGCAGCCTATAAAGGCGTTAATGCGCTATTGATGACTCACGGTGCGAAAGACTTCAGGTCGGGGCAAGAGTTCGGGCATACTGCGTTCTTTGATGAGGCTGCCGATATTCATCATATTTTTCCACAGAAGTGGTGCAAAGAAAATGGAAAAGATCAGAAGGAATTTGACTCGATAATCAATAAAACACCACTTACAGCACGGACTAATAGAATTATTGGAGGGGCCGCCCCTTCCGAGTATTTGTCGAAGTTAGAGGAAGGTTCTGCAGATTTCGAGAGCGTTTTATGTGATGATCTCGACAAATATATTTTAACTCATTTGGCAAACCCAGGATTTATGAGGAAAGATAAATATGAAAATTTCATGTTAGATCGCCAAGCTGCCCTTTTAAAATTGATAGAGAGAGCTATGAAAAAAAATATAATTGTTGAAGGCGATGATGTAGATTCATGGGGCGAAGAAGAGGATTGATAAGATTGGTGTAAGCGCCCTTAAGTCACCCTCTGTATTTTTGGAATAGCCTCAGCCAGACTTTCTCCTGATCACCCCACACAGGAGAAACACATGAACGATGTCATTGAACCACAAGCACCCAGCTTACTGGAGGCAGCAAGTGAAAGCTTGGAAACTGTGAGGGCTCTCGCAGAACCAAAACAAGGTATGTCAGAAAAACGGCACTACCCGCATAGGCTGCTGAGATCACTGCCGCAGGAAATATGTTGAGGCCGTCAAAGCGGCGGGCGCTCCGAATAAGAATGGCACGGCTGGCAAACCCGGCAAGACCGATGTGGCACTGGGCATGATCAACCGGCTGACTGGGCTGGAAAGACAGTTCAAAAAACTCGATGATGAACAACGAAAGCGGGCGAGGAAAAACCACAATCTGCCTAAATTGGCATCCGCTTTGTGGGCAACAATTTCGGTGGCATCAATGTCCAGCGTCACTTTTTTACAGTGATGCAAGGCGGATTTCAATATGGCTTTATTGACCTTCATTGACCTTCATTGACCTTTGCCCAGGCAGCCTGGATTTGTGGCTGGCTTCCCATTCGCCTGAGCCAATCTCCAATCGTAGTCGCCTGGGGAAGTTTCTTGAGATCCAGCACGGTGCGCAGTGCTGCATCATCCTGAAGGTTGCGAACCTCATCTAGGTGAAAACTGCCTTCGTGCTGCATCAGGATGAGGGTTTTGATGAATTCAGAAGGCTTAATTCAGAGGGACAGTGGCCACGATTGCTTTTAAGCTGTGGGAAGTGCTTGTCGATTCGCTCAGACAGGTTCAGGGAGTCCATTATCCATTAATTAATTGAGCAATGGCCGAAACCGGCACGAGAGGTGAGCAAGTCAAGAGAGAGAGTTGGTTGTATCGAGTTTGTAAGATACCATAGTCATAAGCCTTGAGCTGTGCGCCCATTGGGTGATGGTGGGTTTTGGTGCTAACCCCTGTTGTAAACTAATATACAGCCAGAGCTTCCTGCATTTAAGAGGTTTCTATCTGGGGATTGGGGAGTTATTGCAACAAATATTGATAGCTGCCAAGACATAAATACAATGGACTTAACTTAATTTCTAAATGAGGTGCAATATGTCTACTGCGGCAAGCATTTCTGCCAATATCCCAAAAGAGCTTAACGACATGCTCGACAGGGTGGCAATGGCAGAAGAGCGCTCAAAGAGCTACTACATAAAAAAGGGGCTGGAAAAAATCTTGAGAGACAGGCTAGAGGATTTAGAAGATTATGAGGATGCTAAATAAGCGCACAACAGATTTGCAAGCTCTGGTGAAAAGGGCGTGCCTCTGGATGAGGTTTTTAGAAGCGTAAAATAATACTATGACCTGGACGTTTGAATTTACAAAAAAGGCACATAAAGCAGTTTGATAAACTGGATAGCAAAGCACAATCAAGGATTAAAAAAAGCCGTTATTGAAAGGCTTGTTATCAATCCGCAAACCCACTTAAATCCCTTTGCGCGGTGATAAGGCTGGGTATTATAAATTCAGGGTAGGGGATTATAGGCTTTTATGTTCAAGAGACGATGACAAATTTCATGTTTTGATGGTGAAGCACAGGAAAGAGGTCTATAAAAAATGACCTTGTTTATAAGGCTGGGTGTGCAAACTCAAATTAGGCAAAGCTCTCTGTTTGTTTTAAGTCCATTTAGAATCTGCAAGAAGTTTCCGTGTAAGGACGCTGACAATGGCCAAAATCTCGCGAAAAATAAGACATCATCTTTCCTCGGTGTCAGCCAACAGGCATAATACCCCATTAGCCAAAACAGTAAAACTGCCAGATTCAATGCGAGTCAGGGTCAGTTTGGTCTGGCAAGAGGGTAATCTAACCAAAGACAGTCGTATCGGTGCCAGTCAGAATTTTGTTTTTCTGATAGCCGATTATTTCCAGCCAATTGAGAACAAGCTATGTCCACAGAAAACCAGGAACTCCGAAAAGCGGGCCTCAAGGTCACCCTGCCCAGAGTTAAGATTCTGCAAATTCTGGAAAGTTCCGCTACCAAGCACCTAAGCGCGGAAGATGTCTATAAGGCATTGATCGATGCGGATGAAGATGTGGGTTTGGCCACCGTCTACCGCGTACTCACCCAATTTGAATCCGCCGGGCTGGTGATGCGCCACCATTTCGAAGGTGGAAGCTCTGTGTTCGAGCTCACCTCGATTGACCACCATGATCACATTGTTTGTCAGGCATGTGGTTCTGTTGAAGAATTTTTCGATGAGCTTATCGAGGAACAACAAGAGAAGATAGCCAGAAAATATGGCTTCAAGATTACCGATCACAACATGTGTTTATACGGCATCTGCAAGCACTGTCAGGAATCAGGGTAAACCTGGTAAAACGCCTCTATGCAGCCCTGGGCTGATCGAAAAATCAAGGCACTGGGCATTACCAGCGGTTGGCTACTATCTGCTCTGCATGGGCTAGTGATTCGTCGCTGAGTTCTTCACCCCCCAGCATTCGCGCTACCTCTCTCACTTTATCCGTCTCGGACAATTCCGTTATTTGTGTGAGCGTGGAACCTGATTCGGTGTATTTGCTAACGAAAAAATGACTGTGACCCTGGCCTGCCACAGGGGCCTGATGGGTGACGCAGAGAATTTGAGTGCGTTCCGATAATTGTCTCAGAAGCCGCCCAACCACTTTGGCAACACCGCCCCCTATGCCGACATCGACCTCGTCGAATACCAGGCTGGGCACGTGGGAAGTTTGTGCAGTGATTACCTGTATGGCCAGACTAATTCTGGATAGCTCACCGCCAGAGGCAATTTTAATTAGTGGTTTGGCTGCCTGGCCCGGGTTAGTACTCACCAAAAACTCAACAGTGTCGAGACCGGTTAGCAGCGGCTTGTCTTTACCGCTTTCAACAAGCTTAACTTCAAGGCTGGCGTGAGGCATGCCCAATTGCTTCAGTTGTGCATTGACTTGCCTGGCCAGCTTGCCGCTTCCCTTGCTTCGTTGCCTGCTAATTTCCTGGGCGAGTTTTTGATACTGCTCACGCAGCAATTTGTCGCTTGTCTCCAGCTTTTCCAGTTCGGCGTCGCTGCTTTGAAGTAAGGCGAGTTGTTGGCGTAAGTCTTGTGTGACTTGATTTAGCTGTGCGGGGTTCACCTTGTGTTTGCGAGCTACTGCGTGCAGCAAGCCCAGACGTGTATTCACTTGCTCCAGGCGTTCCGGATTTGCTTCGAATTCATCGGCAAAGGCGCTCAGGTCGGATACTGCCTCATCAAGTTGAATGTTAGCTGTCTCCAGTAAGGCAATAATATTATCAATACGCGGGTTCTTTTCTGGCAATTCCTGCAACGCGGTCAAAGCCCGGTGCATTAATGATTTGGCGTTCTGCTCTTCGTCACCGTCACACAGGGTGAGCGCGCCTTGCACTGACGCCAGCGTTTCATCGGCATGATTCAGTGACGTAAACTCGGCTTGCAGTTGCTCCACTTCATCAGTCCCTATGGCCATCTCATCCAATTCGTTTAGCTGATAAGAGAGAAGTTGAGACTGGGCCGAGTCTTCCTGCGAACGATTGTTCAATTGCTGCATAAGCAGCGAGTTTTTGTGCCACTGTTTCCAGGTGCCCTGCATCTCCGCCACTACTTTGCTGGACACGCAGAAATCATCGAGCAGTCGCTGATGGGTACTGCGGTGCAGCAGCGATTGGTGCTCATGCTGGCTGTGAATGTCAAGTAGCATTTCCCCCAGGGATTTCAAGCTGGTCATGGTTACCGGCGACCCATTGATATAGCCCCTGGAGCGACCGTCACGGTTTACTACCCGGCGCAAAAGACAGCTCGGGGAGTCCGCGTAGGTTTGCAGGTCGTTTTCTTGCAACCACTGCTGTGCGGCTTGTATGTGGCTGGTATTGAATTCGGCACAGATATCGGTCTTGTGTGCGCCGCTGCGTACTATGCCTTTGTCTGCCCTGTCACCCAGGCTCAGGCCCAGAGCCCCCAACAGGATGGATTTACCCGCACCCGTTTCCCCGGTAATCACGGTCATGCCAGATTTGAACTCAATGTCGAGATGATCGACGGTGGCGTAATTCTGAATGGAGAGCTGCTGCAACATAGTCTCAAAGTATATTGGATCAGCCCGCAATAATGCACAAATATAACGCGCAATTACCCAGATTAATTGGCTGACAGGCTTCACATCTGCCTAAAGTGTTTAACTGCGGCCTGGAAATTCCTTGCCCGGGCGATTTTGCGCTTGATTCCGCAGGCTGAACCAGGCAACAAGAAATTTCCTGCAATTTGACAAGTTTTGCTTGAATCTGCTGCTCCAGGCCCCATATAGCGGTCATCGCCCGCCAGGCAAGCCATTACCCTGGCCGCATGACGTTTGCTAACAGGGGGAGGAATACCAACTTGTACAATAGAAGCCAGGCAGGGGAAGGCATGAGCGCGCAGACTCCAAAAGATGAAACTTCCACGAAGGACGTTTCGGACGTTTCGGAAGATTCTCAAGCAAACACGGAAAACAATGCCATTGAGCCAGAGCAGCAAATGGACGCGGCTGAATCTCCAGAGGCAGAACCAGCCGCAGAACAAGGCGAAACGGAGCTGGAAGCAGCACTAAGCAAATTATCTGAGGCAGAAGCAGCAGCCCGGCAAGCCAAAGACAATCTATTGCGTGTGCAGGCGGAAATGCAAAACCTGCGCCGTCGCACAGAACAAGATATAGAAAAAGCCCACAAATACGGCCAGGAAAAATTTAGCATCGAATTGGTGGCAGTAATAGACAACCTGGAACGCTCTCTGGAAGCGACAAGTAATAGCGAAGATGAAGCGGTGAAGGCAATCCATGAGGGTGTGAATCTAACCCTGAAGAGTTTTGTCGATTGCTTTACTAAATTCAGGATAGACGCCGTCGATCCGCTGGGTGAGCCTTTCGATCCTCAATTGCATCAGGCAATGTCAATTCAAGAGAACAGCGAGTCGGAGCCGAATACCGTTATCGCGGTTATGCAGAAGGGCTATACCTTGCATGGCCGGGTTATCAGGCCAGCGATGGTGATGGTGTCTAAATAGAGAATTTAAGGCAATTAGGGGCAGGAAGCGGCAAGGGACGGGCGTTTTGGCCATTAGCCGGGAATAGCCACAGGAAAACACAGGAAACACAGGTTTCATCCTTGAATTACGCTGGATCAGGCCAATATTGAAACCATGTAATTAACTGAAACCATGTAATCAACAGCCAGAGCAGCGCCGAATGAGAGCCTGGACGAACGATGAAAGAGCGGAGATTTGAAGAATGGGAAAGATAATAGGTATCGATCTGGGAACCACCAACTCATGTGTTGCCGTCATGGATGGGGGCGAAGCCAAAGTTATAGAAAATGCCGAAGGTGATCGCACCACTCCTTCCGTCATAGCGTATAGCAGTGACGGTGAAACTCTTGTTGGTCAGCCAGCAAAGCGCCAGGCGGTTACGAATCCAAATAACACCTTGTTTGCCATCAAGCGCCTGATTGGACGTCAGTTCAAGGATGATGTTGTACAGAAAGACATCAAGATGGTGCCTTACAAAATTACCGAAGCCGAAAACGGCGATGCCTGGGTTGAGGTGAATGGAGAGAAGATGTCGCCTCCACAAGTCTCGGCGCAGACATTAATGAAGATGAAGAAAACAGCGGAAGACTTCCTGGGCGAGTCAGTCACAGAAGCAGTTGTTACAGTGCCTGCTTACTTTAATGATTCCCAACGTCAGGCAACCAAAGATGCGGGCAAGATCGCCGGGCTGGATGTTAAGCGGATCATTAACGAGCCTACGGCGGCAGCACTTGCCTATGGCATGGACAAGAAAGTGGGCGATTCCACTATCGCGGTGTATGACCTCGGTGGTGGTACTTTCGATATCTCCATTATTGAAATTGCAGAGACAGATGGAGAACATACTTTCGAAGTACTCTCTACCAACGGTGACACTTTTCTCGGCGGCGAAGATTTCGATTTACGCTTAATCGATTATCTTGCTGATGAGTTTAAGAAAGAGACAGGCATGGATTTGCATAACGATCCACTTGCCCTGCAACGTCTGAAAGAAGCAGCAGAGAAAGCCAAGATCGAATTGTCTTCGGCGCAGTCCACCGAAGTGAATCTACCGTATATAACAGCCGATGCTTCGGGTCCCAAACACCTTGTGCAGAAGTTGACCAGGGCAAAGTTCGAATCGCTGGTAGAAGATTTAGTGGAGCGAACTTTGGCACCATTGAAAACAGCTCTGGTCGATGCAGACCTGGATGCTTCTGGAATTGATGATGTCATTCTGGTTGGTGGTCAGACTCGTATGCCATTGGTACAGAAGAAAGTAGCTGATTTTTTCGGCAAGGACTCGCGTCATGATGTGAATCCAGATGAAGCGGTAGCAGTTGGTGCTGCAATTCAGGCGGCGGTACTGTCAGGTGATGTCACTGATGTCTTGTTGTTAGACGTGACACCTCTTTCTTTGGGTATCGAAACCATGGGCGGTGTGGCCAGCAATCTAATCGACAAAAACACCACTATCCCGACCAAGAAGACACAGGTGTTTTCAACTGCCGATGACAACCAGACGGCAGTAACCATTCATGTAGTGCAGGGCGAGCGTAAGCAGGCTGTCCAGAATAAGTCCCTGGGTCGTTTTGACTTGAGCGATATTCCTCCTGCACCAAGAGGCATGCCGCAGATTGAAGTGGCCTTCGATCTGGACGCAAACGGTATCCTGAATGTGTCAGCGAAAGATAAAGCGACTGGCAAAGAGCAGTCTATTGTGATCAAGGCGTCTAGTGGTTTGTCGGATGAAGAGATCGAGCAGATGATTAAGGATGCCGAGGCACATTCTGCTGATGACAAGAAGTTTGAAGAGCTTATTTCGGCGCGAAACACAGCCGATGGCATGATCCACGCGACCAGAAAAACCCTGGAAGAGGCGGGTGACAAGGCGACCGACCAGGAAAAGGAAGCGATCAACAGTGCCATTACTGAACTGGAAGAAGCAGTAAAAGGCGATGATATGCCTGCAATTGAAGCCAGAACCAAAGCCTTGACTGATGCCTCTGGCGAACTCGCGCAGAAGATGTACGCTGAAGCACAGGCAGCTACGGCTGAGGCTAATGCGGCGCAAGAAGGTGCCAGCCCAGAGAAGGACGAAGCAGTGGATGCTGAATTCGAGGAAGTTAAGGAAGAAATCAAGGAAGAAGAAAAGGAAGAGAAGTAATCAACTGACCAGCTTTTCCAGACCGGTTATGCAATCGAAAACTAAGTCATTTCCGTGACTTGGTTTTTTTGTGTCTACAGGGCGCCAAATAACAAGAGTGAATACGATGTCAAAACGAGATTACTACGAAGTATTGGGCGTTTCCAAAGGCACAGCGGCAGCCGACATCAAGAAGGCTTACCGTCGCGTGGCGATGAAAAACCACCCGGATCGTAATCCTGGCAACGAACAGGCTGTGGAAACCTTCAAAGAAGCCAACGAAGCCTTTGAGGTGCTGTCCGACAAAAAGAAGCGGGCACGCTATGACCAATACGGTCATGCCGGTGTGGAAGGTCAGACAAGCCATGGTTCCGCCGACTTCGGCGACATTTTTGGCGATATATTCGGCGACATATTTGGTGGAGGTCGTGGTGGGGGTGGACGCAGTCATGTGCGGCAGGGTGCTGACCTGCGCTACAACCTTGAGCTGAGTCTTGAAGAGGCCGTAAAAGGCACCTCGGTTACAATCAGAATTCCCACCACGGTCACCTGTAATAGCTGTGCAGGTAGTGGCTCGAAGAAAGGCAGCGAACCTGTAGACTGTACTACCTGCGGCGGACACGGCCAGGTCAGAATGCAGCAAGGTCTTTTCTCTGTGCAACAAACCTGTCCACGTTGTCAGGGCGCGGGCAAGCAAATCAGGGATCCATGCGCAAGCTGTCACGGGCGCGGTAATATTAATGAGAGCAAGACGCTTTCGGTTAAAGTGCCGCCCGGTGTTGACGTGGGGGACAGAATTCGCCTGAGCGGTGAAGGACAGGCGGGCACTCACGGTGGCCCTTGCGGGGATCTCTATGTGGAGGTTTCGATAAGGCCGCATAAGATATTCGTTCGAGAAGGTCGTGATTTACATTGCGAGATACCGATCAGCTTTACCGACGCAGCCCTGGGCGGCGAGCTGGAAGTGCCGACGCTTGATGGTCGTGTTAAATTGAAGATTCCGACAGAAACACAAACCGGCAAGCTATTTCGTTTGCGCGACAAGGGCGTCAAACCGGTTCGAGGCGGCCATACCGGCGATTTATTGTGTCGCGTAATGGTAGAGACTCCTGTGCATCTCACCAGACGTCAGCAAGAAATCCTGGAAGAGTTTCACGATATTCAGAAAGGCGAAGGCAAGAAGCAATCGCCGAAGAAATCATCCTGGTTCGACGGCGTGAGGAGTTTTATAGACGAGTTGCGCGTTTAGCCAAGAATTTGTGCACGTAATTCCTGGTGACTTTTCGCTTCCAGCCTGGGTCCGAAATTGGCGACTACAGTAGCCGATGCCAGGCTAGCCAGCTTACCGGCGGTTTCAAAATCATTCCCCTGGCTTAGCGCATACAGGAAAGCGCCGGCAAACATATCTCCCGCGCCGTTTGTATCCACTGCCTTTACGGCATGAGGGGCTATGTCGATGTAGTTACTCCCGTCGTACAAAAGCGCACCTTCAGCACCGCGGGTTATTGCGAACTGTTTGGCCTTGCTCTTCACTTTCTCACAGGCTTGCTCGAAGCTGTCGGTGTCAGCCCAAAGCATTGCCTCTCGCTGATTGCAGAACAGAAGGTCAACCCCTTTTCCCAGGACGTCGTTCACGTTATCCTGAAAATACTCTAACATTGAAGGGTCAGAAAAAGTCATGGCAGTTTTTATCTGGTTTTCTTCGGCGAATTTCTTTAGTTCGATAACGGCCAGCCTGGCGCCAGGGGAAGCCACTAAATAGCCTTCAATATAGACGTATTTCGATCCTTTTGCCGCAGCGAAGTCAATCTCTTGACTGGAGACAGTCTCGGAAACGCCGAGATAGGTGTGCATGGTACGTTCGGCATCAGGGCTGACCATGATCAGGCAGCGACCGGTAATTCCTTCGCCCCCCTGGGTATGAGAGTCCGTTCTTATGCTCTGATCTCCAAGCTCCTGCAAGAAGAAATCGCCGTTTTCATCGTTTGCCACTTTGCAGCTAAAAAAGGCACTTCCACCAAACTGGCTAAGAGCATACAGAGTATTGGCTGCGGAGCCACCGCCAGCGCGTTTCTTGATGCCGTATTTGTGGGTGAGTATTCCCAGCAATCGCTGTGACTCTTCGTCGTTTCCCAGCGTCATTAGTCCTTTTTCTAAACCGTATTCCTCAAAAAAACTTTCATCAACTTCAAATTCTTTGTCAACTAAAGCATTGCCTATAGCGTATACATCAAATTTCAATTTTCAAGCCTCGTTTGCTTCAGGTTTTTCTAATTCGCGAGTGCGGCAAAGGCTTTTTCTGCCGCATCCAGTGTTAATTGAATTTCTTTATCTCCGTGCGCACTGGATACAAAGCCGGCTTCAAACGCCGAAGGTGCCAGGTACACGCCGTTCTCCAGCATTGTGTGGAAATAGTTTTTGAAGCGTTCAGTATTGCAGTTCATTACCTGAGAAAATTGGCTGATGTGTTGCTCTTCGCTGAAGAAGCAGCCAAACATTGCACCGACTTGATTTGTAGTGAAAGGAATTCCAGCCTGGTCGGCTTTTTCTTGAAGCCCGTCCAGCAATGCCGTAGTGCGTGCTGTTAAATCTTCATAGAAACCGGCTTGTGAAATAACACGCAACATCGCTAGTCCGGCGGCGACAGCTAATGGACTGCCGGAAAGTGTGCCGGCCTGATACACCGCGCCAGCAGGTGCGATTAAGTCCATTATTTCTTGCCGTCCACCGAAGCCGCCCACTGGCAAACCGCCACCGATGACCTTGCCAATAGTCGTTAGATCAGGGATGACATTATAAACGGACTGGGCGCCACCCAGGGCAACGCGAAAACCTGTCATCACTTCATCGAAGATGAGCACGCTTCCGTGCTTGCTGCATTGCTCTCGTAATGCCTGCAAAAAACCAGGCAGCGGCGCTACGCAGTTCATGTTGCCAGCGACCGGCTCCACAATGATGCAGGCGATTTCATCGCCGTACTGCGAGAACAGGCTTGCTACTGCTGCGATGTCATTATACGGGAGCACATGGGTTAATTCGGTATAGGCTTTCGGCACCCCTTGTGAATCAGGCTCGCCTAAAGTCAGGGCAGCGGATCCCGCCTTGACCAACAGGCCGTCAACGTGGCCATGATAACAGCCTTCAAATTTTACGATTTTATCGCGACCAGTGTAGCCACGTGCCAATCGAATCGCACTCATGGTCGCCTCGGTACCCGAGGTCACAAGTCGTACTTTCTCGATGGAAGGCATTAGTTCACAGATTTTCTCAGCTATCTGTACCTCGGCTTCAGTAGAAGCGCCGAAGGCCAGGCCGTGTTGTAGCTGATTTTGCAGAGCGGCAACAACCTCGTCATGGCAATGTCCCAGTAGTAGAGGACCCCAGGCGCCAACATAATCGACATAACGATTGTTATCGGCATCAATTAGATAGGCGCCCTGACCCGCCTTAAAAAATAACGGGTTTCCACCCACTCCCTTAAACGCCCTGACCGGGGAATTAACCCCGCCGGGGATATGCTTTATGGCCAGCTCATATAAGTGTCTGGA
Organism: uncultured Pseudohongiella sp.; assembly: GCA_965261275.1. Classification (GTDB taxonomy): domain Bacteria; phylum Pseudomonadota; class Gammaproteobacteria; order Pseudomonadales; family Pseudohongiellaceae; genus UBA9145. Next base: position 401,424 of record CBDHCL010000003.1, read on the forward strand.
ATTTTCGTTGCTCATATTCTTTGAACCTTGATTAGTGGTCTTGCTGAAATAATCCAAGCAGATTTCGTGTTTGTTTTGCCACATCGGGATGACCAAACAGGCCGTGTATCACGGCTAACATATCGGCGCCAGCCTCAATAATCGAGGCGCCATTTTGCGCATTGATTCCGCCAATAGCAACTATTGGAATGCTGAGCTTTTGCCTGGCTTCAGCAAGCACGGCCAGTTCTGCTGCCGCTGCATCGGGTTTGGTTTTTGAAGGGAAGAAGCGACCGAAGGCGACATAATTTGCCCCCTGTTGCTCCGCCAGGATGGCATCCTCAATAGAGGAATGACAGCTCACGCCGATGATGGCGTCGCCACCCAGGCGCTTTCGCGCACTGATCAGGCTCGCATCCTGCCGACCCAAATGTACACCGCTGGCCTGTATTGAAACACAAAGGTCAACGTCATCGTTGATTAGTAGTGGTGTATCAAACCGTGCGCAAAGTGCTGCTAACTCGCGAGCTTGCGCCAGGCGTAAATCAGCGGCGACAGACTTACTGCGATATTGCAGTAGCGAAATGTCATTCTCCAAAGCGGCTGTGCTTGCCTCCAGCAACCTGGATCCAGCCAGCAGTTGGTCATCGGTTATTGCATAGATGCCTGAGAATCGCATGAACAAGAAACGCCTCTTTGGTGAATACAGTGTTACTGTTGCCTTGAGCCTGGAATTGTTCGTATTTTTACAGGCTCTATTTACTCCAGAAACTTCTGTTGGGCAAATGCTGGCCCAGGCCGACTCTGTGTCCGTGGTGCAACGCCTCCCAGGTGAAGCGCTGCGCTTGTTGAACCGCCTCTTGCAAATTCGATTGATGTGCAAGATAACCCGCTAGCGCAGAGGCCAGGGTACAGCCTGAGCCATGATAGCTGGCTGCCAGCCGGGGCCAGCTAAAGACCGTTATATCTTGATGCGCTGTATACAATTTGTTTTCAACATTTTCGCTGTGCGCATGAGTTCCTGTCAGAAGAACATAGCGGCATCCGCTTTCAAGTATTTCATTGGCGCAGGCATCCAGTGTGTCCGCTGTTGGCGCAAAAAGCCGCGCTTCGTTGGTGTTCGGTGTCAGCACCGTGGTAAGCGGAAGCAGCAGCTGTCGAATAGCGTCGATAAGCTCCTCGCCGCCAAACTCGAAGCCACCGCCTGCAATCGCTATTGGGTCCAGTACCACGGGAATATCCGGGTAGTCCCTGAAAAGCGTATGCAGTACTTCGACACTCGCTACGCTGCCTAACAGCCCCACTTTAAAACTTTTTATGGGAATATCTTCCAATACAGCACGAGCCTGCTGCAGCAGTAAGCTTGCTTGCGTACAGACCAGACTGCTGGCGTTCTGCGTGTTCTGCACGGTAAGTACAGTAATTACTGGCGTGCAATGACAGCCAATACTAAACAGCGTTTCTATATCTGCCTGAATGCCAGCCCCCCCGGTTGGGTCCAGACCCGAGAAGCACATGACACCGGGTTTAATTGCGGTCATTTGAAAGCACGTTTTCGTTACAGTACCGGTTTAACAACAATGAGAATAACAATTGCTACCAGCAGTAGTACTGGCACTTCATTATAGACCCGGAAGAAACGGTGGCTGCGAATTTGTGAATCTTCACGCAATGCCTTCATGCACCACCAGCAATAACAATGATAGGCCAACAGAAGCGCAACCAGCCCCAGCTTGACCTGCATCCACCACCAGGCCATGAAATAGGCATGGTTGGCAATCAACAGCCAGCCACCAGGAATAATAGCGGCCAAAGCTGAGGGTGTCATGATGATCCAAAAGAGCTTTCTTTCCATGATCACGAATCTGTCTTTGCTGACTTGATCGTCACTCATCGCGTGATAAACGAACAATCGTGGAAGGTAGAACAGGCCACTAAACCAGCAAACTACCGCGATAATATGGAAAGCCTTAACCCAAAGCATACTGCATTCCTGAATTCAGCAAGCAGAAGCTATCACAGCTATTTGCTGATGTCTTGATGATGTCGCTTCCATCCGGCAGACCGCGCAGTATGGTGGTCAAAATGGCGTGGCTTACTTCATTATTACGCTGCACATAGCGCAAGGCAGTCAGAATCGACCGCACCGGCGCATCGCCGGATAGCGCCTGTTGCGGCTCGTCGGCCAAATCATGCAAGACATAGTGAAACGACGGCACAAAGGGGGCGCTGTCTTTATCCGACTGCACCATTTCGCCAAAAACCTGCGGCACGGTCCATGGCGCGCGTCCGTGATAGAACACCATGGGCAGGATCACCGGCAGCTTGCGCAGCCTGGCGGGTTTGTGCCCAGCGTAGCGGGTCCAAATGCGTACCATATAGCCCAAAAGTTGCAAGGGCGTGCCTGGATCAGGCGTGGATTTATGCTCCAGCAATGCGTATATCAAGGCCGGCGAGCCACCGCTGAGTTTGACCTCAAACAATCGGTCGCTTTGTGTCATACGGCTGTCTTTATCGACATAGGTGCCATCCACAAGTTTTGCTGGTGTGTCTGTCATGCGCGCAGCAAACGCTTTTGGCAGATAGTCCCGCAGCAGCGTTGTTGCCTGACCCGGGTTTTCCAGCAGGGCGCGGAACAGCGCATCATGGCTGACTTTCGGCAGCGCTTTGGGTTTTCCGGTTTCACGCATTGTGTCTATCCTCTCGCCGTTTACGCCACGGTGCGCTTGATTTTAACTCTGTCTCTCATGCCTCTGGGTCTCTGCGCTGGCGGGGCATTCTTTGCATGGCGACTGCGCCTCCTGCACCGCTTTGACTTCCTGTGAGTGCCAGTCAGTGTGTCTATCAATTCTTGTCAGTTTTACTGTAGTCCACATCTTGATGGCTCGCTAAAAATTCTGGTTTTCTGATCCAAACTATCCCTGCCTGTTCTTGTGCAATCCAGAATTTACGGCAACAATTTACTGTCACAGGCAATACAAAGCAGTCGAATTCGTGGCAAATTGCACTTCCGAACTCACCAATACCCAGATCAGGCGGGCGCACAATTTAATTTGGGCAAGATGTAGTTGGGATGATGAACGGCTTGTTACCGACCAGCGTGAGGCAACTATCTGGTATTCCATTGCCAGGGCAAATAGCAGTGAAGAAGCGGCTGATAACATCAAGAAATAGATGAGATTGTTTTTAATGGCTTTGGCTACCCTTGTATTGTTGGGGGGGGGGTATCATACAGTCGCAAGTACTGTTAAATGACCCCCGAGAAGAGCAAAGTGATGCTATAGATATGTTAAACGATTTTCAGAATGATAGCGTGTATGTAAATACAGTGATTCGCTTGCTAAACATTATAAAAAATAAATGCGAGATGTGATGTTTCTGACCCTAAATAATTTTGAAATACGTTATCCTGACTTTAAGCTGCTCATTGAGTCACTCGAGCTTGATATAGGTTCAGTGACTGCTGTTGTAGGGAGTAATGGTTCGGGGAAAACAACTTTTTTAGAGGCTATTTTGGGTGTTCAGCGAAATGTTAATGGTTCGAAGCGTTGGAGAGATGGGTTGAGTACCCTGGATAAGAAGGCTTCGGGTGTTCAGCTTCAACGGTCTGGTTTTGGTGACCAAATGTTAGTGAAGGATATTTGCCTTTTGCACAAATCTCTTTATAAAAGACAAGAGAGCGTACTTTTTCATGATTTCCAGATTGGGGAGCTGATAAGTAAACAGTACCGAAGTTTATCACGTGGACAAAAACAACGAGTCGATTTGTTTGTTGCGATGGCAGACATGCCTTCCCAGATTTTTTTAGACGAACCAAAAACAGGTCTCGATACAGATTTTTCCAGAATTTTTATGAATTATTTTAAATCCTTCGCAAATAACAATGAAAGCTCGGTCATTTTCGCATGTCATAGTCCCGAGGAGCTTCTGATTGCAGATAAGGTTCTATGGTTGGATCAAGGAAAGGTAAAAGACTTTGGTCAGAAAGAAACATTGTTTAAAAAACATCTTAGTGAATATAAAATTGACCTAAAAGGTATTTCTGGTCAGCAACAAAATGGCTATTACTCTAAGGTTCAATCATTAAATCCCAGTTATCGAAGGTCTTACAGAAGCGATGATGCGGTAGAAAGAGAAATTCAGGCTCGGTAAATAGTTACCAGCTATTCAATCTCTGAGGGTTCAATTCCGCACAGCTTGTTGGGGGTGATTTATTTATGCAGGTCTTTACTGCCTATTTATGTCATGCAGTCATGCAAAAGAAATTTAGCTTGTTGCCATCCAGGTCACGAAAATAACCCGCATAGAAATCATCACTGCGGGCGCCCGGCGCTCCCTCGTCAGTTCCACCCAATTCAATCGCTTTAGCATATAAAGAATCGACCTTGTCGGTGCTGTCAACCATTAGCGCCACCATGACGCCATTGCCCACGCTGGCCGGCTTGCCATCGAAGGGTTTGGTAACTGAAAAACCTGCTGCGGTCGGGTCATTAGACCAGGCGATAAAAGTCTCCATTTCCATGAAGCGTTTTGCACCAATGCCTGCAAGAAGTTGGTCATAGTACTTTGCTGCTCTTTCCAAATTTTTTGTTCCAACTGTTACATATCCAATCATTTTGCTTCCTCTCCCGGTTTATCGTTCAGTAATTTGTTGGGTAATCTTTTTCCTGTGTGGTTCTTCTGCTCTTGATGTTTTAGTTGACCAGGTCTCAGTTGAGCTAGCCCCGGTTTTCTAAAATCTGCTTTTCAATTCCTTGTAGCGAAAGCAATTACCTGTGTGGTCATTAATCAGACCTGCTGCCTGCATGTAAGCATAACAGATAGTGCTGCCAATAAATTTAAACCCCCGGTTTTTCAGGTCTTTCGACATGGAATCGCTGATATCCGTCGTAACGGGCAGGTCTTTCGAGGTTCTGCGTTTGCCATCAAGTACCTTACCATTGGTAAACGACCAGATGTACTTATCAAGGCTACCGAATTCCTGTTGCACCTGCTTGCAAGCAATAGCGTTACTGCGAATGGAATAAAGTTTCAGCCGGTTGCGTATGAGACCGGCGTCCAGCAGCAATTTCTCAATGGCCTTGTCCGTTAATCCAGCCACTTTGTCCACCTCAAAATTCTTGAAACACTTGCGGTAGTGATCGCGTTTTTTTAACACGGTTATCCAGCTCAGGCCGGCTTGTTGGCCTTCCAGACAGAGAAACTCAAACAGCAGCCGCTCGTCATGTATCGGTACGCCCCATTCTTTATCATGATAGGCGATATAAACAGGATCCGTGCCGGGCCAGCAACATCGATTACTCATGTCAGACTATCCAGCTCAAATAAAAATACTGTATATAACCCCAATCCCCGGATAGAAACCCCTAAAGCGCAAGAAGCCCTGGCTGTACACTGGTTAAAAACATTGGTTAGCAACATAAGCTTAGCAACAAAGCTTAGCAACAAAACCCGCCATAACCCAATAGGCGCACAGCGCCAGGCTGATGACTATGCTAGCCGACAAACTCAATACAACCGAGCATTTACTCACCTCTAGTTCTTGCTTACTGGTCACGGCTTCGTTCTATAGATTCACCGCTGATTATCTGTGAGACGGCCTTCATCCAAAAGTATCGCTACTGGCTCTCCTGTATTTGCATTGAGCAGGGGCATTAGCCTGGTGCCAGAGGCTAATCCCGGCGCCGGATTATCGTAAAAACCCGACGCAATCTTCACCGCATAGTAGTCATCATCCTTGATACAAGCGTATTTTATAGAGACATCACCGGGTGGTTTTTCGAATAGCAGTTCCCCCGCCGGGGTGCCACGCATTGGTTTTTACTGTAGGTGACAAAGCCGGCTTCGATGGCAGGAAGTAAGTTCAACGAGGGCAATATTTGCTTGAGTTCAGCCAGGCGGATAATTTTACTCAACGCAGGCTTTCCAGGGTTTGTTGAATTCGGCTGAAGGCTTCGTCCAGAACCGGCTTTTCCTGGCCGAAGGCAATGCGAATATGCCTGTCCATGCCAAAGGAATCACCGGCAGCAACGAACACACTGGCCTGGTTGCACAACTTTTCCATCAATTCGGTGGAATTCAGGTCTAGCTCATAGCGAATGAAAGCTACCGCCGACGCCTGTGGCGGCGTGTGTGTAAACAGCCCCTGCTGTGAATCTAGCCACTCCTTCAGAATCGAGTAACCAGCCTTTATATAGCTTCTCGCGCGCGCGCGTAGTCGAGGTCTAACGCCTTTAGACAAGGCGTAAGCAGCCAGGTGATTGCTAATCATGCCGGTGCTTATTGTGCTGTATTCATGTCTGCGCCACAATTCTTCAATGGTCTCGGCAGGCCCGACCACCCAGCCCACACGCAATCCTGGCAGGCCATAAGCCTTGCTCATGCTGCCTACCGCAAGCACTTTGTCGTACCTGCCAAAGAACGAAGCTGTCTCTTCTTGCTGGGTGCGTTCTGCGCCGCGATAGACCTCGTCGGACAGTATCCATGCACCGACCTCATCAGCGGCTGCAACAATCTCATTCATTTCGGCGTCAGTAAGAATGTAACCGGTTGGGTTATTCGGGTTAACCAGCGCAATCACCCTGGTTTTTTCGTTAACCTGTTGGTGCAGGTCTTCGATATCTAAAGCCCATTCCCTGGCTGCATCCAGATGAAACGGCTTTACCACATGACCTTTATTAGAAGCGATGCCCCAGACCTGTTTGTAGGTTGGAGTGAGTGATGCCAATTCATCGCCCTCATCCAATAGCGTTTGCATGATGATTTGATTAGCTTCGGCTGCTCCCACCGTTACCAGTACATTCTCTGCGGCAGCGCCGTCATAAAGTGCAGCGATGTTTTCGCGCAACATGGGTATGCCATTGACATGGGGGTAATTGATTTCCAGTTGCAATAATTGGTCGAGCAGGGAAGGGTCATCGCCAATTAGTTCCCGCAGGCTAATGGGATGCACACCACTTTCCGTAAGGTTAAACTGAACTTTCTGTTCCCAGATAGATTGGCTGTGTTCGAGATCGAAGGCAGTGAATTTCATTTGCCCCGGCGTATTCCTCAGCGGCTGACTAAATACAGAAAAATATTCAAAAACATCCTGCCATAATAGCAATAATCAAGTCCATAAGCGTGTGTTTGTTCGATTGCCAGAGTTAAATAAAATGCCCGGGTAAACAGGGGCAGTGACTATCAAACAGTTCATGCCCAATTAACCCCTGCCTACTCCAGCGGCAACTCAGTCGTGTCCTTAATTCGCGTAATAGCGACGTTAGAATGCATCTCGCGAATATTGGGAATCTGCGCCAGGTGTTCGCGCGCAAATTTCTCGTAGTGGTGCATATCCCTGGTCACAATTTTTAACATGTAGTCCATGCTTCCTGTCATCGTATAGCACTCGACGACTTCGGCAAAGTTTTTCACGCGCTGTTCAAATTCCTGTAGGGTTTTTCCATGGTGGGTGGATAGATTTACCGCCGTGAATACCACCACCTTCATGCCCACTTTCTCGTTGTCCAGCAGCACCACTTTCTTGCGTATAACGCCCGCTTCTTCAAGTCGGCAAATACGACGCCAGCAGGGCGATTGGGAGAGTCCGATTTTATCGGCAAGCTGCGCCGTGCTGATCCTTGCATCTTGCTGTAACAGCTTCAGTAATTTCAGGTCCAGACTGCTCAATTCAATTTGCATATAATTTCCATAAATAAGCTGCTTCGCGACATGTTTATCCAATATTTTTCCATAATAGCAGAAAACAGGAAGAAATATTCCGCAGTTTGTTGATATTATTTCCTTACAATATCCTGGATTACGAGCCCTACCATGCCGACGACATTGCCTAAGGTTTCACTGCAAGACAAATACGCGCTGGACTCCACTCGCACCCTGATGACGGGAATAGAGGCGTTGGCGCGGCTTCCTATATTGCAACATCAACGAGACCTGGCTGCGGGATTAGATACCGCTGGTTTTATCTCTGGCTATCGCGGTTCGCCGCTTGGAAATCTTGATCAGAAACTGTGGCAAGCCAGGCCCTGGTTGGAAAAGCACAATATTGTGTTTCAGCCCGGGGTCAATGAGGACCTGGCCGCGACCGCTGTGTGGGGATCACAGCAGGTAAATTTGTTCCCTCATGCGAAGCACGACGGTGTTTTTGCGATGTGGTATGGCAAGGGGCCCGGGGTGGATCGAAGCATGGACGTGTTTAAACACGCGAATGCCTTTGGCACGTCAAGGCATGGCGGCGTGCTGGCTGTCGCCGGTGACGACCATGCCTGCAAGTCCTCTACCTTGCCGCACCAGAGTGAGCACATGTTTATTGGTGCTTCAATGCCGATACTCAGCCCCGCCAGTGTTCAAGACATTCTGGATTACGGTGTGTACGGTTGGGAATTGTCACGTTTCAGTGGTTGCTGGGTGGCGCTGAAAGCCATCACCGAAAATGTTGACTCGTCGATTGTCGTCGATGTAGACCCGGATCGAATCCAGGTGTTGAAACCTGAGGGTATCGAACTGCCAGCGGAAGGACTCAACGCACGGTGGCCGGCTAAACCTCTGGAACAGGAACTTATTCTCAATAGATACCGTATTTACGCAGCGCGCCAATTCGCACTCACCAATAATCTCAATAAAGTGGTCATCGATAGTCCGAATCCACGGCTTGGCATTATTACCACCGGCAAAGCCTACCTGGATGTGCTGCAAGCATTGGACGACCTGGGTATAGATCAGCAGCAGGCAGCGGCAATTGGTTTGCGCGTCTTCAAACTTGGAATGAGCTGGCCGCTTGAGCCGGTAGCGACCCACGAGTTTGCCAGCGGTCTCGAAGAAATTCTTGTCGTGGAAGAAAAACGCAGTATCATCGAAGATCAATTAACCGGGCAGCTCTATAACTGGCCGGTCAGCGAACGTCCTCGGGTGATCGGTGAATTCGATGAAGAGCATAAGGGTTTGCTGCCTAATCTGGGTGAACTGTCCCCGGCCATGATTGCCAGAGTTATTGCCGCACGCATTTCCAAATTCTTTCAGAGCGAGACAATCCAGCAGCGGTTGAGCTTTCTGGAAGGCAAGGAAACGCAACTGGCCAGGTCCAGAAAGATTGTCGAGCGTGCACCACATTTTTGTTCTGGATGCCCACACAACAGCTCCACGAAAGTGCCAGAAGGGAGCATGGCATTCGCAGGAATCGGCTGTCACTACATGGCAACCTGGATGGACAGAAGCACCGAAACTTTCACCCAAATGGGCGGTGAAGGCTGTACCTGGATAGGGCAGGCACCGTTTACTGATACCAGGCATGTGTTTCAGAATCTGGGTGATGGCACCTATTTCCACTCCGGTCTACTGGCGATACGGGCAACAATCGCTTCGGGCGTGAACATCACCTACAAAATTCTGTATAACGGTGCTGTTGCGATGACTGGAGGGCAGCCCATCGACGGCGAATTAAGTGTTGAAGAGATGGTTCACCAATTACGCAGCGAAGGTGTCAGGCGAATCGCCGTCGTCAGTAATGAGCCGAACAAATACACCAAAAAATTTCCGCAATTCCAGGGTCTGACCCTGGATGATCGAGACGAAATGCCCGCCGTGCAGTCCGAGTTAAGAGAGTTATCCGGCACAACGGTCATCATCTTCGACCAGAGCTGCGCCGCCGAGAAACGTCGGCGCCTGAAGCGACAGAAAGTACAGGCTCCAAAAACACGCATCTTCATCAATGACAAAGTTTGTGAAGGCTGTGGGGACTGTAGCGCCGCCTCGAATTGCCTGTCACTTTTACCGAAAGAAACCGAGCTGGGTCGCAAGCGCACGATCGACCAGAACGCCTGCAATCATGACCATAGCTGCCTGAAAGGTTTTTGCCCCAGTTTTGTCAGTGTAGTAGGGGGTGAGCTAAACAGTGGAGCGATTGAGGGGATTGGGCAAGAGCACATCAATGTCGCCGAATTGCCGGATCCTTTGTTGCCATCAATCGCTAAACCGTGGAATGTGCTTATCACCGGCATCGGCGGCACTGGTGTTCTTACCGTCGGTTCGGTGCTTTCTATGGCGGCTCACCTGGAAGGCAAGGGTTGCTCAATCTTAAACCAAACCGGTCTGGCACAGAAATTCGGTGCTGTGGTCAGCCATGTACGCATCGCTGAGCAGCAGGATCATATCCACTCAGTGCGTATTCCGGCAGGGGATGCAGACCTGTTGCTGGGTTGCGATTTAGTGGTGTCAGCCTCTGACGATGCGCTCGCCAAGCTACACGTAGATCGTTCTCACGTAGTCGCCAATGAGTATGAATCAGTCACTTCTGATTTTATTCAGAACCCGGATTACGAGTTTCCCGCCACAGACATGAAAGATGCCTTACGGCAGGAAGCCGGCAGCAGCAAGGTCGATTTTATTAATGCCACTCATATCGCCAGGTCTTTTCTCGGTGATTCCATTGCTGGAAATTTTTTCCTTTTGGGTTATGCGCTGCAAAAAGGCTTGCTGCCCGTGTCCGCCAGTTCGATTGAGCAAGCCATAGAATTAAATAAAGTGTCGGTAGAAATGAACATCTCTGCCTTTAATTTAGGACGCACAGCGGTGGTGAATTTCGCATTGCTGGAAACACAGTTACCAAAAAATGACCAGCTTTATCAGCCTCTGAGTAACATCGATGACATTATCCAATGGCGTGCAGATTTTCTGCAAAAGTATCAAGACCAGGCCTATGCCGGGAAATACCTCAACTTCATCAAACAATTTCGCCAGGGCCTGAAAAAGCCTGGCGGTATTACAGAAAGCCAGAGCGAGGCTTTAAGCGGGGCAGCGGCTCGCTCTTATTTCAAATTGTTGAGTTATAAAGATGAATATGAGGTAGCCCGACTCTACAGCGACAAGGAATTTCTGGCTTCTCTTCATAAACAATTCAGTGGCAATTTCAAATTGAAATTCCATCTTGCACCGCCGCTGGTTTCACGCCGGGACAAACTAACAAACAGCCAAATAAAGGGAGTTTACGGGCAGTGGATTCTTGGCTTGTTTCCACTACTGGCCAGGCTAAAGTTCCTGCGCGGCACTGCCTTTGATATTTTCTCTTACACGACAGAACGCAAACATGAAAAACAGCTTGTCACTGACTATGAACAGGCAATACAGCAAGTTATTGCAGGGCTGAATAAAGATAATTACGCCACCGCTCTGGAAATTGTATCGCTTCCCGACAAGGTGCGCGGCTATGGGCATGTAAAACAGAAAAGCATGTTTCAGTTTGATGAAGAACTCGACAGGCTGCGACAAGACTTCCATCGTAACGAGAAGAAAGTCGTACAGCTCTTCGAGGAAGTAGCCTGATTGCGGGAAAGCACGTGAGAGAAAGCCCATCCGGGAAAGCAACAGGAACAATAGCGACCGGTACCAAAGTAACAGGAATAGAAGAACAAGCTTAACAAGAAGCTAACAGCAGAGATACGGAGAAGTTAGATGACGGTTTTTTCCTCCCCCGAGTTTGACCAGCATGAGCAAATTGATTTCGCCCATGATCAAGATTCGGGCTTGCATGCGATCATCGCAGTACACAATTCCCATCTCGGCCCGGCATTAGGCGGCTGTCGCATGTATCCCTATGAGTCGGAACAAGAAGCAATCCGCGATGTGCTTAGACTTTCGAAAGGCATGACTTATAAGGCGGCGATGGCGGGTGTTCCTCTGGGCGGCGGCAAGTCAGTCATTATCGGTGATCCACAGCACGATAAGTCGAAACAGCTATTCAAGGCCATGGGGCAATTCGTGAATCGACAGTCTGGACGCTATATAACGGCTCAGGATATGGGCATAAGCGCACAGGATTTGGAGCAGATGGCGAGTCAGACGCAGTATGTATCAGGCATTAGCAAAAGGGATGACCCAACTCAACTGGCTTCTCGCAATCCTTCTCCGGCCACAGCTCTGGGCGTATTTTCTGGCATCGAAGCGGCTGTAAAACATGCGCTTGCACGCGACGGACTGGAAGGCATCAAGGTCGCGATTCAGGGGCTTGGTAGCGTCGGCTATCAACTGGCGAGGTACCTGCACCAGGCCGGAGCCATACTCTGGGTGTCTGATATCAAGCGGAAAGCAGAGCAACAGGCGGCTACAGAATTCGGCGCTACCATTGTTAATGCGGATGAGCTGGTTCGCTTGCCAGTGGATGTTTTCTCGCCCTGCGCCATGGGAGCGGTTATCAATGACGAGTCCATTACTGCATTGAGAGCAAAGATTGTAGCGGGTGCCGCCAACAATCAATTATCAGAGACCCGGCATGGCGTTGACCTTTTCAACAAGGGAATTCTCTACGCGCCGGATTATGTCATCAATGCCGGTGGCATCATCGACTTATACTGCTTCGATCAGGCTAAGTCTGTGAACGAGACAGAACAGAGAATCAAAAATATAGGGGCGACCCTCAAGGACGTTTTTATCGCTTCAAAACGCAAACAGCTTGCAACGCATTCAATAGCCAACGAACAAGCTGAGGCTCGATTTCGATTCTCCTGCGCCAGGGCGTCATGAGAGAGGGAGTAACTTGCTGCGGTTTCTCGGCAGTCTCATAAACCCTATGGTTGGTCTATGCTTGGTCTATTGCTGGCCTATGGTTGACTCGCACTGCCAGGTGAGCTTATGAGACAATGCTTGTTATGATTTCGCAACATTCACGATAATAGCTTTCGAGTAGCGCTAAATGCACCTGTCCCTGACTGAAGAACAAACCCTCATCCAGAAGACCGCGCGTCAGTTCGCCCGGAACGAGTTGGCTGATAACGCCGAGGTTCTTGATCAGCATGAAGGCCGTGAAGCCTTTTTGAGAAACCTCAAGAGCCTGGCCGATCTGGGGTTCATGGGTCTCAACATCAAGACCGAACATGGAGGCTCGGAAGTCGGCGTTGTCGCTTTCAGTGCCGCCATTACTGAGTTGGCTCGCGCCTGCGCGTCCACGGCGGTAACTACCTCTGTCAGCAATATGGTCGCCGAAATTATTCAGGCAGTAGGCAACGACGCCCAAAAAGAAATGTATTTGCCAAAAATATGTGGCGGCGATTATGCTGCCGCCGGTTTCTGTCTCACCGAATCTGGTGCGGGTTCTGATCCTGCGGCGATGTCAGCCACTGCGGTGAGAGAAGGTGAAGACTGGCTACTCAATGGTAATAAAATATTTGTCACCAGTGCTGAATATGCCGGCATCTTTGTCGTGTGGGCAGTGAGTGATGCTAAGGCAGGCAAGCAGGGCATTTCCTGTTTTTTAGTCGAAGCTGCAAACCCGGGTATCCGCATTGGCAAGCCCGAAAGCAAGATGGGGCAGGTCGGCTCGTCTACTAACAGCATACAATTCGAGAATTGCCGGGTTCCGGCCAGCGCCTTACTTGGCATGCAAGGCCAGGGTTTCAGAATCGCTGTTGGAGAGCTGGCAGGAGGCAGAATTGGTATTGCCTCTCTCGCTCTTGGTGTTGGCCTGGCTGCCATGGATTATGCCAAAGAATATCTGGGAGAAAGGGAGCAATTCGGCCAGAAGATTGGCAATTTCCAGGGTCTACAGTGGATGATTGCCGATCGCTACACCGAACTCGAGGCGGCCAGGCTGTTAACAATGAAAGCCGCCTTTGAAAAAGAGCAAGGTTTGGCATTTGGCACGGCTGCCTCCATGGCAAAGCTCTTCAGTAGCGAAAAGGCAAATGTTGCCTGTTATAGTGCAATACAAATCCTGGGTGGCGCAGGCTATACCAAAGAGCTACCATTGGAAAGAATGGCCAGGGACGTTCGAGTAACAAGCATCTATGAAGGCACCAGCGAAATTCAACGCCTTATAATTTCGCGCGATCTGCTTAGAGAAGTAATCTAAAAACAGCGTGTTCTAAACACGTAATCTCGGGGAAATTATTGTGAATCAAGAAAATTCAGTAGTTGTTGTAGCCGCTGCTCGTACTCCCATGGGTGGCATGCAGGGTGATCTTGCCGGTGTCGGCGCAACCAAACTCGGAGCCGTGTCTATTGCTGCCACTATGAAACGCGCAGGAGTCGCTGCGGACTCTATCGACGAAGTGTATTTTGGCAACGTGGTTTCTGCCGGGCTGAAACAGGCACCGGCCAGGCAGGCCGCGCTTGCAGCGGGTATCAAGGAAGCAACGCCTTGCACGACTATTAGTAAGGTCTGTGGTTCCGGCATGAAAGCAGTAATGATAGGGCGCGATCAAATCGTTGCCGGTAATGCAGATGTGGTGATGACCGGCGGCATGGAAAATATGAGCGCGACGCCTTATCTCATTCCCGGCGCGCGCAGTGGTTTACGTCTGGGCCACGGTGAGTTGAAAGACAGCTTGTTCCTCGACGGGCTGGAAGATGCAGAGACCGGTGGCTTGATGGGGTCTTTTGCCCAGTCAACAGCGGACCAGTACTGTGTGAGCAGGGAAAAGATGGATGAGTTTGCCATTAATTCATTGAAGCGGGCACAAACGGCACAGCAGCAGGGTTATATGCAGGACGAGATTGCGTCAGTATCCGTTGAAACCCGTAGCGGATTCCGTGTTATCGAAGAAGATGAGCAACCTGCTAAAACCAATCCAGAAAAAATCCCAAAACTTGGGCCCGCCTTTAAAAAGGACGGCACCATCACCGCGGCTAATTCCAGTTCAATTTCCGACGGCGCTGCTGCTATTTTATTAATGCGCGAAAGCACTGCGCAGGAAAGGAAGCTGGCACCTCTGGCGAGACTGGTTGCTCAAGCCAGCCATGCCCAGGCAGCCAAAGATTTTTGCCAGGCACCAGTAGGCGCGGTACAAAAAGTGTTAGACAAAGCGGGCTGGTCAGTAGATAACGTTGATCTGTTTGAGCTGAACGAAGCCTTTGCTGTAGTACCACTGCTGGCAATTGAGCAGCTAAAACTCGACAGCGAGAAAGTGAATATAAACGGGGGAGCCTGCGCTCTCGGGCATCCTTTGGGTGCTTCCGGCGCAAGAATTCTGGTGACATTGATTCATGCCTTGAAACGCACCGGCAAAAGCCGGGGAGTTGCGGCTCTGTGTATTGGTGGCGGCGAAGCAACGGCAATGGCGATAGAGATCATTTGATTAACCAGTTCCGTGGCTACAAAAAAGGAACAACCAGCAGGCCTGGTAGATTTATCACCCTGGCCTTACACACAGGGTCATCAACCAGGCTAGAGAACTCAGCCAAAGTGTGACTAAGCCCCAATCCCCAGAGAGAATAGCACCAGTGTTTCAAGAGCCTGTGAACCTCTCTTCCAGGCCTTATGGCTGGCCATTACAGCAGGTGACAGCAGATGATAGATAGATAGTGCCGAGAAGTTTACTCAAAAACCGTTGCTCTACGCATTGTCATTCCCGCACCCCGTCATTCCTGCGAAGGCAGGAATCCAGTGATTAATGCCATAAGCCACAAACAAGCCGCCGTTTACATTTTAGCAAGCAAGCCTAATGGCAACCTTATGCTTATCGCCTCACCAGCGGGTGGAGGGAATGAGCCAGGGCATGCACTTGTTGGAGCCACAACATTTTGCAGTCCCTTTTTTGGCTCACGCACTGGGCAGCTTCGTCGGCGCTCTCGTTGCCTGCTTCGCGGTGGCCTCGCATAGGCAACGGGCGGTTTATTTTGTCGGTGTGTTCTATCTTCTGGGCGGTATCACCGCTGCAACCATGATTCCGGCACCTGCCTGGTTTGTCGTGCTGGATTTAGTACTCGCCTATATCCCCATGGCCTGGCTGGCGATGAAGGCAGCCCCAATAGACATCAGTCTGCGTCCTGACGCTATCTTGCAGCCAGTATTTCCCTGATCCTCCTGACACAAGCTGGTCGTGCCGGCTTATCAACCGCTATTTTTTCAGCCGTCTTATTAGTAAATTTTAGTAAATTCCTCTAAACCGGCATTATATAGCACGATCTCTATCGTCCCGTGTGGTCAGCTTGCTCACCAAGTGACTGGCATCAACAAAGGTGAAAACTTCGCGAATTAAATCCATAGACTTCAGTTCTTTACGAGCCCGGTTAAAAATCGCCATTTAAGAGTGTCTGCTGCTTTGTGCTGGCCTCATCAGGTTGTATTTTCGGCAAATACTACTGTCGCTAAGTAAAGAATAGCAACCAAAGCCATCTTAACCACGTGTTGCCTGCCTGAATTTCTCGTTTCTCTAGAGACTTTTTGGCAATGTCGCCGAGCGCCTCTTGATTTTCTTCTAATAGATCATTTATTTCTTTGTTTATAGTAGTTTGTTCATCCACTCGCTCGTCAATAGCATTAGCTATTCGTTTTATTTCATTTTGAGCCTCTTCTAAAGCTTCATAGCCCTTGCTGATGCCCGGATCTCTTTCGATGAATGGAATTCGATCCAGCCAATCGGGATCTAGTTCCTCCAAGGCTTTTTCAGCACTTTGCAAAGATTCTTCTGTCTTCCGCATTTCACTTTCAAGCCCGTCTTTTTCACGACCAATTTGTGACAAGCGTAATTGTTTCTGCTCAATGGCGTCGTTATTCCTGTCGATGCTTTCATTGAGTATCTCAATATCCAGGTCAATATGCCTCACCGACGGAGCTACAACTATTTGGTTATAGGCCAGAGAGATGACTAGAAAAATTAAAACCAGGGCACCGATCGCCAGAGTCAGCCATTTGGCTACAAAAATGGCGGAAAGTGCCAGCTCTTCTTTAGCTTTCTTCATTTTGAAACCCCTTTGTTCTTTTGTTGATGTGGAACTCATGGATACAATACACACTAAACCCAAAATACTCAAGGTACTGGTGCTGGTACATGACGCCGCAATTTTTGGCGGATGTTAGCGAGACCGACAACATTGCCCCGTCAGCTTTTGTTCACAAGACGCACCCCAATAAATTTGAGTAGATACGTGGCTCCACCGACTTGATCGCGAATCACGTTAAGTGACGGATATACTGGTAATTCGTTGCATAACTCAATTGCAGCCATAGCTGGTTTATAGTGGCAGGCAATAGTTTTAGTACCTTTCCTGAAACCGCTTTATAGCAAGCGAAACAGATAACTTCAAGATTTTCTAATCAATGATTAGTGACATCATTACCAATATCAGACCTCAGCACAGCGGCGGGTTTTGACGACTACCGTTAAATCGCAGCCTCTTTTTCACTCGGCAAAGCGGAAAACAGGCAATGAGCGGGGTAACTTTTCCTGTTACATGTAAGCGCCTGGAATATGATCTATTTCTTGCTTCAACGAGATAGAAACCTCTGAATGCAGCAAGCCCTGGCGGAGTGTCGCCTACTACTACCATGGACATGGCAATCCGGGCAAAATAAAATTGCCATAATATGACAATTTATCGAGCAATGGCCACCAATCGGGATGGGCTTGGCGATAGCCAGATTATCCACTGCTACAATCATCGGCTACCAGCAGCCTGCCCGCCCAAATAGCCAATTCAGTACTGCCAATGCCTCGCGCAAGGATTGTTGAGTAAGGCTCTCGGCCCATCTGGGGCTTGTCGGAAAATGCAGTTTTAGCTTGTTGTGAATATTTAACCCCTTGTTATTAAACATTTTATTTTCTTAAAATTAGACTGATTTTGAATTAACCGACAAGCCCATCTGCGGTAATGCTGCTGCAATGGCCAGCCATAAGGTTTGTAAGGTTTGTAAGGTTTGAAAGAGAGATTCACAGACCCTTGAAGCGCTGGCGTACTCAATCCGGGAATTTGGGTACCTGGCCGTAAGCACTACGCACTTTGCGTTACCGTGCCTGGCGCACAATCTCAAACGTGAGGTATCAATGCAGCGGGCAAGGTGCGTCTAAAAGATGAGAACAGGCATAAAAAAGGCTGTACAGGATCGAATTCGTGAAGGAATTGACTCTTGTATTCAAAAAAGCCTCTTACCAAGCCAGGATTGATTGCCCGTGGCTCAGATGTCGTTTTACTACAAATCCTGTGTCCATTATCGTCAAGTAAGCGAGCTATATTTTGGCCAGTATAAGTTTGGGGTTACACTGAATTTAGTAGCAGCGACAGGATGACTCTGACCCCGAATGTACTACTGGAACGTACTGATAATTAAACGAGGGAATGGTTATGTTAGGTACAAAAAATATTATTGCGGTATTTTTATTAGCTGCTGTCCTGGTCCCCACTCAATCCCTGGCGATTGATGTTGACCCAAGGGACTACACGGCACTGCCAGCGTCCATTGGTATTTACCGTTTTGTGCATTTCACCAAGTTTATGGGCCTGACGATAGATCCGCAAGTCCTGGTTCCTTTCGGCAAGCTGGAAGCCTTCGATATCAGTAGCTCGGGCACCGGGGATGCTATTTTTGCGACCACTTTCTGGCTGCATGAAAACCCTGAAAAGGGGGAGTATTTTGGCATTACGCCCTTCGTTATCGCTCCGACTGGCAGCTATGATTCCGGTCAGCCGATAAATATCGGCACTAACCGCTGGAGTTATGTGCTGGGAGAAGGCTAATGAGGAACCTGACCGACAAGCTGAGTCTGGATTTGGTAGCCGACATTCAGTGGTTTGGCGATAACGATGATCCGTTCGGCGGCGATAGGCTGGAGCGGGACAATATGTATCAGGCACAGGCGATGCTGTCCTACGATTTTTCGCCGGCGACTGCCGCTCACGTTCGTTATAGCTGGAAGGGCGGTGCCGAATCGACCCTTGATGGGATTTCAGGGAACGATAAAGTTGACACCGCTACAGTCACTGTGGGTGTCACTCACTGGCTAGTACCTGGCAAGGTGCAGCTTATAGCGCAGTATGTGAATGATACCAGAGTGCAAGATTTCGGTTTCGAAGCCGAAACCTCCCAGCTTCGTTTGCTGTATTTATCTGGCTTGTAGGGCATTGTATCCATATCGACTGCCACTTAAACATCTGAACATGACGACGCGTGGTACAGTTTGTTGTTGGGTAGGCATTATTACCGGCAATATTCCAGGAGGAGTGTTAGATGAATGATTTCAGATTGCTCATTGATGGACAACTGGTAGAGGGCGATCGTCACATGGACGTGATTAACCCCGCCGATGAAACGGTTTTTGCACAGTGTCCGGTTGCCAGTTCTGCGCAGCTTGATCAGGCGGTGGCCGCCGCCAATCGGGCTTTCATCGGCTGGAGTGGCACAGCGCCGGAGCAAACTGCATCTGCTCGCTGACGCCATCGCTGACAAGGCCGGACAGATAGCACAGGTACTGACCCGCGAGCAGGGTAAACCGCTGCAGCAGGCGGAGCTGGAAGTGGGATACAGCGAGATTTTTTGCCGCTTCTTTGCCGATCTGGAAATGACCGACGAAGTGTTGCAGGAAGATGACCAACAGCGGGTCGAACTGCAACATTTACCCTTTGGCGTGGTCGCTGCTATCACGACCTGGAATTTTCCGTTTTTAATTGCCATCTATAAATTGTCGCCCGCCTTGATGACAGGTAATACCCTGGTACTTAAACCCGCACCGACCACGCCACTGACAACCCTGATGCTGGGTGTTCTGGTGAAAGACATATTCCCCGCTGGTGTGGTAAATATTATTGCTGACAACAACGACCTGGGGCCACAGCTTAGCGCTCATCCCGGTGTCGCAAAAATTTCCTTTACTGGTTCGACACCGGTCGGCAGGAACATTATGGCCGGTGTAGCCAGCTCATTGAAGAGTGTAACGCTTGAACTCGGCGGCAATGATGCCGCAGTGGTGCTGGATGATGCCGACCCGAAACAGATTGCAGCGGGAATTTTTGGTGCGGCCTTTCTTAATAGCGGTCAGGTGTGCATAGCACTCAAACGTCTCTATGTACACGATAAAATTTATGAGCAGATGTGCGACGAAATTGCAGCCCTGGCCAAACAGGCGGTGATCGGTGATGGTACGCAGCCAGAGAGCCAGTACGGCCCGGTTCAGAACCAGGCGCAGTTTGAGAAGGTGCAGCGTCATATTGAAGATGCCAGGCAGAACGGCACCATTATTGCCGGTGGCGATGTACCTGACCGGCCCGGTTATCTGGTGCCGCTGACCGTGGTGCGGGATATTCACGATGGCACGGCGGTGGTTGATGAAGAAACCTTTGGCCCGGTATTACCGGTCATCAGGTACAGTGATCTGGATCAGGTGATCCGACGCGCCAATAACCTGGTCTACGGGCTTGGTGGCTCGGTGTGGTCGGGTGACCTCGAGCGTGCGCAGGAGGTTGCCTCCCGTATGCACTGCGGCACGGTTTGGATCAACCAGCACTGCGCCTTTGGGCCCAATATTCCACTGCCCACCGCCAAGCAATCTGGCCTCGGTATCGAATGGGGCAAACAGGGATTTGAGGAATATACCACGCCAAGGGTGGTTAATATCAATAAGAAGCTATCGGCACTACCGACCCACATGACAATTCAGCGTGTCAATCCCGATATCGATAACATAGAAGGTAAAAATTTCTTTCTGATCTATCAGTGTGACGGCGGTTGCGTGGCGGAACAGGGATATAATCAGACCCGGATTCAACCCGGCGATATGGTGTTGCTCGACAGCATGCAGCCTTTTCGTATTCATTACGGCGAAAATGCCCACCAGTTCTGTTTTCATATTCCGCGTGAAATGGCATTGCATAACTGGCGCTATACGCGGGTCAAGCTGGCTGAGAAAATCTCGGTCGGCTCGGGTCTCGGCGGCTTGCTCACGCCCTTATTGCGAGAAACCGCACGCATTGGTGCGACCATTCCGAAGCAGTTTGAGGATGATTACTTGCTCAACGCGATCCTGATGCTGCTGGAGCCGATTTTTACCCAAAAACAGGATCGGGCAAACCAGTATCAGTCGATCTACTTGCAGCGTGCGATGGCCTTTATCGATCAGAATCTGTGCAATACAGAGATTGCCTCCCAGGCCGTAGCGGATCACCTCCATGTGTCGTTGCGCCATATGCAACGCCTGTTTAAGTCGCGGGGCACATCGGTCAGCAAGTTGATTTTGGAAAAGCGTATTTGTGCCTGCGCCAAAGATATGATCGATCCACATAACGCTGGCGTTAATGTTACTACCATCGCGTTTTACTGGGGTTTTAAGGATAGTTCCTGCTTCAGCCGTGTGTTTCGGAATTACTATGGCATCTCGCCTTCCGAGTACCGAAAAAATTCCTCAAATAAGCTCCCGGGCAGCTCGGCAATCGCGCCAGGGTTGCAAAGCGGTCAAGCGGCTAAAGATCATTGCCTGCGGTCGTTTAGTCCGGGAATTAGCGCGTAAACTAAGCCCCGTCATTCTACAGAAGGTGGCCGAGGACTTCGCCCGCCCTGTCCATTTTGGATTGAAACGGTCATACTTTGCCGGAAGTGCCGCTGCCTTTAAACGTCAGGAAATGGATGCCTGGCTCCGAAAACAGCTTCCTTTTGCAATCGTGTAACGGGGTTTCATCAAGTCACCGCATCACGGCAATGCCGTGCTGACCAATCAGGCTTTTTCGGGATCGACTAATGCAAGAGAACTTTTGTCGCTCGCCGTGGTCTTACAGAGAACGAATACATTTGTTCCATGCGGTGAAGAGAAAATCCAGCATTAACGGAGTTGGAACAGATGTCAGATGATACGGATCAACAGTTAGTTGACCGGGTGTTAAGCGGCAATAAAAACGCATTTAACCTTCTGGTGTTGCGTTATCAGCACAGGGTATCGGCTCTCGTTGGACGTTTTGTCCACGATACTCACGAAGCTGAAGATGTTTGTCAGGAAGCCTTTATTAAAGCCTATAGAGCATTGCCCCTGTTTCGCGGTGACAGTGCTTTCTACACCTGGTTGTATCGCATAGCGGTGAATACAGCGAAGAATTATCTGGTATCCAGGAGCAGGAGACCACCTGCCAGCGATGTCGAAGTCGAAGAGGCAGAACAGAGTGAAGTGGGCAGTATACTACGGGAAATCGAGAATCCCGAAAGCAGGCTTGCGACAGCCAGGCTAAAAATGGCGATAGAACAGGCGATTGAGGAACTACCAGAAGATTTGCGTACAGCGTTTACACTGCGCGAGTTTTCAGGCTTGAGCTATGAAGATATCACCGAGGTGATGGATTGCCCGGTGGGCACAGTGAGATCACGTATCTTCAGGGCAAGAGAAGCAATAGATAAAAAGATACAGGGTTTGCTGTAAGCCTGTTATACGCGCTTAGATTGGAAAAAACAGAATTCAGGATGGATAGTTAACCAGGTTGCTTGATACCAGCAATTACAGAGGTGCTCAATGAGTGAGATCGATAAAGAGTCTTTATCTGCTTTACTGGATAACGAAGCAGATGATCTGGAGTTACGCCGCTTTCTTAAATCCTGTGAGCAGGATCCGGTATTGCTGGAGACTTGGGAGCGATACAGCCTGGTGCAGTCGGTTTTGCGTGAATCGGCAGTTCCTGTGAACGCCAGCTTGAGCGAAAAAATTGCCGCGCAAATTGAAATGGAGGCTCCTCTATCGGTTATAGCAGCAAGCTCTGGCCAGCCAGCGTGGCAACAGGGGCTGGCAAAAATTGCCATAGCAGCTTCAGTTGCCGCAGTCTTTACCTTCGCTATGCAGCTTGATTTAAACAGCGGCACCGATTCAGCGGCCATTCCGACACTGGCTGGCCAATCCACAGATGGTATTGATTCAGCCGACACAGATTCTCAGCGTCCCGCCGCTCTGCTGGCCGAGTCAGCTAACAACGAAGCGATTCTTGTCAATGGTGGAATCGTGGAAGAATACATAGACAGCCTTAGCCTCGACGAAGAACAACCCGTGCGTATCGAGCACATTCAAGACTCACCCTTGTACCGCCTGGTGAATGAGTTACAGATCAAACCGTAACTCATTCACAGCGCAACGAAGGCGCTAAATTTTCCTGCCCCGTCAATTCTTGTCAGCATGCAATTATCGACCTGTCGTCCCCTTGTGCTACAGTACAGCCTCGGTTCAGAATAGATATTGGACACAGTGCTGGTGTGGTATCACGCTGAAAATATTATGGCTATTGGAAATTTGCTATGCGTATCGTTGCTGTGACTAGTCTTACATCGTTAGCGGCAGGAGCCTTGGGACTGTTGTTGTCAATGCTGGCTTGCTCAAGCCTTGCAGCCGAGAGTTTGCCTGATTTTGCTGATCTTGTAGAAAAAAATGCCCCCTCTATCGTTGAGATTTCAACCACCAGGCGAGTCGCTGCCAGAAATTCTATAGCTGATGATAGAATCGAAGAATTTTTGCGCCGACTAAACCCCGGCAAGCAACCAGACCTAAGCATAGAAGGTTTACCGGGACAGCGCCAGCGTGGCACAGTTGGGTCTGGATTCCTGATTTCGAAAGACGGCTACATCATGACTAACAACCACGTCGTGGCCGGTGCCGATGAAATTCAGGTTAGTCTGAATGATCGACGTGTGTTTGATGCCCGGGTCATTGGCCTGGATGAACCCTCGGACCTGGCTTTGCTAAAGATTGATGCCCTTGATCTGCCCCATGTGCAGTTTGGAGATTCTGATGTGTTGCGGGTGGGTGACTGGGTTTTGGCCATTGGTTCGCCCTTTGGACTGGGGTTCTCCGCCGCCGCTGGAATTGTCAGCGCGAAGGGGCGTTCCATGCCCGCCAGATCAACCTACAACTACATGTCATTTATACAGACTGATGTCGCCATTAATCAGGGAAATTCCGGCGGACCCTTGTTCAATCTCGATGGTGACGTTGTCGGTATTAATTCACAAATACTCAGTAGTCCCGGCGGTTCTAATGGAATTTCTTTCTCCATACCCAGTAATGTCGCCATGAATGTGATGAAGCAACTGCGTGATACTGGCGCAGTTCAGCGTGGCCTGTTGGGCGTACGTATGGGCGAGGTAGGCTATGCCTTGGCTGAAATATTCGGCATGGGAAGACCCCGGGGTGCTTTTGTACAGGATGTTCAAATCGAGAGTCCAGCGGCGAACGCTGGCATATTGGTTGATGATATTATTCTCGAATTCAACGCGCATGAAATAGAACATTTTACTGATCTGCCCTTTTATGTGGGACAATACCGCCCCGGAACGGAAGCTACAGTTCGCATTTTTCGAGAAGGGGACATACGAGACCTAATAGTGATTCTGGGAAGCTCGCCGACCAATAGTGTCGTTGTTGCGGAACCTGAAATCGCTCGTGAACGCAATAACCCGCTGGGTTTTCGTATCCGTGAGCCAAGCGCCGATGTGCGCCGTGTTACCGGTTTGAATGGTGTGCAGATCGCCGAGCTGAATGAAGGGCCGGGTCGCGAGGCCGGTCTGGTAGTCGGTGACGTTATCGTTTCATTGAACAGGCAACAGATTGAATCAGCTGACAAATTTGCCAGTGTTGCCAGTAAGTTGCCAGAATCAGGATTTGTTCCTATTCGCATCGTTCGGGAAGGACAAGGCAATACATTGGCTCTGGAACTCAATCCATGAGACGCAGGAAGCCCTGGCTGTACACTGGTTAGCAACAAAGATTGGCAACAAAACCCAGTCGCCCAATGGGCACACAGCTCAAGGCTTATGACTATCCTGCCCGACAAACTCGATACAAGCAACTCTCGATTTACACGCCCTCGATTTGCTCACAGCTCGTGCCGGTTTACCGGCCATTGCTCAACTAATGGATTCCCTGAACCTGTCTGAGCGAATCGACAAGCACTTCTCTCTCGCAGTAAGCTTTGCACCACAGTAAAAAAGCGACGCTGGATATCGATGCGAGGGGAATTGTTGCCCATAAAGTCCAGGCACAGTGGATCTACAAGCAGTGGATCCATAACAAGAGTAAAGGCTTTATGCCAGAAATAGAGCCTAAACCTTTTACCCTGTTTCGGTTTGCACGCAGAGGTATGCAGCGACTACGCGGGAAAGGCACAGCAGGAAACGAAACAGGGCATGGGAGCTGAAGCTGATTGAAGGTGGGTGACCGCCTTGCTGGACTGAATCGCCTTCGAGACTGTGAAAGAAACGTCGACTTACAAACCCGCTATTGAACCTTTTGAGCCATGTATGGGTAAAAAGAGGGAGGCTGAGGGTTGACCGTCGAAGTCAGGATAACCTATCATTGCAAACCTTACTGTCATGACGATATTGGAGAGAAAATATGAACAAATGTTCTTTGTTTGCAGTGGTGGCTACACTGTTTTTTGCCAGTGCTGTGCTGCGCCCTGTACAGGCTGAGGGTTTTTATGTCAGCAGTGAGCTAGGCATGAACGTCGGACAGTCGCTGGATACGACGGCGACGAGTAACGACCGGGCCAGCGTGTGTGATGGATATATCAATCCGAACTACGCCGAGGTTGAAAATTCTCCAGGCTACACGGGTTACAATTGCACTGGCCCAGGTCGTGGTTCGACGAGTAGCTGGAACAACAGTTTCGGCTCGAATTCGGGTGTCCTTTTCGGTGCGGCGCTCGGGTACCGCCTACCGGATTCCCGCTTCCGTGCCGAATTGGAGTATGTTTACCGCGACACGGAGTATGATGAGCGCTCCGATGTTGATAGCGCTTTAGGGGAAAACAATGACAAGCTTGTGCAGGAAATCATCTCAGCGATAGATGGCATCGACAGCCTGACCTCGCACAATCTGTTTGCAAATCTCTACATCGATTTTGCGAACAAGAGTAAATTTACACCCTATATCGGCGCAGGAATCGGTGTTGGTTTTACTGATTTGGATTACGCTTCCGTGTGGGCGAGAAACAGTGATGCGGGTCGGATCGAGACCGGGGAGGGCCTGGCCAATGCCGCTGAAATCCGGGCGAACCTGGCCGGGACCGCTTCTGTTGTACAAAAGAAACTCAGCGATACGCTGTTTGGTTATCAGGTGGTGTTTGGGGTGGACTACGCATTGACTGAATTGCTGGCGGTGGGAGTCAAAGCGCGCTGGGTCGATTTTGACCCCTTCAGCGACGGTGGTGTTGTGTGGGATCCGTTGCGCGGCCACCCTCCTTATCTCCGCACACCAGAGCAGGCTGCCGCTACGGGAGGAGATCGAGAGTATGTAGAAGGAGCGCTCAGCGTCGATGGTATTGAAATGTTCGCGGTCAGCTTGATTCTCAAGTACGAGTTCTAAGGTGTTTTCGACGAACTCCGAGTCATTTTGAGAATTCACCTCTGTTATTCTTGATGTGAGTCCCTGTTGAGTGATTCGCAAGGTGACCAAGAAGCGGACGTTGTTTCCCACGGACGACTCAGTAAAGAAAGTGGTCGCTCTGGCCATTCAGGACGCTCCTGACTTCGACGGTTCTCACGCATAAACCATTGATTTATAAAGAAATAAAAAAATATCCAGGCACTATAGGGGCTTGTCGGTTAATTGAAAAGTAATGTCGAAATTCACATATTTGTTCAAATAAACGACAATAGACCGCTTTATTTAAGACGGATTTATCCTGGTATTGACACCCGGCAGGCAAATCGATGTTTTCAAAACCCGGCGTAATCACTCTTTTGAGATTGAAAGTCAGTGCGCGAATGCCTGGTTGCACCTTCTGCAAACCTCGATAACGAACACGCCGGTTACGGTGGGCAAAGACAGGTTCATAAGGTGAACGCATTGCTGCAAGCCAACGGTCTTTATTTAGCATCTTTGCCTTTCATAGTGGCTGGCTTAATCGTCGCATCATGACAGCCTTTGCGCTTGGGTGTGGTTTTGGCCAAGTTTACACAGTACCCCTTATCACCCCTTATCGCCAAAAGCAGCACCTCCACCGGGGCAAACGTGAGCAAGTCCTTCAGCATCGGTAACTTCCGCCGATGTGGCCGTAATCTTATTGATTAAACCACTTTGCCTGGCAACCGATGTCTGTTTTTTATAACCCTGCCAAAACTTGTTACCGCCCTTACAAGCAAAGCGCGCCTGTTTATCAACCGCTATTTTTTCAGTGGTCTTATTAGTAAATTCCTCTAAACCGGCCTTAATGGCACGATCTCTATCGTCCCGGGTGGTCAGCTTGCTCACCAGGTGACTGGCATCAACAAAGGTGAAAACTCTGCGAAATAAACTACCCCGCAGCAAGCTATCTCGCTGCGGGGTGGTTTATTCTGGCCGCGATAGACCGGTTACCCGAACTCGGCACCAACCGCTCGGCTTATGATGCGGCGGTGGGGAAAATGGGTGATATGGCCACAGCGCTTTGTATTCTGGTGATTGATCGCAACCGCTTCCATCCCGACACCCCGGTTAAAAACCCCGGTGGCGTGCTGACCGCCCGCCACAAGGCTGGCAAGCTCAATCTGGTCGGCAGTTTGATTGGCTTGACCGAGAGGCTGGATGTGTGATCTTGCTGCGGAAAGAAAGTGGTGGACTGGCGCGCGCTGCGCACATTAGCAGGGCATTTCATGCCCGAGAAGCTGTGGGCTTTGCGTGGCGTTTCCGGGTCCCTTTTGGTTGGCGACGGCATAATTGATGAAAGGAAAAAACAACAATGACACAGAGAAAGCTGAGAAAGACCATGAACAACGACGTCCCCCTGGGGCAAACACCTCGCCTGGGTTTATGCGGCGCTGATCCGGCATCGTGAGGCGGAGATCAAACAAATGCGCACAAGGTTCCAGATGGAGTTGGAGCGGACTAAAAATCCCTGTGCACAGGCGGCCTACCGGGGCAGCTACACGGCGGATACCTGCTGGAAGGCTTTGGCAACCGATGATTTTATCCGCGTGGTCAAGGATTTGTTCGATCTCTGTGGCACAGAAATAGGCGCGGTTCCGCTGCTGCTGGAGAATGCAGTTTTAACCCCGAAACAAAGGGCAGGCAATGTTACATAAACCCGACATATTCCATATCAGCAACAAACCCCATTGTATGCTTGACGTATTGCATATTTTTGATATATTGGCGATATGATTAAAAGCTATCGAGACAAGAAAACCAAAGATTTTGCCGATGGCGGATTTGTAAGGGCTTTTCAGGGGTTCTGCCGACAGGCTGAAAAGCGGCTGGAAATTCTGGATGCGGCAGAATCAACCGCTGATTTAGTAGCCTTGCCGAGTAATCGGTTTGAGGCATTGTCTGGGAATCGGGGCGGGCAATTCAGCATACACATTAATCAGCAATGGCGTATCTGTTTTGAATGGGCCGACGATGGCCCTGGAAACGTGGAAATCGTTGATTACCACTAACATGAGGAAAACCTGATATGAGAACACCAATACATCCTGGCGAAATCCTGAAAGACGAACTGGCCGAAATAGGCATCAGCGGTGCCGAACTTGCCCGTCAGCTTAAAGTGCCTGAAAATCGCATGTCGGAAGTGATGCGTGGCCGCCGTAATATCACGGCTGATACCGCCTTGCGGCTTGGCAGGTGGTTTGGCAATTCAGCCTCATTCTGGATGAACCTGCAAAAGAGTTATGAACTTCGTAAGGCGCGGCAGGAAATAAGCAACGACATTGACCAGATACAGCCACGTGGGGCGGCGGTGGGGTGAGTTTATAGTCCCCGATAGGGGATCAGTAAAACCCACGGCTTTAGCCAGCATGGGCAATGGTCGTTTGCGGTTTAGACTACCGGGATTGGATTGTGCGAAACCCCGTGCAATCAGTTTGTAGCGTACTGATGGATGAAGTCGGGGAGATGCGCGAGTTGAGGCAAGGCAGACAGAATGACTGAAAACGGGAAACACAAGCCACCACCGATGAAGCCGACGCATGATGCGCTGTTCCGCGCCATCATTGACGACAAAGACCGCGCGACAGCGCTTTTGTGCGATTACCTGCTGGATCGGATCAAGAACCGCATGGGGATGCGGCCCCCAAACGGGTGGAAGGCAGCTTTATCCGACGGAGGACGCCCACCTGAAACACAGCGACGGGCTGTGAGGTCATGCTGAAAGACGGTAAACCCGCGCTGATCTACGTGCTTTTGGAGCATAAATCGGTTTCGGAACCAGCGACACTGTTGCAGCTCCTTGGTTATATGCTGCGAATCTGGAGTCGCTTTGCCGATGGGCAGGCGGCGAAGTTGCGTGCCCTGCCCGCAATCGTGCCCTTGGTCTTCTACCATGGCAGCGCTTCTTGGAACGTGCCCGCAGGTGTTTGGTGAAATGTTTGATGTGGCTGAGGATATGGCTCGCTATGTGCCATCGTTTCAATATGAAGTGCATGATCTGGGCTACATCCCGCTACAAGAACTGTCGCGGCATCCTGACGTGATGGCAGGGTTGGCTGTGCTTAAGTTTGTGAAGCACCACTCTGAAATGACAACAGAGCATCTGGTGGAAATCCTGCGGCTCTTGTCGTTTGATACAGATTTTGCGGGAGCGTCAGGATTCGCTTTGAAGTCAGTTATACTGGTAGACATACTGGCCATTACTTTTGATACGGCAGGCATTATAATTCAAACGAGTCTATTATAGATTTGCTAATAGCTCTAAATATAGACCTTTTTATAGACTTCCCAAGTGTATTTTCTGTTTTGGGGCAGATTTAAGTATCTATTTGACTAAATTCATAATGCCTTATCATCTCTGCTGGACGTGAAAGTGGCTCTCTCCAGTTCGCGGCTCAGGTGCAGCGAGGTACCAAACAGCTCCCGGGTTTCCTTGAGGTCGTACTCACCCTCAACCCTGGTGAATCCCGCACTGTTGTCGTGCGGCCCAAACACTGCGCTGGAGGAGGCTCGCGGGTTCTGATCTACCTCCTTGTACCCGTAAGCACCAATAAATCGACCCAGTGACCCTGGCCCACCTATCGCTAACGTTTACTCCTTCATGGTTCGTTGCCAGGAGGTCTTTGAACAGGCGCCTTGACTGGCTTGTGCAGTTTTATTGAACCACCTCATAAGGCTTTTTGAGCAAACAAAATTTTTGAGTAAACCTCTGGGCACTATCTGCTATGATGGCCAGCGATACGGCTTGAAAAAGGGATTCACCGGCTCTTGAAGCAGCGGTGCTACTTTGTCTGGAGATTTGGGCTGAGATTTAATGGCATCCGGCACAGGCAACCGTTATGCTGAGGTTTCTATGAATATAAAATTTTGGGGAGTTCGCGGTTCAATCGCAACTCCTTCAGTAGATCACTTGAAATACGGCGGCAATACTTCCTGTATTGAAGTCAATGTGAATGATCGCATTATTATCCTTGATGCAGGTACTGGTGTGCGCCTGCTCGGCAATTATTTGTTGGAACGGAACCTCAAGGACTACCTCCTTTTACAGTCTCATACCCATTGGGATCATATTAACGGATTTCCCTTTTTTGGGCCGGTATACCGTGACGATGTCAATATCAAGATCATGGCGGGGCATTTGAGCGAGGCGGGGGGAATTGAAAAGGTGTTTTCTTCGCAAATGTGCCAACCAACATTCCCCGTTCCTTTTTCAGAGCTGGCAGCAAACCTGAGTTTTACCGATTTTAAGGCCGGGGATTCGTTCTCTCTTGGAGACGGTATTTCCGTCCGCACGGCTCCGCTCAAACATCCAGACGGGGCCACAGCTTATCGGATCGAATACGGGGCTAATTCTCTCTGCTATGTGACGGATACCGAGCATGTGATCGGGCAAGCTGACAAGAATATAATAGACCTGATTGAGGGGGCTGATCTGGTGATTTATGATTCCACCTACACGGATGAAGAATATCCTGACTATACGGGTTGGGGGCATTCCACGTGGCAGGAAGGTATTCGATTGTGTCAGGCTGCAAATGTCAAGCAATTGGCATTGTTTCACCATGACCCCTCTCATGACGATGCCTTTATGGATAATGTTGCAGAACAGGCTCGCAATATCTGGTCGGAAGCCTTTGTTGCCCGTGAAGGGATGGCAGTGGAAGTTGGCAAAACACCGACTTTGACCCTGGCTCCCATTCCTGCACTATCCAGCACAGCCCAAAAATAAATAACGAGTGATTATGTATCATGTATTAACAAAATCTCTGCTGTTTAAAGACATGCCTTCCAGGGTGTTGGAATTTCTTGCAAAAGAAAGCAGCATGGTATACCTCAGAGGTGGCGATATACTTTTTGAAGAAGCCGATGAGGCGGACGGACTCTTTGTGGTTGTCCAGGGCAGATTGCAGGCACGCAAGGATTGTACAGTTGTTGGTGAGATAAGCCCTGGTGAAACCGTGGGTGAGCTGGCCTTGATTCAGGATAAGGATACCACCCGGTCGCTTACTGTACAGGCTGTTCGAGATACAGAACTTATCTATGTTCTGCGGCAGACTTTTGAAAAAATGATTGCAAAATATCCTGATACGCTGCTACCCATCACACGACTTATCATTCAACGCTATAAATCAGTTCTGGTTGGCGAAAACCGAACTCCTGCTATATCTACGCTGGCAATTGTGCCGGCAAGCGATGCGGTTGATCTGGCTCTATTTATGGCTAAATTACAGGAAGCCTGTGGTGCGCGTAGTTTGGTGGTAGAAACGGAATGGTTTGAAACACAGGCTGAGGCGTCTAGGGATCGGCTGGCATTTCTGCATCGGCTGGAAGCAGAGCATACGCTATTGATATTTTCCTGCCTTTCATCAGTAGATGAATGTAGTCGGTTTTTTCTACGGCAGGCAGACCGGGTGATTTATGTTGCCAATGGCAATAGTTCGCCTGACTTACAAACGTTTTCTACCTACCAGCAACATGATCATATTGCCACATGGGATCTGGTGCTACTCTATCAGGATGCAAGCATTCCGCCGCAGGGCACATCTGAATGGCTGGAAAATGGCAATTTTCATCGCTGGCATCACATCGCACTGACCGAAAGCGGGCATTTTTCCAGGTTACTGCGCTGGCTTAATGGAACCGCTGTCGGACTGGTGCTCAGCGGAGGTGGCGCCAGAGGTTATTCCCATATTGGCTTTATGCGTGCGTTGGCGGAGGCCGACATTCCGATTGATATGGTAGGCGGGGTTAGCATGGGTAGTATTATAGGTTCAGAAATAGCGCAGGGATGGGATCATGAAAGGATTATGGATGTTACCCGAGCAGCGTGTACCCATCTCAACCCACTGGGTGATTATAGCCTGCCGTTAGTGTCTCTGGTGTTGGGTCGCCGTCTCTCAAGGCTGCTAAGAGAACACCTTGGCGAGAGAGATATAGAAGATACCTGGATTCCCCTTTTCTGCCAGTCATGTAACCTGACCCAAGCCAATGTCCATGTGTTTAAAACCGGCAGGATATGGCGCGCCGTTCGAGCCAGTATCGCTATTCCCGGCGTGGTATCTCCCTGTATTTATGGTGGTGAAGTGCATGTCGATGGTGGAGTCATTGATAATCTGCCAGTTGAAGCGATGAAGCAAAGCGGTGTTAAAAAGATTATTGCCGTTGATATTTCAACTGGAACAAGCCTGAAGGCAACGTGTCCTGACACGGATTTTGTATCTCCCTGGATGTTAATCAGGCAACGTTTTAAAAAAAAATACAGCGGTGTGCCGCATATAATAAACACCCTTGTCCACTCTAGTCTTATGGGAAGTAGTGTCGCGCGCAAACAGGGGCAGGAGCAGGCGAGCCATTATGTGCGTATTAACGTCGATAGCATTGGCATGCTGAACTGGAAATCATTGGATGAGGCGGTTGAGATGGGCTATCAGCAGGGGAAAAAATTTGTTAGCTCTCTGGAAGCCAAGCCTCTTTAAGCCATCTAATCCCAGAGAGATTTCATTTTCTGTGCAGCATTGCGTTTTATTTCGAGTAGTGTAACGGCTGATTTCGCACGCACAGTAGCGGTTCGATGGCAACGCTCAAATACGGCAATTTCACCAAAATGAGCGCCAGGTCCAAGTGTAGCAAGAATACCATCCTCGTCCTTACGGATGACGACCACTTCGCCACTTCTAATCAGATACATGGCATTACCCATGTCACCTTCGGTCACAATATCCTGCCCGGCCTCATAATAACGCTCATCAAGCGCAAGAGAATTATGGTCGGTAATACTGGCCATATCACGTCCGGTAAAAGGCCAAATACACCAGTCAAACAGGGTGCGGATACGACGATCCCACAAGGGAAGATAAGTAAGCATGAATATCCGCCATACCAGCCATGCTGGAAAGCCGCTCACTTGAATACCTTTAATATGCCCGACGGCTTTGCGGCGTCCAACGCAACATGCATCTCCCAGCCCGGTAAAACGGTAGTTTTTTAAAGGTTTGTCATGATACAAGCGAGCAATATTCTTGCCAATATGTTTTCCGACTGTGATGGCATAAAGAGCCAGCGGAGGCGCTGTACTACCAGTGCGCATCGGCACTGCGGCACAATCTCCACCAGACCAGATGGTCTCCTGTCCTTTGACCAGGCCACTTGCATCACAGATTAATCGTCCGCGCTTATCACACGGCAATGACCAGTCCTTAAACATGGGAGAGGTGGTATTTCCGGTGCAGCTAACGATGGTTCGGGTGGCAATGGTTTCATCGTTTGTGGTGATGGCGGCCGTTGGTGTTGCCGACTGCAATCTGGAATGGAGGCGGATTTCAATGCCAAAGCGTTCAACATACATGGCTGCCTTGCGTGCAAGTTTCGGATAATGTTGTTTCAGCTCCGGTAATATAGCATCACCAGAATGCAGTAAGACGATGGAGAAATCCTCTCTTTTTAAGGAAGGAAATTCCTTTTTTAGCACGTCATCAATAAATTCTGAAAGCTCACAGGCAATTTCTACCCCGGCATAATTTCCCCCGACAATGACAAAGGTCGTCAAGCATTTGCGTTCTTCGGGGTCGCTCTCAATTGCTGCCAGCTCCAGCATAAGAGGAATATGGTTACGCAATTGGATGCAATCAGAAAAAGCCTTGAGCCGGAAGGTATTTTCTTCGATGCCACTGTAGCGCGTCAGATCATCGGAGGTTCCAAGCCCTACCACGAGATGGTCATAAGGAATCGTGTATTCACGACCATCCAGAGAGCGGCTGGTAACAACTTCCTTACGATTGAAATCTACCTGCAATACTGTGGCATTGTGAAACCTGGCGGGTGCGCAGAGTCTGCGTACCGGGCTAGTGATATTGTTTTGCTGAATCTTGCCATTGACCATCTCGGCAACCAGCCCGTGAAACACATGGAAATTATTATAATCGATTACAGTAACATCAACCTCACCACGCCGGATCAATGGACGCAGACCTTTGACCACATTAAAATTTGTATAGCCTGCACCCAGACAAACGATTTTCAATGGTTTGCTGTTATTTGCAGGTTTAGATATGCTTGTCATATTCCCCGATAGAAATCCCTAAAACGTAGCTAGCGAGAGGCTTTGTCCCCCTGGTTAGGCGGGAGCGGCATCCAGTTGGCCAGTCTCATGGACGCAGCCCGGGTCTTCCTGAAGCTGCAAATTCAAGACATTGACCCTGTGCATCTGCGGGATTGAATAGCAGAGGACAAATATCATCGCGCAAAATATTCCAGCGACCGGTACCCTGATCCTGCCCCGTTCATCATTTGTGCCCGCTTGAAAACCACCGTTTTTTTCAGGCTTTGCCCCGGTGGCAAGGCGCGACTCTGAGGGTAGCTTCAGGCAGGTGCCGCAAATAGTAAAAACCAAAATCAGCGCGTAAAGTTGGGTGTGATAGAAAACCGATTCTCCCAGAATAAAGGCAAACAATGTGAAGGCGAAAACCAGGAACACTGCGACCGGACGAACCAGAACACCAAATACCAGGAAGAAGCCAGTGATGAACTCAACAAAGCCCATCACCAGCACAGACGGACCATTCAACACGCCAAGATCGAAAAACTCTGAATGATTGAGAAGTGTCATGGATAAGACCGGCTCCAGAAATTTGTATTTCAGGGCCAGATACATAAACCCAACCCCGGTTATAATTCTGGCCGCGGGGTAACAGGCTTCCGGCTTCAGCAGCTTCGCCAATGGCTCAAGAAGGCAGGCTTGTGACTGCAACCATCCAAGGGATGTCTTTCGGCCAAATGACAGCAACAGCAAAGCGGGGGCTGCAAAGTGCAGACTGAAGTCGAAAAAAGACAGCCCAAACAAAAAGTGCGCGAAAATGACAAGACCAAGAACACCGAGAGCGGCCAGCCGCACCTGAAAGCCAATAATGAGCATGACCGCAAAGACGATTTCCAACGAGAAGATGACCGGCGTGTGTACCTCCGCTGGCGACAAAATCCCATTGGCGACCAACAGTGTTGTTGAGCCGCTTTCCTTCCCCATCATGGGCAACAGGCCAAACGCAGCTATCAGCAACATTCCCGCAAGCCCGACACAGAGAATGATGCTCGAAATCTCCTTCACATCCCAATCGCCAAAGGAAAAGAACCCCTTTTCAATTGCCCGCCATTTCGGCTCGATGAAAATGCTCAACAGGGCAAGCATTGCGATTGGCAGCACGATTAATGCGAAGTAGCCAGCAGAGGTGAAAAATATTGGCGGTGCCATCATCGAGAGGCACAGCACTTCCGCCGGGGACAGAAACCAAACTTCGTGTGCGTACACGAGCGCTGAATTGAAACCTGAAACCAGCCACATCACCAAGACGATGTAGCCAATCAATCGTATCTGTATCTTCATTATGTTCATTCGACTGTTCTCAATTCCATTTTATACCAGCGTCGTCAAGACGCCACGCAGTCACGAACCGGTGATGATGGCTTATCCGCCGTAGAGAAAGAAAGGTGAGAGCGATGGAGTACGCTTTTGACACCGCCAGGAGGCCAAAAGAACTATTCTACAAAGCTCCCACCTTATGCTAATGGGCTTAATGGGCTACATTTAATAGGCTACATTGATTCCCACTACCAGCCCTGAATTGCGGGCATCCCGGTCACTGTGGGTTTGGCCAGGACCTATATTAGGGCCACCGCCGCCACTGATGAAGTTTAGCGGGGCATAACCCCGAACCAATATCCCTTCGGCAAATAACTTAACCGTATCGGTCAGGAAGTAGGCACCACCCAGAACCAATTGATCCTGCCGTTCCCATGGGGATCCGTCATCGCCAGCATTGAAGATGCTGTATTCAAGGGAATAATCAATACGCTTTCCGTTGATGCTGGTTTCATATTTACCACCAAGGCCGGCGCTTGAGACTTTACTGGCAGCAAATTGACTAAGATCTGGATGCGGATTGAAGGTTCCGGGCCAAAGGTCGGTGGTTTTATTGAACTCCCCGATGAAGGTAAATTGGCCGGCGACCAGCTTGCCATAGACGGCCCAAGCCGGATTTTCTTCAGCACAGGGCATGAAATGAAACACCGGGTAGCCCTGACAATAGGCACTGCCCCGTTCATAGGAAGCCCCAATCATGGCTGTGTCATTTTCATCGGCAAGGGCAAAGGTATAGCTGGCATCAATGACATAATTATTCAGCTTGCTGGGAACCGTTGTTCCCTCAACAGGCACATTGGCGGCGCGGAATTGGGAACCGCCCTGAACCAGTTCGGCGCGGACATCCAAGCCATTGTCGCTATAGCCCAGCATAACCCCGTAGGCCAGCCCGCCAAAGGCATGCCAGGTAGTTGATGCGGTAAAAGGATTGACTGTATCGGTCAAGCCAAAGGGTGTCGCCATTTTTCCAAGGGTGAGATAGAAGGGCGATTTATCCAGATTGCCAATGGTCACATAACCCTGACGCAACTGAATCTGGTTGCGGGTAAGGGTGGTAATCGTGCCCCGTCCAAAGCTTTGCTGGGGATCATACAGGAACTCACTATAAGCGGTAATCCAATCCCCCATATTGGCCATTAAGCTGAACTGTGCCGAATGAATGCCAGCCTCTGTTACGGTTTTGCCAATTTGGTTGTTTGCGGTCGGGTGGCGCATCAGGTAACCGAACTTGCTGTTACGGTTGCTATGCCAGTAATCCGCAAGTCCAGTGACGGCTCCGCCAAGGTAGATTCCCTTCTCGGCAATATTGCCCTGCTGTTTTTGTTCAAGCAGAAAAAGGTTTTTTCGATTGATGTTCGTGGCTGGGTCGAGCATCTCATAGGAAAAATTGGAGTTTATTTTGACAACGCCGGCCATTTTCTGCATTACGCCATCATTATCGCCCCCCCCCACATCATCTGCCGCAGACGGTGGCGTACTGCTGTCGTTCTCGGCCAGTCTGGCTTCGAGCATTTCTATCCTGGCCACGAGTGCCTCAATGGTTTCTTCCAGCGTATCCGTCTGGGCATTCACCGCAGACGGTGATAGTACGCCGGACAGGGTAACGGCGATTGTTATAATTTTAGCGACTTGCATAGTGATAATATTCCTTGCTTTATTATAGTTTATAGTTGGAGACCTTGCTTGCAATGACTCCAAAGGGTTTTGTTGTAAGTTGTTGGTGTTTGTAAAAGTCAGAAACGCTAAAAATACCACGCAAGAATCCGACCCGATCCAATGTCGATACAACGGGTTTAAAAGATGCTGATTTTTCCAGATTGTAATCCTCCGGGTTGTTCAGTTTGAAGGTATTTAATCAGACAACTCCAGGTTTTGCAAATACTATCCTGTCCTATGCGCTGCGCCATTCATGCAATGCCACCGGGTTTATGTAGCATGAGAATCTTTGGGAGTGTCTTTGGGAGTAGGCGGAAATGACTATTTTGAGAGTTTTACCGGCGCGGCCTGTGCTTTCGGCTTTCTGGTATTCGTGTGGCAGATTTTGGTATTTTGCTTCCAATGCCATGCTTCCAAGACTTTGTAAGTGTTCTCAAATCTGCTTATAAAACCAGGTTGATCACCTGCAAGCCAGGCTGTGGTATAGCGTTGCCCCGGATTCATACAGGAATTGCTTCGTCTTCTTGAGAGGCTCTGAATATTTTTTAATTGGCAAAAGCGGTAATTCGCAAGCCTGATTTCCTGTAATTCTGTCCGCCAGTGCTTTACCGAAAACGGTTCCTGGGCCAATTCCTCGACCAGAATAACCGAACACTGAATACGCCTTGTTACCGTGGTCGATAATCCTGGGTAAATGATCGTTTGTCATTGCGATCCGGCCACTCCACGCATAGTCTATCTGTTCATCGGCAACAGTTGGAAACAGGCGTGCGAGTTTTCGCCGCGCCCAGGCTTGATGTATTGTAGACGCAAAATGATGGAGACTGCCGATGCTTCCTACTATCAATCTACCGGCTGCATCAACACGAAATGATGACATCACCAATGCCGTATCCCAGCAACCCTCACCACCTGGCAAAATCTCTTCTAACAGATTTGGGTCAAGTGGTTTCGTTGCAATCTGGAAGTAATTTACCCGCGTTGACTTGTTTGCGTTGAATTTGGATATATTTAAACCGTAGGCATTTGTTGCGATGATTATTGCGCTACTGCGAACACTTCCTTCCGCTGTCGTGACTAGCCAGGCATCATTACCGCTACGGCTAATCGACAATGCCGGCGTTGAAGTATGCAGGACTGCTCCATTGCGCTGTGCTGCCTTCGCCAGCCCCTGGCAGTAGGCAAGGGGTTGAATTGTGCCGGCATCGGCGTCATGCAATGACCCATAGAACGCTGTTGTACCTGTGCGTTGGCGTGTCTCTTGCCTCGACAATAAACTAACCGATGCGCCAAGACGCTTATACTGCCGGTATCTTTCATTAAGGACGCGCAGGCTCTTCTCGGAATGTGCGCAATGCAGGGTGCCCGCACGACGAGATTCACAGTCTATTCCGTGTTTCTCAATCAAGGAAAATACAAGATTCGGTGCCGCAAACAAGGCGTTGTTGAGTCTTGAACCTTGTTCCTGGCCGAGTATAGCCTCGACCTTTGCAGGCGGCAGCCACAAACCCGAATTGACCAGACCAACATTGCGCCCGGACGCACCATAAGCCAATGATTGCGCCTCGACCAGGCGTACATCTGCACCCTGTTCAGAGGCATGAAGCGCAGCGGAACAGCCGCTAAAGCCGCCGCCAATAACTGTGAGGTCAGCATGGACATTGTCGGTGAGTTTGGCAGCACTTACCACTTGAGTGCTGGAATCACTCCACAATGTTTTTAGATTTATGCTCATCTACTTATCTGCCACCGTGCAGGTGTAACAACGATAAACAAGCTTATAATAGAGCGGCACCGTCATAAAGCTGAAACCAAAAAAATTCTACAGAATCGCAGAAGTGATCTCTTTGCTCAAAGTGCAGGCAATGAGAGGCATCCGCGAGAACCGAAAATAGTGAGTTTGCTGTGAGATCGGACAAGGCGCTACAGGTCCAGGGCGTTTCTCGCCGCAGGCTTGAATACAATTTTCAACAATCCATTGAGACATCTCCTTCCGCCTGGCTGCGAGTTGTTCGTCTCAATGAAATTAGACGAGCCCTTCAAGACCCCAAAAATGCAGAACAAACAATCGGTGATATTGCAGCAGGGTGGGGAATATGGCACCCGGGACGTTTCTCCTGATTTTATAAAAGCCAGTTTGGCGAATTGCCTTCGCGAACACAAAGAAAATACGTTCTCCAGGGCAGGCTGAGTTTCGGTTCAGGCAATTCCTGATGCTTTCATACGCCGGCAAGGATTGACTAAAACTCACAGGCTAATGACAAATCGTCGATTGCTGTTTATTCTGAACTCCCTTACCATCCACGCCCTGGTTATGCTGTCACGAAGATCTTTCCCGCCAGGGCTTAACGAAAATGAAGCTAGTGTCACCCAGTCTGGTGCATTCCTTGCAGGCAAACGAAAAAATCATCCAGCTACCGTAGTTAACTGACCAGGGCAGGAGAGAGCGAATGTCGCTACAACATGAGACCAGCAATCTACTTCAGGCATTGGGGGTGCCGCAGTCGTTAACACAGGCCGGTTCGCTCAGAGTAACAACACCCGTCTCGGGCGAAGAAATCGCGCGCGTCCAGATGGCGACCGTGGAAACCGTAGCGGAACAAATCAACCACGCCCACCGTGCATTTCAATCGTGGCGTATGGTTCCTGCACCCCGGCGCGGCGAATTGGTTAGATTGCTGGGCGAGGAGCTAAGACGCTGTAAAGAGCCGCTGGGTCGTCTGGTTAGTATCGAAGTAGGCAAGATTTACTCAGAGGGCTTAGGGGAAGTTCAGGAAATGATCGACATTTGCGACTTTGCGGTTGGATTGTCGCGACAGCTTTACGGGCTTACCATCGCCAGCGAGAGACCCGGTCACCGCATGATGGAGGTGTGGCATCCGTTAGGCGTGACGGCGGTCATTAGTGCGTTCAATTTTCCGGTTGCGGTATGGTCGTGGAATACAGCACTTGCACTTGTATGTGGCAATAGTGTCATCTGGAAGCCATCGGAAAAAGCACCTTTGACCGCCTTTGCCTGCCAGGCAATTCTGGCTCGTGCGCTTGAACAGTTTGGTGATGCCCCTGCAGGGCTTCATTCTATTGCGTTATTGGATCGACAGGACAGTGCTATCCTGGTGGACAGCCCGCAAGTACCTCTGGTATCCGCCACTGGCTCAACGGCTATGGGCCGACAGGTTGGCCCAAAAGTAGCACAACGTTTCGGCCGTACAATACTGGAGCTTGGTGGTAACAATGGGGCAATCGTAACCGCACAGGCAGACCTGGATCTAACCCTTCATGCTGTTGTATTTAGTGCGGTGGGCACCAGCGGACAACGATGCACGACCCTGCGTCGTTTGTTCGTACATGAGTCGGTGTATGACAAATTGATGCCTAAAATCAAGCAGGCGTACGAGAGCGTGACAGTAGGCGACCCGCTACGGGATAACACCCTGGTTGGCCCGCTGATAGACAGTGCTGCCTTTGAACAAATGCAAGTTGCGCTCGAATCCGCACGGGCGCTGGGCGCACAGGTTACTGGTGGCGAACGGGTTTTCGCGGAGAACTATCCGGATGCCTATTATGTCAGGCCAGCCATTGTCGAGATGGATGAGCAAACTGGCCCAATGCAGGAAGAAACATTTGCACCCGTTCTCTATGTTTTACACTATTCCAATTTTAACGAAGCGATCAAACTGCATAACAATGTTGGTGCAGGTTTGTCATCCTCAATATTCACGCTAAATATGCGGGAAGCCGAAGACTTTCTTAGCGCGATGGGGTCAGATTGCGGCATCGCCAATGTCAACATTGGCACATCGGGAGCAGAAATTGGCGGCGCGTTTGGCGGCGAAAAAGAAACCGGCGGCGGACGTGAGTCTGGGTCAGATGCCTGGAAGGCTTACATGAGGCGTGCGACCAACACCATTAACTATTCAAACCAACTGCCGCTTGCACAAGGTGTGTCATTCGACCTTGGAAATTGATGCCTTGACGAAGGTTGACGTGACCCAGCGGACAAACCAATCGTCATTCCCGCACCATCCCGTCATTCCTGCACCGCCCTGTCATTCCAGCACCGCCCTGTCATTCCTGCGAAAGCAGGAACCCAGTAAACCCCACAAATCCGTAAGGGTTTCCACAGCTAACACAGCCTGGCGAGGGTTTTTCGCACAATCCCGATAGTCCTTGTTCTGTCTATTCGAAAACCAGCAAGAAATTCGTCCAGTGCCGCTTGCTCTGCTTGCTTGATTTGTCCGTTTTCGGTTGCGATTTCTGCCAGGTGTTTTTTATATTCCATGCGCATTGATGCCGGGTTGCAGTCTGGGTTGTCTCTGCAATAGAGGTTGAAACTGTCCGCAATATGGCCAAGGTTAATAGCAGCTGTATGCTCCTCATATTCCCGAACCATCCTGGCGATGAAATCCTTGTTGTAGCCCCACTTGTCTACATAATTGTCAACAATGACCTGTCTTTCGTGAGCTGATAGCTTGCCATCCGCTCTGGCGATTTTCAGGCTGACGGGGAGCATCATTTCGATCAGTGCGATGGCAATAATGTCCAGTGGTGTGTTTATGTATTTTGGCGTGATGATGACATGCTTGTCTTTGAATCTTTCAAAAAAGCGGTTTAGCGCCAGAAAACCAGCGCCGGTGGTCAGTCCCGCAGCCATGATCCAGCCCACGGGCGTCGCAGCGGTAGCTAACCCAAGAAAACCCAGAACGCCTTGCGAGGCGAAGAACGTGCTGGCCACAGTGCCTGATGCGGCCAGGCTCGAAGCGGTCGCGCCAAGTCCAACTGACCCGGCAAAATCAACTAATTTATCTTTCGCCCTTAGCCAGCGATACGCCTCGCCACCGATGCCAAGTTTTTCCTTGAAAAGTATCGGGATGCTAATTATCGACTCTTCTCCTTCCAGCAATTTATCCAAATCAGCTTCCAGCGACATTACGCAACTTCCCTGCCGTTCAGTGCTTCGAACGTACCGAGAGCCTCGCGGATTTTACGCTCCACTGCCTTGTCCCTCAGGTCTTCAACATAGCCACTGATGAGTCCAAAGGCGATGGCGATCGGTGTCACCAGGGAGCCAAGTAGTGCCCCAAGTAGTGGTATCGCCGAGATGAGTAAACCCACCAGCATTCCCAGCACTGCGCCAAACACAACATTCGGGTGTTGTTTCACTATCGCCAGAACGATTTCAAGAATCCGCTTGCCGATCCGCACGATCTGCGTGCCCACTGTTATTGTTATCGTCTTGAGATCCGACAATAGAGCTTTGGCATCGGCTGATAGTTTGATGTTATCCAGCAGTCGATCAAGCTGCGTATCGATTGTTGACTCGTTTGTTAGCCGACTTAACTGCTGCTCGTCTAAATCGGCAATCTCTACAGCAATGACCTTGCCGGATTTACTGTCCCTGGTTTCTATGCGCATATTGACTCCTTGATTGGAGTTGTCTGAATTTGGAGTTACCTGAACTATAGTACAGAACGATTTAAGCATTAGTGAAAGAAAGTGTCTGTCCAGGACAAATCGTACGTTGTATCGAGTTTCCAGGGTAGAATGCGCATACGCCTTGCGTTGTGCAGCCTGTGGGTGATGGCGGGTTTTGTCGCTAAGCCCCGTTGTTAAGCAATGCACAGCCAGCGCTTTCTACAGCTCAGGAATTTCTATCCGGGGATTGGGGATAAAGTTGATCATTAATGATAGAGAATACTCAAATACTGCTGGTTGATGATGACGTTGATTCCAGTCTGAATTTTAAGGCAGTACTCTCCTTTCTGGGGGAATCAATTCTCGCAACCACCAGCACAGATTGGCGTGCGAGGATTGAAGCGAACCAACAAAAAAGCGCGCAATTTTCGGTGGCGATAATAGCGAATTGTCAGGCGCAAAATTTCGAATCTGTACTCCAGGAAATTTATCAGTGGGAAGCGGGTCTTGCATTTATCCTCGTTGGTGAACGCACACTGCCGCAAAATCTGGATGCTGAATTACAGGCTCGCATAGTCGCTCAATTGCCGCCGAGTTTAAGCTACCAACCGCTGCTGGATGCCTTGCATAAAGCGAAAATCTTTCACGAGCACTACAATCGACTACGCGACTTTGATGGAGTTCGCGATTTTACCATGTTTCGAAATCTGGTCGGCAACAGCGATGCTGTGCAAAAAGTCAGGTACATGATGGGCCAGGTTGCGAGCAAAGAAGTGAGCGTGTTAATTACTGGGGAATCAGGCACGGGGAAAGAGGTTGTGGCTAGAAACCTGCATCTGAACTCGAATAGAGCGGACAAGCCATTCATCCCGATAAACTGCGGTGCGATCCCCCGCGAGCTTCTGGAAAGTGAATTGTTTGGGCATGAGAAGGGAGCATTTACCGGGGCTATTGCTTCGCGAGCCGGGCGTTTCGAGTTGGCAGATGGAGGCACACTATTTCTTGATGAGATTGGCGATATGCCAATGAGCATGCAGGTTAAATTACTCCGCGTTCTGCAAGAACACAGTTTCGAGCGGGTAGGCGGTGTCAACACATTGCAAGCCGACGTGAGAATACTGGCGGCCACTCACAAAGACCTGGGGCAGATGATGGCGCAGGGTGAATTCCGACAGGACCTTTATTACCGGATCAACGTCTTTCCTATTGAGGTGCCTTCATTGCGTGAACGCCCGCAGGACATACCTCTGCTTTTAAATGAATTAATCACCATCATGGAAGTGGCGAATCGAGGTTCTGTTCGATTTAATTCGGCCGCCATAACATCGTTATGCGGCTATACATGGCCCGGAAATGTGAGGGAACTCGCGAATCTGGTCGAACGTATGGCTATCCTCTATCCCCACAGCATCGTTGGAGTGGGTGATCTACCGGAGAAGTTTCGACACACAGGCCTGCTGCCTGCCAATCAATCAGATTCGGGTTCAGCAGTAACCGACGCTTCACCGAACAGCAGTATCGTTTCCTTGCAAAGAGGTTCTGCTGGACAAGGCAAGCCGAATAATAAAGAAGTTGGCCGCAGCCTGTTGCCTCTTACGGGTCTGGATCTGAAACAGTATTTGGCTAACCTGGAAAAAGACCTTATCGAAAAAGCATTGGCCGATAGCAAGGGTGTGGTGGCTCGGGCCGCCGATAGACTGCAACTGGGCAGAACCACCCTGGTGGAGAAAATGCGCAAGTACAATTTGCAGAAAGTTCAGGATGGTGCCAGGGAACAAGTAGCGGGCAAACCAGCAGCAGAAGCAAAGATGTGACCGGGAAGCAAGCAGACGCTGGCAAGGCAGCCTCAGTCCAGTGAGTTGTAGTCGGCACTGGCGTGAAGCTGGCACCGCTTCACCACCTACAACTATCTTGCGCGGCTGAGGCCGCACTTCCGACAGTTATGCAGGTCTTGCAAAGATTTTGCAAAGGTCTTGTAAAGATAGCGTGGTGTTTCATCAGGAATTTATTTCTGCGCCGCAAGCGGGCAAAAGCTGATCGTCCAAAAAGGCTTTGTTTGATTCAAGCCTTACCCTGCCAGCAGCAAACCAGGAGACAACTGTAGGGTAGATACCATGCTCTATGCGGTGAATTTTTGTGGTGAGACTTTCCACCGTATCGGCGGGATCAATTTTTATGGACTCCTGAAAAATCACCGGACCGCCATCCAGCTCTTCTGTAACAAAGTGAACTGATACACCGTGTTCTTCCTCGCCCGCATGCAAGACCCGTTGATTCGTGTTGATGCCAGGATAGGCGGGCAATAAGGAGGGGTGGATATTGAGAATTTGGCCCTGGTATCGCTTTACAAAACTGGCACCAAGAATACGCATGAAGCCAGCTAATACTATCAGGCCGG
This sequence comes from uncultured Pseudohongiella sp., assembly GCA_965261275.1. Lineage (GTDB taxonomy): Bacteria > Pseudomonadota > Gammaproteobacteria > Pseudomonadales > Pseudohongiellaceae > UBA9145. Next base: position 446,347 of record CBDHCL010000003.1, read on the forward strand.
GTTGGTAGTTATCGATTGCTTTTGCCAGTGCCTGGTCGAATAGCTCGCGACTTTCATAGTGGCGATGGTCAATAAGCGTCGAGTTTATATTGCTTAGCCTGGCCCGGCATAGTCCGTAGGCATCTTCCTTGTTGGAAATAACGCCAACTATTCGGTAGTCTCCGCCCGGGCTGGAATCAATGAGCGCCTGAAGATTGCTTCCGTTGCCAGAGAGTAATACAACTACAGAACGCCGGGAGTTTTTCATTGTCGAATGGCGCGCCATTATAGTATTAATACTGACGCGTGTTCCGGGTCTTCCCGACTTTCTACACTGCCAAGAAGAAATGCCTGTTCAGCATTCTGATTCAGCAGCCCTAATGCCTGCCGGGTTTGGTCAGCGGCAACACAGATGATCATGCCGATTCCGCAATTAAAAGTACGCAGCATTTCTGTCTCGCTCACGCCACCGTTCTCTTGTAACCAATTGAAAATTTCCGGGCGTTTCCAGCCATCGCGTTTGATTCGTGCCTGGGTGTTGTCTGGCAATACTCGGGGCAGGTTTTCGGTGATGCCGCCGCCGGTTATATGGGCCAGTGCGTGGATATCGACAGAATTTGTCAGAGCGGCGAGCGTTTTTACATAAATTGTAGTTGGCCTGAGTAAAGTTTCCCCCAGCGTGCTGTTCCCGAAAGTCTGCGCCAGGGTGGCACCGCTCACCTCGATGATCTTGCGAATCAGGGAGTAGCCATTAGAATGCGGGCCGGAGGAGGCGAGTCCTATAAGATTGTCACCAATAGCCACTTTTTTTTGATCAATAATTTTGGACTTTTCTACAACACCAACAGAGAAACCAGCCAGGTCATAATCTTCCCCAGAGTACATGCCAGGCATTTCGGCTGTTTCGCCACCAATCAAGGCACATCCGGCCTGCTCACAACCCTCCCCAATCCCGGTCACAACTTGAACTGCGCTGTCCAGGTTCAGCCCTCCAGTGGCGTAATAATCGAGAAAGAATAGCGGTTCGGCGCCACAGACAAGTAGATCGTTAACACACATGGCGACAAGGTCAATGCCTATTGTGTCATGTTTGCCCATTTCCATTGCAAGTTTCAGTTTGGTGCCTACGCCATCGGTGGCCGCTACCAGCACCGGGTGTTGGTACTTGCCGGGTATTTCGCATAGAGCGCCAAAGCCCCCTAACTCAGATAGCACTTCGGGACGATTAGTTTTGCGCGTTACTTTTTTAATCTGGTCAACCAGCGCATTACCCGCATCAATATCGACACCGGCATCACGATAGCTCAAGGATTCTGTTTTTGAGGAGGCAGATTCGTTTTGTTCATCGCCGAGAGCCATGACAGGATGCCCTTAATTGCGCGAGTTGGGTTGAGCCGACTAATGACCGCGAAGTAAAGCTGGCATTTTATCAGGATGCGTTGCCCACGTCAGCGAATAATCCAGTGCATGAATAATTCAGTGTGAATAAACAAGAGCGCAATAAGCGGGCAGCGTCAGTCGCTGCCACCTGACTAAGTGTGGCTTGTGCCGGTTAAGCTATGCCTTATTGGCGCATTTTGCAGTATCATCCGGTAATGACCAGGCGCAGCCGAAACAAGTGTAACTATTTCCTTATTGCAGTCTCATTGCAATTCTTGCTAATCCAACCCGGTGCCGCCTTACAAGTTACTGGTCTCTATAGTCAGCAAATAGCGGTGGCCAATGATGGCGAGGGGGAGCGCAATCGAGCATTTAGAGAAGCATTGGCCGCTGTCATAGTAAAAGTGAGTGGTGATCCTCGCTGGCTGGAAAATCCAACCATCAAGAGAGCCATACCCCGGGCACAAAATTATGTAGAAGCGACCAGTTATTTCAGTGAATCGCTGCAGTTGCCTGTCGAGGACAACTCTACAGCCCGAGATGGGACGGCGGCGGCGTTCTACACGGTGGAGCAGCGTGTTATTTCAGTCAACTTTGCCGCTGCGCTTATTGATGATTTACTGGCCGATGCACATATACCGATATGGGACAGTAATCGGCCCAGTGTGCTGGTGTGGATGGTTTTGCAAGGCTCGACCGGAGAGCGCAGTTTTCTCAGCGCCGATGTAAATCCTGACATAGTAAAAGCCATGCAAGACTTCGCTGCTGACCGCGGCCTGCCGATTATTTTTCCGGTGCTGGATTTTGAGGACAGAAGAAATCTTACAGAAAATGTGGTTTGGAATTTGGATGAGCAGGCCATTAGTCTGGCAAGTCAGCGCTACGCGGCGGACAGTATCCTGGCGGGCCGTCTACACTTCACTGCAAGTGGCGAATTGGTCGGTCTTTGGCGGTTTTTGTTTCAGGAGGAAACAGAGGTGTTTGATGGGTTTGACCAGCAGCTACAATCGTATCTGCATGAGGCATTGAATCGGATTACTGCTCGTCTGGCTGGTTATTTCGCTATTCTCCCCGAATCTGTGAATCAAAAAACTGTTCGACTTCGAATCGATGGTATAAAAAACCTCAATGCCTATACTGCGCTGCTTGGCTACGTCGAAAACCTGGGCCTGGTGCAGACGGTAACCACAGCTGAGCTGGATGGCGGACGTATCGAGCTACAGTTGAGCCTGCTGGGAGACAGCCGTCAGCTTCATGAACAAATCGCGCTGGATAGAGACCTTCTGCCAATTAGTGACGTGGTTAGTGAGGCCAGTACATCGCTTTTGCACTATCGCTGGACTCGTTAAGCCATGCCAGATTCTGCTTCTGCCCAGTTAGTGCTGGGGGTTGGTCTCGATGATGATGCTCAATTCGAGAATTTCTTTTCAAGTGTCGGCAACCAGCAGCCAGTTAATTATCTCAATGCGCCCGAGCCCGAGCCTTATATGTACCTGTGGGGAAATGGCTCGCCTGGCCTGAGCCATTTGCTACAGGCAGCTTGCCATAAAGCCACAGATGAAGAAGGCAGTGCGCTCTATTTACCCCTTGCCGATAAAGCGCAGTTCAGCCCGCAGATTCTTCAAGGCGCCACTTCTCTCTCTCTGGTATGTATAGATGATCTAGATTCTATCGCTTCAGATAGTGAATGGGAGTCGGCCTTGTTTACAGCCTTCAACGCGATACGGGATAGCCATACACGATTAATTATCTCAGCAGCCATGGCTCCTCAGCATCTGGCGATTGACTTGCCGGATCTGCATTCACGTCTTCAGTCAGGGCTGATTCTGCAACTCAAGGAGCTGCGTGATGAGGATAAATTGCTGGCTTTGCAACTTCGGGCCAGAAAGAGAGGGTTTGAGATGCCTGTTGCGGTAGCTGAGTTTATATTGTTGCGGGCAGATCGACGGTTTTCAGCCTTGATGAAGATATTGGATGAGCTGGATCGAACTTCTTTGCAACAGCAGCGCAGGTTAACCATTCCCTTGGTGAAATCAACCCTGGCCTGGTAGCCTTGCCTGCTGCTTCTGACTATAAGGGCACTTTGAAGTGGTCTCGATAAAGCCGAATAAAAACAAGTAACAAAACAAACATCACAGTGCAGAGTAAGATTTCAATAAGCCCTGGCCAAAACCTTTCCGGCTCGAAAGCGACAAGAACTCCGTGCATGAAGTACAGCAGTATGACGAAGCTCATCCAGCCATAGGTGCGTAGCTGAGCGCGGTGCAAGCCACGGAAAAAGAGTAACAGCGGTGCTACCTGCAGCAACCAGATTACAAAAGCAGCCGCGCGCAAATCTCCAAATACCATGAACGCGCTAGCCACGAAATAGACTAGCAAAGCGTAATAACACACTAGTATGGCTATTCGAGTTTGCTCAACTTTTGCAGGTAGAGTAACGCCAGAATTCATCATTCCATGAATTATGCCATTAACTTCTGCGCGATGGTCGAAATTCTCTTTCCCAGTGCGATGCACAGAGTGGCTTCATCGTCGCTAATCGGGTTATTCTCCCTGGTTCCCGCGAGATGGCTGGCCCCGTAGGGGGTGCCACCGGTAGTAGTTGTATGTAAGCTAGCCTCGGAATAGGGAATGCCGCAGTACACCATACCGTGGTGGAGCAACGGAATTGCCATAGTAAGCAGGGTGGTTTCCTGACCACCATGCAGGGTGGAGGTTGAGGTGAAGGTAGCAACAGGTTTGTCGATAAGAGAACCTGAAACCCAAATCGCGCTGGTACCATCGAGGAAAAACTTTAGCGCGGCGGCCATATTGCCGAAGCGGGTAGGACTGCCGGTAATGAGTCCGCAGCAGTTTCTCAAATCTTCCTCCGTACAATACACAGCGCCGTCGGTGGGTATTTCGGCTTCGCTGGCCTCAGTATTCGCCGATACTGAAGGCACAGTGCGAATTCTGGCCTCAATGTGACTGTTCTGTTCTACACCGCGAGCGATTAGCTGCGCCATCTTCTCTGTGGCTCCGTAGCGGCTGTAATACAGTACCAATACATACGGCGATTCCATGTTCTAATCTCCAATCAGGCTTAATACGTTTTCTGGGGGTCTGCCAATTATGGCCTTGTCGCCTTTTACTACGACAGGACGCTGTAACAAGTGCGGATGCTTTTGCAGCAGGTCGAAGGCGATTTCCTCGCTCAGCGTCTCATCATCCAGGCCAAGCGTATCGAAACCCTCTTCGGAACGGCGCAAAATATCGGCTAATTGCATGCCCAGTTTTTTCAGGATGCCTTTCAGCTCATCGATGCCTGGTGGTGTTTCGAGATAATAAATAATCTCAGGCTTGATGCCGTTTTCCTCTAACAGTGCCAGGGTCGCTCTGGACTTCGAGCAATTTGGGTTATGGTAGATCGTAATATCCGCCACGGCTGTTCTCCTTCTGATTCTGCTGGCTGGTTATTATCCGTAAATGTTCTGTTACCTGGCTGCTGTTGTGCTACGGCTTCAACGCTATTATGAAAGTCTATTGCTTTCAGTTGATCCGCTGAATTCAGTCCAGCAAGATTTGGCTACTACGCAGCGGAGTCCTCTGCCACAAAGGGAGTGTTGGAGTACTTTCTGCCAGATGTCGCTATTTACTACAGAGCGCATCTGATCACGCAGATATTTTAGGCGCGAGAGTTGAAAAATCATAAGGCTAAGGCAAAGGCTACAATCACAGGAGTGTGCTGGCTATTATACGGCAGTTGCGCGTGTATCTCCGCTGTTTCAAAAACCAGGCCGGCATAGCTGCGTGAATAGAAATGCTGTACCGGACTAGCTAAACAGCCGCTGCAGAAAATCCCTGATACCATCGGTTTTGATCAACTGTTTTTCGCCGTTGACCCGGTTTTTATATTCAATGACACCGTCAGCAAGGAATCTTGGTGAGATCACAAGGCGATGTGCTATGCCCATCAGTTCAGAATCGGCAAATTTCATACCCGGGCTGGTTTTCTTATCCCGGTCATCGAGTAAGACCTCTATTTTTAGCGCTAGCGCCTGTTGGTAGAGCTGTTCTGAGAAATCTGTCACCTGTTCGGATTTATGCGCATCGATTTGAACAATAACCAGATGAAAAGGTGCAATTGCATCAGGCCAAATAATACCCTGCTCATCATGGTTTTGCTCAATGCAGGCGGCCACTACACGGGTTACGCCAATGCCATAGCAGCCCATGGGCATAAGCACGGACTTACCCTGTTTATCCAAAACCGTTGCATTGAGTGCCTTGCTGTATTTCGTCCCGAGTTGAAATATATGGCCGACTTCTATGCCGCGTTTGATTGAAAGCGTGCCAAGGCCGTCCGGGCTTATGTCGCCTTCCCGTACTTTGCGAATATCGAAGATGCTATCCGTTTCGCTGCCATCATTCCAATTGGCATTGATGAAATGATGGCCGGCTTGATTGGCGCCACACACGAAATTTTTGAGCTGCCCAGCCTGTATGTCGAGGACAGTGCGAATCCCCCATACAGAAAGCCCGAATGGCCCAAGACTGCCAACCGGAACGCCTGTTAGCTTCTCAATAAGTTCGTCGTTGGCGAACTCCAGGGGCGAGGCTACTTCTGCAAGGTTTTGTGCTTTTGTTTCGCTGAGCTCATGATCGCCTCGAAGTACAAGAGCAACTAGTTGCCCGGATCGTTCGCCAACGTCATTGACAGCATGAACGAACAAGGTCTTCAAAATTTGAGAAGGCTCAAACTCTAATTTTGCAGCAACTTCGTTTATGCTACAAGCTGAGCCTGTATCAACCATTTCGCGTGCGCGTATTTCGGTCTCCATCTCAATAGGTACAGGTAGTGGATTGCCCTGCGCAAGTTCAACATTGGCTGCGTAGTCGGATTCGTTGCTAAACGCGATTTCGTCTTCGCCGCTGTCAGCGAGAACGTGAAATTCGTGTGAAGTGCTGCCGCCAATGCTGCCCGAGTCCGCGATGACAGCTCTGAAGTTTAGCCCCAGCCTATTGAAAATATTGCAATAGGTCTTGTGCATCACCGCGTAGCTTGCATCCAGAGATTCCTGATCTGCATGAAAGGAGTAGGCGTCCTTCATGATGAACTCACGCGCACGCATTACGCCAAAGCGGGGACGTCTCTCATCGCGAAATTTCGTTTGAATTTGATACATAATAGCGGGGAGTTGACGGTAGCTCTGGTATTCATTGCGCACCAGGTCGGTTATTACCTCTTCATGGGTTGGGCCAAGGCAAAAATCCCGTTCGTGGCGATCCTGGAAGCGGAGTAATTCTGCCCCCATGCCTTGCCAACGACCTGATTCCTCCCACAGCTCTGAGGGCTGAACCACTGGCATAGATATTTCCATGGCTCCTGATTTGTCCATTTCTTCACGCACGATTTGGCTAACTTTATGGAGTACGCGAAGGCCCAGGGGGAGCCAGGTGTATAGGCCAGCAGCGAGCTTTCGAATCAGGCCCGCACGCAACATTAACTGATGGCTGCTGATTTCAGCATCAGATGGGGTTTCCTTAACCGTGGCTATTAGATATTTACTCGCTCGCATGGTTTATCCATTTCGGCTTAAAAGAGGTCTATTTTAGACTACTTTGGGGTTCGGCAACGAGACGGGTTGGTCACGCCATAATGAAGAAAGGCAGCCCGGGGCTGCCTTTCTGGTTGTTTTCAATGGGGGTTTCGGCTGTCGTCTTGCTGGCTTCGCAGTTCCCTGATAGCGATAAGACAAAACCCGGTCGTTTGCATAATGCCCTATAGAGCAAATTCTTTTAGCTTTTTCAGAGGCAGTACTTTTACGCGAGTGCTGGCCGGCTTGCGTGGAATGTCCATCAGTTCGCCGGGACGAAAGGGGTTTGGTACATTCTTGCGGGCAGGTCTGGCTGGACGTACAACAGATTTAATTTTCAACAGACCTGGTAGCGTAAATTCACCAACAGCACGTTTCTTCACATGACGCTCTATCAATACACCAAGTTCATCCAGCACAGCCGCCACTTCTTTTTTGCTAACTGAGGTGTTTTCTGAAATCTCATTAAGAATTTCAGTTTTGGTATATTTCTTTTGAATAGCTGGGGTCCTGCGCGTTGCAACCGCGCTTGCCCTGGTTTTTGATGCAACTTTCCTTGATGATTTCTTAACAGCCATGGCTACTCTCTTTACAGTCTATTACAGTTTACACTACAAGTTAATTTGGTTTTCGTTCCGGGATCCAGCTTCGCTAACTCTATTCCCGACCCAATGAAACCTTGTGTTGAGTTCGAATTTTGGCTCCTGCTCCAAAAATTGATTTTCCCACTGCCTCTCAGGGAGTGTATTTATAAATCATTCACCTTGCGCTAGCAAGTAATTCTGGACACTTTCCCTAACTTTTCTGCGCATTCGTGCAGCTTCATACAATGCTGGCAAATCAGGTATCAAAATCGAAAAAACTGCAAAAACGGCACTGACAGGGCGAATAAAAGCCAATTAGCCGACCCTGAAAAACACATAACTCATTGCTCCTAACAGACAATGCCAGCTATCTGTGCGATAATTTCGACCAGTTTCAAGTGCGGTTCAATAACAATCTGGTCGAAAAAAGACGGCTATTCGATGGCTCTTCAATGGAAAGATTCTTCCCCCGATCACCATCAAATGCGTTTCATGTTCGCAGGCCAGGCTTTTTCAGGGTCAACTATATAAGGTATAATCGCTGGCTTTTAACGGCGCTGAACCAGGTCGGCGTGCCAGGCTGCTGCTCAAAAATAGCAGTATTGACCGGCTTTCAAGAGATTTGAGGATTTAGATAGATGCCTATTTATGAATATCAGTGTTCGAAATGTGAGCATAAGATGGAGGCGCTGCAGAAAATCAGTGATGACGCCCTCGCCGATTGCCCGGCTTGCAGCACTGCAAACCTGAATAAGTTGATTTCGGCGGCCAGTTTTAGGCTGAAAGGTGGCGGTTGGTACGAAACTGATTTTAAAACCGGGAAGAAAAAGCAATTGGCTGAATCTGAAACAGCGGTGCCCGCCAGTATTGAATCCAGTAAAACCAGCGCAAATGGGCAAAAAAATTCGGATTCCAACAGCTCGGGCGGAAAAGCTGCTTCGGCGAAAGAAACAGCCGGGATTGTTGGCAAAGACAAAAAACAGAGCGAAGCCAAAAAGAGTGAACCAAAGACCCATCCGGCAAAGTCTGGAGCAAGCTAGAGCCAGGATTAGACAATACAAACACGGTAAGATTTCGCAGCCATGCGGGCCACAAATAGAAATTGATTGAGATGGGAAAACGCTATGCGCAGCAATTATTGCGGTGAATTGAATGAAGCATTTGTTGGTTATGAGGTCGAGCTTTGTGGGTGGGTTCATCGCCGCCGCGATCACGGTGGTGTAATTTTTCTCGATGTCAGAGACAGAGAAGGCATAGCGCAAGTAGTGGTTGACCCGGATACGGTAGAAAGCTTCGCGATTGCTGAAGGCGTGCGCAACGAATTCGTGATCAAGGTGACAGGAATAGTGCGCCTGCGCCCAGAAGGGACGGTAAACAATGACATGAGCACCGGGGAAATCGAAGTGTTGGGAAAGCAGCTGGAAGTGCTTAATACGGCCAATACACCACCAATACATTTGGATGACCACGCTGAGATTGGTGAAGACATAAGATTGCGTTATCGCTATATTGACTTGCGTCGGCCAGAGATGGCAGAACGGCTACGGTTTCGCTCCAGGGTAACCAATACGGTACGGAATTTTCTCGACTATAACGGCTTTGTCGATGTTGAGACACCATTGCTGACCAGGGCGACTCCCGAAGGAGCTCGCGACTATTTAGTGCCTAGCAGAACGCATCCCAATAAATTCTTCGCGTTGCCGCAGTCTCCCCAATTGTTCAAGCAAATTTTGATGGCGGCTGGCATGGATCGTTACTACCAAATCGCAAAGTGTTTTAGAGATGAAGATCTGCGGGCAGACCGACAGCCTGAATTTACCCAAATTGATGTAGAAACATCATTTATGCACGAACGGCAGATCATGATCGTTATGGAACACATGATTAGCGAGGTGTTTAAGACTCACCTGGATGTTGACCTCGGTGATTTTCCTGAAATGTCTCATGCCGAAGCGATGCAACGTTTCGGCTCGGACAAGCCGGATTTGCGCATAGATTTGGAACTTACCGATATTGCTGAGCTTATGAAGAGAGTGGACTTCAAGGTGTTCAGTGGCCCGGCCAATGATGACGAGAGCAGAGTGGTCGCACTGCGCGTTCCGCAAGGGGCGAGCATCAGCCGAAAGGTGATAGATGACTATACCTCTTTTGTTGCGATTTACGGCGCGAAGGGTCTGGCCTGGATTAAAGTGAATGACATGGCTGCGGGCCTGGAGGGCTTGCAATCACCAATTTTGAAGTTTATGTCCCCCGAAGTGATTGACTCACTGATGCAAAAGCTTGCTGTAGAAAGCGGCGATATTATTTTCTTTGGAGCCGACAAAACCAAAATTGTGAATGAATCTCTGGGCGCATTGCGCGTAAAAGTAGCCGAAGACCTGGGGCAGGTCAAGGACAACTGGGCGCCTCTTTGGGTGATTGACTTCCCCATGTTTGAAGCAGCAAGCGACGGCGGCCTGACTTCACTGCATCACCCATTTACCGCACCGGCTTGTGATGCAGAACAACTGACAGCGCAGCCGTTAGCTGCCTTGTCTCGTGCTTACGACATGGTACTAAACGGGACAGAACTAGGCGGCGGTTCGATCCGTATTAACAAACCTGAGATGCAGCAGGCCGTGTTCAAGGTGTTGGGGATAGGCGAAGCAGAGGCACAACAGAAATTTGGTTTTCTGCTGGACGCTTTACGTTACGGCTGTCCTCCCCATGGCGGCATGGCATTTGGCCTGGACAGGCTAATCATGCTGATGACTGGTGCGACTTCCATTCGTGATGTAATTGCATTTCCCAAGACACAATCAGCGGCCTGTCCATTAACGGACGCACCGAGCGTGGTTTCCACCCGGCAATTACGGGAACTTGCTATTCGATTGCGTGAGCAGCCTGCTGCTACCGCGTAAATACAATAATTCATGCGGAGTCAGGTTGATATGGCAGGGCATAGTAAATGGGCCAACATCAAGCACCGAAAAGCGGGGCAGGATGCCAGGCGTGGCAAGATATTCACCAAAATCATTCGAGAACTGGCAGTCGCCGCCAGGATGGGTGGTGGAGAGATTGCCGACAATCCGCGGTTAAGGGCAGTTGTGGATAAGGCGCTTGGCGCCAATATGACGCGAGACACTATCGACAGGGCTGTCGCCAGAGGCGCAGGCACTGCGGAGAATGATAATCTCGAAGAGCTGGATTATGAAGGTTATGGCCCGGGAGGCGTTGCCGTCCTGGTCGAAACACTGAGCAACAATAAGAATCGTACCGTGGCCGAAGTGCGGCATGCTTTCAGCAAATTTGGTGGTACGCTGGGCACAAACGGCTCCGTTGCCTACCTTTTTGAACGAACCGGAATTATCAGTTTTCCCGCCGACGGTAACGAAGAGCGAATCATGGAGGTAGCACTTGATGCGGGTGCCCATGATATCGTCAGTAATGGCGGTGGCATTGAGGTGATGACCAGCCTGGAAACCTTTGGTGCGGTTCAGGATGCGCTAAGCGCCGCCGAACTTATACCCGGTTCCGCAGAGATGACCATGCTGGCGTCAACAGAAATTGAACTCAACCTGGGTTCTGCCGAGACACTGGTAAAGATGATTGATCTTATGGAAGAACTGGATGATGTGCAAAACGTCTACCATAATGCCAATATTTCGGACGAGATTGCGGCTCAGTTTTAAGCCCTCTATTTCTGTCTCTGTCTTGCGCGTAGCTTGCCAGGCTACTTCTGCAAGATTTTAAATCCTGATGTGTGCCAACCCAAGGAATTCTGATGGCCATAATTCTCGGCATTGATCCTGGTTCCAGAATTACCGGTTACGGTTTGATAAATGCAATTGGCAATAGACTGGAATACATCGCCTGTGGCTGTGTACGCACGAACGTGCCTTCTCAGCCGCAGCGGTTAAAAATTATTTTCACTGGAATTTGTCAGGTCATCGAAAAATATTCTCCACAACAGGCCGCAGTGGAAGAGGTCTTTATGGGCCGCAATGCTGCCTCGGCTTTAAAGCTGGGTCAGGCCAGAGGCAGCGCGATGGTTGCCTGTCTGTCCCATGACCTGGCGGTGGCGGAGTACTCGGCTCGCAAAGTTAAGCAGGCGGTAGTTGGTGCTGGTGGGGCTGATAAATTACAGGTTCAACACATGATTAAAGTGCTGTTATCGATAAGAGACAGTATAGCCGAAGACGCGGCCGACGCCCTGGCTGTTGCAATCTGCCATGCCAATACTGAAGCTGGCCTGATTCGCATGGCTGGTGCAAAATCATTTAGCAGGAAGAGATTGAAGTGATAGGACGAATACGCGGAATTCTGGTCGACAAGAAGCCGCCCGAGATTCAGATTGATGTCGCCGGGATTATTTATGAAGTGCAGGTGCCTATGAGCACCCTTTACCAATTGCCCGAGCCGGGTAAAGAATTGACGCTGCATACGCACTTTGTTGTCAGGGAAGATGCACAACTGCTTTACGGTTTCTATAATGAGAAGGACAAAGCCATGTTTAGGTCACTTATCAAAGTGAATGGAGTTGGCCCTAAAATGGCACTGGGCATTCTTTCAAGTATGGAAGCAGATGACTTCGTTAGAACGGTGCGCAGCAACGACAGTAACGCCCTGGTTAAAATGCCCGGCATAGGAAAAAAAACGGCGCAACGCTTGCTGATTGAAATGCGTGATCGCCTGAGAGATTGGGGCGACATTGCCGAATCCAGGAGAGGCGAAGAGCAGAAAACTTCAGCCTCTGCCATGGCCAACGATGCGGAGACAGCATTGATATCCTTAGGCTATAAGCCACAACAAGCGGCTCATGCGATTGCCCGGGCACTAACGGCGAAACCGGATATAAGCGATTCCGGGCAATTGATTCGACAATCTCTTAAAACTATGGCCTGAGTCGATAGCGACACAATTTTACTGGTCTGATTACGCGGAAAAACGATGGAAGAAGAGAGACTGATATCGCCTCAAACTGCCTCAATCGAGGAATCCGGCGACCGCGCAATTCGTCCGCTTTACCTGCAAGACTATATTGGTCAGATCGAAGTAAAACAACAGATGGATATTTTTATCCGTGCCGCTCGTAATCGTAAAGAGCCGTTGGATCACACCCTGGTGTTCGGGCCTCCTGGTCTAGGCAAAACCACATTAGCGAATATTATTGCCAATGAACTACAGGTATCAATCAAAACCACCTCTGGCCCGGTGATGGAAAAAGCAGGTGATCTTGCCGCCATACTGACCAATCTTGAACAGGGAGATGTGCTATTTATCGATGAAATTCACAGACTTAGCCCGGTCATAGAAGAAATACTGTATCCAGCAATGGAAGACTATCAGCTTGATATAATGATCGGTGAGGGGCCCGCCGCACGTTCAATCAAGTTAGATATACCACCGTTCACCCTGGTCGGTGCTACTACTCGTGCCGGTTTGTTAACCTCTCCACTGCGTGATCGATTCGGAATAATCCAGCGACTGGAGTTCTATTCGGTTACAGAGCTGAGCAAAATCGTGAGTCGTTCGGCACAAATTCTGGGCACTGAAACCGACGCAGCAGGCGCAGCGGAAATAGCAAAAAGATCGCGAGGTACACCGCGTATTGCAAATCGATTGCTGCGTCGTGTCAGAGATTATTCAGAGGTGAAAGTGGACGGACAGGTCAACCTGAAAACCGCCGCACTGGCTCTGGACATGCTCAGTATTGACAAGAATGGCTTCGATCACATGGATCGCCGTTTGTTGATGACCATGATTGAAAAATTCGAAGGCGGTCCAGTTGGCATTGATAGTCTGGCTGCCGCCATTAGCGAAGAGAGAGACACCATCGAAGACGTATTGGAACCCTACTTAATTCAGCAGGGATTCATTATGCGTACACCCCGCGGTCGCGTAGTTACCCAGTTTGCCTACCGGCATTTCGGGTTAAAACCTTCTGCACAAATGGCTGATTTATTTCAACAAAAGCAAAGTGCCGACTAATTCCTGGCCAGCGCCTTTGGGCGAGCCAAAACGCGGCTCTATCGCCAACAGTCAGGAAAAGAAAATTCCTTCAAAAAGGGCTACTCGGCCGCAAGCGACCGAGCTTGCGCTCAATTTGACTGGCCTTCGGCCAACCGAAATTTTCTATTTTTCATCTACCTTGACTCGGGGGCAAGCCCACCGAGATTTCTTTCGTTAAATCCCCAAATCCCCGGATAGAAACCCCTAAAACGCAGGAAACCCTGGCAGCACACTGGTTAAAAACAAGGCTTGGCACTAAAACTCCCCAGCACCCAATGACTGCACAACGCAAGGCTTATGGAGACTGTACAAAAATCCAACATTTGTCATTCCTGCGCACTCTGTCATTCCCGCACACTCTGTCATTCCCGCGCACTCTGTCATTCCCGCACACTCTGTCATTCCTGCGAAGGCAGGAATCCAGAAAATTCCCTATTCCATTGCTGTAGTCGAAACCGCCATTCCCGCCTAATCGCCACGTATCCATCCCCATACACCTCCATGCAAGCCGAAACAGGGCAAAGGGCGACCGTTCTATTTCTGGCTAAAGCCTTTGCGCAAATACTTTTTATATGCTCCAACCCGCTTGCCTAAAATAGAACCAGACACTGCGTAAGCCACTTTGAGACTGACCTGCCAAAAATGTAAACGGTGGCTTTGTTTGTGACTCATGTTGTTATTCACTGGATTCCCGCCTGCGAGACTGTGCAAAAAACCACCACCCCTGGTCACATTCTCATTACTGCCCTAATTCACCGACCTTGCTGGTATTTTAAGCCGATACACCGCCTCTGTAAAAATACCCAATAATTACAGTAATAAACATCCAAAACCTGACTCAATTATGATACAATAACGAACATAACTAACTGATTCTAATCATTAAACAGAGGATTTATGAGTGATTACATACACGGTTTAAATCGCCAGCAACAACTGTTATTCCCAGAGCGGCTAGAGGATTATGTCAGCGAGGATGCGGGTGTTCGTGCCATTGATGCCTATGTGGATAGTTTAGAAGTTGAGGCCTTGGGCTTTAAGACAAGATATAGCGACAAAAATAACAATGGCCGCCCCGCCTTTTGCCCAAAATTGATGTTGAAGCTCTACATTTACGGCTATAACCATAAAATAAGAAGCTCCCGGCATCTGGCTCGGGAAGCCCATAGAAATATCGAGCTTATCTGGTTATTACAAGGATTAAAACCCACTTATAAGACGATTGCGAATTTTAGAAAAAATAATGCTGCAGCACTCAAGAATATATTTAAGGAATTTGTTTTGCTGTGCCAAAACATCAATTTCATTGAAGGTCAATTAGTGGCACTGGATGGGGCGTTTTTGCGTGCCAATGCGTCCAAAAACACTTTGATTGTTAAATCTACGGTGAATAAGAGAATACTAAGGTAACGCAGGCTATTGAGGACTACCTGAACTTATTAAACACCACAGACCAGCAGGAGGAACCGGAACAGACTCTGGATAATCCCGACTTGATTCATAAAATACAAGCACTTAAAGAGCGCAAACAAAAGCTGGAAGAGGATTTGAATACCTTAGAGCAATTGGACAAGAAGCAACATAACACACGGATGCCGCATTGATGTGCAAACCAGCGCATCATCTGGTCGCTTATAACTGCCAAATCGTGGTGGATGACAAAGCAAAGCTGATTGTTGCTACGGATGTATCAAGTCAAGGCAATGACGCACAGCAGTTGCATCAGATGGCAAGTCAGGCGAAAGAAACCTTAGCCCTTGAGACTTTGGCTGTGGTTGCCGACAAGGGCTATCACAGTGCAAAAGAGATAAAGAACTGTGTTGATGACAAAATCTACCCAATCATCCCGCCAATTGATACGCAACAGAAACAAAAGAAGACTGGCAGATATACTAAAGAGGATTTTGTCTATAACGAGGAGCAAGACGAATACACCTGCCCCAACAACAAAACACTGACAAAAACAGCAAGCCCAAGCCTATCCAAAGGCAAGCTTGGGTTTATTTACAGCACCAGTGCCACAGATTGCAAGGCTTGCCCTTTGCGTAGCGAGTGCCTGGCAAAGCAAACACCTCACCGAAGAATATGGCGCTGGGAACATGAAGCCTTTTTACAAGCCTATGGTGAGGTAATGCAAACAGAATCAGCCAAGGCGATTAGCAAAAGAAGAGGGGCGATTGTGGAGCATCCTTTTGGCACCATAAAGCGGTCATTAGGCTGGGATCACTACCTGGTCAGAGGCAAAGAAAAAGTATCCGGAGAAAACGCATTGATTATGTTTTGCTATAACTTTAAGCGTGTTTTGAACATGTTAGGCACCATGCTGTTCAATAAGCTGTTATTGGCTATAAAAGCAGGCAATATTGAAGCCGTAATGGAAGAAATCAAGCGACATCTTTCTTTTTGCGTCCACTATTCGATGGTTTATGCCAGAAATGCTTATTTTTGCAATAAACAAGCTTATTTCACCTGCCGGCTTTTCATAAGAATCCTTTTTTACCCGTACAGGACTCAAAATGCTCAATAGTGGGTTGGTGAGTCGGCGTTTGTTGCACAGTCTCCTGCGCGGGAATGACGTAGGGGATGCGGGAATGACGTAGGGGCGCGGGAATGACGGAGCCGGTGCGAGAATGAATGACGGAGGGCGCGAGAATGAATGACAGGGTGGTGCAAGAATGGCAAATGTTAGATTTTTACACGGGCTCTTGAAGCGTTGGTGCTACTCTTCTGGGGATTTGTCTAGATTTATCTCCCAATAGTTACATTTGGCGAGTAGAATGCCTTCTCACAAAACTATTTTCTGTTTTGGCCGAATAACCCCCCGGAGTCGCGGATTTCCTGGCGATTTTGGTTGCCAAGGCATTTGAAATCAACACCGCCTTTGCTGACAGCAGCGCGAGCCAGGGTCGTAATTGCGGCAATCAGGGGGTCTGGTTTCAATATCTGGTCTGGAGAATTGAAGTGAATGACGGAATAACAGTGACAAGTTTAATTCTGGAAGCGAGCCTGCCCGTACAATGTGTGCTGCTTATCCTGTTACTGCTTTCAATCATTTCCTGGGTGATGATTTTTCAACGCTGGATGGTGCTTTCCGCCGCGAGCAAAGGTGTGTTGAGTTTCGAGCATCGATTTTGGTCCGGCATGGATTTAAGTCAATTGTACAAAGAAGGCAGCCATACGCAGAAAGAAAATATTCCGGTAGTGGGCATGGAAAATATTTTCAGGGCTGGCTTTAAAGAATTTATGCGACTGCGCCAACAACCTTCCATGGATAAAGAAGCCATCATGGAAGGTGCGCAACGAGCCATGCGAGTGGTTTATTCGAGAGAAGAAGAAAAACTGGAGAAACATTTACCCTTTCTGGCCACTGTTGCGTCGGTCTCGGTTTATATTGGTTTATTTGGTACCGTAATCGGCATCATGAATTCCTTTATTGGTTTAGCCAGTCAGACTCAGGTAACTCTGCAAGCCATCGCACCGGATATAGCAGAAGCACTAATTGCTACTGCCATGGGCTTGTTCGTGGCGATACCCGCGGTGGTGGTATACAACCGCTATTCCGCAATTGTGGACAACGTAACTGGCAGTTATGTTACATTCACCGATGAATTTTCCAGTATTTTGCATCGACAGATACATAGCGATTGATCCCATGTCATCGAAAAGGTTTAATTGATGGAAACAATTGTCCGCAAAAAACACAAGCCGATGGGGGAAATAAACGTGGTTCCGTTTATTGATGTGATGCTGGTGTTGCTGGTGGTTTTTATGGTGACTGCACCTTTGCTGAACCAGGGTATTGAAGTTGAGCTTCCTGAAGCGAACAACGAAGCCCTGGCTATCGATGAAAATTCAGAAACGCTGGTAGTTTCATTAACAAAAGAGGGTGAGTATTTTATAAGTGTTGGCGCCACGGGTGAAGATCGTGAATCGGTTAGTCTTGAAACACTGGGCACGCAAGTTGGCATCATCACTAACGCCAATCCGGGCATACAGGTGTTAGTGGAAGGCGATACGGCAGCAGCTTGGGGTGCCATGGTTAATTTGATAACCACACTACAGACGGCGGGTGTTGCAAGTCCGGGTTTTATTACTCAGCCTCCAGGCGAGATATAATTTTCCGGTGAAGCAGTAGACCAATGAGTAACTCGTTCAACAAGCTAATTATTTATAATGGTTATCCACTGTCCGTCGTGGTGGCTATTACTTTTCACAGTGTAATTCTGGCTTTGTTGCTTTACTTGCAGAGCACTAGAAATCCAGAAGCGCTGGAACTGATTCAACCAACGGTGATAAAGGCACTGATGGTGCAAGAGAACCCGCAAGTTACAAACGAGCGCAAGCGTCTGCAAAGGCAGCAGCAAACAATTCAGCAACAGGCGGATGCGCAACGAGCCGCCGAGGCAGAACGCCAGCGACTGGAGCAGGCACAGGCACAGGCACAGATTAGAGAGGAACAACAAAGGCAAGAGCGGGCTGCCCTGCATCAGCGACAGGAGCAGGAGCAGGAAAGATTAATCGCTGAGAAGCTGCAACGCGAGCAAGAAAGGGAACAGCAGCGAAAAGAGCAAGAGCAGCGTCGCCAGCGAGAATTGGCTGAGGCGCAAAGGCAGCAGGAAAATCGGGACAGAGAATTGCAAAGACAACAGGAAGCAGCGGATGCGGCTGAATTGGCGACATCAGAATTTGAAATGGTGCAGAGCGGGACTGCAATCATTCAACAGCTTGTGCAGGGAAATTGGTCGCGACCGCCCAGTGCCAGAAACGGAATGCAGGCCATTCTGCAAATCAGAATGTTACCGACAGGCGAATTGGTCGATGCGGCAATAACACAGACCAGTGGCGACCCGGCCTTCGATAGATCGGCAGAAAACGCAGTTTATCGTGCTGCCCCATTCAGAGAATTACAGAATTTGCCGATTAAACTATTTAACGCGAACTTCAGGTCACTTTCACTGATATTCGAACCTGAGGATTTATTAAATTGAAACTACAAACAAACCTGCATAGTCTTATACTCGCTGCATTGAGCCTGCTCTCGTTTTCCGCCCATGCGGAGCTCAGTATCCAAATTACCCAGGGTGTTGATAACCCCATTCCTATTGCAGTTGTCCCATTTTTTTGGGAAGGCTCGGGTGTTTTAAGCGAAGATGTTTCTCAGATTGTAATGAACGACCTGGAGCAAGTAGGGGAGTTTCGCGCACTTTCTCGTTCCAGTATGTTGAGTCTTCCTGACCAGCAACAGGAAGTCTATTACCGCGATTGGCGCCTGCTGGCTCAGGATTATCTACTGGTAGGTAAAATCGACCGGACGCCAGGCAGTCAGTTGGTGCAGGTACAATATGAACTTTTCGATATTAATCGCGAGATCAAACTGGCAGGAGAGGTAATTACTGGCAGCGTTGCACAATTGCGTGATATCGCCCACGAAATCAGTAACGTGGTTTTTGAACAGGTCAGCGGAACTCGTGGTGCCTTCACCACACAAATTTTGTACGTGGTCGCTGAATATATTAGCCCTGAGCGTACCAATTTCCGACTCGAAAAGGCTGACTATGACGGCCAGAGAGCGCAGGTGCTGCTGGAATCGGTAGAGCCTATTATGTCGCCGAGCTGGTCGCCAACAGGCGAGGATGTGGCCTATGTGTCATTCGAAACGGATCTCCCGCGTATCTACATCCAGAATATTGCCACAGGAGATCGGCGCCAAATCACTAATTACCCGAATCTGAACAGTTCGCCAGAATGGTCTCCTGACGGCACCAGGTTGGCGATGGTGCTATCTAAAGATGGCAGTCCCGATATCTACGTGCAGGATTTAACCAGCAATCAGTTGATTCAGGTAACCGACCATCCACTTATTGATACAGAACCAAGCTGGACAGCCGATGGGCGTTCGATCGTGTTCATGTCGGAACGTACCGGCCAACCGCAAATTTATCAGATGGAAGTTGGTGCCAGCTCCTTCGACGTCGAACGCCTGACTTATGGTTGTTTTCAATGCCTTAACGCGAAATTTTTGCCCGATGGCGTCAATTTGGTTCATGTGCGCAGAGAAACGCGGCAGGATCCCAATTACCAGATAGCGGTGCTGAATATCGACAGCTTGAGAATTACCACCTTAACCAGCACCTCATTAGATGAGTCACCCAGCATTGCACCGAATGGCAGCATGATAATGTACGCCACAAAATTCAATGGAAGAGGTGTGTTAGATGCTGTATCCATTGACGGCAGAGTGAAATTCCGTTTACCATCCACCCAGGGCGATGTGCGCGAGCCAGCCTGGTCTCCGTTTCTTGATTAAACTGTTAGAAACAGATTAAGCAACAGATCGAGTAACAGATTTTTTAGATAACGATTTACGTCTTTGGAGGACTCAAAGAGTGACAAAGCAAAGCATACAAACAATTAAAATGAGCCTGATGACTTTTGCACTATTTGCCCTGGTGGCATGTAGTTCAACCAGTGACATAGATGAAGCGGTGGTGGATGAAGCCCCTTCAACCGATTCTTCAAGTAGTACTTCCGATGCTCGTACCAGCCCCGGTTCTACTGCGGGTGAGTTGACTCAGGAGGAAATCCGGGCGCAAAATGCGCTGCGCCAAACCGTGTTTTATTTCGACTTCGATATTGCTGAATTCAAGGCTGCGGATCGGGAGACCTTGTCGTTTCACGCCAGAAACCTTGCGGTCAATCCCGGCAAACGGCTTCGCCTGGAAGGCCATGCAGATGAGCGTGGTACCCGCGAATACAATTTAGCCCTGGGTGAACGTCGCGGAAACAGTGTGCTTGACTACCTGATCGTAAACGGTGCTTCACGCTCGCAAATCGAAGTGGTTAGTTATGGCGAAGAACGTCCGGCGCAATCAGGACAAAGCGATAACGCCTACAATCGCAATCGGCGTGTTGAAGTCGTAGTTCGATAACTCGAACTAACATGGATGTGGTACCAAATAACCATGAAACAATTCCTGAAGGCTGCAACCGGTAAGCTGTATATTTTCTTTTATGCGGGCTTTCTTTGTTCCACGGTTGCAGCTCAAGGGCTTGGTTCGGTAGTAGAATCGCAAGCCTTCACTCCAGGCCAGTCCCGCCCCGCCACTTCAAACTATTCCGTCGGCAATAGTGACGCGATGTCATTGCTGCTCGATCAGATTCGAGATTTACAGACTGAAGTTCAAGCGCTGCGTGCCATGGTAGAAGAGCAAAGTTTCGAACTGCGCAAGATACAGCGTGATTCCCTTAGCCGCTACACCAATATGGATGAAAGATTAACCGGCCTCGAAGCAGGCACCGCTTCCAGTGCGGAGGGACTGACTACTGGAACTCCTGCTGATGCTGATAACGGGGGGCCGCCATCGACTACACCGCCGCCATTGAATCAGCGTTCAATTCCAGACAATCAGGGGCAACAAACAGCGTCAGCCACCAGTAGACCGCCATCAGTACGAAATATTGGCCGCGGAACCCTGGAACCGGTAGTACTGAGCGAGCAACAACTTTATCAAATGGCGTATGACTCTGTTATCAAGAGCAACTTTGATCTTTCTATTGCGGAATTTGATCAATACCTCAGCATTTATCCACAGGGTCGCTTCGTCACTAATGCGCACTATTGGAAGGGTCAGGCCTACCTTTATTTGAATCGCTATACAGAAGCAGTCGAATCTTACGAAGTGATTGTGAATCAGGCAGAAGAATCGGCGAAGCTGGCTGATGCCATGTATGGATTGGCCCTGGCTTATCAAGGTATGGGCAACATAGCTCAGGCGAAGCAGTTGCTAAATGCTGTTAAACGAAGATTTCCGAACACCGGTGTTGCCAACCTGGCCGATACCCGACTACTTTCCCTCGATTAATTAACTGCAAGGGCCAAGGCTTTGATTCGGATTATCCCTGATCGAGTCGTTTGTGCAGAGCTACTACTTTTTCATCAGTAAACATTGGCAGGACGGGGCAAATGAATTCCTCTACCAGCTTGCGCATCACCGAGATTTTTCATTCACTGCAAGGCGAATCTCGCAGCGTTGGCATACCGACTGTGTTTATCCGGCTTACCGGTTGTCCCCTGCGTTGTCAGTACTGCGATACTGCCTACGCGTTTGATGGGGGGGAGCCAGTAGAGATTCATGCCATAAAATCAATGCTGGAGTCCTATGACTGCAAAGTCGTTACGGTGACGGGCGGAGAGCCATTAGCCCAGCCTGATTGCCTGCTTCTGCTGGAGCAACTTTGTGAGGCGGGCTATGAGGTGTCGCTGGAAACCAGCGGCGCGATGCCCATCGAGCATGTGGACAAACGTGTATCGGTAGTCATGGACTTGAAAACGCCAGGGTCTCTGGAGGCCGACAAAAACCGTTATGAAAATATCTCGTTCCTGAAACGGAGTGATCAACTCAAGTTTGTAATCTGTGATGAGAAAGACTATCTCTGGTCGAAGGCGAAGCTGGATCAATATGATTTACCTGGCAAGGTAGATGAAATTCTGTTTTCTCCTTCGTTTAAAGAAATTCAGGCAGCGCAGCTTGCCGAATGGATTCTTAGAGATAAATTAAGGGTTCGCCTACAGATACAATTGCATAAACTACTATGGGGCTCGGTCGCCGGGAAATAACCGGCCATGATGATGTCAGTTGAAAATAACGAAAGAGCGATAATCCTGGTGTCAGGGGGGCTGGATTCTGCCACCTGTCTGGGCATTGCGAAGCAGAGGGGGTTTGATTGTTACGCGCTAAGCTTCGATTACGGCCAACGCGCAAACAGCGAGCTGGAAGCAGCGAGTCGTTTAGCCGCCGGGGCGCAGGTAATTGAACACAAGGTGATTCAGCTGAATATGGGGGAAATAGGGGGATCAGCTCTCACCGATACACAAATTTCCGTTCCTCAGCAAGAAACTGAAGGCATACCTGTCACCTATGTTCCGGCGAGAAACACGGTATTTCTGTCGTATGCCCTGGCTTGGGCAGAAGTAGTCAATGCGAAGGCGATTTTTATTGGTGTCAATGCCCTGGATTATTCGGGTTACCCGGATTGTCGGCCTGAATATATCTCCGCATTCCAAACCCTCATTAATCTCGCCACAAAAGTAGGGGTTGAGGGTGGTTTAATTAGCCTGGAGACACCACTAATCAATTTAACCAAAGCCGGGATAATCAAGACAGGAGTCGACCTTGGTGTTGACTACGAGTCGACTGTATCTTGCTATCTTGCGGATTCCCGCGGGCAAGCCTGTGGTCAATGTGACAGTTGTCGGTTAAGGCGCCAGGGCTTCGAAAATGCAGAGCTAAAAGACCCAACTCGCTATCAATAGCAATAAAGCTTTGTTTGAAGGCAAAAATGGGTGTCATGACTTGTCTTTTTTTATTTTGATAGTACTATGTCGGCCTTTCCTGGGGCGTTAGCTCAGTCGGTAGAGCAGTTGGCTTTTAACCAATTGGTCGTGCGTTCGAGTCGCACACGCCCCACCATTCCCATTCCCATTCCCATTGCTTGCCTCGCCGCCGACCCCACCATTCCCATTCCCATTGCTTGCCTCGCCGCCGACCCCACCATTCCCATTCCCATTGCTTGCCTCGCCGCCGACCTCACCATTCCCGTACTCATTGCTTGCCTCGCCGCCGACCCCACCATTCCCATTCCCATTGCTTGCCTCGCCGCCGACCTCACCATTCCCGTACTCATTGCTTGCCTCGCCGCCGACCCCACCATTCCCATTCCCATTGCTTGCCTCGCCGCCGACCTCACCATTCCCGTACTCATTGCTTGCCTCGCCGCCGACCCCACCATTCCCATTCCCATTGCTTGCCTCGCCGCCGACCCCACCATTCCCGTACTCATTGCTTGCCTCGCCGCCGACCCCACCATTCCCATTCCCATTGCTTGCCTCGCCGCCGACCTCACCATTCCCGTACTCATTGCTTGCCTCGCCGCCGACCCCACCATTCCCATTCCCATTGCTTGCCTCGCCGTCGGCTTCACCACGCTCTTCATTAAACGTTCAGCCTCCTATGCCTGCCGTAGCGCAGATTGCCTCACAGTTTTCGTTTCGGCGCAATCGAATTTCAGCTTGTGCTAAACTGCTTGTCTGTAATTATTTCTGGATAATGATTATGAGTCTAAGCCCGGTAGCGCCGGAAATCACATCGCAATTAGCGTCAGATACTGCTCTGGTTCGCGAATATCTGGACCGGGCAGAGCGTCCTGTGCCATTGGACGAGGCCACGCAGAAAAATTATCGGGCTAGCATCAAGCAGCTAATGGCCACACAAAAAGCGCGCCTTGTTGCCCACTATTACACAGATTCTGTGTTGCAGGAGCTTGCAGAAGAAACCGATGGCCTGGTCGGTGACAGTCTTGAGATGGCACGGTTCGGTCGTGACTGCGATGCAGATGTTTTGATAGTGGCCGGTGTGAAGTTCATGGGGGAGTCAGCAAAAATATTAAGCCCGGACAAAACTGTGCTAATGCCGACCCTGGAAGCGACCTGCTCATTGGATATTGCCTCTCCAATTGATGAGTTTTCTGCTTTCTGTGACGAACACGCTGAGCGTACTGTTGTGGTGTATGCAAATACCTCGGCGGCAGTAAAAGCACGATCAGATTGGGTAGTGACTTCCAGTATTGCGCTGGATGTGGTCGAGCATTTGATGAACCAGGGCAAGAAAATTCTTTGGGCGCCGGATAAACATCTTGGCTCTTATATTCAAAAGACCACTGGTGCGGACATGCTGCTCTGGGATGCTGCCTGCATAGTCCATGAAGAATTTAAGGCACGCGGGCTTGAGGCTATGCGCACTATATATCCTGACGCAGCAATTCTGGCCCACCCCGAATCTCCAGCCGCAGTGCTTGAGCTTGCCGACGTGGTAGGTTCTACCACGCAAATAATCAATGCCGCCAAAAGCCTGCCGAATACGGAGATAATTGTGGCTACGGATCAAGGCATTTTTCACAAGCTACAACAACTTGCTCCTGAGAAGAATTTCATTATTGCACCTACTGCCGGCAACGATGCCGCTTGCCGGAGCTGCGCACAGTGTCCATGGATGGGCATGAACTCCCTTGAAAGTCTCTACAGTTCTTTGCAGGAAGAAGGCAACCGGATAGAGGTGAGTTCAGAACTCGCTGAACAAGCCATGATCCCGTTACAGCGTATGCTGGATTTTGCCGCGAATAATCAACTAAAGGTGAGAGGTAGAGCCTAGCGCAACAAGCTCATACGTTTTGCTGCAAATCCTCTATTTCTTGAATCTTTTGGCGAAGCCGCGCTTCCTCCGCCGCTGCCGCACCATTATCACTTTCGATCTTTAATGCCAATTGCAGTTGTTGCCGTGCGTTCCGGTAGTCGGCTATTAGCCGAAAATACTCTGCCCGTGCTTGATGCACCTTGCTGATATTCCCGGCCTGACCTTGCGTCTCCGCCAATTTGTGCCACAGATGGAAATCATTCGGGCGACTCTGGCTATGCTGTTCCATCATGGCGGCAGCGGTTGAATAGGAGCGTGCTTCAATGAGGGCATCTACATAGGCCATGGTGAGCGGGTTATTGTCCGGATTTATGCTGAGATGGCGCTGTAAATAGTTAATGGCTTGTCCTGGTTCGTTCTGTTCGGTGAAAATCTCTGCCTGGGTCACCACGTAGCTAATGCGATTGGGGTCTTTGTTGAGCAAGGGCGCAAGCGTGGCGCTGGCTTTTGCATATTGCTCCTGTTCCCGGTAGGCGATCGTCAGTGCATAGCGATTCGCATCTTCAGTGAATTCACTGCTGCTGTCTTCAAGTAAACGTTCATACTCTGTTACCAGGTCAGCCTTATTTTCTGTGTAATGACCGACAACTCGCGCACGCATGAGCTGATATTCCAGATTCAGGTTATATTGACGATCGGGATAGCGTATAGCTCGGCCACGGCTGCTGGCTACGCGGGACTCAGTCAGTGGGTGAGAGAGTAGAAATTCAGGGGGGCGACGGCCAAACCGGTTTATCGCCAGTAAGCGCTCAAACAGTGTGGACATGCCATTCGGGTCGAAGCCTGCATTAACCATGGTGTCCTGACCTACGCGGTCGGCTTCTGTTTCATTGCTTCTACTGAAGCGTAGTTGATTCTCCAGCACACGCCCTTGTGCTGCGGCGATGGCGGCGGTGCCGTGGCTTGCATCTGATGTTGCCATGACGATAACACTGGCCAATAAGGTGGCTAATTGCGCTATGCGACCTGCCTGAGCTTCGTCAATGCCGCGCGCAAAATGGCGTTGGCTGACGTGGGCAATCTCGTGAGCCATCACCGAAGCAAACTCTGCCTCGTTCTCAGCGTTGAGAAATAGACCCGTATTGACGCCAATGATGCCCCCGGGCGCGGCAAACGCATTTAGCGCTTCACTATCGATTATCACAAAAGACAGGCGATGATCTTGAAGCTGGCTCCTGGAGGCCAGCTTATAAGTGACATTCTCCAGATAGGCGTTCAGCAAAGGGTCGGGGATTGTGGGCGCACTACGACGAATGTCGCTTAGAAATTGCTGGCCCATGGCGTATTCTTGCTGCAAAGACACCGTGCCAGAGATTCGATCTCCGAGGCTGGGCAGGGTTGGCTGCGCCTGCAGCAATGTTGGTAATAGTGCTGAAAGCAGCAGCGTTACTGAGGTTTTGAGACAGCGACTACGCATAAGTGTTATCAATATAAGGATAAGACCGAGATTATCATAATTAGTTCGTCAGTTTTCAGTAAGTTTCCACTGAGTCAGTTTCAACTGACAGGTACGCTGTTGACGGGCAAGCTGTCTCCGACTAAATATTCAATGGACTTTTTGGCTTGTTGTGAATGTTTAACCCATTGCTATTGAAAATATTATTTTTTTAAAATCGGACTGATTTTGAATTAACCGACAGTCCCTCAATGTCTCTGTGTGACCTGTAGCCTGCTTCTGCTCAGCGCAGCTAGTGAGGCTATACAAAAATCCACTGTTCGTCATTCCTGCCCTCGTCATTCCCGCACCACCCCGTCATTCCTGCGAAGGCAGGAATCCAGTAAAGCACACAAACCCACAAGGGTTTCCACAGGCAACGCCACTTGGCGAGGGTTTCTTGCACAGTCTCTAATAGCCAAATGATTCGTGGTCTTTAGGCTGCATAGTTTGATAAAATGCAGTGATGGAGATAAATGTCGATATAGAGATAGACCTAAGTGGCTTGCAGTGCCCAATGCCATTGCTGAAGGCGAAATTGGCATTGAATAACATGGAATCCGCGCAAATACTCAAGGTAGTTGCAACGGATCCTGGCTCGGAGAAGGATTTTCATCTATTTGTCGATCAGAGCGGTCACCAAATTCTGAATTTTCAGAAAGATGATAGCACCTATTTCTATTGGATTAAGAAAGGCTAGAGGCGCATTGGAGACCCCTGGAAATGAAAAAACTGCTTAACGATTTTCTCGATCGTTATTTTCACGATGAAGAATCGATCATTCTCATGTTGCTGTTGACCCTGGGTCTGGCAGTGCTGTTGTTATTAGGTGGCGTTCTGGCACCACTGATAACAGCCATTATCATTGCCTACCTGATGCAGGGCCTGGTTAATATTCTGCTTCGTTACGGCCTCTCTCAGCGAGTTGCTTTTGTCCTCGTCTACACCGTTTTTGTCGGTGTGTTCCTGGCCATGTTGTTATTTCTCTTGCCGTCAGCCTGGAATCAACTTCGGCGCCTGGCCAACGAGTTGCCAAATCTGATTAGCCAATGGCAGGCTTCGTTACTGTTATTGCCGGAGAACTATCCAAATTTATTTTCGGAGCAGGGTGTTCGGGAATTCATCAATGGTGTGAGGGGTGAGGTTGGTGGCTATGGTCAGGCTGTGCTGGAATATTCATTAGCCAGCATTCCTGGTGTTATCGCCTGGATCGTATTTTTGGTCTTGGTGCCAATTCTGGTTTATTTTGTAATGAAGGACAAATCAGAATTGATTAACTGGGCGGGAAATTTTCTGCCACGAAATCGCCCATTAATGAGTCGCATCTGGCTGGAAATGGATCAGCAAATTTCGAATTATATTCGTGGTAAGGTATTGGAAATATTAATCGTAGGCAGCGTTAGTTATCTAATGTTTGTTATATTGGGCATAAACTATGCCTTATTACTTTCCGTGTTGCTGGGCCTGTCCGTCATTGTTCCCTATATCGGTGCAACGGTGGTTACCATTCCCGTGGCGGCGGTGGCCTATGTGCAGTGGGGCATAAGCAATGAATTCTATACAGTGATGATTGCTTACGGTATTTTACAGCTTGTCGATGGCAACTTTCTGGTACCAGTAATATTCTCGGAAGCGGTCAATTTGCACCCGGTGGCGATAATTGCCGCTGTGTTGGTCTTTGGTGGAATCTGGGGCCTGGCGGGGGTTTTCTTCGCAATCCCGCTAGCCACGCTTGTCAAGGCCATCATCAATGCATGGCCAAATAAGGTTCAAGTCCATGTGCCCGCAACCGGGCAAGAGAGCGATGCGGTCTAAGCCGTCATAGCCACTTACTTACTTTGGCTGGAGTTATTGCCCTGTGCTAGAATTCGGGGCCAGCAAGCGATGACAGAAATCCCATGAATGATAAACTCCGCGGCAGTATTGTCGCCATAGTCACACCGATGTTTGCCGATGGCTCGCTGGATTTGCCAACGCTTGGCAAATTACTGCAATGGCATATAGACTCAGGCACGAACGCTATCGTTGTGGTGGGCACCAGCGGTGAATCGGCAACGCTGAGTGCTGATGAACACTGTGATCTGGTGGCTTATTGTGTCGATCAGGTGAGCGGACGGATTCCACTGATCGCGGGCACCGGCTCTAACAACACAGCCGAGGCTTTATACTTTACCGAATCTGCCAAAAAAAATGGAGCCGACGCCGCACTACTGGTGACCCCCTATTACAATAGACCTTCCCAGGAGGGTTTGTATCAGCATTTTAAGCTGATAGCCGAAGCCGTGGATATGCCACAGATTCTTTACAATGTACCTGGCCGCAGTGCCTGCGATCTTCACCTGGAAACTGTGCAGCGACTTGCCGGGCTGGAAAATATTGTTGCCATTAAAGATGCCAGTGGCGATAGGGCCAGAGGCCTGGAGCTAATTGAGCAGTGCGCAGATAAACTGGCCATCTACAGCGGCGAGGACGTGTTGAGCAGGCAGCTTATGTTGGCCGGAGCGGATGGAACAATATCCGTTACCGCAAATGTGGCGCCGGCCATGATGGCAGAAATGTGTGCCCTGGCGCTGGCAGGAAAAGGTGTCGAAGCGAAGGCGGTAGATGACAAGCTGGCCTTGCTGCATGAGAATTTGTTCTTGCAAGCGAACCCGGTGCCGGTAAAGTGGGCATTGCAGACCATGGGCAAGCTGGGAAAGGGAATAAGATTGCCTCTTGTGGAACTTGATGCGCAATATCACGTCAAACTCAGGGAAGCACTTGCCGCAGCAGAAATAGATAGTGAATCGTAGAAGTAAACAGGCAGTTTAGAATCGCGAATCAGGAACAGTGTTCAATGCGTAAATCAGTACTTATTCTTTGTCTGGGCACATTGCTTGCGGGATGTAATTATCTTGGCGGCGAGGATGGCCTGTTTCGAGATCGCGCTGATGACTACATGGAAGCGCCCGTGCTTCCAGCGATGCTAATACCCGAGGAACTGGATAGCTATACCCTCGATGACCTTTACGTTATTCCAGCGCAGTTTGTGTCTTCTGCTCAACCGTTCGACGAAATACCTCTGCCCAAGCCGATAGAAACCAATCGTCGTGAGGGCGTGATTATTCAAAACCTGGGTGATCGACGCTGGATCGTGCTGGATGCTACTCCCGGTCAGGTTTGGCCGTTGGTTCGTGATTACTGGACTCGGCTACAGGTAATTTTGGACTATGAAAACCCGGGCGTGGGCATCATGGAAACTTCCTGGCTGGAGGTAGATTCCAACCCGGAAACTCGACACAAATACCGCATGACAATCGAGCCTGGCTTACACTCTGGTTATTCCGAAATTTATGTTCTCCATTTGCAAAGCCCAAGGAGCGAGCCGACTCCATTAATAGTGACCTGGCCGGAATCGTCTTCCTCCACGGATAGAGAGCGACAGATTCTTGATACGCTTTCGCAATACCTTGCCGATCGGAATGATGTGTATCAGGCATCTTCAGCGAGTTTATTGGCAGGCAGCATCGAGGCAGAGCGAAAAGCCAACATCATTGAAGATGCACAGGGTGGTCAGGTTCTGGAATTACGTCTCGAATACCGAAGAGCCTGGGCCCTGGTGCGGGCTGCATTGGAAGCGGCAGGGATTACTATTGTTGACAGCGACCGTGATCAATCATTTTTTGCTGTCAGGTTTTCGGGTATTCAAGAGGAAGAAGATCCACCTGGCTTCATCGGTCGTTTGTTTGGTCGTGGTGCTGCTAAATCTGAGGCCGAGGAGCGGGATTTTAGTGTGCGCCTGTTGGAGCATGACGGCGTCGTAACGGTGCTGGCTGAACCACTGGAAACCTCGGCAGATTTGGCCGAGCTTAGTGCCGAACTACTGTTGCTTATAAATAACAATTTGAGCTAATACAGCGCGCTAAACGGTTCGGGTTGGCATTCCACCTGCTACCAACAATGCCAACAATGCCAACAACAGATAGCTGGTCTGCCGAAATCATTCTTGCCCTGAAGCGAGCACCATGAATCCGTTACTCATCACAACTATAGCTATTCTCACTGTTTTGGCAATTGCCGGTATCGTCTGGCTGTTTCGGCAATCCCAGCAACTGAAACTTTCAGAGTTGTCTGCCAGAGAAAAATTACTCGCTCGCGAGGCAGAGTTATCCGGTACGGCGGACAGCCTCGGCAGGGCGCAGAAGGAGAACGAGACCCTTGGTCGGGAAGTTCAATCACTACGCGAGCAAAAAGCGGTATTAGTAACCAGTTTGGAGCTGGAGCGCAAGCAGCAGGGAGAGAAGCTGGCCTTGCTAAATGAATCGAAACAGCAAATGAGCATTGCATTTAAAAATATTGCCAATGAGATATTTGAAGACAAAAGCAAGAAGTTTGAACATAAAAACAAGGAAAGCCTCGCTACGGTGTTAACGCCTTTGCAGGAGAAAATCCTCCAGTTCGAAAAACGTGTGGAAGAAACTTACGACAAGGAATCAAAGGAAAGGTTTTCCCTGGCAAGGGAGATCAAACAGTTGCAGGAGCAAAATAGTAAAATAAGTGAAGAGGCTGTAAACCTTACCAATGCCCTGAAAGGGGACAACAAGGCGCAGGGAAATTGGGGCGAGCTGATTCTGGAAACCCTGTTGGAAAATTCCGGCCTGGTGAAGGGAAGAGAGTACGATATCCAGGTAAGTTTGCAATCTACAGAAGGAGAGCGGTTGCAGCCAGACGTAATAGTTCATCTTCCGGAGTCCAGAGATATCATTATCGACTCAAAGGTGTCTCTGAAGGCTTGGGACTCCTACTGCTCAGCCGATGACGAAGTAGAAAAAACAAAGATGCTCAAGCAGCATATAGAATCAGTGCGCAATCACGTGAGGTCTCTTTCCGCCAGGGGTTACCAGAAATTGCTGGGCATAAGTACCCTGGACTACGTGTTTATGTTTATGCCAATAGATGCTGCCTATTCGGTTGCAATTCAAAATGACCCGGCGCTGTCGCAATTTGCCTTTGAAAAGAATATTGTTTTCGTTAGTCCAACCATGTTGCTCACTACCTTGAAATTGGCACAAAATCTTTGGCGTTTGGATCAGCAAAATAAAAATGCGGTTGAAATAGCTGCAAAAGCTGGCGCACTATATGACAAGTTCGCAAATTTTGTTGGCGATCTCGAAGAAATTGGGAGGAAGATTGATTCCAGCAAAAAGAGTTTCGATAAAGCCCATAATAAATTGAGTTCTGGTAAGGGAAACTTAATTAATAAAGTGGAAGACCTGAAAAAACTCGGTGCCAAAACATCGAAAAAAATTGGCGACGAGAGGCTTGCCGAGAATGAGCAAGAAGATACCCGTGACAACACTGTCGGTGTCGAACAGGCAGAATTGCACCCGGATGATTCTGTTAAAGGCTTAGCCGATAAGACGCGCCATTACTAGTGCAGATAATCCCCTGGCGAAATTCTATACCGGTTGGTTGCGGCCGGCGCGGCGACACTTCCAGGCTTATCTGAGGCGCGCCAGAACGCATGGTAGCGCAGACATCAGCCTAAAAATACGGCACCTTTGCAGGGGAAGAAAAGCGTATTACTGAAGATGATGAATTGTTTCGGTTTCACAGCGAGCCACCGCCCAGCGTCTAATTCCTGCATTGTTCGGCTTGAGTCAGCTTGCTGCCTAATCTATCGGCTAGAACTTGCAGTTGCGAGCAAAGTATCTCGTTATTGCCCACCAGGTTTACCGAGGCCAATGTCGCCATATTCAGCAGCGAAGCAACATCTGTGACGGAATTATTCATCAGGTTAAGCCCGCCCAGGAAACCGAGTTCCTCCAGCGGGGTGATGTTCCGAATGTTGTTGTTGGCCAGGTTCAGAAATCGAAGCTGGCCAAGTTGCGCTATATTGTCCAGGGTTTCGATCTCTGCATTCGCGCAGGACAGAACTTGTAGAAGGCCCGCGTCTTGCACCCCTTGTTGCTGCATCGCGATATTCACACAGGCTTGAAGGCCGGGGTCGGCTAATTGCCCGTTGAATAGTCGGCCGCTTGGGTCGAACACGGCCTGATTGTTTACCGAGACGGTAAAATTCTGCGAGCAGGACGTGCAGCATAACAGTAGCATCAGCAGGCTTGGCAGCCTGACAAAAAATTTGGGTCGCTTGATCAAGGCCGAATGCATGACTCACTACTTTAGCAAAATTTACAATGTCAGGGCTGGTTTCAGCGGCTCAGATTGGCCTGGATAGTGGCTCTGGCTGACTGGTATTTATTGGGCATCCTGGTTAGTATGCGCATTTTTGTCGCTAACTGGATTGAAACCCTTTTGCTGGCAATTGTCCAATGAATCTGAGGAAAATCAGTATGAACATAAGTATCGGTAAAAGCCAAATCATAATGAGCGTTCTAAGTTTGTTGCTGTGCGCCCAGAGTTTCGCACAGAGTGACACGAAGCTGGAAAGCGACGATGCCAGGATCGCCTACTCGATAGGGGTGGGCATAGGCCAGAATCTGCAAGCTCAACAAATATTGGATGGTATTGAATTAGATACCTTCATCGTTGGTTTGCTGGATGCAGTAAACGATAACCTCAGAATGAGCAGTGAAGAAATGCTTGCCTCCATTCAGGTGTTTCAGCAACGCATGGAGGAACAACAACAAGCCGCACTGGCGGCGAGTGCTGCCACCAATGAAGATTTTTTGCGTGCTAACGCCTTAAAAGAGGGTGTAGTCGCGTTGCAGTCAGGTTTGCAGTATTTGATTCTCGAATCAGGCCCTCAAGATGGCGCGTCTCCCGCTGAAAGCGACACCGTGCTCGCTCACTACCATGGAACATTGATCGACGGCACGGTGTTCGACAGTTCAGTGGATCGGGGTGAACCGGTCCGGTTCGGTTTATCACAGGTTATCAGTGGCTGGACTGAAGCCTTGCAACTGATGAAAGCAGGCGACAAATGGCGTCTGTTTATTCCAGCCGCAATGGCCTATGGTGAGGCTTCTCCTACAGCGGCTATCCCGCCAAATTCTGCCTTGATCTTCGATGTAGAGCTACTGGAAATTCGTCAGGCGCCAGAACCAGGCGAACAGCAGGATTAAAATCAGTGACTGCCAACAGCAGCCATAATGGATTGCTACAGTTCCTGCAGCAATCACCGAGTCCTTTTCATGCGGTTGCGGCTATGTCGGCAACACTGGAACAGGCGGGTTTCGAACGGCTGGACTGCGCCGACTGCTGGAATCTGAAAAAAAATACAAATTATTACGTGTGGCGGAATGACTCCGCGCTGATAGCCTTTAAAACAGGCACCGCATCCATGGCGGAACAGGGTCTCAGGATAGTTGGCACACATACCGACAGTCCCTGTTTAAAAGTAAAGCCACAACCAGAAATTGTGCATAAGGGCTATGTTCAACTAGGGGTTGAAGTCTATGGCGGCGCATTGCTGCATCCCTGGTTCGATCGGGATTTATCCATAGCGGGCAGGGTGAATTATCAGAAATCCGATGGCAGCCTTGCATCGACTCTGATTGATCTGAAAGAACCCGTTGCCTTTATTCCAAGCCTGGCTATTCATCTTGACAGAAAAGCCAATGCGGGGCGGCTGATTGACAAGCAGAAAGAGCTGCCCCCGGTCTTGCTGCAATTAGCTGATGACGAGAAATTTAATTTCGATGAATTCTTGCTACAGTATCTACAGAGTGAGTTAAAGCCTACAGAAATAAGTTCTGTACTCTCCCACGAGTTACTGCTTTACGACACACAGCCCGCGGCACTGGTCGGCTTGCGTAAACAATTTCTTTGTGCTGCACGACTGGACAACTTATTGAGTTGCTACATGGCCTTAAATGCCCTTATTCATAGCAACGATGAGCAGGCCAGCATTCTTGTCTGCAACGATCACGAAGAAGTGGGCTCGGTGTCGGCTTCTGGTGCTGAAGGTCCTTTTTTGAAGTCTGTTGTGCAAAGAATAATTGCCGCAGAAACAGAGAAGCCAGATGGTGTTGACAGAGCAATTCAACACTCGGTATTGCTTTCTGTTGACAACGCCCATGGGGTTCACCCAAATTTTGCGGCGAAGCACGACGACGCGCATTTGCCTCTACTGAATGCCGGGCCTGTAATCAAGATTAATGCAAACCAGCGCTATGCAAGCAATAGTCAGTCTGTGGCCTTGATAAAGGCGATTTGTAATAGACTTGCTATTAGTCACCAGTCCTTTGTGATGCGTTCAGATATGGCCTGCGGCAGTACAATCGGCCCGCTAAGCGCAGCCGCCCTGGGTATAACAACTGTCGATATCGGCGTGGCGAGTTTTGCCATGCACTCGATCAGGGAAAGTGCCGGAATTGATGATGTGCAATCGATGACTGCCGTCATAGAGTCTTTTTTCAATCGCTAGCATTCACCAGGACTTTTGTTTTTGTAGGTTCCTTATCAAAAATCGACATGGGTTTAGCTTGTTGATCGCAGCCTGGCCAATAGGGAGATTCTCGCCATGTATCATGCTGGCCAGTAATTCGGCGCAGAGCGGGCAGCTTGCCAGTCCATTCGAACCATGTGCCACATTGATGTACAAGCCTGGTAGATATTGCCCTGGCGTTTGCGTGTTAGCGTTGGCGTTGCTGGCTAAAATGCCATAGCTTGTTCTCATGGCGGCCAGGTCCGCCATCATTCCAACTATCGGTAACCGGTCCGGGGTATTGCAACGCAGTGACACTCTATCCGCAATCGGCTTGCGTTCAATGAACCCTGGTTCGTTGAAATTGGCTGAGGCAATGCGCAGGTTGTCGGTATTATCGACCGCATTGCTTTGCAAGCTGCTACTTTGCGAATAGCTTGCTGCGATTAAATGACGACCATTAGTTGCTGGAAACAGCGTGCGTTCGCCACAGAGTACTGCCCTCAATTTGTCGCTGGCCCGGTTGCTGGTGATTTCGGTGGTTTGTCCTCGCAGTGCCTGTAGAGGCAGGTTTTTACTCTGTGCAAACTGCATTGCAGCGTAGCTGTTAGCAATGACCACTATGTCTGCTTGCACCGTTTGGGCATTTTCTATTTGCAGTGACCAGGATTGATTTTCCTGGCTGAGGTCGGTGACGGTACTATTCAGGTGGAGCGTAATATTCGCTTGTTTCAGGTAGCTTTCACAAAGCGATGTGGCTGGAATACAGCCGCCGCCGGGGAAATGCCATGCAGCGTCCATCAGTGGGGCTTTGCTTGCGGCTGATGCCTCCGCTTTGGAAAGCAAATTGACTATTTGTTCTGAGTAGAGTGCATTGAGTTTTTCAGCCCGTAACGGGCTGCGTTTGTTCATTGCCTTGTGTAGCTGTAGCACGCCACACTCGTTCCATGGGATAGCGTGTTTTTTACTAAGCATTTTGAACTGGCGCCGGGCAAACAGATAACAATGCAGAAAGAATTCGGCCTCCACCGACTCGGCATTGAATAATCGGCAGCGAAGCGCTAACAAGGCATTACCAGAGGCCGCCGCTGCGATGCGACTGCCAGAATCGAAAACGTCCACCTTGTAACCGCGTTGGGCCAGGCTATACGCGGTGCTGCTGCCGGCTAGACCAGCGCCAATAATAGCGGCCGTTTTTCCCGTGTTTTTAACCTGCGGCAGGCGGAACCACGGTTTATTGTTGGCGGGCTCGTGCTGTTGTTGGTCAGAGTTGTCTCTTGCTGCTATTTTTCGGGCAAATAACATGTGCCGTTTACGGCCATAGCCATCCAGCTTTTCTACTTCAAATCCAGAGTTTATGAGGGCGGCTCTGACCCGGCCGGCAACACTGTAACTGCTGAGGGTGGTCTCCTCATTGCTACAGCGGGCTATTAGTTGCATTAATTTCTCATTCCACAATTCTGGATTATTGGCAGGAGTAAAGCCATCCAGGAACCAGCACTGAATAGCCGCGCAAGATTCCCACAGGCGTGAGTTCAACTGTTCAAACGCATCGCCAAAATAGAGGTCCAGGGTAATTCCCTCGTCAAGTACAAGCCGGTGACAGCCTCTGCTGTGGTCGGTGTATTCACCAAGCAGTGCCTTGCTCAAATCGATAAGGGTTGGCCAGTGCTCGTGGATGTCTTGCATCTGAATTTTTGTCAGTGGGTATTTTTCGAAGCCAAGATAATGCAGCCGCCCGGGTCGTTGCCTGCTTTCGTGCCAGAGCTTGCTCACCTGAAGAAAATTCAACCCACTACCGAAGCCTGACTCCGCCAGGTGGAAATTGTCGGCATCTTTTTCCACAGCCCAGCGTTGCCTGAGCTTGTTGGCGTTTAAAAATACATGCTGGCTCTCGGCCAATTCGTCTTCTTCCGAATAATACACATCGCGGTATTTGGTCGAAAAAGGCAGGCCGGATGCGAGCCAGCCAATACTCGCGTTTTCAATTTTCATTCAGTCCTGGGTTTCTTGTGGCGTGCTGAGGTTTGTACTAGCCAAAGGTCACCGGGTTTACTGCTTCCCGTGGAAGCTTACTCTTTTTATCTTACTACGGACAGACTGACTGACGTGGCCAAGCCACGCCGCACTGCGGAATCGATACAGGAAGAAAACCGGGTTCCAGCGCGAGTTTGACACTGTAAGCTGACATCTGGCGCAGATATTGATGTAAAATGCGGTCTTTGCCAAAGGTACACACGGGATTTTGCAAGATGCTGGAAATTAATAGTCAATTAGGAACACTACAGGAGCTAACTAGCAGAACCGATAGTCTCAGGGGGTATCTTTGACTACGAAACAAAAAAGGAACGCCTGGCTGAAGTAGAGCTAGAACTGGGCGAATCCAGCGTGTGGGACAAACCGCCATACGCACAAGCACTGGGAAAAGAGCGAGCCAGCCTGGAAACTGTGGTTCGAGTCATTGAAAAAATGAATTCGGGTATCACCGAGATCGAAGAACTTTTACGCCTTGCCAAAGAAGAAGACGATCAAGACCTCTACGAAGCGGCTAACAAGGATTTGGAATCACTACAGGACGGGCTGGAAACCCTGGAGTTTCGACGCATGTTCTCTGGAAAGGTAGATACTGCTAATGCGTATTTGGACATTCAGGCCGGTTCTGGCGGTACAGAAGCCCAGGACTGGGCCGAGATGCTGCTTAGAATGTATCTTCGGTGGGGAGAGAACAAGGGCTTCAAGGTCGGGTTGGTCGAGGTATCTGGTGGTGATGTGGCGGGTATTAAGAGCGCGACAATTCAAGTCAGCGGTGAATTTGCCTTCGGCTGGTTACGCACCGAAACCGGGGTGCATCGCCTGGTACGAAAATCTCCTTTTGATTCGGGAAGTCGCCGCCATACCTCCTTCGCCTCCGTGTTTGTATCGCCAGAAATCGATGATGACATAGAAGTGGATTTAGATATGTCTGTGGTCAGGATTGACACTTACAGGTCCAGTGGCGCAGGCGGGCAACACGTCAATAAAACCGATTCTGCAATACGGCTTACTCATGCGCCTAGTGGTGTTGTGGTGCAATGCCAGAGTCAGCGCTCACAGCACAAGAACAAAGACATGGCCATTAAGCAATTGAAGGCCAGGTTGTACGAATTGGAAGAATTAAAACGCAAGAAAGAAATGCAGAATATCGAACAATCAAAGGCTGATATTGGATGGGGGAGTCAGATTCGCTCGTATGTTCTCGATGCCTCTCGTATAAAAGACCTTCGTACTAACGTGGAAGTAACTAACACCGCTGCGGTGCTCAATGGGAGCCTGGATAAATTTATCGAAGCCAGTCTAAAGATGGGCCTATAGAGCGGCCTGGTATGAAAAAAACGATTTGCAAAGGCGAAATTGTCGTAACAGAATGGATGCAGGAACCTGGGTCAAATGATCGATGAAAAGCAACATGAAAACAAGCTGATTGCCCAACGAAGAAAGAAGCTGGCGGAAATTCGTCAGCAGCGGGTGGCGTTTCCTGACAGTTTTATTCGGGAGAACAGCTCGTCGGAATTAATTGAAAAATACAATGACAAGAGCAAACAAGAGCTGCAACAATTAGCCGCGCAGACAAGCATCGCTGGCAGAATAATTCGCCTGCGTGGGCCGTTCATGGTGATTCAGGACGGTGCCGGTCAGATGCAGATATACATCAATAACAAATCTTTTTCTGAGCCAGACGTGGAACAGCTAAAGTCTTTGGATCTGGGAGACATAATTGGTGTCCAGGGAGAGATGTTTAGAACCGGCAAGGGAGAGCTGACCCTGCGTGTGGCAAGTTTTCAATTACTAACGAAGGCGCTAAGGCCACTACCGGACAAGCACAAGGGATTAACCGATACAGAAACGCGCTATAGACAACGCTACCTCGACCTGATAGTGAATGAGCATTCACGCAAGGTATTCATTACCCGGTCCCGCATTTTACGATTCATCCGGCAGTATTTCGAATCGCTGGATTTTATGGAAGTGGAAACCCCAATGATGCAGGTGATACCCGGGGGAGCCACGGCCAGGCCTTTCATCACTCACCACAATGCGCTGGATCAGGATATGTATCTCCGAGTGGCTCCCGAGCTGTTTTTAAAGCGCCTGGTGGTAGGTGGTTTTGAGAAAGTGTTCGAGCTGAATCGCAACTTCAGAAATGAGGGTTTATCGACACGGCACAACCCAGAGTTCACTATGTTGGAGTTTTATCAGGCCTACGCCAGATACCAGGATCTCATGGATCTTACTGAGGATTTGTTGCGTAAGATCGCGATCGAGATTGGTGGTAGCAGCAAGTTAAGCTTCCAGGGTTCAAGCTATGATTTTTCCAGGCCCTTTGCGCGTTTGTCCGTTGTCGATTCAATTAAAAAACACTGCAAGATTGAAAGCGATGATGCCTTTGCCTCGGCACAGTCACTGGCTAACCTGGCTACCGGTTTAGAGGTACACGTCGACGAATCCTGGTCCAAAGGTAAAATTCTGATGGAAATATTCGAGCAGAAGGTGGAAGCAAACCTGGATCAACCTACCTTTATTACTGAATATCCAATAGAGCTGTCTCCCCTGGCCAGGCGCAATGAAGAAAATCCTGAGATAACAGATAGATTCGAATTGATAATAGGTGGTCGGGAATTGGCGAACGGCTTTTCCGAACTGAACGACCCGGAAGATCAGGCCGAACGCTTTAAAGCCCAGGTTGCGCAGAAAGACTCGGGGGACAAGGAAGCGATGCACTTCGATCATGACTACGTTACCGCATTGGAATATGGTATGCCGCCTACCGCTGGCGAAGGTATTGGTATTGATCGGCTGGTGATGCTGTTTACCGATTCCGTGTCTATAAAAGATGTTTTGTTGTTTCCTCACATGCGTCCTCAACAGGAGCAGGATTAAGTGAGGACATAGTGTCATCAAGGGAATCAAAAGTGTCATCAGGTGAATCAAAAGCGCCATCAAGTGAATCAAAAGCGCGTGAAATCAGCCTGGATGTGTCCTGGCGAGAACCGTTGCAGAACGATTTCAATGCCGCGTACATGGGAAAACTGCGTGACTTTCTGCGCCAACAGAAAGCACTGGGCAAGACAGTATACCCACCTGGCAATGAAATCTTTGCCGCTCTCAATGCTACCGCTTTTGATGCGGTGAAGATTGTCATCCTCGGTCAAGACCCATATCATGGCCCCGGACAAGCGCACGGTCTTTGTTTTTCAGTTAGACACGGTGTCAAAATTCCTCCTTCTTTGCAGAATGTCTATAAAGAGCTGGCGACTGATGTGGGATTTAATCCGCCACAACACGGTTGTCTTGATGAGTGGGCTCAGCAGGGGGTGTTGCTGCTAAATTCTGTGTTGACGGTGGAGGCATATAGAGCAGCATCTCATCAGGGAAAGGGCTGGGAAAGGTTTACCGACCGCATCATAGATCTGTTGAATGAGAGAGCTTCAGGCATCGTTTTTATCTTATGGGGAAGCTATGCGCAGAAGAAAGGTGCCATGATTGACAGGAAAAAACATTTGCTGCTGGAGTCTCCTCATCCATCACCGCTCTCGGCAAGCCGGGGGTTTTTTGGTAAGCATCATTTTTCTCGCAGCAATGACTATTTATTGGCGAACAACAAGTCGGTGGTGGATTGGCAATTGTCTGATCGGTAACTTTGTCACCCCGGAATTAATTTATGACTAAGAATTGCATTATTGTCGGTGCCAGCCACGCCGGTGTTTCATTAGCACTACAGCTTAGGAAAGAAGGCTGGACAGGCGCTATCCAACTGCTAAGTGAAGAAGCTGAATTGCCTTATCATCGGCCTCCCTTGTCAAAGGGGTATTTGTCGGGTCAGCAAGAGCTGGATGCGATCCGCTTGCGCCCGTTAAAAACCTATACCGACAATAACATCGAATTGTTGCTCTCTACCGCAGTTACTCATATCGACAAGAAATCGAAAACGATCTCGCTCGCTGCCGGTGAGCAACTTCGCTACCATAAGTTAGCCCTGTGTACCGGTGCCAGTGCGCGCAAGCTCAAGCTCGCAGACTCCTTGCAAAAAGTATTCTACATACGCACAGCGGCAGATATAGCCATGTTGTCAGCGCAGTTTGGGCAAGACAAACGGGCACTAATTATTGGCGGAGGCTACATAGGGCTCGAAACAGCCGCCGTGTTGTCACAGAAAGGAGTCAAGGTCACGGTTCTCGAAATGGCTGGCCGAATTTTGCAGCGAGTCACCAGCAAGACCCTGTCAGTCTTTATGCAACAGCTTCATGAGTCACACAATGTAGAGATTTGCACCGGAGTCGAAGTGACTGAGTTGCAGGGCAGCGATCACGGTGAAAAAATAATTTGTGCGGATGGCCGTGAATATGTCGCTGATTTTCTGATAGTGGGCATAGGCATTGTCGCGAACACGGCCCTGGCTGAAACTGCGCGGCTGGTCGTTGGAACGGGGATTCATGTTAACGAATTCGGTCAAACCAGCGATCCAGACATTTTTGCAGCGGGGGATTGCACTGTCCACCCCAGTGCAGTTTACCAGCGAGAGATACAACTGGAATCTGTACAGAATGCTAATGATCAAGCAAGAGCTGTGGCTGCAAACATCTGCGGTCGCTCGCAAGTCTATGATTCAGTTCCCTGGTTTTGGTCGGATCAATATGACATCAAACTACAGATGGCAGGTCTTAGTGACGGCTATGATCAGCTAGTGTGCAGAGGCCGTGCCGAGATTGGGCCGGAATCCAGCTTCGCCCTGTTTTATTTGAAACAGGGAGTCTTGATTGCGGCAGATTGTGTTGCCAGGCCAAAAGAGTTCATGATCAGCAGGCAGCTAATCAAGAACAGGGTCAAGATTGAAGCGGCTATCTTGCAAGATGAAACGATAGAGCCAGTAAACTTCGTCTCCGGGTGACTATTTCTGGCGACTATTCCTGGTGCTAATTGCCTGAGTACTCACAGCCACTGCTGCAAGTTTCCCTGATTTCAATTGTACAGAGTGCTGCGAGTCGCGGTTTTAGCCTGTGCCAAATCCATTTGGCGAGGTTTTCGCTGGTGGGGTTTTCCAGGCCACTAATCTCATTCAGATAGTAGTGATCCAATTGCTCCAGGATAGGGGCGAAGGCTTCGGCGATATCCGCAAAATCCATCACCCAGCCACTTTCTGCTGCTACGTCTCCCGCAACCACGATTCTAACCGCAAAGGAATGGCCGTGCAGCCTGGCGCATTTATGACCCTGAGGAACATTAGGCAGCCGGTGAGCTGCTTCGAAACTGAATTCTTTAAAAATTTTCACGGCTTTGGCGCTAAGTCCCAAATCTGGCAACGCGAGGTGAAATCACAAGGCGCAAGGTGTAAAGCAAAAGACTAATTATAGTACAGAGACTTCCATTTTATGTATACACTCACCCTTTGCTACCAGAGTCTCCCCAATAAGAGGCTCGTTATTGACATGTGGAGCCAAGTCGGTAAAATGCGCGTCTCTCTGTGCTATGGGTGATTAGCTCAGTTGGGAGAGCGTCGCCCTTACAAGGCGAATGTCGGGGGTTCAAATCCCTCATCACCCACCACATAGATAGACGTTTGTCGCGGACCGGTAGTTCAGCTGGTTAGAATGCCGGCCTGTCACGCCGGAGGTCGCGGGTTCGAGTCCCGTCCGGTCCGCCATTAATTCCTTTTTATTTCAGTCCATTTTTTTCAGTCCATTTTTCAGTCCATTTTTCAGTCCATTTTTCAGTCCATTTTTCAGTATAGTACCAAACACTCCCTGTTTTTTCCCGCACACCGGGAATGGGTCATAATAGAAACCCTGGTTACACCTATCGCTGGATTCATCTCATGAGCAAATTTCTAAAAACCGCAATCGTTACAATCATTGCAGCCATTACAATCGTTGCGATTGTTTTGATTGCGCCAGGTCTAAAAGAGCAGCAGCCGACCTATATTGATGTACTATTGGCGCAACAGGCGTGCGCTGTCAGCGATGCAGTCACAGTGAGTGATGTTGTTTATCGATGCCATGAAGGGCTGGATGCCGAGGTAACAATACACATTGAAGCAAGGCTCAGCAATGATTTTGATGGAGACGCTAAAGCAGAAACGTTTGTGGTGTGGGCAGAGGATTTTGGTGGTAGCGGCAGCTTCAAGTATCAGGGCATGTTTGATGGCACTGACACCATGAAGAGTAAAACAGCGATTGGTGACCGGGTTATCATTAACAATGTTGCTGTTGACAATGCTCTCATCGTGATGGATTTAACCGCTCATGCTGAAGACGATCCGCTATGCTGCCCGACCGAAAAAATAACAAGGCGTTTTCAATGGGATGGGGAAAAGCATCTGCTTTCTGAAGCTGCCGAGTACTAATGCGAAAATAGTGAGGCTGACTTATTGGCGCTTACGTTTTAGTTGTGCCTGCCCTGACGCTTACATTGATGGCTCCTGCCGGCATACAGGGAAACAGGGAAAATGAAACAGATTTTACAGACGGTATAAAGTTAAAAACTCAGGCTCAAGCACTATTTTCTGTGCGCGGAAAGTTTGTCAACCCAAATATTTTTGATAGTTACATGAAAATCTCAGAACAGGAAAACGCTGGAAATTATAGACATGTTGCATAATAATTGAAAATAAATAAAATCTCTTCTACCTCGGCATTTGTTATTTTAATGGCCATGGGGGAGATTCACACCAGCCCCATTGCAAAAAAGTTTCTCAAAAAATTAAACCTGGATTCAGGCAGGGCACTTTTTGAAAAATGCAATCAGTTTTGGTCGCATTATTCAGAGGTTATAAAAAACAGAAAGTCAACTATTTGTAGTGTAATTAATGCTGCCATCACGCAAAATGAGGCCACACAGGTAATTATTTTTGGGGCAGGATTTGATGCTCTCTCTTTAGAGATAAGTTCATGGTCAAAAAACTGCAAGGTTTTTGAAATTGATGTAGCAAATATGAACCTCAAAAAGAATCTCATTAATAATGTTGATTCGTCTCTTGCTGATAGTATCAAATGTATAACAATGGATATTTCTAATCCTTGCGATGTCCAGTCTAATCTAACCAGGCATGGATGGCGCAAAGATTTACCATCACTAATTTTATTTGAAGGAATATCATACTATTTGAAAAGTTCAGTCTTGTGGAAGATTATAGCAGGGTTTACGGCCTCTACTCATTCAAACAGGGTAATCATGGAATATTTTCTTCCTGCAGAAAAAATCTCAAAACAATACACAACAATTGCAGAGTATCCGTTTTCCTTGATTGCATCTGAATCTGATCTGGCCAGCATAACAAGGTATGAGTTGAAAGAAATAAAAACACAGATAAAAAAACTTGATGGAGTTTTGTTGCAACATTTCACCATGCAGAAAATGGAAAAGAACAGAACCTTACAAAATACTATTTTCCAGGCGAATCAAAATGGCTGGATAGAGATATGCGAATTTCTAGTCTAGCTTGCACTTTTCAACTCTTGAGAGAGCTTTGCATAATAGAGTCGCCTATTTTAGACAGAGCTGCCATAATTCCACAGCTAGCCTTCCAGGTGGCGAGATTGTGCGACAAACCATCGCCAGGCCGCGTTATAGGTGGAAACCCTGCGGGTTTGTGGGTTTTACTGGATTCCTGCCTTCGCAGGAATGACAGGGTGGTGCAGGAATGACAAATGTTTGTTTTTTGCGCGGTCTCTCCCGCAGGAGTGGCGAATGTTGGATTTTTGCACAGTCTGTTTCGCAGGAATGACGAACAGCGGATTTTGGCACAGGGATTCTCTTTTTTAACACCGAGGAATTTTCTAATGAAGCACTCAATTCTATCTTTACACAGGGCTGCGCGACTAGCGCTTTGCACTGCCCTTACATTGCCACTCTCTGTCGCAAGTTTCGCGCACACTGTTCTTAAGGAATCTACTCCCGCCGATGGTGCTATTGTGAGAGAAGCACTTGCTCACATTAGTCTGGTTTTTAATGAGCCAGTACAGCTAATGAAGCTTGAACTCATGGCGATGGATCATGAG
Source organism: uncultured Pseudohongiella sp. (assembly GCA_965261275.1). GTDB lineage: Bacteria > Pseudomonadota > Gammaproteobacteria > Pseudomonadales > Pseudohongiellaceae > UBA9145. The sequence continues at coordinate 490,940 of CBDHCL010000003.1, forward strand.
ATGCCAACTAATTTCGAAAGCAATAGCGAAGCCAAAGCTGCGTTCATGATCAAGACATCAGCAATGCACCCGGGTGAATTCACAGTCAATTGGGCGGTGGTAGGTGAAGATGGTCATATTGTAAGCAATAGCTATAGTTTTACTGTTGATCCAGATGCAGCGGATGAACAAGCGCAGGTAAACGCCGGTCAGGGCGGCAGAGATCACTAGTCGCCGCTAAAATGTTTACCATCCTCGACAGTTGGGAATTAGCCAGCCTGCTCGCAAAGCTGCTTCTTTATAGTGGTGCTGCCGCTGTTGCTGGCGGCGGCCTCACTGCCTGGCGCTACTCGTGTTCGAATCAATCAGCACTCGCATACAACTATTCCTACATTCTCACTGGCTCAATAATCGGTTTCCAGGGGGTTGTTCTTGGGTTTTTGGTGCAGGTCGGTCTGATAAACGACAAGGGAATCTTCGGCATGTTCGATTGGGGCATGATGTCGATTCTACTGGAAACCGCGCTGGGAGATATCGTATTTCTGCGCTTGCTGGCATTTATTGTGGCTGCAATCTCCAGTTTATTTTTACTAAAAACAATTCAGCATTCCAGCATTGCCTCAGCAAACAGCTTTGCCCGGGCAATGACAGGTCTACCAGTAGCGGCCTTGATACTACTGGCGTTTAGTCACCGGGTCGCGGGTCATGTATCCGTATTAAGTGTTATCGCACAAGTAGCAATCATTGCGCATTTTATCGCATTTGCGGCATGGACAGGTTGTCTTCTGCCGTTTCTGCAACTAAGTCGAAGCCTGGACATTGAATCCCTGAGAGTCAGTCTAAAGCGTTTTGGAGACAACGCGATTGTCATCCTGCTGACGTTAGTGATAGCCGGTACGCTAATGCTGCTGGAATTACTTGACTCTCCCCGCGAGTTATTCAACACCGGTTACGGACAGGCTCTATTAGTAAAATTCGCGTTGGTATTGGCGCTATTTTGCGTGGCAGCAATCAACAAATTGTATTTGGTGCCTGCGCTTGGCCAGTCAGACAGTGTGAAGAAACTGCAAGCATCGATTCGGTATGAAATACTTTTAGCGGCGACAATCCTTGTCGTCACCGCCTATTTGTCCACGCTAATCGGTCCCGCAGAACATCAGTGAGGTGTATCAGTGAGATGTAGCGCTAAAGAGACTGTGCAAGAACCCCACGCCAGGTCGCGTTACCTGCGGAAAACCATTGCAGGTTTGGGTGTTTTACTGGATTCCTGCCTTCGCAGGAATGACAGGGTGGTGCAGGAATGACAGGGTGGTGCAGGGATGACGAATGCTGGATTTTGCACAGCCTCTGAAGCAGCCCGACATTTGCTTCCGCCCGGGTTTGATCTGGAATAGCGGGTATCAGGTGAGATTGAGACCTGCTGCTGATTCCGTGTCGGCGGGACTCCTGTCTTGAACAAGGCGGCTGGTTTCCAGCGTGTTCAAATTCAACATGAGCAACTCGGCAGTCTCGTTTACTGACGAATAAACAGCGGTGCTTGCCATAGACGCTTTCATCGCGAACAATAAATTATTTCCCAGCGGCGACCAGGCCAGATTGAATACATGGCGATTGCTGAAAAAAACTGGCACTGGCTCGATTGCGCTGCCCGTCTCGCCCAGAAAAATTGTAGAGCCAGTGCTGTCATACTGGATAAACGCATACTGCTTTTCGTTCATTGACAGTACCGGTGTCGCGATGGCTTCCAGCCCCGCTGCTGTGTTGTTCATCGTACTAAGAGTAAGCTCACCACCCAGGTAATCAGGTGCATTTCCAGGAATTTTATCCGACAGCAAAACCGCAGCACCCTGTTCCTGAAAAATACCTCTGCTGTCCAATGATAGCCAGCCGACGATAACCAGGCTGAAGCATAGCGCTGAAACAGCGGCGCCGACTTGCCACCGTGATTTTTGAAAAAAACCTGCCCGGGCGTTGTTTTTAGTCGCACTGCAAGCCAAAACCTGCTCTGACGCTATTGTTGTTACAGCCGGTAGTAACCGATAGCCGCGTTTGCAGATAGTTTCTATATAATTTTTGCTATCTGCGTTTGACGTATGCAGTTGTTTGCGTAGCTCAGACACAGCGCGGGTCAGGGAATTTTCATTAACGGTTACACGAGGCCATAATTCATTAACTAATTGTTCACGAGATAGAACTCGCTCTGAATTGGCGGCGAGGTAACAAAGCAAGTTAATCAGGCGCGGTTCCAGTTGCCGTTGCCTTGTCTCTCGCCGGTGTTGGAGTCGATTTAATTCTGGCCATACTTGCCAGTCGCCAACAGAAAACGGGGCAGACAAGGCCGGCATTGTCTGCGCTTCAGTAGCTAACGGTTCTGTGATCCTGATTGACATGAGCCAAGTCACCATCTTCACTTCAATAATTGATTGCAAGCCGTGCAAGAGCTGAAATCTAATCTGGCAGCCAACTCTTACAAAGCTATTCTAATTCAATAAGACCGCCCAAACTGTAATTTTCTCCCTGCGCAGGTTTTCTGGACATAAAATTCATCGCAATTTCAGGTTATTTGTCGCTTCTGACCCTAAATTCGAACCCGGTACAGTCACCATCGCAGGCTGCGCTGGAGGCTATGTCATTCACAGGGTTTATTCAGGAGATTTTAAGATGACTGGTGAAATATTAGTGAAACCTGGCAAAACATCACGCTTTGCCGTATTTGTACCTATCGCCGCTTTTGTACTTGTCGCCGCTCAAGCTCAGGCTATAAGCACCGAGGCACTGAAGCAGGGAATACCGTCGTTAGCACCCATGCTGGAGCAGGTCACGCCGGCTGTGGTCAGTATTCGGGTAAGCAAGTCGGTTCCCGTCAGGGGGGGCTTTTTCTTTAACGGAAAAGAGCCGCCTAAAGGGGCTAGACGTTTTTTTGACGCTTTGCCTGCCCCTCAACGTGGCGCGCCGAATCGGCATTATGCCACTGACGCGTCTGGTGTAATTATTGATGCAGCCCGGGGGCTGATAATTACTAATCATCATGTAATAGAAGATGCCGCGTCGATCACGGTACGCCTCAGCGATGACAGAAGCCTGGAGGCGACGCTGCTAGGGAGCGATTCCGGTACTGATATAGCACTGTTAAAAGTACAGGCTGAAAATCTGCTTGAAATCGGATTTGCGGATGTAAGCACTGTTCAGGTTGGTGACTATGTAGTGGCAATCGGGAACTCTTTCGGCATTGGGCAGACGGTGACTTCAGGCATAGTTAGCGCGCTGGGTCGAGCAGGGTTTAACAACCACAACCACAACTACGAGGACTTTATTCAAACCGATGCCGCCATCAATTTAGGCAATTCCGGGGGTGCGCTGGTTGACATGGAAGGAAATCTGATAGGTATCAATACCGCTATCATCAGCAAAAACGGGGGCAGTAACGGCATTGGATTTGCGGTTCCCACCGACATGGTCTCGACGGTTATGGCGTATTTGCAGCGAGATGGTGAAGTTCGCCGCGGGCTGCTTGGCGTCACCATTGCCGATGCAACTGCTGACATTGTCGCGGCTCTCAAGATTGACGTAGATTACGGTGCGGTGGTGACTGGCATAGTACCCGGCAGCGCGGCTGAGCAAGCAGGTGTTGAGGTTTCTGATGTTATTGTCGAGATCGATGGCAAGCAAGTACGGGGAAGTCGGCAACTGCGAAACAGGGTTGGTTTGATGTTACAGGGGCAAGAGGTAGAGCTGGTGTTTTACAGAAACGGGGAACGACAACAATTGCAAGCGACGATAGGCGGCGCTGCCGGAGAGCTTGCGGCCGACCGGCATCCCGCTAGCAGCAGCGAATTTCGAGGCGCACGGCTGAAAACAGTAAGTGAAGATAATGCCTATACAGATCAGGGTGTTGAAGTTATTTCTTTGCATCAACCAGGAACGGCATGGGCTGCCGGCTTGCGAGAAGCTGATGTCATTATTCAGGTTAATAGACGTCTCATTGCTGATTTAGCAGCCTTCAATGCGGTAACGGAGCTAGAGCCAAATGGCAGCGATCGTCGTTTTTTCGCTGTAACCATTCTACGAGAGGGCCGTCGAATGTTACTGTTTGTGCCTTAGTATTAGCACGGCCTGGTGGCAGAAATTTGAACGCCAGAGAGCTAAAATGTGACCCCGATTGGCCGACCTAATGGAAGTTAAGTCGGTTTTTTGTTGTAAACTTTTAATCGATGCTTGCTGGTAACAGAGTCGCTTCACTAACATCGGTAACCGGTTTTTACGCCTGGCAGGGCGGCCATTTTACCAAGCCATTTTTTTGATTACTCCCGGGTTGAAATGAAGACTAGTAAACAATTTCCAGGTAACACCAAATCATGCCTCCCAAGGCAAGCCGGATTTAGCCAGTTTGACTACTTTGTCAGGTGGCTAAAGCCAGCGGCGATCAAGCTACTGCTGGTTCTGGTTCTGGCTAGCGCAGGCAATTGGAATTTGGCCGTGGCCGACAGCCGATACAGTGAATCAAATTACAATTATGATTTTTCAGGGTTTGTCACCTGGATGGAGGCGGCGACCAGAGAAAAGAAGATACCCGGGGTTGCGCTGGCGATTGTTTCTCGTGAGGGCATTATGCACATGCAGACCTGGGGTGTTAAGAGTATTGAAACCGGCCTGCCGGTAAATACCGACTCCATTTTCCGAATAGCTTCAATGTCTAAAACGTTTGCAGGTGCTGCTGCCGCCTTACTGGTCGAGCAGAATTTTCAAACATGGGATACCAGGTTGACCGATGTGTTTCCAACTATGCGTTTAGGAACTCGACGTTCGTCACGGGGGATTACCTTGCAACATGTGCTAAGTCACGCAACCGGTTTAATGCCGCATTCTTACTCGAATTTACTGGATGATGGCGTTTCTTATGATCGAATTAAACCACGCTTTCCTGAAATTCCCACGGTGTGTCAGCCCGGTGAATGTTATGGTTACCAGAATGTCGTGTTTTCAATAGTAGCCGATGTGGTTGCAGCGAGTACTGGTGACAGTTACGAGAGGTATATCCAGCAACAACTGTTTAAGCCTCTGGGCATGATAACGGCATCAGTTGGATTAGATGCCTATTTGCAGAGTGACCAGAGAACTCAACCACATCGGCTGGCAAGAGGCTCATGGCGTACAACCACGACCAATTCGGCGTACTACTCGGTGGCACCAGCCTCGGGGATTAATGCCAGCATCTTCGACATGAGCAGGTGGCTGCGGGCAAACCTGGGTGCTTTCCCGGAAGTGATGTCGCCGCAGTTGCTTGCCACTATGCACGAACCAATTATCGCGACACCCAGAGGTAACTATTTCAATCGCTGGTCGGGGCTGGAGAAAGCTTACTACGCGACTGGCTGGAGAGTTTTCGATTATAAGGGGCAACGAGTGATCCATCACGGTGGAGGTGTCCGCGGTTACAGATCGGAGATGGCCTTTGTGCCTGAAGCAAATATTGGATTAGTATTGTTATTCAACGCTGGATCCAATGTGGCCAATGACATGGTACCGGCATTTCTCGATAATCTCACCAATACTACGCAGTAACTCCTGGCACCAGCTTGTCGTCATTTTTCTATAGGTAATCCAGTATGAACTCAGTGATTGATTTGCTGAAATCCCATCGCAGCATTCGAAAATATACTGATCGGGCAATCGAGCCAGAACTATTTTATGACCTGGTTATAGCCGGGCAGGCAGCGGCGACATCAAGTTTCTTGCAGGGAGCTACAATAGTTAGAGTAACCAATAGCGAAACACGCCGTGCAATAGCAAAGCTTGCCGGTGGGCAAAGCTATGTAGAGACAGCAGCCGAGTTTATGGTTTTCTGTGCTGATTTGAAAAGAGCCGGGAATTATTGCGAGAAATACGAAAAAAAGTTTGCGGGAGATTATACCGAACATTTTATGATTGCCACTGTAGATGTGGCGCTTATGGCGCAAAGTATGGTGGCTGCGGCTGAATCGGTTGGTTTAGGGATATGCTATATCGGTGGTATTCGAAACGACCCGGCACAGCTGTCTGAATTATTGCAATTACCCAGGGGGGTTTACCCGGTATTTGGATTATGTCTCGGTTATCCGGACCAGGAGCCAGAAGTTAAACCGCGTTTGCCTTTGTCGGTGATTTTGAAACAGGAAGTTTACAATGAGGAGGGTGATAGCGAAGCGATTGCGGACTACGATGAAAATATTCGCGAATACTACCGCGCGCGAACTGGCGGAGGGCATGGCATTAGCTGGACCGAGCAAGTGTCGAGCTTATTATCAGAAAAATCGCGACCACACATGAAAGACTTTCTGGCCGGGCAAGGGTTTAAATTTCGTTAAATAGCCTGCCAGGCACACTGGTTTTTCATAAGGCGGATGTGCTACTCAATCGATCCCAGTCTATAGGCGCCGGTAGACGGAAGGTTTTCTTCCAGATCACTGATCCTTGATGCAATTGTCTCTGAAGGAGGTATTGCCCCGGGGCCAAATGCAAAGCTAAACTCACCGTTTACCAACCTGCTACGATCATCCGTTACCGACCATCGCGCTACGTAATAGTCAGACTTGGGTAACGCATCTGGAATCGGAAGCACAAAGCTATGGCTCAGTCTTGACGGATCATATTGAAAATTAATGCTGATCCATTCGTCTTCAGCGGTATACAGAGCCAATTTGAGAAGTCGTACATTCACCCTGAAACTCATGGTAATGAGCTGGGGTGGCTCGGCGAGCACTGAGTTATCCTGCGGGAAGGTAACGCCGGGGGTCAAAATCCCATGACTATGTTGTGCCGGCAAGGCAGGAGAAAAAAATAGCCCTGCCAGCAAAATAACGCTCAGGAAGTCTGGTTTTCGCCGAAAATCGTTATTGTTCATCAATTTCAGTCTCTCAATAGTAAATCTCTATCGGCATTCCAGCAAAAACTGACAGCAGTCTCTGCGCACTGTTAGTTGACCCTGGTGCGTATCGAAATCTCAGCCAAAGTAGACCATACATTGCCGGGTTAAGGCGACCAGGCGGCCCAGCTCGTCGTAAACTTTTCCAGATTGCTGTGTATAACCATCTGCTGCTGCATCAACATTACATTCAAGATAGAACCATTCGCTACTAATGGATTCTGGCGCTTCAACAAATTCCAGTGACCAGCTAAGTGAGCTTGCAGGTAGCGGAGGTTTGTCAAAATGTGATAGCAGCACGGGAGCTGGAACGTCTGCTATTGCGACGATTTTTTCCAGCGGGAATTTTGATAATTCTTGCGTATGTCGCACCCACATTTTTAGGCAGGGTTTGTAGTTTCCCGAGAAAGGTATGCCAGCGCCTATCCAGCAGCCATCGAAGTAGTGTAGAAAATGTGGAAGCCGTGCTGCGTGGTCGCTGAAGGCGATGCCCTGATCTCTTTCTGGCAATTCAATTCTGGGTGCAGCAGGAGGCGTAAAAGCCTCACGAGCATTACCAAAGGCCGCCATAGCCTGTAGTCCTGGCTGCTCATTGGCGAGTAGCGAGGCACTGCATTGGGTGACGTTCTTGCCCTGGCGTAAAACCTGGGCATCGACCCGAATTCGCCCTGGTGGCACTGGCGCGATGAAGGATACCAGCAGAGAGCGAATTGTGCGTGGCTGGGGTAATTGCTTGCGCATGGCGGTGACAGCGAATGCGGCAGCCAGCCCGCCAAAGGCGGAACGACCTTGAGACCAATTTTCACTGAATGTAGTGCTGCCAGTACTGCTCTCTTGCAATTCTGTCAGCATCTCTTCGAGAGTAGTGTCTTGCATAGCTGTCCTGACCTTATTCGTTGTTCGCTCGGCTTGCGCCTTCGGTGTGAACAGCATCGCATTGCCCAAATATGGCCTGCGATGCTATTCTTCGTCATCTTCCTGGCTGTCGCCGCTGGTCTATTTTTTGTTGTAACAGGCAGGATAAAACGGGAATAGTATTGACATTACATCATTTACAAAAAACCGCTGTATTTTTGCTGGGTTTAGGGTTCTGGCATTCTGCCTTTCCCCAAACCGACCCCTGTCAGCAAGAATCTGATGGTACAGGAATAAACATTGAAACAGAAACCTCGCCGTTACATGACAGTGTCCTGTCAGCGGCACCAGAGCATTTGAGCCTGGCTTTTCCTTATGCAGTGCGTCTGCTAAAGCTGACTCTGCACAACCAGCTACACGACTGGATCGATATCAGCTTTCGTTATGACCCGAGCAGACAGAAAAACTTCCTGTGGGAAATCCCGGAGCTGGGTGCGGCGACATATTACACCACCGATTGGGCAATTTTAGGTGAAAATGATCGTCTTATTCGGGGCAGTTTCAGCTTCTCCTTCGGTTCCGATGCGGAAGCACCATCAGTCACCAAAGCGGTAGAAACACTGCTCCTGGAATCCGGAAATGGTGGGCCAAATCTGCGCTATGTGACACCCCCACGAACGAAGATAATTATTAATCAAGACCCGCCGCGCTACGATCCCCCGTTTACTATTAAACTGGAACAGCAGCGGTCCGACGTAAAGCTGGAGCATGTCAGCGGCGAACCCTGCTAAGTCCAGGGAGTGACGATTAATGCAGCAATCAGCAGAGTGATTGCTTCACTACTTGTCTTGCTCATATTCATCCCTGGCGCCAAGACAGTACTAAACCCTCAGCTAGTTAGCAGCAAGCTTGTTGCCGACTTCACTTTCGGCCTCGGCAACAGGTGCTACCAGAGGAGCCAGGCACAGTGGACAGCCAATAACGTGATCGTTCGGCCCTAGATTGAGCGCCTGACGTCTTTCTTCCATCGCCTCGAAGAATTGATCGTCAGTCAAGGTAACACGGATGCCCAAATCAATGAACATATTCGTTACTGAGCGGTTACCTGAACCCTGCCAGTTGCGAGGATCGGGAACATTCGGGTTTGTATCCGTGTTGTTCATATAGCCAACGATATGAAGAATAGTGCCTTTCGGTAGCAATGGGGCAGCGTTTTCTGCGTAAGGATAGCCACGAACCCAGTTATGGTCGTAACCCACACAGGAAAGAGTTTCAATAGTGTAACCCCAGATCGCTTCCAGGCACATGCGCTCGCCAGGAGCGTGCAGGTGAGGTTCGAAAGTCACCACCTTCGTGTGTTGCTCCAGAACAGTATAGGCATGAAGTTCCTGATCTTTCTGATTACCGGTAATACTAATGTCCACACCATTTCCCAAACCGATAAATGTATTCTTATAGGCAGGCTTGTAGTCCTTGTCGTGAAAACGAAAGCCTACTTCCAGGTGGCCAGTGGTATCACGGCCGTTGGAGTGCAAGTGAACTGAGTCAGAAACAATGGATGACCCTGCCTTGAGAAGGCGACCAGCCTCCTCGTCAAAGATATCGGCGTTTCTGCCTACTTCGTGTACCGGCCAGGGAATAGAGAAGCCAGCGCCACGTTCGCCGTTCTCGTCGAGAATGGCTGTACCCCAGATCATGTGGTGGAAGATGTAAGCGCCGCCCACTGTGTCGCGGCCAGTATCTGCCTGATTGTCCACATCGTTAACCTCGACCACCTCGACAGACTTGACATAGCGGTCTTCTTCCAAGCCTGTTGGAATGTAATCAATCTCACCCCACCAGTCTGCCGTTCCGGCAAGCTTGGTTACGTCGTTCATTCTAACGACTAGATCCGGCTCGCCAGCTTTCCACTTCACGCTGTCGTCAAATACCAGGGGAGCGGGTGCATCAGCTTCGTCTCCCCGGGGTGTGCCGCTTCGGGCCCAGGTAGAGATGAGAGCCAATTCTTCATCGCTGAGAGAAGGATCATCCTTGTATTCTTGAATACCAATATTTTTTTCCATGTACCACGGGGGCATCGCACCAGCACGATCACGAAGGGCAGTCTTGTATTCGATCAAGCCGGCGAAAGGGGCAACCTGATCATAAGACACCAAAGGCATCGGCCCAGCACCACCTGCACGGTGACAATTCTGACAGCTTCGCTGAAGAATAGGCTCAATGTCTTTGTGGAAGGTGACTTCGCTTGATTGTGCCAGCGATATTCCAGCAACGGACATTGTTATTGCTGTTGCTAGCGTTATTGCCAGTGCGGCGATACTGCCTGGCAGTGTTTTAGCGGGGAAAATTCGCATAGTTGCTACTCCTCATAGCTCGTTTGGTTTTTACTCTGTTGATAACCGGGTCACATCAAGTGCATTCTTACTGACAGAACAGATTGACCATAGCACTTTCCGTGTAATTTTTGAATGACTGGATTGGCCAATTGATTGCAATAACCAGCGATCATCAGCAGTAATCAGTTACTTGATTTTGCATTTTTACCTGATTTGAAGCGATCCGATTGATTATTTCAAAAACAGTCAGCATTGTCGAAAAGAGGGGGGAGCCAGAGCAGTTTACGGGTTGCCGCCTTTTAACAATGCCCAGAGGTTGCTGCTTGCTAACACACTGACGAAAAGAACCAATAAGGCCAGGCTAAACCATTGCACTGCATAGGATAAATTTTGGTTTACGGCGGCGTTCACTGCTGGCCAGTGACGCACCAGCGCTGCGTCTTGCCCTGCCGTTACTCGGGCTTCAAAGGGAAACAACGGCTCACCGATAATTTCAGCAATTACATCGATTTCCAGGCTCCTCATGCGCAGCGGCCACCGCGATGCATCGATTTGGCTGGCAAGAACCCGGGTATTCTCCGCAGGTACAAATAGTTGTGCCGTTATTTCCATTGACCCAGAGACTGGACGGAGATTCGGGGGGGTATTAGCTGGCAATATACCGGTAGTCCAGCCCCTATTGACCAGAACCAGTTGATTATTGCTGGCCAAACGAAAGGGAGTAACCACGCCATACCCTATCATTCCCTGGAAAAACTCCGCCAGCAGCAGAATCGTGTGTTCGTTGTCGAACTCACCGCGCAAAGAAACGTGGCGGTTCTGAAGCGCCGGGTTGGCGCGGTGCAGATGCCCGCCGGGGATGTCCTCTATGGCTTCAGCGTTTACTCTGGATTCGATTTCCAGCGCCCGCTGTGCCTCAACTTTTTCTGCGGCACGATGCAACTGCCAAACACCAAGTCTGGCGAATGTGGTGATTGTCATCAACACGCAGGCAGCCACAATCCAGTTAATACGAATTTGGAAAAGCCCAATGGAATGTTGCGAGCGGAGTTGCATGGATAAACCTTATGTTGCTCAGGCGTGGAGCAGAGATGAAAACCAATGTCTATTTGTCGTCTGCGAGAAAGTTGTTCAATCGGCAGGCGCAGAGAGACTAATTCAGTTGCGATTCAAATTCAATCAGCCGGGGCAGCCTGCTCATAAGCCTTGCCTTGTGCCAGCAGCTAACAGAATGCGTTTAGTCGTGATCTAGTTCTCTGAATTTCGCAGTGGGGCGATGGCGCGGTCTACAATAGAGGCAAGGGTAGATGCGGTTAATCCGTAGGCCGCTAGTTCATTTACTGCATTCAGAATCTGTTGCAGGTTTTGCATAAACTCCAGTCTTGATGTTGCAACTACCAGCAATGGGACAAAATAGAAAATTCCATTGCAGCGACCGAGAAAGCTCATGCGTAAATGTTTCTGCTTGAACAGATAGTGGGAGTCGAGAACGTACTGGGTAAAAGCGATCACGATGAGCAGCGGTAGCACCGGGTTAGTTATCCCGGCCATCGACAGGGCGGCGAGACCAGAGCTCACGAATAAAAAATCAGTGCTGTGATCGAATAGCTGTCCCCGAGCAGAGGCACTACCAAATAGCCTGGCGACCTTGCCATCGAAGTAGTCGCTTGCAATAGCTATCAGAATAAGTGTTAGCAATAACCAGCCGGGCATAAATTCTGCATTGGCGATTGCAATTGTCACTGGCAAGGCCAGTAGCAATCGGATTGCGGTTAACAGGTTAGCCATTATTTACCGAACAAATCTCGCTGCGCTCTACGCCAGAAAACGAGTCCTATTGCCGCGTTGAATAGAATAAAAAAGTTGTGCTGAACGAAGCCGAAGGCCGCCATTTGACCTTCGTTTTCCGGGAATAAAATGACCCAAAAAGTAATGGCAGCAGCGCGCATTGGGGTGGGAACAGCGGCGGCGAAAAATATGACTGGAAGCAAGGGGAGCAGAGTAAGTAGCGACGCTTCAACACCAAACAGATGTAAGGCAAGCGTATAGACAATAATGGCTGCCATTAATGCCGGTGAACGCAGTAGAAAGAAGGCAGCGTAATGCCAGGGTTTGGCCATACGGAAGGCATGTAATATCCGCCCTTCGCGAAATTTGTTGTCAGGCAGAATCATGCCCTGGAAATAGGCAATCCAAAGCACCAGCACAACGGTAGCGGCTGCTGCAATATAGGGCACTACACTGAATACTGCTGGCAGTACACCGCCAGCAACGGCGTAGCCGATTGTGGCCCAGACCAGCAGGTAATAGATTTCGCAAAACATAATAAACAACATCACGGATGCCACTTCCTGGCCAGGAATCTGATCGCGCCTGTTCAAGTAATAAGCCATTGCCCCTTTTCCAATCTGTTCGTTAAAGATTGAAATAATGTAGGCACTGGCACGTATGGGCATAATGTCCTGGTACTTAATGTCGGCAATGAACCAGTTTAGTGCGCGTGTTACTACCAAAGTGTCTATTACGAAATAGAACAGGGAATAGCCGATCATTAGTACTAGCCAGGGAATCCAGTTTACTGTGGAAAAGACCTGGCGCATGTAGGCGACGAGGCTCATGCCTTCACCAGCGGCGGCAGCATTCAGTCGATAATACAGATAGAAAAGGCAAAGTGCGGTAATAAACAAGAACAGACCTCGACCGACAAGGCTGGGCTTCTTTTTTGTTACGCTATTTTCAGTTTCTTCGTTCATTTGCTTCGCCTGTGCTCCAGGATTTTTTCCAATGTATTCTGTAACGGGGTAAGAGAGATATTTAGCGCGTCATCCGCGTTGCTGGCCACAACGTCATCTTTAGTTATCACATCAATCACTGTGGGTGTTATACCACCCCCTTTAACGCGGCTGCCAATCGCTGCGGCCAGCTTGGCCAGGGCAATGGGCACCGATACTGTGGCAAGCTTATTGTTCATCATCTTTGCTGTTTTCTGAATTAAATCACAATAGCGGATGGCTTCGGGGCCCACTAATTCGTAGTGCCTGGATTCTTGCCCATCGCTGTTACAACAATTCAATATAGCCTGGTTGAGATCATCAATGTCTAGCGGCCGCATGGTGTACTTTCCGCCGCCCAGAATTCTTGTTTTGGATTGGGAGGCGGCACCTATTAATGAGCTGGCTCCGGCTGTATTTGGGCCCAGTAGTAGTGGTGTTCGTATAATGCTATTCGGTATGCCGGAATTGCGGACCAGGTCTTCGGCAAGTGCTTTAGAGCGGAAGTAGGCGTTGCCGGAATCGGCACTGGCTCCCACGACACTGATAAAGACCAAATGCTTCGCATTTAACTGCTGTGCCGCCTTGACAACGGCGGCAGTCGCATCAACATTGGCACTGGCATAGCTTGTATTTTTGTCCTCTATCAGAATTCCTGCAAGGTGGACTATACAATCTGCTCCCTGCAGGGCGTCGGCAAGTTGTGAGGCATCATGGTAGGAAATGATGCGAGGCTCAACTTGAGATGACTCGGGCAGAGACCGTAGTGCGCGTGTAGACCTTACGCCAGCGATAGTGCTGATGTCGGTTGCCGAGATAATATGATTCAGTAAATTTTGGCCAACACTGCTGTTGGCTCCAGTGATTGCGATTTTCATTTTGTGGGTAGCGTGTCCTGATTAGCCTGTCGTCCCGAGAAATATTTCCCGGGAGAGTTCTGGATTAGACAAAGATTCGTCATTCATGGTGGGTGAGCTGTCGAGATTATACCTGTCAACATACGCTCACAGTATGGGATTTCTATCGCCAGGCTTGCTTGTTTGTGGTGTATTCTTGTCGTTGCCTGGCAAGCAGCCTGTCAGACCACCCGGGCGAGATTGTTTAGTCTTTTGCTACGCTGTTTCCTGGCAGCCGAATTGTTCTCGATTTCGCCTGCTGCCTCCGCGTTGATGGCCATCTGATGACGTTCTTGCGGGGCGTCAGCATACAGTGTATTTCTCATGCGAGGCAGTCGGCCCATGTGACGAATTGTGTCTTCAATGGCGCTGGGGCTCCATTCCTGTCCGTGGCTTGCACCCGCAGCACGGGTGATACTTTCGTTCATTAGCGTGCCACCGAGGTCGTTGGCACCTGCCTTCAAACAGGCGCTTACACCGTGCAAGCCCATTTTCACCCATGAAGCCTGGATATTAGTGATTTGCTTATGAAATACCAGCCTTGCGACAGCATGCATCAGCACCGCCTCTCGGAAGCTGGGCCCTTTGCGGGATCTGCCTTTCAAATACATGGGCGCTTCCATGTGTACATAGGGGAGCGGTACAAATTCGGTAAATCCGCCGCTGCGGCTTTGTAACTCTCGAATTTTGTGAAGATGGCTGGCCCAGTGGATGGGTTTGTCAACATGGCCATACATAATCGTCGCGGTGGTGTTAAAGCCGATACCATGCGCCGTTTCCATGACTTCAAGCCACTGTGCAGAATTTAACTTGTCGGCACAGATAAGTTGTCTCACCTCGTCGTGCAAGACCTCTGCTGCGGTACCGGGCAGTGTATTTAGTCCGGCAGATTTTAATTGTTCAAGAAACTCTCTGAGGGAAATGCCCAGGGTATTGGCACCTTGCCAAACTTCCAGCGGCGAGAAGGCGTGGATGTGCATGTCCGGGGCGGCATGCCTGACTGTTTGTACTATGTCCAAATACGTCTGCCCGGTGTAACCGGGGTGAATTCCTCCTTGCATACAGACTTCAGTGGCACCACGGCTCCAGGCCTCGCGGCAACGCCTGGCGATCTCTTCGGCGCTAATATCATAGGGACGACCGCGCAGGTTTTCGCTCATCCTGCCTTTAGAGAATGCACAAAATTGGCATTTAAAGTAACAAACATTGGTGTAATTTATGTTTCGATTTACCACATAGCTGACGGTATCTCCGTTGGCTTGCTGGCGTAATTTATTGGCTTGTTGGCTTACATAGCCAAAATCGGCTCCTCTGCTTTCGAACAGCTTGCTTATGTCATCAACTGAAAGGGCAGTCTGTTTTTCACAGGCTGCGACGATAGTCCTGATATGTTTTGAAACGCGGTTCAGCGGCGCCGGTGTTTCCAGCAACAATGTGTCCATGTCAGGGATTGGCGCACTGGCTCCAGCCGTCCAGGTGTCCCTTTTAGCAAAGCCGCAACTGTCACTGTGTCTGAGTACCTGGGTCTCGACAGCAGTGTCTAACCACTTTTCAGGATTCTGGGCGAACTCAGGATAGATTGTAAGCCGCTGCTCCAGAAATTTGCCAGCGGCATCAGTCTCTCTGGCGAGGTTCTCCAAATGTGGCCAGGGAGCCTCCGGGTTCACGTGATCTGGAGTCAGAGGAGACACGCCTCCCCAGTCATTAATGCCAGCGTTTACCAGTTGCGACAGGACACCAGGACTCAAGTTGGGCGGTGCCTGGATATTCATCGCGGCACCGAAAATTATTCTGGCAACGGCCAGGCTCCAAAGCAATTCATGCAGGTCAGGCTCTGGTGCCTGTGCCATCCTGGTACCAGGCTTGGCACGAAAGTTCTGTACAATGATTTCTTGCAGGTGGCCGTGCTTTTGATGACAGCGGCGCAGGGCCAGCAAGGATTCGATTCTTTCTAAACGAGTTTCACCAATACCGATGAGGATGCCTGAAGTAAAAGGCACGCGGGCTTCACCCGCCAATTCCACTGTTTGTAATCGGGTCACCGGGTTTTTATCGGGAGAACCGTAATGCGGCATGCCTTTCTCGCAAAGGCGGGAAGCGGCAGATTCCAGCATGATTCCCATGGACGCACTCACTTGCCTGAGTTTTTCTATTTCTTCAGCGGTCATATTGCCAGCGTTAATATGCGGCAACAGGCCGGTTTCATGCAATACCCTGCCGGCAATCTCGATGACATAGTCTATGCTGGAAGCGAAACCCAGTTCAGCCAGCGCTTGCCGGGCTGCCTTATAACGCAACTCGGGTTTTTCGCCCAGCGTAAACAGGGCCTCTTGGCAGCCTTCTTTGGCGCCTTGATGGCAAAGGTTGAGAACCTGCTCAGCACTCATATAGGCCGACTTGATGCGCCCGGGTGTTCTGGCAAAGGTGCAATAGTGACAAACATCGCGGCAAAGATGGGTTAATGGAACGAAAACCTTCCTGGAATAGGTGACAACATTGCCATGCGCGCTATGGCACAATTCTTTGGCCTGTTCGGCAAGAAAATCGGTGTCGGTTCTCTGCGCCAGAGCCAGTGCTTCGGTTTCGCTGGGCAGGCTATTTGATGTGTTTTGCGGCAAGGGGAAACCTGACTGCGAAAATGCAGATTATTGGCAAAAGATGCCAGATTACCAGTATCAGAGACAAAAAGAGAGCAACAAAACCCGGTTAAAACGGCAGCAGGTCAGCATCCAGGCTGTTCGTGGCGAATAGTCGGCTCTAGCGGAGACATGAGTTGCTGCAAGAGCTTATGCCGGGTGACAGGCTTGTGCGGAGTTAGTTTACTGAGCGCTGCTGACCTTGCCAGTATGGGGTTCTTAGTTCTCTTTTTAGCACTTTTCCAGGCCCGGATTTAGGTAGCGGTTCGAGTTGAGCATCGATGCCTTTTGGTACTTTGTATCCGGCAATTCTTTCGCGACAAAAACTAATCATTTCCTCAGTATCGACGTGACTGCCTTCTCTGGGCACCATGACAGCCCACACCGCTTCTCCCCATTTATCATCAGGCACTCCAAATACAGCAACTTCCAGTACAGCGGGGTGTTGGTAGAGGATTTCTTCGACCTCGGTGCAGTACACGTTTTCACCACCAGTGACAATCATGTCCTTGCTTCTATCGACCAGAAATACATAGCCATCAGCGTCCATGTAGCCCAGGTCACCGGTCCAGTAGGCGCCATTTTTTAACACCGCCTCAGTTTGTTCCGGTTTGTTCCAATAGCCCTGCATGACATTTGCTCCCCGCACCACGACTTCACCAATATCACCCGAGCCTACCGGCTTGCCTTCGGCATCCAGAATAGTGATCTCGTCGCCTGTAACAGGCCGACCACAGGAGCGGGCGATGGCTGAGTCGATTAAATTCTGTTCGTTCTTAAGAACAGTACAGAGAGGGGACAACTCTGTGGCACCATAGACTTCCACGAGTTCGGCGTCGGGGAAGGCACTATGGGTGCGTCTGAGTATTTCAGTTGCTATGGGGGAGCCACCATGGGCTATCATTTTTAGAGTCTGGGTTTTTCGTGGTCGAGCATGTTGTTCTTCAGCCATGGCCGCGAGCATCGTCGGTACGCCGAGAGTTTCGGTTATGCCGTGTTGCTCGATTAAATCCAAAGCCGCTGCCGGGTCGAATGTGGCTAATGTCACTTGTGTGCCCAATGTCCATATATTCGCTATTACACCGTTGGAACCTGCGGCATGAAACAAGGGAGCCATAACCAGCATGACATCCGTTTCGCCTTGAGGTATGGCTGCCAGATAGTGAAAAGTATTCGCAATAAGGTTGCGGTGGCTAAGCATCACGCCTTTTGACTTGCCAGTAGTGCCGCCGGTGTAGAAAAGTCCGGCCAGGTCACTTTCATTGAGATCTGTCCCTAATTCTCGCTCGTTGGCGTTGCTCAGCAGTTCATCGTAGGCAGTCGGGATCATGATTACCTGCTCAACGCAATCCGCCAACTCGCCGGGATCACGGTCTACAAGAAGCACTTTGGTCTGTGAATCTTGCAGGGCGTATTTCAATTCGGCCATTGCATGGCGGGTGTTTAGCGGCACTACCACGAAACCAGCAGCCGGAACGCCGATATAGGTTTCTATATAAGCCTGGCTGTTATTGGCCAGAATAGCGACCCGGTCACCCTTGCTGAGTCCGAGCGACGAAAGAGCGCCGGCCAATAATCTGCAATGTTTGTGCAGCGCCGCATAGTTAATTGAATTGTTGCCATCCAGCACAGCAGTTTTATTTGGCGCCATTCTGGCGGCATATTTAATGGGTTCCGCGAAGGTATTCATGGTCAGGATTAGCTCTCTTGGCTTATTGCTCTGCTGATAGACAATTCGGCCAACATTAATTTTCTCGAAGCCCGAAGGTATACACCACGTTGCCAGAAGCGATGCTTACATACTGCTTGCCAGAAACGGCGTAAGTTATCTGGCAATTCGTGATCATGGCGCCAATAAACGCGACCGGTTTGTGCATCTACCGCAGCCAGGTTACTGGGGGCTTCGGCGATGAACATGATGCCATCAACCACGGCAGGAACCGTTTCGGCTCTATCGGTTACCGCGATTTGATAAGACCATTTCATTTCCAGGCTGGACACATTGCTCTTCGTTATTTGATCCAGTCGACTATAACGCTGACTAGCCAGTGTGCCGGAATACATCATCCAGTTTTCTGGCTCTTGCGCCGCATTGACCAGGCGACCCCGGCTTGCCTGGCTAAAGGCCGGTGTTATTACAGTTTGAAACTGATCTTCCTGTGCCAGCAAAGGAAGTGCTGCGCTTAGTCCTACTGCCAAAATCGCGTATCGGCTACGTCGGCAGCTACTGCCAGCATGGCAGTGCCAGCAACTCCATTGCGGATAATGGTATGGATGTCTGCCTCGGTGTGCTGGCTCGGGAAAGTATTCCAGTAAGATCAGGCGCGCCAGTCTCATCATTTCCTTTGGCATCAAAGCCATGACAAGGCGAGCATTGACGGCCAAAATAACATTCTCCTGCATTGATGTCGAAATTAGTATTGTAGAGGTTGCCAGCGTCCTCCGCCTGACTGAAATTACTTGTTAGAAGCAATGCCGAGACAGCCACTAGCAGTAAACGCCGGTGTCCAAAATTCGTATTGAGGTTCATGCTCACACCTCGTTTCTGAGTTGTTTGGCTGAGACTTGCCAGTGTAACATCAAAAATTTGACTTGCAATTGAGAATGAACTTGAGAATGAGCAGCAGCCCCACTGGAATTCTCTTGCCCGATGACCAATGAAAAGCGGAACATTTTGTCGCTACTGCATAATTACTGTTTCTCCTGTCTGAACTTTCTGCAGCATCTGGTACCTGCTTTTATCCTTCTGTCCTTCTGTCCTTCGATTTCGGAAAGCTGTGCGGATAGTACAATTTTATGACAAAACAGTAGAGTTCATTGTTGACTAACACTATACTGCGCGCAAATTGAAGCAGGCTAACATTATGTCAACTCCGCTAAGTGCTCTTTTTGGCCGGTCGCCAATCAAACCTATTCAAGAACATATGGCTATTGCGCACAAATGTGTCGAAGCACTCGGTCGTTTTTTGGAGGCCAGTTTTATAAAGGATTGGGATGCCGCTTATACGATTCAGCAGGAAATACAAGAGATTGAAAACAGTGCTGATGACCTGAAAACTGACGTTCGTACAAAGCTTCCAAAGAGTTTATTCCTCCCGGTTCCGCGGACAGATTTGTTAGATTTGCTGTCCACTCAAGATCAATTGGCGAATAGAGCCAAAGACGTTGCCGGCTTGATGCTTGGCAGGGAGATGGAAATCCCCGAAAGTCTGATTGTCGAAGTGCGAGCCTACTTTCAAGAAAGCTTATTGGCGTCTAACCAGGCGCTGAAGGTGATCAATGAGCTGGATGAACTACTGGAAACAGGTTTTCGTGGCCGGGAAGTTGATTTAGTAGAGAGCCTTATCGAAGAGCTGGATGCACTGGAACATCAGACCGACGTTAGCCAGATAAGCCTTCGTGCGAAATTATTCCAGTTGGAGGGCTCACTGCCTCCTGTGCACGTAATGTTTCTGTATAAGATTATTGATCAAATCGGCGATCTAGCAGATATTTCAGAGAAAATTGGCGGTCGGCTATTGTTGTTGATAGCACGCTGATAACAATAAATCTACGCAGAAACCAGGTGGCCCATGTCTGACATAATTCTTCAATACGGTACTATCTTTTTGGTTATGGCCTGCATCTTTGGCTTTTTTATGGCTTGGGGTGTAGGTGCGAACGATGTGGCTAATGCCATGGGCACGTCGGTAGGTGCCGGGGCCATTAGCATAAAACAGGCAATTCTTATCGCGATGGTTTTTGAATTTGCCGGTGCCTATTTCGCGGGAGGCGAGGTCACTTCTACTATTAGAAGCGGCATTATCGATATTGAGAAAGCAGGCTTTTCCGACTCTCCCGAGCTTCTGGTGTATGGCATGTTGTCGTCTTTATTAGCGGCGGGCACCTGGTTGTTAATTGCCTCTCATAACGGTTGGCCGGTGTCTACCACCCATTCGATTATCGGTGCAATTGTGGGTTTTGCCGTTGTCGGCATATCCACTGAGGCGGTGGTGTGGAGCAAAGTCTGGTCCATAGTGGCAAGTTGGGTCGTGTCTCCCATGTGCTCGGGGATAATCGCTTTCTTTATTTTTCGAAGTGTACAAAAGTTGGTATTGGACACCAGCGACCCCTTTACCAACGCAAAGAAGTACGTGCCATTCTATATTTTCATGGTGGGTTTTGTTATAGCGATGGTCACCCTGGTCAAGGGTCTTCGCTATGTTGGCTTGAGTTTTACTTTTGGCCAGTCATTGGCAATCGCTGTAGCAGTTGGCCTTGTTGCCATGGCGCTTGGCATATTCCTGCTGCGTGGCATTAAGGATGTTCCAGATGATAATAAGGGCTTTCATTTCAGTAGCGTCGAAAAAGTTTTTGGTGTGCTGATGATTTTTACCGCTTGCTCGATGGCCTTTGCACACGGCTCTAACGATGTGGCTAACGCCATCGGGCCGCTTGCTGCGGTTAATGGTGTGGTAAGCAGTGGTGGCGAATTTGTTTCTCAATCCGGTTTGCCATTTTGGATTCTCCTTCTCGGTGGTGGCGGAATAGTTGCCGGACTGGCGATGTGGGGCTACAAGGTTATAGCGACCATAGGGCGAAACATAACGGAACTGACTCCCAGTCGTGGTTTCGCAGCCGAATTGGCGGCGGCTACGACGGTGGTTGTCGCGTCAGGAACGGGCATTCCGGTATCGACTACCCATACCCTGGTAGGGGCAGTGTTGGGGGTTGGTCTTGCTCGGGGTATAGGTGCCCTGAATCTCAATGTAGTCGGCCGGATATTCCTGTCATGGGTGGTGACCCTGCCGGTCGGCGCTGCTATTTCTATTTTGTTTTTCTTCCTCTTCAAAGGAATTTTTTCCTGATTCTACCCTGCCGTCAGGAGGCTGATTCCACTTGCCCGCACAACTTGAAAAGTGTGAAGCACTTGCTGAATTGCATTGCTCAGATTCGGCAGGGGTCAAGCTACTGCCAAATGAAGGCAGCCAGCTAACCAGTAGTTAGTCTTCGCCGTTTTTGCTGGCGGCAATTATAGCTGCTTTCTTGACTCGAATTCGTTTGCCGGTGAGTTGTGAGCCGTTCAATACCTTCATTGCCGCTTTGGCTTCGCCTGGCTTTGGCATTTGCACAAAAGCGAAGCCCTTAGAAGAACCGGATTTTTTGTCCATCACCAGATTGCAAAACTGCACAGTGCCGTGCGCTTCAAATAAAGTTTGAAGTTCAGGTTCTGTGGTGCTGCGGGCCAGATTTCGAATTAGCAGTTTCATAAGCAGGGCGCAGCATACCATACTGGTGCAGCTATTTCTTCATTGGAGTATTTCGTCAAAACTCTTTTATCAGTAGATTCAGTATTCGTCCGCTTCCATTATGGCCATGCTCATCATGAGAAAGCCGGTAAAAGCGGCGCTGTTGGGAGATAGAGAAGGGTCAACCATGCTCTTCATCTCGTTGATCCGGGCGCGAAACTCGTCATAGAAGGCCCAGCCTGGTTGAGGTTTGTAAACGAGTCCGGTTAAGCCGAAACGCGCGATGATGTTCTTTGCGGTTGTTGGTTTTACGAAGACTTCTTGTTGTGGGCGAAAATACACAGGGCAGATACTAATTAGTGACCACTTCGCCATTTTCCCGATCTTCATTATGTCCAGTATTTTTTCAAACCCCTTTTGTTCATCCCCATGCAACTGTTCCTTTAGACCGTTCACCAATGCGTTTTTGTGTTTGGGCTCCAGGTTATTGGCAAAGTCTTTGAATTTTGGTTTTTCAAACACTGAAACCAGAGAAGAGCGAGAGACAATCTTAATCATATTTTCGATAATATCGGTGGTGTCCCTGAAATTTTTCCTGGCGAACGCCGCCTGGCTCGAAGTAATCATCTTGTCCATTTTATGCTTCTTGCCAATAGCCATCATGTCCGGATGCGAGAATCCACCGGGATAGCGATTCATGAAAATTTGCTCGGCCTGTTTTATCTTTTTCAGGTTCATCGCAGGTTTTAAACCAATTAGTTCTCTGTTGGCAAGAAGGAATAGTTTTCTGCGTACTCCAGCATTTGTGCCATAAAATCATCCGGGTACTCAATGTGGACATCGGTGACTTCACCCTCTCGCTCGGTGGCTACGAGCCGTGGGTTAATAAAACCGGAATAGGGCGCTACGTCCAAAGTCGCATAACGGTCGAGAACTTCTCTATGTAATTCTTGATCAACCTGTGTCCCATAATTTTCTACCAGGTCTCTGGCCGCTTCAAAGTCTCCCTCAGACTTTATGCGTTGAATTTCTGTTAGCAATTTGCCAAATAGTACTCGCAATTTTTGGTAGTCGTTAACCACAAAATAAGTCTTGCCATCACGCACAAGCCGTTCAATTATGTTCTCTTCCAGCCCTTGCTGGTAAGACCAGAGTGCGACAAGCTGACGATTTCTCATGTGCGCTTCTTCAACCAGTTCGCCGGGCTGTAGTCGATACAATTGCAGCATGGCACCACCACGAATATAAGAATCATACTCAGACCTTCCGACATCCAGGCTGTCCATGACGCCGATCTCAATGAGCATGGGGTCCATTATGTAATAGAGCGCCACCAGGTCGGCACGAGCTTCCTCCAGGGTGCTGGCATATTGACGCAAGGTTTCTCGGGTAGTGCCGACGCCGGGGTTGATCCGACCAGAGGCGTGACCGATGACCTCGTGCATATCTGTATGCAGGTCGCCTGCTTGTTTCGAGTGCGTGCGACTGCGGGTAATTTCCTCTTGTGAATAGGCGAATTCTTCCAGGGCTTTACTGGGAGAGCTGTTGTAGGCTCCAACAATATTAGACAAGCTGACTGATTTGGAGCCATGTTCTGCGCGAATCCAACTGGAGTTGGGCAGGTTAATCCCAATTGGAGTGGCGGGAGATGCGTCACCGGATTCCATAACCACGGTTATTGTCTTGCCATTGATTCCAGTGACGTCCGCCTTCTTGTGCTCTTCCAGGATTGGCGAGTTGTCCTCAAACCACTGCGCACGTTCACCGATCGCGGAAATTCTTTGTGTGGCTTCGACATCGCGGAAGGCAAGCACGGATTCGAAGGAACCGCGATAGCCCAGCGGATCATTATAGACTTCAATAAAGCCGTTGATTACATCGATAGTGGATTCGATATCTTGCACCCAGGCGATGTTATAGGCATCAAAATCAGCCAAATCTCCGCTGCGATAGTACTTAACCAATAGCTCCAGGGCAGTTCGCTGTTTGTCGTTCTCTGCAACAGCTATGGCTCTCTCCAGCCAATACACGACCCGCTCCAGGGCTTCGCCGTACATACCGCCTACACGCCAGACTCGTTCTACAATTTTTCCGTTCAGCTTCACGAGTTTAGAGTTGAGACCATGAGATACGGGCGTTAAATCGTTGCTATTGGACTTTGCGGCGTAGAAGTCAAGCACCTCTTGTTCAGTGACGCCTTCATAAAAATTGACAGCAGAGGTGATGACCTTGTCCACACCGTCAGCCGTGTTGACTTTTTTCGCATCAATAGTCCGGTCGAACAGTATCGGTGTCAGTTCCGCAATGAGCTGTTCTACAGTTTGGCCCTCCCGCAAGGGAAAGTTTGCTCCAGATGTGGATGCGGTAATGATTTCACGGAAAAATTCCTGATCAAACAATGGCGTAAATTTGGCACTGGAATAGTGGTGATGAATGCCGTTTGCAAACCAAACCTGCTTTGCATAGCGCACAAAATTATTGAAATTCTCTGTGCTTCTATCACCCTCGTAGTATTCCAGGACTTCTTCAATGCTACGACGAATTCGCAGGTTGTGCCTGTAGTTCTGGTCATACATGATATCGCGACCAGAGAGAGCGGCTTGAGACAGGTAGTAAAGTAGTTCTTTTTGTTGCTTGTCCAGAGTGTCGAAACCAGCAACTTGATAACGCAGTATTCGAATATCCGCGAACCGGTCAGCCTCGTAGACGAAGGTGTCCTCGACGCTGTCGCTGGAAGCAGATGATGTATTCGTGCCGACCGGGATTTCCTGCGCAGCGGATTCGGCTGTTGTCTGCCTTGTATTTTCGTTGGAGTCGCTACAGGCAGCAACAGCTACTAAACAAATACTAGTCAACAGCCTGATAGTGGCGTGCAAGGTGAAACAAGCTTCGGTGTTCATTTTCCAGCTCTCAAATTTCCGCAAAAAGAATCCCCGCTGCCGCCCTGGCGGGTTTAGACAAGATAGACGAGGCAGTGTCAATTCTACCTGGCAAGCAGCGAGATTCTATATCGGATTAGCCGGCAACGCGAGCCGAAGCTGGACTCTGCCGAAGCTGGATTCAGAAAAGCTGGATTCAGAGAAGAGAAACTGATGGTTCAGATGTCCGTTGCCCGGGGCGCTTTTTGCAATGTGTCGGTGCTAGTCACCAGCAGCCAGGATATAACTATTTCGCCCACCCGCCGTCATTCCCGCACTCCCTCCGCCATCCCCGCACCCGTCAGGAATCCAGTCCGGCAATGATGGCAGAAGGGCATTTACATGGATGGACAGGAGAGGCAGGATAGACAAGAGAATTGGTGCGGTTAAAGCTGCGCTTCCTCCGTCATTCCTGCGAAAGAGGATCCAGTAAAACACCCAAACCCGCCAGGGTTTTCCAATCGCCTGTTAGTTTGATGTAGCCCCGCCAACCATCATTTTCAATTGTCCATTATCAACTTTCAATTCCCAGCAGAGTGGACAAACAACAGCGTCTGTACTAAAGTTTGGGTATGGCTTCTGATGCTCTCGCTTTTGATACACACCGTTTCGTCAAGCGTATGACGGCGGTCGGTATGCCTGTACAACAAGCCGAAGCACTTGCCGAATCTCAAGTTGACCTGCTCAACGCCAACCTCGCCACCAAGAACGAATTAGCCAACACCGAGTCTGCGCTTAAAACAGATATTGCCAAAATCGAGTCCACGCTCAGGACAGATATTGCCAAAGCCGAAACACACCTAATCAAATGGATGGTTGGCTTAACAATGGGTAGCGTAGGGGTGATGGTTGCTCTGTTCGGCTTTTCCCTTCGCTAACAAATAATCGTTAAATAATCATGGGCACCCACAATTATTTTTCACCCATGATACAAAGTGATTCTGACTCGTTGGGTGTTGCTCAAAATCCGGGCATCATTTCCAATTTTCCATTGTTCGCAGAAGGGCATTTACATGGATGAATAACAGGATGGACAGGATGGATAAGAGAATTGGTGACACTAAAAAAGCTGTGTAAAAATCCAGCACTTGTCATTCGAGACTGTGCAAAAACTCAACATTCGTCATTCCTGCGAAAGCAGGAATTCAGTGACTGATGCCATGAGCCACAAACAAGCCGCCGTTTACATTGCAGCAAGTAAGCTGAAGTTGATTGAAGAGAAGAACTCACACGGGAAGGATTTAACGGGGTGCCAACGTACCCCGTTTGCTTGTTTGTGATCCTGTCGATTCTAATCTAATCAGAACTACCTTGCTCCACGTTCTTCCAGGAATAAAACCCCATGAACATTTCTTCCCAGCTCTGCTCACCCCAGTTGATCTCTGAATCAGGATCCGGGTTGAAGCTATTTTGGGATGAGTTATCAAAAGCGCCTACGGCAACAATCCTGGTGCCAGCAGGAATTCTTAATGGCTGTTCCAGCTCGTGAGCAAGCTGCC
The DNA here is from genome assembly GCA_965261275.1 of uncultured Pseudohongiella sp. GTDB lineage: Bacteria > Pseudomonadota > Gammaproteobacteria > Pseudomonadales > Pseudohongiellaceae > UBA9145. The sequence goes on from CBDHCL010000003.1 coordinate 516,959, forward strand.
AGTTAAAAGAATAGGCGGGAACAGAGAGCAACAATTCTTCGCTGCCATCCGGGTAAATCGCAGTGAACTTCATACGCTTTCCGCGGAAGTGCATATGAGGCATCAGGCTGTATATCTCGGCTTCTTCAGGAACAGTAGTTACTAATCGCATTTCGTGATCTTTGGCTTGCGCCGGAATGCTGATTGAGAAGGCATTGCCAATACCCCCGGACATGCGTTCTTTGGGCACTTCACCCTCGTCATAGAAGTAAATACCTATTTCAGTTGAGTCAGTCGTTGCCTTGCCCGATGTTGTGTAGTGCATCTGTAGATTCAGAGTAGTACCTGCTTTCAGCAGGCCACCAACCCCCAGGGGGTTGAGGGAAACACTATTGCCCGGCGCATAGCCTGCCACCGAGCCGAGATCGGGGTCGCTGCTACCCAGGAAAGTACCAATATCAGTTTCTGGAATTTGTTTGAAAATATCACCGAGATTTGGTTGCTGACCAGAAGCGATCTGTGCAAATAAATCGCTACGAATTTTCTGCGCTTTTTCTGCAGGAAGAGTTGTCAATAGATCCACTAATATCTGTTGGAAATCTGGCGCACCTTCCGGTGGTATTACCGTAGTAATAATGTGATGCAATACAGCCGGATTACCAGGGACTACTTCGCTGCCCTTTATCCACACGTCTTTTTCCAGGCCTGGATCGACAGGAATATCCATGTAATCGACCACACCGGTGGCGGGGATGGATTGCTCAGGAACTTTAACAATAAGATCGGGTTCACCAAGGGACCATTTAGTTGTCGGCCATACCAGCGCTGCGAGAGGATCGTTCTCGCTGTCCACTTTGGCACCCGAGTTAACCCAGTGAACCAGTTTCTGCATTTCTTCGTCATCAAGATTCATTTCGTTCTTCATCTTATGACCGACCTTGTTGTCTACCTGACCTGGAGGCATGCGCTTTGTCATGATTACTTCGCGAATCATGGGTGACCAGCCTTGAACGGCTAGATGGCTATCCATGGCGAAGGGTGCGATACCGCCGTCGCGGTGACAGCTCGCGCAATTGTCAGCAATGATTGGAGCAATATCTTTCTCGTAGGAAAGATTGGCGTGATCATCCAGCTTAGAGAATTCTATGGCCTGCCCACTACTGGCGGCGGTTACCAAATCGAAATCGTCACCAGCGAGTACTTGCTGAATAGAGGTTTCCATGCCTGCAATCGGGCCACGATAAAGGAGTTCGAAATTACCCGGGTTGTAGAGCACAGCCTCGTCCAGGTGGGTTACGCCAAGCATCTCTGTTACTAGTTGGGTATCGTCCATCAATACTGGAATATCCAGGCCCAGTGCCGCGATGTCATTCTTAATTTGTTCGCGGTCTGTGTGCAGGCCAGGATTCAACAGGAAGAACTGGACAGCTTGCTGAGCGTACTTGCCCTGAAGAGATTTCAGGCTCGTCACATCGGCCTGACTGTTTGTCAAGGGCATGATAACGACGGCATTATGATCGTCATACCAGGCCATGTGCTGAAAGGCACCTTCATGGTCGATCAAGGCAAAATCGCCGACTCGTTCGCCCGCGCTGACGGTGGCAGCAACGAGAGCTGCCGATAAGGCTAAACTCAAAGAAATTTTCACGCAGTAATCCTCTTTATTTCAGAATTTGTTCGTTAAGGAAAAATACTCCCGAGATTTTAAGTCTACTGGTTTTCAAAGGGATTTGCAGCTATTTTTGTTACTTTGTTACCCATTCGGCTACAGCCCAATGAATACGCGCTGATCAGGGTGGTCATCGGTTTTTCCAGTGCCGGCTGCGCCTTGAATTTCCTGATAACCAGTTACTGAAAGTTTGAATCATCCTGATCATGCCAATGAGCAGTCTGTGTGCCAGCTTATTTGCTGCATCAGTTTTACTTTTTGCTGAGGTAGTGGCGATTCTGCTTCTGTTCGTCACAGCGTTGGAGCAGACTCCCCCTGTTGAGACTGTGCAACAAACCCTCGCCAGGCTGTGTTAGCTGCGGAAAACCCTTGCCGGTTTGGGTGTTTTACTGGATTCCTGCTTTCGCAAGAATGACGGAAGTGCAAGAATGACGGAGGTGCAAGAATGACGGAGGTGCAAGAATGACGGAGGTGCAAGAATGACAAATGTTGGATTTTTGCACGGTCTCTGTTCCTCGATTCCCGACTATTCAATTCGACTGGATGACAATTCTCAAGCTGCACTGACTTGAAATTGCACTATGCCTGCCCAAACAATTAAGGGACAATAACAATACATGTCAAAAGCTATTCTCCTTCTAAATCTCGGCACACCTGCGCAAGCTACTACAAAAGGGCTAAGAGATTTCTACAAGTACTTTTTCGCCGACCCCTTTATATTTGATATGAATCCGGTGGGACGCTGGTTGCTTCGCAACTTGATCATATTGCCGTTTCGGGCGCCGAAGACTGCAAAACACTACGCTGCTATCTGGATGGATGAGGGTGCTCCTCTTAAAGTCTACGCCGATCGCCTTCAGGCCAGTGTTCAGTCGGCCTGGGAAGAAACCGGAGAAGACGTGTTAGTGCTAAACGGTATGGCCTACAGTGAACCATTTATCTCTCAAGCCATGGCGGAGTTAGAAAACAAAGGCCGAGATGAGATACTGGTGCTGCCTTTGTTTCCCCAGTATTCGACTGCCACCACTGCTTCAGTTTTTCATGAGGTGAAGCAGGCAGCAGAAAAATGGGCCACTGCTCCCCGTTTACAATTCATCGATGACTTATTCTCTGAGCCAGAGTTTATTCGTGTCTGGACACTATTGATCAGTAAGCACATTAACCTGGATGAGGTTGATCATGTGGTCTTTAGTTACCATGGATTGCCGGAATCGAACATCAAGAAGGCGGACGGCAATGGGGTTTGTCAGTTTAACAACTGCTGTGAGCAAGTCGACGACAGCAATCGCTATTGTTACCGCGCCCAGTGTATGGCGACTACCAGGCATATTGTGGAGGCGCTTGGCTGGACTCGCGATAACTACTCGATCGCCTTTCAGTCTCGTTTTGGACGTCAGGCATGGATTCAGCCTTATCTCGATGCACATCTAAATGCTTTGCTGCAAAAGGGCTGTAGGAAAATTGCTGTAGTTACCCCTTCCTTTGTTTCAGATTGCCTGGAAACCCTGCACGAAATTGGAATTAACTACCGGAAACAGTTCATGGAGGGAGGAGGGGAGATTTTTCAGTTGGCGCCTAATCTGAACGATGAGCCGACCTGGTTCTGTTCTGTTTTTGAAATATCTCAAAAGCATTTGGCTAAAACCCGGGATTGCCCTGCCAGGTCTGGATCGCGTCAGGCTATCCCCGCGAGCCCAACTGATCCGTCTGCCCCCACTGGCAGTCGCAGGGATGCAAGCAGCCCTGGAGCGGCAACGTGAATGGCTTCTCCGATGCAGGCGGTGGTCTGTTCTGCTACACCAGCATGGATGATACTAGTCGTAAAACGCAGGAGCTAAATTCAGGCTTTCGGCAAGTTCCTTACTGTGTTCGATCCAGAAAGTGGCGGCGCTTGATTCCACCAGGCTCTCGATTTTATCCATCGATTTCAATGTGTCCTCAGCACTGGTATTAAACACAGGAAAGCGGCGCAATGCCCGGCTTGCCTCGAAGTGATATAAATCCCCCGACAAAATTAGTGGGCCGTAGTTGTTGAGTTCCAAATACAAGACCTGATGTCCTGGAGTGTGTCCCGGGGCGGAGAGGATTCGCACGCTGCCGTCGCCAAAGACATCGTGATCTCCGTTTAAGCTGCGCCGCTTTGTCTCGCCGAGATCACTATAGAGTTCCGGTCGAAACACTGGATTGTCTTGCCCATGCTCAAAGGCTGCAACGGCCTCGGCTTCCTGTATAAGCAAAGTCGATTCAGTGAAGGCATTAGCGGCACCGACATGGTCGTAGTGCATGTGGGAGAAAGCCACCAGGTCGATATCGGATGGCGCGATATCCATGGCCGCGAGCTGATCGAGAAATGAGGTCTCGTAGCGTGAGTTTCCACTGGTTTGTCCAACATCCGCAAGTGGCAAGCCAGCATCCCAAACCATGAGATGCTGGTCATGCTGGAGCAGATAGCAGGGCACAAATAATTCCCTCACGGAGGTTTCTTCATTGCTTAAACCGAATGGACTTACATCGGTGAAACTCAACTGACCGCAATCGAAAACGGTGAGTTTCAAATCGGCGTATGCAAAATTCGAGGTAAGCAATAGAAGTAGTGAAAGAGTTCTGGACATGGGAAATCTCCTGGATGTTAGCCAATGGGCGTTCAGTGTGTGGTTTAACGCATAGTTTACACCTGTATTCAGGTCGCTCACAGGCTTGGCTTGCAAGAAAATCAGCCAACCCTGCTTTATCCTCGAAGACAACCGGCCCCGACTATCTTCTGCCGACCCTTCTGCGCTCTTTGTTGCTGAGAGAAGTCCCTGACAGAAATTGAATGAAGCGAACAGAGGGGGTGTTGCTGCTTCAAGCCAGCACTTTTTTCAGGTAATGCCCTGTAAAAGAAGCTTTTATTTTAACCACGTCTTCAGGGCTGCCTTCGGCAATAATATTGCCACCGCCACTGCCGCCCTCGGGACCCATGTCCACGATCCAGTCGGCAGTCTTTATCACGTCGAGATTGTGTTCGATAACTACTACCGTATTACCTTGATCGCGAAGATGGTGCAGCACCGCCAATAGCTGCTTTATGTCGTGAAAGTGTAAACCGGTTGTAGGCTCATCCAGAATATAGAGAGTCTTGCCAGTGTCTCTTTTTGATAACTCTCTCGACAGCTTAACGCGCTGCGCTTCCCCCCCAGAAAGAGTGGTTGCTGCCTGACCCAGACGAATGTAAGAAAGTCCGACCTCCATTAGTGTTTGTAATTTGCGTGCAATAACTGGAACTGGATCGAAAAATTCCCTGGCATCCTCGATTGTCATGTCCAGCACTTCGTTTATATTCTTTCCCTTGTATTTTACCTCCAGGGTTTCTCGGTTGTAGCGTTTGCCACGACAGACATCGCAGGAGACATAGACGTCGGGCAAGAAGTGCATCTCGACTTTTACCATGCCGTCTCCCTGGCAGGCTTCGCAACGGCCACCTTTTACATTAAAACTAAAGCGGCCAGGCTTGTAGCCACGCGAGCGGGATTCTTGTGTGCCGGCAAACAGTTCCCGCACTAGTGTGAAAACACCGGTGTAGGTTGCCGGGTTTGAGCGCGGAGTTCGTCCTATGGGGCTTTGATCTATGTCTACCACCTTGTCCAGCAGTTCTAGTCCTTCAATTTTCTCATAGGCGGCTGGGTTAAGGGTGGTGGCCTTGTTTAGTTTGGTGGCAGCGACCGGGTACAGAGTGTTATTAATCAGCGTAGATTTTCCTGACCCCGACACGCCTGTGATACAAGTGAATAAACCAAGCGGAATACGAAGGTCTACCTTTTGCAAATTGTTTCCGCTGGCGGCTTTGAGCGCGAGTACTTTTTTCTCATTATAGGCATTACGTGTTTTCGGGATTTCTATTTTCTCGGCACCCGATAAATATTTCCCTGTCAGTGATTTTTCCGACTTTTTAATAGCAGCAATTGAGCCTTCTGCGACAATTTCTCCGCCATGAACGCCAGCCCCCGGGCCAATATCGATAATATGGTCTGCGCTGTAAATTGCCTCCTCATCATGCTCTACCACGATTACGGTGTTGCCAAGATCGCGCAAATGGAAAAGAGTATGTAACAGTCTGCTATTGTCACGTTGGTGTAAACCAATAGAGGGTTCATCGAGAATGTACATAACGCCCACCAGCCCGGCGCCGATTTGACTGGCCAGGCGAATACGCTGGGCTTCGCCTCCAGAGAGAGTATCTGCACTGCGATTCAGAGTGAGGTAATTCAGCCCTACATCTATCAAAAACTTTAGACGATTCTGTAACTCTTTGAGGATTTTTTCCGCAATCCTGGCGCGGGTGCCGCTAAGCTTGAGCTTAGTAAAATAGTCGGCGGACTGCGCCACTGTCATTTCTGTGATGTTTGGAAGGTTCAATCCCTGTACCAGCACATGGCGGGCATCTCGCTGCAAGCGAGTACCTCCGCAATCAGGGCAGGACTGCGAACTTAAATACTTGCCCAGCCCTTCTCGCACATGGTTCGATTCGGTTTCGCGGTAACGCCGATCCATGTTTGGCAGTATGCCTTCGAAGGGGTAGCTGCGAGTGATGGTATCACCGCGATCATTCACATAGTGAAAATCAATGACTTCTTTGCCGCTGCCGCGAAGAATGGCGTTCTGGTGCTTTTTGGACAGCTTGTTGAAAGGAGTTTCCACGGTGAAACCATAGTGAGTGGCCAATGACCTGAGCATCTGAAAATAGTAGATGTTGCGCCTGTCCCAACCGCGAATCGCGCCTTCGGCCAGGGCCAGAGACTCGTCGGTGATGATGCGTTGTTCATCGAAAAACTGCTTAACACCCAGGCCGTCGCAGGTTCCGCATGCGCCTGCCGGGTTGTTGAAGGAAAATAACCGGGGTTCCAGCTCCGAAATACTGTGACCACATTGCGGGCAGGCGAAAAGTGAGGAGAAGACTAAATCTTCCCCTTTGCCTGAGCTATCCGTAATGCTCACAATGGCGAGACCATCCGCCAGTTGTAAGGCAGTCTCAAAACTTTCGGCCAGTCTCTGTTCCAGCCCCGGCTTGATTTTCAGCCGGTCAATTACGGCTTCGATGGAGTGCTTCTTGTTCTTCTCCAATGCCGGCGGGTATTCTATTTCGCAGATCAGACCATCTACCCGGGCGCGAATAAACCCACTGCTACTTAGTTCGCTGAATACATGGAGATGCTCGCCTTTGCGTTCCCGGATTATGGGTGCAAGCACCATGACACGGCTGTCCCCGGGTAGCGTCATGACTTTGTCCACCATTTGGCTGACAGTCTGAGCTTCCAGTTTAGTATTGTGGTCCGGGCAGTGGGGTTCTCCTACGCGCGCGAACAGCAGGCGCAAATAGTCGTAAATCTCAGTAATAGTTCCCACGGTGGAGCGTGGATTGTGTGAGGTCGATTTCTGCTCAATGGAAATGGCCGGGGACAGACCTTCGATGTGATCAATGTCTGGCTTCTCCATCATCGACAGAAACTGCCTGGCATAGGTTGACAATGATTCCACATAGCGTCGCTGGCCCTCAGCATAGAGTGTGTCGAAAGCGAGGGATGACTTGCCAGAGCCAGACAAACCGGTTATTACAACCAGTTTATCGCGTGGAATGGTGAGACTAATATTCTTTAGATTATGGGTGCGCGCACCCCGTACAACAATCTGATCCATGACTAGCTCACTGGCTTGACTAAACAGGCCATTATCGGCAATTCTAAAGCCAAGAGTAAAGACCAGCCTGAGAATAAAAAGTGAAGTTTATTTCCGCTAAAAATTTCTAATGAGCGCGAGCTTGCTATACACTTGGCAAGTAGAGCATGGTGTGATCAACAGGTTTCAGTCGGGGGGAGACAACAGTGGCGAGTCGAGGTGTTAATAAAGTAATTCTGGTAGGAAATGCAGGCAATGATCCTGAATTTCGGGTTATGCCCAATGGAAATGGCGTGGCCAATGTCTCGCTGGCAACCAGCGAAGCCTGGAAAGACAAGAATAGCGGCGATCAACGCGAAAAAACTGAGTGGCACAGGGTGATTTTCTTCAATCGTCTTGCCGAAATCGTAGAGCAATACGTGAAGAAAGGCGCAAAGTTATATATAGAAGGACGTTTACAAACCCGTTCCTGGGAGCAGGATGGTGTTAAACGCTATACCACCGAGATAGTCGCGTCTGAGATGCAAATGCTTGATTCTCGAGGTAGTAGTGGCGGCAATATGGGCGACAATGCCTTCGGCCAGGCACAGGGCGGCAGCCCCCAGCCAGCACAATCCCCCTCTACGGCGACAGCACCTCAGGCTGCACCAGCCAATTTTGATAATTTTGACGACGATATTCCTTTCTAGGCTGGATCACGCATAGAGCCTGAAGAATTAGTCAGAGGCTGCCTGACTTCTGCTTGACTTCGGGCCACGTTTGATCAAAATCCAGGCAATGACAAACTATGTAGTGGGATTTGGGCAAAAGTGAAGTTGTTTTTAGTGGGAGCGAATAGCCCTACCGGCAGAGGCTTGATCGAAATTTTGCGAAAGCACAAAATTCGCTTCCTCGCGCCCGCTGATAAACACTTCGATCCCGATAATGGCCTGGCCATCGCCAGGATGCTTACAGATTTCGAGCCAGGCCAGCTTGTGAACATGGCGGATTTCATTTCAAGAAACCATAGCGCGCTGAAACGCGCAGAATTTGCCGAGCAACGCTGTGAAAGAATTAATTCCCTGCTGCCGGCTACTCTGGCTGAGATTTGCAATCACTCGAATATCCCCATGCTGCATGTTTCCAATAGTTATGTGTTCGATGGCGAAAAAAAACTGGGCTATAACGAAAACGATGAGCCCAGGCCGCAAGGCGTTTATGGGCATTATTCACTGGCTGGTGAGATGGCGGTGCAAAAACATCGCTCTCATGTAATTTTGCGTTCAGGCTGGTTGTTCGGCAAACACAAAAAGGGACTGATTAAATCCTGGATTCACTCCATCAAAAAACACCGGAGCGGAATAACAGTTTGGCGTCGGCGATTCAGCCCAACGTCCACCGCTGATTTAGCAGCGGCGATTTTGGCTGTCACTCAGCAGGTAGATTGCGGTGCAAATGTTTGGGGTACTTATCACTACAGTGGTTTAGAAACAAAAAAGGAAATCGAATTCGTGCGGCAAACCTTGAAGTATGCGGCCAATCACGATGAAGAGATTTATCAATTATTGGACAGCACTAAAATCGTTGAGAATACGCCGCAGCTTCCGGAAATTCCCAATTCCACACTGTCCAGTAAGAAAATATTCGATACTTTTGGAATTAAGCAACAGTCCTGGCATGGCGACTTGCAGGAAACTATCAAGACTCTGTATGTTGATCGTATTCTATCCGCAGAAGACGATTATTCAGAATCAACAGCTAGCTGATAATGTCTGCTGGCCTGAAATTATCGGTATGAATCCCATTCAAAAAACTCAACTAACGCCTCTTGATACGGCACTTGATTTTCTGTTGCCACAGCTACCTATTATTAATGAGCAAGAGAATGTCTCTCTGGTGAAAGCAAATGGCAGGGTTCTGGCGGAGGATTGTGTATCGGCTATTAATGTTCCAGCGTACACAAACAGTGCCATGGACGGCTATGCTATTAAAGTGTCTGACCTGGGAGACAAATCGCCCAGTCTCAAGATTAGCCAAAGGATTGCTGCCGGCGAGGCAGCTGTTCAGTTACACCCCGGCGAGGCAGCACGTATTTTTACTGGCGCGCCAGTTCCTGCGGGCGCCGATGCCGTAGTCATGCAGGAAAATTGCACGGTTGATGCCGATTTACTGACTGTATTGCAACCGGTTCAGGCAGGTGAAAATTTACGCGAGGCGGGGGACGATATTAAAGCAGGAGTACGGGTACTGGCCAGAGGTCATCGCCTGAAGTCGCAAGATGTGGGGCTGCTTGCTTCAATCGGAAAAGAACAACTTGCAGTGAAACGCAAGTTACGAGTTAGCTTGCTCACCAGCGGGGACGAATTGGTGCAACCCGGCACTGACTTGGGACCAGGGCAAATTTACAATTCGAATTTCTACACATTGTTCTCTCTGCTAGAAAGCCTGGATGTGGAAGTGTTGGATGCTGGAATAGTTCCCGATGATTTCGCCGCCACAAGAAGGGCATTGCTCGCTGCGGCAGAACGGAGTGATTGCGTTATTAGTACGGGAGGCGTTTCCGTTGGTGAAGAAGATCATGTAAAGGCAGCGGTTGAGAAAGAGGGCATTTTGCAGTTGTGGAAGCTGGCGATCAAACCTGGCAAACCACTGGCCTGTGGTACGCTTGGCACAACACAGTTCTTTGGCTTGCCAGGAAACCCGGTTTCCGCTTTTGTTACTTTTGCGCTGTTTGTCCGGCCTTGTTTATTAACTATGTTGGAGTGTGCCCGGGTTAAGCCGCAAAAATACTGGCTGCCCTCGGGGTTTGTAGCTCAAGCCGGGGGAGAGCGGCAGCAATATTTGCGTTGTAAGCTGCTGGATGATGAGCGTGGCAATGTATGCCTTATGCCTTACTCGAATCAAGGCTCTGCTGTCGCTGTCTCTCTAAATCAGGCCGACGGCTTAGCCATAGTCCCGCCCTGTACTTCCGTAGCCATCGGCGATAGTCTTGGGTTTATTCCCTTTTCTGAAATTCTGAATTAGCTCTTCGAGCTGAGTGTAATGTCAAATTCCTCCGTAAAATTTTTTCCTCTTCCGATTCTGTTTTTTCTTGCAGCTTGTCAGGTTCAGCAGGACACGGTGACCCCGGATGAGGGAAGTCCATCTGCCGGGGTAGTGGACATAAGAGTTTTGCCGGATGCGGAGCCAGTCGCGGCTCCAGCGAGTGTGGTTAGACCGCGTGTGATAGCCGATATTCTCTACGCGGCCTTGCGGGCTTTGAAGGAAGATCGCCTTTTGACTCCCGTTGATAATAACGCCCACGCCCGCTTCAAACGAGTACTTGGCTATGAGCCGGATAATGAAATCGCGTTGCAGGGCTTGCAAGACATAGTTAAGCGCTACCTGCAATTGTCTGAAGGATATATGCGCAGGGGGTTATTTGATGAGGCCAGGACTATGCTGAAGCGGGCAAGTTTTGTCGATGCAGTTCATCCAGATATCGCGGCAGTGACGCAGGCTCTGCAAAAGGAGATGAATTCAGACGACCTTTTCTTTGAGTTGGACTATCCCCGCTATGCGGCGCGTTCAGAACAGGCCAGGAATCAATTAGTCGATATCGCGAAACAAGCCCGTGAACACGAGGCATTCTTTCTGATTACTGCACCAAACGACGAAATGGCAAGGTGGATGGTTTCTGTAATGCGGGAAGCCGTCAGCGGGTATCGCCTGCGTGGGAATATTGAATTAGCCAGCCGTGCAAGTATTCGATTGAGATTGCCGACACCGGACTAATACCTGTTTGTGATCAGCCTGTAATCGTGTTTCGCAGGCAAGCTTTTCATAGTTTGCAGAAATACCAACTTTACGCATGGATAGATGCTAGACTGCCTTCATGTTCTGGACTGCTATCAAAACCAAACTGACCTCGCTCACTTCAGTGTTTTCCTTTTCTGGCGAGCAGAGTTTCTGGAAAAAACCACTGGGTATTGGCCTTGGCTTGCTGTTACTCCTTATTCTTCTCACCGGCATGTATTGGAGCAGTGAGCCGTCGCCTTTCCCGGTTCGGCAGAAGACAATAGAAAAACTTGCGCTGGGTGGCAATGATTATGTCGTTGGCAGCACGACTACTGCCGCGCTGATTGGAGTGGCTGAAACACTTCTGCAAAAGCCTGGCGGCTATTTAAGTAATGATGTTTCGCCTCCAGGTATCTATCTGGACAACATCCCAAATTGGGAGTTTGGTGCGCTGGTACAAGTGCGAGATCTATCGCGTGCATTTCGTGAAAGCTTCAGTCGCTCGCAATCTCAATCCAGTGAAGACCCGGATCTGATCATAAGTGAGCCAAATTTTCACTTTAACAACGACAGTTGGCTGTTTCCAGCCACTGAAAGTGAGTACACAGAAGCCATTGAACATCTCGAATCTTATCTTGCGCGTATTTCCGACCCCGCCAACACCGATGCACAATTCTATGCACGGGCCGATAATCTCGCTAGTTGGCTGCTCGCGGTGGAGTCAAGGCTGGGCAGTTTGTCTCAACGTTTAAGCGCCAGTGTACGACAACAACGAATTAACACGGACACAGCGGGCGAGTCAGGTGCTTCGCAGTCGACCCCGGTGCGTCAGGAAGTTTCAATCAAAACTCCCCGTCTGCAAATTGATGATATTTTTTACGAAGCCCGAGGTGCTACCTGGGCTTTGCTGCATTTTCTGCAGGCAGTTGAAATTGATTTTCAGGATGTATTGGAAGACAAGAATGCCGTGGCCAGCTTGAGTCAAATTATTAGAGAGTTGGAAGCGAGCCAGAGATCGGCACTTTTGCCGGTCTTAAATGGCTCAGGATTTGGCCTGTTGGCCAACCATTCCCTCACTATGGCGAACTATATCTCCAGGGCCAACGCCGCTATCATCGATCTGAGAAGTCTGCTTTCACAAGGGTAACGCTGTAGAAATTCTGCAACTGACTATTTTTTAGCTGGTATAGAACCGATGAGCCATGACTGTGTCCTTGCTGAAAACCGGTAGCCGGTTTTTTCGTTTGTGCTATTTTCGTTTGTGCTATTTTCGTTTGTGCAAAATGCGCAGCTCGGTTGGGGTGAGAGCGGAAAAAGAATCGACACGGAACCGCTTGATCGCAAGCTGATCGGAGATTTCCTGAATCGGGTCTCAAAATAACAGAGAAGCTATTTGCGTAAACCTGTCTCTCTTTCCCGGTACTTCCCCCTATTCGATTGGGGCAGGCGCTACGACAAAGTTAAACTGGCCGATGACGCCATAGCGGCCGTAGTCGTTGCCATAATGATAATTCCACAGGCCCTGGCTCTCGCTTTGGTAGCCGGCTTGCCGCCGCAAGCAGGTTTATACGCCAGTATTTTTGGGCTTACTGTGTACGCTTTTTTTGGTACCAGTACCAGCTTATCGGTAGGCCCGGTTGCCGTGTTGTCACTAATGACGGCAGCAGCGCTCAGCAAATTGGAGTTGACCGATAATTCTCAAATTGTTACCGCAGCACTTAGCCTGGCGTTCCTTTCAGGCGCTTTTTTATTGCTACTGGGTCTGATGCGTCTGGGCTTTATGGCAAATTTTTTGTCCCATCCGGTAATCAGTGCTTTTATTACAGCGTCGGCGATTATTATTGGGCTAAGCCAATTCCAGCATTTGTTCGGTATTAGTTCCAGCGGTCAAAACATGGTCGAACTGTTGATGTCCTTGAGTCGTTCTGTCACGGACATCAACCTTCCTACTTTTGCCCTGGGGGTCGCTTCCATAGTGGTGATCGTATGGTGTAAAAGCGGCTTGAAATCTCTGTTATTCAATTTAGGGTCAGGGCAGCGATTGGCGCGCAGTATTTCTCGCTCTGGGCCGGTTATCGTTGCCCTGGGGACCGGCCTGCTTTGTTACACGTTTCGTCTCGATCAGCACGGTGTGGAGCTGCTCGGCAATGTGCCCGCAGGTTTGCCGGGTCTGACGATGCCTGATTTTTCCCTGGACCTGATAAGCAGCTTGCTTGGTTCTGCCGTTCTGCTATCTATTATCGGCTTTGTGGAATCAATTTCCGTAGCCCAAACCCTGGCGGCCAGGCGTCACGAAAGGATTGAACTTGACCAGGAGCTTGTCGGCCTCGGGGCATCAAACATCGCGGTGTCTTTCTCCGGTGGTTTTCCGGTTTGTGGTGGCTTCTCTCGTTCTATGGTGAATTTTGACGCAGGTGCGGCCACCCCGGCAGCGGGGTTCCTGACCGCAGTCTTGATTTCTATTGTTGCCATGCTGCTAACACCTTTATTGTTTTGGCTGCCGAAAGTCGCCCTGGCCGCAATAATATTGGTCGCTGTTTATCCCTTGCTGGATTTTTCGACCCTGGGAAAATCCTGGGCCTATTCAAAAGCAGATTTTGCTGCTGTTTCTATCACGTTGGTTCTGACTTTATTGGTGGGAGTAGAAATCGGCATTGCTGCTGGCGTACTCGCTTCAATACTGATCCATTTGTACAAGACTTCCCAGCCACATGTTGCAGTGGTTGGAAGGGTGTCTGGAACCGAACACTTCAGGAATATAAAAAGACATAATGTTGAAACCTTCGATAATTTACTTTCCATTCGCATAGATGAGAGCCTGTATTTTGCTAATACCCGTTATTTGGAAGAACTTATCTTTAGATTGGTTGCCGAAAAACCTGAACTGGAGCATGTTGTGTTGATGTGTACTGCGGTTAATGCAGTGGATATGAGCGCTTTACAGACCCTGGAGAAGATCAACGAGACCTTGCAAGAGTTGAACATCAAGCTGCATTTATCTGAGGTGAAAGGCCCAATCATGGATAAGTTGGTGAAAACCGCGTTTTTTGCCGGCTTGTCAGGTTCTAACTATTTGAGCCACAATCAGGCGGTGGAAGACCTGAGAGATCATGAATTACCCTTGTCAGGTTTATGAAATTTTTAGTCGAATTCAATACGGGCGCTGAATATACCGACTCATTAGCTGGCAGGGCTTTTGTTTTCGCCTGCGCTCAATCCAGGCGAGGCAGCACTCTGAGCTAACTACAGGACAACAGGGCAAGCTAAAATTGGATCAGAAAAACAGGGATGTTGTAGCAGGCAAACCATTTTTCATAAAATTCAAAGTAGCAATAAATACGTTGCTTTTCATTATAAATTCGCTGCGAACACTTAAAAACTATTTATTCATTGCTTTTTGAAAAGAAAGAAACTAATGTATTTCTTAGTTTTAAAAAGCAACTTATGTATCTCTTGTTATGAAACCATTATTAGAACAATTAAAAAAGCGCAGAGTAGCGCTTAACCTCAAGCAAAAAGACATGCTGCTTCGTATTGGCGTATCCCGCCAGCAGTATCAGCATTTGGAGTCCAGGGGTAATCCCAGATTAAACACGCTCGAACTTACTGCCCGGGGGGTAAATAGTAAGTTGATGCTTATCCCTATAGAAAAGCTAAATCTTGTAAAAGAAATTTTGGAGAATGATGCGCTATCGCCTGCAACAACAAAAAATCAATGCTCCAGGCAAAGTGAGGAAAGTGCCCTTTCAAATGATCCATGGAAGAATATGCTGGGGGATGAAGAATGAGTCCCCTTAATCAAATTGATGAAGTTAGCGTTCTTAAACTTAGCTTGCATGACCGGCTCACAGCATATTTGGCCGGCTTTCAAAATGGCCGTACTATTTTAAGCTTTACCGCTGAGTTTAAGGCGGAGGCCTCACGCCCAACATTCAGCCTTATTACGCACCCAGGCTTTCCCGATTCAGAAAAGCTCATGTCACAGCCATGGGCAAAAAATCAGCGGCTGCATCCTGTTTTATCCAACCTGCTCCCGGAGGGGGCATTGCGGGAACTAATATGTCAGGGCTTAAAAACGCACATTGATAATGAGTTTACGATTCTTTCTTATCTCGGCCAGGATCTGCCCGGGGCATTGGTCGCCACGCCCATGGAACCCGAAGAGGTTCCTGAAAGCGTTCTGACCACCCATGGCAGGGCCAGGGCGGTAAGCGACCGGGGGAACAAGTTCTCATTGGCGGGCGTTCAGACGAAATTTTCCATGAAGGAAAAGGACGGGTGCTATAACTTGAGAAAAAAAGGTGAACTTGGTGACTGGATTATCAAAACACCATCAAGCAAACATAAGCACGTACCAGTAAACGAATACACGGCAATGTCCCTTGCGGCTTTGGCGGGCGTTGATATCCCTGATATTCAGCTCGTTGAACTGGACAAATTGGATAGTCTGCCACAAATCAACTTGCCCGATGAAAGTCTGGCTTTTGCCATCAAGCGATTTGATCGCGAGGGCAATAGTAGAATTCATACGGAAGACTTTGCGCAGGTTCTGGTGAAATACCCACAGGAAAAATATAACTCTGCCAATTATGAACAAATCGGCAAGGTGATTTACAACTATTCTGGTGATGGCCTGGCCGATGCACAGCAATTCGCCAGAAGGTTACTGGTGAATATTTTACTGGCAAACGGTGATGCCCACTTAAAAAACTATAGCCTTCTTTACCAAAACCAGATTACGCCAAGATTGTCTCCTGCCTACGATATCCTCAGCACCAGCGTTTACATGGAAGGTGAAACACAATACGCCCTGAACCTTGGCAAAACGAAACAATGGTTTTCAGTGACAGAAGATCATTTTCAGATCTGGGCTGACAGGCTCGGCATTCCATGGCGGGCTGTTAAACCACATATCGATGAGACAATGGAGAAAGCGCGCAGTTTATGGCCTGAGGCTTTGAAAGATTTACCGATGGATGAAGAGCATAAACAGAAGCTCAAACAGCATTGGAGAAAGCTTCAAACCATTTTCAGGATAGAAACGTAAATCATCAGAGACGCGCGTGTCTATACCCGATTTAGCCAGGGAAGTGTTCTCGGATTCAGGCTTAAAACCGGATGTTGCCCACCCAAATGCCGCCGACCATGCAATCATCGCGAATGAAGTGTTTGATTACTTATTGGATGTCGGGGCGATACTGGATTGTGCTTGTCGAAGCGGTGGTCAGAAACTTGCCTGGTCAATCTTTACTACCATCTTGCCAAAATTCTCGCCCCCGAATAAGCCCAGAAACGCATCCACTGCATTCTCGATACCATCGGCAACGGTTTCACGGCTCTTAACCTGCCCTTCCTGTATCCAGGGAATCATTTCAGCCAGAAATTCTTCACGCATGGCGGCGTGATCGGACACAATAAAACCATTGATTCGAACTTTCTTGCCCACAATTAGCATTAGATTGTTGGGGCCCGGCACGGGTTTCTCATTATTGTAGTTGGCAATCATTCCGCAGGCAGCTATGCGGCCAAAAGGATTCATTACATTGAGTGCGGCTTGCAAGTGATCACCTCCCACATTCTCAAAATAAACATCGACCCCGTCAGCTGCTGCTTCTGCCAGCGCCTTGCTCAGGTTTCCACAAGTTTTGTAATTGATCACAGCATCAACGCCACATTCATCCGTTAGCCACCGCGCTTTTGCGTCACTTCCAACGCTGGCAATGACTCGACATCCTTTAAGCCTGGCGATCTGACACACATTTGCACCTACTGCACCGGAAGCGGCAGAGACGAAGACTGTTTCACCAGCTTTGGGCTCGCCAAACTTGAGCAGGCCCACATAGGCGGTCAATCCTGGCATACCCAGGGTTCCTAAATAGAGAGAAATTTGCTCAGGATCGAAGGGAACCAGCTTGCTAACAGCATTCGCTTTCGCGACAAATTTGTCCTGCCAGGCCGCGGCATTCAAAACGATATCACCTGCTTGCAGGCTGGCATCATTAGATTCGATAATTTCTCCTACTGCGCCGCCATTCATCACGGCATCAAGCGTATAAGCTTCTGCGTAGACAGCTTCCGCACGCATGCGTCCCCGCATATAAGGGTCAACCGACATATAAAGGTTCTGAACCAATACTTCGCCTTGTTGAGGAGCTTCTAGTTCAACGTCGACGAGTTTGAAATTTTCACGGCCAGGCATGCCGCCTGGTCGGCTGATTAGATGAATTTGTTTTGCAGTGTAATTGCTCATGATTGACTCCTGGTTACGCGGGGAAAACAGTCAGCAAATATTTTAGAGAGCCTGACTGCGGCTGGTACGCGAAGCGGAAGCGTTCGCGGTTCTATGTTGCTGCATCACAATAGCAAACAACATCACAGCGCCTGTTATATGGTAGTAAAAAGGAAATGGCGTCCACATTAATAGCCCGGCACTGACTAATAAAAGCGCGGCTGTAAGCATGTTTATTTTCGCTTCCAGGTGCCATTGCAAGATACCGGCCAGCGCATACAGTCCCATGCAGGACCAAATAAAAACTTCAATACGTTCTGGCCAGCTTCCAGAAATCAGGGGAGAGTACGCGAACAGAACAGGAACCAAATACAGTCCTTTGGCCACCTTCCAACTGGTCAAACCTGTCGCCATGGGTGGAGTTCCTGCAATGCCAGCCGCCGCGAAAGATGCCAGGCAGACAGGGGGGGTCACATTGCTATCCTGTGAGAGCCAGAAAATTACCAAATGCGCACTTAATAACATTCCGGTAAGCATTTCCGGGGTCAGCATTTCTTGACGAATCAACTGCTTCATTTCCAGCGGCATTTGCTGCAAAGCCACAAGCGGATCGCCTCCAAAGAGACCAATAGTGGCTGCCACATTCGAGGGCAGGTCGCCGGCTTGCAAGGCTATAAGTAATTGCGACTGTGATATCAGGTCAAAAATTAGCGGTGCAGACAAGGTGGCCAAAACGATATAAGAGGCCGTTACGGGTAGCCCCATGCCAAGCACCAAAGAGGCCAGTGCCACTAAAATAAGCGTTATAAAAAGACTGCCCTGAGCCCATTCGACAATCATCAGCGAAAAAGCATTGCCCAGGCCGGTGGTGGTAACGACATTGATAATTATACCTACGGCGACCAGAAGCAGGGCGGTTGAAACCATGGTCCTTACGCCATCGACAACCGCCTCGAAAATATCCGGCAGGCGCATCGGTGTGCTGGATATCCAGGAGGCAGCAATGACACTAATTATGGCAAACGCGGCTGAAGTAGTTGGTGTGCGTCCCGACACGAGAAAGCCAACGAGGACGACCATTGGTATGATGAAATGCCAGCCTTCTTTAAGTACTTCTCTGACACTCTGGGAATCTGAACTGTGAGTGGGATGTAAGCCGAGTCGTTTTGCTTCAATACGAACAAAATAAGACACGGTCAAGAAATACAACAATGCGGGTAACGTAGAAGCGGCAATAATGGTCAAATAAGAGATCTGCGTGTAGCTGGCCAGGACGAAGGCGCCAGCTCCCATTACCGGCGGCATCAAGGCGCCGCCGGTTGATGATGCCGCCACAACACCTGCTGAGAACCTGGACGGGAAGCCGGATTTTTTCATCATGGGTATGGTGATGACACCAGTCGATACTGTATTGGCGACAGCAGAACCTGAGACCGAACCCATCAGGCCAGAACCCACCACCGCGACCAGACCGGCACCGCCAGTGAATCTGCCAGCCAGGCAGCCGGCCAGCTTTACGATGAAATCTCCGCCACCAGAGCGTAAAAGGAAAGAGCCAAAGATGATAAACATGAAGACAAAGGTAGAGGAAATCTGCGCGGTTAGCCCAAACATTCCTTCACTGGTAAAAAAGCTGCGGTACAGCACAGTTTCTAAACTGAGTCCGGGAAAGGAAAATACTCCACCGATGTAGCGACCCAAAAATAAAATGTAAGAGAGGCTGAGCAGGATAAGCACAGGCATAAACCAACCGCTGGTACGGCGGGTAAACTCTATCGCCAGGCCAACCGCAACCAATGAGAACAGATAGTCGCTGAAAATGTACTCGGTCTCTCTGGCATACAGCGCATTTTCAAACAGGATTAGATAGGTGGATGTTGCCACCGCCAATAGCGCCAGCGCGACATTGATCCAATAAGCCAGGGATTTCGATGAAACGCTCTGTGACTCATTCGCCAGTAGCGCGCAGATTGCACAGAAACCACCGAAGTGAATGGCCGAGAGCCATAGTTCAGATATGCTGGCGAAAACATTACAATAAATGTGGAAGAGGGCGAAGAAAAAGGCGGCCCAACGCAAATAAGTGGATTTCATGAACCTGTCAAACTCCTGCTGCCTGGCCTATTGTCGGCTTCTTCTCCAGTAATAAGCGCTCGGGGATATCCAGCCCGACTTCTCGATAATAGCGAACAGCGCCAGCATGAAGCGGTGCTCCCAGGCCATCAATAGCTATTTCCAGACGCATATCTTTAGTTGCACCGTGTATTTCTTGCAGGGTAGCCAAATTTTCCCATATTACCCTTGTCACGTTGTAGACAACTTCTTCTGGAATATCATCCCGGGTAACCAATACATTTGGGGAGGCGACTGTGCGAATTAGCTCGGTCTGGTTGGGGTAGGTTCCCGGGGGAAATTCGTACCAATCCCATAATGGATACCTTGCATTTATTTTATCAAGTGTTTCCTGCGTCCAATTCAGGATTGTCATGCGCTCACCGAGCAACGCGTAGGCTTGAGTAATAGAGCTAACCGGAGCGCCGGCCGGAATATTCATGCCAACGATATTTCCGTCCTGGATTGCGCTGGTGGTTGGACCATAACCCATGTACGCCAGGCTGAATTTAGCTTCATAATCTATGCCCAGAGTCTCAAGAATGAATCGGCCGGTTTGTTCGGCACCAGAATTTCGTGCGCCGAGTACATAACGCTCGCCGTCAAGATTGTCGAGGTCCATTATTTGCCCAGAGCTGGCTAACTCGCTTAGCAAGACAAAATGTTCAACATTTTGCCACAGCGCACTGACACTGCGCATATGAGTCTGTGGCGCGCTAACCGGGCCTTCTCCAGCCCAGGACCAGGCGCCGAACGGTCCCTGCAAGATCGCGAACTGGACTTGATTGTCGCGTAACAATTTTACATTTTCGAGAGAGCCAGCAGAACTAATGGCGGTGAGTGAAATACCCTTTGAGTCAGAGAGTTGAGCATGGGCAATTGTGGCCAGGGCAACGCCTACAGGATAGAAAGTGCCACCGGTGGTGGCAGTAGTGAGAACATAGGGTCGAGAACGGCTTAGCTCGTCGCTGCACGAAGCCAGCAGTAAAATTAACACAAGACCAGTGGCAACGATTTTCATGTACAGTCCAAACCCATTGTCAGCCTGTCGATAGACAGGAGGCTATTGCTAACGCCAATTATTTCTTTAAATCACTGAAATATAAACAAAATGATGTTCATTGTGATTCTCACACGGCAAGCGATGAAAGCATATTTCCTGCGAAAGCACAACGTACTGCCCGTAGCACGGTTGCCCAATCCCCAGATAGAAATCTCTTACACGCAGCAAGCCCCGGCATCGTGCAATGACCCTGCGTTGGCACCACTCTATCTGGGGATTTGGGAGGATAATGCCGTTGATTAAAATTCTAATATGGAATATAGTTCAAAATATCCTATTTTAGGATATTTTGAATTAAACGGATCAAGAATGTGATAGTCCCCCCCCAAAGCCGACTATGTTTTAGGGATTTCTATCTGGGGATTGGAAGATTTGGAAAATACTGCCTCGCTTAACTATGCCGAGGTCTCACGGAGAAAAATGGCTTACACAGCAATCATATTTGAGAACCCCGTGACAGGCGCAATAAAGGAAGCTCCAGTTGGTTTCTCATGGACTACACTCTTTTTTTGGTTTTTCCCGGCACTCTTCAGAGGTGATTGGAAATGGACACTAATAATGTTCATATTAGGGCTAATAACCTGGGGTCTAAGTGGGCTCGTTTTTATGTTTATATACAACAAACTGTATATTGGAGATTTAATTGGATCAGGCTTCAAGGCAAGATCAATCGCCAGTGGAGATATGGATTTTTCGGCCCAGAAGCTGGGTATGAAAATACCTCGACTGAAGCCAGAAAAATCGTAGTATTCGGCGCACCGAGCCATGTGAGTCGGCTTCATGGCATTACCAAAATTCAGCTTGGCCGGGGTGTTTTGGTTACCGCCCGCGACCGACTTGCGCAACGTCGCCTATGAAGCTGGTAAGGTATGATGCCCTGCGTCATGAACTCTCAGATAAACTACCGGTTGCAGCATAATGTCTGCGGCTCAGTCGGTAGTTGGGAGGCACCTTTGGGAGCCTTCCAGCAGTCAAACCAGGAGCGGACAATCCAGCTGTTGCTGACAGTAATTTATGCTGAGGCATTGATATATAAGTGGTATTTAAAGGAAAACTTTTTATGAAAAGAAAATATATAATAATTCTTTGTTCGTTAATTTTTTGTAGATTTACATACGCAGAATGGATATATTATGAAGACACAGATCCTTTTGACGATACTGTTACAAGTATCGTAGCTGGAACGTCGTCTGATTTAAAAAATATTGATCGGAGCCCTTTAGTGGTGATATTTGGGTGTGCTGATGATAAATTCATGCTGGTGTTTAAACATTCTTACATGAGAGGAGATTCTGATGATGAAGTTGCTGTTAAAATTCGTGTTGATAAGAACGAAAACTATTCTGGCTATTTCGAACTCCACCCTGGAAGTAAAGACTCGGGCATGCAGGTAACCAGAGAACTAAGAAACATAATTGAGCAAATGAAAGCTGGTAAAAAGGGGCTTTTTAGGGTAACTGATCCAGCTGACGGGGAAGAGTTGACACAATCTATAAGTTTAGATGGTTTTTCGAGTGCAATAAGTAAGTTGCCATGCTACTGATATTGGCAGGCAGGTAATCAAACTCGACTTAAAAGGACCAAGAGGGACACTCATAAAGCAACAACGTAAAGCCTCAAGCCGTTAAGTTATGAGCGTCCCCCTTCCCCGCCCATTTTTAGATTTTTGCGCTGCTTAAACTTCCTGACACCCGGGTTCAATTGCTGTAGACTTGTCAGCTTGTTTGCTAGCTGTCTGATTCCCCCATACGTGACCCATAAACCCCGTGACTGACCTGAGCCACATTCGGAATTTTTCGATAATTGCCCATATTGACCATGGCAAATCGACCCTGGCTGATCGTTTTATTCAGATCTGCGGTGGTCTGAGTGAGCGTGAGATGGACGCGCAGATTTTGGATAGTCTGGATATAGAGCGGGAAAGAGGAATAACCATTAAGGCGCAGAGCGTTACGCTGCATTACGATGCGCTGGACGGCAAGCGCTATCAGTTGAACTTTATAGACACGCCAGGACACGTGGATTTCAGCTACGAGGTTTCCCGTTCGCTTGCTGCTTGTGAGGGGGCACTACTGGTTGTGGACGCAGGTCAGGGTGTAGAAGCGCAATCGGTGGCGACCTGTTACACCGCAATAGAGCAGGGTCTGGAAGTGATACCGGTGCTCAATAAAATGGATTTGCCGCAGGCCGAGCCTGACCGGGTACGCCTGGAAATAGAAGAAATAATCGGTATTGATGCACAACAGGCGGTGTGCGCAAGTGCCAAGACGGGGCTTGGCATTAATGAAATTTTAGAGCAGATAATCAGCAGGATTCCAGCCCCGACGGGTGACCGGAAAGCAGCGCTTCAAGCACTAATTATAGACTCCTGGTTTGATAACTATTTGGGCGTTGTTTCCCTGGTTCGCGTAATGGCGGGCAGCTTGAATAAGGGTGACAAGATCATTGCTAAATCACTGGCCAGGGCGCATGTTGTTGACAGTATAGGTGTGTTTACGCCCAAGCGTACCGAGACTGCTGTTCTGGCGGCTGGCGAAGTCGGGTTTATTGTGGCGGGTATCAAGGATATTCTGGGTGCCCCGGTCGGTGATACCCTGACCCTGGCAAGTAGTCCCACTGTGGATGCCTTGTCCGGCTTCCGCAAGATACAGCCGCAGGTGTACGCGGGCTTGTTTCCAGTTTTCTCCGACGACTTTGAGAATTTTCGCGACGCACTTTCAAAGCTTACTCTAAATGATGCATCCCTACACTACGAGCCAGAAAATTCCGATGCCCTGGGCTTCGGTTTTCGCTGCGGTTTTCTCGGTATGCTGCACATGGAAATTATCCAGGAGCGACTTGAGCGGGAATACGATTTATCACTAATTACCACCGCTCCCACCGTGGTTTACGAAGTACTTTTAGAGAATGGCGAAGAGTTAAAAGTCGATAGTCCTTCGCGTCTGCCGGCGGTGACATCGATTGCCGAGATGCGCGAGCCCATAGTCATGGCCAATATTCTGCTGCCGCAGGAACATCTGGGGAATGTGATCACACTCTGTGTGGAAAAACGCGGCATTCAGAAAGACATGCAGTTTATCGGCAAGCAGGTTTCACTCAGCTATGAGTTGCCAATGAACGAGGTCGTGCTGGATTTCTTCGACAGGCTGAAATCAACCAGCCGCGGCTATGCCTCGCTTGATTACCATTTTGTACGGTTCGAGAAATCCGCTTTGGTACGTTTAGATATTCTGATTAACGGCGATAAAGTAGATGCACTGGCAATAATCGTGCATCGTGATCATGCGCAGACCAAGGCACGTTCGCTGGTCGAAAAGATGAAAGAGCTGATTCCCCGTCAGTTGTACGATGTGGCCATTCAGGCAGCCATTGGCGGCCAGATAATAGCAAGACAAACCGTTAAGGCGCTGCGCAAGAACGTAACCGCCAAGTGTTATGGCGGTGATGTGTCGCGCAAGAAAAAGTTATTGGAAAAGCAAAAAGCAGGCAAGAAGAGAATGAAACAGCTTGGCAACGTGGAAGTTCCTCAAGAAGCCTTTCTAGCCGTGTTAAAGGTTGATAGTTAAGGCTTGAGATAGCGAAAGGTTGATGGTTAAAGACTGATAGGTAAGTAACTGGCAGGTAAAAGATACTGCCAGGTAGACAAAAGGCCGCTGTCTTGCGCTGGGCAGAAAATATCCTTACATTGCAATAGTACGAATACTTAAAGGAAGCAAAAAACAATGGACATAGATTTTTCACTGGTATTAGTCATTCTGGTCAGCGGCTGCGGCGCTTTATGGCTGTTTGATAGTTTGCTGATCAAGAAACATCGATTGCAATCAGTGTCCAGTTATGAATCCACGCAAGCGCAGGGAATAAGCGATAAGGAGCTTGCGCAAGCTGTTGCAGGGCTTTCAAAGGAACCATGGCTGATCGAATACGCCAAGTCATTTTTCCCGATTTTGCTTATAGTTTTAATTTTTCGCTCGTTTCTGCTGGAGCCGTTTCAAATTCCCACCGGTTCCATGATCCCCACTTTGGAAGTCGGCGATTTCATCCTGGTGAACAAGTATGCCTACGGAATTCGGCTTCCCGTGATCGGCACCAGGATAATGGAGGTAAACGACCCTGAACGCGGTGAAGTCATGGTTTTTATCCCGCCGCATGAAAATAAGTATTATATTAAGCGAGTTATTGGGCTGCCTGGCGATACCATTCGCTATGAAGACAAAAAATTGTCCGTTAATGGTGAAATAATCAGCGAAGAATTTGTAGAAGATATTCTGATAGATACCAATATTGGTGATTTGCCAGGAACCCTGCATAAGGAGATAATTAACGGTGTTGAGCATGCCACTCAGCACATAAGCGGTGTCACCCGACAAAGACCTCGCAGCACATGGATAGTACCTAATGGTCATTATTTTATGATGGGTGATAACCGCGATAATAGCAGCGATAGCCGAGAATGGGGCTATGTGCCAGAAAAGGATATTGTTGGTCGTGCTATCGCCGTGTGGATGCACAAAGAGCCAGGCTTGAATTTACCGAGCTTCGCCAGGAACCAACGAATCAGGTAAAAGGTATGACAATTCTTGACACTGTTTTATAATAAATGGTCAAAAAATCAGAAAATCTTCAGCAGGCCATCGCCTACGAATTCTCCAATCTTGATCTGGCACAGCAAGCTCTAACCCACAGGAGCGCACGCAGGTCTCATAATGAGCGGCTTGAGTTTTTGGGTGACTCACTTTTGGGTTTTATAATTGCCGAAGCTTTATTCGACCTTCATCCCGAGGCCAGCGAGGGTGAGCTAAGCCGAATGCGCGCAAGCCTCGTCAACAAGGCATCTTTGGCCGCCATCGCCAGAGAGCTGAAGCTAGGCGATTTTTTACAACTGGGGATGGGGGAATTGAATAGCGGCGGTCAGCAGCGGGACTCTATTCTCGCTGATTCTGTTGAGGCTCTGATTGCTGCAATCTATCTTGATGGCGGAATGCAAGCCTGCAAAGCCTTTGTCCTGTCCATTAATAAGCATAAGCTGTCTACTGAAGCCACTAATTCAAGGCAAAAAGACTGTAAAACCCGGCTACAGGAGCTATTGCAGGCACAGGGAAGAAGCTTGCCTGTTTACGAAGTTGTAGAGGTTACCGGGGCGGCGCATGAGCATGTTTTTCATGTGCGTTGTAAATTGGGTTTTCTGCGCAGCGAGGCTATTGGCACAGCTTCCAGCAAACGTGCTGCCGAGCAGCAGGCTGCAGAGAAAATATTGAACTCCATTAAACTCAGCATTGGAGAGCCGTAATGAATGAGTCTGCGCATCAAGGCGATCTTTCAAGTCGTTGTGGTTATATTGCGATAGTAGGCAGGCCGAATGTGGGCAAGTCAACCTTGCTCAATCATTTGCTGCGGCAAAAAATCAGCATTACATCGCGCAAGCCGCAAACAACCCGACACAGGATCATGGGCATTAACAGCGATGCCAGGAATCAGTGTATTTTTGTCGACACACCCGGCTTGAATTCGCAATTCAATAAAGCCCTGAATCGGGTCATGAATGATACTGTGCGCAGCGTGATTAAAGAGGTTGATGTCGTGCTGTTCGTGGTCGAACGTTTTATATGGAACGATGCCGACCAGTTTGTTCTGGACGCCCTGGCTAAATCAAAAATTCCAATACTGCTGGTGATCAATAAAATAGACCTGGTGCAAGACAAGACTGAATTGTTACCGCTTATGGCCAGACTGACGCAAAAGCGGGATTTTGCGGAAATAGTGCCCGTGTCAGCACTTGGTGGCCACAATCTTGCCACCATAGAAACCCTGGTTAAGGCGTTATTGCCTGAGGCGCCTTTTCTTTTTCCGGAACACCAAATAACCGATCGGAGTTCGCGCTTTCTTGCCGCCGAGTTAATTCGCGAAAAAGTAACTCGACAGTTGGGAGACGAATTACCCTACGAGATCACTGTTGAAATTGAGAAGTTCGAGACGGTGAAATCTGTGTTGCATATCCATGGTTTAATAATGGTGGACAAAAAAGGGCAGAAACGAATAATTATCGGAAAAGATGGCGAAAGACTGAAGCAAATAGGCAGTTCGGCCAGAGCAGATATGGAGACTACCTTTCAGAGTAAGGTAATGCTCAATTTGTGGGTAAAAGTGAAATCAGGCTGGGCTGATGACGAAAGGGCATTGCAAAGCCTCGGCTATGTAGACCGTTAACGGCGTTCTGGCTGCAAATTATGGATTCGAAAGTCTCACTTCAGCCAGCTTATTTACTGCACAGTCAAGCCTTTCAAAACAGCAGCTTGCTGGTTGATTTTTTTACCATGGATTATGGCCGTGTTCGAGCTGTAGCCAGGGGCGTACGCAGTGCAAAATCAAAATACCGTTCTCTACTGCAATTATTTTATCCTGTTCTTGTCTCCTTATCCGGGCGCGGTGAGCTGAAAACGGTCACTGCTATTGAGAGCAGTCTCAGTGCAATACTCTTGAAAGAAGAGCGCTTATTCAGCGGAATGTACATCAACGAACTGTTGACGCGTCTGCTGTTGAATCATGTAGAACACAAGCAGCTATACCTCGCCTATCAAGATTCGCTGTTGGGCTTGCAGGGTAACGGCGAGTTGCAGCCGGTATTGCGCCAGTTTGAATTGTGTCTATTGTCTGAATTGGGCTATGGCATTAATTTAGTGTCAGATTGCCGGACTCATGAACCTGTCATTGCCGATGGACAGTACCGTTTTAGACCCGATGTCGGATTTGAATTGCTTGCCGCTGGGCAACAGCCTGGCAGCAGTAAAATTTATAGCGGTTCTCATCTCATTGCCTTACGAGATTTGGACTTGTCAGATAAAGAAATTGCTAAAACAGCAAAACGTCTATTAAGGACGGCCCTGGCAGCTCACCTGGGGGGCAAACCACTGCACAGCCGCAGCCTGTTTGCCAGGAAAAGCTAAAAACTTTCGCCAGCACATGTTGCTTTTCTGCTTGTCAGGCCGAATCTTCGTCAGCTTTCGCCCGACCCTGTTTCGGTGTAGAATTTTGCGCTCTCTGACCATCGTAACCGCTGTATTGATCAGCCCATTTGTCTATGACCTATCAAACTATTCAGTCTCAAATTGGTAACACACCACTGGTGCAGCTACAACGGCTAGTCGACACGGGCACTAATACCATCCTGGCGAAACTTGAAGGCAATAATCCCGCTGGCTCCGTCAAAGACAGGCCGGCCCTCGCCATGATCCAACAGGCGGAACTGCGTGGAGAAATAAAACCAGGCGATGTGCTGATTGAAGCGACTAGCGGTAATACCGGTATCGCCCTGGCGATGGTAGCGGCGGTTATGGGGTACAGGCTAATCCTGATTATGCCGGACAATATGAGTAGCGAGCGCAAGTCGTCGATGACGGCCTACGGCGCGCAGCTTGTCACTGTAACAGAGCAAGAAGGCATGGAAGGCGCGCGTGATCTCGCCAGGCAGATGCAGGAGCAAGGTGAGGGCAAGGTGCTTGACCAATTTGCTAACCAGGACAATCCAAATGCCCACTATGTCCATACCGGGCCAGAGATATGGCGCGATACTAACGGAAAAATAACGCATTTTGTCAGTTCCATGGGTACTACCGGGACAATAATGGGGGTTTCTCGGTTTCTCAAGGAACAGAATCCAGACATACAAATAATTGGCCTTCAGCCTAAAGAAGGATCACGCATACCTGGTATTAGACGCTGGTCAAAGGAATATCTGCCGACGATATTCGAAAGCAACCGCGTAGACCGACTCATTGATGTAGAGCAAAGTGATGCGGAACGCACGATGAAAGAACTGGCAAAACAAGAAGGTATATTCTGCGGTGTGTCCTCAGGTGGTTCAATTTACGCGGCATTGCAGTTATCGCGTGAGTTAAGCAACGCAACCCTGGTCGCAATAGTTTGCGACCGTGGTGACCGTTATCTTTCCACGGGCGTATTCCACTAACTTTCCAGCTATTTATAACGCAGCAGGCAGCAGCGGCCGGGCAACTCAATACCCGCCAAACTACGATGTCCAGCTGCTATCCAGCCCGGGGCCAACAGTGAACCATGAGCAGACGCAGACAAGCACGAGACAGACTAGCCAGTGAGCCGGTTACATTGGAGGTTACTTCACTCAACCATGAGGGTCGTGGGGTTTCCCATGTTGACGGAAAAGTTGCCCTGGTTGATGGCGCTCTACCCGATGAGCAAGTGTCCGCCTCCTACGTCCGCAGGCGTGGCCGATTTGATGAATTGAAAACAATCTCTATAAGCAAGGCTTCGCCAAATCGCGTAGCGCCTCCCTGTGAATTTGCAGGTTTATGTGGAGGCTGTTCCTTGCAGCATATGAACGTGAACGCGCAGATCGAATTCAAGCAATCGGTGTTACTGGAGCAAATGCAGCACGCCACCGGTCTGCACAGGGAAAAGCTGGAGATTCTGCCCAAATTGCAAGACGCTACCCGCCACTATCGGCGCAAGGCCAGGCTTGCCATTCGCGTGGTCAACAAAAAAGGCGGTGCCCTGGCAGGATTTCGAGAAAAATACAGCAGTTTCATTACCGATATGAATGACTGCAAGGTTCTGGTCAAGGAAGTGGCCGAACTAATACAACCGCTTCGCGCATTAATTACCGATTTGCAGGGAAGTCGTGGCATCCCGCAGATTGAAGTGGCTGTTGGAGAGCTAGCCGATAGCTCCAACGAGCAGGAACAAAGCTGCCAACACAGAGTCGCACTCGTGTTTCGTCACTTACAAGTCCTGACGGAGTCAGATACCAACGCCTTGCTTGCGTTCGCGCAGCAGCACCAGCTTGATTTGTATTTGCAGCCAGGTGGAAATTCTTCGGTGCATAAAATTTTCCCGCCGGACTCAGTGGACAGGCTACAGTATTTCTTGCCCGAGTTCGATTTGCAGATGAATTTCCATCCTGGGGATTTTACTCAGGTGAATGCTGGCATTAATCGTAAAATCGTCAGTCGGGCGCTATCACTATTGGCGCTAAACAGAGACGATACCGTGTTAGACCTTTTTTGTGGTCTTGGTAATTTTACCCTCGCCACTGCGCGTCTGAGCAGGAAGGTGGTGGGTATAGACGGCAGCGAGGAAATGGTGAAACGTGGCCAGGAAAATGCGACCCTGAACGGAATAGACAATGCCGAGTTCCACGCAGCGAACCTTTTCCAACCCATAGAAACAAAGGAATGGTCTAAAGTAAAATACAGCAAAATACTGCTGGATCCGCCGCGGTCGGGAGCAATAGAGATAATCACGGAAGTAGCAAGGCTGGGTGCGCAGAAAATCGTTTATATCTCCTGTAATCCGGCAACATTGGCAAGAGATTCTGCACAGCTAATAAAAGCCGGTTATAAACTACTGGCAATCGGGGTTATGGATATGTTTCCTCACACCACGCATGTGGAGTCTATGGCTGTTTTCGAATTGGAGAAGGGTGGCGACCAGGGCGGTGCTACTGTTATAGGGTGAGTGATGGTAAATTTAGAAACAGGTAACAATTTAGAAACAATGTCCGCAATCGAGAAACTAATTGCCATTATGGCAATGCTGCGAGACAAGCAACATGGTTGTCCCTGGGATCTGGAGCAAACAATTAGCAGCTTGCTACCCTATACCCTGGAAGAAGTTTATGAGCTTGCAGATGCAATTGAAAACAATGATCTGCTGGAGTTGGAGGATGAGTTGGGCGACTTATTGTTTCAAATTATCTTCTACGCACAAATAGCCAACGAACAGGGTTGCTTTGACTTTCAAGACATAGCCACAGCAATTAGCAACAAATTGCTGCGCCGCCATCCACACGTATTCCCGAATGGAGAGTTAAGTCAGTTTGGGATTCAACAGCACATCAGTGCCGCGCAAGTCGCTGTGAACCGGGAAGCGATCAAGCTTGCTGAACGGGAAGAAAAGAGACGAAAAGGCGGGAAAAAGGACAGTTCAGATGCCGTCAGCCTGTTGGATGGTGTGCCCAGGGCATTGCCCGCTATCGAACGGGCACATAAGCTGCAAAAACGTGCAGCGCAGGCTGGGTTCGATTGGCCTGAGATCAGCCCGGTATTGAATAAACTGAAGGAAGAGATTCTGGAATTTGAAGAAGCTTTGGCTGTTGGTGACGCGGAGAGAATTAGCGCAGAACTGGGAGACCTGCTATTTACCACCGTCAACCTGGCCAGGCACAGCAAGGTCGAAGCAGAAGTTGCCTTGCGCTCAGCCAACCGTCGCTTCGAAAATCGATTTAAATGGATTGAAACGACGCTTGGTTTAGAGGGCAAAGCCTTGCAAAATGTTAGTACGGAAGAGCTGGATGCACTGTGGAATCAAGCGAAAGCCACCGGCTTGTAACAAGCAGAGCCAGCGCAAAATAAAAGCGAAGTCGAGACCGAATTTTGAATAACGAACTACATTTGAACAACAAACTACAACAATCAGAAAGAGGAAGTACGCAATGAGGATTATCTTGTTAGGCGCACCCGGTGCCGGGAAAGGAACACAGGCACAGTTTATTTGCGAGCAATTCGCTATCCCGCAAATATCCACAGGCGATATGTTACGGGCGGCGGTAAAGGCAAAGACAGAACTTGGCAGGCAAGTGGAGCAGGTGATGGCATCTGGAGGGCTGGTAACTGACAAAATCATCATAACCCTGGTGACAGAGCGTATTCAGCAAGAGGATTGTAGCACTGGTTTTTTGTTTGACGGTTTTCCACGCACTATTCCACAAGCAGAAGCAATGCTTGATGCGGGTGTTGTTATCGATGTTGTTTTGCAGATAGAGGTCGCCGACGATGAAATAGTCAAACGATTGGGAGGCAGGAGAGTGCACCCGGGTTCGGGTCGTGTTTATCACGAGGACTTTAACCCGCCCAGGATAACCGGCAAAGATGATGAAACTGGCGAAGACCTTGTTCAAAGAATAGATGATCAGGAAACAACCATTCGCAAGCGACTTGACGTCTACCATGATCAGACTGAGCCTTTGCTAAAGTGTTATCAGGGATTAGAAGCACAAGGTCAAGCCGTGAAAGTGATCAAGGTAGACGGAATAGCAAGTGTTGATTCAATAAAGGAGCAAATTTTTTCTTTGTTAGCCTGAAAGCAAGACAAAGCTGTGTTGTTTTAATTGGCGAAATTGATCAAAATTTCATCATGTTTTCTTAAAGTTTTCTATTCAGCAAGCGAAATAGAAGTTGATACCGTACAGAAGTGGGTATTGCATGATCTGTTCAAAATAATTATTTATCTAACAGTTTTTGCAGCGAGTTTACTGTAAGCCAGATTATTTATGTGATATGTTGCCAATAAGCAATGGTTGCAATTGTTAATCTTAAGCGGGCACGATTCATAATCCAGGAGAGAAACGAGTATGGCTAAAGTTAAGGAAAAAGTTAAGGCTAAAGTTAAGACAAAAAAGAGACAAGCTGCCAGGGGCAAGTCAGCAGCCAAAAAAGTTAGCAGCGTGGCTTTGTCGAAAGCAAATGCCGCACTAGAGAAACTTGAAAACGCATTGAAAGCAGCAGCCAAAAAAGAAGCAGCAGCAAAAAAGAAAGCAGCTGCCGCAAAAAAGACTGCGGCAAGAACTAAAACAACAGTTAGTAAGAAAGCGGCAAAGTCAGCACGGGGCGCCGTCAGGAAAGCGTCCGCAGTAGTTGCTGCAACAAAAGTCAGGATCAGAATAGCGAAAGCAAGAGCCAGAGAGGAAGAAGCAGCAGCGAAGGCAACAGCCAGGGCTGAAGCAAGGCTTGAGAAGGCAGTAAACGTGTTTACCGCCAGGTTTAAGGCGAAGCAAGCAAGGGCAAAGGTGAAGGCAGCTACGAATAAAGCGCGCAAAGACGCGGCAGCCGCCAAAAAAGCAGCCAAAAAAGTAGCCAGGAAAGAAAAGGAAGCAGCCAGCAAAGCCGCCGCTAAAGCTAAAGCGGTAGCCAGGAAAGCCGCCGCTAAAGCCAGAGATGCAGCGAAGAAGAAAGTAACGAAGAATAAAGTAGCAAAGAAGAAAGCGGCAAAGGAGAAAGCGGCAAAGGAGAAAGCGGCAAAGGAGAAAGTAGCGAAGAAAAGGTCACCAAGAAAAAGGCAGTGAAGAAAGCGCCAGCTTGCAAGAAAGTAGTTCGGGAAAAGAAGACCGGGACTACACTGGATTGAGTGACTTTAGCCAGAACACCCACCGTCTGCCTGTCCGCTCGCAGCCGGTGGCCACCTACTCGAATCTTTCTTAAGAATCCCTGTTGAATACATTCAACGGGGATTTTTTATTAGGGCTGCCATGTTCTGAGAGCTTTGCATAATTCAAAAAATGGCCGGAAGTGGGGCTTTCGTCCTGCCATCTACAGCTATCTTGCGCGGCTGAAGCCGCACTTCCGACAATTATGCAAAGCTCTCGTTCTATTACAACGCATCCCTTTCAAGCCAGCGTCACATCATGAATAACATTCTGACCATAGACACTTCCTCCTCTCAATGCTCTGTTGCCTTACAGCAGGACTCCAGGTTTGTGCAGCGTGTCAGCGATTCCCGGCGGCAATCTGCCCAGCACGTTCTGCCCATGATTTCGGCACTGTTATCTGAAGCCGAAATTAGCCTGTCGCAGTTAAATTTAATCGCAGTAGTTGCCGGGCCAGGCTCCTTCACCGGCATAAGGATTGGTGTTGCAGTTGCTCAGGGCCTGGGCATGAGTCAGGGCATTCCTGTTGTCCCTCTGTCGTCACTGGCATTGCTGGCGATGACGGTTGTAGAGCGATCTACCAACAGCCATGTGTTGGTTTGCGAGCAAGCAAGAGAGGGGGAAGTCTATTTTGCTGCGTACAGGCAATCTGATGAATTAGGAGTGAAGCTTCTGGGCAGGGAACAGGTTGCGCGGCCGGAGTCATTGGATCTCTTGCCAGAAAACACAGCCGTAGAGCAATGGAATCTTGTTGGCGACGGTTGGTCCAGGCGAATTGAAATTCTGAACAGGCTGCGTTGTTCTGTGGCAAGCGAGTTTAGTGGACGTGGTAGTAACAATCGGCTTGTCAGTTTATTGGCAAACAAACGGTCGCTAGCTGGCGAGGCGGTTGACGCAGAACAACTCCGACCCAACTATGTGAAACTACAGTTAAACTACAGTTAGAAACAATCTGTAATGGCGAGATTTTAAGCGGAGGGCAGACCTTGAGCCTGGATTTTTTCCAAGTAACTTTCTTATCTGTTTTGCAAGGAGCGACGGAATTTCTCCCTGTTTCCTCCTCCGGACATTTACTACTTCCCTCCTTACTGTTCTGTTGGAGCGATCAAGGGCTTACTTTCGACGTGGCTGTTCACGTTGGAACCTTATTCGCGGTATTGCTTTATTTCAGGCGGGATCTGCAAAGATTAATGCTGGCAATGTTTGCAAGTTCAGCAGAGGGGGAGCATGCTGAAGATTCCAGACTGGCCTGGATGTTACTTGCGGCGACGGTTCCGGCGGGCATTGCAGGCTTATTACTTAATGACACTATAGAACAATACGGGCGTTCACTGTTAGTCATTGGAACTACCTCAATCTTGTTTGGCTGCATGCTTTACTGGTCTGATCTAAGTGGCAGCAAGCGGCGTTCCTTGCCTGAAATGGATTGGAAGACAGCCCTCATCATTGGCCTTGCACAGATATTGGCGATAGTTCCTGGCACTTCCCGTTCCGGCATTACGATGACAGCAGCGCTTTTCTGCAATTTGGATCGTGCAGCGGCCGCCCGTTTCTCTTTTTTGCTCTCAATACCCATCATCCTGGCCACAGGACTGTTAAAAGGTGCGCAGCTATTTCAGGAAGGCGCGACGAAACTGGATTGGGCGCTGCTCTTGTACGCGGTTCTGGTCGCCGCTTTGTTTGCCTATTTGTGTATACACTATTTCCTGCGGCTGATAGAGCGGGTAGGCTTTCTGCCGTTTGTAATCTATCGTGTGCTACTCGGCCTGGTATTGATTGCATTAGCGCTGTGAGAGTCGCCGTAGCAAGTCCAGAACAGGGTCCAGCACAACAAGCGAAAAGGCTCGCAGATAGCTTGCTGTTACCCCTGGTTGCTATCCAGCAGTTGCCTGGTGATCAGGGTTTGCAAGACTATGACTACTTTTTGGCTTATGAAAATTCGATTCTTGGACTGCGTAGCACCGATACAAAACACCCTGGTGTACTGTGCGTGGACTTCACCGATCCGAAACTCAATTACCGGGTGAAGAGTTCTATCAGGAACCAGGATATTATAAAAGCGATTGGCGTCAAGGGAGCTGTCAGGCCAAAAGTTCTGGATGCAACAGCGGGACTGGGGAAGGATGCCTTTTTGTTTGCCAGCCTTGGCTGTGAGGTTTTGCTGCTTGAGCGTTCGATAATAGTCCATGCCTTGCTGGAAGATGGCCTGAGACGAGCAACTCAAGACCGCACCGGGGCAGCGGCAGTGGTTTCCAGGATGAATTTGCTGCGCGGCGAGTTCATTGAGTTTACTGCCGAAGCACGGCAATTTGATGTGGTTTATTTAGACCCCATGTTTCCAGCGAGACGAAAAAGCGCAAAGGTAAAAAAAGACATGGCTATGTTGCAGCAATTTCTGGGTCACGAGGCAGACAATGGCCATTTGTTGGAGCAAGCGAAAATTTTGGCGCAGAAAAGGGTAGTCGTTAAACGGGCTAAACTTTCACCTTATCTGGGTTCGAAGACACCGCACATCGAATACAAGGGGAACAGCAGTCGCTACGATGTTTATCTGGGTAGTTAGCCCGGTAGAGACTTTTGTATAATTCAAAAAATGAACGGAAGCGGGACTTTAGCGATTTTTGCTCATCGACAATTGCTCCTGCATTGTCCTGACAAGTTACATCCATGTTACGGTGCAAAACTGGCATACTGTACATCCTGTACATAAGTCCCGCCATCCGCAACGGTTTTGCGCGACTGAAGAGACTGTGCAAAAATCCAGCATTTGTCATTCCTGCGAAGGAGACTGTGCAAAAATCCAACATTTGTCATTCCTGCGAAAGGAGACTGTGCAAAAATCCAACATTTGTCATTCCTGCGAAAGCAGGAATCCAGTAAAACACCCAAACCGGCAAGGGTTTCCCACAGGTAACGCAGCCTGGCGAGGATTTCTTGCACAGTCTCTGAAGCCGCACTTCGGGCTTGTCGGAAAATGAAGTTTTTAGCTTGTTGTGAAAAACATATTATTTTTTTAATATTGGACTAATTTTGAATTAACCGACAGTCCCACTTCCGACAGTCATGCAGGTCTCAGATAGATAGATAGATAGATAGATAGATAGATAGATGGATAGATGGATAGATGGATAGATGGATAGATGGATAGATGAGCGGATGCGATGAACGACGAACAATTACTCAGGTACAGCCGTCAGATCATGTTGCCGGAAATGGATGTGGCGGGGCAGCAGACGCTGATCGATGCGACAGTTCTAATCGTGGGCATGGGTGGGCTTGGCTGTCCTGCGGCAATGTATCTTGCCGCAGCGGGAATCGGACATCTGATTATTGCGGATGACGATGTTGTTGAGCTGACTAATCTGCAACGACAGATTGCCCATAGTCAGGCCAATCTGGGCCAGCCAAAGGTAAACTCAGTACAGGAAACTCTCCTGGGTTTGAATCCAGATATAAAAATCACCGCCTTGCACAAACGGTTAAGCGGTGATGCTCTGGATCAAGCTGTAGGCGAGGCTGATTTAGTGGTGGATGCCTGCGATAATTTCAGCACCCGGTTTGCTATAAATACTAGCTGCATAAAACAGCAGAAACGGCTGGTTTCCGGGGCGGCTATTGGTATGCAGGGGCAGGTAGCTGTATTCGATTGCAGAGATGCAGAAAGCCCCTGTTACCAGTGTCTGTACTCGCCGGGTGATGAGGAAGACACAAGCTGCACCAGCAATGGGGTGATGGCACCGGTAGTGGGCATCATAGGTGCTGTGCAGGCGATGGAGGCGATCAAATTGCTTGCCGGATTAGGCGGCAGTTTGAGCGGACGCTTACTGTTATTAGATGCTGGTAGTATGCAGTGGCGCGAGATGAAACTGCTGCGGGACAGCAAGTGTGCTGCCTGTAGTAAATAGAGAGAGACTTTATCGAGAATAAGCTGCTCCTTCTAATTGTGTTCCACTACTGTTTCCCCGGGTGGAGTCCTCCTTTCATGTTTCACTTAAAACATGAAAGGAGAAATCATGATTCCTTGCTTTTTATTCCAGAAAGGCGCTGCAAGAAAAAGTACCCTGGCACGGCTGGTTGCGGTAGAGTTCATTGAGGCTGGTTGCAAGGTTCATGTGACTGATCTTGATGCCCAATTATGCTCTCCCTTCTGATCAATGTGGCTTCCATCGATCGAGAAAAATGCAGGTCGAACTGATCACACCGTTGCGATGGACAAACTCGTGAAGCAGGCAGTTTTGCAGGATGAAGTTGAGCCTGGTCGTCTCTTAAGTTTAGCTGTCTCAGAGTTGGCAATCTTCTTCGAAGTCAGGCAGGCTTGATGGTGTATATTTTATCTGCGATCAGATAGTTGCGGTGTTTTTACTTTGACACAGAATTTTGAACAGTCTCGATTTAACTCCCAATCTATCGGAACATTCTTACTGATTCTCGCCGCAATGCTTTTGACTATCTGGCAGTATGGCGTTTCTGTTCCTTTTTTTGATGAATGGGAAGCTGAGGCAAATTGGCTGTATAGACTATATTCACAAAACAATCTCAGCTTTATGGTGCTATTCGAGCCCATAACGGCCATCGAATTTTCATGACACGGATTACAGCTCTTTTACTATTTATCCTGAACGGCGGCCGGGATCCGCAGCTACAAATGACAGTTAGTGCAGTGCTACATGCGTTGACAGGAATGATCCTTTCTCATCTCGTCCAGAGGCAGGTTCATCCGCGTCTCCAACGATGGGCTATTGTCGGAACAATAATGTTGTTTGCCATTCCCTTTTCCGTGTTGTCCATTCTTGTGGCCTTCCAAACCCAATTCTACTTTATGATCTTCTTTGCAGTTCTCGCGATGATTTCCCTTTCATCCAGGCGATACATGGCCGGCTATTTGTTTGCATTTCTATCAATGCCGTCTATGACGCCGGGAGCCTTCGTGCTTCCTGCATTTATGGCAGCGCTGTTAGCAGAAGGGTTTAGAAAGCGAGCACTGTCGCGAACCTGGATCAATCATATAGCTATAAGCGGATTGATTTTCTGCGGTTTTTTGGCTAGCCGCGCACCGGGTTCAGCGCTACCCTGTTACGCATCATCTATTCGCGGGTTCATCATTACAATCCTCGCGACAATTAGCTGGCTCTTCAGGCTCTTCAGGCTTGGCTATGGCATTGGTATGTTGTTATACGTTCCATTGGCAATTTTACTTTTTCGTGCCTGTTTTGTGGCTAAAATCCCGAGGCTGTATCTTTGCATGGCCATGTTTATGATGTTGCAGATTCTCTCTATGGGGTATTTTCGGGGCGGCGAAGGTGTCCCGCCAGCCAATCGATATTTAGAAATTATGATCCTCGGAATTTGGCTGAACGGAATGGCAATAATTCACTTGCTGGAGAGTGTATCAAGCAAGACAATCAAGCCCGTAGTTTTTGGCTGGACTGTCGTCGCACCTGGCATGAGCCTGTCCGCCTATACAGCATTTACAGAAGGGCTGCCCAATAGAAAGGCAGAAAGTTTGAAGTATGCAGCGCATAGGGCTATGATGCCGACGCTCCACCAAGCCGCCGATTTTTATTGGATACCGCGATTGCAGGATCATACCTGGTAACTATGGATTCAAGCACAGATACGCAACGACTCTCATTCGATAGCTTCGATCTTCAGAAGCCCTTGCGTGATGCGATAACGAAAATCGGCTTCGAATATTGCACGCCGATACAAGCGCAGTCGCTGCTGCATACGCTACAGGGCCATGATGTTACTGGTAAGGCACAAACTGGTACCGGCAAGACAGCCGCCTTCCTTATTACCATTATCAACGACTTGTTATCGAACCCCATAGAAGAAGAGCGTTATATTGCAGAACCACGAGCCCTGGTTGTCGCGCCTACCCGTGAGTTGGCTATTCAGATCGCCAGTGATGCGAAACTGCTAAGCCATGATTGCGCCATGCATGTTGTTACTCTGGTGGGCGGCGAAGACTATCTAAAACAAAATAGGGCGCTGGAGGAAAAACCGGTAGATATCGTTGTGGCCACACCGGGTCGCCTGTTAGATTTTGTACAAAGCGATAAGCTGCATCTGGGCGGAGTCGAAGTGCTGGTGTTGGACGAAGCAGACAGAATGCTGGACATGGGGTTTATTCCGCAAGTTCGCGCAGTTGTTTCAAAAACACCGAAAAAGGAATGCCGACAGACTTTATTATTCAGCGCCACCTTCACCCCGGCTATAGTGGAGCTGGCGCAGCGTTGGG
The DNA here is from genome assembly GCA_965261275.1 of uncultured Pseudohongiella sp. GTDB lineage: Bacteria > Pseudomonadota > Gammaproteobacteria > Pseudomonadales > Pseudohongiellaceae > UBA9145. Next base: position 555,832 of record CBDHCL010000003.1, read on the forward strand.
CGGTCGATCCTGTTATGGTAGAAATTGAACCAGAACAGGTAGCAGCCGAGGCTGTCGATCAGATTGTTTATTTGGTCACCACAGCAAACAAATACAATTTGCTGTTCAACCTGATCTCTGAACCCAAGGCTGAAAAAGTTATGGTGTTTAGCAACCGTCGCGATCAGGTGAGAAAGTTGGCGGACAATTTATATCGGAACGGTATCGAATGCGGGATGCTCTCAGGAGAGATTGTGCAGAAGCAGAGAATTCGAACCCTGGAAGCATTCAAGTCGAGCACTCTAAAAGTGCTGGTAGCAACAGATGTAGCCGGTCGCGGTTTGCATATTGATGACGTCACCCATGTGATCAATTACACCTTGCCTGAAGAAGCTGAAGACTATGTGCATCGCATTGGTCGAACCGGCAGAGCCGGGGCGATAGGCACTTCGATCAGTTTCGCTTGTGAGGAAGATTCCTTCTTATTGCCCGCTATAGAAGAAAAGCTGGGGGTCGGGCTTGATTGTATTCACCCGCAGGAAGCACTGCTTGAGCCTGCGCCGACCTTCGAAAGAGCATCAAGGTTCAAGGCAAGAGGCGGCAATAGAACGGCGGGGAAACCACGCAGTGGCACTGCTCGTCGACTTGGCCGACCGCGCTAGCTCGCCTTACTGTCAGCGCCCGCCTGCTTAAGAATTTCCGCATACTCCGCGGATTTTCTGTGGCGAGAAACCAAATCCAGAAATGTGCTTCCGTCTTCAAGTGCTACATTAATATCATGGTCCGCTTGCTGGTAGAAGACGATAAATCGGCCAAACAACTCAGCAGTCATTCCACGGTAGGCGCGCAGTAAAATATTGTAATCATGAGGAAGTCCCTCAGGCGGTAGCACATCAAGACAGGCTTGCAGTCGTTGGTCGGGCCACTCTTCGTTGCGAGTCGCTTGCTGTGTGCGTTGAGCGCCTGTTTTTTTCCCCTCCTTCATTTTATTTTATCTCTAAGTAATTCATTAACCTGTGCCGGGTTGGCCTTGCCTTTGGACAAGCGCATACACTGACCGACGAGAAAGCCAATCACTTGCTGTTTGCCGTCTTTGTATTGTTGTACCTGGTCGCGATTGTTGCTGATCACTTCATCGACCAGTTTCTCAATTTCACCGGAGTCCGTGACTTGCCGTAATCCTTTTTCTTCAATAATAGCGTCTACTTCAGATTCGTCTTCGAGCATCGTTTCGAATATAGTTTTGGCGATCTTTCCAGAAATGGTATTGTCCTTGATTCGTTTAATCAGCATCGCCAATCGCTCAGCTTGAACCGGGGAGTCAACAATTTCCCAATTGTTCTTGTTGAGAAGACCGAGCAAATCCTGGCTGACCCAGTTCGCCGCCAGTTTAGCGTCACCACTTTGACTGGCAACAATTTCAAAATAGTCAGCCATTTCTCTGCTGCTAACTAAAACGCCTGCATCGTATTCGCCGAGAGCATACTGGTCTGCGAATCGCGCTTTTTTGGCATCGGGAAGCTCCGGCAGCCGTGCCTTTACCGCAGCGATATAGGCATCATCAATGACAACTGGCAGTAAGTCTGGCTCCGGGAAATAGCGGTAGTCGTTCGCTACTTCCTTGCTACGCATCGGCGTGGTTTCGTTTCTATTCGCGTTATAGCGTCTGGTTTCCTGTAGTACTCGTCCACCGTCCTCGATGAGTTCCTGCTGTCTTTGCACTTCGGAAACGATGGCCTTTTCCACGAAGCGGAATGAATTGATATTTTTAATCTCAGTTCTTGTGCCAAGCCCAGTTTCGCCTTTAGGTCTAATTGAGACGTTGACATCACAACGCATAGACCCCTGCGCCATAATAGCGTCCGATATGTCAAGGTAGCGAATAATAGTGTGTAGTTTTTTCAAGTAGGCGACGGCTTCTTCTGCACTGGTGATTTCCGGCTCCGAGACTATTTCCAGCAAGGGCTCGCCGGCCCGATTCAAATCAATTCCTGACATGGCACTGAAATCTTCATGCAAGGATTTACCCGCGTTCTCTTCAATGTGGGCTCGTGTGACACCAATTACTTTTTCACTGCCGTCGCCCAGAGTGATGCTTAGAGAACCCTTGCCGACAGTGGGGAAATCCAGTTGCGTCACCTGATAGCCTTTAGGCAAATCTGGATAGAAATAGTTTTTACGATCGAACACCGACCGCTTGCCAATTTCAGCACCAATAGCCAGGCCAAATCGAACCGCCATTCTTAATGCTTCTTCATTGAAGACCGGAAGCGTGCCGGGTAAGGCCACATCAAAAATATTCGCCTGTGTGTTGGGCTCGGCACCAAATTGAGTGGCACTGGCTGAGAATAATTTGGATTGCGTTGAAAGCGAGACATGTACTTCGAGGCCAATAACTGTTTCCCATTCCATGATCAGCCCTCCTCGGCGAAAGCGCCTGGCTTCTGCTTATGCCAATCGCTGTTCAATTGGAACTGCTGCGCCACGTTCAACAGCCGCGCTTCCTCGAAATCCCCTGCTACAATATGCATGCCTATTGGCAGGCCGTTCGCTGTACCTGCCGGAATAGATATGGCGGGCAAGCCCGCCAGGTTAACGGCGATGGTGTAGATGTCTTCCAGATACATGGACACCGGATCACTCTTAGAGCCAAGCGTAAAGGCTGTATGCGGTGATGTGGGCCCGATTATCACATCGACTTCTGCAAAGGCTTTATTGAAATCATCCTTTATCAGGCGGCGAATTTTCTGTGCCTTACGATAATAGGCATCATAGTAACCCGCGGAGAGAGCATAAGTACCAACCAGGATGCGGCGCTTTACCTCGTCACCGAAACCTTCGCTACGGGTTCTTTTGTACAGGTCTTCCAGATCAACCGGGTCTTTACAGCGATAGCCATAACGCACGCCGTCAAACCGCGCCAGATTGGCAGACGCTTCGGCTGGAGCAACCACGTAGTAGGCAGAAACCGAGAGATGGCTATTGGGCAAATCTATTTCCTGTAGAGTGGCTCCCAGCTTCTCGACTTCAGCAAGTGCATCGCGTACCGCTTGTTCTACTTCGGCACTAAGCCCGGCGGCGAAATGTTGTTTCGGAATGCCAATTCTAAGACCCTGTAAAGAATTGTTAAGCGAAGCGGTGTAATCCTCGACCGGCTTGTCGATGCTGGTGGAATCCTTTTTATCCAAACCGGCCATGGTATTTAGCATGATTGCCGCGTCTTCTGCGTTTTTCGAGAGAGAACCTGCCTGATCCAGGCTGGATGCAAAGGCAATCATTCCCCAGCGCGAAACGCGGCCGTAGCTGGGTTTGAAGCCGGTCACGCCGCAGAACGCGGCGGGTTGGCGAATAGAACCCCCGGTGTCGGTGCCAGTTGCCATAGCGCACAAATCGGCGGCTACGGCGGCGGCGGAACCTCCGGAGGAGCCACCTGGCACACATTCGCCATTCCAGGGGTTTTTAACCGGGCCAAAAAAACTGGTTTCATTGGAAGAACCCATGGCAAACTCATCCATGTTGGTCTTGCCCAATACAACGGCCCCGGCAGCGTTAAAGTGTTCGACTACGGTGGCGTTATAGGGCGGAATAAAGTTATGTAACATGCGTGACCCGCAAGTCGTCAGTACCTCCCTGGTACAAAATATATCCTTGTGGGCGAGGGGAATCCCCAATAGCGAGCCGCTACTCCCATGCGCACGTGCCGCATCGGCAGCCGCTGCCTGTTGCAGAGCGGAGTCCTCACAAACCGTAATGTAGGCATTGAGTTCGCCATTCAGTTTGGCGATTCTATTCAGGTAGGCGTGGGTAATTTCTACACTGGAGATGTCGCCCGCAGCGAGAGCAGCGGATAATTCGGCGACAGTACTATTTATCATTAGCTTGTTCCAATCGTTGATTTACAACTGTTTAACTTATTCATCCAGGTGGGTGCAGCGAATTCAAATAATCTATTCAAGTACCCTGGGGACAAGGTATAAACCGTGTTCGCTATTGGGTGCCAGCTTTTGCAGGTCGTCGCGCTGGTTTTCTTCGGTGACCTTGTCCACTCGCAAGCGTTGCACAACATCCAGAGGATGGGCTAGTGGCTGTACGGATTCAGTATCCATCGACTGCATCTGGTCAATCAGCGCCAGAATAGCAGTAATGCGTGTGGTGACTTCTTCAGCCTCCGAGTCACTGACATGAAGCCGCGCCAAATGGGCAATTTTTTCTACTTCAGACTTGTCCAAAGCCATCCAGATTCTCCCGGAATTCTCGTGTCGGTAGTGAATAATACGCAGTAATGCAGTGCTTCAACTATTTGCACACTGCTGCTTGCTCAAAGTGCTAGCCATTGTTAGAGTGCGTGCTATTCGCTGCGGAGGCGAGATTATACTTGAATTTTGCCGAGCTGCCCAAAAATAGAAACCGGTCAATCGCTCCAGGCGATTCCTGCCAGTTAAACTGTTTAGTCTCGAATTGCTGCTAATGAGGCCGGGAATGGCAACTGGTCAATACTTATTCGTTTCAGGCATCAAATAAAAGCGTGCAAGCGTTAAATCATCGGGCAGATATGCCGTTTTAATAAAAATACATGCCAGAAATGGAATCTTCACATTGAGGTCTACGAAAATCCATGTTCAAAAAAATTAGGGGAATGTTCTCCAATGACCTGTCTATTGATTTAGGCACGGCCAATACGATTATTTATGTGCGCGAAGAGGGAATAGTCCTGAATGAGCCATCAGTGGTCGCTATTCGCACTCACAACGGTCAAAAAACCGTTACCGCCGTGGGTTCCGATGCCAAGCGTATGCTGGGTAGAACGCCCGGCAATATTACTGCTATTCGACCATTGAAAGATGGCGTAATTGCAGATTTTCAGGTAACTGAGAAGATGTTGCAGCACTTTATTAATCAGGTGCATGAAAACAGCTTTTTCCCACCCAGCCCCCGGGTATTGGTGTGTGTGCCTTGTAAATCGACTCAAGTCGAGCGCCGCGCTATCCGTGAATCGGTTGCCAGTGCCGGTGCCCGGGATGTGCGCTTGATTGAAGAGCCTATGGCGGCCGCTATCGGCGCCGGTCTTCCGGTAGAGCAGGCCAGCGGTTCTATGGTTGTGGATATAGGTGGTGGCACCACCGAGATTGCCATTATCTCCCTGAACGGTGTGGTTTATTCCGAATCAGTTCGTGTTGGTGGAGATCGCTTCGACGAGGCCATTGCTGCCTATGTTCGCCGTAACTACGGCAGTTTGATTGGGGACGCCACCGCTGAACGTATCAAGAAGGAGATTGGTTGCGCCTACATTGGCCCTTTATCTGAAATTCGAGAGATCGACGTTCGTGGCCGTAATCTGGCGGAAGGTGTGCCGCACAGTTTTACTCTTGGCAGTAGTGAGATACTTGAAGCGCTGCAGGAGCCGCTAGTCGCCATTGTACAAGCGGTTAGGAGTGCGCTGGAGCAGTCGCCACCGGAACTGGCTTCAGATATTGCCGAAAGCGGTTTAGTGCTCACCGGTGGGGGTGCCCTGCTTAAAGATATAGACCAATTGCTTTCCGAAGAGACTGGCTTGCCGGCTATTGTCGCTGACGACCCGCTATCTTGCGTGGCCAGAGGAGGCGGTAAAGCCATGGAACTGATGGATGTCCACGATATTGACCTGTTGACTCTGGAATAAGCGGTTGACTCTGGATCAAGTAGTCAGTTCGCGGTCGTTTACGCCTGTCAGGGCTGCTATACTTCGCTTTTGTTTTTGGGCATTGTTTCCAACTTTCAGAGCCAGCGGCTTAGTGTCAGGTTCGATTTCGCTAAAGAGGTTCGGCAGCCATCGACAAGACTCTTTTTATAAAAGGTGTTGCTCTTGAGTATCGGGCTCTTGCCTTTATATTCCTCTCCATCTGCATTATGTTCGCCGATAGTCGCTTTGGCTACCTGGAAAAGATTCGTTTTGGCCTGGGTTATACCGCCACTCCTGTTTATTGGCTTGCGGATATTCCGGCTCGCCTGTCCCTCTGGATCGATGATGTCTTTGTCTCTCGCACTGACTTGCTCGAAGAAAATGAGCGTCTCAGGGATGACTTGCTTGTGGCCCAACGTGAATTGCAATTATTTGAAAGCCTGGCCAGTGAGAATAATCGACTTAGAGCATTGGACGAGGCTACGCGCAGTATTGACAGTGAGGTATTGACTGCGGAGATTATTAATATTTCTCCTGATCCCTATTCGAAACGGGTATTGATTAATAAAGGTGCGCGAGAAGGTGTTTTTGTCGGACAAGCACTGCTGGATGCAAATGGCTTGATGGGGCAGGTGGATGAAGTGCTACCCTTTACATCCTGGGTACTGCTGATTACTGATTTTCACCATGTAACGCCAGTTGAGGTAAATCGCAATGGCGAGCGTGCATTGGCTCGGGGAAGTCGCACCACGGCAACAGAACTGGAGCTGGAATTTGTCACCCAAACCCAGGACATGAAAGCCGGAGACAGGCTGGTGAGCTCAGGTATGGGGCAGGTCTATCCAAAGAACTATCCGGTGGCTGAGATTGTCAGCGTGTACACCGGGCCGGGTCAGAACTTTGCCACGGTAAAAGCACGACCGCTTGCACAAATAGACAGTACCAGACACGTAATGTTGGTCTACGCAGAAAAAGAACGGCTTGCAGCGGCAACAGAAAACATCGGCCCGGCTGCCCCTGAGTCTGGATTAGAAACAGGGCAAGAGCCGCTGGATGACGATGAAAGCGCTCGGCTTGCATCTGAACCGGTAGTTCAGTAGGCGGATTAATGCGCGGCAAGGCACACTCAATAGGGGTCATTTTTCTTAGCTTTTTTATAGCCTGTCTGCTGGCGATTGTTCCTTTCCCTGATTGGGCGATGAATTACCGTCCCGAATGGGTGCCTATGGTAGTAATGTATTGGGCGATGGCACTGCCTCACCGCGTCGGCATCGGTTCTGCATGGCTAGTCGGCTTACTACTTGATGTGCTGGAAGGGTCTACCCTGGGCGTGAATGCTATATCTCTTGTGGTTTTGGCCTATGTTACCCTCAGCTTGCACCTGCGTATGCGTATGTTTTCTACACTTCAGCAGAGCGGGCTGGTGTTGGCTCTGGCAGGGCTGAATCTGATCCTGTGCAACTGGCTGCAAATTGTAACCGGGCAGAGTGTACCCTCGAATCTGATGTTCCTCCTGGCCGCATTAACCAGTGCCGTTATTTGGCCTTCCCTGTTTCAACTGCTTCGACAGATTCGCCGCAGTTTCAACGTGCGCTGAGCGGAGTTTGTCATGCAGCAACAAATTGCCCCAGCCTCTGCGTCCACCCGGCGGCAGTTGTTGATTCAGGGAGTTGTAAATTTTCGTGTACCGAGTCAGGACGGCGACGAAGCCATAACTGCAAACGAACCAGCCGATGACCCTGGCAGTCGTATGGCGCAAGAAAAAGCAGAGTAAAACCAGCAATGCGTGGAATTAACAGCAACTCTTCGGAATTGCACCATTGCGAACGAGGCAAGCAATGAGTGAAGAAATTCTCATCAATGTTAGTGCTATGGAAACTCGCGTGGGACTAATCGAGAATGGCTTGCTGCAAGAAATTTTTATTGAGCGTCACAATCATCGTAGCTGCGTGGGCGATATATTTTACGGCAAGGTGGTTCGGCTTATGCCCGGCATGGAGGCAGCATTCGTCGATATAGGTCTGGAGAAGGCCGCCTTTATTCATGCTACTGATATAGCCGCTATCGACGCCGACGGATTCGAGGTTCAAGAAAGTACTCGGCAGTCGATTCAAAACCTGTTGCGGGAAGGTCAGTTTATCGTGGTGCAGGTTACCAAAGACGCCATCAGTACCAAGGGTGCCCGTCTGGGCACTCACCTGACTCTGCCTTCTCGCAATCTGGTTTATCTGCCACGCAGCAAACATTTTGGTGTTTCTCAGAAATTGGAGGACGAGCTGGAACGACAGCGATTGCTGCAGCAACTTCATCAGAGCCTGGAACAAGACTGCCGCGACGAAGGTGGCGGATTTATAGTGCGCACAGCAGCCGAAGGAAACGGTGCGGCGGAATTTTCTGGGGATGTACGTTATTTGAGACGCTTGTGGGCAAAGGTGGCTCAGCGTATAGAAAGAACTGACAAGATCAGCAGGGTGTACCGCGAACTGCCATTGTACCTGCGCACTGTGCGAGACCTCATTAGCCCTCGGCTTGAAAAAATCCGCGTGGATAATGAAAAATCTCTTGCTGGGATACGGCAGTTTTTAGAGGACTTTATTCCTGAGTCGGCATCGAAACTGGAAGCCTGGGGTGGAGATCGGCCGATATTCGATTTATACGGTATCGAAGATGAGATTAACAAGGCCCTGGGTCGGCAGGTAATGCTCAAATCTGGAGGCGATCTGATTATCGATCAAACCGGGGCGATGACAACCATCGATGTAAACACAGGCGCTTATATTGGAAGCAAGAATCACGCAGAGACTATTCTTGCAACTAATCTGGAAGCAGCGACCGCGATAGCCAGGCAATTACGAGTAAGAAATTTGGGTGGAATTATTGTATTGGATTTTATCAATATGGTGGATGCCGAGCATCAACGTCAGGTGCATAGAGCGCTGGCAAAGGCGTTGGAAAAAGACCCTGCACGCAGTTCAATAACCGGTATATCGGCGTTAGGCCTGGTGGAGATGACGCGCCAGCGGACGCGCGAAAGCCTTGGGCAAATTCTTACTGGCCATTGCCCGGTTTGTGCAGGCCGGGGCACGCAGAAATCGCCAGAAACGGTATGTTCCGAAATATTTCGTGAGATTCTGCGTGTGGCACGGGCGTACCAGAACGATGTGCTATTGGTGATGGCCTCTCAGGTGGTAGTCGATAGATTGCTCGATGAAGAGTCAAATAGCCTGGCTGAGCTGCAAGAATTAGTGGCGAAGACGGTCAAATTTGAAGTGGAACCACTGTATACTCAAGAACAGTTTGACGTTGTACTCTCTGGCTGAATTACCCCGGGTCGGCGGGTTTCCCGATAACTCACTTTCAATTCCAGTTCAGCAAACCTGCATTATATCGCCTGGGGAACAGAGATTTCCCCAAAATGAAATTCCAGTGTCTGCTTGAATCGAGTTGTGAGACACCTATACTAAGAACTGGAACACTATCCACGCATGGCAGGCTCTATTCTTAAAAAAATTCGTCAGCAGGTCACGCTAATGCTGATAGTTGTGTTGGTGCTGGTCGCTGCCTATGTCAGTGCTGGCCGGCAATTCATGCCGGCAGTTTCTCGCTACGTTTCCTATTTCGAAGAGCAAATTTTTGAACTCATCGGTATACCGGTTCAGGTGCAATCTCTAGTGGGGGATTTTGAAGGATTCAACCCGGTCTTTCATGTTAACGGAATGTCGCTTTCTGTTGCTGACACGCACAGCGATTTTTCGGATGCAATTAGTGCGGCTTTGTATTTGCACAGAGCTTCAGTGGTTATAGATATACCGCAAAGTATTTGGCGGCGGTCGTGGGTTTTAGAAGACTTTGTGGTTGAGGCTTTGGCGTTAAATCTTGATCAGTCTGAATCAGGCGAGTGGCAGTTAAGGGGTTTGAGTGGCAGTAACGGTGCTGCTGTAGATTTTACTAATCTGTATCGCGCCTTACAGAGAGTGTCTCAGCTTAGCCTGCGCAATGTTGTCATCAATTTACGCACTTTTGATGGTGAGGTTTTAAGCTTTCGTAACGGTTTGGCCACAATTCAGAACCGGGGTGATAAGCACTTTCTCCACGCAAACCTCACCCTGGAAGGATACTCTCAACAGATTGCGCTCTCATTTGAGATGATTGGCAATGACTTTTCCGACATTGAGGGTAGCTTGCACCTGGATGTGCCCGAGGCGGATTACAGCGCGCTGTTTCAGCGACAAACATTGGCTGAAATGAGCGTGCAACAATTAATCGGCGGTGGAGAGTTTTGGTTTAGTTTTGTCCACGGGAAGCTGGACAGTTTTGTGGCAGAGCCAAGTTTGTCCAACATTAGCTTTATCAGTGCCAACTCAAGCCCGCTCTCTCTTAGCAACATTTCCGGCAAGACTAGTCTGCGCCAGGTAGAAGAAGACAATAGCTGGCAATTGGCTTTGTCCGATATGTCATTGTCCTGGCAGCAACTGGATTGGCCCTTCAGTGCTTACATGGAGTTGCATCCCGCGCAGAGCTTGAGCCTTAGAGCCGACAATATCGATCTTTCCCTGATCGCGCAGCTTGTTGAGAGCAGTGGCTTGTCAAGCACTACTGTGCAACAACAATTAGAGGGCTATGCACCCAGAGGCACGCTGAAAAATTTCAGTCTCTATCTACCCCTTGCCGAAGACAGTGAAGAACATCTTCTACTAAAAACTAATTTGGCCAGTGTTGATGTGGATTCGGTGGGGGGTTCGCCCAAAATGTGGGGCGTAAATGGCTATGCCGAAATCGACTATGATCCGATCGGGCGATTTGCGACCGGTCTTGCCGAGCTTGAATCTGATGAATTTCGCCTGAACATTCCCACCGTGTTCACCAGCATTTGGGATCACAATTATATTAACGGCAGTCTGGGGTTCAGTCTGGACCTCAACCAGGGAATGACGCTTAAGTTAGTTAGTAATGTCATAGTGGCGGACACAGCGGCAGGCGATGGTCGAGTTCAATTTACATCAATTATAAACCGTCCTGAAAATGCTGCGCCGAATGTAGAGCTGGAACTGGTGGTGGGGGTATTGCACTTCGATGCCGCAGCCGCAGCCAGGTCCGGCTATATTCCCGATGGACCCAGGGTAAATGCTGGATTAGCCAACACCATGCGGTGGCTTGATGGCGCAATTTTGGATGCGGCGGTTGCCAACAGCGGCGTTCTTTATCGTGGTTCGACACTACCGACTGCGCCCGCTGCCAGTAAGACCTTTCAAAGTTTCTATCTGATCAACGAAGGCGAGCTGAATTTTAGTGATGAATGGCCTGACTTGAGTAATGTTACTGCGCACATCATTACCGATGATAAAAATATCGATATTGAGATACAGGAAGCGGACAGTCTCGACCTGCGCGCAGGCTCAGTGACAGCGTTGATTCGGGAAAATGACAAAGGCGAGAACTGGTTGTCTATTCAAGGGCAGGCCAGTGGTGCTACTTCTGCCGCTCTGAACTACTTACAGAATGCGGCTGTCGGTGACAATCTAAAAAGCGCGTTGGCAAATTGGCAGACAATCGGAGAATTTAGTTCGAACATTGCGGTAGACGTGCCCCTGAATAGCCCGCAACTTCAAACTGAAGTCCGACTCGACATGTCGCTGCAAGATAATAGCCTGCTCATCCCTGACTATGCCTTGCAGATTCAGGAGCTTAGCGGTTCGGTTCTCTTCGATACCAGAACCGGAATTGAGGACACAGAACTTTCAGGCCGTTTGTTTCAGCAACTGGCAAACATCAAATTGTCTTCTGCTCTTGCGCAAGGAGAACTTAGTGCAATATTGGTGCAGGCCACCGGCCTGGTGGCGCCTGAGCAACTCATAGCCTGGCCTTTGCAGAGTCAATTTGTTGGAGACATGCTGGGTAGAATGGAGGGACAATTCGACTACCAGGCGAATTTGAACATTGATTTGTCGGACGCTGCTGAGCCAGTCAATCGCCTGGCTATCGAGTCAACGCTGCTGGGCGCATCTTTATCCTTACCGCAGCCGTTTACCAAGTCGGTCGAGGTCGAATTACCCCTGGCTATTAGTCTTGAATTTGGCGGCGATAGAGAGCAGGTAGTCGGCACGCTTGGTTCAACCCTGAGCTTTGATCTTGCTCTGCAACAGGGAGAGATTACAGACGGGTTGATTGTCGTTGGGGATTCACCGTCAAATTTCGAAAACCTGCGGGACAGCGAGTCGGAGGGCCTGGTGGTACTGGGCAGCATGGACCGTTTTGAGGTGCAACAATGGAGTGATTTTTTAGCCGGGTTTACCAGTAATGGCTCAGTGGCCGAAGGATTGGGTAGCAGTATCGGCTTTGTAGATATTCAAATTGGGGCTTTTGAGTTTTATGGCGAGCAATTGAGCGCGGTAGACCTGCGGATTGTACCGCAGCTTTCTGAGCAGCACTGGCAAATTGATTTACATGGCGAGGCAATTGCTGGTCAGGTAAAACTTCCCTTCGATAGTGATGACTATTTGAATCTGGATTTTCGCTACCTACGTTTGCCGGGTGATGAAACCGGCCGTATGGGACCACAACAAGAGCCGAATTCGGCGCAGCGGCTGGCGCGGGAACAGAGTCGGGTGGATGTGCTGAAGGACATTGACCCAAGGCAATTGCCACGTATGCACTTCAGCACCAACGAATTTCGACTGGGCGATCGACCTTACGGGAATTGGAGTTTCACACTGAGTCCAAATTCCAAAGGTGCTGAAATCGAAGACCTTGCTTTCGATTTTCGGGGCTTGCGGCTGGAACTGGACACGGCGCTAGCGGCAGCGGATGAGGACGACGCGACTACGCAGTTAATTCCACATTTCAATTGGTTCTATGACGGAGTGCAGCATAAGAGTACCCTGAGCGGAGTGTTAACGACGAACAATTTGGCGGATGTGTTAACGGCTAATGGATACGCAGCGAGCCTGGAGAGCAGCACGGCGGAATTTATTGCCGATGTGAGTTGGCCAGGCTCTCCTGCCTTCTTCGAGGCGGCCAGTCTAAGTGGTGAGCTGTCGTTCGAAATCGAGAACGGTCGGTTCTTGCAAGGTTCAGGTGCGGCCGGCGCATTGAAACTAATCAGCATCTTGAATTTTGATGCGATTATGCGTCGCTTACGATTTAGTGACGACCTGCTGCGTAGCGGGCTGGCCTATGACGAAATAACCGGGCAATTAACCCTGGAGGATGGACAGGTAAAGATTGAAGACCGACTGGTTATTTCTGGACCGTCCAGTCTTTATCAGATCACTGGAGATATAAATCTGAAAGATGAAACCATAGCAGGTGAGATGTATTTGACTCTGCCGCTGAGCCAGAATATCCCCTGGCTTGGTTTGTTGACAGCAAATCTGCCGCTCGCGGTTGGTGCCTACCTGCTCGATCGAATCTTCGGCAGTCAGGTAAATAGCCTGACCAGCGCCGTGTATAGGCTGGAAGGTCCGTGGGAAGGTCTACAGCCTGAGTTTAAACAGGCGTTCGGCTCGCCGGACAGCGCTCCCGAATCGGCTGCCGCTGTTCAATAAATAATATTTCCAGGTCGCCGCTTGCTTTCGCTGGTGAAACAGCAGATTTAACAACAAGCCAGCCATGGCGCGCAGTCGGCCAGGCCAATAATTCACAACACCCCGAGCCAGGCCGACACGGGTAATTTTTCGTTATTCATCACTTGATCCTGCCAACACCAATCTATTAAGATGCAGCGGGCAGCGACGTTCCCTGGGTGCTGCTTTGAAATAGAACGAGGTTTCTCATTAATAGGAGTATGCTTAGTAATAGTATCGCTGCTTCACTGGTGCTGGCAGGTTTTGTAATTGATAGCCCTTACCAACCCCTTATTTTGAACACAGGCTTGTTTGCCTTGTCTGGCGGTATTACTAATTGGTTAGCTGTTTATATGCTGTTCGAGCGGGTGCCCGGCATCTATGGATCTGGCGTTATTCCGCTGCGCTTTGAAGAGTTCAAGCTGGGTATTCGCCAGCTAATCATTGAACAGTTCTTTTATAAGGCTGATCTGGACGAGTTATTCCATGGCACCGGCGATATTTCCGGGAAAATGGCCGCGCAATTGCAGCAAGCCACCGATAAACTGGATATGGACTCTGCCTTCGAATCGCTTTTAGATCTAATTATGGCGTCCTCATTTTCTGGCATGTTAAGCATGTTGGGTGGTCGGGATGCGTTGAATGCCTTAAAAGCTCCCTTTGCGGGCAAAATGCGTGAATTTTTCAAGCAACAATTTGCTGGTGATGGCTTGCAACAGCAGCTCCACGAGGCGCTTGGCACGGCACTGGATGACGAGGCTATTCGCAGCAAACTCAAGAATATGATCGATGACAGGCTCAATAAAATGACACCAAAAATGGTGAAAGAGATCATTCAGACGATGATTCGAAAGCATCTGGGTTGGCTGGTCGTTTGGGGCTGTGTGTTCGGCGGGCTGATTGGTCTGGTGGCTACTGCTCTGGGCACAATCTAGTCCAAACCCGATTTAGCCATTGTTTGTAATTGAATCCACATTCAACTTTAGGGTCTACTGTGGTTTTTAGTCAGAATTTCCAGGCGGTACGTCCGTCAACACAGTGAAATTGTGTGATAGAGGGCACATTGTTGCTGCTCAACGGTGCCGGCAAGAGCCTCTAATTTGAAGGCCAGCCTGATAACCGCGTAAAAGCGGACAATAATCCTGCACATTGGCTTTGGTTGTAAAAAGGTAATTCGCTGTACTACAATTGCGAGCTTCAGAAACAGGCTGGAAAAATTGCTGTGCGGATCAAAGTGGTGCTGCGCATTGGAGTTTTCCAGATGCCCACTAAACGAATTGAGTAAAAAATATGGCACGACCAGTCGAATTCGATGAAAACGAAGTTTTGACCAATGCGATGGAACAATTTTGGAAGGAAGGCTATGAAGCAAGCTCGGTGCAGAAGCTACTGGATTGCACAGGAATAAACCGGGGCACTCTTTATAACTCATTTGGTGATAAGAACACTTTCTTTAAGTCCTGTGTCGGTCAGTACAATAAATTGCTCGAAAAGCAAATCAACGCCTCCCTAAAAAACGAGAAGCTGGGTGCCTGGGATGCCATAGAGGCTTATTTCAATGAGTCTGTTCTTACTGTCACCAATAGACATCGCGGCATGGGTTGCTTATTGGTGAATTCGGTCTGTGAAAGCATCAACTACGACAAGGAGATGCGTAAGCTTGTGCGTGGTTCGCTGGCGGTTATCCGCAAAGCGATGCTAGCCAGACTCAAACAGGCGCATAAGAACCATAAAATGAAAAAAGGCGTCAGCGTGGATTTCGCAGCCGAAGTACTGATGAATAACCTGCATGGAATTCGGGTTAGTAGCCGCGAAGGAAAAACGTCTGGACAGCTCAAGGAGCTTATAAAGTTCACTCTCTCGTCTTTGCAGAACCAGGAATCGCCTGTTTTTCCGGTTTTATGAAAGCCAATATAAATCAATGGCTTGAAATAAGTGTGAAGCGGATAGAGTAAAAAGGGGGAGGTTCCTTTTTTGTGGCTGTGCGGAATGACCAGGTAATGACCAGGCAGAGACGCCCAAAACACGCTTTTGCATCTGTGAAAAGGCTTGCTATACTGCTAGACTTGATTCCGCAACCAGCGTGGAACAGACTCGCAGCCAGACCTCACTTTTGAGGCAAGGCTTAGAAACAAGGCATAGAAACGAAATTATTTTAGCAGCCAGGACATAACAATGAAAAAAATAGCCGGAAAGAAGAAGAGCGACGATACCAGGATTGACCTGACCCCCATGTTGGACGTGGTTTTTATCTTGCTTATTTTCTTTGTTGTAACAGCAACATTTCTCTCTGAGACCTCCGTGAGTGCCGCTAGCAGCGACAATAACGACAGTGATCAGCCGCCACCGGAAGACGAGAAAAAGAATATCTTGTTTGAAATTGGCTCAAACAACGAAATCATCCTAAACGGCAATCCCCGTCCAATTTTGCCGAATTTCATTCGATCCAATATTGACCAGTTAAAGGCTGAGAACCCGGCGGCATCGGTAATTATTCAACCCAATGATGACTCTGATGTGGCCACCCTGGTAATGGTTATGGATGCGGCAAGACTAGCTGGAATGGCAAATATTTCCATCGTCGAGCCGAATTAGGCAAATACCCCGGTCGTTCAAGGCCACGGAGACAGTGACGAACTAAAGCGCATCATCGCTATAGAGACTGTGCAAAAACCACTCTGTCATTCCTGCACCACCCTGTCATTCCTGCGAAGGCAGGAATCCAGTAAAACACCCAAACCTGCCAGGGTTTTCCACAGCTAACGCAGCCTGGCGAGGTTTTCCTGCACAATCTCTATACCGATGGTGCGTTTTTCGTTATAAACTGCAAGTCTGACCCAGCAAAACCTGTCACCGAAATCAAACCGGCCATGCCCTTGAAAAACCGTTGGATAGACTCAGAAGCCGCAAAATTCGCCGCTAGTGATGAGCAATTGGGATTGCGGGTCTATAGCTCGCAACTGCTAGGGCAGGATTCCGACCTGGTTTTGCATGGTGGCGGCAATACTTCGGTAAAAGGAGAATTAGAAAACGTCTTCGGTGAGCTTGAAAAAGTTTTGTTCGTGAAGGGTTCCGGCTGGGATCTGCGTACTATCGAAGCTGCCGGGTTTCCCGCAGTGAAGATGAAAACCTTGCTGAGGCTAGGACAACTTGATCATCTAAGCGATAGTGAAATGATGCGACAGTTGCGACTCGCCTTGTTAGACCCGAGTGCCCCCACTCCGTCAGTCGAGGCGATATTGCACGCACTTATTCCCCACAAATACGTGGATCATAGTCACGCTGATGCCGTGGTCGCCATCAGCAATAGCCCCCATGGCAAAGCCCTGTTGCGAGAAATCTATGCTGATGAGGTTCTTATACTGCCTTATACGATGCCTGGTTTTATTCTGGCAAAGCAGGTTGCAGCAGCTACTGCTGCCGCACAATGGGGCGGTATTCAGGGCATTGTTCTATTGCATCATGGTATTTTTACCTTTAATGAGGATGCAAAGACCAGCTATGACACTATGATCGAATTAGTGAGTAAAGCGGAAGATTTTCTACGCAGTAAAACAGCGTTGCGTGGATTGGCGAAGAAAACCTGTCAGGCAGACCAACAAGATTGTTTACAGCTCAGTGGCTTGCGGCGAGCGGCGGCCAGGATTATGACCAGGCCAGTTCTGCTTCGATTGGAAACCAGTGAAATGGCAGCAGGTTTTGCCAATCTGGAAAATTGTCATGAGCTGGCCACCCGTGGGCCCTTGACACCCGACCATACAATTCATGCGAAGGCATTTGCGGCTATTTTTGACAATGACCCACAACCGGGGCTACAGCAGTTTGTATCGGACTACCGCGATTATTTCGACAAGCACAGTGACGTCCATCATCAATGCCTGGATTGTATGCCTCGTTATGGCGTGTGGCGCAATAAAGGCATGGTGTATTTTGCGGCAAATCAGAAGCGTTTACAGATAGTGCAAGACCTGTCACAGCACACGATAAAGTCAATTCAACTCGCTGAGTGCCTGGGTGGATGGCAGGCTCTGTCGAGACAGGACTTATTCGATGTGGAATATTGGGAGCTGGAACAGGCGAAATTGAAATCTTCAGCGGTCGCCCCCGAGTTTGAGGGAAAAGTAGTGGTGATCAGTGGCGCCGCGTCAGGTATAGGTAAAGCCTGTGTGCAGCAGTTTGTTGATCTGGGCGCCGTAGTACTCGCGCTTGATATCGCGCCCGATTTTGAAAATCAGTTTGACAGTTCTGCCGTGTTGTCAGTGCGCTGCGATGTAACCGACGCGGCATCGATTGAGTCAGCTCTTCGACAGGCGGTACTTGAGTTCGGCGGCATCGATATCGTGGCAAGCAATGCGGGAAACTTTCCTGAGAGCCAGGCTATCGAGGATATTGATGACCATGACTGGGAAAATTCTCTGCAACTTAATTTACACTCGCACATGAAATTGATGCGCGCCGCTGTGCCTTTTCTGCGCAACGGGATTGATCCCGCGTTGGTGATTGTCGCCTCGAAGAACGTGCCCGCGCCTGGCCCTGGTGCGGCTGCCTACTCAGCCGCGAAGGCAGGACTGACCCAGTTGGCCAGAGTCGCTGCACTGGAATTAGGGGCCGACGGTATCCGGGTTAACGTACTGCACCCGAATGCAGTCTATGACACCGCACTTTGGACTGAGGAAGTGCTTGCGAGTCGGGCACAACACTACGGGCTTGGCATCGAGCAGTACAAGACAGCCAATATTCTAAAAACTGAAGTGAAGTCGGCCGACGTGGCCAACGCAGTTGCGGTTTTTGCCGGCAAATCGCTATCCAGCACCACCGGTGCGCAACTGCCCATAGACGGTGGTAATGAGCGCGTAATTTAGCGCAGGGAATTTGACTAAAGAGACTGTGAGCTTGTCGGAAAATGGAGTTTTTAGCTTGTTGTGAATATTTAAGCCATTGTTATTAAACATGCTATTTTTTTAAAATTGGATTGGTTTTGAATTAACCAACAGTCCCACTGTACAAAAATCCGACATTTGTCATTCCTGCACCATCCCGTCATCCCTGCACCACACGGTCATTCCTGCACCACCCGGTCATTCCTGCGAAAGCAGGAATCCAGTAAAACCCGCACGACTTTTCCACAGCTAACGCAATCTGGCCAGGGTTTCTTGCGCCGTCTCTTAACCGGGGGGCCACTCCATGGCACGTCCGCCCAGTATGTGTAGATGCAGGTGAAACACTGTTTGTCCGCCATCGCGGCCGCTGTTAATGACGTAGCGATAGCCATCCTTTGCAAGCCCCTGATCTCTGGCTATCTGATTGGCTTTCAACAATAATTTTCCCAAAAGAGCTGCGTCTTCCTCATTGGCCGAGTGAATATTTGTCAAGTGCTTTTTGGGGATTAGCAATATATGCTGCGGGGCAGCCGGATTGATATCGTGAAAGGCATACAGCTCATCATCTGAATAAACCTTGTTAGAGGGTATTTCCCCTGCGATAATTTTGCAAAACAGGCAGTCATCCAGCATACAGTACTCCAGTAATTCAGTCAGGCTTAATAACGTCAGATACAGTGTAACCCACAGCAATACTTCCTTGCTGCAATATTTTACAACAACCGGGTTTGAATAAGAGGGGAAATTTTTGAATAGTAAATTTGTTTGCTCACGGTTTATCCTTGCTTTGCTTTGGTGCTGCTTTCCGTTTTTGGGGCAGGCGCAAGAGCAAGTGCCACGCTACGGTTATTCCATCGTCAACAGCTATCCTCACAGTATTGAATCTTTTACCCAGGGCCTGGTTTATCAAGACGGGTTTTTGTATGAGGGAAGCGGGAAAAAGGGTCGCTCCTCGCTGAGTAAAATTAATCTGGAAGATGCCGAGGTGTTGATGCGCAAGAATTTGTCACCGCGCTACTTCGGTGAGGGCATTGAAATAGTCGGCGATAAAATTTATCAACTGACCTGGACCTCGCACCTGGTATTTGTCTACGACAAAAACACATTCGAATCAGTGGGATCTCATTACAATGCAAGCCAGGGTTGGGGCCTGGCCTACGATGGCACTTCCCTGATTCTCAGTGACGGCAGCGCCACTTTGCAATTTATGAACCCCGAGACCTTTGCTCCCTTACGCAAAGTCGAAGTTAAACTTGCTGGCAATCCCATCAGCCAATTAAATGAGTTGGAATATATCAATGGCGAAGTATGGGCCAATGTTTGGCAAACAGATTTTATTCTTCGAATCAATCCGGAGAACGGCGAAGTTAATTCTATTATCGATCTGACCGGGCTTTCTGAGCAAACCGAATCAGGGACTAACGAAGCAATGCTAAATGGCATTGCCTGGGACGCAGAGGAAGAACGTTTGTTTGTGACCGGCAAATTTTGGGCTAATTTGTTTGAGATAGAACTGGTTGGCCTTTGATTTATTTGCAGAGGATCGTTTTTTTACCGGTAACCTGGCCGCGCATTTAGCGGCGGGAGTACCGGGATCGTGCAAGCTCAAGAAGCTTGATCGTGACCTTGCGGGGAGATTGAACTGTGCCTGTTAAAATGAATCCATTCAGGTCGAACAGTTTCAGGGCAGTGCTTCTTTTGCTTCTGTCAGTTGTCCTCGTTTCCTGTGAAATTGTGGGCTACTACTGCCAGGCCGCCAGAGGTCAGCTTGCCATCGTATTTGCCAGGGAAGACATTCAGCGTTTATTGCAGCAGGAAGATTTGCCGGATGAACTCGCCGCAAAATTTGCGACAGTGCTGGAAATTCGGCGCTTCGCCGAGCAAGAGTTATTGTTACCTGTAGGGACGAACTACTCCACCTACGTCGATGTGGAGCGTGAACACGTGATCTGGAACGTGTTTGCCGCGCCAGAATTTTCAATTGATCCAGTTAACTGGTGTTACCCCATAGCGGGTTGTGTCTCCTATAGAGGCTATTTCTCCGAGCAAGCAGCGTTGCGTTATGCCGAGCAATTACAACAGGATGGCTTCGATGTCTACAGCGGCGGTGTCGATGCCTATTCTACGTTGGGTTGGTTCGAAGATTCGGTGCTTAGTACGATTTTGACTCGTGCGGACTATCAGCTTGCCGGCCTTATTTTTCACGAACTGGCGCACCAACTGGTGTATGTACCCGGCGACACAACATTTAATGAGAGTTTCGCCACCGCAGTTGAGAGACAAGGGGTGCGACGTTGGCTGGGCACTATCAATGACACAGCAAGCATTGATGCGGCACTGCTGGAGTACGATAGACAGCAGCAGTTTGTGGATTTAGTCGCTCAGTACCGTGGTGAATTTGAAGCATTGTACAGCCTGGAAATGTCACCACAGTCTATGCGCGAGCAAAAGCTCCAATTACAGCAAAGGCTGCGCGAAGATTACCAAAATTTAAAACAACAGTGGCAAGCTTACACGGCCTATGACGGCTGGTTCTCCCGCCCACTTAATAATGCGCAGCTAGCTACCGTTGCTTCTTACAATGATTTATTGCCGTTCTTCTCCAAATTATTTGAGCGGTCAGGCAATGATTTCTCTGCTTTTTACACCGAAGTGCAACGAATAGCGCGGTTGTCTGCTGAAGAAAGAGAGCAATTGCTGACAACGCCACACTAGAGGCTGTGTAAAAAATTCAATTTCCGTCATTCCTGCACCACCCTGTCATTCCTGCGAAGGCAGGAATCCAGTAAAGCACACAAATCCGCAAGGGTTTTCCACCAGTAACGCAGCCTGGCGAGGGTTTCTTGCACAGTTTCACTAGAGGCTGTGCAAAAAATTCAATTTCCGTCATTCCTGTGCTGGTGGCTTCGGAAGCGCGGTTTTAGTCACACCAATCCTCTTGTCCATCCTGTTCATGCCGCCATCCTGTCCACCCATGTAAATTCTTGTCG
The DNA here is from genome assembly GCA_965261275.1 of uncultured Pseudohongiella sp. Lineage (GTDB taxonomy): Bacteria > Pseudomonadota > Gammaproteobacteria > Pseudomonadales > Pseudohongiellaceae > UBA9145. The sequence goes on from CBDHCL010000003.1 coordinate 576,902, forward strand.
GCTAGCAATAAACAGCGCGGAATGGGCGCTTGAACAAGACAAAGACTATTTTAAAATCAATGCCGGTACTTCGGCAGCAATGTTGGCGACTCTGCCAATGGCTTTGGCTTGTTTATAGCCACATTCGCGCAACTGTCGAATGCAATCTTCCGCTTCAGATTCAGGCACACTGGCAAGCAAGCCTCCCGCGGTTTGTGGATCAAACATTAATTCATAGCGGGGATCATTAACAAAGGCTTCGCTATTGACTATATTGCGACTGAGCAAAGAGTTGTCGTTATGCAATGAGCTTAGAATACCTTGCCTGATGGTTTCCAAAGCGCCATCTAACGCGGGAAGATCAAGCAGACTGACTTCCAGCTCCACATTACCTGGAGTCAACATTTCAAATAGATGGCCAGCCAGCCCAAAGCCAGTGATGTCGGTACAGGCAGTTGCCTTGTGTTGTATAAAACATTCTGCCGCTTGTCGATTGGAAATTAGCATTTGTTTCAGGGCGGCGTCGATCCAGCGATGCCTTGCCTTATAGCGCATGTCGGCGGCTAGCAAGGTGCCTGATCCCAAGGCTTTGCAAAGTATAACGATGTTGCCGGTTTGCATACCGCCTTTGCCTAGCAGAGAATCTTTTCCAGCAAAACCATTGACACACAGGCCAAACTGGAAATCTTTGGACTCCGCTGAATGGCCACCCAGTAGCGCGCAGTCACTCTCCTGCAAGGCTTCGCTGCAACCCAGCATAAGCTCCCTAAGCTGGCTTTTGCTGATTTCCTTGCTGGCAGCGGGCATGCCAACAATTGCCAGTGCCGAATGCGGCTTGCAACCCATGGCGTAAATATCACTCAGACAATGATTGCTGGCAATCTTTGCGAACAACCAGGGGTCGTTGATGAAGGCGCTGAGCTGATCCACGCTTTGTAGAAGCACCTGGTCACCGTCCAGTTTTACCAGCGCCGCATCCTCGATTGAAGAGCCTGAAGAAAGAATGTCGTTATTATCCAGAACAGGTAATTCTTGCAACACCTCTTCCAGTATATTTCCCGCCACTTTGGCACCACAGCCAGCACAGCGCATGGCGTGTTTCCGCAGCTGTTGTTCGCTTTCTTTATCGACCAGTCCCTTGGCGATGTCCAGTGAATCAGGCATTTCCGGAAGCTGGCTGTATCTCTTGATGAAAGCCGTGTCGATAGAATTCTTCAAGAACCAAACTGATCGGCCTTTGAAAAACAGATTATTGCGCGAAGCAATTGCTGTCTTGTTCGCCAGGCTAATCAGTGCGAGCGCGTGTTTTTGTGGCGTATGTGGCCTTAGCTTTCTGCCAGTCGCGTAGCGCAGCAGGTTTTTCGCTAAAAGCTGTCCCTGCCTAACGGCGTAAACGCCAGATTTAGGTCGGGGTTCTCCCTTGATTGTTGCTGCATCACCGGCGGCAAATACATAATCGTGGCTGGTTGATTGCAGAAAGTTATTTACCTCTATAAAGCCATCATCGGCGATAGTGAGGCCGCAATCGGCAGGCCAATCTGGAATGCTTGCGCCGGTAGCGTACACCATGGTGTCTGCATCGTGTGTGGATTCGTTCTCGCAGATGATTTTTCCCTCTTTGAATTCGATGACTTTGTGGTCGGTCAGCACACCGATGCCACGTCTTGCCAGTTCCGACCTGACGTAGTTTTGTACTTTGCTATTGTGGATCTGCAGCACTTCCGTATCCGCTGTGACAATTTTTATTTTCAGTGGCGCGTCTTCGAAGGACTTTATGGCCAGCTCATTGTGAATTCTATACTGAACGGCAAAGGCGAGTTCAATACTGGCAGGACCTCCCCCTACAATGAGTAATTGGTACTGTTCCTTTCTATCCCTGATAGCGGCTACAACGCCGACATGCAGTTTTTGCCAATACTTTAGAAATTGATCGACAGGTTTTAGGCCAACGGCATGTCTCTCAGCGCCGGCTATTTTTACCGCATTGGGTTTGGAGCCAATATTGAGCGAGATTACGTCGAAGTGCATGGAAGGCCGACCTTCGCAGTAGAGTAGTTTCTGCTGAAAATCTATTTGTTCAACTTCACTTTGGATAAGCCTGACGCCAGCAAACTGCGCCAGTGGTCGGAGATCAATGTGAATTTCTTCCAGATTGTAGACACCGCTGATATAACCGGGCAGTGAGCCGGAGTAGGGCGTTTCGATGTCGCGGCTTATTAGTGTAACACCAAGCCCGGAAACTGGATTCATGCCAAGCTGTTTCAGCACGGCAAGATGGCTGTGTCCACCACCCAGCAATACCAGATGTTTTACTGTAGGAGTATTACTGCTTGCTTTCATTCCCGACTACACCGTAAAAGGTTTATTGAAGAAGGGCAGTTGACCTGTACCCGCCTGAATTTTTTCATGGTTCGCTGCATTTGATTGCCACTTTCTGAACCAGGAAATTTGTATTTCTTCGCACTGATCCGCCTGGTCTCCGCCAGCCCGACCGTGTCGAAACGTACCCCAACTCACCATTTTGTATCGGCTACCCGCTTTATCTGGCAATCTGAGACTGCGGCCTGGCTCTGCGTAGTACTGGATATTCGACGAATTTCCGAACAAGCACTCAGCTTTTTAGCTGAAACGTTTATTTTTAGAGTTCGTCCGTTCGTATCCTCACAGCAGTTTGTGCTTGCGCTTGATTGGGAGGCTTTGAGTGAACAATAGAGTGAATAATAGAAAGAATATACGCTATCCAACGTATTAGTGTTATTTTTTGAGAATTATATATAATTTTACCCATTGGACTTACCCAATGAAGTGGATGAAACTTGCATCGGCGGCAAGGGAAAGAACAAACAGGCAAACAAGAAACTGCGTGCTGGTCGCGGAGCCGTTGGGAAGATAGCGGTCGCAGGTGCCAAGGATCGCAAGACCAACCATGTCAGTGCATCTGTTGTAAAATCCACGGACAAGGAAACACCGTATGGTTTTGTTAACAGCCGCCTGGCCAAAGGTGCGACTATATTATACCGATGAACACAAGGCTTATCCGGGCATGAGTGGTCTCATTCATGAAGCCGTGTGCCACAGTGTTGGCGAATACCTTCGTGGTCAAGCCCGTACAAACGGCATGGAATCATTTTGGGCCACGTTAAAGCGCGGTTATCATGGCGTTTATCACTATATGAGCGAGAAGCATTTGGATCGCTATGTAAATGAATTTGCCGGTCGTCATAATAACCGTAAAGCGGATACACCGGATCAAATGGCCGCCATCGCGCAGAGCATGACCGGGAAACGGCTTCGCTACAGAGATTTGACTTTAATATGAAATTCTTCTTTGAACCCAACCTAAATCACCAGCTAGAAGCAATATCTGCGGTTGCAGGTGTTTCGGGGATTTTCCAGGGTGCGCCGCGTGTACGGCCCGAAGAACGCCTATGGTTTGGCGATGTTTCCAACAATGTCGTTAAACTGCCGTTTGAAGACTGGCTCGAAAATGCAAAGCGTATTGCTAAGGAAAGTGGCATTGATGAACCCGCCCCTATTGAGGAACCCGATTTTTCCATTGAAATGGAAACAGGGACTGGAAAAACTTACGTTTATCTCCGAACCATTTTTGAGCTCAATCGGCGCTTCGGACTTCATAAATTCATGATTGTGGTTCCGAGTGTAGCCATTCGGGAAGGGACGCTTACCCAACTCCAGGACACGAAACAACACTTCTCAGAAATGTATGGAACCATTGCCGAAGTGGTCCAATACAACAGTAAAAACCTTCCCGCCGTTCACAGCTTTTGTTCATCAAACCACCTGTCCATTATGGTGATGAACAAGCAAGCATTCGACTCCGATAAGAAAATTATCAATGACGAGGAGCGCGACGGTGGAAACCTGCTTGAAATGCTGCAAAAGGTTCAGCCTGTTGTTGTCCTGGATGAACCACAGCAAGGCATGGACACGCCCAACATGCAAAAGCGTCTTGCCGCATTCAATCCCCTTCTGAAGCTTCGCTATTCAGCAACACACAGACACCCGAAGAATATCGTAAACAGGCTTACGCCTTACGAAGCCTACAATGCGGCTCTGGTGAAAAAAATAGCGGTTCTTTCAATTCATGAGACCAACACACAGAGCAATGTCGCTATAGAATGTAAACAAATCAATCTTTCCAAAGACAAGCCAACAGCGAAACTTCAGCTTAATGCTCGGCTTAGAGGTGGAGAATACAAATCCAGGATTTTCGTCATTAAACAGCATGACGACCTGGAGAAAAGAACGAAAAACCCCGCATATCATGGCTGGATTGTCGAAGATATTGGAAGCACCGATATTTTCGACGGCGAGGGTTATATCAAATTCACGAATGGGGAAGAGATTAGTGAAGGTGCCAGGCACGGTAGCGATAAAGAAGCCATTTTTCGCGAGCAGATTCGCAGAGCAATCCAGGCCCATTTCGACCACAAAAAACGGGTTACGCCACTCGGAATTAAGCCTCTGACGCTTTTCTTCATTGATCGCGTGGCAAACTATATCAATGAAGAGGGTCTTATTCGTCGCCTCTTTGAAGAAGAATATACCGCATACCACAAGAAAAAATTCAAATCTGACCCAGGCAATCTTGCCGAAGTTCATGGTGGATATTTTGCTCAAAATAGCAGCGGATATTTTACTGATAACAAAGCTTCAATGGCTCAGAACAAAGATATTTACGAACGCATTCTCCGCAAGAAAAAGGAACTCATTTCCTTTGATGACAAACTTGAGTTTATCTTCTCGCACACCGCACTCGGCGTGGGTTGGGATAACCCGAATGTTTTCACAATCTGCACACTGAACGATAGCCACAGCACGATAAAGAAACGCCAGGAAATTGGCCGCGGCTTGCGTCTTTGTGTTGACCAAAGCGGAAAGCGTTATCGTGACCCTGAAAACGTGAAAGAAGGTGCAGAAGTGAACCTGCTGACTGTTGTCGCCAATGATAGCTACCACGCTTTTGTTTCTACCTATCAGGAAGAAGTACGCGAAGAGCTTGGAATCGACGCCAAAGCGCCAAAACTGGGTAATGCTCGGAAACCACCAATACTTGTTCGCCGTAATGACGCTCAATTCAATTCGGATGACTTCAAGAACCTTTGGGCCTTGATTGCCAAAAAAACCAAATGCCGCGTGTATTTCAGTGAAACAAAACTGATAAGCAAATGTATTGCGCGCCTGAATTCCATTGTGGTAGATGAAAACAAGCTGGTTATTGCTCGCAATGTCTGGAACAGGTTTGATGACAAGAACGAAATTGAGGACCAAGGCAGAGGGGTAACAACCGCTTCAGTCCAAGGTGTCTTGACTCAGGTCGACACCGTTTCCGAGCTGGCTCGAAACACGGCTATTTCTGAAACGACCTCAGCTAAAATCCTCTCTGAGATGAGCGAGGTGGCAAAACGCCAGCTTGCCAAAAACCCGATGCAGTTTTTGTCCGAGGCCAGCAAACGTGTCCGTCATGTAATGAACGCTGAAATGGTGCGGCTTGTGCAATACGATACGACTGACGAGGTCTATCCGATGGACTTGCTTGAGGCTGAAATTCCAACCCGTCTCGACCTGATAGAAACACCAAGGCGCGGCCTGTATGATCACGCAATTTGTGATTCCAATGTCGAGCTGGATTTTGCCTCAAGTCTTGAGGCTCAAAACATCGTGCGCGTTTTTGTGAAGCTTCCCCCGGAATACAAAATTCCGATGCCCTTTGGCGGCACTTACAATCCCGACTTTGCCCTGATGATACAGAAACAGAACCTCGACGACCCTGACGCCAGGGGCGAATTCTACTTCACCGTAGAAACCAAAGGGGCGGCGGAGTTTGAGAAGCTTAAAGAAGAAGAAAAGCTGAAAATCAAGTGTGCCGTAAGGCATTTTGAAGCTATCGGACTGGAGGGCTATCTTGCCCCTGTTGAAAACCTGAAAACCTTTGATGCCAAAGCCCTCGAAAGAGTTGGCGAATCATTCTTTAACCAATAAGCCATGAAAAACGACATGACAGATATAAACCAAATCGCCATCACGTCCCCGGACGGACGCCAGGAGCGACTGGAGAGGCTAAGGGCACTTTTTCCCGACCTTTCCGATGGTGAGGGTCAGTTGAACGAAAAAGCTCTCAGGGCGCTGGTTTCAAGCGAAGCTGGTGTAGTGGCTGAAAGATTTACCTTTGAATGGGCTGGCAAACAGAAATCCAGGCGTTTTGCCTTCGCTCCGAGCAAAGCCACTTTACAGTTTGATGCCAAGCGTAGCCTCAATAAAGATGGCTCGCCAAACAAAACCGGGGAAACTCTTGAGGATAACACCAGTGAAAACCTGATTATTGAAGGCGATAATCTGGAAGTGCTGAAACTTCTTCAGGCAAGCTACTTTGAACAGGTTAAGTGTATTTATATCGACCCACCCTACAACACGGGGAATGATTTTATTTATCCCGATGACTTTTCGCAGAGCAAGAAAGCTTATTGGGAAACAAATGGTGATACAAGGGATGGGATAAAGCTGGTTGCCGTGCCTGAAAGCAGTGGAAGACGCCACTCAAAATGGTTAAATATGATGCAATCACGCTTATTGCTTGCTCGAAATATTTTGAAAGAAACGGGTGTAATTTTTATAAGTATTGATGATGTAGAAGTTCACAACCTTCGTATGCTGGCTAATGAAATATTTGGTGAAACAAATTTTATTGCCCAATTAGTTTGGCATAAGAAATACACTCGCTCAAACGATGCTAAATTCTTTTCCGATAATCACGACCACATACTTATTTATGCAAAGCGCAAAGAGAAAGGCGTCATTAGCTTACTACCAAGAAGTAAAGAAGCTGACGCAGCTTACACAAATCCTGATAACCACCCAAAGGGAGTTTGGAAAGCAACACCGCTCCATGCCAAAAGTGGTGCGAAGGGAGGGTTTTCCTATACGTTTAGCAATGGCGTTTCTTGGAAACCACCAAAAGGAACCTTTGCTCGTTATTCAACAGACACGCTCACCAGTCTAGATAAGGATGATGAAATATACTTCGGGGGAAATGGTGATGCCATCCCACAAAAGAAGAGCTTTTTGTCTGAAGTTAAGGCTGGTTTAACTCCTGTAACCATCCTTCCCTATAGTGAGGTTGGACACACGCATGAATCTAATGAAGAGCTTAAAGCACTTAAATTGGATGGTATTTTTCAGAATCCTAAACCTACTCGCCTTGTTCGAAGGGTTATTGATCTTGGGATACCAATGAACGACAACGAAATAATACTCGATTTTTTTTCAGGTTCAGGGACTACAGGTCACGCAACAATGCTTGGAAACTTAGAACAAAGTCGTAAAACTAAATTTATTCTAGTGCAAATCCCTGAACTAACCGACGAAAAATTAGAAGCCTATAAAGCCGGATACAAAAAAATATCGGATATCACCATCGAGCGCGTTAAGCGTGCAGGTGCTAAAATCCGCAAAGAAAACCCCGACACCTCCATTGATACGGGCTTTCGCGTTTTCAAACTGAGTGACAGTAATTTCCCTCAAAACCTCTTTTCCCCAGACCCCGCAAAACCAGAAGAAGAAAACCTGAAGGTACTTGAGACGCACCTTGCCAAAGCCGCACAACTGCGTTTGTTCAGCGAAGATGAATTCAGCAATCTTGTGACTGAAATTTCCCTGAAAAACGGCTTTGGCTTATTTTACGAATTAAGGCTCGTAAGCGAACTTTCAAAGAACAGGGTCTACCGCCTTACCGGAAACGACAAGAGTGCCCTGCTCTGCCTCGACAACAACCTGCACGATGCAACCGTTGAAGGTTTGAAGCCCTTCAAGGACGAACAGCTTGTCGTTTCAAAATTTGCTTTGGATACAACGAAGAAATTCAGCCTTCAGACAGAATTCAAGGATAACTTATGGGTGGTTTAACCTGCATCAGGAGCGCAAGGAATGAAAGATAGCCCCCAAGCCAGGTCACCTGCGTTGAAAGGCTGCGCGAAGTAGCTGGATTGCCTGGTATCAGCCGGGCAGTTGCAGTGAGCTTCACGGCTGTATTCGAGCGAAGGCACTGAACAGCAAGAAAACTGATTAACAAAAGCCCGCTTACAGAGTCAAGGCACAGAGTCGGCGAAGGCGGCAAGCAATGTGCCATCACCTAACTGGAAAGAGCCTGCGCTAATTCGGCAACCCGTGACGACGGGCGAGTGGAAAAATTACTGTAGCCAACGACCCCCGGGAAGCGGAGTCGAAGCTGGCCAATAATTGCAACCAGCGGCTCCAGATAACGATCTCTTCGATTTCATCCGCGCCCCGGGCGATGCCGGTAAAGACAAATGGGAGTGTAAAGTAGCTTGACACGATGCGCTGTTCCGAAGAGGTTGATGATTTGAAGCGTGTAAAAACGGGTTTACGTGGATAAAAACCGAATTTCCCGGTCTTGCTGTGCAATGCCGTGGCAGATTACATGAAAAGGGCTGCAAGAATAAGTGAATTGACGTTAATTAACCTTTAGATTGGTCTTTTTACGATCAACCTGGCTGCTGTACCGCCAACCGGGTTGCGGCGGAAGGGCGCGGATAATCCGGAATCAACTGTGACAATAACAAAGACCCAGCCGCAATAGCTGCACCCAGCAAGAATACTGCGCTGTGATTGGTCACCCAGACGAACCCCAGTACAGCAGGCAATATTACTGCGGCAATGTGGTTGATGGTGAAGCTAATGCTTGAAGTGGCGGCTATGTCAGCCGGGTCAGCAATCTTCTGGAAGTACGTTTTGATGGCAATCGCCATGGCGAAGAACAGGTGATCCAGCAAATACAAGGCAATAGCCAGGGCTATTGAATCCACAAACGCATAGCCGACAAAAACAATGATTAGCCCTGCGTACTCCAGAGTCAGCGCGCGGCGCTCCCCAATAAAACTGATCAGGCGACCAATTTTGGGCGCCAGATAGAAAGTGAGAGCGGCATTGACCAGTGTTAACATCACTACATATTCTATCGGGAAGTTAAATTTCTCCACTAACAAGAAGCCCGCAAATACCACGAATATCTGTCGGCGTGCGCCGGCAAGAAAGCTTAGCAGGTAGTAGAGCCAATATTTCTTGCGCAGAAATAAAGTTTTCTTTTGCACTACGCCATCTTCAAAATGAGGAATTGCCGCCCGGCAAAAAAGAGCTATAGCGACAGAGACGCCGCCGGCCAACATATAAATAAAGGTATAGTTCGCGGCGAAGAACATGAGATACAGGTACAGACCACCCAAAATAACAAAATTGCAAAGAGCGCATGCGCTGAGTAGCTGGCCCAGAACTTTCGGTGCTTCAGCCTTACTCAGCCATTGCAGGCTCAGAGAGTTCTGTAAAGTCTCCAGATAGTGAAAGCCGATGGACATGATCACGGTGCTGAAATACAACCACAGTGCGGTCGGATACAAGGCGGTAATTGCCGTGCCTATGCCAAGCGTTAGCAATGCAAGCAGGGCGAATGTTTGCTGGCGTACAAAAATCATCACTAAAATAGCGGTAAAGGCCAGGAAGCCCGGCACTTCACGCAGGCTCTGCAATATGCCTATCTCTGCGCCAGTAAAAGCGGCTTGTTCCACAGCAAAATTATTCAACATCACTTGCCAGGTGGCGAAGGCGACGGTGCTGCCTGTGGCAAGTAAGTACAGCAGCGTCTTGCGATCATGTAAAAACTTGTTTGGCATGGTGCAGGTTTCGATTTTTAACCCGGGCAAGGGCAAATTTGATGTCAGTTTGTTCTGGGTAGCGACTGTGATGGCTATAGCCTGCGGGCCGCCAGAATTGTATCATTAGTGACTGCTGTCATCTCTTTCTATTTTTGCAGGCGCCGTCATTCTCAATCGTCTACGCGATGGATGAAGGGATCAATGCCGATCAGTGTAAAGCCATGTCGGCATTCGAGCGGTGCTACTCGAAGACACAGCAAGGTTGGCTGCAATCTATACTATAATTGGCACATAGAGAATTGCAGTTGGATCTTCAGGCAAGCTCTGCACGAGAGCCCGGGCTTCATTAGAGATGGGCATGTTTCTGAGGCAGGCCGCAAGTTTGATAAATTGATAGATGTGGATTACGGGTAACTGAGCTTATGAATAAAACAAATTCTATTTTGACGCGGCAAAAAGCAGCCTTGGCAATGGCTCTTTGTGTCTTGCTCTCATCCTGTGTTGGGGCGGTAGTGGGGGCTGCGGTAGATACCTCCATCGAAGTGGCCAAACTGCCGTTCAAGGTAGTCGCTGCCGCCGCTGACCTCGCCATGGCAGATGACGAAGACAACTAACATTTTGCCATAGCTTTCCCTGACCCGGCACAGCACATTGTAAGGCAGCGAGTGATCCCATGAGCTTAAAAGCCGAAGACTACGATACCCCTTCAAATTTTCGCCACTGGGAGGGAGATAAGGCTGAGGACTATATTGGCCCTTTTTTCTTCACCATGAACGGAGAGAATTCCCAAACAGCCTTTCGTGTACAGGAGCATCATTGTAACGCCCATGACTCTTTGCACGGCGGCGTGTTAATGGCGCTTGCCGATTACACACTCTGCCTGTGTGCAAATGGGGGCGAGAATGAAAGTGTGGCTACGGTAAGTTGCAATAATGAATTTATTGCACCTGCGTTTAAGGGCGATCTTGTACAGGGTAGCGGGGAACTCATTAAGCGTGGTGGCTCCATGGTTTTCGTGCGCTGTAAGTTACGCGTCGAGGAAAAGGTAGTATTGACAGGTAGCGCCGTCATAAAATGTATTCGACAGAGTAAATAAAGACTATTGCGGCTGAAGCAAGGTCTCAGGCAACAAATGGGGAGCCTGGTAGAGAGCCTGGTGAAGAGTCTGGCTGGTAAATTCAAAAAAGTGGTCGAGTTTACACTCTTCTACTCTCTTGACGGCGTATTCCTCAAATTTGAACCTGCCTGCGGCCAAGCGAAAACTTTTGGCCTGAAGTGAGTCCAGTAGCTCGCGAATGCTCTGGTATAGCGTGTTTTCAGCCTAAGCCGGTTCGCTGTGGCGTTCTCTGCAAGCCGGCTATCCAGAGCAAAGATCAGCCCGTGACAAGCCATTACTAATCCAGCGGGGAATAAACTTTATCGGCAGTGCCGTAAAACATGGCGTGTTTCTCGCTTTCGCTAAAATCACTAACTATTTTTTTGTAGGCGTTAAATAAAGTGTGGTAGTTAATTGATAGCCGATCTACCGGAAAATTACTCTCAAACATGCAGCGTTCGGGGCCAAAGCATTCGATTGCATGCAGGTAGTATTTTTTCTGCTCCTTTACAAATTCATCAGAGCCAGGCGGTCTTTCTGCCGTATGCCAGGCAAAACCGTTGTCCGGCATCGCCAGGCCACCAAGTTTGGCGTATACGTTCGGGCATTTAGCGATTTTTGCGATATCCTGCTCCCATTCCTGAAAAATTTCATCCCGACAATGTTTGTAAGTGCCTATCCCCAAAGGGGTACCGAAATGATCCAGTACCATTGTGCATTCAGGCACAGCACGAGCCAGCTCCAGAAAGTCAGGGTTCTGATGATGATAGTGCCATGAGTCATAGCTTAGTCCTTGTTCGGCGATGACTCGCAAGCCCTGGCGGAAGGATTCTTTTCCGTGCAATCCGGGTGCGGCAGAACCGACAATGAACAAATCCCCAGGTCGTTTATCGTGTGCCGCAGAATGCCGAATTCCTCGTAGCAGTCCATCGCTTGCCTGGCGATGTTGATGCAAAGACTCCAGTAACAATTCTTGCGAAGTGCCAGCCAGAGTCAGATCCGTGTGCGCTACTATTCCTGCTATATAGGCTCGCCGCTGCGAATCTTCACGGCTTTGCCTGGCAAGATTGGCAATGAATTCTGTCTCTCCTGCAGAGCGCAAATGCTCGGGGCCTTCTCGTCTATAGAAGGCGCGGCATTCCATGAACAAGGTTTTTACAATATTGTGGCCAGAGCCGGTATCTCGCCATAATTCTGGAAGCAGGTAATCCCGGTTAAAACGGTTCTTCCAGAGATGGTGATGAGGATCGATAATGGCACGTTCTGGCTCCAGGATTTCTTCCTGCACCTGTGCCAGCCATGGCTCGGAGCCTGGTTCTGGATTAGACATGGTTATTCCTTTTGCTGCACTTTTTTCTTGCCACGATGCACCTTAGCATCACACTACAGATTTGGGAACTCTCTCTACTCTCTCAGTGAGGTCATGCAGTGAGGTCATGCAGTGAGGTCATGCAAAGACCCTGGAACAGCAGTGTCTTTCTGCTACCTTCGCCGCCGCCAGGTATAGTATGCCCAGGCAATAAAAAAAGAGATTGCTGTGTACCAGGGTTTCTGTTCTGCCTGAGCGGGCTTGCAATTCCTTCTCCTGGGCTTAACAGCTCACTTTGTGCAGTTTTTTGGTGAACGAAGTTTAGAGAATAATTCCAGGCTTAGCGTTACGGCTCGCCGTTGGCCTGAATTAGAAAAGGGCCAGGTGTTTCATAACTCTTCTCAAGTAAATTGCAAAGCTCTTCGGCGGTATCCGCTGTCGCACCTGGAACACCAAAACTGCTGGCCATATCGACCCAATTGATGTCCGGATTGCCGATGTCGAATAGACTCGCGGCTATATCCCCAACTTTGGTAGCACCTAATCTGGCGTATTCAACAGTAAGAATATTGTAGGAACGATTGGCAAATATTAGCGTCGTAACATTCAGCCCTTCCCTGGCCTGGGTCCAAAAACTCTGATTGGTATAAGCCGCACCACCGTCGCCCAACATGGCGAGCACTTGTCGCTCAGGACATGCCAGGGCGGCACCAGTGGCGCAGGGTCCGCCTTGCCCAATGGCACCGCCGGTCAGGCTAAGCCAGGAATTAGTCGCCGAATTCTGACAATAAGGCCAGGCTGCGTTACCACCACCAGAATCAGTAGCAACGATTACATTCTCAGGCATTGTGGCGGCGACTGACTGAATAATCGATTTAGTGTCTAGCTCGCCGTCTGGTTTGCCTGGTGCGACTTTTTCAAATTGAGTGATTGTTTCATTTTCAGCACCGAGTCGTTCAGCCATTCTCTGTAGTGCATCGATGGCATCTTCCTCGATGTGGCTTAGGCGACTGACTTTGCAGCCCCTGGGCAGTAGCTGGCCGGGTATGCCTTGATAGGCAAAGAAACTGGCTGGAATCTGACCGCCGGCAATAATCAAATTTTCGATACCTTCGAGAGTTTTCAGTATTTGTTCCGGGAAATAAGGCAGGCGTTCCACTGCAACTGCCCCCGGGCCGCCATCGACTCTTGCAGGAAAGGTGCCGGTCATTACTCGGCAGCCGGTTTTGCCGGCTATCTTGCTTGCTGCTACAAGCGCGGCAGGATCGGTAGCATGATGTTCCAATAGCAGCATATTGCGACCGCCTTTCTCTAAAAGAGGTGCAATCCTTGCAATTGCCTGCTCGTCGATTTTGCGACGGGTCGGCAGAGGATTCGGCGCTACAGCCCCCGAACTGCTTCCCCAGGCTGCGTCAGCGCCCATAATCAGGCTAGCAATTTGCCCGCTTGAGCCGCTGCTTTGGCGCAGGCTGGCAGTAAACGCGTCGGCGCCGTCCTGGGCCAGGCTGTCATTGCTGCTGCAGGATTTAATCCAGCAGGAAAAATTCTTCGCCAGGGTTTCTATGTCGGAGGTGAGGGGAGCATCAAGGCCGAGGTGAAAACCAGGATGGTTGCCAATGATGTTTATCATCGGAGAGTTTGCGCGTCTGGCATTGTGCGCATTGGCAATACCATTGGCCATACCAGGACCCAGGTGCAGGAGGGTAGCGGCTGGCTTGCCGGTCATGCGTGCATAGCCATCGGCGGCTCCTGTGCAAACACCCTCGAATAAGGCTAACACCGACTTGATGCGTGGTACGCTGTCCAGTGCTTGCACCAAATGCATCTCGGAAGTACCCGGGTTAGCAATGCAGAGCTCGACTCCACAGTCCGCCAATGTTTCAATCAATGCCCTTGCACCGTTCATGTTGCCGTTCTCCCCAAAGCTGCTGGCAGCCGCGATAGTATTTTCGATCGCGGAAAATCTGGCTATCATAGCATTTAGGCCACGCGCAGCAAGCTCCTCCTCCTATTCCAGCCTCCAGTCCTGCTCACTCCATTGCCGGGGAAGCCTGTGCGCGGCGCTAAAGACGGAGCGGAAGACCGTGGAACTTCTGCGTGCTGTCTTGCAGGTTTTACTGCCGAATCTCATTTTGCAGCCAATTTGCACGATAACAATGTGCAACTGGTACAGGCTAAAGATCACCCAGTGATCATGACGAAATGATTCAGCATCTATCTATCTATTTGATCAAGAGTAAATCTTTGATAAGATTACAAAATTCCTCTAATTACAAAATTAAGAAAGTGGCGCTAAAAGTCAGCATGAACTTTTTCTCTCAAGCAGAGCCGTGTTCTCTTCGCTGGCGAAGCACATTTGTTAGCGGGATTCTGCTTTTAAGTGTTTGCACCTTGTTTTTAACGTCTCCGCGCTGCTCTGCCCTGGAAGCTATCTCCTCTCCCGAGCAATTTCTGCTACCGGCTGACATGGATGCTGTTCATTTCTATTTAATCACCGTGGATGTGGGAGACAGGGTGTGGGATAATTTTGGTCACACCGCGCTTCGGGTATTTGATGAAAATAACAATACAGACCGGGTGTTTAACTGGGGTAGTTTTGATGCAAGCGGTGGCGTGTTCTCTTTTTCTTATAATTTTTTTAAAGGCGTCATGAATTACCGGCTACAAACTAATTCACCCAATCAAGAATTCGCCGCCTACCGTTTGCAGCAGAGAAGCATGTGGCAGGACAAGATTAATCTCACCAACCCACAGAAAGAAATTTTATACCGGCGCCTGCTCTGGAATCTACAAACAGAAAATATTGTCTATCCCTACCAGTATTTTTTTAACAACTGTACGACTCGTGTGCGTGATTATTTGGACGAAGCACTGTCTGGCCGAATAGCGACTGCCAATAGTGGAATTACCGACTACACATTTCGTGATCAAGTACAAAGACACTATGAATCTGCTGCACTGACAGGCTTCTCTTTAGATGTCTTGATGAATAGCAATATTGACAGGCCAGTCACTGAATGGGAAGAAATGTTTTTGCCGCTTGGCTTGCGGGAAAGGCTTGCCCGGGTAGAATCCGATGTGGCTGAAAACGGGGAACGGAAAATGTTGTTGTCTGATGTGCAAATGATTTTGGAGTTTCCACCTCCCTTTATTGAAACTGATCCTTATCAAATCGCATCGCTGGTTTTGTTGGCACCGCTGTTTTTTCTATTACTCATGTTGAAGAAGATACCGATGTCTTATTTTTCTACGCACTCGCGAATCGGACTAAAGTCGGCGCACATCAGTTTTCGACTGCTAGGCTTGCCGGGACTAGTCACCGCCCTGTTTAGTGGTGTCTATGGCACACTGATGTTGGGCAGTTGGTTTATTTCTGATCATCTCGACTTACATCACAATGTAAATCTGCTCTTGTTTTGGCCAACTGATTTGCTCGGTGTTTTTGTGGCGCTGCGCTGGATGATAGTCTGTAAACCCTGGCCAATGACCCACAATAGCAGGCCTTTTTTAAATTACTATATGATGGCTCATGTGTTCAGCATGATTGCTTACGCAGTCCTTACTTTTTTGCAATTGGTGGATCAATCCACGCTGAACATCAGTCTTTATGTGTTGCCAGGCTTCACACTTTTTACCCTCCTGATATGGTTGGTGGGTTTCGAACCTGCGAAACCAAAAAATAGGCTTTTTTAGACAGCTCAAACCGATTCACGTTTTTGGGTCAGTCGCAGAAGGTATCCCTGCGGGGGATGAAGGCGCTTGAGCAGATGGGAAACGAATTACGACCTGTGGTTGCCTCATACCAGGCCATAGACAACCAGTAGCTCATGGATAACTGGCAAGCCATAGCTAACAGTTGGCAGTCCAGACTGTGTGAGGCATTTATTGTGGGCAAAATATCGTGGGGGGGAAGGCCGAACACGAAGACCCGGCCTAACGTCCAAACTGCTATAAAACTTTAGCAATACTCAGGGAGTAGCGATCTCTACGCGACGATTTTGTTGGTAAGCGCGATCGTTTGAACCGCTATCAACAGGTTGTTCTTCGCCATAACTTACCACTTCAATCTGTTGCCGTGCTGCGCCATTAACGATCAGGTAGTTTAGAATTCCTTGCGCACGGCGTTCGCCAAGAGCCAGGTTATATTCTCGGGTGCCGCGTTCATCAGCATGACCTTCGAGTCGAATGCGCTTGCCGGGATTAGCCGCCAGGTCTTGCGCGTGGTAGGCCAATACTTCGCGGTCGGCAGCACGGAACCCGGACAGGTCAAAGTCAAAATAGAACACAGTGGTGTTGAGCGCGGCGTGTACCATGCGTTCTTCTTCTGCGGCAGCAGCAGCTCTGGCACGGGCCTCAGCTTCAATTTCCTGCGTGCGCCGCGTGCTTGCATCAACACCTGGCTCAGGCACGGCGCCTTCAGTGCTGGCTTCTTCGCTGCTTGAACTGCAAGCGGCAAGGCTAAAAAGTGTAACAAAGAGTAGTGCGAATTTTGTGGATTGAGGGAATTTCATGACATCTCCTGAGTAGTTTTTATTGGAAGTCGGCATTGGAACTCGGTGTTTCTGCTATTTATTACTATTTTTGCTTGAAATACAACTCATGAGAGCCTTGCATAATTCAAAAAATGGTCGGAAGTGAGGCTTTACCGATTTTTGCTCTTCGGCAATTGCTCCTGCACTGTTCTACTAAGTTACATCCATGGCTTGTCGGAAAATGGAGTTTTTAGCTTGTTGTGAATACTTAAGTATTTGTTATTAAACATGGTATTTTTTTAAAATTAGATTGATTTTGAATTAACCGACAAGCCCATCCATGCAACGATGCAAAATCGGCATCCTGTACATAAGTCCCCGCATCTACAACTATCCTGTGCGGCTGAAGAGATTGTGCAAAAATCCAGCATTCGTCATTCCTGCGAAAGAGACTGTGCAAAAACTCAACATTCGTCATTCTTGCACCACCCTGTCATTCCTGCACCACCCTGTCATTCCTGCGAAGGCAGGAATCCAGTGAAACACAAAGCCGCAACAGTTTTCCACAGGTAACACGAACTGGCGAGGGGTTCTTGCGCAGTCTCTGGAGCCACACTTCCGACAGTTATACAAAGCTCTCAAGCTGTTAAAAAGAGGCTGAGGCATAACCTATTTGCTGCGGCAAATCCAACTACTGCTGCTACGACCATGACGACAAGATCGTCGAATTTAAGCGGAATTTTCGCTATTTTTGACGTTTTTGGGGATCAGCTACAGCCAGCCAGGGCAGGTCGAGCAATCGTTCGATTAGTACTTATCAATGCCCGCTAATAATGGTACCCTTCGTCATCTTTCTAATTTTAGCACGCATTACCAGCCTTGTGCATCCTCAAGTAACGGGGCTGTTCAACTCATAAGCAACCTGGAAGCAAGTCGGAACAACAGGAGATTTACATTGAACGCTGATTTTACCGCAGAAGAACTGCAATTCGAGCAAGAAGTCCGAAAATTCTTGCAGGATGAGTTTCCGGCCGACTACAGTGCAAAAAACGATGCCGGCATTCATCTTGGCAAAGAAGAATTAGTACATTGGCAGAAAATCCTCTATAAAAAAGGTTGGGCTGCGCCAAATTGGCCCGTTGAATACGGTGGCACTGGCTGGAGCGTGACCCAGAAACATATTTTTGCTACCGAGATGGGCTTAACAGGAGCGCCTGAACCCGTCCCTTTCGGCCTGAAAATGGTGGCGCCGGTAATCATGGCCTACGGATCCGATGAGCAGAAGCAGCGATTCCTTCCTGATATTTTGGCAAGTAATATATGGTGGTGCCAGGGGTACTCTGAACCGAATGCAGGTTCTGACCTCGCCTCGCTAAAAACATCGGCGGTAAGAGACGGGGATGAATACGTAGTGAATGGCAGTAAGACCTGGAATACCTATGGCCAATACGCAGACTGGATTTTTTGTCTGGTTCGCACAGACAACAGCGTTAAGAAGCAGGAAGGCATTAGCTTTCTTTTAATCGACATGAAGTCGCCAGGTATCAGTATAAAGCCTATCGTGTTGTTAGATGGTCATGCTGGAGGAAATGCTGAAGTCAATGAAGTGTTTTTCGATGACGTGATAGTGCCAGCGGGTAACCTGATCGGCGAAGAAAACAAGGGTTGGACCTATGCCAAATTGCTGTTAACGCATGAGCGTTCAAACATTTCAGGGGTGCCAAAAGGCAAGCGCAGGTTGGCCGCCCTGAAGCGTATGGCGGCTAAAACCGACGATGGTTTCGGCGGAAACATGATGGAAAACGCCACTTTTAAAACCAGGATCGCCGAAGTGGAGATTGAGTTGCAGGCTCTGGAATATTCAGAACTACGCACTCTGGCAGCACTAAGTGTAGGCAAGGCGCCGGGGCCTGAGTCTTCAATTCTCAAGATAGTAGGTACAGAGATGACCCAGCAGATAGATGAGTTGTTCGTTGATCTCGCTGGATATCACTGTCTGCCTTTTGTTCCTGAGCAATTTGAAGATGGATTTCAGGGTGAGCCGCTTGGGTCGGGCAACTCTGCGGCGGCATTGACGTATCTTAATAATCGAAAAGTATCAATTTACGGTGGCACTAACGAGATACAACGCAATATTATCTCCAAGGCAGTGTTGGGTTTATAAACAAACTGATTATCTGAAGCCCGATGTGGCTTTCAGCTTAGGTAAATTTTGAAGAGGAACTATTGTGGATTTTTCGAACACAGAAGAACAACAAATGCTGCAAGAAAGTGTGCAAAAGTTTGTTCAAAAAAGTTATGACTTTGCTACCCGGAAAAAAATTATTGAGAGCGACAACGGGTACAGCGAAGAGAACTGGCAGCTATTTGCTGAGTTAGGATGGTTGACAGTGCCGTTCAGGGAGGCTGATGGTGGCTTCGGTGGTTCGGCGGTTGATTTGGCTATAATGATGGAAGAATTCGGTAAAGGCATGTTGGTTGAGCCTTTCATCGCTACCGCCATGCTCTCAGGTGGCCTGATAAGTGAACAGGGTAATGCTGAACAAAAAGCTGAACTGCTGCCACAAATAATGGAAGGAAAACTACAGTTGGCCTGTGCTTATGCAGAGTCCCACAGCCGCTACAATTTGGCTAATATCAAGACAACAGCAGTGGTTGATGGCGATACTGTAGTACTCAATGGAAATAAGACGTCAGTGCTAAATGGTTCTAATGCAAATATCTTGTTGGTGGTAGCGCGAGAAGCCGGTAATGACACCGACCGTGAGGCTGTGTCTGTATTTCTGGTGGATGCAGCCAGCGCCGGGGTGTCTGTTCACGCCTATGCCAATCTCGATGGCAAGAAGTCCGCCGAAATAAACCTGAAGGACGTAAGCGTGCCGACTTCTGCCAGGTTAGGGGCGGCCGGGTCTGCGTTGCCGGCTCTCGAAACAGTCATAGACCGTGCCACGGTGGCGGTAAGCGCCGAGGCAGTGGGTGCGATGGAAGTTTTGTTGCACAAGACGGTAGAGTACAGCAAAACCCGCAAGCAGTTTGGAACAGCAATCGGTACTTTCCAGGTGCTGCAACACCGCATGGCAGATATGTTCATCGAATGTCAGCTCGCAAAATCTATTGTGCTGATGGCGGCGATGAAGTTAGATAGCGGCGAAGAGTATTCTGATAAAAGCAAGGCTGTCTCTGCTGCCAAGGCCAGGGTAGGCAAGGCAATCCGCAAAGTGGGTCAGGAAGCCATTCAAATTCATGGTGGAATCGGCATGACCGAAGAGTTGGATGTTGGG
The DNA here is from genome assembly GCA_965261275.1 of uncultured Pseudohongiella sp. Classification (GTDB taxonomy): domain Bacteria; phylum Pseudomonadota; class Gammaproteobacteria; order Pseudomonadales; family Pseudohongiellaceae; genus UBA9145. Next base: position 596,725 of record CBDHCL010000003.1, read on the forward strand.
CATTTGTTCAAACTGGCAACCGCCGTGGAAATCATGTTTGGAAGCACTGACTACCATGTAGAACGTTTCGCCTCCCTGTAGTAGACAGAAAGCGCTGGTCAAATTCATGACCTCCTGTTCAAGCTCCGGTGATTCAGTGACTGTGCCATGAGTGAATTAATTTTGGTTCGCCATGGGCAGGCTTCTTTTGGTGCTGAATCCTATGATAAGTTAAGTGAAAAGGGTGTTGAGCAAGTCAGGATTCTTGCGCGACATTGGCAAGAAACAGGTGAGCAGTTCGACCACATTTACAGCGGCTCGCTACTGAGACAGAGAGAAACGGCGAATGAGCTGCTTTCGCTGGTAAAGAATTCACCTTCCCGAGCCATCGAAAACCCCGCCTTCAATGAATACAATGGAGATCCGTTGATGCGTATGTATCTGCGCGATCATGCGTCTGAAGATGGCGTCGATTCGAACATCATATGGCCGATAAAAAAGGAGCGACTTTTTCAAACTATTTTAGAAAGTGCCTGCGCAAAATGGATTCGCGGAGAACTGCATCCGCAGGACGAGGACGGTAATTTCGAATATTGGGTAGATTTCCAGAACCGTGTCTATTGTGCTATTAATGAAATAATGGCAACACACGGTGGTGGTGCCCGCGTATTGATAGCTACCTCCGGTGGCGTCATAGCAACGGTATTGCAAAGAGTATTACAATTTCCGGATCAAGCTGTTATCACAACAAACTGGATGGTGCGCAATAGCTCGGTGAGCCGGGTAAAATACGGGCAGGGGAAAGTATCCCTGACACAGTTTAATAGTTTGGCCCACCTTGAGCGCGCGGGCTTGCTAGCCATGATCACCTACAGATAAAGCAAGGAATCCCGCTTTGACTAACAATGATTTGCTGGATCAAGCTGGCGCTATGCGTGAAGGAGAAGAGCTGGATCTGGATTGCCTGAGGCAATACCTGCAACCAATATTGGGTGCCGCAGCGACTCTCGAAATCAGGCAATTCCCTGGCGGATTTTCCAACCTCACTTATTTGCTCAGCAGCGGCCAGGAAAAATGGGTACTGCGGCGTCCTCCGTTTGGCAGTACCGTGAAATCTGCGCATGATATGTCCAGGGAATTTAAGATTCTTTCAGCCTTGCGAAAGGTGTTTTCCTACGCACCTGATCCTGTTCATTTCTGTCAGGAGCATGAGGTACTGGGCTGCGATTTCTATCTGATGACCTACATAGAAGGCCTGGTTATTCGTCGCGAATACCCGACAAGCCTAAACCTGGGCCCTGCTCAGATTCGCCAACAGCTATTTAACTTTTTTGATGTGTTGAGTGAGTTGCATTCGGTAAATCTTGTTGCCGCCGGGCTAGACACTTTTGGCAGGCCAGAAGGTTATGTTAAACGCCAGGTAGAAGGCTGGTGTCAACGCTGGACCAATGCGGCTACGCCTGACACGGTTAATTGTGACGCAACCATGCAGTGGCTAAATGACAATATGCCGGCGGAGAGTGGCAAGGCCAGCGTGATCCACAACGACTATAAAATGGATAATGTAATTTTCTCGATCGAGAACCCGTTGCAGCTTATTGGTGTGCTGGATTGGGAAATGGCTACCGTTGGCGATCCACTTATGGATTTAGGCTGCACCCTGGGGTATTGGGTAGAAATCACTGATCCTGACTTCTTCCGTCAATACAGGTCAATGCCCAGCGACATAGAGGGCGCGCCCAGCCGTGCTGAAATCGTTACTCGCTTTCAGGAGAAGACAGGTTTGCCGGTAGATAATTTCCCTTTCTATTTTTGTTTTGGTCTATTTCGACTGGCGGTTATCGGACAGCAAATATACTACCGTTACTATCAAGGACTCACCAGGGATCAACGTTTTGCCATGATGGTCAAGAAGACGCATATTCTGCAGCAGATGTGTGAGCTCATTATCGCCGGTAAAATAACAACATAAAAATCAAGCTCGGGAGTTAATCATGTCCTTTGAAGTCAGCGAATTATTTTCAGTAGCAGGGAAGGTGGCTATCGTTACCGGTGGCTCCAGGGGCATCGGTAAAATGATTGCTCAAGGCTATGTGGAAAATGGAGTGAAGACCTACATCACGGCACGAAAAGCTGAAGCCTGCGCAGCGACCGCGCAGGAATTATCAGCCTTCGGTGCCTGTATCTCTGTGCCTGCGGATTTGTCCACCAAAGCGGGCCGGGATTCGTTTAGCAGCGAGATCAGGCAGCGTGAAGGGAACATTGATATTTTGGTGAACAACGCAGGTGCTGCCTGGGGTGCGCCATTTGAAGAATATCCCGATGAGGCTTATGACAAGGTAATGGCTATTAATGTGAAGGCAATCTTCACACTGACTCGTGACCTTATGCCTTTATTATGCAACGGGTCATCACCTGAAGACCCGAGTCGGGTGATCAATATTGGTTCCATCGATGGCCTTCGAGTATCAGGCATGGATAATTTTGCCTACGGTGCCAGTAAGGCTGCGGTACATTTTCTTACCAGGAATTTGGCGCTGCGCCTGGCACCCAGGGGTATTACTGTCAATGCTATCGCCCCCGGGGCTTTTGAGAGTCAGATGATGGACTACACGCTCAGTAAATTTCGCGACAAAATAGAAGATGAAAACCCGCTGGGACGCATAGGTAGACCTGCCGATATGGCTGGTCTGGCTCTGTATCTGGCCTCGAAAGCGTCTAAATACATGACTGGGCAGGTAATCGCTATCGATGGTGGCAGCCACCTGGGTTCAAAATAAGGCCATGACAGCCCCGATATCACGCTGCCTGCAGAAGTGAAGGCCAACTACCGCCAGCAAAGCGCCAGATTGACGCGAAAGCCTTCCATTCCCGTGCGCTTCAGTGGTACTTTTGCCCCTCTCAAAATACTAGAAAACAAGCGCCCATGTCGTGAACTCAGTGAGTCTGCCTAAGATAGTAATCATCGGCGTTGCCTTTGTCAGTGGTTTCAGCATTATGACCGTCGAAATGTTAGGTGCGCGCATCATGGCACCTTATTTTGGCGGCAGCATTTCTGTTTGGGGAAGTCTCATTACTGTGTTCATGCTGGCGCTTTCAGTGGGTTATCTAATCGGTGGCAGATTGTCCAGGCGCAATCCAAATCCTGCAACGTTCGCACTATTTTTTATCCTGGCGGCAATTTTCACTATCCCAATCATTGTTTTTGCCGACTTGATCATGCGCCCAATTTTTCTGGCGATAGAAGACCCGCGTTACGGGTCCCTGTTTGCCTCCCTTTTTCTGTACTTCATTCCAACCAGTATTCTCGGCATGATTTCACCTTATTCCGTGCGTTTACTGGTGGATTCTCAAGAAAATAGCGGCCATATAGCCGGCCAACTGTTTTTTATTTCCACTGTTGGTAGTGCCGCTGGCACTTTGGCAACAAGTTTCTACTTTGTGTTGTGGTTCGATGTGAATCAGATCTTATGGGGAGCTGTCGCTGTCTTGTTACTGGCGGGAGGCATTATTCTATTGGTTCATTATCTGTTGCAAAGCGGCGCAACAAGGTCGCCGGTGCAGGCTTATGAAAAGTAGGCCCGGTTTCATCGCAAACGCAGCAAAATTCTTGCTATTGCTGCCATTCCTGCAAGCCTTGCATGGGGTGGCCGAAACTATTCATGAAGAAAAATCTCTTTATAGGGATATCACCGTTGTACAAACTGATGCTCGACGCTGTTTGGTTTTCAATGTTCATCGCGGGGATCGCAATCAAACCTGTGTCAATGTAAATGATCACGATGAATTGATATTCAGCTACACGAAAATGAGCTTTGCAGGTTTGTTGCTGACCCCTGAACCCAGGCACATTTTAATCGCCGGCCTGGGGGGAGGGACGATTCCTCTCACCCTCAGTGATTTGTTCCCCGATGCCATAATCGATATTGTCGAGGTTGATCAGGCGGTGGTGAATGTTGCCAAAGATTATTTCTTCTTCGAAGAAAATAAGAACATGACAGTTGCTGTCAATGATGCCCGAGTTTTTATCAAGCGCGCTGGCATTCGTGGTGAGAAGTACGATTACATCGTATTGGATGCTTTTGGCGGCGATTATATTCCAGAACATTTGCTGACTCGCGAATTCCTGGAAGAAGTAAAACAGATTATGACTGAAGACGGCGTGTTGGTTGCCAATACTTTTTCCACCAGCCGTTTTTACGATCATGAGTCAGTCACCTACCAGAAGGTTTTTAACGAATTCTTCAATTTTACCCTGCCAGGCAGTGGCAATCGCATCATAATTACCCAATTAGATTTTCTACCGCCACGAGGAAATTTACGGTCACGGGCTCAAATGCTGGCTCCATCCTTAGAGAAATATGGAGTGCCTCTATTGGAGTATCCCAACCGACTGTCCACCCGGGTAGATTGGGACATGAGTCGCCGAGTACTCACCGATCAATATGCGCCAGCCAATTTGTTGCGAGACGATTAACCGCATCCAGAATCAATAAGAAGAGCTTTGCATAAATACACCCGGACATACCGCTAAACCGATAAAACAAGCCTCATCAAATTAACTTGAGGATGCGCCAAATATGCTGGCAACAAACTGTCCAATATTCCTGCGCCACCTTGATTTACGATGTAATCAGGCCAGAAAACGCCAACCGGGCGGCTATTGTTTTTAGCTGTAGTGGTGGTTGCCAGTCGCGTTGGGCTTCACCGGAATCCTGGCGTTCCTGTCTTATTCGTCACCGACGTGTACGGTCAATACATCACAGGTTGCGCCATGGAGAACTTTGGTCGCGGTAGAACCCAGTAATATTTTCCAGCCGGAGTGCCCGTGGCTGCCCATCACAATGGCTTCGGCGGATATGTCGCTGGCCAGGTGTCGAATCTCTGGGGCCGGAGCGCCCAACAGAGTGTGTGTGCGCGAGCAGTCGATCCCTATTTGCCCGGCTATTTCTTTTAGTTTTTGTTCGGCCATGCCTATGGCTTCCTGCTGTAGCTCGTTGATATTTATCGCATAAATATCCATGCTGTAGGCGGCGGCTACAGGTTCCACCACATGCACCAAATGAATCGCATCGGTATCATTGCCAGCGGCTGCTATTGCTTTAGCGACAAGCTTTTGCGAGTCCCTTGAAAGGTCTACTGCGACGAGAATGGTTTTATACATGATATTGCCTCCTCAGTGTATTCTGTTTTGGTGCCAGGAGTTGGCTTTCTCCGCGTTTCTATTGACTACCAGCATAAAGCAGTTTCATCAGGCTGTCCTGCGTGGGGAAGCCGCCCTTTGTTCTGGTCAATGTATCCCCATTGATCTGCACAAGTTTTATCCTGCGCCCTTGATCATATTGCCGGCGATGATCAATTGTTGAATCTGGCTGGTACCTTCGTATAAACGAAACAGACGCACGTCTCTATAAAACCTTTCAACAGCGTACTCCGACATATAGCCGGCACCACCGTGAATTTGTACGGCTCGGTCTGCAACCCGGCCAACCATTTCGGTTGCAAATAATTTACAGGCCGAAGATTCGGTGCTGACGTTTTCGCCATTGTCTCGCCTGCGCGCCGTTTCCATAGTCATACATTCGGCGGCATAGCTTTCTGTCTGTGAGTCTGCCAGCATGGCCTGAATTAATTGTTGTTCCGCCAGCGGTTGTCCAAATTGTTTTCGCTGCATGGCGTAGTCCAGGGCGTCCTTAATAAGACGTTTCGCAACACCTGTACTCACCGCAGAAATATGCAGTCTGCCTCGATCCAATACTTTCATCGCTGTAATGAACCCTCCACCTTCAGCACCGATAATATTTTTCGCGGGAACCGGGCAATCCTCGAAGATCACATCGCAGGTTAATGAGCCTGACTGTCCCATTTTCTTGTCGATAGGCCCGAGGCTGATTCCAGGCGACTCTTTTTCGACAATAAAAGATGAAATGCCTCTGGCTCCCTTAATGTCAGGATTGGTTCTGGCCATTACATTAAAGGTGTCCGCCACCGCCGCATTGGTGATAAAACGCTTGCTGCCATTGAGAATATAGTGGTCGCCTTCGCGCCTTGCCGTGGTTCTCAATGAGGCGGCATCAGAGCCTGCTTCTGGTTCTGTCAGGCAGAAGCAGCTAATCCATTCGCCACTGGCATACCTGGGCAGGTACTTCTGTTTCTGCTCTTCGCTGCCGTCAAAGACTATGGCCGCCGAACCTATGCCATTGTTGGTTCCCATGATCGAACGAAAAGCGGGGGAGGTATGGCCCAGGGCGATGGCGACATGAATTTCTTCCTCCATGGTTAAGCCCAGCCCCCCGTATTGCTCCGGAATAGTCAGGCCAAATAAACCCAGGCTCTTCATTTCTTCGAGAATCGCATCCGGTATTTTTGCTTCGTCAGATAATTGATTTTCGGCAGGAATTAATCGTTCTCGCACGAAGCGCTCTATTAGATCGACGAGTTGCCTGAGTGTTTCTGAGTCTCGTATCATGGCGGCTACCTGATTGCTTAAAGAGTAGGGAGGTCGTGAATGATCACGCGCAACAAAGGTGAATAATTTAGCTAAATAAGAGGATGGCAAATTAACATAATTGCCATTATGAAGCGACTGAATGCCCGGTTATCGCTGCGGGTTCAGTGAATACCACAGCGGAATCGTCTATGCTGGGCTTGTCGGATAATAGAGTTTTTAGCTTGTTGTGAATATTTAAGTCCTTGTTATTAAGCATATTATTTTTTTAAAATTAGACTGATTTTGAATTAACCGACAAGCCCATGCTAGAATGCCCCGCCTTGTGTTTGTAGCGGTCCCGAAATCCGGGTCAGGTAACGGGCAGGCGTTGGTTTCCGGGGAAATCCAGCGCCGTCTTTGTTGAGGCCGGGTCGATTAGACAAGATTGACCAGAAAAATGCACAGGGAATTCAGGTGACAGGTTATCTTCTGATTCAACCCCTCCAATTTGTTAGATGAGAGTTACACATGCCCGAAATTACTATGCGTGATGCGTTTATTTATGACGGTGGGCGCAGTGCCTTCGGTCGCCATGCTGGCGCACTTTCTTCGGTCCGCCCCGATGATCTGCTGGCACATACGATTCAATCTGTCGTTGAACGTAATTCTTTTGCTGCGGATGCCTACGAAGACGTCATCATGGGTAACAGCAACGGCGCAGGTGAAGATTGCCGCAACGTAGCGCGTTTTGCTTTATTAAGAGCCGGCCTGCCAACTTCCGTCGCCGGACTGACAGTGAACAGGCTTTGTGGGTCGGGCCTGGCCGCTACACTGGATGCGGCCAGAGGCGTTAAGGCTGGAGAAGGAGAGTTATTTCTTGCCGGTGGCGTGGAGTCGATGAGTAGAGCGCCCATTGTTTTGTCTAAGGCGCAGTCTGCTTTTGATCGCGGACAGCAAATTGCCGATAGCACCCTGGGCGCACGATTCACCAATCCAGCGTTCACGGCGGCTTACGGCAACGACACTATGCCGCAAACGGCCGATAATATTGCCAGCGACCTGGGCATATCCAGAGACGAGAGTGACGTCTTTGCAGCGGCGTCTCAGGCCAAATACGAGGCGGCCAGAGCAAATGGCTTTTTCAGGCATGAAATCATCGCTATCGATGTAGCACAGGGTCGCAAGAAACCACATCGCAGCGTTGATGCCGATGAGCATCCACGACCGGCTTCCAGTCTTGCTGCGCTAAGCGGACTACGGCCCTTATTTGAAAGTGGTGTGGTCACTGCGGGCAATGCCTCTGGAATAAACGACGGGGCGGCTGCCTTGATAGTGGGTAGTGCCGCAATCGGTGAGCGGTTTTCAGTTAAGCCGCGAGTTCGAATTATCGCCGGGGCAGTTGCTGGCGTGGAGCCTCGGCTAATGGGTTTGGGTCCTGTGTTTGCAATTCGCAAGGCGCTGGCGCGGGCCAATTTAGCATTGGCGGACATGGACATTATCGAAATTAATGAAGCTTTCGCTGCTCAGGTACTGGGCTGCCTAAAAATGCTGGAAGTGGATTTTAACGACTCACGGGTTAATCCTAACGGTGGCGCAATTGCCGTAGGACATCCTCTGGGGGCTTCCGGTGCGCGTATAGCAATTACAGCGATGCGACAACTTGAGAAGTCTGCTGCGCGATACGCTGCCATAAGTCTTTGCATTGGCATAGGCCAGGGTGTTGCAGCAATATTGGAACGTGTGGATTAGATTTTGGCCAATAAAACCTGCTGGAATGAATAGTTAGTAACACTTGATTGAAAATTAAATTAGTACAACAAGAGGATTAAACATGTCGAATGCAGTGAGTTATGAATTAGTTGGGAATATCGGTGTTGTCAGTGTAAATAGTCCGCCGGTAAATGCGCTCTCGCAGAACGTGCGTGAGGGAATATTGAACGCAGTGACTGCGGCACAAGAGGATGGATCAGAAGCCATAGTGTTGTGCTGTGATGGACGTACGTTTATTGCTGGCGCTGATATTACAGAATTTGGTAAGCCGCCTGTGGCACCTGGCTTACCAGAAGTGCTTGCTGCAATTGAAAATTCAGGGAAGCTGGTTATAGCGGCGATTCACGGCACTGCCCTGGGTGGAGGTTTTGAAGTTTCACTGGCCTGCCACTATCGCTGTGCAATCGCTTCTGCAAAAGTAGGTCTGCCGGAAGTGAAGCTGGGTTTGCTGCCCGGTGCTGGCGGAACACAGCGTGTGCCAAGAGTGGCCGGAGTGCAAGCGGCCCTGGCTATGATGACCAGCGGAAACCCAATCACCGCTGTTAAGGCGAGCAGCATGGGTCTGGTGGATGAAATTATCGAAGCAGATGATTTGAAAGCCGCTGCGATTCAATACGCGACTGACCTGGTGGAGTCAGGTGCTCCCCTTAAAAGGATACGCGATATTACAATAGATCCGACTACCATAGAGCCGGGGTTTTTCGATGCGGCAAGAAAGAAGTTGGCGGCCAGGGCGCGCGGGCAAATCGCGCCGGACAGAATCGTGTCCTGTATTGAAGCAGCAGTTGCTCTTCCTGTGGAACAGGGATTGGCGAGAGAAAGAGAGCTATTTCGTGAGTTACTGACCTCGCCAGAGTCTGCTGCCATGCGTCATATTTTCTTTGCCGAACGACAGGCTGCAAAGATTAGGGATTTGCCAAAAGACACGCCGCTTAGAGACATCAAGAAGGTGGCCGTCATCGGTGGCGGCACTATGGGCGGTGGCATTGCCATGTGTTTCGCCAATGCGGGTATCCCGGTGGTCATGCTGGAGATAAACGATGAGGCCCTGCAACGTGGTATCAATATTATTCGCAAGAATTACAATATTAGCGTACAAAAAGGAAAGCTGGCCGCTGATAAAATGGAACAGTTAATCGCTACCATTTCTGGCACCACCGATTATGCGGATCTGGGTGACGTGGATTTAGTCATCGAAGCCGTGTTCGAAAACCTGGCGCTCAAGAAGGAAATTTTCGCGAAGCTCGATGGCGTTTGTAAGCCAGGTGCAATTCTGGCAAGCAATACTTCCTATCAGGATGTTGACGCAATAGCGGCAGCGACTGGCAGGCCCCGGGATGTTTTGGGCTTGCACTTTTTTAGCCCCGCGAATGTGATGAAATTGCTGGAAGTTGTACGTGGCGCGAAGACTGCTGATGATGCGCTGGCCACCTCGATGCAAATTGGCAAGAAGATTGGTAAGGTCTGTGCCCTTTCGAGAGTGTGCTACGGCTTTATTGGGAATCGTATGCTGGGCGGCTATGGCCGTGAAGCGCAGATGTTGTTAATGGATGGTTGTACCCCGTCTCAGGTTGACTCTGCCCTGGAGAAATTTGGCATGGCGATGGGACCGCTGGCAATGACTGATTTAGCGGGTCTGGATATAGGTTATAAGGCGCGTCAGGGGCGTACCGATTTGCCCGACGATGCAAAGTTGTACCGTATGGTTACCTTATTGGTTGAGATGGGACGACACGGTCAGAAAACCGGCTCAGGTTTTTATAAATACGACCCAGAAACGAGAAGACGTGTGTCTGATCCAGAAGTTGAAGCGATGATCAGGGAAGAAGCTGGAAAGTTGGCTATCGAACAAAGGGATATTTCTGATGACGAAATAGTACAGCGCTGTCTCTATCCCTTAATAAATGAAGGCGCACTGATTCTGGAAGAGGGAATTGCACAACGTCCAGGTGACATTGATGTGATCTATGTATTTGGTTATGCCTTTCCGGCGGCAAAAGGCGGTCCCATGCACTATGCCGATCATGTTGGCTTAAAAAATGTCTACGACAAGATCTGTGAATTCCGCGCCCGCTACGGTGAGCAATATTGGAAGCCAGCTCCATTGCTCGAAAAACTTGCCAAAGAAGGCAAGACATTTGCACAATGGGGAGCCGAACAGGGCTAGTTCCCTGCATGGCGAGACTCCAGGCCCTGCCTTGCTGATTTCGGGCAGCCAATAACTACCAAAGGGACTACTGAATGATTTCCTATCAAACTACTACAGCCGGTGCGGCCCTGGTTGAGGTTGAATCAGCCACTCCGGTTCCGAAGGGCACTGAAATTCTGCTTGAGACAGTCGCCTGTGGTGTCTGTCATTCTGATGTACACATGCAGGATAGCGTGTTCAATCTGGGCAGCGGCAGGCAACTGGAAGTTGGGCGAGAAGGCATGGTGTTAGGCCATGAAATTTTCGGTGAAGTGCTTGCCGTTGGTGCGGACGCGGACAATGTTCAAATCGGTGATCGACGTGTCGTCTATCCCTGGATAGGCTGCGGTGAATGTGCGGCCTGTAACCGTGGTGAAGAACAACTGTGTACACCGGGTCGTGCCCTGGGTGTAGTAGTTCCTGGTGGCTTTGCGGATCACGTCCTGGTTCCTCATAGTCGTTATTTGTTCGATAAGGGGGATGTGGCCGATTCATTGGCGGCGACTTACGCCTGTTCCGGCCTGACCGCCTATAGTGCGCTAAAAAAAGCCGGAGATCTGCAAGCGGATGACGCAGTGGTAATTATAGGTGCAGGGGGCGTGGGCATGATGGCAATTCAGCTTGCACTGTCTGTAATGAATACCGATCCCATTGTGGTGGATATTGATGAGGGCAAGTTGCAGGCTGCACGAGACCTGGGTGTGAGCAGAACGTTCAATTCATCTGACCCGCAAACTGCAAAAGAATTGCGTAAAGCAACCGGTGGTGCCTGTGCAGTCATGGATTTTGTGGGTGCCGAGGCCACGGTAAATTATGCTCTGGGCTGTCTGCGTAAAGGGGGCAGGCTGGTCATTGTCGGTCTTTACGGTGGTGCATTGAACATCCCTATTCCGTTTATACCGATGAATGCCCGTATCATTCAGGGCAGCTATGTGGGAACGCTGGAAGATATGGCCGAACTCATGGAATTGGTTCGTGCTGGCAAAATAGCGCCAATAGCTATCCATGAGCGTCCCTTTTCTGAAGCGAACGCCGCTCTGGCAGATTTAAAGGCGGCTACAGTGCAGGGGCGTCAGGTGTTGATTAATTCGTAGTTTGTAGCACTCTAATGTTCTTGCTGTGGGTCGTTTGGTTCAGGATACCAGGACACTGACAGGCAGCCTGATTCGGCTATTTGTTTGAAAGCCCCGCTATCTTGAAAGGCAGGCTATATGGATGAATCAGTAAACGTATTCGACGAGAAGTTGCTGCCTTGCGGTAGCGACCCGGTTGCCGGTTTTTATCGCGATTGCTGTTGTAACACCAGCGACGAGGATAGGGGCTCGCATACGGTTTGCGTACAAGTAAGCGACGAATTCTTGCAGTACTCCCGGTTTCGCGGCAATGACCTTTCCACGCCAATGCCAGACTTTGGTTTCCCCGGTCTTGATCCAGGCGATAGCTGGTGCCTGTGCGCGGCGCGCTGGCTGGAAGCGTATGAGCAAAATATGGCACCGAAAGTTTACCTGACCCGAACCCATAAAAAAGCCTTGGAGATTGTTCGTTTGGACAAATTGAAACAGCATGCAGTAGACCTAAATTAATCAGCTCCCTACACCTCAATGCTACACGTCCGCGTGGACGATCACCTCAAATCCCGGGCTGCGATTGCACTGGCCAGTGTGGGTCTAACGCTCTCAGACGCCGTGCGCATCCTGGCCCCGCGTAGCCACTGAAGAGACTGTGCAAAAACTCAACATTCATCATTCCCGTGGATGTTCGTCATTCCTGCACCGTCCTGTCATTCCTGCGAAGGCAGGAACCCAGTAAAACACCCAAACCCGCAAGACTTTTCCACAGATAACGCAGCCTGGCGAGGGTTTCTTGCATCAAGTAACCCATTGGGCTATATTCAATTTCTATGCAGGCAGTGGCAGAAACACCAATATTCACACGTCAAACCGACAAGCTGTTTTCGGAAGATGAGAAACAAGAGTTGATTGATTTTCTGGCCGAGAACCCTTTTCGGGGGCTGAAATACCTGGAACGGGCGGCGTTCGCAAACTGCGGCTTGCCGCATCAGGACGCGGCAAGCGGGGTGGCGCACGGGTGATCTACTACTATCTGGACGACACCATGCCGCTCTATGCCTTGCTGGCCTATGCCAAAAACGCCAGCACCGACATGACACCCGATGAAAAGCGCACTGTTTCCACTCTGACAGCAACGCTTAAAGCAGCGAGAAAGGCGACTAAATGAGTACCTTTAATAACGATCTTATCCAATCCCTGAACGAAGCTATTGCCTATGCGAACGGCGAAGGCCCCGGAATACTGCATACGCCAACGGCACCGCGTGAAATCCGTGAACAAGCCAGGCTCACGCAAACGCAAATGGCCCTGTTGATGGGGATGAGCCTGTCGGGCTACCGCAAATGGGAACAGGGACAACGCCGGGTCAGTGGGCCGGCGGCGGCTTTGTTACGGATGATTGAAACAGAGCCTGAGGCCGTGAAGCGGGCGTTATTGGGTTAGCTGTAAATCATGCGGAGTGATCCCGCAAATATGTTGCCACCTCTTCGCGGCTGATTTTACCCTGCCCGAGCTGCTCCATCATCTCCGCGTGTTCGTAGCCTTTGGCCTTTCGCAAAGACCGGCTGTTCAACTCCAAAAAGCTGACAGCGGCCATGAACGCCATGGGTGTGATGATAACAGGCTTATTCAGCGCGGCATCGCTGAATAAGCTGATGTTACTCTTAAATTCTGTTGCTGTAACGCGGGTCATAACGGCCCCCTTTTTTTCAGTCAGCACACTATCTGCATTTTGGATATTATGCCTGTTCACCCCATCAGTTACCCGTCACCAACAGGCTCAACGGCTTCTTCATACCTATAAGGCTGGACATCAATTTCATCCTCCCGCAATCGCGCTTGCGCGATATTGTAGCTGGATTGCATCTTCATAAGCGTATCCATACGCACCCCGAATGCTTTTTCGATCCGCAGAGCCATGTCCGCCGATAAATCCGCATGCTCATTGATAAATATTGAAAGGGCTTGCCGTGATACACCCAAAACGGCGGCGGCTTCGATAACCTTAAGCCCTGCGGCTTCGATAATTTCCGCTTTTACAAATCCTCCAACATGAGGCGGATTAGCCAGGCGCATTGCCGGTGATATTGCCATTTTTCTACCGCCTTAATGGTGATCTTCAAAATCAAAATCAAAATCAATGATCTCGATTGCATCATTATTGACTGCAAATGTGATGCGCCAATTTCGGGAAACAAAGAGACCCCATGCCCCTTTTCTATCGCCTGTGAGTTGATGAGCTTTCCACGCTGGAATGTTTTTCACCTCATCCTCGCTACTCATATCTTGCAAGAATGCAATTATGTTGCGAATTTTCTCGATATATTGTGCGGGCAATTATGCCGCATCATCTTTTTCGATGAAACGCCGTAATCCTTTATGCCGTACATTCGCAATCTTCATTATTCCAGGAATACCAACAAGAACAAAAGTGTCAAGCCTTACGCGACGCTTGTTGCCATTCCATACCATAGCCGCGCCCGCGCTCCTGCTGGCGTTCGACCTCCTGTGTTTTCTCGACTTCGCGCGCCTGTTGCCTGACCTGCGCGTTGGCGGCATCGACGGTTGAGAAGTCGGCCCGGCGCAACGCCGCCGCCTGTTTCTATCACACCATAATGCAAAGCCTCAACTTCTGCGCGAGAAATCTAGTTTGGCTGGCTCATCGTTGAGCCAGCTCCCTACACCTCCATGCAGGCCGAAACAAGAACTGTAATCTATCAATGTATGTATGTTGTATAGTAACTGCTGCTGTTCTGGTTTAGTATTGAGCGAGGCTAGGGCTAAGGTTCGCTCTAGTGCCTGATTGATTATGAAATAAGAGTAATTTTTATAGAAAACTCATACCTATAAGAAGAAGGAGAGATGTATGCGCAAGAAATTTCCAGGTAAACGCAGGGCAATTACCATTGGGGTAATTTTTGCAGGACTATCCGCTCCACTAGTCGCACAAGATGATAGCCAGATTGAAGAAGTGCTGGTAACCGGCTCTTTCATTCCAGGCTCTGCTCTTGATGCACCCTCACCGGTTCAGGTGGTTGACCGAGACAGCATCGAGGCACAGGGTGCGGCGATCATCTGGGATGTCATCAAAAACCTGGAAGTGAACTCCGGTTCATTCACCAACCCGGGTTCTAATGAACGCTCACAGACAGAAGGTACAGCGCAGGTAAACTTGCGTAACCTGGGTGAGAACTCCACCCTCACCCTGATTAACGGCAAACGAATGGCGCCAGCGGCGGCAATCACAGGCTCCGGTGGCGAGTTCGTTAATATCAATAATATTCCACTGGTGATGACTGACCGTGTTGAAGTGCTGACAGACGGCGGCTCGGCTCTTTACGGTGCTGACGCGGTTGCCGGCGTGGTAAACATTATCATGCGCACCGACTTTGAAGGGCTGGAACTTTACGGTGACATACAGGGGGTAGAGTCGGCAGATGATGCCTTCGATCAAACCCTGAGTGCGATCTGGGGCTGGACCAGTGACGATGGTGATACCCATTTCGTCATCTCGGGTGAGTATTTTCAGCGTGATAAGGTGTCGGCTTCTTCGGCTAATTTCATCGATGAAAACACCCAGTTCACGGGGACAGTTATGGCAATCGGCGATGCTATAGCATCTCCACAATTGGGCGGAAACCTTAACCCGGCTTATATCAATGCCAGTGTTATTGCTCAAAACATTGCAGAAGGTGGCGAAGCTTCTGCTGTATACAGTGATCCTTTATGTGCCTCTTTGACTGGCACTACAGGTATCCCTTTCTTTATCGGTAGTATTCGGGAAGGTCGCGCCGAGCATGGTGGAACCTGTAACGAGGATACAGAACGCTTTAGCTTTATAGCAAGAGACACAGAACGTAAAAGCGTCGCCATGGCTTTCGATCATACTTTCAGTGAAGCGGCGGAATTCTATTCCTTCGTAAACTATTCAGAGAATCAGGTTGTCCTGCGAGGCGATGGACTCAATAACTCAGGTGGTTCAGCTTCAACACGTGGGCCGACCGTGTTTTTGGCACAGCCGGGTGCTTATATCCGTAACCCTGCATTTGGTGGTAATGCCATTGGTCAGACCCTGGAATTGGGTTTTTTTGCCGACCAGATAGGGAGGGGGGGGGTAACACGTCCAACCGAGGCGGACATTCCCAATGCGCCGGTTTCACTGGCAAACGGCGGCATTAATACGGCTTTCGCAGGCAGCGCACGAGACGGGATACCCAGGGATGGCCGACGTTCTAACATGACCGGGACGAATGCCACGCTGCTGCAAGCGGGTCTGCGCGGTGATTTCGACTACATCGGCCGCCCCTGGAATTACGATGTCAGTGTTTCCTGGAGTGCCACCAGCAACGAAGAGCGCTATTCCGTTCACAATCGTACTAACACAGAACTGGCGGCCAATGGTCTTGGCGGACCAGGCTGCACACCTAACGGTGTGGCAGACTTTGATTTCGCGGGTCAGCCTGGCCCATTCGGCGGTGCCGTACCGCAGGCCTGGGATTTCGTTAACTCGGTTGTTACACAAACATTCTTTCCGGGCTTTGTGTTTACAACCCGTGAAAGTCTGTCTTTGGCATTGACCAGTACTAATCAGGGTCAGGGCGGGTGTGAGTTTTATAATCCGTTCCTGACTTCAATCACTGATCCGTCTCTGGGCAATTCTGCGGAATTATTGGATTGGATGGTGGAAGATGTGCTTCGAGCCGATAAGCGTAACAAGCTACTGGTATTCGATGCGCTGCTTGGTGGTGAGTTCATGGACATGGCTGGCGGCTCTGCGGCGGTCGCCCTGGGTCTTCAGTACCGAGAGAGAAATACTACCTCAAGAGCGCCAGCCATTAATTACCCCGGTATTCCCAACGCAATTCTTGGTTATGATGCCACGGGAACGCCTGATGAATTCCATTATGTAGCCAATAACTTTGAGTGTTCCCAGTGTATTTTCAATTTTGATAACACGCGCGATACCAGTGCTGCTTTTATTGAGTTGTCATTGCCATTCCTGGAAAATGTCGAAACCCAGATAGCAGTTCGCTATGAGGATTACGGCGGCAATATCGGCAGTGAGGTATCTCCCAAAGTCGCAATGAGCTGGCGTCCTGTAGACAGTCTTATCCTTCGTGGATCGTTTTCGCAATCGTTTAGAGCGCCGAATATTGACATCATAGAGCAGGGGCTGGAAGCCAGCAGCATTAATTTCAGGGATCCAATCTCTAATCAGCAAGTTCGCGCTGGCTTGATTGATCCGACTCCAGAAAATGGCGAAGCTGAGCAAACTTTCACCCTCGGTGGGCCGGCGCCTAATGTGGGCAATGAGTATGCGAGTACCTACAGTGCCGGGTTTATCTGGACTCCCGGCGACAGCCTGGAAGGCTTGAGCGTTCAAGCCGATGTATGGCGCTTCGAAGTGAGCGACCGTGTTCTGCCTGAACCTGGTATCCTGGCGGTTCAGCCTGAAATTGATGCGTTCCTGGCGGTTAGAGATAATCCTGACAACTACATCCTGAATGACTCGATTTCGTTTGACTCGGCAGTGCTGGACGTGCCTTGTAACCCGAATGACTTGCAAGCCCAATTCGGTCGTGATTCCGAAGAGCGTTTGAACTGTGTTGTTAATCCTGCTCTTTACACCATTGGCGATACAGGTATTGGCATTAGCCGTGAAGGACGACATGAGGGTGCTAATCTGATCACCCTGACCCTGCGAGCAGTTAACGCCGGGGTGATCGAGGTAGACGGCATTGATGTGAAACTGGGATACAGCTGGGACAATGACTGGGGCAGATTCCGCGCCAGCATTGACTACACCCACGTTAGTGAGTACAAGCTGATTGGTATACCTGGTTTGGAATTGGGTCTGGAGGATACTGGCAAGTTTGATGCGGCTGGTACAACCGGTAACGGCCTGCATGTGCGTTCATTGCCTGACAATAAGGGTAACCTGACTCTTTCCTGGCAGCGTGACCGTCACGGTGTGACAGTGATTAATCGCCACATCGGTTCTTATCAGGACCTGGCCTACGACAATGTCTTCGAAACCAGTAATGATCTGGTGAGATCGCTGTCTTCGAGAAAGATCGACAGTTACGACACCTGGGATCTACAGTACCGCTATGCGCATGACTGGGGTAATGCGAGCCTGGGCAGCACGGTTTTTACCGTAGGTGTTCTCGACATGTTCGATGAAGAAGTGCCTCACCGTGAAGGTGGTGGTAGTGGCCTGAGCGGAGGTAGCCTGCGCTATGATGCAACGGTATTCGATCCTCGTGGTCGTCGCCTGTATGCCCGCGCATTGTGGTCGTTCTAGTTACTGCCTGATTCGCTAATCTAAAAGCGGCGGTGAGCAATCATCGCCGTTTTTTTCGTGTGAAGCAGCAACATCGTTTTGTGCTTGCGGCGATGCTGAGTTCAAGCCAGGAGCAGCCGGTGGAAGTGAGAGAAAAATCTAGCCGCGCAGGTTGAATAGCTGATCAGGCTGTTGGTTTTTGCCGCATCTCAAAATTAAAAGACATGCTGATGCGTTCTCTGTCGGACTGATTTTGCGCCACGCCGTGTTCCAGCCAGGAAGGAAACAGAAACAGCTTTCCCGCCTCGGGGGCCAGCCTGGCATGAAAGGAGTTTTCCGGGCGTTTGCCATCCGCCGCCGGCGGCATCATCCACCTGGCCATTCTGGGGTCTTTAAACCCGATGGCAGGGCTGTCGGCATCGCATTTAATATAGAAAACGCCACTGATATGGGAATAGGGGTGCAAATGTTCTGGATGGAAGCTGTGCCGGGGATTGATGTTGGCAAACAGGGCATTGATGACTGGCTGGTAGTTCGTCGTGTCCCAATGGTGGTCTTTGGCATAGTTATCAGCACATTGATGAATAAAACGTACCAAAGTGGATAGCGCTGTTTCCTCAAACAGAGTGCTACGAGTGTAATAGGAAGTATAGCCGCTCGGGTATTGCTGCGCCGATATTTGCCTGCCTGCCTCGTCTTGTTCACGCATCTGCTCAACGAAAGAAACCAGTTTTTGTTGCTGGAATGATCTGTGTTAAATACACAAGCACCAGCAGCAGCTCTTTTTTGAGTTGCTATTCTAACAATTTTATCTGTTTGCTGACAGCCTATTCGCGAATATTGCCATTCATGGAATGGCGTCCCACAGCAAAGATGAATGTAGATATTTTGAACGACACAGGCGACTTTTACCGCTATTTTGACGCGACGCCCCAGGTTGAATTTTTATTTGAATGTCTAATGCGCACAATCGAGCATGACCTCCCCCAAGAGGCAGCTTTGCTGGAACGATACCACGCGTTTAAGTCGCGTATTGAAACCATTGCCGATATGCCTGCGTCCAAAATCAATCTTCTTTTTAACTTCCTCAAGCAAAATGACGGGGTGCTATCCAAACGGGTACAGGCCAAAGAATTTGACGCTCTGACGGTTGCCGAGACGGCCTATGTGGAAGCAACCTGCCAGGAATTGTTTTCATGCAAGAAGGGGGACGCTGCTGACTGACTTGACAATGTAAGGCTTTACGTTGCCAGGGTTTGACTTCAGAAATTGTCGAATATTTTCTTATACTATTCCCGGTTAATGGACTAGAATTCGCCGCTATGACCTTGACTCTCAAAGACATCGAAGACGCATCGGTTCGAATCTCAGCGGCCATTATCAACACGCGTTTCGAAAAATCTCATACCCTGTCGTCGATGGCAGGAGCCGAGCTTTACCTGAAGTTCGAAAACCTTCAGTTCACCGCTTCATTTAAGGACAGGGGTGCCTTTAACAAGCTTCAGCTTCTGCAGGAACAAGGTTCGACCCAGGGTGTTATAGCCATGTCTGCGGGCAATCACGCCAAGGCGGTGGCCTACCATGCGCAAAAATTGAGCATGCCTGCAACTATAGTCATGCCAAAAAATACGCCGAACGTGAAAGTCGAAGACACGAAAAATCTTGGTGCCCGCGTTATCTTAATGGGCCGCAGCCTGGATGAATCGGAAAGTCATGCGCGGCAGCTTGCCGAAGCGGAAAGCCTGGTATTCGTTCATCCTTATAACGACCTGGATATTATGGCCGGGCAAGGCACGGTGGCTCTGGAGATGTTGAAAGCTGAACCGAAGCTGGATTGCATTGTGGTCCCCATAGGCGGAGGCGGCCTGATTGCCGGTGTCGCCACCGCTGCCAAGGCACTGCGCCCTGAAATCAAAATTATTGGTGTAGAGGTGGAAGCCTATCCCAGTGTGCATGGCGCCCTTCACGGTGATGAATTGCCGACAGGCGGTTCGACTATTGCCGAAGGGATCGCGGTCAAGCATCCGGGAGAACTTGCATTGGCGGTCATTCGGCGACTTGTCGATGAGGTGTTGGTAGTTAGCGAAGAGTCGATAGAAGACGCTATTAATCTATTTCTCAGCATTGAGAAAACCGTAACGGAAGGTGCCGGAGCGGCATCACTGGCAGCGGTGCTACTAAATCCGGCGCTGTTTAAAAATCAAAAAACGGCGCTGATTTTAAGCGGGGCCAATATCGACTCCAGAATTCTTGCCTCGGTATTGATGCGGCGCCTGGTCAGCAAAGGCCGAATCGTTCGTTTTCTTGTCGAGATCGACGATTCACCTGGCAGTTTGTCAGAGGTAGCCGAGGCAATAGGGGAATTCGGCGGCAATATACTCGATGTGTCGCATCAACGTATGTTTGCCAGTGTGCCGGTCAAGAAGGCCGATTTGTATTTAACCGTGGAAACCAGGGATGCTGCGCAGAACCAGGATATTCTGGCCAGATTACACAAGTTGGGTTATAAAGCGGCCTTGTTAAAGGATTAGGGGGAGCATGGTGAGTACTCGTCATTTAAGTGACTTTGAGATTCGTTTGTTGGCGGAAGCGGTGCAGGAACATGAGCCGTCCCCGAGCAAAAAGCCCGACCCACGGGCCGACGCCGCAGCTCGCCATGCAGGTGGCGACTTTGAGCAGCGCCTTGTTGCACGTACCAGGGCATTACAAAATTTTTCCGACTATTCCGGGGCTTTCGAGCGGGCGAGGAAACTGTTTGGAATCGTGCTGGTTTTGGTAGCTGTTGTGGTTATTCTGGCCGGCGTTACAGCGGTACAGGGGGCACTGGCACCGGACAAGAATGGCCAGATCAATTTTTTCATCCTGCTGGTGGGCACCCTGGGGATTCAGGTGATTCTCTTGCTGGTCTGGCTCTTTATGTTCGTGGCATCAAGGGGCGCAACCGGATTAGTTGGATCGATAACCCGTGAGGTTCTGGGGTGGTTCAAGCTATGGGCAAAACGCTCTGGGGTGCAGACCGCCCGGTTATTTACAACAATTATCGATATCTTGTTGCGTCCCCCGATCGGGCGCTGGACTGCGGGTGTGATTACCCATGGACTGTGGTTGCTATTCCTGATCGTGGTTCTTGTGCTGATGTTCGGTAAGTTGAAATTCACCAGTTATTCGTTTGTCTGGGAAACCACCACTGGTTCAGAAACTTCCTTTGTGCAGCTAACCGGGGTGGTTTCCTTTCTGCCGGAAAAGTTGGGGTTTACGGTGCCCGATAGTGCGGCGATCAGGGCAAGCGAGGCAAGTGGGACAAGCGAGGCAAGTGGGACAAGCGAGGTGGGGGCTGACAAGCCAGTAGCGGCGGCGCATCGCGATGCGTGGGCCAGCCTGCTCTATGGCGCCATCATCGTCTATGGTTTGATACCACGCTTTGGCTTTTTCATGTTTTGTCTTTGGGGGTGGTTTCTGGCATGCCGGAGGCATCGTCTTGACACGTCCGCGCCGGGCTTTGCAGAACTGAGACCCCGTCTCATGCCTCATGCCAGAAAAAGTGGCTATGCGGACACCGATGCGGGCGTAGACCCAATGCAGGTGCCTGGCCGCAGCCTGGCTCGTGGGAATCGGATTTCCGCCGACCCGGACGGGCCGGTGGCCGTCCTCGGCCTTGAAATCGAGCGCCCGTCCACGGGCTGGCCCCCCGATTTTGACGAAGCGGGACTAATCGATCTGGGCTGTATCGACTCCAATCATGATCTTCGCGATGTTCTTGACAGCCTCAAGGCTCCGGCATCGACACCAAGACAACTGATTTTTATCGCTTCCCTGCTTAGCACGCCGGATCGTGGACTGCGTTCCTGGTTTCAACAGGTTCTTGGCGGCATTGATGTGCCGGCAACACTTCTCCTGACCGATGGCGGCGCGTTTCGCGAACGCTCGGTGGCAGATGATGTTCAGCTTCGGATTGCCGACTGGCGCTCAATGGCGGCGGAATTTTTCCCTGCGACTCAGGACATTGTTGAAATTGATCTTAATCACCTCACCGCCGTCACCCGCGCCAGGATGACGGCGCTGGTTGGCGGAAAGGAGCTGACATGATGACGGGAATAGTGTACCGGGTTCACAGCCGATACCAAACGGCACAAAAACGTGAGGTGGCTCGATAATGACAACGAAATTACGCATTGCTGTGGTCGGACACACGAATACCGGCAAAACCTCGCTGATGCGTACACTTAGCCGCAATTCCGGTTTCGGTGCGGTCTCCAATCGGCCCGGCACCACCCGTCGCGTAGAGGGGGCCGCTCTGATGGTGGACGGAGAGCCATTGATCGAGCTGTTCGATACGCCCGGTCTTGAGGGTTCCATTGGCTTACTCGACAAGCTAAAACGGATGCGCGCATATCTTGAGCTTGACCTGACCGACACCTTGCAGCAGTTCCTCGACGGCGACGAGGCGGAGGGACGCTTCGCTCAGGAGGCAAAGACCCTTTCCCACTTGCTGCAATGCGATGTCGGGCTGTATGTGATTGATGCACGGGATCGCGTTCTGGGCAGGCACCGGGACGAACTCGAAATTCTTGGATGCACGGCCATTCCGATCGTCCCGGTACTGAACTTTGTGGCTTCCGACTATGCCCGTACCGACCTCTGGCGAGAGCAGCTCCGCCGGGTAAACATGCATGCGGTCGCCGATTTCGACACCATGGTTCTGAATTTCGACAACGAATGCGCACTGTTCGACACCCTCAAGATTCTGGCGGCGCGGTTTCGGCCAGCCATTGAACAGCTTGTACAACACATTTCCGACCAAAGAGAGCTTCGTATAAAGGCGTCTGCAAATCTCATCGCCAAGCTTTTGATTGATACGGCGGCCTATACCATCATCACGGAGCGGGATGGCGAGGATCAGTCTGCGGAAGTGCTGGAGGATATGAAGGCGCAGGTTCGTGTGCGCGAGCAGGATTTCATTACAGGCTTGCTGGCGCTGCATGAGTTTGACGAACTCGAACTCTCGCGCATCGCCCTGCCGTTACGCAACGGTGCATGGGGGTTTGACCCTTTCAGCCCCGAAGCGCTTCGGCAGTTCAGCATCAGCACAGGCTCCGCTGCCGCTGCCGGTGCCGCGGTCGGGCTGACGGTCGATGTGTTGTCCGTCGGGTTGACGCTGGGTGTCGGCACGTTAATTGGTGTCGGGATTGGAGCCATCATCGGTGCCGCGCGTGACAAGGGCGGGGATGTAGTAGCGCGGCTACGCGGTAAAACCCAATTGCGTGTCGATGATGCTTGCTTGAAACTGTTGCTCATACGCAATGCGTGTCTGGTGGAGGCGCTGTTCAGACGAGGCCACGCCAACGAGGACCGGCTTCAGTTGAATGACCCCACTGCCAACCAGCAAGGGGATGAAACCTGGAAGGCATTGCAAGCCGATATCCGGCGCGTGGAAGCGCATCCCGAATGGTCAACGTTAGGCCACGGCAACGGAGGTCAACTGCACGCCGCCGGACGTTCGTCTGTTAGCAAAGATATCGCCGCCAGGGTCAGCGATTTGTTGCGTGTGCTTCTGGATATCCAAGTCGGGGAGGAAACCCGCCGCTCCTGAGATTACGCAACCTGGCCAGTGGTTCTTGCACAGTCTTGCCGATGGAAATCTAAACATGATTGTGGCGATGCCTGGTTTGGCTTCTGGATTCCTGCACCCCGTCATTCCTGCGAAGGAGACTGTGCAACAAACGCCAGCTCACCAACCCACTATTGAGCATTTTGAGTCGGGTACGGGTAAAAAAGGATTCTTATGGAAAGCAGGCGGGTAAAATAACCTTGTTTATTGCAAAAATAAGGTCGATTTCTCTACAAATACGCAGGGTCATTTTTAGAAGAAGCCGCAAAAGCATGCTTCTTGGAAAAATTTCCCGACTCTGGTTCGGCACGCATTCCAAATACGGTTGGACAATGCCCCAAAACCTTTGAAATTGATTGTCTGGTTGAAGAACGCGATGCAATTGAAATCAAATGGCGGGATGCAACAACAGAGCGCAAACAGCCAGGCCAGGGCTTAATCGATAATTCCAGTTCCCATTTGCGTTCTCTTTTTCGGAATATCCACAAAGTCCGCTGAGCGTTTTTCATCAGCCGCAGTCATGGCCTCAACGATTTCCGTATTCTGCAACATGCTGGCATTCCAGATTCCAATGTAATCCAGGCTATCTGCGGTGCTGTGATCACGTGAATAGTTGATAATTCGCTTACTGCCGTAAATTGCCAACGGGGCTTTGCTGGCAATTTGTTCTGCGATAGTCATCACCTCAGACAGCAAGGTTTCCTGATCAGGAAACACCTGATTTATGAAGCCAAGTGATTTTGCCTCTGCCGCCGACATGCGCCGACCGGTGTAGGCGAGTTCCTTAACCACCCCTTCGGGCAACAAGCTGGTAATTCGTGGAAAGGTCCCTACATCGGCGGTCATGCCTATATTGATTTCATAAATACTGAGAAAACTATCTTCAGTCATGTAGCGCATATCACAAGCAGTAATCAGGTCAACACCACCTCCAATAACAGCGCCTTGAATTGCGGCTAGCACCGGCATTCTACACTCTTCCAGGCAGGTGAATGTTTCTTGCATGTACTGGACGCTGTCATAAAACTTTGCGCCGCGTTGTCGATGTAATTTTTCTGCGGCAAGTGGCGTGTCACTTTTCTTGTTACTACTTGCAAACATGGAAGTGTCGATGCCAGAAGTAAAATGTGGCCCCGTTGAGGAAATCACCACAACTCTTGCTTCAGCATTGGCATCCAATTCGTGAATTATTATCGGGAGTTCATCCCAAAATTCCGGAATCATGCTGTTACGTTTTTGCGGACGGTTCATGATGACATGAGCAATTTTATTTTCGATACTGACTTCAAGGCACTTGTAATTCACCAGCTAACTCCAATATTTTTTGAAAAATATATTTTTAAAAACAGATTTTTAAACTGTTGTTCAATTAACGACAATGAAAGCCGGCAGATTCAGCAGCCGTGCTGATATTTTGTACGATAGCACCCCGGTAACTGGCACCCGCATTTGCCATTCTTCTGCACCGGTCATCCCTATAACTTGTAATTGATTGCCACTAAAGCGAAGTCGGAAAATCATCAACCACGCCAGGCCGTTTTATTGATTTCTTTGGATCGGGTTCGGCGCAAGTTGCGGATAGTCAATTCCTGACTGCTCAAGATAAGTATCATACCTTATTGGGTCGTAGTAAAGTGCCTCTAGTCGGGGTCTATAAAGAGCCATGATTTCCGCGTTCTTCTCAATGGCCGGGTCATCATCCGCAGCAATGAATGGCTCATATTGTACTTCGGCAGTTTGAATATCATCGAAGTAGCTTTGTGCTTCTGTGACCAGCGAAGGATCCTGAATCAAATCAAGCATGGTTGCCGCAAGCACTTTGGCACCTGTAGTGGCACCCTTGTGTGCAATAGGCGTGGCCATCGCCATTGCACTCGACCAATGGTGGCCCTGCAAACCGCGCACATTGGATGGATAACGCAGGGTCACAGTGGGAACATTCCACGAAATATCGCCGATGTTGTCGGAGCCACCCGATACCGGGTTTTCACTCGGTTCGCCGTGGCCGGGAGCGCCCTCGATCATCGGTTGTCTATAGGCAACGCCGGGCATTTGCGATGCGCGCGGAATGCCGTCTACATCTGAGCCTAATGCAATCACCGGCTCACCACTGCCCCAGCTTGCCCACCAGGAAGAGGGTATATTGGCCACGCCTAATTCTATGTCAAAACCGTTGTCGGCCAATAGATTGCCTGGATAGCGTTGGGTTTCAAATTCCTGGAAGCCCGGTTCAGAAAAAGAGAACAGCATATCAACAATTTCCTGGCTAAGTTTGCCCCTTGCTTCTACGCTGCTGGCCATGTCGGCTTTAAGCCCCGTGCGCTGTTAGATGGCTGCGCCAGCGCGGCGGCAGTAAACCCTGACAACAATAAGCTTATCGCGAAACGGAAAGAAGGCATATCGATATTCCCTGGCAAGGGTTTCTTGCACAATCTCATTAGCCGCATCGCTTTGTGTCGGTGGGGGGGCAGTGCCTGCTCCACACCGCCAGATTTATCAAGGGACGAATCCGAATGGCCTGCCATAAGGCCTTGAAAGAGGGGTTCACAGGCTCTTGAAGCACTGGCACTACTCTGTTTGGGGGATTTGGGGAATTTGATGCGTTGGTGTCCTTCACTTATGATCTGGACGGTGATCCACCGGACAAACCGACGGTCGCGTTTGAGTATGATCCGTCGCGCGCTGAAATCGCCCCCGAATGTTTGTTTGTTGGCTTTGCCGGTGTGGTTGGTTTTGACAGTGTGAGTGTTGCGAGTGGCTGGGTATGCTGGCTACAACGAGATATGCCAGAAAAACAGCATTACCCGCATAGGCGGCAGGGATCACTGTTGCAGGAAACCGGTTGAGGTCATCAAGGCGGCGGGCGTTCTGAAGAAGAATGGCAGGACTGGAAAGACAGTTCAAAGACCTCGCAAAGACCTCGATAATGCACAACGAAAGCAGGCGAGGAAAAACCACAGCCTGCCTAAATTGGCAGAATTGAAGGATTGGGTAGAGAAGGGCATTAATCGAGTGCCCAAAGATAGCGTAACGCACAAGGCATCAGAGCGACACGCTGAACCAATGGGAGACGCTGACGGCTTACTGTAAAGATGGCAGGCTACCTGGTAGGAACGCGCTGGCAGTGGACAAGGAAGGATTAATCGTTAGCGATAGTTGGGTCGGGTCAATGGATCGATTTATTGGTGCTTACTATAAAAGCATAAATATAATCGACTTTATAATACAAAATAAAATAATCGTATCTAATTGTTTTTTAAGGATATTTATTATTTTTGTGAAAATACTTTCTCACCACTTGTTGTCGCATCTATTTGATTTTATAAACAAATATCTTATTGACATTTTTCATTTAGGTTGTATCATAATTATCCAGATTAATCTTAAGGAGGTTCAGTAATATGAATCATGTAACCAGTGAAAGCTCAGTCCGGCAACAAACATGCCTGGCTAATTTGGATGTTGATATTACCCGAGTTGAAAGCTCAGTACTTTCTCGTCTTGTAGAAGAAGTGCGAAATAACGAGCCATCAACTATTAGAGCATTTGATCGAGTGCATAACCGTCATAACCGCTGAGGCGATGAGTGGAAATAAACACGATTTTAGTGAAAGTATCTAGCCGGTGTAACATCAACTGTAGTTATTGTTATGTATATAACATGGGAGATGATGGGTGGAAAAATATGCCGTCTCTCATTTCTCAAGATACTAATAAAGCACTATCATTAGCACTAAAAAATCTTGTTGATGATCAAGATATCCCTTTTGTAACGGTTCTTCATGGCGGCGAACCACTAATGTTGGGCTTGAGAAAGCTAAAGGAGCTTTTGAAAAGTCTCCGAGAAAGCCTTCCCGATACGCACCCAATTAGTATACAAACTAATGGAATGCTTATCACAAATAAAATTCTACAGATATGTGAACACTATCGTGCATCTATCTCCGTTAGCATTGATGGGCCGAAACTGATAAATGATCGGTTTCGAATTGATAATAAAGGGAAAGGTACTTATGAAAAGGTTGTATCCGGGATTCGCCTACTCAAAGATCATAAAGAGTCAGACTTTCTCTATGCCGGGCTATTATGCGTCATTAACCCGCATTCCGACCCATCGGAAATTTATTCTTTTTTAAAAGGGCTTGGAGCGGCTTCTATAGATTTTCTTTATCGGGATGGCAATCATTCTATACTTCCGTTTGGTAAAGAGTCGCTTGAATCCACCGAGTATGGAGACTGGTTATGCACCCTGCTGGACATGTATTTGTTAGATCATACTGCCCCAAAGATACGATTTTTGGATGATATTATTCGTCTTGAGCTTGGCAGCCAAGGAATAAAAGAGGGGCTGGGAGTAACAGATTATGGAATTGCGATAATAGAGACTGATGGAGTCATTACGAAAAATGACACTTTAAAAAGTACGTTTAATGGAGCCGATCAATTTAGTGAGAAATGGTCAATACATACTCACCGGCTAAGTGAAGTGTTTAACTCAGAAGAGTTTAAACAATACCATGCAATGCAAAGGGCAACTTCATCGACATGTGTCTCATGCGATTATATCAATACTTGCGGGGGTGGTATGCCACTACATAGATGGAGTGATGAGAATTTTTACGATAACCCTTCTATTTATTGCAATGATCAAAAGAAGATAATTAGCACTGTCCGTAGTCGACTTGTCCTGGAGGGGTTAGTAGTTTGATTTCTGACGCTATAGATACAGGCTCATATCAAAAAACACCCTTCCCATATTATATTTCCGAAGAAGCTTTAACTGAGGAAGCTGGTGATTTGTTACTTGACTGGTTTGAAAGCGATGCTCCCTGGCAATTAGTTGAGACAGAATTCTACGAACAATACGAATTTAGTTTTTTTAGCGTGGATATACCTCCGGGTATCGCCGCATTAGTAGATAAACGCAATTTAGAACGTGTACAAGGGGTGGTGCAGGACGTATTTGGAGTGGTTCTTTCAGATCGAATAAATGTGACTGCACATAAACTTCTTTCAGGGCAGCGTATTCGTTTGCACAATGACTATATTCCAGGGGATGAAACACATAGAGTTTTAATACAGCTAAATCGTGAGTGGGATGATGAAAATGGGGGTTTGCTAATGTTGTTCAATAGTAGTGACCCTGCTGATATTCACAGAGTTCTCCGCCCAAGTCATAATAGTTGCGTTACTTTTGAAATATCTCCTGCCTCGAATCATGCAGTGACAACTATACATGGTGGCGAGCGATTTACTTTGGTTTATTCTTTCTATAAGTCTTTATCCTAGTGGATCTGCGTTCTAAGCTGTATTTAGCTATTCGAGATCAGAAGACTTTACCGTGGCTCCCTGAATTTACTGAAGATTTAGCAAATTCTGCGTGGCGGACTTTGTGTGCTGACAGTGGGTTTACGCGACAAAACTATTCAACCTCAAGAATAATTGGAAAAGACATATATACAGAACGCAATATATTAGGAGCATTAGTTTTTGATGATTTTAAAGGTGAGCTGATTCTAGAAAAATTGGCTGGTAATATTGAGACTGAATTTGGAGTATTAGGCCTTTGTTTTCCCCAGACAGACCAATGCGAAATAGAATATCAGTTATCGGAATTGAATCTCGCCTTTGATATAATTTCTGAAATTCCCTCGCTTTATATAACCGTGCTAACCTTAGTTAGAAGCATCCATATATTAAAAGCAGAGAATGATCAGCATGATGTGAGTTTTAGTGACCCAGAGATCCCATTTTCGATATTTATATCGATGCCCTCTGTTCACGAAACTAATTCATCAATTAGATTAGCAGAAGCGATAATTCATGAAGCAATGCATTTGCAGTTAACATTAATAGAAACCTTTTCTCCACTTATTTTGGAAGATAATAAAAAACTATTCTCTCCATGGAAAAATGAAGATCGAAGGCCATCGGGTATTTTTCATGCACTTTATGTTTTTTCGGTGATTTATACTTCACTTCCACTATTAAATACATTAGATAAACAGTTTGTCGCACGGCGTAGATTAGAAATTAAAAAGCAAATATTAGAAATTTATTCTTTTCGTTTTACCCAAGGTTTTACATCATTTGGTCAAGCTTTCAAAGATAATCTATTTGCATGTTTTGATGACGCAATGCCCCTGGAAAGTTAGATCGATGTTTAATGTTAGTAAAATATTATTCGTTTTTAAGTAAGTTTATTGCCATAGAGCTGTATTCTGCATCTGGACGAATAGCACTACTCAGATATTCTCGAATATTTTCAGCTGCCTGGTTATGGGGGTCTCTAAGTTCTAATTCTCCAAGCGCATCTTTAAGACATTTGAGGCGCTTAAACACAGTCATCCTTGATTCGCGAAACTGAGAATGTCGCAGATTTAGGAGGGCTATAGTTTTTTTACCACGATCAGTTCTTCCGACAGGCTCATCTCGATGAAATTCTATATGCTCACGCGGATCTTCCTGCGATGGATCTATTAGTACTGGCTGTTCAAGGGAATAATCATCATTATGATTACGAGCACGATCAGCTTCCTTTAAGAGTGGGAAAAGGTCTTTTTTGTGGCTTCTATTGATCAGCTCTTTACACAGAAAAAGGTTATCCCATGAATACGCGAGCCAATAATATCCAGGATAATGTTTTTTATTTGAGTTTTCTACTCCAATCCTGCCTTTTGGCCTGAAATGTTCGACATCGCCATAATCACCAGTAAATTTGGCTTCGCTAAAACAACACTTATTATGTTGCAGTTTTCGAAGCCTATTTTTAACTCTCTGTGATAAATAAATTCTGGCATTAAACTTTACCCCTCCTTCCTTATTAAAGCTTGCAGGGTTCAGATCAAAATCGGCACATAGCTTATCTGTTGCCTCCCTCCCCCTGCCAGTTGAGAGCACGCCTGGAATAACAGAGCCTTTGTCTATACGGATCATTTTCGGCTGCCATCTATTACTTGTTGGTAAGCCGCCTTGAGTAAACTCATCTCCTTTTCATCCTCGATTAATTCACGAGTTGGCAACTCTGACAATTCCTTATCTAATTCTTCTAATTTTCTCAAATCTTGTTTAGTTTTCTTTTGTTTGTCTAAAATACGTCTTCTTTCATTAATCAGTGCTTCAATTTCTCTGCTGCGAGCACTGGTTATACCAAACAAGTCACTTGTAAGAATTTGATCTACTCGCCATCCTTTATTTAAATATTGATTATTAATTATATGAACTTCATCATTATCAAGTTTTAATACAGCAATATTCTCTTCCTCGGATGATTGTGCCATTAACGGGCTGTGTGCCGTACAAATAAACTGGGTGTTAGGAAAGTGCGAAGTTAATTGTTTTCGTATACCCCGCTGCCATTTTGGGTGTAAATGTAAATCTATTTCATCAATAATAACAACCGCAGCTTCCTCTAAAGGCGCATCGCTTTCAGGAAATTTCTCTAACATTCTAATGGCCAGGTCAACAGCCCACGCGAGCATCGTGGTGTAGCCCATACTAAGTGATGATAATGCCACAGTGCCTGTAGGCATTTTAATTTTCACACTTCCCCTTTCATTAAAGTTTGTAATTGTTGAAGGCCCCATAATTTCAACGCACTCTTCGTTTTCCACGGTGGGCAAGAGAGCAACAAGGAGTGCTTTTACTTTAATAAGATCTTCTTTTGCTCTTGGCAATTTTTTTAGTTGCTTATAGTCAAGGTTCGATAGAATTTCTTCAGCATCATACAATTCGCCTGTTTCCGAAAATAGATTTGAAACAGAATCCCTAAGACGTGATTGATCACTATTATTCCTAACCATATGCCGGGATGCACTATAAGCAAAAACATTTGGAGCATTAAATTCTTTCAGGTATCCAACTATATTCTTTGAATCAGTAAGCTTGCCATTCCTGCTTGTAGCTTTTATCTCATAACTTAATTTATTTTGACTTTTCGGAGAACCTGCATTTAATTTCTCACCGTTACAAAGCTCAATTTTAACGGAAAGGGCTTCATTTTTCCCCGCACGTAAGAGCCGCTCATATTCATCGTTATCTTCAAAGCTATCTATTGTGGCTTTAATTGCGATCTTACCTTTTTTTTGCTTCTCTGGTAGAGGGGCTGGTGTTGGTCGCATTAATGCTAGAAGTTGAAGTAAAGTGGTCTTTCCCACGCCATTGTCACCAAGTATTAAAGTCCACTGCGCAGGCGCATCGTTATCATTCGACAAATCTAATGTCTGTTTCGAGCCAAAGCATTTAACATTTTCAAGGGTAAGCGACAAAAAATACATCGGCAATTTATCTTCTTTTTTCTTTTTAGTCATGGTCTCGTCCAAATTTTAGTAGTATACAGGGGAAATAATGACTGTTTCCATTCAAGCCCTCCTGTTCTTTGCAAATAGACATCGGCCTACTTGAACAGAAAAGCTCCGAAAAGCCCCCTAAATCGCTACAACATTGATCGATCTAGCCGTTTATTCGGTACTGATAAGTTAACTACCATTTTGCCAGAATTTGTCATTAACACATCAAAAATGTACAAGTGTCAAGCAGAAGTAAATAGTAGGGGATGGGTGGGTGGGGGTACTTCCAGGCTCAAGGAGGCGCCAGCAGATGAGATGAGAGAGACTGAGAGAGACCGAGAGAGACCGAGAGAGACCGAGAGAGACCGAGAGAGAGTTGACTCAGCAGCCCGATAGCGCGAAGATGAGAATCGAGCTATTTTGATTTTCCAATAACCAGCCGAAAAATCGGGAGGCAAGGAAGAATGGAAGAGTTAACGATGGGCGTTAATTGGTGGGCAGTTGGCGCGGGTACGGTGCTCAGCTTTATGTTGGGTAGTTTGTGGTACTCCAAAATGCTGTTTGGAGAGAAATGGGCGGAAGCTGTTGGGGTTGAGACGGGAGACGGGGCGACGCAGCCGGTTCCGGCTCTGATAGTGCAATTTATAGGCACGTTTCTGCTAGCGTGGTTGATAGCTATTACCGCAGCCAGTGGAACGCTTTTGTTGCCAATATTGATCGCCGTGACGGTGACTGCCTTGATAGGGGCGGCTAGCCTGTTTGGCAACAATAGTCGTTATGCTGCAATCGTCGAGGGTGGATTCGTTATTGCAATGGCGGCAATTATGCTTGCTTGCCAGGCGATTGTGCCGATTCTGATTCAGGCTGTCGGGTGAACAACCAGGCGGAAGACCTGACAGCTTCCGCCAGTAAAGACTGTGCAAAAATCCAGTCAGGCTAAATCTTTACATAAATTCTTCCAATACGGGCTCTTGTCGTCAATCAGCTTCAGCTTCCATGCTCGCTTCCATTTCTTGATTTGCTTTTCGCGCGTAATCGCGGCATACATACCGCCATGCAACTCGAAATAGACCAAAAGGGCAATGTTATATTTCTGGTTAAATCCTTTGGCAAAATGATTTTTATGCTCCCGAACTGGTTTGATTAAATCTGAAGTAACACCAGTGTATAAGGTGTCATTAGGCTTGCTTGCTAAAATGTAAACGGTGGCTTGTTTGTGGCTCATGGCATTAGTCACTGGATTCCTGCTTTCGCAGGAATGACGGGATGGTGCAGGAATGACGGGATGGTGCAGGAATGACGGGATGGTGCAGGAATGACGGGATGGTGCAGGAATGACATGGTGGTGCTACTCTGTTTGGGGATTTGGCTTCACGCATTCTTTTAACTACTGTTAGCGAGCCGTTCTCTTTCTTGTTCTACCAGCACTCTACGCAGTATTTTCCCCGATGCGGCTTTGGGAATTTCAGTGACGATATCCAGTAATCGAATTTTCTTGTATGGTGCAACTCTCTCCGCAACCCACTGCATTATTTCTTGTGGACTAATTTCTTCTTTCAATACGACAAAGGCTTTTGGAATTTCACCGGCTTCTTCATCCGGGCTGGGAATTACAGCGGCATCGGCAATGGACTCATGGCTGAGAAGCAATGCCTCTAGTTCTGCCGGCGCGACTTGGTAGGCTTTGTACTTAATCAGTTCTTTCACTCTATCCACGATATAAAAGCAGCCATCGTCGTCTGCATACCCTATATCGCCAGAGTGGAACCAGCCCTGGTCATCTATCGTGTTCGCTGTGGCTTGCTCATTGTTGAGGTATCCCGCCATCACATGAGGGCCGTAAATTAGTACCTCGCCTCTTTCGTTGGGCCCCAGTTCAGCGCCGGTTCCGGTATCGATTATCCTGGACAAGGTGTTAGGAAGGACGAATCCAACCGCACCCGTTTTGTTTTCGGCATCTTGCGCAGGGTTTATATGGGATGCGCCAGAAACTTCGGTGAGCCC
This sequence comes from uncultured Pseudohongiella sp., assembly GCA_965261275.1. GTDB lineage: Bacteria > Pseudomonadota > Gammaproteobacteria > Pseudomonadales > Pseudohongiellaceae > UBA9145. The sequence continues at coordinate 630,345 of CBDHCL010000003.1, forward strand.
ATAGCCCTGGTACATCTTACAATTCAGCCTGGTGGAACAGGCTATTTCTAACTCTTCGCCAAGCGGAGCCGCCCCGCTACTAATTAATCTAACGCTGGAGAGATCATAATTGTCTACCGCAGGGTGTTTAGCCAGCGCCAACACTATGGGAGGAACCAGGCTTAGACAACTGACTTTGTAGTCTTGAATAATTTGTAAAAACTGCTCGATCTCGAAGCGTGGCAGGGTAATCAGGGTTACGCCCCGATAGATTGCAAGATTGAGTATTAACACCATGCCGTAAATATGAAAAAAGGGCAGCACAGCAATCATGGAGTCGTTTTCATCTACCGGGTTGGGAAGGCTGGAGAGAACCATGTTCGAGACCAGGTTCTCGTGGGTCAACATGACGCCTTTCGATAAACCCGTCGTGCCGCTGGAATAGGGCAGAGCGACCAGGTCTGTTTTTGGATTAATGGTGACATCTGGCGCAATGCCGTCGTTATCTAATAAATCAGTAAAAGAGATGACGCCATCAATACCACTGGCATCTCCCAACACGAATATTTCTTCAATTCCAGTTTCTTTCGCCGCCGCTAGCGCACGCTCTAAAAACGCCGGGACAGTAACAAGAAAGCGGGCACTGGAATCAGTAAATTGATGCAGTAGATCGGTACTGGAATAGAGTGAGTTGACTGTGGTATTAACGCCCCCCAGAGCGGCAACACCAAGAAAAACAACGGCATATTCCGGGATATTGGGAGCAAAGATGGCCAATACGTCGCCTTTTTTGAAACCACGCTTGCTCAGCCCTGCACTGAAATGTTTTATCTGACTGGCCAATTGCCTGTAGCTAAGTGCCCGGCCGCTGGAACCGTCAACAAGGGCGTGTTTGTCACCTAATTCGCTAACTCGTGTTAACACAACGGAGCATAGGTCTGAATCTGGAATGTCTACATCTGCTTGTTTGCTTTTGAATATCACACCGGGTCTCCGTCGCTTCGCCTTTTGGCGCAAGTTATCGTAATCATTATGCTCACTCTATGCCAACCAGAAGAAAAGCTCAATGCTGTAGTACAAGCCAGGCATTCCTGTGTGTGTTTTGCAGGCTAAAACTTGTTAAATTCTTCCTGCCAGCACATAGTTCCACGGACATTGTGTAACTGCACTTCTGTTACATTTTGCTGGCCTGCATTCCGGCGCAATTCATCGGGACTGGGTTTTTCTGCCGTATCGTGTAAGCGGCTACTCATCCCGCTATTGTATTTTACCGCCAATTGGAAAATTTGCTTTTAACATCTTGCCAATATTCTCAGTTAAAACATGCTTATTATCCAGACGGGAACAATCCGCTTTGTGCAATTCCATCGAAAATAAACTGCACGGCCAGAGCCGACAGCAACACACCGAACACCCGGGTTACCACGTGCATCCCGGTGACCCCAAACAACAGCTGAATTTTTGAGGCAAGTAATAGCATAACAAAAGTGAGTAACAGGATGGCCAGAAGCGAGCCAATCACCGTTGCCTGCAAGATCAGGTTTCCTTCACCATTAGCCATTAGCAGAATGACGGCGCCCATGGCACCGGGTCCAGCAATAAGCGGCGTGGCCAAAGGAAAGACCGAGATATCGCGTTTGCCCATCGCTTCTTCCTGCTCTTCTTCGGTGGTGGAAGTGCTTCCAGAGCTGCGTACGAACACCATGTCGATGCCGATGAGCAGCAGCAAGATACCACCTCCGGTTCGCAAAGCCGCCAGAGAGATGCCCAGGCCAGCGAGTAAGTATTCACCGACAATGGCAAACAGCATCAGTATGCCGGTTGCAATCAAGGTGCCGCGAATGGCCATGCTGCGTCGTCGCTTCGGTGGCCGTTAGTCCGGCATAGACTGTAGCAACGTCTATCGGCCCCATAGTGGCAAAAAAGGTGGCCAGGGAAACGGAGGCGGTTTCAATTATCAGTTGCTCCATGTGCGCGTATTCTTTTGTTGATATTGATGATGATTCGCTAATCTTGCCTGGCCAGTTAAAGCCAGGTTAGTCAGATACGGCTGTTGCGCCTGTGGCAGCTTCTCGATTTTGACAAGGTTCTACACTCACCATGCGGGACTGTCGGTTAATTCAAGATCAGTTCAATTTTAAAAAAACAATATGTTTAATGGCAATGACTTAAACATTCACAACACGCTAAAAACTTCATTTTCCGACAAGCCATGCCTGTTTTTGCCGAAAGCAAGCGTCCAGGCGCGGATTTGATTCCTTCGTGTAACGCCCGCTAGCAGGTGGCGGTAGATTCCCGGCTCAGGAATAGCTCGGCGTAGTTTCAACCCCGCAGCGGCGATTCCAACTGTAACCGCCTGGAATCAATATCAAGACTGTTATCGTGCTATCGAAACTGTGCAAAAATCCAGCATTCGTCATTCCTGCGAAAGGGACTGTGCAAAAATCCAGCATTCGTCATTCCTGCACCACCCCGTCATTCCTGCGAAGGCAGGAATCCAGTAAACCACACAAATCCGCAAGGGTTTTCCAGATGTAACGCCAGTGTATAAGGTTACTATCAGGCTTGCTTGCTAAAATGTAAACGGCGGCTTGCTTGTGGCTCATGGCATTAGTCACTGGATTCCTGCTTTCGCAGGAATGACGGCGGCTTGCTTTCCTGCTTTCGCAGGAATTCAGGAAAAGCACCCAAACCGGCAAGAGTTTTCCACAGCTAACGCAGTCTGGCGAGGGTTTCTTGCACAGTCTCTATCGAAAAAGAGGTCGTATTCTAGTCTAATTTCAGTGATGCCGCTCAATTTCAAGAGACACAATTTCAAGAGTTTTCCGACGTTGGGTGGATTGTACTCCCGGCCTTCTTTTGCAAAGAATGAATTATTTGAACTAAATTTCCTTACAACAGTTGCGCCGGTATTTCTACGTTCTGCTCCTGATAAAATCTAATGGCTCCCGGGTGCAAGGGCACGACAATGCCTTTTAAGGCGTCTTGCAAGGCCATTCCACGGGTTGCGCTGTGAATCTCTTGCAGTGTGGCCAGGTTATTCCACAATAGTTTGGTAAATTGATAAACAATTTCTTCGGGAACATCGTCACGCACTATCAGCACGTTAGAGCTGGAAGCCGTGGTGACGACTTTGTCTTGATAGGGGTAAGTGCCGGCAGCCAACTGGTAGAAATCCCAGAGAGGATATTGCTGGTTGATCGCGTTCATTTCCAGTTCGGAAAAGTCCAGTATCGTCATCCGTTCGCCAAGTTGTGCATAAGCCTGTGTGACAGCAGTGACCGGCGCTCCTGCTGGAATGTTCATGCCGACGATATTGCCATCTTGTATAGCACTGGCAGTGGCGCTATAGCCCATGTAGGCCAGAGTAAACTTGTTGGCGTAATCAATATTGAGGCTATCCAGGATAAATGCGCCGCTTTGTTCTGCCCCTGAATTTCTCATGCCGAGAACAAATCGCTCGCCGTTCAAGCCATCGAGATCTGAAATAGTGCCATTTGTCACCAATTCTGAAAGCAAAATAAAATGCTCTACATTCGGCCACACTGCACTAACGCTTCTTAGATGAGCCTGGGGCTTGCGGATCGGTCCTTCGCCATCCCTGGCCCATGCTGCAAAAATACCTAAAATGAGACCGAACTGTGCCTGATTGTCCCGCAGCAGCTTGATGTTTTCCATCGAGCCTGCGGAACTGATAGCGGTGAGCGCAAAATCCGTGTCTTGTTGTGCGGTGACCAAAGTAGAAAGAGCAACACCTACCGGATAATAAGTGCCGCCGGTGGTGCCGGTGGTCAAGACATAGGTTCTGCGAATACCCGCCTGATCGGTACAGCGACTACACAGGACGAGCAGAATAAGAAAAATAGCTAACTGTCTGGACAAGGCTTTGGCAATTCCCGCGGGTTTTCAGTGTGTTTAGTCTACCCTGCAAACCTGGTCGGAGCCATCGCCAATGGCGACGCAGGACTGTGCAAGAGGGAAAATATCGACAATAGACTGCCTGCCAGCAGAATTAGGAAAAGGACAGTTTTGCTTTTCATCATAGAATACCTGGCCGATTACTTTAATAAGCCGACCCGGGTCATCCCCTGATGATCAGTTCATGTCTCGATCAACAACTTCCAGGCATTTCGGAAATCCAGCGGCTGATTAAATCCACCCCTTCTGCGTGAATTAGGGATCTGCCCAGCTCAGGCATCATTTCATCGGGTTTGGTTGACTGCATGCGATACAGTACTATGGATTGCTCTGGTTTCCCCGGCACTATGCCATACAGCAAATCGCCGGCACCTGCTCCAGCCGCTACTGGAGGTTTGCAAACACCTCGGTTAATTGCCGGGGTCTGGGAATTGTCCAGCATTAGACCAGAGGTATCGGCTGCCCCGTCAGGATTATGGCAGTGACCGCAATGGATATTTAGATAAGCCAGCGCTTGCCCGGCAATAGAAAGCGACTGGTCTTGCCAGGATTCAGTAGCCACTGAGGAGCCTGGTTCAGTTAGCCATCCACGGGCTACCATTCGATCAAGTTGGGACTCCTGCGCCGAGCCCGGTGTAAAATTTTGACCGGTCAACTGGCTGAGTATCGCCCCCAGTGGCTGCATATCGCCATCGGGATGCACGCTGGTGTGGCAGCCAGCGCATTGGTTCTGATTGGGCATGAAATAAGTAAATTTTGTTGGTTCACTGCCGTCATCCGCTGCATTTTCGGCAAGTGAAATAAACGTGCTGGCACCGGCTACTCTGAGAAAAGCTTCAGACTGTTGCTCATTCCAAACGTAGGGGAAGGCATCCCAGCCATTTTTTTTACGCACCAGTAACCTGGTTTCGATGAGTTTATTTTCACTGAGCTTTATTTTTTCCAATCCTTCGTCAGCGCTTTTTAGTAGTTCACTGGATGAGGCTTTTGGATAATAGAATGTTTTGCTCAATACTGTGCCCACTGGATAGTCGATTTCATCTTCTACAATTCTGGCCTGGGTGCCGGTTGGCATCCAAAGTGTACGCAGCTTATGGGCGTAGTCAGTAAATAATGAGTTACCAGGCTGGAATACCAGGCTCGATTGGCTGGGGGTTAATTCATCATTACCCAGGCTAAACAAACTCCAGTCAGACAAGCGCAAGGGTCGCTCAGTGTCATGGAAAACGGGAGGAGGTTCCGAGCAGGCACAGAACATTAAAAGGCATGCGTTCATCACTATTGAGCGCATCATGGCTGTGGTCATTCGCTGTTAGTAGAGGCGCTATTGCCATGCACATCGGCAAAAGGTGAGTTCTCAATTTCTATGCCCGCGACATTGAATTCGGCACGCGAGTTGTGTACCACGATTTGCGAGCACTGGCCACCGTAGATTCCTGCATCAGAGGCGCCAATTGCCGCGCCAGATACGTGCAAGGATAAACGGCGGCTTATCTGATGACCTCGCGCAGGAATATTGATGACATCACCAGGTTTAGCCTGAATGAGTTTTTCCGGCAGGGCTTCTTCGAAATCCGTCTCTGGCATGGCCGCTTCACCGCTGCCGCAACTAATGAGCAGTAAGCCGCTGCTGGCGAGGCTAGTACTTCTACCAGGTGTTTTTATCATGATGGTTCCCTATCCCACCCTTCAATCATCCTTATGTTTAGAATTATAACAATCCAGGGACGACCGGGCGTTGCGTTGTAAACTGCGTCAGTAACAGCTTCCAGCCAGTTTACATCGCCCTCATAGAGGGTTAGTTGTAACACATCCTCGTCCAGGTGCGCGCCATGCCAGTGTTCTCTGCCAGCAGGTGTCCACCAGGGTTCACCGGGGTGCATTTCAAGTAGTGGCCCCGCTCTGTCTTGAGTCAGCCTGCGGCCTTTCTTCAACCATGAGCAGTTGGCTCCGGGAATGGCTATGCCAATTAGAACGAACACCGGCCGGAAAGATCAGACGCAGCGTGTTTACCGCATCGCTATCCGCTATTCGTGGCGAACCACCCAGAAAATTGCTTTGCTGTGCCGAGGTTTGATTTGTCTGGATTCCTAAAATCAGTCAGCCGAACACCAGCACTGCACAAGTGGCTGTGATCAGCGAAAGGCTTGAAAATTTCTTCTGTTTTTCGCTATTGGAAGCCATCGTTTTCTCCAGGTTGTTGGTGTTCTTATTTTGCTGGTACAGCAATAAACCAATGCCGTATTAATGTCAATAAAGTTGCTCCCTTAAATCTCCCAACAAGCACCTAAAGAGACTGTGCAAAAATCCAACATCCGTCATTCCCGCGCCACCCTGCCATTCCTGCACCACCCTGCCATTCCCGCACCACCCTGTCATTCCCGCACCACCCTGTCATTCCCGCACCACCCTGTCATTCCCGCACCACCCTGCCATTCCCGCACCACCCTGTCATTCCCGCACCACCCTGCCATTCCCGCACCACCCTGTCATTCCTGCGAAGGCAGGAATCCAGTAAAATCCACAAATCTACAAGGGTTTTCCACAGCTAACGGGAGCTGGCGAGGGTTTCTTGCACAGTCTCTAAAGCTATACTCAGGAGGTGATGTGTATGCGCTGGCTGGAAATGGGCGAAACCAGCGCTCGTGGTTAGTTGTTTCCGTGATCTCACTTCTGTTGTTATGGACAAGAGTAGTTTGACACAGGGTCAGGACCAGGGGTCGTCCATGGAATTAAAAAATTTTTTGTGCCCTGCGATTATGCGTTTGGTCTCCAGCGGCTCAGGAGTAAGAGACCAATCGTTTCTCTTAAAGGTTCCGCCAAGCAGGATGCCGTCCTTGCGCGGGAACATATATAAGCCGCCATTACCTACAATCATGTAATCGACTTCTTCTTGTGGCAGTAGAAAGCTTAGTTGTCCCTTGATGGCGATCAGTTCTGTATCATTAAACAGTTTTCTGGAACCAAGCCCGGTGCAATTGATTATGACCGGTTCATCCAGGCTTACAACATCATCTGCCGTGATAAATTCCCTGACGACAATTTCGCCGCCAGAGCCGTAGAAATCTTGCATCATGGCCGGCAGGTAGATGGCTGGCTCAATTAGCATGGTGTCATAGTGTCTTACATAGGCAGCCGGAAAAGGGTGCTGGTCTGTGGTTAATTCGCGCAGCTCAGGGTACATGTCGGGATAGCGACCGTTAAAATTGTCGGGGCCTGGTGGCCCGTTCATTATGGAATAATTGCTAATCCAGCGCACACCGTATTTCGGTTCTGCCAGATTTTGAAAATGGCGATAGGCATGTCTCATCGCGGACTCAAATTGTTGCATAAATTCCGCGGTGACCTTGTGGTCGTCGTAGACAGAGGTAGGCGACCATTGTCCGCCTGCAATATTCGAGGTTGTGTTTGGCGGTAAATCTTTGGCGTAGATGGTGACATCCCAGCCCCGATTCTGTAGCAATCTGGCCGCAGCAAGCCCCACAGCACCAGCGCCCAGTACTGCGCAGCGACGGTGGTGGCTTTGTTGCGCCATTTCCATCGCCAGATGTGAAGTGCCCCAAGACAGGGTAATTCCGCCGCCGCCATGGCCGTAGTTGTGAATAATTGTTTTGTTCGCTAAAGACTCAACTTCTACCCGGAAGCCAGCGGGACGAAAAGGGCGGCTGCCCGCGATAGTTCGAATCACCCTGTCGGCGGAGACGATGACCCGCCGCAGTGGAAGCCCGGAAGGCGTAAAGTTTCGTTGAGTAGGTGCAATTCGGGTACTGCATGCGTTAAGTAGCGGGGCCATGGCCATCGCTTTTAGAAGTGAGCGTCTGCTGGTCATTTTGCTTCCTGCTTGCTATGTTAGGTTGGCGTTGGAAGCATAACGCAGCCGTGCGTATAAGTTAATCATGAGCCTTGTCCAATAGGAAATGAGTCTGAGAGAGAGGGTCGTGTTTCTACTATGAAATGGGCCTGGAGCGGGCTGACAGCAAATAGCGATCCGTTCATGATGGGAGCATGAAAATCAGCATGAAACTCGACGACTTAACCACAATTGATCAGCTTGCCGATTTTCTGCCAGGCACCCAGGCATGATTACGGGCGTGGTGTGCGAGACTTAGGCCCTAACTGGCATGGAATAAGCTGATAAGCCAATTCGATCCAGTCGCAAAGCAAGGGTCGGGTATCTCTGGGATCAATGACTTCTTCAATACCAAATGCTTCCGCGGTTCGAAACGGCGAGCGGTACTGTTCTAACATCGCTTCCAGTTCACGACGTCGTGCGTCCGGATTGTCTGCTGCTTCTATCTCTCTGCGGTAAGCCGCTTGTACGCCACCTTCTATCGGCAAGGAGCCCCAGTCTGCCGAGGGCCAGGCATAACGCAGGTTGAGTCTGTCTGCGTTGCCGTGACCCGCGCCAGCAACGCCGTAGCAACGACGTATTATTACAGAAATCCAGGGGATGGACGCCTGATAACAGGCCATTAAAGCGCGGCTGCCCAGGCGCACGGTACCTTCTTGTTCCGCTTTGCGCCCGATCAGGAATCCCGGGTTGTCCACCAGATTCAACAGGGGCAGATGAAAAGTATCGCAAAGGTCTACAAAGCGCATCATTTTCTCGGAAGCGGTTGCGTTGACCGCGCCGCCATGATGATGGGTATCATTTGCCATGATGCCGACCGAATAGCCATTTATGCGTGCAAGCCCGGTGACGAGTGATTCTCCATAATTTGGGTTTATTTCAAAAAAGGAGCCTGTATCCACTACCGGATTAATGACCTCTCTTATTTGGTACATCTGGCGCCTGTCTCCAGGGATAACCGAAAGCAGGGATTCGTCACGACGCTCTACCGGATCCTTATTTTCGATTCGAGGTGGAGCCTGCCATACATTCTGCGGCAAATAAGAGAGGAATTTTGCTATCGTTTCAAAGGCCTGCTGTTCGGTTTCTACTTCGTTGTCCACGACACCACTACCGTGGGCGTGTATGTCGGAGCCGCCTAATTCGTTCTTCTCAACAGGTTTGCCAAATCCCCGTTCCACTACAGGGGGTCCGGCTACAAACAGTTGGCTTGTGTCTTTAACCATAAGAGAAAAGTGAGAAATTGTTGTGCGCACGGCACCCAGGCCGGCAACCGACCCCATGCAGGCGCAAACCACAGGTACCTGACCCATTAGCCGCATGGTGGTTTCGAATCCATGCAAGGTTGGTACATACGAATGGCCCACCATTTCGAGGGTCTTCACCGACCCGCCACCACCGCTGCCGTCGATAAGGCGTATCAGCGGTAAGCGCATTTCCAGCGCGTAACGCTCACCATAGCCCGACTTATCGCCAACTTTGGCGTCTGCGGCACCGCCACGCACCGTGAAATCATCGCCGCCCACGACAACGGCTCTGCCGTTTATTTTCGCCGTGCCCAGCACGAAATTAGACGGGGTGAAATCTTGAAGTTCGCCATCGTCTGTGTAACTCGCTTTACCCGCCAGGGCGCCAATTTCGTGAAAAGAATTGTCGTCTGCAAGGGCATCGATGCGCTCTCGGACAGTGAGACGCCCATTGTCATGTTGCCGCTGAATTCTCTCTTCACCACCCATAGCGGCGGCTAATTTTTCACGGCGTCTTAGCTCGTTTACTTCTTCTTGCCAGCTCATGTTATCTCCTTTAAGGGCAGCCAGGTTAAATTAAAGAGTCTGGACGCGCAAGTCAGAAACAGCGCAAAAGCTCAATATTCGTCATCCCTGCACCCCCGTCATTCCCGCACCTCCTGTCATTCCTGCACCTCCTGTCATTCCTGCACCTCCGTCATTCCCGCACCCCGTCATTCCTGCACCCCCGTCATTCCCGCACCTCCTGTCATTCCTGCACCTCCTGTCATTCCTGCACCTCCGTCATTCCTGCACCCCCGTCATTCCCGCACCCCCGTCATTCCCGCACCTCCTGTCATTCCTGCACCTCCTGTCATTCCTGCACCTCCTGTCATTCCTGCACCCCCGTCATTCCCGCACCACCGTCATTCCTGCACCCCCGTCATTCCCGCACCTCCTGTCATTCCTGCACCCCCGTCATTCCTGCACCCCCGTCATTCCCGCACCTCCTGTCATTCCTGCACCCCCGTCATTCCTGCGCAGGCAGGAATCCAGTAAAACACCCAAATCCACAAGGGTTTTCCACAGCTAGCGCAGCCTGGCGTGGGTTTCTTGCACAGTCTCGTCAACAGATGCGCAGAACGGATAGTTAGGAACAGATAGTTAGAAACAGGTTGCCAGTGAAAACTGGTGTCAGAAATATTGGAGGATGATGGTCTTGGCCAGCCAGTTAAGTAAGTAAGTAAGCAAGTATTGAAAAAATTATCAAACCCTGTACCATGCCCGAAAATATAACAGTAAATGTCGGAGACAGTGCCCGTGAAACTCTTACAAATCCTTGCAACACTTGTTAGTTATATGCTAACCCCCCCCCACACACACACAAGCCGCGCTTGGCTTATGGGGGCAGGGCTATGATTACGATTGCATTAACGCCACTCAAAACCTTACTCAAGGCGGTGGCACGAAACCAAACAGCACGGCTGGGGACAGGTTGGCACTCGCAAGCACTGTTAGACGCGGCTCGCAAGCAAGCCTCGTCAGGCATGCGTTGTATAGGGAAACCCTTTGCCGGTTTGGCTGTTTTACTGGATTCCTGCCTTCGCAGGAATGACGAAGGTCGCAGGAATGACGAAGGTCGCAGGAATGACGAAGGTCGCAGGAATGACAAATCCTGGGTTTTTGCGCAGCCTCTTTCGCAGGTAAAGACGAAAAGACGAACAGGGGGTTTTTGTGCGGCTTCTTTCACAGGAATAACCGGCCACGGGAAAAAGCCTTCCGGCATTTTATCCGCGCCCCTGTCGCGCTTCTTTGCCGCTACCTTCTTTGCCCTGCTGTTTATCGCCCAGCCGAGCAATGCCCAGGCCCAGCAGGATCCGGCAGAGCCTATAAATCAAATCCTTACGCAATCAGCCAATGAAATACTTCTCGTTTTCTCTGGTGATGCAACTCTCGGCGGAGTGTTGGGGGCTGATTTTAGCGTAGCAGGAGCGGAATCAAATCCAACGGTAAGCTCGGTGGGTAGATTCAATGATGTTACTACTTTGCTTCTCCTCACCCTGTCGGCTGATATTGTCGAAAGCGAGACCATCACCCTGGCCTACACCAAAGGGACAGGTAGCATAACGGTTACGGGGCAAAACACGCCCCTTGCGAGCTTTACTAACAAAGCGGTAACGAACCTGGTACAACCAGATACAAGGGCGCCGGTTGCCGCAAGTGCAGAAACCAATACGACCGGCGATAGCATAGCGCTGACCTTCAACGAAACTATAAATATCAACGATGCCGTGGCTGCTGACTTTACAGTTACTGCGGGCAAACGTGCCAGAACAATCGCTGTGACAACGCTAACAGCAAATGAAAAAAAACTAACCTTAGAACTAACCTCCGCTATTGCACAAGGTGAAACGGTACTGCTGGAATACGCCACAAAAGACACGGGTATTGCGGATGCGGCAGGCAATGTATTTAGAAAGGATAGGCGACAAGTAACTAACGAAGTATTAGCAGAAAACAAAGCCCCAACGGGTCACCTTAGCATCAGTATGCTGCTCGATGGTAATACCGTAACCGCCACCCGTCCGCTACCTGAAGATCAGACTACCCTCAGCGCTACGCCAACTGTAGGGAATACCCTGACAGCGGTTACCCGCGAGATTAGCGATGCGGATGGCCCCACAACGTTATCCTTCAGCTATCAATGGCAGGCCGGGGGCGATGACATTGCCGCTGCCACCGCAGAAACCTTCACCCTGACCAATGCCCAGCTTGGCAAGCAAATCAAGCTGATAGTACGTTATACCGATACTGCAAACCGTGTTGAAACGCTGGCATCGGCACAAACCAATCAGGTCTCTAATGACCCTGGGCTCAAGGCTAGGCTCAAGGAAGTCAACACACCACCAACTGCCAATGCGGGGCCTGATCAGATAGTTGAGGGAGGTTCGGGCTCATCAGGTATAACCGGTGCCGCTGCTGAACCTGACCAGACATCTAGTGAAATGAGTAGGATCACCCTTGATGGCACAGGATCATCGGATGCAGATGGTACAATAGATTCGTATAAATGGACTTTGGTTAGCGGTACGCATTTTGAACTAAAGGGATTTGCTGAAAATGATGCATCCACAACATTTTTTACCCCTCCAACAAGTGCACGTGGCGCAACGCTCGTGTTTTCACTGGTTGTAACGGACGATGACGGTGCTGAATCTACTTCTGATGAAGTAACCATTAGAGTTACTGGCCATAACGTACAACCCATTGCCGATGCTGGAGTTGATCAGTCGGTTAATGAAAATACTTTGGTCACCCTTGATGGTACAGGATCATCTGATCCCGATGGTCACACACTATCCTATTCTTGGGCTTTAACTGATTTTCCAACATCCGATTCTAGTCCAGTGATACCACCGTTATCTGATTCTACTGTCGCATCCCCAACGTTTACTGCCCCAGAGGTCTCTGGGCAAATCTCTTTAGTCTATACATTAACCGTAACCGATAATGCCGAGGCACCAAAATCTCATACAGATACGGTCCGCATTAATATTAATAATGTAGTTGGAGGAATGTCGGCAGCTGATGATGATGGCGTGATAATGGGAGCATCTGCCGCATTCAGTCCTTCTGCCGCATCCAGCCCCTCTGGTGCATCTAGTCATCCCACTGCCGCCCAGCAAGTTGAGGCTCCCAACCCAACCGTGTGCATGCGTCACGCCAAAGTTCAGGAAGTAATCATCCAAAATGTGCATGGCAAAAGTGCTTGTGGCGACATTACTGCGGCAGATTTGGCGGGAATTACCACTTTAGTCCATACTGGCGGGTTTCATTCCGGCTTCGGACAAGCCCCCCCAAAGGGAAGTGATTTTGCCGGTTTAACCGCGTTAACTGTTCTCGGAATCACAGACAACAAGGCTGCTGGTGGCTTAAAGACCCTCCCGGCGGATCTTTTTCAAGGTCTGCCAGCACTGATATCCTTGAGTTTATCGAATAATCAATTACGCACCTTGCCAATTGGTATTTTTAGTGGCTTATCCTTAGAGCATCTCACATTAACCGGTAACCCGTGGGTTTCGTTGCCCACGAATATTTTGAACGAAATGACGTTTGTTCAGATTGCCGTACAAACAGCCATAACGAATGCCGGCGGCATTAATGCCGCATTGCCAGCCGCCAATGGCCCCATTCCAGCACAATCGTTAGCACGAACGGCTAACCCGCTCACCCTGGAGGTGGCTGCTTTCTTTAGCGACCCAGGCGATACCCTGACCTACACAGCCACGTCCGCTACCCCCGCCATTGCCAGCGTTGCCATCAGCGGCAGCACGCTAACCATTACGCCCGTAGCACCCGGCACAACCAACATCATGGTGACTGCCACTGACACCGCCGGGCAGCCGGTTACACAGACCTTTGCGCTTACGGTTAGCGGCGATGCGGCAGCCGTAGCCGCCCCGAATATCAGTATCAGCACAGCTACCGTAACGGCAACAGTAGGCACTGCTATTGCGGATATAACGATCGATTCAACAACAGGCGGCGGCGGTGCGGTTGCCAGCTATGGCATCGATCCAAATCTTCCAGCAGGACTGTCATTTGACACAACCACCGGCACTATTTCAGGTACGCCAACGGCGGTTGCAGAAGCAATCAGCTACATCATCACCGCCACTAATAGCGGTGGTTCGGATACCGCTACAGTAGCCATCACCGTGAATGATGCCATCACCGTGAATGATGCCACCAGTTTGACCTTGTCGTTACAAACAAATAATCAGCCGTTGACAAGCCACGTTGTTGGAAGGAATGATCTTACCGTAAACGCCACCGTTACCCTGGAGGGCGGCACCTCCACGACTGCCACCGAGGTGGCAATAACCATTGCCGGTAGCGGGATTGTGGGTGTAATCCCTTTTCGTGCCAGCAACTTCACCATCACCATCCCGGCAGGGCAGGCCAGTGCCAGTGCAAATTTCACGGTTACGCTACCTGAGAAACAAACAATTGATGCCTATGGCGATGAGACCATCACAGTTACCGCCACACCACCCACATCAGGACTTACGCCAAGCTCGGCAAGTTTCACGCTAACTGACACTATTGATGTCGTAGTAACCCATCGAGGTGCTCAATCACCGGTTGCGGAAGGAGATGCCGGGACGACTGATGTGACGATGCAAATAAAAATCGATATCGCCCAGCGGGGAGGGGAAAGCTCAACGAGCGGTGTGATCAAACAGCCAATAACGCTGGACTACGCTATTTCAGGTGATGGTGTTACCGCCACGGACATTACGTCTCGGACGGGTACGGTAACAATACCAAGCGACATAAAGCAGCCAATATTCACACTGCCCATCATACTCGGCGATACGCTGGATGAGGATGATGAAAGCTTCACCATCACCTTAAGCAACCCCAGATTGACAACTACGGGGGCGGATTTTAGCGGGGATGTCACGAGCGAAGTTACTATTACTGATGACGATACCACCCAGATAGAGTTTGCCGGTACCGGTATTGAGGTGGACGAGGGCGCGGGTAGTGCTACATTCACCATAGCACTGGCTCCACTTAACGCCTTTCCAGTAACAGTAAACTATGCGACTGCCGATGGCACTGCCGAAGCAGGCTCGGACTACACGGCGATAACAAGCGGAAGCATCACGATTCCAGCAATGAGCGCAAGTGCCGCTGTTAGTGTGCCAGTGATTGATGACCGGGATATCGAGGGCGATGAGACCTTTACCGTAAGGCTAACCGGCACAAGCCGTGGCGAACTCGGTACCGCCACCACCGCCACGGCGACAATCACCAATAACGACCCAACACCGTATGTTGTAACCGCGACAGCAAACCAACTCGGGGATAAGATTGAATTAGCCTTCGCTGAGGCGATCACTAACACTGCAATGGTGACTGATTTTACCGTTTCAGGTGCGGCATCAAACCCAGCGGTAAGCGGTTTTAGCTTAAATGCTGCTGCCACCATCCTGACCCTCGAACTTTCAGGCATCATTCTCAGCAGTGAGACTACCACCCTGGCATACAACAAGGGCAGCGGGAGTATTAGCAATGCAGATGGACGGGCTTTGGCAAGTTTTACCGGGCAAGCCGTCACCGTACTTACTTCATTGCCGTTACATGTACATCAAAGCGGTTTTAAGGCAACGGTAGCCAATGAGATAGAGCTGACTTTTGCTGGTTTTATCGCTATCGAAAACGCACGTCCCGCGGACTTTACGGTCATAAGAACGCCATCAACATCAAATCCAGTAGTAACCGCACTTAGAAAACTAGACCCTGATATTGGGGGAGATAAGCTCATTCTAACGCTGTCGAAAAACATCGTGCAAGGCGATGTCCTTACTCTGTCCTACACCCGTACACAGGGCGGTATTCTGGGTACTGTTCCTGCCGGATTGCTTGCAAACTTTAGCGGGCAAGCCGTAATCAATGAAGTGCCAGCAGATACGAGCGCACCAGCAGCCCCGATTATTACGCCACCAAGCGCTACATCGGTCACCGAAGCGTCATTGACGCTTAGCGGCACTGCCGAGGCGGGAGCAAGCATCCAGCTATTGCGTGGCGGGACTGCAATTACAAGTGCCACCACAGATGCGGATACTAATGGCGACTGGTCAATAACCTTCGACCTGACGGAAGGCGATAATGTAATCACCGCCACCGCAAGCGATGCCGCCGGTAACGTATCAGTAGCATCCGATGCCGTTAGCATCACGCTGGAGGCAGCGGACACCACCGCCCCTGACGCACCCGTTATTACGCCACCAACAACGCCAACAAATGACGATACCATAACAATTACCGGCACCGCAGAAGCCGATTCCACGGTAACACTGAGCCAAAATGGCGATGCCCTGTCAACCACTGCCACCGCTGACTCCAATGGCGCATGGTCGATTGAGGTAACCCTGTCTGCTGATAATAATGGTGCCAACAGCTTTACTGCCACCGCAAGTGATGCCGCCGGTAACGTATCAGCCGCATCCGCTGCGGTTACTGTAACGCTGGAGACAACGGACACCACCGCCCCTGACGCACCAGTCATTACGCCACCAACAACAACACTGCTTAGCGCGCCACTTGACTTCTTTCTCGACATTATGGGCACTGCTGAAGCGGGTTCCACTGTGCGGATATTCAGAGGCGGTTCTTTAGTTCGCACTGAAACCGCCAACGCAGAGGGAAGTTGGGCAATATTTATTGCGGATTTGAGTGATTTGCTTGAAGGCGCCAATGTGTTCACCGCAACCGCAACCGATGCTGCCGGCAACACATCACCGCCATCAGCCGCCGTTACCATCACGCTGGACACCACCCCACCCACTGTAAGCATCACATCCGCTTCCGGGGAGAGTGGCAGCACAGTTAGCAGTGCCACACTGCGCTATACAGCCACCTTTAGTGAGGCGGTTACTGGCTTTGAGATTGACGATATTACGCTAACAGGCACGGCAAACGGAGGCAGTCCGGTTGCTTCTAATCTGGTTGCCGATGCTGATGGCAGCACATTCACCTTTGACGTAGTAAAAGGTAGCTCTGACGGCAGCGTCACCGTCTCCATTGCCGCCGATGTTGCCAAGGATAGGGCAGAGCATTCCAACACCGCTTCTAACGACTACAGCCTGACCATTAACACTGCGTCTCCCGCCGTAACCATCACCTCTACTTCCGGCGATAGTGGCGCCACGCTCAATACCGACACGCTAAGCTATACAGCCGCCTTTAGTGTGGCAGTTACTGGCTTTGAAGCTACCGATATTACGCTAACAGGCACGGCAAACGGAGGCAGTCCTGCTGTTTCTAACTTTGTTGCCAATGCTGATGGCAGCACATTCACCTTTGATGTGCTAAAAGGCAGCTCTGATGGCAGCGTCATTGTCTCCATTCCGGTTGATGTCGCACAGGGTGATGGCGGCGGCAACATCGCTTCTAACCTGTATAGCTTGACCATTGACACCACCAACCCGCCAGAACCCGTTATTACCACTGAAGCGCAATCGGTCAACACGGCACAATTTAGGCTTCGTGGCACCGCTGATGCGGACGTTACTACGCTGAAATTATTCAGACGGCAGAGTGATATTGCCACGATAAACGTAAATAGCAACGGTATTTGGGGGGTAACGGTAAACCTGAGCGCCGAATTCAACGGCGCCAACGAGTTCACGGTAACCGCAACCGATGCCGCCGGCAACACAGCAACATCAACAGCCGTTACCATCACGCTAGACACCACGTCACCGCCAGCCCCGGTTATTACTGCCAGCGCATTCACCAACACAGCCGCATTCACGCTAACCGGCACCACTGAGGCGGGATCAATAACGGCAATATTCAAGGAAGGTGTTTTTATTGACAGGGCAGACGTAACGGGTAGCCATTGGACGCTTGAAGTAACGCTAACCGAAGGTGTCAACACCTTCACCGCACGAGCACAAGATGCTGCCGGCAACTTATCGCCCCACTCCGAAGCGGCTACCGTCACGCTGGACACCACGCCACCGGCAAAACCAATTATTACGCCACCAACTGACAATTTGGTCACCGAAGCATCATTGACGCTTAGCGGCACCGCTGAGGCGGCAGCAAGCATCCAGCTATTGCGTGGTGGCAATGTAATTATTGGCGCCACCATAGATGCTGATACTAATGGCGACTGGTCAATAACCTTCAATTTGATGGAAGGCGAGAATGTAATCACCGCAACCGCAAGCGATGCCGCCGGCAACGTATCAGTAGCATCCGCTGCCGTTAGCATCACGCTGGACACCACCGCACCGGCAGCCCCGGTTATTACGGCACCAGCAGCCGACACCACGGTCAACACAGCTGCATTCACACTTGAAGGCACCACTGAGGCGGGTGCCACGGTCGATGTACTCAAAGATGGCATGTCCATTGGTGCGGCAAGCGTAACGGGTATTAACTGGACGTTTGACGCAACGCTAACGGAAGGAGCCAACGCATTCACCGCAACCGCAACTGATGCCGCCGGCAACACATCAGAGGCATCCGATGTGGTTACCATCACGCTGGATGCCACCGCACCGGCAGCACCGGTCATTACAGCACCCGCCAACGCATTGACCAACACAGCCGCATTCACACTTGAAGGCACCACTGAGGCGGCAGCAAGCATCCAGCTATTGCGCGCTGGCAATGTAATTACGGGTGCCACCATAGATGCGGATACTAATGGCGACTGGTCAATAACCTTCGATTTGACGGAAGGCGATAATGTAATCACCGCAACCGCAAGCGATGCCGCCGGCAACCCATCAACCCCATCCGATGCGGTTACCATCACGCTAGACATGGAAGCACCAGTCATCAGCTTGCTGGGCAGTGCGACGCTATCCATCGCAAAGGGCAATACCTATACCGATGCCGGGGCCACGGCAAGCGACACCACCGATGGGGATATTACGGCTTCAATCACACCAACCATTACCTTCAATGGCGGCACTGTCGCTGCCGTAGATACCAATGCAGTAGGCGTTTACACCATCACCTATAACGTCTCTGATGCGGCGGGCAATGCGGCAACAGCGGTTAGCCGAGTGGTCACGGTGGCGGAGGCGATAAACATAGCAACCAGTTCTCAGGACCCTACGGTAATAACAGCAGGAAATAAAATAAGGGTGGTCTTTTTTGAACCGCTCACTATCACTGCAGTAGCGGGCGACTTTACCGTATCAGGCGCGCCATCAGGCACCACAGTGACCGCGCTTGCTGTAGGCAGTAATAATGGTCATTTGATTCTCACTCTGTCAGGAACAATTGCCAAAAACGCAGTGGTGAATCTGGCATACACCCAAACAGCCGGTAGCATTAGCACAGCCAGCGGCATTCTTGCCGACTTTTCTGGCGTAAGGGTATTAACTAACAATATACAGGCAGTTGCCCCAGAGGTAGAGACAGCACGGGTTAGTGAGGATGGCAGAGCCATCATTCTGACCTTTGACAAAGACATAACCCTCAATAGCGTATCCAATAGTCGTTTTGCAGTAAGGGTGGGGGGTGCTTCCTTTCAGGGCGGCGGCGGCGTAACCGGGCTGAGTGCAACTGGAAAAGAGCTTACCGTCAGCCTGGCTACCGCCATTGCGCGTGGTATGGCGGTAACACTGGCATACATCGCACCAACAGCAGCACAGAGCGGTACTATTACCGGTGCTGACGGCAGCGTAGTTGCGGCGTTTAACCCTCTGGCAGTCACGAACACCGGTCAGGCGGTTGACCAACCCACCATTACGCCACCCGCCATGACGCTGGTCAACACAGCATCATTAACGCTGAGTGGCACGGGCCGGGCAGGCTCCAATGTGCAGCTATGTAGAGGTGTTACATTTAGTGTTGGTAGCGCAACCGTAGATGCGGACGGTGACTGGACAGCTGAGGTGATGTTAGTCGGGGATGAAAACAGCATTACAGTACAGCCAGAAGGAGAATGCTCGCCAGCAGCGCAGGGTCGCTCCGCAGCGATTGTCATTGTGCAGGATACTTTTCCGCCGTCAGGTCCTGTTATTCAAACCTCAGCGCAAACGTTTAGCGTGGCACCCGATTCTATCAATATTGAGGGTACTGCTGATACGGGTTCCACTGTAGCGCTATTTAGAGGGGCTGAATCGGTTGGCACTGCAACCGTAACAGATGGCAGCTGGACAATATCGGTTACGGCGTTGATTGAAGGTGCCAACGTGTTCACCGCAACCGCAACCGATACTGCCGGCAACGTATCAGCAGTATCCAATGCTGTTACCCTCACGCTGGACACTACCGCACCCACTGTAAGCATCACCTCTGCTTCCGGGGTGAGTGACGGCACAGTCAGCAGCGCCACACTGCGCTATACAGCCACCTTTAGTGAGGCGGTTACTGGCTTTGAGCTATCTGATATTACGCTAACAGGCACGGCAAACGGAGGTAATCCGGTTGCCTCTAACTTGCAAGGTGCTGGTGCGGTTTACACCTTTGACGTGCTAAAAGGCAGCTCTGACGGCAGCGTTACCGTCTCCATCGCCGCCGGTGTTGCAATGGATAGTACTGAGCATTCCAACATCGCTTCTAACGACTACAGCCTGACCATTAACACCGAGTCTCCCGCCGTAAGCATCACCTCTGCTTCTGGGGTGAGTGGCGGCATAGTCAGCAGCGCCACACTGCGCTATACAGCCACCTTTAGTGTGGCAGTGACTGGCTTTGAGCTATCTGATATTACGCTAACAGGCACGGCAAATGGAGGTAATCCGGTTGCCTCTAACTTGCAAGGTACTGGTGCGGTTTACACCTTTGACGTGCTAAGAGGCAACTCTGACGGCAGCGTCATCGTCTCCATTGCCGCCGATGTCGCACAGGGTAACGGGCAGGACAACATCGCTTCTAACCTGTATAGCTTGACCATTGACACCAGCGTTCCGGCAAAACCGGTTATTACCACTGAAGCACAATCGGTCAACCCGGCACGATTTACGCTTCGTGGCACTGCGGATATGGATGTTACCAGCGTGGAGCTATTCAGAGGTATTGCTTCTCAAGGCGCGATACCGGTAACAGCCGGTGTTTGGGAGAAAACGATAACGCTAAACTTCGCATTCAACGGCGCCAACGTGTTCACGGTAATCGCAAGCGATGCCGCCGGTAACGTATCAGCCGTATCCGATGCCGTTACCATCACGCGCGATGCCACCGCACCGCTCATCGTGTCTATGACATCGACCGCACAAAGCCCAACTTCGCTTAACCCTATCCCAATTACTGTATTGTTCTCCGAGCCAGTAACCGGACTTGACGCATCTGACATAACAGTCACTAACGGCACAGTAACCAACGGCAGCATACAAAGTGCTGGCGCATCTTACGCTTTTGGCATAACGCCAACTGCTGATGGTGCTATTACAGTGAACATCCCGGCAAATGCAGTTGTTGATGCCGCCGGCAATTCAAACACGGCTGCTGCACCACAATTTACCATTACATCGGATAGAACCGCACCTACAGTAGCCATTAGCACGCAAGCACAAACGGTCAGCACAGCCGCATTCACACTTGCAGGCACCACTGAAGCAGGTGCCACCACGGTCGATGTACTCAAAGATGGCATGTCCATTGGTGCCGCAAGCGTAACGGGTATTAACTGGACGTTTGACGTAACGCTAACGGAAGGAGCCAACGCATTCACCGCGACCGCAACTGATACTGCTGGCAACACAGCAGACGCAACCGTTAGCATCACGCTGGACACCACCACTGCCCCAAGTATCAGTATCAGCCCCGCTACTGTAACCGTAATGGCAGGCACGGCTATTGCGGATATCACTATCACTTCAACTGGCGATGATGTTGTCAGCTATGGCATCGCCCCGGATATTGAGAATGGACTGTCATTTGACGCAAGCACTGGCACTATTTCAGGTACGCCAACGGCGGTTGCAGAAGCAATTACCTACACCATCACCGCCACTAATACGGCTGGTACAGCGACCGCTACAGTAGCCATCACCGTCGAGGCGGCAGCGGACACCACGCCACCGGCAGCACCGCTTATTACGTCACCAACTGACAATTTGGTCACCGAAGCATCATTGACGCTTAGCGGCACTGCCGAGGCGGGAGCAAGCATCCAGCTATTGCGCGCTGGCAATGTAATTACTGGTGCCACCATAGATGCGGATACTAATGGCGACTGGTCAATAACCTTCGATTTGACGGAAGGCGAGAATCTAATCACCGCCACCGCAAGCGATACCGCCGGTAACGTATCAGTAGCATCCGCTGCGGTTAGCATTACGCTAGACACCACCGCACCGGCAGCACCGGTTATTACCACAGCTGTTGTAACACCACCAAGCTTAATAGTAACCACCACAACACCATTCACTGTTACTGGCACCGCTGAGGCGGGAGCAGAGGTGGCAATATTTCGTCTTCGGCAGATCCGCCGCGGCCCCGTTAGCACTATCCAACGTGTCCCTAATGGTACCGTAACGGCTGATAATAACGGCGACTGGACAGCGCCCATTTCGTTGACTGAGGGTGTATCACGCTTCGTAGCAGTCGCAACCGATGCCGCCGGCAATGTATCAGCAGACTCCATTCAGTTTGACATCAAACTGGATACCACCGCACCCACAGTAAATAGCCTTACATCGACTGCCGGGGCAGATGGTGCCACAGTAGAGACCCGCACACTGCACTACGAAGTCGCATTTGGTGAGTTCGTTAGCGGCTTTACAGCCAACTCGATTACGGTAGGGGGTTCGGCAGGGGGTTCGGTAACCAGCGTTTCTGGAGACCCTGCTGTGAGAGCCGATTTTTACGAATTTGATGTAGAAGCCACCAACGACGGCAGCGTTATCGTATCCATCGCCGCCGGTGCTGTACAGGATATTGCTGGTACTGGCAACATCGCTTCCAGCGCACACACATTGACCATTGATGCCATTGATGCCCCGAGTATCAGTATTAGCCCCGCTACCGTAACCGTAATGGCAGGCACGGCTATTGCGGATATCACTATCACTTCAACGGGCGATGCGGTTGCCAGCTATAGCATCGCCCCGGATATTGAGAATGGACTGTCATTTGACACAAGCACTGGCACTATTTCAGGTACGCCAACGGCGGTTGCAGAAGCAATTACCTACACCATCACCGCCACTAATACGGCTGGTACAGCGACCGCTACAGTAGCCATCACCGTCGAGGCAGCAGCGGACACCACCGCACCGGCAGCACCGCTTATTACGCTACCAACTGACAATTTGGTCACCGAAGCATCATTGACGCTTAGCGGCAGTGCTGAAGTAGGAGCAAGCATCCAGCTATTGCGTAGTGGGACTGCAATTACAAGTGCCACCATAGATGCGGATACTAATGGCGACTGGTCAATAACCTTCGATTTGACGGAAGGCGAGAATCTAATCACCGCCACCGCAAGCGATGCCGCCGGCAACGTATCCGCCGCATCCGCTGCCGTTAGCATCACGCTGGACACCACCGCACCGGCACAACCGGTTATTACCACAGCTGTTGTAACACCACCAAGCTTAATAGTAACCACCACAACACCATTCACTGTTACTGGCACCGCTGAGGCGGGAGCAGAGGTAGCAATATTTCGTCTTCGGCAGATCCGCCGCGGCCCCGTTAGCA
The DNA here is from genome assembly GCA_965261275.1 of uncultured Pseudohongiella sp. Lineage (GTDB taxonomy): Bacteria > Pseudomonadota > Gammaproteobacteria > Pseudomonadales > Pseudohongiellaceae > UBA9145. Next base: position 653,502 of record CBDHCL010000003.1, read on the forward strand.
CTATCCAACGTGTCCCTAATGGTACCGTAACGGCTGATAATAACGGCGACTGGACAGCGCCCATTTCGTTGACTGAGGGTGTATCACCCTTCGTAGCAGTCGCAACCGATGCCGCTGGCAATGTATCAGCAGACTCCATTCAGTTTGACATCAAACTGGATACCACCGCACCCACAGTAAACAGCCTTACATCGACTGCCGGGGCGGATGGTGCCACAGTAGAGACCCGCACACTGCACTACGAAGTCGCATTTGGTGAGTTCGTTAGCGGCTTTACAGCCAACTCGATTACGGTAGGGGGTTCGGCAGGGGGTTCGGTAACCAGCGTTTCTGGAGACCCTGCTGTGAGAGCCGATTTTTACGAATTTGATGTAGAAGCCACCAGCGACGGCAGCGTTATCGTATCCATCGCCGCCGGTGCTGTACAGGATATTGCTGGTACTGGCAACATCGCTTCCAGCGCACACACATTGACCATTGATGCCATTGATGCCCCGAGTATCAGTATCAGCCCCGCTACTGTAACCGTAATGGCAGGCACGGCTATTGCGGATATCACTATCACTTCAACTGGCGATGATGTTGTCAGCTATGGCATCGCCCCGGATATTGAGAATGGACTGTCATTTGACGCAAGCACTGGCACTATTTCAGGTACGCCAACGGCGGTTGCAGAAGCAATTACCTACACCATCACCGCCACTAATACGGCTGGTACAGCGACCGCTACAGTAGCCATCACCGTCGAGGCGGCAGCGGACACCACGCCACCGGCAGCACCGCTTATTACGTCACCAACTGACAATTTGGTCACCGAAGCATCATTGACGCTTAGCGGCACTGCCGAGGCGGGAGCAAGCATCCAGCTATTGCGCGCTGGCAATGTAATTACTGGTGCCACCATAGATGCGGATACTAATGGCGACTGGTCAATAACCTTCGATTTGACGGAAGGCGAGAATCTAATCACCGCCACCGCAAGCGATACCGCCGGTAACGTATCAGTAGCATCCGCTGCGGTTAGCATTACGCTAGACACCACCGCACCGGCAGCACCGGTTATTACCACAGCTGTTGTAACACCACCAAGCTTAATAGTAACCACCACAACACCATTCACTGTTACTGGCACCGCTGAGGCGGGAGCAGAGGTGGCAATATTTCGTCTTCGGCAGATCCGCCGCGGCCCCGTTAGCACTATCCAACGTGTCCCTAATGGTACCGTAACGGCTGATAATAACGGCGACTGGACAGCGCCCATTTCGTTGACTGAGGGTGTATCACGCTTCGTAGCAGTCGCAACCGATGCCGCCGGCAATGTATCAGCAGACTCCATTCAGTTTGACATCAAACTGGATACCACCGCACCCACAGTAAATAGCCTTACATCGACTGCCGGGGCAGATGGTGCCACAGTAGAGACCCGCACACTGCACTACGAAGTCGCATTTGGTGAGTTCGTTAGCGGCTTTACAGCCAACTCGATTACGGTAGGGGGTTCGGCAGGGGGTTCGGTAACCAGCGTTTCTGGAGACCCTGCTGTGAGAGCCGATTTTTACGAATTTGATGTAGAAGCCACCAACGACGGCAGCGTTATCGTATCCATCGCCGCCGGTGCTGTACAGGATATTGCTGGTACTGGCAACATCGCTTCCAGCGCACACACATTGACCATTGATGCCATTGATGCCCCGAGTATCAGTATTAGCCCCGCTACCGTAACCGTAATGGCAGGCACGGCTATTGCGGATATCACTATCACTTCAACGGGCGATGCGGTTGCCAGCTATAGCATCGCCCCGGATATTGAGAATGGACTGTCATTTGACACAAGCACTGGCACTATTTCAGGTACGCCAACGGCGGTTGCAGAAGCAATTACCTACACCATCACCGCCACTAATACGGCTGGTACAGCGACCGCTACAGTAGCCATCACCGTCGAGGCAGCAGCGGACACCACCGCACCGGCAGCACCGCTTATTACGCTACCAACTGACAATTTGGTCACCGAAGCATCATTGACGCTTAGCGGCAGTGCTGAAGTAGGAGCAAGCATCCAGCTATTGCGTAGTGGGACTGCAATTACAAGTGCCACCATAGATGCGGATACTAATGGCGACTGGTCAATAACCTTCGATTTGACGGAAGGCGAGAATCTAATCACCGCCACCGCAAGCGATGCCGCCGGCAACGTATCCGCCGCATCCGCTGCGGTTAGCATTACGCTAGACACCACCGCACCGGCACAACCGGTTATTACCACAGCTGTTGTAACACCACCAAGCTTAATAGTAACCACCACAACACCATTCACTGTTACTGGCACCGCTGAGGCGGGAGCAGAGGTAGCAATATTTCGTCTTCGGCAGATCCGCCGCGGCCCCGTTAGCACTATCCAACGTGTCCCTAATGGTACCGTAACGGCTGATAATAACGGCGACTGGACAGCGCCCATTTCGTTGACTGAGGGTGTATCACCCTTCGTAGCAGTCGCAACCGATGCCGCTGGCAATGTATCAGCAGACTCCATTCAGTTTGACATCAAACTGGATACCACCGCACCCACAGTAAACAGCCTTACATCGACTGCCGGGGCGGATGGTGCCACAGTAGAGACCCGCACACTGCACTACGAAGTCGCATTTGGTGAGTTCGTTAGCGGCTTTACAGCCAACTCGATTACGGTAGGGGGTTCGGCAGGGGGTTCGGTAACCAGCGTTTCTGGAGACCCTGCTGTGAGAGCCGATTTTTACGAATTTGATGTAGAAGCCACCAGCGACGGCAGCGTTATCGTATCCATCGCCGCCGGTGCTGTACAGGATATTGCTGGTACTGGCAACATCGCTTCCAGCGCACACACATTGACCATTGATGCCATTGATGCCCCGAGTATCAGTATCAGCCCCGCTACCGTAACCGTAATGGCAGGCACGGCTATTGCAGATATCGCTATCACTTCAACTGGCGATGATGTTGTCAGCTATGGCATCGCCCCGGATATTGAGAATGGACTGTCATTTGACACAAGCACTGGCACTATTTCAGGTACGCCAACGGCGGTTGCAGAAGCAATTACCTACACCATCACCGCCACTAATACGGCTGGTACAGCGACCGCTACAGTAGCCATCACCGTCGAGGCGGACACCACGCCACCGGCAGTCGCGATTACTACCCCAGCACAAACAGTAAATGCTGATTCACTTGAGTTTCATGCTGGTGGACTTTCGGTATTCACGCTTATGGGTACTGCTGAGGTAGGTTCTACTGTGGAGATATTCAGAGAAAATGTCTCTCATGGCTCTGCACCAGTAACGGATAGTGGCACTTGGACTAAAACTGTTACAGTGTTCTTAGAAGGCACCAACGAGTTCAAGGCAACCGCAACTGATACTGCTGGCAACACAGCAGACGCAACCGTTACTATTACGCGGGACACTGCCGCCCCGACAGTCGCGATTACTACCACAGCACAAACGGTCAACGAAGCATCATTTACCCTTGAAGGCACCGTTGAGGCGGGTGCCACGGTTGATGTGCTCAAAGATGGCAATTCCATTGGTACGGCAAGCGTAACGGGTACTGACTGGACGTTTGCTACAACGCTAACGGAAGGAGCCAACGCATTCACGGCAACCGCAACTGATACTGCTGGCAACACAGCAGACGCAACCGCTGCCGTTAGCATTACGCTGGACAGTACCACAGACCAAACAAAACCGACCATACAGATAACATCTGCTGCAACAAGTCCAACGAACACCAATCCAATCCCAATCAATCTACTATTCTCGGAACCGCTGACCGGATTTGAAGAATCTGATATTAGCGTTAGCGGCGGAGTTATAACGGCAGGTTCATATGAGATCATTGATGCCGTTTTCGACGGTGGCGTTGATCCTGCTCGTTTTACGATAACACCATCAGGTGATGGACTAATTACCGTGAGCATTGCTGCTGACGCAGCGCAAGATTCTGCCACAAACGGAAACCCTGCTGCATCATTTGATATTATCTATGATGGAACAGCACCCGTTGTTACCATTACATCCAGCTCCGGGAACAATGGAGACACAGTCAATGCCGCCACACTAAGCTATACAGCCACTTTTAGTGAGGATGTTACTGGCTTTGAGGTCGGCGGTATTACGGTTACAGGCACAGCAGGTGTTACCTCTGCAACCAACTTTGTGACAGTCTCTACAACTGTTTACACCTTTGATGTGTTCAGAGGCGACCCTGATGGAACCGTTATCGTATCCATTGCCAAAGATAGTGCTATGGATAGTGCTGGTAATGGCAACACCGCTTCTGATGGATTCGTATTCACCATTCGCACCCCCTTAACCATCACCAGCATGGCACAAACCGTCAACGTAAATTCATTCACACTTACTGGAACTGCCAGGCCAGGGTCTGATTTGACCGTGTCACACCGCGTCGGTACTAGCTCTGCTCCAGAAATAACGCTAACCACAACGACCACTAATTGGGAGGTTGAGGTAACACTACTTGAAGGTGACAACCGATTTGAAGTAGCCAGAAACCTCAACAAGGACGATACGACATACTCCAATTCGGTTGACATCACGTTGGATTCCACAGCACCTGCAGTAGCCATTACCACTACAGCACAAGCGGTCAACGATGCCGCATTCACGCTTACCGGCACCGTTGAGGCGGGTGCCACGGTTGATGTGTTCAAAGATGGCACTTCCATTGGTGCCGCAAACGTAACGGATACCACCTGGTCGCTTGCTGTAACACTGGCTGATGGAGCCAACACCTTCACGGCAACCGCAAGCGATGGCGCAATGAACACGTCAACCCCAACCGCTGCGGTTAGCATCACGCTGGACACCACTCTGCCAGATGCCCCCGTCATCACTCAACCAACAACGCCAACAAATGACAATACCATAGCCATTAGCGGAACCGCAGAAGCCGGTGCCACGGTAACACTGAGCCAAAATGGCAATGCCTTGGCAACCACTGCCACCGCTAACTCTGGGGGTGCCTGGTCGCTTGCCGTAACGCTGATTGAGGGAGCCAACACCTTCACCGCAACCGCAAGCGATGCCGCCGGCAACGTATCCGCCGCATCCGCTGCCGTTAGCATCACGCTGAACACCACCACTGCCCCGATAATCAGCATCAGCTCCGCTACCGTAACGGCAATAATGGGCACGGCTATCACGCCGATAAGCATCACTTCAACGGGCGGTGATGTTGACAGCTATAGCATCAACCCGGATATTGGCAATGGACTGATGTTTAACACAAGCACCGGCACCATTTCAGGCACGCCAGCGGAAGTTACAGACGCAATCCCCTACACCATCACCGCCACCAATAGTGCTGGTACGGCTACGGCTACAGTAACCATCACCGTCGAGGCACCGGACACCACGCCACCGGCACCACCGGTTATTACCACACCTGCTGCAACACCAGACCACATAATAACCACCATGACACCCTTTACTGTTAACGGTACTGCTGAGGCAGGCGCATTGGTAAAAGTGTATTCTGTGCACCGTATCAGTAGACCAATACTACTAGGCGGATTGCAAGATAGCGTAACGGCTGATAATAACGGCAACTGGGGGATGCTCGAGATAGAACTGGTTGAGGACGGTGCGTTTTACATAGCAACTGCAACCGATGCCGCCGGCAATGTATCAGCATACTCCAATCTGGTTCTCATTGATTTGGACACCACGCCACCGGAAGCACCGCTTATTAGCACCACAGCACAAACGGTGAACACGGCAGAATTCACCATTAGCGGCAGCGCCGAGGCGAAAGCAAGCATCCAGCTATTGCGTGCTGGCAATGTAATTTCTGGTGCCACTGCAAAGGTTGCTAATAATCGCCAGTGGTCAATAACCTTTGATCTGGAAGCAGGTGCCAACGACATCACCGCAACCGCAACCGACAGGGCAGGCCACACGTCAGTCCCATCCGCTGCGGTTAGCATCACGCTGGACACCACCGCACCGGCACAACCGGTTATTACCACCGCCACACCGCAAACGGTCAACGATGCCACATTCACGCTTGAAGGCACCACTGAAGCCGATGCCACGGTAACACTGAGCCAAAATGGCAATACCTTGACAACCACTGCCACCGCTAACTCTGGGGGTGCCTGGTCGCTTGCCGTAACGCTAACCGAAGGCGCCAACCTATTCACCGCAACCGCAAGCGATGCCGCCGGTAACGTATCCGCCGCATCCGCTGCCGTTAGCATCACGCTGAACACCACCACTGCCCCGATGATCAGTATCAGTCCCGCTACCGTAACGGCAATAATGGGCACGGCTATCACGCCGATAAGCATCACTTCAACGGGCGATGATGTTGACAGCTATAGCATCAACCCAGCCATTAGCAATGGGCTGATGTTTGACACTAACACCGGCACCATTTCAGGCACGCCAGCGGAAGTTACAGACGCAATCCCCTACACCATCACCGCCACCAATAGTGCTGGTACGGCTACGGCTACAGTAACCATCACCGTCGAGGCACCGGACACCACGCCACCGGCACCACCGGTTATTACCACACCTGCTGCAACACCAGACCACATAATAACCACCATGACACCCTTTACTGTTAACGGTACTGCTGAGGCAGGCGCATTGGTAAAAGTGTATTCTGTGCACCGTATCAGTAGACCAATACTACTAGGCGGATTGCAAGATAGCGTAACGGCTGATAATAACGGCAACTGGGGGATGCTCGAGATAGAACTGGTTGAGGACGGTGCGTTTTACATAGCAACTGCAACCGATGCCGCCGGCAATGTATCAGCATACTCCAATCTGGTTCTCATTGATTTGGACACCACGCCACCGGAAGCACCGCTTATTAGCACCACAGCACAAACGGTGAACACGGTAGCATTCACCATTAGCGGCAGCGCCGAGGCGAAAGCAAGCATCCAGCTATTGCGTGCTGGCAATGTAATTTCTGGTGCCACTGCAAAGGTTGCTAATAATCGCCAGTGGTCAATAACCTTTGATCTGGAAGCAGGTGCCAACGACATCACCGCAACCGCAACCGACAGGGCAGGCCACACGTCAAGCCCATCCGCTACGGTTAGCATCACGCGGGACACCACCGCACCGGCACAACCGGTTATTACCACCGCCACACCGCAAACGGTCAACGATGCCACATTCACGCTTGAAGGCACCACTGAAGCCGATGCCACGGTAACACTGAGCCAAAATGGCAATACCTTGACAACCACTGCCACCGCTAACTCTGCTGGTGCCTGGTCGCTTGCCGTAACGCTAACCGAAGGCGCCAATCTATTCACCGCAACCGCAACCGATGCCGCCGGCAACGTATCCGCCGCATCCGCTGCCGTTAGCATCACGCTGAACACCACCACTGCCCCGATAATCAGCATCAGCTCCGCTACCGTAACGGCAATAATGGGCACGGCTATCACGCCGATAAGCATCACTTCAACGGGCGGTGATGTTGACAGCTATAGCATCAACCCGGATATTGGCAATGGACTGATGTTTAACACAAGCACCGGCACCATTTCAGGCACGCCAGCGGAAGTTGCAGACGCAATCCCCTACACCATCACCGCCACCAATAGTGCTGGTACGGCTACGGCTACAGTAACCATCACCGTCGAGGCACCGGACACCACGCCACCGGCACCACCGGTTATTACCACACCTGCTGCAACACCAGACCACATAATAACCACCATGACACCCTTTACTGTTAACGGTACTGCTGAGGCAGGCGCATTGGTAAAAGTGTATTCTGTGCGCCGTATCAGTAGACCAATACTACTAGGCGGATTGCAAGGTAGCGTAACGGCTGATAATAACGGCAACTGGGGGATGCTCGAGATAGATCTGGTTGAGGACGGTGCGTTTTACATAGCAACTGCAACCGATGCCGCCGGCAATGTATCAGCATACTCCAATCTGGTTCTCATTGATTTGGACACCACGCCACCGGCAGCACCGCTTATTAGCACCACAGCACAAACGGTGAACACGGTAGCATTCACCATTAGCGGCAGCGCCGAGGCGAAAGCAAGCATCCAGCTATTTCGTGCTGACAATGTAATTTCTGGTGCCACTGCAAAGGTTGCTAATAATCGCCAGTGGTCAATAACCTTTGATCTGGAAGCAGGTGCCAACGACATCACCGCAACCGCAACCGACAGGGCAGGCCACACGTCAGTCCCATCCGCTGCGGTTAGCATCACGCTGGACACCACCGCACCGGCACAACCGGTTATTACCACCACCACACCGCAAACGGTCGACACAGCCACATTCACACTTGAAGGCACCACTGAAGCCGATGCCACGGTAACACTGAGCCAAAATAGCAATGCCTTGGCAACCACTGCCACCGCTAACTCTGCTGGTGCCTGGTCGCTTGCCGTAACGCTAACCGAAGGCGCCAACCTGTTCACCGCAACCGCAAGCGATGTGGCCGGTAACGTATCCGCCGCATCCGCTGCCGTTAGCATCACGCTGAACACCACCACTGCCCCGATGATCAGTATCAGTCCCGCTACCGTAACGGCAATAATGGGCACGGCTATCACGCCGATAAGCATCACTTCAACGGGCGATGATGTTGACAGCTATAGCATCAACCCAGCCATTAGCAATGGGCTGATGTTTGACACTAACACCGGCATCATTTCAGGTACGCCAGATGCGGTTGCAGACGCAATCCCCTACACTATCACCGCCACCAATAGTGCTGGTATGGCGATGGCTACAGTAAGCATCACCGTCGAGGCACCGGACACCACGCCACCGGCAGCACCGGTTATTACCACACCTGCTGCAACACCAGACCACATAATAACCGCCACGACACTCGTTACTGTTCACGGTACTGCTGAGGCAGGCGCATTGGTAGAAGTGTATTCTGTGCGCCGTATCGGTAGTAAAGGTGATGAACCGGAAAGGATAATAACACCCAGATCTAGAGGTAGCGTAACGGCTGATAATAACGGCAACTGGATGCTCGAGATAGATGTGGCTAGCGCGTACCACGTAGCAACTGCAACCGATGCCGCCGGCAATGTATCAGCATACTCCAATCTGGTTTTCATTGATTTGGACACCACGCCACCGCCAGCACCGCTTATTAGCACCACAGCACAAACGGTGAACACGGTAGCATTCACCATTAGCGGCAGCGCCGAGGCGAAAGCAAGCATCCAGCTATTGCGTGCTGACAGTACCTTGACAACCACCGCTAACTCTGCTGGTGCCTGGTCGCTTGCCGTAACGCTAACCGAAGGAGCCAACACCTTCACCGCAACCGCAACCGACAGGGCAGGCCACACGTCAAGCCCATCCGCTGCGGTTAGCATCACGCTGGACACCACCGCACCGGCACAACCGGTTATTACCACCGCCACACCGCAAACGGTCGACACAGCCACATTCACACTTGAAGGCACCACTGAAGCCGGTGCCACGGTTGATGTACTCAAAGATGGCGCCTCCATTGGTACGGCAAGCGTAACGGGTACTGACTGGACGTTTGCTACAACGCTAACCGAAGGCGCCAATCTATTCACCGCAACCGCAAGCGATGCCGCCGGTAACGTATCCGCCGCATCCGCTGCGGTTAGCATCACGCTGAACACCACCACGACCCCGATAATCAGTATCAGCCCCGCTACCGTAACGGCAATAATGGGCACGGCTATCACGCCGATAAGCATCACTTCAACGGGCGATGATGTTGACAGCTATAGCATCAACCCGGATATTGGCAATGGACTGATGTTTGACACAAGCACCGGCACCATTTCAGGTACGCCAGATGCGGTTGCAGACGCAATCCCCTACACTATCACCGCCACCAATAGTGCTGGTATGGCGATGGCTACAGTAACCATCACCGTCAATGCGGCGGACACCACCCAACCCAGCGTAACCATCTCATCTTTCCCGGTTTCAGCTAACATAGTTAATGGCGACACAGTCAATGCCACCACGCTACAGTATGAAGTCATCTTTAGTGAGCTTGTTAGCGGTTTTGATGTCGGCGAGATTAGGGTAACCGGCACGGCAGGTGTTGCTACGGCATCCAACTTGAGTGGTGGTGTTAATGGTACGGGGCGGTTTTTCCAATTTGAGGTGGTAAGAGGCAACCTTGACGGCACCGTCATCGTCTCCATTGCCGAGAATATTGCCGAGGATGCTGCGGGTAATGGCAACACCGCTTCTGGCGACTACACATTAACCATTGACACCACGCCACCAACCATCACGCTAAATGGCGATGCTGCCCTAACCATCGTCAGAGGCACGGATTATACCGATGCCGGGGCAACGGCAAGCGATAACACTGGTGGGGATATTACGGGTTCAATCACAACGAGCTTTACCCTCGATGGCACTGCGGTCGCTTCCTTAAATTCTTCTCTACCGGGCACTTACATCATCACCTATAACGTATCCGATGCGGCTAGCAACCCGGCGACAGCAGTTACCCGAACGGTAACGATGGTGGAAGCGATAAGCCCAAACACAAATGGCGTTATCGCAACAGCAGCAGGCGATGAAATAAGGCTACAGTTTGTTGACCAACAACTCACTAACAATGGTGCAGCACCGGGTGACTTTAGCTTGTCAGGAGCGACAGCGGCAACAGTCACTGGGCTTGCTGTAGATGCAGATGATAGTACTGTATTGATTCTCACCTTATCGGGTAACATTGCCAAAGATGCAGCAGTCACACTGGCATACACTCGAACAGCAGGTAGCATTAGCGGGGTGTTCAGTACCGGCAGCATCAGCAGCAATGGCATTGTTATAGACTTTACTGCTACAACCGTGGACACGAGCAGTATAGTAGCCCCAGACCAAACAGAACCGACTATACAGATAACATCTACTGCAACAAGTCCAACGAATGCTAATTCAATCCCAATCAATCTAACATTCTCAGAACCGCTGACCGGATTTGCAGCATCTGATATTACGGTTAGCGGCGGAACTATAACGGCAGGTTCATATCTGGTCGCTAGTGGCGATTCTATTCTTAGCGCTTCTTTTACGATAACACCATCTGCTGACGGACTAATTACCGTGCGTATTGCTGCTAATGCAGCGCAAGACCTTGCCGCAAACGGAAACCCTGCCGCATCATTTGACATTACTTATGACGGAACAGCGCCCGTTGTTACCATTAGCACTCAAGCACAAACGGTCAACGATGCCGCATTCATGCTTAGCGGCACCGTTGAGGCGGGTGCCACGGTAACACTGACCCAAGATGGCACTGCCCTGGCAACCACTGCCACCGTTGATTCTAGTGGTGGTTGGACGCTTGCCGTAACGCTAACCGAAGGCGCCAACCTATTCACTGCAACCGCAGGCGATGCCGCCGGTAACGTATCCGCCGCGTCCGCTGCCGTTAGCATCACGCTGAACAGTACCACTGCCCTGATGATCAGTATCAGTCAGGCTACCGTAACGGCAATAGCGGGCACGGCTATCACGCCGATAAGCATCACTTCAACTGGCGATGATGTTGTCAGCTATGGCATCAACCCAGCCATTGGCAATGGACTGATATTTGACGCTAACACCGGCACCATTTCAGGTACGCCAACGGTGGCTGCAGGAGCAATCCCCTACACCATCACCGCCACTAATAGCGGTGGTGAGGCGATGGTTATGCTAACCATCACCGTCGAGGCGGCAGCGGACACCACCGCAACGGCTAAACCCGTCATTAATGCTCCAGCGTCCGGCGCAGAGGTCAGTACGAATTCTGTCACGCTGACTGGAACCGCTTCGCCGGGTGCAAACGTATTGCCAAGTCTCATCGTCACTCCAGCAGGCTCAAGTAGCCGTGGCACTGCGTATCCTAATCTTATTACAACGGCCGGCTCTGATGGTGTATGGACTATTCGCTTCTATCTGGATATCGGGTTTGGAGAGTACACAATCGTAGTAACAGCAACGGCAGGATCAGGAGACTCCACCGTATTAAAGTCCTCCGAACCAATTACCATCACTCGGGTCAGGGATACTTCCCTCGGCGCAACCATCACCACCGCAGCACAAACGGCCGATACGGCATCATTCACGCTGACTGGAACCGCTAACAAGCCCTCTGTTGTGCAACTATTCAGAGGGGCGGCGACCACTGCAATTGGGAACGATAGCGTACTCACAGCGGGTGGTACATGGACAATCACCGTTATGCTGGAAGAGGGAGCCAACGTATTCACCGCAACCGCAACCGATGGCGCCGGTAACGTATCCGCCGCATCCGCTGCCGTTAGCATCACGCTGAACACCGCCACTTCAACTGCAGGCACTGATGATGAGATATCTGGAACATCTGACGTTGATGATCTGCAACAACCACAGCACTCACTACCACAGAAATCAGCGTCCCTCCTCAAAGTGTTTAATGGTTCACAATACGTGGATTTTGTTGAGGGTGTGACAATCCAAACTGGAGTACCAAAATTCAAGGGAACCTCATCAGGTATTTCATCTGTTCAAATTTTATTAAACGGTGAGCAAGTCGGAGGAAATAATATATCCTCAGATGGTACATTCAGAAAGGGTTGGAAACACACACCCCTGGCTGATGGTACATACACAATATCAATTAATAATAATAAGGGTGGAAGAGAATTATTTTCATCCAGCATCATAATTGACAAAGACGGTGATGGTAATCCTTCTTCATCTGACATTTCTGCTTTGCAGCAACCACAGCACTCACCACCACAGAAATCACCGCCAAGTGGTAGCATTGTTATTGTACCGGGTCCTTCTGGTGCAGCCAGTCCTTCTGACGCAGCTGCCGACCCAGATACAGAATCCAGCGTGGAGCGTCCTGCTACTGTGCCTGGCGAAAGCGGGGAAGTAGAGCCATTAGCAGAACAGTCGGTGGCGCACTCAAGCAGTGCGGACGAGTTGGAGGCGAAGCTAAACGCACTGCCGCTGTTAAACCCTGCGGCAAACGATGGCTCAGGCACTAAGGCGGTGTTCCGGGGCGGCGCGAGCAGCGACAGCGGCAAAACTTACTTCAAAGAGGGTGCTTTCTCGGTAGGCGAAGCGCTGACTATCATGTTTGTGATCACCCCCCGCACCGCCGATACAGGCGTACAGGCCGACGTTGTGGTGACGGCAAGAGCTGAGTCTGCGCCTGAAGTCGTGATGTTACTGACCCCGTCCGGCCTGCTGCGCTTTGACGGTGAAACACTGTTCAGTTTCAAGGAAAATCTTGTACTGGAGAGCAATAACTTCATCAGTCTCACCTCTGAAGCGATCACGCTGTCAGCCGCCGAGGTGGGTAATTGGGAGTTGTTTATCGGCTACCTACTTGCCAACGATGAGTTGCTGTATCACTCGCAAGCCCTGAAGATAGAGATAGTGCAGGAATGACAGAGTGGTGCAGGTATCACTCGCAAGCCCTGAAGATAAGTGCAGTGATACAGATAGCGCAGTGATAAAGCAGTGCGGGTGATGCCGCTATGCCGCCCTGACCCCGGCTTTCGCCAGTGTTCTTTCAGGTTTTATAGAATACGGAATTTCCTGGATTCCCGCCTGCGCGGGAATGACGGCTGCGAAGGCAGGAATCCAGTAAACCACCCAAACCTGCAAGGCTTTTCCACAGGCAACGCAACCTGGCGAGGGTTTGTTGCACAGTCTCAAGAGTGCGTGCCCACATTGCTATTTCATTCATGGCTTTTGCCTGCATCAGACAGCTAATGTATCGAATCAAGCGACAACACAAAGCCTTATCCCCTGAAGTTATCCGTAATGCCTTGATTCATGTGCAACACAGTGTGTTCAAACACAAGCGCACCAGGAAAAGCTATGTCATGCCTTCTCAAACCAATCCAGAAGCAAAAAAATCCATGTTGTGATGGGATTAAAGGCGACTACCACAGCTTAGCAACTCTACTGATTGATATAATCCTTCAATATCTGGGCATTTGTAGTGCCTGGGTATTTTTGTGTTTCTTTATAAATCAACGGCTTATGAGGGTGAACCGTTGAAGTCAGGAGCTGCTCTGCCATTAGCTCTTGAGAGGCACCAATAGCTTTATGTGATTCCTGTAAGGTCATCTCTTCACGCAGTTCAGACTTGCGCGCTTCAATGTTGGCTTGGCGCTGCGGAGATAAATCTTTTGTAAGGTCTCTAAATGAATTTCTGCCACTCATTTTATTAGCCCTTCCTTTCTTAATTGCTCTAAATGTTCATCATAAAGTTTGTCGGCAACCGGGATGAACTCAACGTAAAAACGATCATTTCCGGTTTTGTCGCCACCAACAAGTAATATGGCGGATCGCCTCGGGTCAAAGGCGTAAAAGACCCGAATGGGTTTGCCGCCAGATTGAACGCGAAGTTCGCGCATACGGCCATGCCTTGAGCCTTCAATGCCCGATGAATGTGGAAATCACGGTTTCGGTCCTAACTCCATCAACAGCTCGGTCGTTGCTGTAATATCGTCTTGTTGCTTTTCGGTAAGCCTTTGCCACCATTTACCAAACTCATCTGTATATTCTACATCCCAAGTCATTAATTATTCCTTAAATAGAATATATTTCTCATTTGTCATATTGTCAATGCGCATGGCGGCGACCTTCTTTTTCATGAAAGACGATTACTCACGGTTGCCCGAACAGATCAATCTTCTTTTCTGCGCGGCCAATAGCGTCTTCAAATGTCTCTATCGAAACGTCGGCATCTGCGGGATAGCTAAAGCTTGCATAATGGTCTTCACGACTTCTTCATTGACAGGTAATGAGCCGGAGTTTGCAGCTCTGGCGAGCTGGTTGAGATTATTAGCAATACGAGACTTGCAAAGCACCTGACAGTTTGGCAACCTGGTGAGGGTTTCCCGCCTGCGCGGGAATGACAGAGGGTGCGGGAATGACAGAGGGTGCGGGAATGACGGAGGATGCGGGGATGAATGACGGAGGGGGTGCGGGAATGACGGAGTGGTGCAGGAATGACAAATGCTGGATTTTTACACAGGCTCTTGAAGTGCTGGCGCTACTCTAATCTGGGGATTTGGTCGTATTTCTATTGATTCCTGGCCGCTAAACCTCTAACTTACCACCTTTGTACGATTAACCTTGGAGGGGAGTGACATGAAATCCCGATTACTGATAATTTTCTCGCTGTTCACTGGTTTTTGTGGATTCGCGGCAGCGCAGGGCAATAATGACTACCAGGTGCCAACAACTGAGTACGGTCAGCCGGATCTACAGGGAGTTTGGAATTTTAGCTCCAATACACCCTTGCAACGACCTGAGCGATTCGGTGAGCAAGAATTTTTGACCCGGGAACAGGTTCGGGCTGCTATCGAACGTCAGCAAGCTGCCGCCGCTGCCGCCGATGCCGCTGCTGCACGATTAGTAGTTGCTGAGCTGCCAGAGGTTACTGATAATCCGGGCGGATACAATGACTTCTGGTTCGAGAGCGCGGGTATCGGCGATACGGTGAGGGCATCACATATTGTTTACCCATTAGACGGGCGTATTCCTCAGGCGGTCGAAGGGGCTCCGCGACAATTTGGCGGATTGGGTCCAGATATTCCGGGCACGCGACCGGTGCGTTACGTCGTGGGTGGAATAGCAAAAGACGGGCCTGAAGATAGAGGCTTGTCCGAGCGCTGCATCGTGGGTTTTAATTCAGGACCTCCGTTTCTACCCAGCCTCTACAATAACAATGTTCAAATTTTCCAAAGCAGGGATACCGCTGTCATTATGACTGAGATGATTCATGATGCGCGTATCGTTTCTTTGGCTGATAAGCCTGTACTCAGTGACGACATCCGGCTTTGGTCCGGTGATTCTCGCGGTTGGTACGAGGGGGATACCTTAGTTGTCGAAACGAAGAATTTTAACGGTTTGCGTCAGACTTTTGATAGCACTGGTGAAAACACAGCGATGGTGTTGACCGAAAAATTCACGCGCACTGCGTTTGATACCGTGGACTATGAATTCACAATAGATGATCCTTCCACATTTACTGACAAGATCACAGCGATAGTGCCAATGACAAAAGTGGCCGGTCAGTTGTATGAATACGCCTGCCATGAAGGAAATTATGGCATGTTCAATATCCTGCGTGGAATGCGGGTTGCAGAGCATGGGGAAGCTGAAAGTGGCGCGCAGTAATAATTGTGAACGAGCCTGTGCTGGCAGAGCTGGTCTTTGCGCGGGTAAACCTGGAACGACGAAATGAAAATTGAAGGGCAGTTAATGAAAACCAAAATTGAAAAAACACTGGCAAGAAATGGACTGTTGACGCTGGCAGGTCTGTTTGTAATCATGCAGGCAACGGCTCAAAGTGGCGAAATTGCCAGAACCCCGGATGGCAGGCCAGATCTCAGCGGTATATGGCAGGCAATGACTTCGGCACATTATGATATTGAGCCTCATGCCGCGTCTGAAGGGGCATACCCGGATCTGTTTGGTGCCTTGACTGCGACACCGGCAGGATTGGGCATTGTCGATGGCGGGCGGATTCCCTACAACGAACAAGCCAGCCGAGTGAGAGACACTAACAAGGCAAATGCCCTGGAAAATGATCCATTAGTCAAGTGTTATATGCCAGGTGTGCCACGGGCGAATTACCTGCCTTTTCCCTTTCAGATCGTGCAGGCGCAGAGCGTTATTCTTATTGCCTACGAAATGGCGGAATCGAATCGAATCCTGTACGTGGATCAACCTGAACTTGAGTCACAGGTAGATGCCTGGATGGGGCACTCCAATGCGCATTGGGAAGGCGATACCCTGGTCGTGCGTGTTACCGGTCAAATAGCAGACACCTGGTTTGATCGTTCTGGCAATCACCACAGCTACCAAATGGTGGTAGAGGAACGCTGGACGCCAACTGGCTCTGACCACATCAATTACCAGGCGACTATTACTGATCCAACTATTTTTACAGCACCGTGGAAGGTCAGTTTTCCTCTTTATCGCCATGTAGCGGACAATATGCAATTGCTTGAATTCAAGTGTGCTGAATTCGCGGAAGAATACCTGTACGGTGAGTGGCGCAAGCCGGGTACAGCTCGGGGTAACCCGCCACAGTAGAGAGTTAGAGTTAGATAAAATGCCTGTGGCGAAAGTCTCGGGCATTTTTTATGCTGTGCCAGGCATGGCGCACGTTGCCGTTGTTTTTAAACGGATTTGTACTCGCTGTTCCCGGCAAGTCAGCCCCCATGTACACTCACAATTTCGTCAAGTGCCTTGCGTGTAATGTCGGGCACTGTGGCTCCCGCTGCTGGATAACCGGTGACGATGACCATTAGCGGTTTTTCGGTGTTGGGTCTATTGAGTATCTTGTTTAAGAATTTCATTGGGCTGGGTGTATGGGTCAGTGTAGCCAGCCCGGCATTGTGCAAGGCTGCCAGCAACAGCCCTGTCGCAATGCTCACCGACTCCGTTACATAGTAGTTCTTTTGTTTGCGTTGTTGTTTGTCGATGACAAATTTCTGCGCGAAAACCACTATCAGAAAAGGTGCACGTTCAAGAAAGGGCTTGTCAGAATCCGTGCCCAGTGCTGCCAATGCGTCTAACCAATCCTGTGGGGCGCGATTAGTGTAAAACTCTTCTTCTTCTAATTCCGCAGCCGATCTAATCTGGCGCTTTATGGCTGGATCGCTTATCAGGGCAAAGTGCCAGGGCTGCCGGTTAGCTCCGCTGGGGGCACTGCCCGCTGTGCTTAGACAGGAGTCGATAACATCCCTGGGGATGGCTCTTGAGGAAAAATCACGCACTGTCCTGCGTTTTTGCATCAGGGCAGTAAAATCCAGGGCACGCGCTTTCATCTCTGCTTCTGAAAATTGGTCGAAAGCCAATTTGATCGTGTTCGGTGTTTCCGTCTGCATAATGCGTCCGCTAATGATGAATTGAAACTCTCGCGGCGTTTATACCTGCTGCGGCGGCCTGACACAACTCCAGACTTGCTTGACCCGGCGCAAAGATTCAGTAGATGGACTGCCGAAAAAGCGCTAGTCTAGCACTGCGGCCTGTGCGCTGAAATCCGCGAAAGTAACCCGGTAAATAACAATCAATTGAATTCAGTTTCCAGAGATAAAAAAATGTATCTTCGATCACTTTGCCTGACAAGCTTGCTCAGCATCACCTGTAGTCACCCGGTTTATGCACAGGATGATTTCCTGTTTTGGCCCGATACTGACTATGATCCTTCAATCCCTACTGTTTATGAAGTATCAGGCTATCAAGTCGGCGACAGAATAAGCTGGCATAGAGACGTGATTCGTTATTTTGAAGCACTACAGGCGGCCGCCCCTGATCGAATATCGGTGTTGGAGTATGCCCGTAGCTGGCAAAATCGCGAGCTGGTCTACGCCGTTATATCGAGTGCCGAAAACAGCGCAAAGCTGGAACAGACGAAGGCCAATATGCAGGCCCTGGCCGACCCGCGTGTCACCGATGAGGACGCCGCCAACGCAATCATTGCCGAGCAGCCGGCAGTTACCTGGCTGTCCTACGGTGTGCACGGCAATGAAATATCGTCTACCGACGCTGCTATGTTGACCGCTTACCATCTACTGGCATCGCGAGGCGATGAGCGGGTCGATTCAATTCTTCAAAACACCATCGTGGTGATAGATCCGATGCAAAACCCCGACGGACGCGACCGCTTTATTCACAATTTTGTGACGGCTGAGGGCCTGGTTCCTGATTCGGACCGGCTGTCGGCAGAACATAATGAACCGTGGCCAGGGGGAAGAACAAACCACTATCTCTTCGACATGAACCGCGATTGGTTCATTCAGTCTCAAGTGGAGACCCAGGGTCGGGCCAGGGCGCTGCTGGAATGGTATCCGCTTGCTTATGTGGATGCCCATGAGATGGGCTCAGACGAGACCTACTTTTTCGCACCGGAGGCAATTCCCTATAACCCGCATTTAGCCGCAGCGCAACGAGCCAGCCTGCAATTATTTGGTCGCAATAATGCACGCTATTTCGACAGGTTTGGCTTCGATTATTTTACGCGCGAAGTGTTTGACGCTTTTTATCCCGGTTACGGCGCTAGCTGGCCTTCTTATTTCGGTAGCATCGCCATGACTTATGAGCAGGCTTCTGCGCGCGGCCTGGTGATCAGACAGTACGACGGCAACGACCTGCATTATCGCTATACGGTTAGAAACCATTTTGTGACTTCATTGGCAACGGCGGAAACTGTGGCGGTAAATCGTGAGAAATTTTTGCAAGATTTCTATGACTACCGTGCCAGCGCCATCGAAGAGGGTGAAGATGAGAACATCAGAGCCTATATTCTGCCCGTGCAAGCAGATCAGGCGGCAGCGAACAAACTTGCAGGCTTGCTCAGTCGGCAAGATGTGGAAGTGCAGCGAGCCCTGTCAACATTTAGTGCCTGTGGTGAATCTTATCCGCCAGGTTCTTACCTGATCCGAACCGATCAGCCCGCCAAGCACTTCATCCGCACATTGATGGATGTTGAAGTCAGCATGGAGCCGGATTTTCTCGCCGAACAGGAACGCCGTCGCGCGCGAAACCTGGCGGATGAAATCTACGATGTAACGGCATGGTCTTTGCCACTGATGATGAATGTTGATACGCATACCTGCGGTCGAATCCCGGGCGGTGAATTCGAGCTGGTGGGAACGGAGCTTTTTCAAGCCGGTGTTGTATCTGGTGGTCGCGCAGCCGTTTCCTATCTAGTGCCCTGGGGATCAGCGCCTGCGGTTCGATTTCTCGCCAGAGCATTGCGTGAAGGGCTGGCGGTGAAGAGTAATGACAAGGCATTTACTACTGGCGGGAATGACTATCCTGCCGGTACCCTGATACTTGATATCGTGGACAATCCCGACACCGTTCACGACAGCGTTAGCCGCTTGGCGCAAAAGACGGGCGCCAGGGTGGTAGCCGTGAACGACAGTTGGGTGACGGACGGGCCAAGTCTCGGCAGTGCCAATGTGGTACGTTTCAACGAACCCAAAATTGCCATGGCCTGGGATCAGCCGACTGTGGCCTACAGTGCCGGCAATACCCGATTCGTCATCGAACGCCAATTCGACTTTCCGGTAACAGTAATCCGGGTAGACAATTTGCGTTCCGCAAACTTGAGTCGTTATCAGGTTCTCCTGTTGCCGCGCATGAATGACACCGGTTACAAGTCAGTTCTTGGTGAATCGGGAGTCGAGAATTTAAAGACCTGGGTACGACAGGGAGGCGTGATCATCAGTCTTGGCAATGCTACCCGATTCCTGGCTGACCCGGAGGTGGATTTATTGTCTATTCGACGAGAGCGCGCCGTGTTGGAACCGGAAGTAGAGGAAACAGAAAATGCCGATGAGGAAAAAGAAGCTGCCATAGATGGACAATACCTCACTACGCCAGAACAATACGATGCACAGATACATGCCCTGGAAAATTTTCCAGATCCAGTGGCTGGTGTACTGGTTAGAGCAGATGTAGACCAAGAGCATTGGCTAAGCGCGGGGGTGGCACCGGTGCTTAACGTCCTGGTAAGAGGCAGTGACGTGTATACACCGGTTCGTCTGAGCGATGGCGTTAATGTGGCTCGTTTTCAGGGCCCCGATGAGCTGCTCGCCAGCGGTTATATATGGGATGAGAACCGTAGACAGCTCGCCTACAAGCCTTTCGTGGTATCAGAGTCTTACGGCGCCGGTGAGGTTATCGCCTTTACGCAGGATCCAACCGTTCGTGCCTATCTGGATGGTCTGAATGTGATACTTATGAATGCGATATTTCGAGCTTCAGCACATGCAAGACCGGTTCGCTAATTCCGCTAATTAAAGAACAAGGGATGGAGACACTTCGCGTCCATGTTGAACAGAAAAAGTTAACAACAGAGGCATGAACAGAGTCACAATAAAGTTTTAATAATTTCTTCGAGGCTGTTGCTGAGCTTTGGTACTGGACTGTACGGGGCAGGAAACAGCGGCCACTCTTGCTATTGATCGGGTAGCGACAGAACCCATCTTATCAGGACACCATTGATGCAGATTTTCTGACTGACTGGATCAATGTGGTAGCCGATCATCCAACTATACCCACACCCTGTTACCTGGCTCCTGTGAAGTGCCTGGCTAATCCCTGCTTGACTATCCAGCTTGAATTTCTGCTGCTATGGCTTGCACATCGTCCAATACTCTGAGTAAATTTCCGCTCCATAACATGCCTATCTGTTCTTCCGTATACCCTCGACGCACTAATTCAATAGTTACATTGAAAGTCTCTGCCGCATTATTCCATCCACTAACGCCGCCACCGCCGTCGAAGTCAGAACTGATCCCGACGTGTTCCAGACCTATCAGTTCCACCATATAATCAATACGGTCAACGAAGTCGGCCACATCAACCGGTGGCGCGATTGCATTCACTTCGGCTTCCATTCTTGGAGCGATTAAATCGTTGATCTCCGCTAGTCGGGTTGTATATGCCGTTTGTTCGGGTTCGCTTAAAGCATCGATTTCGGACTCGCCAAGTATTTCATAGCCCAATTCGGCGGCAATGCTGGCAGTGAGACTATTGAATGCTTCTTCGTGGCGGGCACTCTTTTCAGCGTTCAGGTAACCGCTGAGCGCAACGGTCTGTACCACGCCCCCATTTTGTTTAATTCCAAGCAGTTGTTCATCATCCAGGTTTCTGCTGTGCTCGCTCACCGCTCTGGCCGAGGAATGGGAGGCTATTACCGGGGCGCGGCTCAGTGCCAGCGTCTCCATCACAGCTTCTTTGGAAGGGTGGGAAACATCGATCATGATTCCCCACTTATTCAATTCAGCTACTGCTTCTCGGCCCATATCGCTGAGTCCATTGTGTAACCAGATGTTGTCAATTTCTCCAGTGTTTGAGTCAGAGAATTGGCTGTGTCCGTTATGGGCCAGCGACATGTAACGGCCACCACGTTCTTGAAAGTCTTTGATATTGTCCATGTCCAAACCGACCGGGTAGGCATTCTCGATACCGATCATTGCGACTTTCTTGCCTGCTGCGGTAATTCTTCTTACATCATCTGAGTTATAGGCTATTTCAATTTGATCCGGTGCAATTTCTTCCGCGAGTCTATGGATGGCGTCAAACTTGTCGATGGCGTTGGCATAGGCGGCGGCATAACCGGTGCTGTCCAATGTGGACTGTTCCGTGTACACAATAAACCAGACTACATCCAGGCCTCCCTGTTCCATCTTGGGAAGATTCACTTGTGTGTCCAGATCTGACGTGTAGTTATTATCGAGCGTAAAATTGCTTGTGGTGATATCGGCATGGGTGTCCAGCGTGATTACGCGCTGGTGAATACCCAGCGCACGTTCTGCCAATTGTTGTTCGGTGTCAACGGCCGAATCGGGGTTGGCCTCATCTGAATCGGGGCTGTCAACGACCGAATCGGGGCTGGCGACCGGGGCGTTGGTTTGAGGTTGGGCTGGGTCATCACTGCAAGCGGCTAGTAGTGAAGTTAGAACAGCGATAAAAATGAAGTTTTTTAGGTGGTGATACATAGGCATAGTGTCTCGGTTTATGAATGAATGGGTAATTATTTGCGGAAATCAGAATATCGGATTCTTGCATCTGTTGAGAAAGCAAGTGTAGCGACCTGCATTGATACTACGATCAAGGGCAGAGACCGTAAAAATAGCACTTCGAATGGTTGAATGACAAGGTAATATCCTCCTTTCTCATTCAATAGTTGTGAGTGTAGCCTGGAAAACTCCCGTCAGGGAGGCATTTGGCAAGGTAAAGAAGCACTTTTTATCTGTTAAAGCCATGTTTTCTCGCTGCAAGGCGCGTTATTATGTGCGTTACCAAGAGGTGATAGAGAACCTCGATGAACCAAAACAGGGGTTTCTGATAAGGAGCCAAAGTATTTCTGAAAGCGACTGGGTCTTCCCGCCCAAAGCACTAGTTGAGAGCAATGCAATGACTTACCCACAGTTTGTAAGCAAGACCAGCAAGAGTTTAGTAATTTTCCTGAGCCTGGTGCTGGTTTCCGCCTCTTTCCCGGAGGGTGGAAGAACCCCGCTCCGGGTTAAGAACGGCATCGTGAGCAGTGCTTCCAGGTTAGCTTCGGAAGCCGGCGTTGGGGTGCTGAAGCAGGGCGGAAATGCCGTCGATGCGGCCATCGCAACAGCCTTTGCATTGGCCGTCACCTGGCCTTCAGCGGGTAACATTGGCGGCGGTGGCTTCTTGGTGTATCACGCTGACGATGGCCATGCCACCAGCTTCGACTTTAGAGAAAAAGCGCCACTCGCGGCCACTGAGCGCATGTACCTGGGTCTAAATGGAAATGTCGTTGATAATTCGAATCACATTGGCGCTCTTGCTGTAGGTGTGCCTGGCACTGTTGCCGGCTTATGGAAAGCGCACCAGCAACTTGGCAGCCTGCCATGGGCCGATCTTGTGGCACCAGCCGTCAAACTGGCTCGTGACGGAATACCTGTCAGCTATTCACTGTATACCGATTTTGCCCGCAGCAAATCTCGCTTCGATCAGTATCCCTCGTCAGCGGCGAAGTTTTACAAAGCCGATGGATCACTTTACGAATTGGGTGAAACCTGGCAGCAACCGGATTTGGCCCACACCCTGGAACTGATTCAGAATCAGGGGAAAGATGGCTTTTACAAAGGTGAGAATGCAGAAAGACTGGTGAGTTTCATGGCCGACATTGGTGGCCTCATCAGCACCGAAGATTTACTTAAGTATGAAGCCCGGCAGCGAGAGCCTATTCGTGGTACTTACCGTGGCTATGACATCGTCAGCATGCCACCGCCCAGCTCAGGCGGTGTTGCTCTGGTGGAAATGTTGAATATTCTGGAAGGCTTTGATCTTGCAGGAATGGGCCATAATTCCGCTGATTACCTGCATGTGCTCACGGAATCCATGCGCCGTGCCTACGCCGATCGCGCACAACATTTAGGCGACCCGGATTTCAATGCGGCCATGCCGCTTGAGCGTTTGCTGGATAAGGAGTACGCGGCTACCTTAGGTGCCTCTATCGACATGGATGAGGCTTCGGCCAGTAGCCCTGAAGATTTCGCGCAAATTTATGAAAGTGAGGAAACCACACATTTCTCTGTGGTCGATAAAGAGGGGAATATGGTTAGTATGACCTATACCCTGGAATTTGGTTACGGCTCAGGCATCGTGGTCGAAGGTGGGGGTTATTTGCTTAACAATGAGATGGGTGATTTCAATGCCGTGCCGGGTGTCACTAATTCACGCGGCTTGATAGGAACAGCACCTAACCTGGTAGCGCCTGAGAAGCGCCCCTTGTCCAGCATGACTCCAACCATAGTAGCCAGGGAGGGAAAGCCAGTTTTCACTGCGGGTAGCCCGGGTGGTAAAACTATTATCAATACCACGATGCAGTTGATACTGAATGTTATTGATCACCAAATGAATATTGCGCAGTCGGTGGAAGCGGGGCGAATACATCACCAGTGGCTGCCAGACATTACCAGCATGGAGACCGGTGTCTTGTCAGCAGATACTATTCGCCGGTATGAAGAAAAGGGTCATCGCTTAACTGAGCGTGACACACAGGGCGCTGCTATGGCTGTCTACCATGACAGGGATAACGGCCTGTTTGAAGGTGCGGCAGACTCGCGGCGAGGAGATGGCGGGGCTGTAGGCTACTGAATTAACAAATCGAGAACTTTGCCTGATTCAAAAAATGATCGGGAGTGAGACTTTAGAGACTGTGCAAGAAACTACCCGTCGTCATTCCTGCGAAAGCAGGAATCCAGAGACTAATGCCATGAGCCACAAACAAACCGCCGTTTACCTTTTAGCAAGCAAGCCTAATGGCAGGCTTATACACTGGCGTTACCTGTGGGAAAGCCGTGCGGGTTTGTGTGTTTTTACTGGATTCCTGCCTTCGCAGGAATGACGAGGTGGTGCAGGAATGACGAGGTGGTGCAGGAATGACGGGGTGGTGCAGGAATGACGGGGTGGTGCAGGAATGACGGGGTGGTGCAGGAATGACGGGGTGGTGCAGGAATGACGGGGTGGTGCAGGAATGACGAGGTGGTGCAGGAATGACGGGGTGGTGCAGGAATGACGGGGTGGTGCAGGAATGACGGGGTGGTGCAGGAATGACGAGGTGGTGCAGGAATGACGAGGTGGCACAGGAATGCCCCGGATTCATCGAGGCATTTTAGTTCCCCGGTGAATATTCCCTTTCCAGATTCGCCTCAATATCTTCACGATAAAATAAGACATCCCGGAAATCGCCTTGCGTGTACATCAGCGCCTGGTCATCGAAGTGCGGCGAGTCGGGATCATTATTCAAACCGCCAACCGTAATCGCCCTGGCGGTAAGCCGCTCTCCGAATTCCACCGCTGCGACAAAACTATTGCCACTGGTGCCGTACATTCTTCTGGTGCCCGGGTACGTTCGACTACCGAAGGACGCTAAAGAACCCCAACGCGCCGATGCAAAAGCCACCGGCAGACTTTCCGCCTCGTCATTGAAGTCTTGCACGATGTCACCATTCAAACGCTGATAACGGTTTATTTCTCCCCAGGGCACCTGCCAACTACCAAAATCCGCCTGTAGTTGTTCTGCTGCCTGGCGCAGTGAACCCAGTTTTTCTGCGCTGCCAGCGTTATGCGTCATGTACTCATAGATATTAATTCCAGCGGCTGCGGCATCAGCACGGACCTTGTCCATCAATGCCTGACCCCAGTACACGGCGAGGGAAGTCGCGCTTGATTCCAGAGAAAATTTGTAATCCCACTCTCGCAACAGGTCGATATATTCCAATGTTTCGGACTGGATAGAGACTTGTAGCGCCGCCTGATTATCGACTGCTGTTAGCAACAGTAAGCCTGGCACTAAATCTTCAAAAGCGGTTAGCGTGGGATCATAGGCTGCTTCGATCAGGCTCTCGATATTGAAATCAGATTTATCCTGCAAGACACGAACGGCATGGAGGCCACGCGGGTTCTCGGGGTTATTTGCCATATAGACAGGGTAGTCTTCCGCTTTCGGGCTGTATTCGCCGGCTGCGGAAAACGGCCAGTTATTCGTGTTTTGAATCCATCCGTTCGGCGGGTTAAGCAGATGGATAATGTCATCCACGGTATGCAGGCCCTGCCATTCCGTGGCAGGATTGCTTCCGTCCAGCGGCTTGTTCCAATCGAAGGAGGTATCGCGTACCGGAATAAAATTGCCATGGTAGTAAGCAATATTTCCATCGGAGTCGGCATACACTGTGTTGTTGGATGAGTTGGTGAGCAGCGCCATGCTTGCGTAAAACTCTTCATGGTTTTGCGCCTTGGTACGGGTGAAAGACTGTGTTAATGCTTTCACCGGTTCTTGCATCAGTTTAATACTCACCCATTTACCGTCTTGCTCGCGAATAATTGGTCCATGATGACTGTGGTACACGGTGAAAACCCTGGTGGCCAGTGAGTCACCGTTCTTGTATGGCAGGCTTAGTTCGGTTTCCCTGAGCTTCCGCTCCTGGTCGCCGTAGGCGTAGTAGTAGCCATCTTCTTTCTGAATGATGGTTTCCAGGTATTCATCGATGGCATCGGCGCGGCTGGATGTGTGCATCCAACCGGCGTTTTCATTGAAGCCCTGATAGATAAAAAATTGCCCCCAGGTCACTGCACCATAGGCATTCAGTCCTTCTCCGCTCACCATGTGCAGTTCGGAGCGAAAGAAGAAAGAGGTATGTGGGTTTATCAGCAGCAGGGCTGCACCGTTTTCAGTGTTGGATGGGGCAATTGCAAAACCATTGGAACCACGAGGCTCGCCATCAGAAATTGGCTCTGACCGGGCCAGCAGAGTGCCGTCACCATAGAAGGCTTGTAATTCTCCTAAATCAACTCTCTCTATATCGCCGCCTATGCTGCCCTCAGAGAAAGTCAGAGCCATCCAGGGTTCGAATCGGGTAATAACTCGCGGCGTGACTTCCGGGTGAGTGTGCAGGTAATAATTAAGTCCATCAGCGAAGGCATTCATCAAAGACTTTAGCCAGGCCGGGCTTTCCTGGTATTGTATCTGCATGGCAACCGGGTCGATAAAAAGTTTCATGCGCAGGTCGCGGAATAAGCCGGCCTCGCCTTCGGCTTCTGCCAGGCGTCCCATGGCGTTTATATAATTAGTCTCTACACGAGTAAAGTCATCTTCGGCCTGTGCGTACAAGCTGCCAAATACAGTATCGGCATCGGTCTTGCCATAGATATGAGCGATGCCCCACTTGTCTCTGCTAATGATTATATCGCTGGCTTGTTGCTCCCAGCGTGCCAATTCGGCAGGGTCTGCCCGGGCAGCGGGTGGTGCCGGCATTGCCGCGCTGGGTGCGGTTGACTCAGGCGCGCAGGAAGCCAGTAACAGCGCCAATAATAAAACTGAAAGCGTGGGTTTATTCATCTTGTTTGCCTTTGTTATTGGCGTCATCCCGGAAACATTCCTGAGTAGTTTTGCTGTAAGCTAATCAGCAACAGCTTGCCCGTTAAGCCATGTTTGTTCAAGCAGGAGCTGGATCTGCCAAATTTCACTCTCAGCCCGGGAAAAATATCACGAGCAGCAACAATGAAATCGGCTTTCTTGCCCGCCTCCAGTGTCCCGGACAGATTTTCCTGATGAGCGGAATAGGCCGCGTCGATTGTAAAACTGGCGAATGCCTCGATTGTAGTCCTCTTTTCTTCGAGAAACCAGCCGCCGCCGCTGTCGCCGGGAGAGACTGTGCAAAAATTCAATATTCGTCATTCCAGCACCACCCTGTCATTCCAGCACCACCCTGTCATTCCAGCACCACCCTGTCATTCCAGCACCACCCCGTCATTCCAGCACCACCCCGTCATTCCAGCACCACCCCGTCATTCCAGCACCACCCCGTCATTCCTGCGAAGGCAGGAATCCAGTAAAAACACACAAGGGTTTTCCACAGCTAATGCGATCTGGCGAGGGGGTTCTTGCACAGTCTCGGAGCCTGGTTGCTGTTGTCCTGGCCTGGCCTAAAACCTGTGCCTGCTGGCAACAACAGTGGCTGTTTGAGGTCATTAGTCTTCTGCCGGTTATAGTGGTAGTTTGGCATGTCAAGAATTTCCGTAACTTCTCCGTCAGCATAAACCAGTCCGAAATTGGCGTCATAGCCGCTGCCGCGATAGTGCATGGGCGCTGCTGCCATTGTCAGGCAAGAGTCTTTGCGGAATTTCCGGGTAGCAAGCATTTCATGATCGGCTTCGAAAGCTTCGATGATGTTGACTTCTAAAATGCTTCCTGAATGATAAAAAAGGCGTAATTTGAATAACTGAATAACTGAATAACTGAATAACTGAATAACTGTTTTGCTGAAAACCTGGCTGAAACGCACAGAAATAGTGGCGCTCGCGCAGAACACTATAGCTCGGGATGCCAGCCTGGGCTGATCTTGATAATTGCCATTTTGACCGTGTTTGGTTCGGCAGTGATCTAGCGAATTTCCGCCAGAAAATAATCATCACCAATAAGTTCGTTGATAAGCCTGTCCAGGGCGGCGCGGACGGTGGCGGCCATGCCTTCGCTGAGCGGTGTTCTAGCGCGCCCGAATAGAGTGGTCTGCCACACCGTTCGACTTCCACTCATGAGTTGCACTGACGTACGCAGGGTAAGCTGGATCGTTTCGACACCGTTGCGGTCAATGATTTGTGCCTCTGTAGAAAGTAAATTGCCCTGTAGAGACATATCTCCATCTGCAACTGCATCGACTAATTTTGCGTTAGCGTTTGCAAAACCATCTTTCATTGCGTCCTGGATTATTTCGGAAAACGCCTTCTCCGCCTGGTAACCGCCCTCAGCCATCTTATCCAGATTGGCGTTTGTAACAAGCCGTGGGTTTTCAATCGAGCGATCATCGGTAAATTCAGCAATTCGCAAATTAACTTTCATATTTGCCAGGTCTGCGCGCGGGCTGGCGTCCATTTTGTAGTCGATGACAAGGTCTTCAATCGCGAACACGGAACAGGATAAAAAGCTACTGTATACAGCGCAGAGGCTTATGAGGTGTCGAATTTTCATGGGCTAAATAATCTCTTGTGTCTTAACGTGACCCTGGCAACCCGGACATTACTGAATACAGCATTGAATGACGGCCTGGAGTAAGTGTTCCGGGCATAATTTACATCACCGGCATGATCAAGCGGCTACTGCTGCCTTGCGAATGAACGGGAAGGTAACAACGAAACAGGATTGCACACATAAAGAAGCCGTATCGAAGCGCTTCGATACGGCCTGGTTTTAAACGCGCTGAAGAATTTTTACAATTCGTCCGCAGGCCAGGTTGGTGCGCGGTCAACAACTGTTACCGGGCGCACACCCTGGTAAAGGAACTTCTGCACCCGGCTGCCTTCGTAAGTCTCGGTAGTGTAGATATTATTCTGAGAATCAGTGGCAATACTGTGAGGTGCGTAGAAAGTACCAGGCTGACGGCCACCTTGACCGAAAGTATAGAGTACTTGCATGGACTCACGATCGATCACCGAGATCTTAAAGTTCTGACCGTCTGCAAGATAGATGAATTCTTGCTCAGGGTCACGTGAGAAAGCGATATCCCAGGTTGAACCCTGGTTCAATGTGGCCGGGTTATAAACTACTTCTCTTACGTAGGTGCCGTCTTTTCGGAATACCTGAACACGGTCTGCGCCACGGTCACAAACATACACAAGTCCGTCATTTGATGGCTCTGCACAGTGAACCGGCCCGCGGAATTGCTGCGGACCAGGCTGGCCCGGCGTGTAAGTCACGTCAGTGGTATCGTCTGGACGATTACCGTAAGCACCCCAATAACGCTTGAAGGCACCGGTGGCCACGTCAACAACCGCAACACGCTTATGCTGGTAACCGTCAGCGAAGTAGGCTTCATTGGCTTCAACGTCGATAGCGATTTCAGCTACACGACCGAAGTGAATCTCGCTGTTACTGTCGGGGTCTTCGCCCTGCACACCAATGGTACGGATGTACTCGCCATCACGAGTGAACACGAGAACATGAGAGTCACCACCGCCGTTACCGCCGATCCAGACATCGCCATTCGGTGCTATTTCGATGCCGTGGTTTGATGCAGGCCAGATGTAGGCAGCCCCTTCTACAGCTCCGCCCCAGGCATTAATTACATTGCCTTCAAGATCAAATTCGATAATGGGTGGCGCTGGTGTGCAGCATTCTGCGACGCCGCCCTGTAGGCCAATTTCAGTGTTGCCGCCGAATTGTGAGGCGTCGTTCCGGTGAACAATGAAGATGTGATCTCTTTCGTCAACATCAACACCAATGGTGTTGCCCATTACCCAATGTTTGGGTAGTGGCTTGGGCCAGAACGGATCCACTAAAAAATGTGGCGCCATTACCTCATTGGACGCGGCGATGCCTGGCTTTTGTAATTTTGATTGCCCTACTCCAAGAGCAAGCAATGCAACAACCAGAGTTGTACCTATAAGCAGTTTCATCCTGGTCATTCTTATTTTCCTCCAAATGCCTGAATTGTAAGGGGGGGTTAAACTCTCAGAGCAAGACCGAGTATACTCACTTCTTTGTAGACAGTATACTCTCACAGGCCGAATTTTCCGGGGGTCTGATACAAATATTTGTAACCGGCTTGCAGTGCCGTTAGTTGTGTTGCAATCAAGTGTAGTGCAGTCATCCAGTGTCTGCCAGCTGCTTGAAATTATTAATTAGTAACAGGGAATTATGAACAAATTCTGCTCAATTTTGTGGTCACTAAGGCGGCCAAAATTGCTTGCTCCTTGTCTGTTAATTTCTGCAATGGTATTTCCGGCGATTAGCGTTGCCCATGACATTCCCACTCGCGTCACTGTCTACGCCTTTGTCAAACCCGAAGGGAAGCAGCTAAGCGCTTTGCTGAGGGTGCCAATGGAAGCGTTTGGTGAAATTAGTTTTCCACTGAGGGGCCCGGGTTATTTGCAGTTCTCGGAAGCAGAGTTTGCGCTTAATGATGCGGCGCGTGTTTACATAACGGAATCGGTTCATTTTTATGAAAACGGCGAAGAGCTCACCGCACGGCAGTTAGAGGCGGTTCGAGTGTCGCTGCCATCCAACCGCTCTTTTACCAACTACGATGATGCCCTGGAAAATATCCTTAGCCCGGCACTGAACGATTCCGTTGACTTGTTTTGGCGGCAGGGTGTGTTGGACGTGATGGTGACCTACCCGATTAGTTCGGAACAATCTGAATTCTCCGTCAACCCGGAAATCGGTACTTTATCCAATCAAACCACTACTGTGCTGCGCTTTCTTGTCCCTGGCGGTGCGGAGCGCGTTTTTAATTATTTAGGCAACCCTGGTTTGGTGCAGTTGGATCCGCGTTGGCATCAAGCGGCTTTTCGATTTGTAAAAATGGGTTTCGAACATATTCTGGAGGGGATAGACCACCTGCTATTTCTATTTTGCCTGGTTATTCCGCTTCGAAGCCTGCGCCGACTGATTCCGGTTATAAGCTCGTTCACCATTGCACACTCAATAACATTGATCAGCTCGGCCTTCGGAATGGCTCCCAATGCACTGTGGTTTCCACCGCTAATTGAAACTCTAATAGCGCTTTCGATTGTGTATATGGCATTCGAGAATATAGTCGGGGCAAAACTTGAACACCGCTGGGTGGCCGCATTTGGCTTTGGTTTGGTGCATGGTTTCGGCTTCTCTTTCCTGTTTAGCGATACCCTGCAATTTGCCGGCGGTCATTTGTTCTCATCGTTGTTGGCATTTAATGTGGGGGTGGAGCTAGGCCAAATTTTCGTGTTGCTGCTGGTAATTCCCTTGTTACATGTTTTGTTTCGCTACTTCGTACAAGAGCGACCAGGAACCATCCTGCTATCTGCACTGCTGGCCCATAGCGCCTGGCACTGGATGTTACAGCGCGGTATCACGCTAAGGCAATTTCAATTACAAATGCCGATTATGGATTCGCTGTTCTTCGCGGGGCTTATGCGCTGGGCCATGATGTTTATTATTATTGCGGCGGTGCTTTGGCTCATGTACGAAGTTTTTCGTCGCTTTTCACTGGTTGACGAGCTATCCAGTTATGCGGCTCGTCGAAATACATAGAGTTAATCAAGTAGCGACGGGCGGCATGGGAATGCTTGCCAGTAAATGGCGCGACAAGCTGAATCCAATCCCCAAACAAAACCAGTAATCACGCGACATTACGTTGTGTCGGCCGCCCCGGCCTTGCTATGATGCGGGGCTTGTATTTCATAATTACAATCCGGGAGAGTGCTGTATGTCCTCGATCTTTATCGTCCTTTTTGGGCTGGTCGGTTTTTCCTTTGGCTGGTTCGTTTACTCCAAATTCATTGCCGGGAAAATCTATCAACTAGACCCTGACTATGTGACCCCGGCGCACCGAATAAACGATGGTGTCGATTATGTGCCTACTAACAAGTTTGTGCTTTGGGGCGCGCACTTTACCGCCGTTGCCGGAGCAGCGCCAATTGTAGGCCCGGCGATTGCTGTGTATTGGGGATGGGTGCCGGCTCTGTTGTGGGTGACATTCGGTTCCATATTTTTCGCTGGTGTACACGATATGGGTGCCCTGTGGGCCAGTAATCGTCATGGGGCAAAATCAATCGGCGCTCTCTCCTCGGATGTAATTGGCAAGCGCGCTTCGGCTTTGTTCATGGTCATTATCTTTCTGTTGCTGGTGTTGGTGAATGCGATGTTTGCGACCATCATAGCGACAGATATGGTTATCTTCCCGTCTTCTGTTTTTCCTGCCTGGGCTGCAATTCCGGTGGCAGTGGCAATCGGAGTATTGATACGAAAAAAATTCAACTTGTTGCTTATCTCAGTAATCGGCGTGGCGATTCTCTACTTCACGATTCACGTTGGCAGTGTGATGCCTTTGCAATTGCCCGGGGATATCTTTGGCCTCGGAGCGAATGGCAACTGGATTATTTTGCTGTTTGTTTACGCAGGAATAGCATCGATGTTGCCGGTGTGGCTATTGTTGCAACCACGCGATTATATCAATGGCGCGCAATTGGTTTTGGGCTTGTTTGTTCTCTACGGTGCAGTATTCATCGTGTTGCCAGATGTGTCTGCACCCGCTTTTAATCCGAATCTGGCAGCGGGTACGCCGCCAATATTGCCAATTCTTTTTGTGACAATTGCCTGTGGTGCCTTGTCGGGGTTCCACGGCATTGTATCTTCCGGAACCAGCTCCAAGCAGTTGAA
Organism: uncultured Pseudohongiella sp.; assembly: GCA_965261275.1. GTDB lineage: Bacteria > Pseudomonadota > Gammaproteobacteria > Pseudomonadales > Pseudohongiellaceae > UBA9145. The sequence goes on from CBDHCL010000003.1 coordinate 686,706, forward strand.
CAATGAGAAAGATGCGCGTTTTGTTGGTTATCTGGGTGCGCTGGGGGAAGGATCGCTGGCATTGATAACCATCGTCGCTGTGACCGGGTCTCTGTATGCTGCGACCGGTGCTGACTGGAATGCGATTTATTCGGGCTACGCCAGTGGCCCTGGACAGAAAGGCTTTATTGACGGTGGCGCCATTTTGATTTCCACTGGCTGGGGCATCCCCATCGCCTTTGCACAAACCATGCTTGCGGTAATGGTAGTGCTGTTTGCAGGCACGACAATGGATGCCGGTCTACGCTTGCAACGTTACATAATCCAGGAGTGGGGAAGCATTTATAACATCAGCGCATTGAAGAACAACATCACTTCTACACTGGTGGCGATAGCGGCCTGTCTGATGCTGGCCTTTGGTGTATCGGCCGGTGATTATCCCGGAGACGGGGGCGCTCTGATCTGGCCCGTGTTCGGCGGAACCAACCAAATCCTGGCTGCAATGACCCTGCTACTCATTTCGGTTTATTTGATGCGACTGGGACGCTCTGCAAAATTTATTTTGGCACCGATGCTCTTCATCTTTACGATGGCATTTTGGGCCTCCAGTTGGTACATCGTGCAGCACTATCAGACTTCTCAATGGGCGTTGGTAGTTATTGAGATACTGGTCATGATTACCAGCATCCTGGTTATGCTGGAAGCACTGGGCATAATTTCGAAAATCAACAGCGGTGAAATTGCAGTTGAATCGGCGGATGCCGGTTCTGCTGCTGATACTGTAAGTACGGGGGAGTGATTGCACTGGCTCATCCAGTGAATTCCCGAATAGCCCGAATAGCCCGAATAGCCCGAATAGAAAGAAGCAGCGGATGTTGTCTTGCGCAATGTCCACGCTCCTTTTTTATTGCGGCGTTGCTGGTTTGCGCGTAGTTTGCAAGGGATTGGCAAGGGGTAGGCAAGGGGTAGGCAAGGGGCATTCATTTACAAAGGACAACAGTTGCTTGTCCGCATGGCTGTTAAATCGGTGAACGAACAAACACTTCGAAATCTGTTAAGCAGTGAGTCTGAGCAATCTATAGATAGAATTCAGATTTTTGACGAAATAGATTCTACAAATTCGGAATCACTCAGGCAGATTCAATCAGGCAATACCGAGAATCGCCTGGTGGTTGCGAACTCGCAGACTGCTGGCCGAGGTCGGCGTGGTCGTCAATGGTTGAGTCCAAAGAACGCTGGCATATATCTATCGCTTACGCGCTGCTTTTCTCTGCAAGCTGATGTCTTACAAGGTCTTGGTTTGGCCACGGCTATCAGCGTGCTTGAAGCGCTGCATGGCCTGGGCGCGACCGACCTTCAGTTAAAGTGGCCTAACGATGTGCTTTGTAAGAAAAAGAAGCTGGCTGGTATTTTGTTAGAGTCACAACAACTGGAGTCACAACAAAAAGAGACTTCGCGCTTTGTTGTTTTCGGCATAGGAGTCAATATCAAATTACCAACAGAATCAGTCGCCAGCATTGATCGGCCTGTAACCGACCTGAATAGCATCATCAGCGAGCTGCCATCCCGAGCCACGCTAATTGCGGCGATCTTGAATCAGCTATGCCGAAATTTGATCGACTATGAAAGTAGTGGATTCTCTTCCTTTAAGCAGCGTTGGAACGCTCAGGATTGTTACCGAATGAGCGATATCGTGATTCAAAATGGTGAACGTCGTATCATCGGCAAATCTCTTGGAGTGGATTCAAGCGGCGCCCTGTTACTACAGACGACCGGGGGTGTTCAGTCAATCAACGGCGGCGAAGTTTTTGCTTCGATGTGCAGCTTGTCCTGATAATTTCAACTTGGTAAGTCATGCCATGATATTAGAACTTGATGCAGGCAACTCACGTATAAAGTGGCGTCAGATTAGCCATCACTCACTGGCACTGATCAACGAGGGTTTTGCGCTTGAGTTCGCTGATTTGCAGAGGATTCCCGAATTACAACATCCGCTAAAAATGGTTCGTCTGTGCAGTGTTCGTGGCCGGGAAGTGAATACGCGGTTAAAGGATTGGGTTAGAGCAAGTTACCGGCTTGATCTGCGCCTGGCAGAGGTCACTCAAAGTTGCGCTGGGGTAACTAATCAGTATAAGGATGTAAGCAGGCTGGGAATAGATAGATGGCTGGCAATGCTGGCTGCCTATAAGCGAGCCGGCGGAGCCTGTGTTGTGGTCGATGCGGGGACTGCATTCACCATTGATGTGCTTGATGAGCAGGGCTTGCACCTTGGTGGTTATATATTGCCCGGCTTGAACCTCATGCACAGCAGTCTTGAGTCGAATACGGCTATTCGTTTAACGCCAGATTATATTGGACGGCCGCAAAGCCTGGGGCATTCTACCGATCAAGCCGTGTTCAATGGTACCTTGACCAGCTTGTTGGCAACAATCACTCAGCTCATGGAAGTAATCGATAGTGAGCAAGCGGCTACAAAACTGTACCTCGCCGGAGGGGATGCCGAACTACTACATAGTCAACTGTCCAGAGAGGGCAGCGAAGTAGTGCCTGGCCTGGTATTTGAAGGTTTAGCTGTAGCCTGCCCCTACCCGGGTGACAGCCAGGCTTAAACCATGCGATACATAGCTATTTTTCTACTATTGGTAAATGCGGGCTACTTTGCCTGGAATTGGTTCGTTTCTGAACAGTACCCGCAGCCTGTGCCTCTTGCCTCAAAACCCTTGCTCAATAGCGGGCTTACCCTGGTCAGTGAATATCAACAGCAGCGCGCCAATCAGGTGAGAACCCGCTGTTTCAGCGTGGCGAGTTTCGATACCAGCGATGACGCAATCAGCTTCATTGCTGAAATCGATGAAAACCGCATCGATGCCAGTTTGAAGCTGACTGGTGAGCCGTTGGATTCCCAATACCGGGTTTACCTGCCGCCACTTTCCTCCCGAGGCATTGCCGCTATTATTCAAGACGGTTTGAGTGAAATCTTGTCCGCAGCGGCCATGCAGGTCGAAACTTACCTTATTTCCCATGGGCCGCTGGAAAATGCAATTGCACTGGGTGTATTCACGGAGCTTGAAAATGCGCTGAATGTGCAGGAAAGCGTTGTAATGCTGGGATACAGCCCTGAAATAGAAGAAATCCCTCGCTCAAGCGGTGAAATTCAAGTGCAACTGATCGCACTTGAATCGGATCTGCCAGAAAACCCCGACTGGCTGGATTTGACGGTCGACAGGCCCGATTTATCCATTACAGAAAATCTCTGTGAAACGAAGTAAGTATGTATTGCACAAGGGTCGCAATTCCCATAGAATGCCGCTCCTGAGTGAGAGTGCCAGGGATTTTGACCCTTGGAAGTTCATGTGGGAGGGGTTCCCGAGTGGCCAAAGGGATCAGACTGTAAATCTGACGCGCAAGCTTCGGTGGTTCAAATCCACCCCCCTCCACCATCTCGATGCTGTCAGGGGAGTGGTTTTACAGGCGGGTATAGTTCAGCGGTAGAACCCCAGCCTTCCAAGCTGGTTGCGCGGGTTCGATTCCCGCTACCCGCTCCAATGTAACGAAAGACCTGGAACATTAACAGTAGCATTAACATTGAGAGTGCGATCAATCTGCCTGAGCAGCTTGTTAAACGCACCGGAAAGCCGACTTCAGACAGTTCTGGTATAGGGGCTGAGATTACTAATGTGCGGCTCGCATAGCTCAGGCGGTAGAGCACTTCATTGGTAATGAAGAGGTCCCCGGTTCAACTCCGGGTGTGAGCACCATTTTATTGTTTGGAAAGTTGGGGTGTAAACAGATCAGAAGCAGGCTTTGAGTCTTTTGTTTTAGAGCTTGATTCGAAATTAATTGATGACGTTTAGAATAGAATAAAATATTTAGAATAGAATAGAATAAAATGTTTAGAATAGAATAGACAGAGGCAGTTGAAAATGGCGAAGGAAAAATTCGAAAGAAATAAATTACACGTAAACGTAGGCACGATTGGTCACGTTGACCACGGCAAGACGACGCTAACAGCGGCCTTGACAAAGGTTTGCGCGGAAGTATTCGGTGGAGGCGAAGTGCGTGATTTCGCGCAGATTGACAATGCACCGGAAGAAAGAGAACGCGGTATTACGATTGCCACCTCGCACGTTGAATACGATTCGCCCAATCGTCACTACGCGCACGTTGACTGTCCGGGGCACGCGGATTATGTAAAGAACATGATTACCGGTGCAGCGCAGATGGACGGTGCTATCCTGGTTTGTTCTGCTGCGGACGGCCCGATGCCACAAACACGCGAGCATATTCTGCTGTCATTGCAGGTTGGTGTACCCTACATTGTCGTGTACATGAACAAGGCGGACATGGTGGATGACGAAGAATTGCTGGAATTGGTAGAGATGGAGCTGCGTGAGCTATTGGATCAATACGAATTCCCGGGTGACGAGACGCCTATTATTATTGGTTCTGCGCTTAAAGCCCTGGAAGGTGATACATCAGATATTGGTATTCCTTCGGTACAGAAGCTGGTAGAGACACTGGACAGCTACATCCCTGATCCGGTACGTGACATCGAGAAGCCCTTCTTGATGCCAATCGAAGATGTATTTTCTATCTCTGGCCGTGGCACAGTGGTAACTGGCCGCATTGAGCGCGGCATAGTCAATGTTGGCGACAATCTGGAGATTGTGGGCATTAAAGACACTGAGAAGACGGTTTGTACGGGTGTTGAGATGTTTCGCAAGCTGTTGGACGAAGGCCGTGCGGGTGAGAACGTGGGTGTTCTTTTGCGTGGTACCAAGCGAGAAGATGTTGAACGTGGTCAGGTACTGGGCAAGCCTGGCTCGGTTACCCCGCACACGAAATTCGAAGCAGAAGTGTATATTCTGAACAAAGACGAAGGTGGCCGTCACACGCCTTTCTTCAAGGGTTACAGGCCACAGTTTTATTTCCGCACCACGGACGTGACCGGTGCTTGCGAACTGCCTGATGGTGTTGAGATGGTGATGCCGGGCGACAGGGTGAACATGGTGGTGACATTGATCAATCCGATTGCGATGGATGAAGGTCTGCGTTTTGCTATCCGTGAGGGTGGACGCACAGTAGGCGCGGGCGTCGTAGCCAGAATCATCGAATAATTTCGCTAAAGACTTATTGCCGGGCCGAGGCACTCAAATGGGTGCTTCGGCTTGGTCATCTCTGGTGTTTCTGCGTTTACGCGTATGAAACAATCGAAGTTTTGGAGGTTTTTACTCGCAGCAGCAAGATTCAGCAAAGAGATTAGTAAAAACACTAATGCCCTGTAGACAAATACCAGGCCAGTAGCTCAATTGGCAGAGCAGCGGTCTCCAAAACCGCAGGTTGGGGGTTCGATTCCCTCCTGGCCTGCCAACTAAAGGCAGGTGAGCTTCCACATGAAGTGAAGGGCAAGCAACTACCTTGTCGTTAGGCAGTGAGTTAAATTGAAAGCACCGAAACAAAAAGCACCGAAACAAAAACAGAACACAAAATTATGACCGAAAAAACAGAAGGTGAAGACGGTAGCCTGGACTGGATCAAGTGGGCAGTCGTGGTCGCAATTGTAGCGGCTGCTATCTATGCAAACTCCCGCTTCGCAACAGAATCCTTATTGCTTAGAACGCTGGGGCTGCTGGTTGCAGCCGGCGTGGCTGGATGGGTAGGCTCTCAAACTGTACGGGGACGTGCCTTTGTCAACTTATGTCTTGATGCGCGGGTCGAAATTAGAAAGGTTGTTTGGCCAACAAGACAAGAAACTACGCAGACTACTATCGTGGTCTTAATCGTCATATTCATCGTCGCCTTTATTTTGTGGCTGCTGGATTGGGGATTAAATGGCGTTATTTCATCGATGATCGGCTAGAGGTAAAAATGGCAAAGCGCTGGTACGTAGTTCATGCCTATTCAGGTTATGAGAAAAAAGTAATGCATGCACTGGGAGAGCGAATCACCCTTTCTGGCATGGATGACTATTTCGATGAAGTGTTGGTGCCTACTGAAGAAGTATTAGAAATGCGCGGCGGGCAAAAGCGAAAGAGTGAACGTAAATTCTTTCCTGGCTATGTGTTGGTTCATATGGAACTTAACGACGATACCTGGCATTTAGTGAAAGACACACCCAGGGTAATGGGTTTTATTGGTGGAACGGCAGAGAAACCAGCGCCAATTACAGATAAAGAAGCGAATAAGATTCTTCAAAGAATGGAGGACAGCGAAGAGACTCCAACTCATAAGATCATCTACGAACCTGGTGAAATGGTTCGAGTTACCGAGGGTCCTTTTAATGACTTTACCGGCACCGTTGAAGAAGTTAATTATGAGAAAAGTCGCTTACGCATCGCGGTACTGATATTTGGCCGCTCAACGCCAGTAGAGCTGGAGTTTGGGCAGGTCGAAAAGAGCTAGGAAAGAGCCAGGAAAAAGTTAGGAAAAAGTCAGGAAAAACGAGGGTGTAACATCCTTATTAACCAAGTCGAGCCCATGGCATTTGCCAGGGTACGCCGGGGAGTTTGATTAGCTGCAAAGTCAGATCAAACGCTTGAACCCACAGGAGATAGAAATGGCTAAGAAAGTACAGGCTTATATTAAGCTGCAAGTTGGCGCGGGAAAAGCTAACCCAAGCCCACCGGTTGGTCCGGCACTCGGACAACACGGCGTGAATATCATGGATTTCTGTAAGGCATTCAATGCGCAGACTCAAGCAGTTGAGCCTGGCTTGCCTATTCCAGTCGTTATAACGGTATACGCCGACCGTAGTTTTACCTTTATTACAAAGACACCTCCCGCCTCGGTACTGTTGCGAAAAGCTGCTGGTATTGAGAAAGGCAGTGGCCGCCCGAATACGGAAAAAGTGGGCAAGGTAAATCGTGCCCAGTTGGAAGAAATCGCAACTCAGAAAATGCCTGACCTCACCGCTGCCGATATGGATGCTGCGGTACGCACTCTTGCGGGCAGCGCTCGCAGTGCGGGTTTAGAAGTTGAGGGAGTGGAATAACATGGCCAAATTATCCAAAAAACAAAAGCAGTTGGCTGAAAAACTGGAAGCCGGCAAGGCTTATTCAGTTGAAGAGGCTGTGGCACTTCTTGCCGGCTTCGCCTCGAAAAAATTCAGCGAGTCTCTGGACGTGTGTGTAAATCTTGGTATTGATGCGAGAAAATCTGATCAGGCAGTGCGCGGCTCAACAATACTACCAAACGGTACTGGTAAGGACGTGCGTGTTGCCGTATTTGCGCAAGGTGAAAATGCTGATAAGGCAAAGGCAGCCGGTGCTGACATAGTAGGCTTTGATGATCTTGCGGAAAGTATTCAAGCCGGAAATCTGGATTTTGATGTGGTGATCGCGACTCCGGATGCTATGCGCGTTGTTGGCAAGTTAGGTACTGTTTTGGGTCCCAGAGGCTTAATGCCCAACCCTAAAGTGGGAACAGTGACAGCTGACGTTGAAGCCGCAGTCAGGAATGCAAAAGCAGGTCAGGTACGTTATCGCACAGACAAAAATGGCATTGTGCACGGTGGCATAGGGAAAGTGGGTTTTGATGCGTCGGCGATTAAAGCAAATCTTGAAGCCTTGCTGGCCGACTTGAAGAAATCCCGGCCGGCTTCGTCTAAAGGTGTCTATATAAGAAAAGTTGTTCTTTCTTCGACTATGGGACCCGGACTACAAATTGACCAGTCCTCACTGCTGCTTTAAAAACAAAGGCTTCAAAAACAAAGGCTTTAAAAACAAAGGCTTTAAAAAATAGAACGGTAAAAAAGTAATAAAGAATTCGAGAAGCAGTATTGCTGTTTCTCAACAGACTTTGGGGTTTCGCGTAAGCGAGGCTATCAGAGACCGCAGGTGCAACCGCCCGCTTTGGGTTTAGCTTAATTTCCTGCGCAGATGGTGAAGCCCGTTTGGTTCTGTAGAACTGAATTTAATCACCGCATGGCAAGGGCATAGAGAAGGGGTTTTTCTCCATGCTGAATCGTGGTTGAGTAATCAAGCATTTTAAGGAGTTTAGCGAGTGGCTATTAGACTGGAAGACAAGAAACAAATCGTTTCGGAAGTCAATAAGGCTGCTAACAGTGCTTTGTCTGCGGTACTCGCCGATTATCGGGGCGTGACCGTGGGTGATATGACTGAGCTTCGAAAGACGGCAAGAGAAAACAAGGTTTACCTGCGTGTTGTAAGAAACACGCTGCTGAAAAAAGCGGTGGTAGACACTGATTTCGAATGTATTCAAGAAGTTTTAGTTGGTCCTACCATTCTTGCATTTTCCGAAGAAGATCCCGCTGCCGCTGCCCGCGTGCTAAAGGATTTCGCTAAAGAAAAAGAAGGTTTTGAGATCAAGGCACTCTCTGTCGGTGGCAATTTGCTGGATGCGGGTCAGATTGATGTGTTGGCGAAGTTGCCTACCCATGATCAAGCCCTGTCCATTCTTATGAGCGTGATGTTAGCGCCTGTAACGAAGCTGGCCAGAACCATGAAAGAGGTTCCCTCGAAAGCAACACGCGCTGTTGCGGCAGTTCGAGACCAAAAACAGGAAGCAGCCTAGTTCCTTTTGTTAGAGATTTGTAAAAGAGCAGAAACACAAAACTACATTAATTTATTTTATTGAAAGCAGGAGACAAGAGTCATGGCTCTTTCTAAAGAAGAAGTATTGGATGCAATTGCAGAGATGTCAGTAATGGACGTAGTTCAGTTGGTCGAGGCGATGGAAGAAAAATTCGGTGTTTCAGCGGCAGCAGCAGTAGCAGCCGCTCCTGCGGCAGCAGACGCTGAAGCCGCTCCAGAAGAAGAGAAAGATGAGTTCGATATTGTTCTTAGCGCCATTGGTGACAAGAAAGTGAGCGTTATTAAAGCAGTACGCGGCATCACCGGTCTGGGTCTTAAAGAGGCTAAGGGAATGGTTGATGGAGCTCCTGCAACAATTAAGGAAGCTGCGCCAAAAGCAGAAGCGGAAGAAGCCAGGAAAGTTTTGGAAGAAGCTGGCGCTACCGTTGAGCTTAAGTAGTCAGCAAGCCTTACCGCACGACATGCGCCGGGTGCACAGTACATAGCACCTGGCGTTGCTTCGCTGTAGTTTGAGTAAGTAGATGCAGGCATAAACACCTCGCACCGTCACTGTCCCAGTCGTCACATAACAAGATGACCGAACATGCAAATCGCAGAGTAATTCTGCCAGTAGTTAATGTCAATAGAACACAACGCCAGGAACACATCAATGGCCTATTCGTATACAGAGAAAAAACGTATCCGCAAGAACTTCGGCAAATTGCCCAGTGCGATGGATATCCCTTACCTCTTGTCGATACAAGTCGATTCCTATAAACAGTTTACGCAGGTTGATATACCTGTTGAAAAGCGCCTGGAACACGGTCTTCATGCCGCGTTCAAATCTGTATTCCCTATCGTCAGCTATTCCGGCAAGGCTGTTCTGGAATATGTTAGCTACAAGCTTGGAAAGCCGACTTTTGACGTTAAAGAATGTCAATTACGTGGTTCCACCTATTCAGTGTCCTTGCGCGTCAAGGCGCGGTTGATTCTGTATGATAAGGAATCGAGTACACAAACGATTAAGGACATTAAAGAACAAGAAGTCTATATGGGTGAAATCCCGTTAATGACAGAGTCCGGTACCTTTGTAATCAACGGTACTGAGCGAGTTGTTGTGTCTCAGTTGCATAGATCACCAGGCGTGTTCTTCGATCACGACCGTGGCAAGACGCACAGTTCCGGCAAGTTACTCTACACGGCGCGTGTAATTCCGTACCGTGGTTCCTGGCTGGATTTCGAGTTCGATCCAAAGGACATGGTTTATGTGCGAATCGATCGCCGCAGAAAGTTACCTGCCTCGGTATTGTTGCGTGCGCTAGGCTATGGCTCTCAAGAAATTCTTGCGATGTTCTATGAAAATAACCGCTTTTCTATTTCAAAAGCCAAAGAGCCAACTATATCCCTGAAGCTGGTGCCGGCCCGTTTACGAGGCGAGGTGCTGTCTTTTCCTCTAAATGACAAGAAAGGCAAAGAAATAGTCGAAGCTGGCCGACGTATCACTTCGCGCCATGTGCGCCAGATGGAAAAAGCCAGGTTAACTTCACTGCTTGTTGCCAATGATTATCTGCTTGGCGCGACGCTTGCGGCTGATGTAATCAATGAAGAAACCGGCGAAGTATTAGTTGCTTCTAACACTGAAATTACAGAAGAGGTATTGGCGCAATTTTTCGAAGCTGGCGTCAAAAAATTTGAAACAATCTACACTAACGATCTTGACTGTGGTCCCTTTATCTCGCACACGCTTCGCATCGATGGAACGACCTCTAAGTTAGAGGCCATGATTGAGATTTACCGCATGATGCGCCCGGGTGAGCCGCCTACTAAAGAGTCTGCGGAGAACCTGTTCTCTAATTTGTTCTTCTCACCGGAGCGTTATGATCTATCTGCTGTTGGGCGCATGAAGTTCAACCGGCGTTTAGGTCGTCCTGAGTCAGAAGGCTCAATGGTTCTTAGCCAGCAAGACATCGTTGATGTACTTAAAACCCTGGTAGGAATACGTAATGGTTCCGGTTCGGTGGATGATATCGATCACCTGGGCAATCGCCGTATCCGCTCGGTGGGTGAAATGGCTGAAAACCAGTTCCGTGTTGGTTTGGTTCGTGTTGAGCGTGCCGTTAAGGAGCGCCTGAGTATGGCTGACTCTGAAGGCTTGATGCCACAAGACATGATCAATGCCAAGCCAGTCGCCGCAGCGATCAAGGAATTTTTTGGTTCCAGTCAGCTTTCTCAATTTATGGATCAAAACAATCCCTTGTCTGAAGTGACGCACAAACGTCGGGTTTCAGCGCTTGGCCCGGGTGGTCTGACTCGTGAAAGGGCCGGTTTTGAAGTGCGAGACGTGCATCCGACTCACTATGGGCGTGTCTGCCCGATTGAGACTCCCGAGGGGCCAAATATTGGATTGATTAATTCGCTGGCGACCTATGCCAGGACCAACAACTATGGCTTTCTTGAAAGCCCATACAGGAGGCTTGACAAGAATAAGGTAACTGATGAAATCGATTATCTATCGGCTATTGACGAAAGTGATTTCGTCATTGCCCAGGCCAGTGCGCCTTTAGATAAGAAGAAGGGCTTCGTCGATAATCTGGTTACTGTGCGCTACAAGGGTGAGACAAGCTTAAAGCCACGCGAAGAAGTTGACTATATGGATGTGGCTCCGCAACAGATGGTATCGGTGGCGGCGGCCTTGATTCCTTTCCTTGAGCATGATGATGCGAATAGAGCCTTGATGGGTTCCAATATGCAGCGTCAGGCAGTACCAACACTGAAGACTGAAAAGCCCCTGGTCGGAACAGGCATGGAACGCAACGTCGCCAGTGACTCCGGTGTTTGTGTGGTTGCCTTCCGCGGTGGTGTTATCGAAAGTGTTGATGCGGCTCGAATTATTGTTCGTGTGAACGATGCAGAAACAGATGCTGGCGAAGCAGGTGTTGATATCTATAATCTGACGAAATATACCCGCTCCAACCAGAATACCTGCATTAGCCAGCGACCGTTGGTGAAAGATGGCGACACTATTTCCCGTGGTGATATTTTGGCTGACGGCCCTTCCATTGATATGGGCGAGCTGGCCTTGGGACAGAATATGCGCATAGCCTTTATGCCATGGAATGGATACAACTTCGAAGACTCCATATTAATATCCGAGCGCGTAGTGAAGGAAGATCGTTTTACCACTATTCACATCCAGGAGTTAACCTGTGTCGCCCGTGATACAAAACTGGGGTCTGAGGAAATCACCGCAGATATTCCTAATGTTGGTGAAGATGCGCTGGGCAAGCTGGATGAGTCCGGTATTGTTTATATAGGTGCCGAAGTTGGTGCCGGTGACATTCTCGTCGGGAAAGTTACTCCAAAAGGAGAAACGCAGCTAACGCCTGAAGAGAAACTATTGCGTGCAATCTTTGGTGAAAAAGCCTCTGACGTAAAAGACACTTCTTTACGAGTGCCTACCAGTGTTAAGGGCACGGTAATCGATGTACAGGTGTTTACTCGGGACGGATTAGAGAAAGATCAACGAGCAGTAGAAATCGAAAGCTCACAATTGGACAAGGTACGCAAAGACATCGATGACGAATATCGGATTGTTAAGGGCGCGACTTACGAGCGTTTGCAGCAGGCGTTAGTAGGCAAGCCAGTTGCTGGTGGTCCGGCGCTCAAGAAAGGCCAAAAGGTAACGGCTGATTACTTGAACAATTTGCCTGGAGAGGAATGGTTCAAGCTGCGCATGGCAAACGATGCTGTAAACACGCAGTTGGAACGTGCTGAACAACAATTGGAAGAGAGACGGCTTGAACTTGATGAACGGTTTGAAGATAAGAAGAAAAAACTTACCCAGGGTGATGATCTTGCTCCTGGTGTCTTAAAAATCGTTAAAGTTTATCTGGCTATCAAGCGTCGCATTCAGCCAGGTGACAAGATGGCCGGTCGTCATGGCAACAAGGGTGTTATTTCGGTGATCATGCCGATTGAAGACATGCCCTACGACGAAAAAGGTGAGCCGGTGGATATCGTATTGAATCCTCTGGGTGTGCCGTCGCGAATGAACGTTGGCCAGGTACTTGAGACGCACCTGGGTGCGGCTGCCAAAGGGCTGGGTAATAGAATCGGCGAATTGCTGGATGCGAGAAAAAAGGTATCAGAAGTCAGAAAGTTGCTTACTAAAATCTATAACGGTATCGGTGAGCGAACTGAAGATATCAAGAGCCTTAGCGATGGCGAGGTGGTTGAGTTAGCGGGTAATTTGCGTGCCGGTGTGCCAATGGCAACGCCGGTATTCGATGGCGCTGCCGAATCAGAAATCAAGGATATGCTAGAGCTGGCCGGGATTGATGAAAGCGGTCAGGTCACGCTGTTTGATGGTCGAAGCGGTGAATCTTTCGATCAAGAAGTGACTGTAGGCATCATGTATATGCTGAAGTTGAACCATCTGGTCGATGACAAGATGCACGCCAGGTCCACAGGCTCCTACAGTCTGGTTACTCAACAGCCGTTGGGTGGCAAGGCACAGTTCGGTGGTCAGCGCTTCGGTGAGATGGAAGTGTGGGCGCTGGAAGCTTACGGCGCTGCGTATACCTTGCAGGAAATGCTAACCGTTAAATCGGATGACGTTGCCGGACGAACCCGGATGTACAAGAACATCGTGGACGGTGATCACAGAATGGAACCGGGAATGCCGGAATCATTTAATGTGCTGGTGAAAGAAATCAGATCGCTTGCGATCGATATGGAATTGGATGTGAGTAAGTAAGTAAGCCAATTCAAGCTGGCTGGTACGAAATGAAAATTACTGATTATTAAAGCCTTGCCGTGGAAGCGGTGGGTGGAGGATATAGAATGAAAGACCTGTTAGGCTTGCTTAAATCTCAATCACAATCAGATGAGTTCGATTCCATTCGAATTGGATTGGCCTCGCCGGAGATGATCCGTGCCTGGTCATTCGGCGAAGTCAAGAAGCCAGAGACAATTAACTACAGAACTTTCAAGCCCGAACGTGATGGCTTGTTCTGTGCCAAAATTTTTGGCCCGGTCAAGGATTACGAATGCCTGTGTGGAAAGTACAAGCGCTTGAAGCATCGCGGTGTAATCTGTGAAAAGTGTGGTGTGGAAGTTGCTCTTTCGAAGGTTCGTCGTGATCGTATGGGTCACATAGAGCTGGCTAGTCCGGTTGCTCATATCTGGTTTCTCAAATCCTTGCCTTCCCGCATCGGCTTACTGTTGGACATGACACTGCGTGACATCGAACGTATTCTGTATTTCGAACAGTTCGTAGTAACTGATCCAGGTATGACTACCTTGGAAAAAGGCCAGTTTCTTAGCAATGAGCAGTACTACGAAGCGAGGGAAGAATTCAGCGATGAGTTCGATGCCAAGATGGGCGCGGAAGCTGTTCAGGCACTAATGGAAGACATGGATGTAGATGCTGAAGTGGCTCGTCTACGCGAAGAGATTCCGGCCACAAACTCCGAAACCAGGCTGAAGAAACTTTCCAAGCGCCTAAAGCTGCTGGAAGCCTTTAACGACTCAGGCAATAAGCCAGATTGGATGGTAATGACAGTATTACCTGTGTTGCCACCTGAGCTTCGTCCCCTGGTTCCTCTGGATGGTGGTCGTTTTGCGACATCAGACCTAAACGACCTTTACCGTCGTGTAATTAATAGAAACAACCGTTTGAAGCGTCTGCTCGATCTTAACGCGCCAGATATTATCGTGCGTAACGAAAAGCGTATGTTGCAGGAATCGGTTGATGCCTTGCTTGATAACGGTCGTCGTGGTCGTGCGATTACCGGTTCAAACAAACGCCCGCTCAAGTCACTGGCTGACATGATCAAGGGCAAGCAGGGTCGATTCAGGCAGAATCTTCTTGGCAAGCGTGTGGATTATTCTGGTCGCTCTGTAATCGTGGTAGGCCCGACCCTTAAATTGCATCAGTGTGGTCTACCCAAGAAGATGGCGCTGGAATTATTCAAGCCGTTTATCTTCGGCAAGCTTGAACGTCGCGGTTTGGCCACCACCATTAAAGCCGCGAAGAAAATGGTGGAGAGAGAAACGGCGGAAGTCTGGGACATCCTGGCTGACGTTATTCGTGAGCACCCGGTATTGCTTAACCGTGCGCCAACCCTGCATAGATTGGGTATTCAGGCGTTCGAGCCGGTTTTAATCGAAGGCAAGGCGATTCAGCTACACCCGTTAGTTTGTGCGGCCTACAATGCTGACTTCGACGGCGACCAAATGGCCGTTCACGTACCACTGACACTGGAAGCCCAGTTAGAAGCGCGTACGCTAATGATGTCCACTAACAATATTCTGGCACCAGCTAACGGTGAGCCTATCATTGTCCCGTCTCAGGATGTTGTTCTTGGTCTCTATTACATGACCCGCGAGCGCGTGAATGCGAAAGGCGAAGGCATGGTTTTCGCCAATGCGAAAGAAGTGCAGCGCGCATACGAGACAGGCAATGCCCACCTTCAGGCACGCATCAAGGTGCGCATTACTGATATCTGTAATGATGAAGAAGGCGAGCGTATTAGCAAAACCGAAATTGTGAATACCACAGTAGGTCGAGTGTTGTTATTCAACATCGTGCCAGATGGCCTGCCGTTCTCTATGGTCGATCAGAAGATGGCAAAGAAGCCAATCTCACAAATTCTTAATGCCTGCTACCGAAACGTAGGGCTGAAAGAGACGGTAATTTTTGCTGACCAACTGATGTACACCGGTTACAAATATTCAACCCGTTCTGGTTCTTCCATCGGGGTTAATGACTTTGTAATTCCTGATGAGAAAACAGCAATAATCAGCCAGGCCAATTTTGAGGTCGAAGAAATTGAGACACAGTTTGCCTCGGGTCTGGTCACTCAAGGTGAGAAATACAACAAGGTTATCGATATCTGGTCTCGTGCCAATGACATCGTGGCCAAGTCCATGATGGACGGACTGTCTACTGAATCTGTCATCAATAAAGAAGGCAAGGAAGAATTACAAGAGTCTTTTAATTCGGTCTATGTCTATGCCGATTCAGGTGCTCGTGGTTCCCCCGCGCAGATTCGTCAGCTGGCCGGTATGCGTGGTTTGATGGCGCGACCGGATGGTTCCATCATCGAGACGCCAATTACCGCTAACTTCCGTGAGGGTTTGAGTGTGTCTCAATACTTCACCTCGACCCACGGTGCGCGTAAAGGGCTGGCGGATACGGCGTTGAAGACAGCCAACTCAGGTTACCTGACTCGCCGTTTAGTGGATATTTCGCAAGACCTGGTAATTACTGAACACGATTGTGAAACCGAAAACGGTTTGACCATGTCGCCGGTTATCGAAGGCGGCGACATCATCGCCCCATTGGGAGACCGCGTCCTGGGTCGTGTGCTTGCCAGGGACGTTGTGTCCGAAATAAACGGCGAAATGATAGCCAAAGCCGGTACCATGATTAACGAGCGCATGGTTGAGAAACTAGAAACGGGTGGCGTGGACCAGGTACATGTGCGTTCACCGATCACTTGTGAAACTCGTTTTGGTATCTGTAGCCAGTGTTACGGACGAGACCTGGCTCGCGGTCACGTTGCCAACATTGGTGAGGCGGTTGGTGTTATTGCTGCGCAGTCAATCGGTGAACCAGGCACACAGTTGACCATGCGCACCTTCCACATTGGTGGTGCGGCATCGCGGGCTACAGCATCCGATAACGTGCAGGTTAAAAATACCGGTACCATTCATCTGCACAACATGAAGACAGTAGAGAATATCAAGGACGAGCTGGTGGTGGTATCTCGTTCCGGTGAACTCATCGTTGATGATGCCAATGGCCGTGAACGTGAGCGGTATAAGTTGCCTTACGGCGCGCTGATTACAGTCGGCAAGAAAGCCGAAGTGGAAGCAGGCAATATCGTAGCGACATGGGATCCGCACACTCACCCGATTGTATCGGAAGTATCGGGTAAGGTAGCCTTTGCTGCCATAGAAGAGGGCATTACTGTTCGTGAACAAATGGATGAGATAACTGGTCTGAGCAGCATTTCTGTTATTGACCCGAACGAACGCGCCGCTTCAGCAAAAGAGCTACGCCCGGGTGTCACAGTCGTGGATGCGGAAGGTGAAGAAATCTGCCTGCCAGGTACTAACCATCCTGCCCATTACCCGTTGCCAGCCAATGCCATCGTCAGCCTTAAAGATGGCGCTGACTTGAACATCGGTGATGTTATCGCGCGTATTCCGCAGGAAGGTTCAAAGACCCGTGACATCACCGGTGGTCTGCCACGGGTAGCGGATTTGTTTGAAGCCCGTCGCCCGAAAGAGCCCGCCATTCTGGCGGAAATTTCTGGAACCGTGAGCTTTGGTAAAGAAACCAAAGGAAAGCGTCGTCTGGTGATTACCCCTAAAGATGGCGTCAATCCCATTGATGGTTCAGATCACTACGAAGTGCTGATTCCAAAATGGCGCGTAATGACAGTGTTCGCAGGTGAGTACATTGAGAAGGGAGAGGTGGTGTCAGAAGGCCCTCCGGCTCCTCACGATATTTTGCGTTTGAAAGGGGTTGAAGCCCTGGCTCAATATATCGTTAACGAAGTGCAGGAAGTGTATCGATTACAAGGTGTGCGTATTAACGATAAGCACATCGAAGTTATCGTGCGGCAGATGCTGCGCAAGATTGAAGTCACTCACATCGGCGATTCAGGGCTAATCAAGGGTGAACAGCTCACTTACACGCAGGTTCTCGAAGTGAATGAAAAGCTCCGGGAAGACGATAAGCAGGCAGTTCGTTTCGAGCGCATGCTGCTGGGTATTACCAAGGCATCGCTGGCTACTGAGTCCTTCATCTCGGCGGCATCGTTTCAGGAAACCACTCGCGTTCTCACCGAAGCGGCGGTTACCGGAAAGCGTGATTTCCTGAGAGGTCTCAAGGAAAACGTGATAGTTGGACGATTGATTCCGGCTGGAACCGGCCTGGCGTATCACGCCGCTCGCAAGAAATCTTATGAAGACGCGGCTGACTCAGATTCGGTCAGTGCCAGCGACGTAGAAGCAGCCTTGAGTGAGGCGCTAAATATAGAGGTTGAAGGCTAGCAAAGCCCTTCGAAGGCGCTTGATTGCCGGGAGCAATTGCCTGAAAACAGTGCCTGGAAACAGTTGACTAGAGGATGCGGGATCATTACACTCTCGCATCCTTTATTCTGGCTGTTTTTGGCGCAATTGGCGCAATTGGCGCATTAGAACAATGGGGCTGACAGCTGCGCTGGAATTTAGTCAAGAATGGGAATAAATCCCGAAAATTAGAGGTTGTAAGGAAAATATGGCGACAATTAACCAATTAGTACGCAAGCCCCGACGCAGTAAAGTCGTCAAAAGCGGTGTACCTGCACTGCAAGGCTCACCGCAAAAACGTGGCGTTTGCACCAGGGTCTACACAACCACACCAAAAAAGCCGAACTCGGCTTTGAGAAAGGTTTGTCGTGTACGCCTGGTTAATGGGTTTGAAGTGTCGTCCTATATTGGTGGCGAAGGCCATAACCTGCAGGAACACTCCGTGGTTTTAATCCGTGGTGGTCGTGTTAAGGATTTGCCAGGCGTGCGTTATCACACAGTTCGAGGCAGCCTGGACACTTCAGGTGTTGCGGATCGCAAGCAAAGCCGTTCCAAGTACGGCACCAAACGTCCCAGGTAGTAGACACAACACACAGAGTCCGACGGCTACGGCCGTCATCACAAGCGTAAGGATACGCGCCTCATCGAGACTCTTTAAACAATTGATGAGCGAGAGTAAGGCCAGGTAGCAGTCGATTTTCCAATCGATTGAGAATCCCGGGTTAACCTGAATAAACATAGAGGTCTCAAATGCCCAGAAGAAGAGAAGTGGCAAAACGTGAAGTTCTGCCTGATCCAAAGTTCGGAAGTAAAACCCTCGCAAAATTCATGAACCATGTGATGGTGGACGGCAAGAAGTCTGTTGCCGAACGCATTGTCTATGGTGCATTAGACGTGGTTTCAAAAAAAACACCCGGTGATCCTCTCGAAGCCTTCGAGAAGGCTCTGGACGCTATCGCTCCAATGGTGGAGGTAAAGTCGCGTCGCGTGGGGGGTGCAACTTACCAGGTTCCTGTTGAGGTAAGAGCTGAGCGTCGTAATGCGCTTGCCATGCGTTGGTTGGTAGAGCATTCCCGTAAGCGCGGCGAAAAATCAATGGCTTTACGTTTGGCCGGCGAAATAAGCGATGCCGCTGAAGGCAAGGGCAGTGCAGTCAAGAAGCGCGAAGATGTGCATCGTATGGCAGAAGCCAACCGGGCATTCTCGCACTACCGTTTTTAGCGACAAATTTTAAAGAAAACGCTTCTGAGTGAATCGTTTTAATTGAATTAATTTTATTAGAGGGCATAAGCTGTGGCCAGAAAACATCCATTAAGTCGTTATCGCAACATCGGAATTGTTGCTCACGTAGACGCGGGGAAAACAACAACGACTGAGCGTGTACTATTCTACACCGGCATTTCACACAAAATTGGTGAAGTACATGACGGTGCTGCCACTATGGATTGGATGGAGCAAGAGCAGGAGCGTGGTATTACCATTACCTCTGCCGCGACGACTTGTTTCTGGAATGGCATGGATGGCCAGTACGACGAACATCGCATCAATATTATTGACACACCGGGGCACGTTGACTTTACTATTGAGGTTGAGCGCTCTCTACGTGTATTGGATGGAGCCGTCGTCGTTCTATGTGGTTCGTCCGGCGTGCAACCACAGACCGAAACTGTATGGCGCCAGGCAAATCGCTATGAAGTGCCACGCATGGTATTTGTCAACAAGATGGACCGTGCCGGTGCTGACTTTCTGCTGGTTGTAAAGCAGATGAAAGAGCGTTTAGGGGCTAATCCAATTCCCTTGCAATTGGCTATCGGTGCGGAAGACGAATTCAAGGGTGTTATCGACCTGGTGAAGATGAAAGCTATTCGCTGGAACGAAGACGATCAGGGCACGACGTTTAAATACGAAGATATTCCGGCAGATGTACAGGAGCTGGCGGATGAATGGCGTGAAAATTTGCTCGAAGCTGCCGCTGAAGCCAACGAAGAGCTAATGGACAAGTATCTCGAATCTGGCGAATTGTCCGAACAAGAGCTTATGGCTGGTATTCGTGAACGTACTCTGGCAAGCGAAATTGTGCCGACTCTATGTGGTTCCGCTTTCAAGAACAAGGGCGTTCAAGCAGTGTTGGATGCGGTTGTGGATTACATGCCGGCGCCAACCGAAGTAAAAGCCATTGAAGGCATTCTTGAGGATGGCGGCACTACTAACTGTGAGGCCGATGACGCAGCGCCTTTCGCTGCTTTGGCATTCAAGATTGCGACTGATCCCTTCGTTGGAACCTTGACCTTCTTCCGCGTCTATTCTGGCGCCCTGAACTCTGGCGATTCAGTTTATAACCCGATTAAGAGCAAGAAAGAGCGTGTTGGGCGCATGGTGCAAATGCACGCAAATTCCCGGGAAGAAATTAAAGAAGTATTGGCCGGTGATATTGCCGCTGCTATTGGCCTGAAAGATGTGACAACCGGTGAGACCTTGTGCGCAATTGATCGCCTCGTCACTCTGGAAAAAATGGAATTCCCTGAGCCGGTAATCTCGGTGGCGGTGGAGCCAAAGAGCAAGGCAGATCAGGAGAAAATGGGCATCGCTTTAAGCAAACTGGCACAGGAAGACCCATCGTTCCGCGTTGAAACAGATGAAGAGTCTGGCCAAACAATTATTTCAGGCATGGGTGAGCTGCACCTTGACGTTCTGGTAGACAGAATGCGTCGGGAGTTTTCAGTGGAAGCCAATATTGGTAAGCCACAAGTCGCCTATCGTGAAACCATCAGAAAGACCGTCGAAATTGAAGGCAAGCACGTTAAGCAATCAGGTGGTCGTGGTCAGTATGGACATGTGGTACTTAAACTTGAGCCCCTGGACCCGGATTCCGAATACGAATTTGTGAACGAGATCGTAGGCGGAACGATTCCAAAAGAATACATTCCAGCAGTAGACAAAGGGGTGCAGGAGCAGATGAAGAATGGCTGTCTTGCCGGTTATCCCTTGCTGGCAATGAAAGTAACACTTTTTGATGGCTCATTCCACGATGTGGATTCCAGTGAAATGGCGTTTAAAATCGCCGGCTCAATGGCGTTGAGGAAAGGCGCCCTCGAAGCCGACGCGGCTCTGCTGGAACCAATGATGAAAGTTGAAGTTGTGTCTCCTGAAGAATACATGGGAGATGTAATAGGCGACCTGAACCGTCGTCGCGGCATGGTGCAAGGCATGGAAGACAGTGCCGCAGGAAAAGTAATCAATGCTGAGGTTCCGCTTGCTGAAATGTTCGGCTACTCAACTGATTTGCGTTCGGCGACTCAGGGACGTGCGACTTACACGATGGAATTCGACAAGTATGCAGTAGTGCCCAACAATATAGCTGAAGGCATTATTAACCAGACATCCTGAAATCCAGCACAGTGTAGAATCAGAGACTTGAAGAGGTACTATTGTGGCGAAGGAAAAATTCGAAAGAAATAAATTACACGTAAACGTAGGCACGATTGGTCACGTTGACCACGGCAAGACGACGCTAACAGCGGCCTTGACAAAGGTTTGCGCGGAAGTATTCGGTGGAGGCGAAGTGCGTGATTTCGCGCAGATTGACAATGCACCGGAAGAAAGAGAACGCGGTATTACGATTGCCACCTCGCACGTTGAATACGATTCGCCCAATCGTCACTACGCGCACGTTGACTGTCCGGGGCACGCGGATTATGTAAAGAACATGATTACCGGTGCAGCGCAGATGGACGGTGCTATCCTGGTTTGTTCTGCTGCGGACGGCCCGATGCCACAAACACGCGAGCATATTCTGCTGTCATTGCAGGTTGGTGTACCCTACATTGTCGTGTACATGAACAAGGCGGACATGGTGGATGACGAAGAATTGCTGGAATTGGTAGAGATGGAGCTGCGTGAGCTATTGGATCAATACGAATTCCCGGGTGACGAGACGCCTATTATTATTGGTTCTGCGCTTAAAGCCCTGGAAGGTGATACATCAGATATTGGTATTCCTTCGGTACAGAAGCTGGTAGAGACACTGGACAGCTACATCCCTGATCCGGTACGTGACATCGAGAAGCCCTTCTTGATGCCAATCGAAGATGTATTTTCTATCTCTGGCCGTGGCACAGTGGTAACTGGCCGCATTGAGCGCGGCATAGTCAATGTTGGCGACAATCTGGAGATTGTGGGCATTAAAGACACTGAGAAGACGGTTTGTACGGGTGTTGAGATGTTTCGCAAGCTGTTGGACGAAGGCCGTGCGGGTGAGAACGTGGGTGTTCTTTTGCGTGGTACCAAGCGAGAAGATGTTGAACGTGGTCAGGTACTGGGCAAGCCTGGCTCGGTTACCCCGCACACGAAATTCGAAGCAGAAGTGTATATTCTGAACAAAGACGAAGGTGGCCGTCACACGCCTTTCTTCAAGGGTTACAGGCCACAGTTTTATTTCCGCACCACGGACGTGACCGGTGCTTGCGAACTGCCTGATGGTGTTGAGATGGTGATGCCGGGCGACAGGGTGAACATGGTGGTGACATTGATCAATCCGATTGCGATGGATGAAGGTCTGCGTTTTGCTATCCGTGAGGGTGGACGCACAGTAGGCGCGGGCGTCGTAGCCAGAATCATCGAATAATTTCGCTAAATTGACCAATAAAGCCAGCACGCCATGAACAGTGCCGGCCTTACCGCATTCCGGGAGTTTGCAAGCAAATGCCATGCGTCCAATCCCCAGATAGAAATCTCTTAAACGCAGCAAGCCCTGGCTGTACATTGGTTTACAACCGGGGATAGCACCAAAACCCGGATGCACAGCTCAAGGCTTATGACCAGGGTGCCTTACAAACTCGATACAACCAATTCTCAGCCTCTTTCTCTCTCTTAGCCGCCCTCTCTTGGTTAGCCATAAGGCTTGTGAGCTACGATTTCTTGTTGTTGGTGTTATCGATAGAAAGCGCTGGTCTGCCGTCATTACTTATCGTAATGAAAATATTCGAATCACATCTGTGCGCCGATCTCGCAGTGAGGAAGTAGAACTATATGAAAACCAAGATGAAAGCTAAGAAATTTGACACCGATTTTAACGCTGGCAAGGACATTACTGGCTCCCTTGATTTGTTAAAGATTAAGCGACCTAATCAAGAGCAACGTAGAGTAAATGTCGACTTTCCAACCTGGATGATTGACTCCTTAGATAAAGAAGCAGCCAGGCTTGGAGTTACTCGCCAATCGATCATTAAAGTTTGGCTAGCTGAAAGATTAGAGAGTGCGGCTCAATAACAAATAAATTAATTTAAGGACGCGCTTCGCACGCCCATTATTAAGGCGTTACATGCTTAAATACACCTGACTTCGACGGTCCACCCCGCGCAGATCGTCCACAGCCCAATAAATACGCGGGGGTGGTAGAGAAACTGCTTTGTAGTGCCTATCTAAATATTTATGTTGACTCCGGCGATGGCATGGTATAGGCTCACCCCATGTTCGTTCGCGTTAAATCTACATCCAATAGCCCAAGACAATCGGTTCAGATTGTTTCATCCGTGCGTGTCGGCGATAAGGTCAAGCAAAAGATTGTGCGTTATGTCGGCATTGCCATGGATGACGAGGAGTTGGCGCAGTTGAAGGCTTTGGCCGAAGTCGTCAAGGCGAAGATTGAAGCCTGGCATCAGCCCAGCCTGTTTCCGCCTGAGACGGTCGCCAAACAGATGCTTGAGGCGAAAGCCGCAAAAGCCCAAGCCTCCCAAGCCACCTTGAATGTTGACCTGAGGCAGATGGTGGAAGAACAACGTGTTAAGCCCAAAGAGGTTCAAGAAGCCCTGGTTAATCGTCTGGATTTGGGTGACCTGATCAAGGCTTCAGGCGGACTCCGCAAGGTTCACTGAAACTTGGCAAGTACCGGCAAGTACCGGGAATAGCGGCGGAGTCCGCGTCAGTCAGCGTCGATAACCATTTGCCGCTGGCGACCAAGACCTTCAATGCCAAGTTCAATAACATCACCGGCATTCAGGTAGCTGGGCGGTTTTTGCCCAAGCCCAACACCCGGTGGTGTACCTGTAGAGATGATGTCTCCGGCTTGCAGGCTCATAAACTGGCTCAGGTAACTGACAATAAACCCCGGTTTGAATATCATGGTTTGGGTATTACCGCGCTGGTGCTGGTGGCCATTCACTTTCAGCCACATAGCTAACGCATGGGGGTCTGTTACTTCGTCACTGCTAACGAGCCAGGGGCCAATGGGGGCAAAGGTATCGCAGCCCTTGCCTTTGTCCCACTGGCTACCTCTTTCAAGCTGAAAACCACGCTCTGACACATCGTTACAAACACAATAGCCGGCAATGCAGTCTGCGGCGTCATCTTCACTAACATAGGATGCGTGCTTGCCAATAACGATGGCCAGCTCCACTTCCCAGTCCAGCTTGTCGCTGTTTCTGGGTCGTATAATATTGTCGTTGGGCCCGGAAATAGCACTGGTTGCCTTACTAAAAACCTCTGGCTCAGCCGGTATCGGCATACCCGATTCTGCGGCGTGATCTGCGTAGTTTAGGCCGATGCAAATAAATTTTCCCACCTTGCCAACACAAGCACCAAGGCGAACGTCTTTGTCGATTAACGGCAAGCTGGCACTATCAACAGCTTGCAGTCGCTGCAGTGTATCAGCAGCAAGTGCGGCACCATCAATATCGTGAATAACAGTGGCAAGGCTGCGGATATGCCCATGTTGATCCAATAATCCTGGCTGTTCGCTGCCCTGCTTGCCGTAGCGTAATAACTTCATTTACTGATCCTTTTTCATTCAAATGGACCAGCCGCCGTCAATGACGTGAGACTGACCGGTGGTATAGGCGGATTCATCGCTGGCCAGATAGAGTGCCAGTGCGGCAATTTCTTCTGGCATGCCGATGCGCCTCATCGGTTGCCGTGCAACAAAGTCTTTTTTTGCCGATTCATAGTCGCCCGTGTCGGCCAGCCGTTGATCCAGAGAGGGCGATTGCACGGTGCCGGGGCAGATGGCATTACACCGTATCCCCTGTTGAACATAGTCAGCCGCAACGGATTTGGTCAGGCCAATGATGGCAGCTTTGGTGACGCTGTAGACACAGCGGTTGGGAACACCCTTGATGGAGCTGGCCACTGAAGATACATTGATAATGGAGCCGCTTCCTGACGCCAGCATGGCGGGTAAAAAAGCACGAATCATGCGGTACATGGAGTCTATATTGAGAGCAAAAGAGAACGCCCAGTCTTGTTCACTGCACTCCAATATTGTGCCATTGTGGACGAAGCCAGCACAATTGAAGAGTACATTGACCGGGTTGATCTTTTGTGCCAAATCCTTGATCGCGTTTCGGTCGGTAACATCCAGTAGGTGAGTGTGCATGCCCTTGAGGCTGGCAAGTGCATCGGCGTTGATGTCCGTTGCGTACACATTGGCACCTTCACGGGCAAACAATTCAGCACTTGCCCGGCCTATGCCCTGTCCGGCAGCAGTAATCAGTATCGTCTTGTTGTTTAATCTGCCTTGCATGGGATGCTCCACAGTCAGTAGGTAGCAGGGGTGATTCGGTAAAAGGTTTGGGCAGTGCCTGCCAGTATTTGCTGAATTTTTGCCGGCGGCAGCTTGCGCAGTAATACGTTGGATAGAGATAGCCAGTCCTGGTACTCCATTGAGAGTTTAACGACTGGCCAGTCGCTACCCCACATCAGTCGATCTGCTCCAAAACATTGCAGCAGTGTGTCCACATAAGGCTGAAGTTGACAGGCGCCGGGGCGTTCTCCCGCCTCTGTTACCAATCCGGATAACTTGCAGTAAGCACGGGTTTGTTCAGCCAGCTTTTGCATGGCGGTTGACCAGGGTTCAATATTGCCACTGGCGATTTCTGGTTTGGCTGCATGATCTATCACTACCGACAGATCCGGGTGTTTTTGCAGCAGCTTCTGTAGATTGCCCAGATGTTGAGGCAGCACCAGAGCATCAAGGCTGAGGTCGTATTTTATGAGTGCTGCGAAGGCAGCGCTCAACTCTGCTTTAAGCATCCAGTCAAGGTCGGCAATATCCTGAATCATCGGGCGAACTCCCTTGAAATAGGGATTCTGTGACAATGCCTGAATCCTCGCAGCTGCATCAGGGTGTTCCATATCCACCCAGCCAACAACGCCAGCAACAAAGTCGGACTGTTCGGCGAGTGCCAATAGAAAGTGAGTCTCTGCCTCGGTGTCGGCTGCCTGTACCAGAATAGTCTGATGTATGCCAGCTTTTTCAAGCTCTGGTTGTAGATCAGAAGGCAGGAAATCGCGGTAGATAGCTCCAGCTTTAGGCGTCATCCAGCGATAGTCACCGCGATCGCGTTGCCAAAAATGTTGGTGGCTGTCTATTCGGACATTTTTATTTGCATCGCCTTTAGCCGTCATGAGGCATTGCCGTTTGCGGCAGGAACAGGTGCTTCCTGATCAAGCAGATTTGCGTTCTTTAAAGCCCGCCAAAAATCCGCTGGAATTATTTCGCGCAATAATGCCAGCGTTTTTTGCACGCGTTTTTTGCTACCCAGGCCTGGAATCACTGAGGCGACGGCAGGGTGCGCAAGAGGAAATTGCAATGCCGCTGCCGCCAGGGTCACGCCATAATCGGCGCATATAGCCTCAATTTTTGCGACTCGCTCAATAACTATCTGCGTTGCTGGCTCATAATTAAACCAGGGTGTGATGCCGCTATGTACACCGGTTGCCAGGATACCGGAATTGTAGGGCCCGCCCAGTATGACGGACGCACCGTGGCGCTGACATTTTGGTAAAAAGCTGTGCAGGGGCTGCTGCTCCAGTAAAGAATAACGACCGGCCAGCAAAAAGCAATCAAACTGGCCGATCTGCATGGCACGCTCGCATACTTCGCATTCGTTAACGCCCAGACCAACAGCGGCGATAGCGCCGCTACGGCGTAGTTCGTTCAAGGCTTCATAGCCACTGCTTGCTAGCTGATCAAAATGGTAAGCGTCTTGATCGCCATGGGTGAGTGCGCCTATATCATGTACCAGCAAAATGTCTATCTTTGCCAGCCCCAGGCGTTGCAGGCTGGCCTCGTAGGAACGCATGATGCCGTCGTAGGAATAATCGTATTCTGGTTCAAATGGCATGGGTGATTGAAAGCCGTGTCGCAACTGCCCGGTGTCACTATTGGGTGCAGGTTTGAGCAGCCTCCCGACCTTGGTAGAGAGAACATAGTCACCCTTCTCAATGCTGCGCAGTGCATTGCCGAGCCTGCGTTCGCTGAGACCAAAGCCGTAGTAGGGTGAGGTGTCGAACAGCTTGATGCCGGCATGGAGCGCAGCGTCCAGCGTTTCTGCAGCGCAAGCGTCCGATACAGGTTGATATAGATTACCCATCGAAGCACCGCCAAACCCCAGCCTGGTAACTGACGTATTGCCAAGTGGGCGAACTGCGAAGGGTGTTTGCATATTCGGGCACCTCTATATAATGTCTATTAATGTCTTTAATAGTCTTTTTCCGCGATTACAACGTCAGTCTCGTACTCAACTCCTTTTATTCACCAGGCAACTCGCAAGTTCGGCAGGAGAGGCGCAGCGTAGCTGCCCCATAACTTGTGCCAACTGGGTCTTCAGGGGGTTTATCGTGTGTATTCCGCCGCGCTTGCCTAATGCGCTGACTCCGTATACAAACGTACGCCCGAGGAACACAAAATCCGCACCACAAGCAAGGGCGCAGGCAATGTCTGGTCCTGACCTGATGCCGCTGTCCATGTAAATCTCAATCCGGTTATGCAGCTTATCTGCAATTCGGAGTAGCGGTTGAATAGGTGCTTCGCCTATGTCCATCTGTCTGGCGCCATGATTTGAAACAACTATGGCGTCTGCTCCTATCGCCGCCGCCTGTTCTGCATCTTCTGTGCAGAGTATGCCTTTTACGACCAGCTTTCCTGGCCATCGATCACGAATCCCCATCAGACTATCTCGATCGACAGGCCCCATTACCGATTGATTCATGAACTGCGCCAAGCCATCAGCCATCATGCCTTTTGGCATGTAGGGCAGCAATGTTTGCATTTGTGGTTTGCCGGCTGCTATGGTTGCGGCAAGCCACTGCGGCCTCGAAAGCATTTGCACGATATTCCTGATCGTCATGTGTGGCGGCATCGACAATCCATTACGGATGTCTCTTGGACGAAACCCAAAGCTTGGGACGTCTATGGTCACCACCAGAATATCGTAGGCGGCGGCCTTGAGTCGACGCAGCAGGTCATCTTGAATCGTATTATCAGCCGGATTGTAAAGCTGGAACCATGCCGCACCGTTTGAAACTTCAGCGATATGCTCAAGGCTGTCAGATGAGACCATGCTTAGTACAAACGGTATATTGAGATCGGCTGCCGCACGCGCAAGAATTTCTGGAGCTTTCGGCCACATCATGCCCTGTAGCCCTATAGGCGCGATACCGAAAGGCGCACTGTATGAATGACCCAGCACCTTGCAAGCGAGAGCAGGAGTGACGATTGGCTGAAGTTGTCGTTGCTGCAAACGTATCGCGGCGAGTGCCTCTCGATTTCGAGCAAGGCCGCGTTCTTCGTTACATCCACCCTCAAGATAGTCAAAAGCAAAGCGAGGTATGCGCTTTCGAGCCTTCTCTTTAAGGTCAGGTGTGGCTGGATAGCGCTGATCAAAAAAATTGTTCATACCGCCCCGCTATGCGCTAACAGTCTTCTTTGTTGAATTGGTTGAGCTGAGTCGGGCAACCCATTCAGAGCCATTGGGATACTGAAAGCGTGCGATAGACTCTGCGCGCATTTTGATACTGAATCCAGGCGTTGTGGGGGCGACATACGCGCCGTTTCGTATTTCGCAAGGATCGACAAAATGCTCGTGCAGGTGATCGACATATTCAATAACACGTTCGCCAATAGCGCCAGAGATCTGCATGAAATCAATGATAGATAAATGTTGCACATACTCACATAAACCAACGCCACCAGCATGGGGGCAGACGGGTTTATTGTACTTTGCGGCCATCATGTAGACCGTTAAAGCCTCGTTAAGCCCGGCTAGACGGCAGGCGTCAATTTGCACAATATCTATCGCATCATTGGCTATAAATTGCTTGAACATAACACGATTTTGACAGTGTTCGCCGGTTGCCACTTTTACATTGCCAATGTTATTGCGAATTTTTCTGTGCCCAAAAATATCATCCGGGCTGGTTGGTTCTTCAATGAACCATGGTTTGAACGGCATTAAGTGCTGCATCCATTCAATCGCCTGGTCGACCCCCCAGGCCTGGTTGGCATCAATCATTAGCTTAATATCATCGCCAATCACTGCTCTGGAGATTTTGCAACGCCGCACGTCATCTTCGACACGTTCGCCAACCTTCAGTTTAATGTGCTTGAAGCCGTCTCTGGTCGCTTCTTTGCAAAGCCGTACCATTTTTTCATCGCTGTATCCTAACCAGCCGGCAGACGTGGTATAGGCAGGATACCCATGTTGTTCCAATTGACTAATGCGATTTGCTCGGGTCGCCTGGTTTTTTCGCACTATGGACAATGCCTCGCTTCTAGTGAGTACATCATCAATATAGCGAAAGTCCAGGCAATCAACGAATTGTTCCGGCGACATATCGGCCAGCAAACGCCAAACTGGCTTGTTTTCGGAGCGTGCCCACATATCCCACACCGCGTTAATTACGCCGCCAGTGGCCATGTGTATAACACCCTTTTCGGGACCCAACCATTGCAACTGGGTATCGGAGCGGAGCTCGTTGTAGAATTTTCCGATATTGGATTTAATCACCGCAAAGTCTTTGCCCAAGACCAGGTGGCGCATGTTTTCGACTGCCTGGCAACAAAGATCGTTCCCTCTTCCCAAAGTAAAAATAAGACTGAAGCCTTGATTGCCCTGCTCGGTTTCAAGCAGGATGTAGGTAGCCGAATAATCGGGGTCCTTATTTATTGCATCAGAACCATCCAGGCTTTCTGAAGTGGGAAAGCGGATGTCGGATGTGTGCAGATTGGTGATTCTGTTGCTCAAACCCTGCTCCTGTAACGAATCATTAAATGTGTATATGCAATCATATTGCATATATCTCAATAAAGTCAATCTAAAATTTTTCAGGATGAGGCTAAAACTACCCGGCTCTCTTTTCCGACAAGCCCTCAATGAGAGGCTGAGAGAATAAAGTAAAAAAATAGAAAAATAGAAAAATAGAGTTGACTAAAGGTTCTGAGTTCAGGTAGGACTCGAAAATATCCTATTTTAGGATACTTTGATCTAAACGGATCAAGAGCGTGATAGCCAAAAAACACGACCACGTTTTAGGGCTTCCATCCAGGGATTAAGAGACAAGGCTGGGGCTGGAAAATTACTGATACCAGTATAACGGCTGTTAATTAGAGACAGATCAATATCAATGGAGTGCCAAATGAAATTCGTACAAATGCTTGCAACACGGGTTAATTCTATGCTACCCCCCCCCCCCCCCCCCCCAATTTGCAGCGCAAGGCGCTTATGGCAGGTGGGGCAATGATTGTAAGCACAGTAACGACACTGCTCCAAACAACGAGTGCTAAAGCCGCAACACGAAACCAAACAGCACCGCCAGAAAAGCCAAAGCCTTCCAGCACTTTATCCGCGACCCTGTCGCGCTTCCTTGCCGCTACCTTATTCGCCCTGCTGTTTGTAGCCCAGTCGAGCAATGCCCAAGGTGTCGATGCCTCCCAACCTACCATTACCTTTACCAACCCAACACAACTGGTCAGAACAGCCGCATTCACGCTTACCGGCACCGTTACGGCAGGTGCTACGGTTGATGTGTTCAAGGATGGCACGTCCATTGGTGCCGTAAACGTAACGGCTACCACTTGGTCGGTTGCCACAAGACTAATTGAAGGACTCAACGCATTCACCGCAACCGCAACCGATGCCGATGATAACACATCAACCGCTAACACCGTCATCACGCTGAATACTCTCTTAGCAGAAGCACCAGTCATTACAGTTATTAACACGGTTCTGAATAACGCAAACGAACAGGGTGTAATATGTATAACGTTTGATGGAGATGTAAAATTCGATGGTTCTCCCAATGCTGCTTTCTTAAACGCAAGGCCAGGTGACTTTGTCGTATCAAGTGACACATCACCAGCACCAACGGTAATAGGGTTTGTCGGTGCTTGTTTCGTTGATTCTGTGACACACAACAACACGATACAACTCACACTGAATCGCCAGATTGCCTTCGGTGAAACCGCCACCCTGTCATACACCAAAACCGGAACTGAACATAATACCAAGGGCATCAGGAGAGACCTTACCGGCAGCAGTGAACCGCTGGCGGATTTTTCTAACAAGCCTATAACCAATAACGCAATAGAACCAATAGAAGGACTAGAACTAGTATCAGCTGAAACATTGTCAGCAAATCAGATATCCCTATCTTTTGGCCTTGAAGTCGTAACTGCCAGTTCCGACCTAAGGGCTGCTGACTTTACGGTGTCTGGTGCGGCATCAAGTCCAATGGTAACGGGTATTAGTGGATTACCTCCTTCGGCGCTGCTTTTGAGCTTAGACGCTAACATTGTCGGCGGTGAGACCATCACCCTGTCATACACAAAAACAATGGGTTCCATTTCGGGTGCTAGCGCAGGAGAGCTTGTAAGCTTTGATGATTACTCGGTAACGAATCATCGTCCTCTTGCAGCCCCGAGTATCAATATCACCCCCGCTACCGTAACGGCAACAGTGGGTACGGCTATCACGCCGATAACCATCGCTTCAACAGGCGGTACGGTTGCCAGCTACAGCATTGAACCAGCACTACCCGCTGGACTAACACTTGACGCAACCACCGGCACCATTTCAGGTACGCCAACGGCGGCGGCAAACGAAATCAGCTACACCATCACTGCAACCAATGCCAGTGATACGGACACTGCGACAGTAGCCATCACCGTCGAGGCGGACACCACCGCACCGACAGTAACCATTACCAACCCAACACAAACGGTCAACGATGCCGCATTCACGCTTACCGGCACCGTTGAGGCAGGTGCTATGGTTAATGTACTCACACTACCTCCTTCGGCTACTAAAGATACAGGTGTTGGTAATGTTAGTATGACAGCAATCGTAACAGATACTGACTGGTCGCTTGATGTAACGCTGATTGAGGGACCTAACGTATTCACGGTAACCGCAACCGATAGCGCAATGAACACGTCAGTCCTTGCCATCGCTACTATTACGCTGGACATGAATGACGCACCCACCGCCAATGCGGGCGATGATCAAACCGTGGCCGAGGGCGCGACTGTGACCCTGGACGGCACTGGCAGTGCCGATCCCGAAGGCGAGACCCTGGTCTACGCCTGGACGCAAACTTCTGGCACGGATGTCACCCTGAGCGACAGTGCTGTCGCCAGCCCGACCTTCACCGCACCGGAAAATCTGGTGGACAATGCAGTGCTTGAGTTCAGCCTGATCGTCACCGATGCGCGGATGCTGGACTCCGTTGCCGACACCGTAGAAGTCACCGTCACCGCCGGCACCAATGACGCACCCACCGCCAATGCGGGCGATGATCAAACCGTGGCCGAGGGCGCGACTGTGACCCTGGACGGCACTGGCAGTGCCGATCCCGAAGGCGAGACCCTGGTCTACGCCTGGACGCAAACTTCTGGCACGGATGTCACCCTGAGCGACAGTGCTGTCGCCAGCCCGACCTTCACCGCACCGGAAAATCTGGTGGACAATGCAGTGCTTGAGTTCAGCCTGATCGTCACCGATGCGCGGATGCTGGACTCCGTTGCCGACACCGTAGAAGTCACCGTCACCGCCGGCACCAATGACGCACCCACCGCCAATGCGGGCGATGATCAAACCGTGGCCGAGGGCGCGACTGTGACCCTGGACGGCACTGGCAGTGCCGATCCCGAAGGCGAGACCCTGGTCTACGCCTGGACGCAAACTTCTGGCACGGATGTCACCCTGAGCGACAGTGCTGTCGCCAGCCCGACCTTCACCGCACCGGAAAATCTGGTGGACAATGCAGTGCTTGAGTTCAGCCTGATCGTCACCGATGCGCGGATGCTGGACTCCGTTGCCGACACCGTAGAAGTCACCGTCACCGCCGGCACCAATGACGCACCCACCATCACGGGTACAGCCACATTCACCATTGCTGAAAATTCAGGCGATGGCGCAATGGTTGGAACAATCACCGGAGCCGATGTCGATGCTGGCACGACATTAACGTATTCGATTACCACTGGTAATACCAATGATGCTTTTGCCATTGATTCGGGAACTGGCGAAATCACGGTGAATGGCGACAACAAATTAGACCATGAAACAACACCATCCTATTCGCTCATGGTTACAGTCAGTGATGGCAGTCTTGAAGCCACTGCAACAGTGACTATCACGGTGACTGATGTAGACGAACCCGCCGTAATCACGCCACCTACTGGTTCGGCTGCGCCGCCGATCCTGGTCGATCCGCTACAGCTTAGTGCGGCGCGTCTTACTGTGGTGCTTGGCGAAACTAAGGAAGTAACCATCAGCGGCGGGCTTCCACCGTATGTGGCACCCTTCGTCAGCGGTGATTTAGGGGCGGTGCGTACCAGCATTGACGGCACCACCTTGAGCATTACCGGACTGCGTGTTGGCAAGGCGGATACGGCTCAAGTAAGGTTGCGCCCTCAAGGTTCGGCTTCGGGTCTTGCCCACCTGGAGGTGAAGGTAAACGCGCCACCAGTGTTAAACCCCGGGGACAACGATGGCTCCGGCAGCAAGTCGCTGTTCCGCGGCGGGGCGAGCAGCGACGGCGGCGAAACTTACTTCAAGGACAATGCCTTCTCGGTAGGTGAATCGCTGAATATCGTGTTTGTGATCACACCGCGCCGCTCTGACACAGGCGAGCAGGTCGATGTTGTGGTGGCGGCAAGAGAGACGTCTGCTCCTGAAAGCGTGGTGTTGTTGACGCCGTCCGGGCTGGTACCCTGGGATGGTGAAACACTGTTCTTCTTCAAGCAAGACCTGACACTGGAGCGCAATAGTTTCATCAATCTCACCCCGGAGCCGATCACACTGTGGCCTGCGGAGGTGGGTAGTTATGAGTTGTTTATTGGCTATCTACTTGCCGATGGTGAGTTGTTGTATCACCCGGAACCACTGAAGATACAGGTGGCTCCGTAATGGCAGAGATAACCGGGTAAGAAGCGTTCAACCCGAGGCAGGATCCGTCTATTGCAGTGTCATGGCTGCACAGGCGACCTGCCTCGACCCCGGTCGATACCTCGATAGTTAGAAACCAATGGGAATTAGTGGAAATTAATAGAACGTGAGAAATTAATAGAACGTGAGAAATCAACAGTGCATAAAGCAGCCTTGTGCGGCAGGGCTACTCTGGAAAAAATATTCGTCATTCCCGCACCAATCCTCTTACCCCTTCCTGTACATCCTGCCCATCCATGTAAATGTCCTTCTGTGTAAGTAACACAAGCTGGCGAAAGTTTCCCGCCTAATCGCCACTTATCCATCCCCATACACCTCCATGCAAGCCGAAACAGGGCAAAGGGCGACTGTTCTATTTCTGGCTAAAGCCTTTGGGCAAATGCTTTTTATATTCTCTAACCCGTTTGCTCAGAACAGAACCAGGCACTGCACAAGACACTTTGGGGCTGACTTGCCAAAATGTAAACGGTGGCTTGTTTGTGGCGCATGTTACTATTCACTGGATTCCCGCCTGCGAGACTGTGCAAAAAACCACCACCCCTGGTCACATTCTCATTACTGCCCTAATTCACCGACCTTGCTGGTATTTTAAGCCGATACACCGCCTCTGTAAAAATACCCAATAATTACAGTAATAAACATCCAAAACCTGACTCAATTATGATACAATAACAAACATAACTAACTGATTCTAATCATTAAACAGAGGCTTTATGAGTGATTACATACACGGTTTAAATCGCCAGCAACAACTGTTATTCCCAGAGCGGCTAGAGGATTATGTCAGCGAGGATGCGGGTGTTCGTGCCATTGATGCCTATGTGGATAGTTTAGAAGTTGAGGCCTTGGGCTTTAAGACAAGATATAGCGACAAAAATAACAATGGCCGCCCCGCTTTTTGTCCAAAATTGATGTTGAAACTCTACATTTACGGCTATACCAATAAAATAAGAAGTTCCCGCCATCTGGCTCGGGAAACCCATAGAAATATCGAGCTTATCTGGTTATTGCAAGGCTTAAAGCCCACCTATAAGACGATTGCTAATTTTAGAAAAAATAATGCCGCAGCACTCAAGAATACATTTAAGGAATTTGTTTTGCTGTGCCAAAATATCAATCTCATTGAAGGTCAATTAGTGGCACTGGATGGAGCGTTTTTGCGAGCCAATGCGTCCAAAAATACCTTGATTGTTAAAGCCACTGTGGATAAAAAAATAGCCAGGGTAACGCAGGCTATTGAGGACTACCTGAACTTATTAAACACCACAGACCAGCAGGAGGAACCGGAACAGACACTGGATAATCCCGACTTGATTCATAAAATACAAGTACTTAAAGAGCGCAAACAAAAGCTGGAAGAGGATTTGAATACCTTAGAGCAATTGGGCAAGAAGCAACATAACACAACCGACCCGGATGCCGCATTGATGTGCAAACCAGCGCATCATCTGGTCGCTTATAACTGCCAAATCGTGGTGGATGACAAAGCAAAGCTGATTGTCGCAACAGATGTATCAAGTCAAGGCAATGACGCACAGCAGTTGCATCAGATGGCAAGTCAGGCGAAAGAAACCTTAGCCCTTAAGACTTTGGCTGTGGTTGCCGACAAGGGCTATCACAGTGCAAAAGAGATAAAGAACTGTGTTGATGACAAAATCTACCCAATCATCCCGCCAATTGATACGCAACAGAAACAAAAGAAAACGGGCAGATATACTAAAGAGGATTTTGTCTATAACGAGGAGCAAGACGAATACACCTGCCCCAACAACAAAACACTGACAAAAACAGCAAGCCCAAGCCTATCCAAAGGCAAGCTTGGGTTTATTTATAGCACCAGTGCCCTAGATTGCAAGGCTTGCCCTTTGCGTAGCGAGTGCCTGGCAAAGCAAACACCTCACCGAAGAATATGGCGGTGGGAACATGAAGCCTTTTTACAAGCCTATGGTGAGGTAATGCAAACAGAATCAGCCAAGGCGATTAGCAAAAGAAGAGGGGCGATTGTGGAGCATCCTTTTGGCACCATAAAGAGGTCATTAGGCTGGGATCACTACCTGGTCAGAGGCAAAGAAAAAGTATCAGGAGAAAACGCATTGATTATGTTTTGCTATAACTTTAAGCGTGTTTTGAACATGTTAGGCACCATGCTGTTCAATAAGCTGCTATTAGCTATAAAAGCAAGCAATATTGAAGCCGTAATGGAAGAAATCAAGCGATATCTTTGTTTTTGCGTCCACTATTCGATGGTTTATGCCAGAAATGCTTATTTTCGCAGCAAACAAGGTTATTTTACCCGCCTGCTTTTAATAAGAACCTTTTTTACCCGTACAGGACTCAAAATGCTCAATAGTGGGCTTGTAAGTCGGCGTTTGTTGCACAGTCTCCTGCGCGGGAATGACGGAGGGTGCGGGAATGACGGAGGGTGCGGGAATGACGGAGGGTGCGGGAATGACGGAGGGTGCGGGAATGACGGAGGGTGCGGGGATGAATGACGGAGGGGGTGCGGGAATGAATGAAAGGCTTGAAAGAGGGATTCACAGGCCTTCGAAGCGCTGGCGCTACTCTATCTGGGGATTTGAGGGATTCCGTTGAGCAGCATAAAATACAGAAAATTCAATTTGCTGGCAGCACTGTGATATTCTGTCGCGATATACAGAGCAAGTCTGGTTTGAAATCACTTAGCATTATAGTGCCGGTTCGAAATGAGTCATTACTGGTCTCACAACAGCTCGCGAGTCTACAGATCTACCGGGCTGCCGGGCACGATATTATTGTGGTGGATGGTGAGAGCAGTGACGATACGGTAGCTCGGGTGGGCGATCTGGCAGATCGCGTTTTGAGCTGCAAACCAGGCCGTAGCCGCCAAATGAACAGCGGTGCATCAGCAGCAAAAGGCAGTATATTGTTATTTTTGCATGCCGATACAGTGCTGCCAGAGCATGCCGATGAGTTGATTTTCAGTGCCTTGCAAGAAAGAGGCAGCCTCTGGGGCTGGTTTGATGTGCGCCTCAGCAGTAAACGCTTTCCCTATGCAGTAGTGGCGACCTTGATGAATCTCCGCTCACGGCTTACGTCTGTGTGCACTGGCGATCAGGCGTTATTTGTTCAACGCGAGTTATTTCAACGCATACAGGGGTTTCCCGCCATTGAATTAATGGAAGATGTCGCCATCAGCAAAATTCTGCGGCGGCATTCACGCGCGGCGCGCCCGAAAGACCTGGCTGTTGCATCTGGCAGGCGTTGGCAGGAGAAGGGTCTGTTGGTGACAATATGGCTGATGTGGAAGCTACGCTTGCTGTATTTTCTGGGAGTTAAGCCTTCCCGCCTTGCGCAGATGTATTACCCGCGCCATGACTAAAAAATATCCCCGTTCCAGGATTCTTGCTTTTGCCAGAGAGCCCAATTTAGGTGAGGTTAAAACGAGACTGGCTTCCACTCTGGGGGACAAAAAAGCCCGCTCACTCTACCTCGCCATGCTGGAACGCGTTGGTGCTTTATTGCAGGCAGGCGAATTGGCTGGCTGGGATTTATGGGTAACTTCGAATAAATCTCATCAAAGTTTCCTGTCTCTATGTAATAGAAAGAACATACACCAACAAAAAGGCATGGATTTAGGGCAAAAAATGAACCATGCAATAAACACCACTCTCGGTCGCGAATCTGTAGATTCCGTGCTACTTATAGGGACTGATTGTCCTGCCATGGACTCTTCTTATCTGGACAAGGCACTGGCAGCATTGCACTCTGGAAATGACGTCGTTATAGGGCCAGCGGCAGACGGTGGCTATGTCTTGATTGGCTCTCGGCGGCCTGTTGCGGCGCTATTTACAAATA
Source organism: uncultured Pseudohongiella sp. (assembly GCA_965261275.1). GTDB lineage: Bacteria > Pseudomonadota > Gammaproteobacteria > Pseudomonadales > Pseudohongiellaceae > UBA9145. The sequence continues at coordinate 724,357 of CBDHCL010000003.1, forward strand.
TTTCCTGGGGTTCAAATCAGGTATTGAATGAAACCCTGGTCAGGCTGGAGGCTCATGCCCTTTCCTACCGCCTGCTGGACACCCTGTGGGATGTAGATCGTCCCGAAGATCTGCCACGCCTGGCGCAACTGCGGCCGCCGCTGTACTGGGAATAGAGCCTTAAAAACCTCTTAAAATGGTGGGTTTCGGCGCGCAGAATATCTGTTTTGAATGCAGAGGGCGTGGTTTTAAAAAAAGCTTTTAAGAAGGCTTTAAGAAGGATCCAGAGTGGATTCAAGATTCAGCAGCTTTTCCGCAACACGCCCCGGCTGAATATTGTAGTCGCCGCCCATGATACGACCATGCAGCGCGACCACCCTGGTGGCATCTATAGTTGATAGATCACGCAGGGTATTTGCGAGTGCGCTAAAATCAGGGTCAGCACTTACATCCTGCTTCGCTGCGAGCTTCCTGTTTGCTCGACCAACCGACATTTGAGTAATTACTGCGTCAGAAGTACACTCGCTCTGTCGCTTTTTAGCCGGCACTCGATTTGCTCTGCTTGTTGATTTTTTCACAAAAATAGCACTTTACAATTCATCGCTGATACTGCTTATGTTTGCCCGAAGCCAGGCAGGGGAAAATCCATCGAGGTCTTTGCCAACCGCTGGTTTCTTGCCATTTTCTTGTACCATTCTCTTACCAACATCTATCTCGGTGATGGAGTTTATCTGCCGCAGGTCTAAACTATAGCGACAGCCGGATTGATATCTTTAAAGGCAGAAAATGCTAGTCAGACATGCAAGGGCGCTGCTGGTCGTGTACTCAAGTCTTATCTTTAACTAACTGTTATTTAAGGAAAAAATTAAAAAAACATGCTGTGCTGTGCTTTTTGAGTGCGCTATAGCGAAGTATCCACTACGGCTTTACGGCCGAATTTCCGGTTTTCCATGAGGGGGCTAATTAACAGGAATTTTCAATTAAAATGGTCAACAATCAAGCAGAGCAGGAGCTAGCGAGCGCCAGGGTTTTACAGCCGAACCTGGCAGAGGGTCTCGCAGTTGACTATGACAGTCTTTTCCCGGGTAGTGCTAAACCCCACAGGGAGCCTTGCCGTTGTGGCTTTGACGGTGTGGGTGTTGCAGGCGGATATTGCAGGTGGATGGGCATGATCAACCGGCTGCATGGGCTGGAAAGACAGTTCAAGGAACTCAGTGCTGAACAACGAAGGCGGGCGAGGAAAAATCACAGCCTTGCCCAGGATTCTGATGGGGTTTAGCGAGCAAGCCGGTCGATGCAGGCCAGACCTGTGGACAGGCTCATTGAGTAAACTGGTATTTTTTTAGAGATCAGTCTCCATCGGTAACAAGCCCATTTTCCTGGCTCTTAGCTCCCAATTCTTTCTCGCCAGCGCTCTCATGTCTTCTGCGTTATCCATCTCATCGACGATTTCTATACCTAACAGTGTTTCTATCATGTCTTCCATGGTAACTATGCCTTCTGTACCGCCGTATTCATCAACTACCAGCGCAATGTGTTCATTCTTTGCAATAAACTTATCCAGCAAATCTGGTATAGGGGTGGCGCTGTGAGTAATTATTATGTCACGCCGCAATGAATTGAGGTTTTCTGTTCCCTTCCCCTCCAGCAGATTCAGAAGCAGGTCATCTTTTAGGATGTAGCCGGTTACCTTGTCATTGCTGCCCTGAAAAACGGGCACTCGGGAGAAAGAAAGTTCAGCATGACTGTCATGAAACCCTTGAATAGAAGTATCGCCATTTTCTGCCACCACAACTATTCTTGGGGTCATAACATCTTTTACCAGGATGAGATTAAAGCGCAGCAGGTTCTTGATTATCTTTTGCTCGCTCTCTTTCAGAATGCCAATCTCTTTACCAAGCTCTGACATTAGCAAAAAGTCGCTTCTGCTCAGCACTGGCTTGTCTTTGTCTTTTTTCAGGTGTCCGGTGATTAGTTGGCTTAGCCAAATCATGGGCGCGAGAATTATCATCAATAAATTGATGAGACGTATAGAAATTGGCGTTAATGCCTGCCAATTATTCGCACCAAGCGTCTTTGGGATTACTTCTGAAAAAATCAGGATGGTCAAGGTCATGGCACCGGCAATAAAGCCTTCTCCGCTGACGAGTGACAGTCCAAAAATTTGAAGTTCAGAATTACCGAACAGTGTTGCAGCCTGTGCCCCAACCCCAATAGCACCGGCGGTATGGGCGATAGTGTTCAGGGTAAGAATTGCCGCTAACGGGCGATCAATGTCTTCCTTGAACAGGGAAAGGTTTCTGGATATAGCGGTGTTGTCTCTGTCCTGGGCTGCCACGTAAGCAGGCGTAATACTCAGAAGCACGGCTTCCAATATAGAACAGAGAAAAGAAAAGAAAATACTGGCGACGAAAAAAGTAACTAAAAGCCCCATCAATGAACCATTCTTATTGGCAACAAGGGCTTATTCTCACATGAAGTTCAATCAGGACACAACGGTTTTCGTGAGCCTGGGCGCAGGGCAACATCAGCCCGGAAGCCTGCCAACAGAGTGTAAAGACTGTGTAAGAACCCCACGCCAGTTCGTGTTACCTGTGGGAAACCCTTGCGGGTTTGTGTGGTTTACCGGGACTGTCGGTCAATTAGTGACTCAGGCTTGCTTCGGACTGTTTTGTAAATTTTGGCACTCTGCCTGCCAGTTGGCGCAGGTGGTTTGGTAGCGCCAGCATCGCGGGTGTAACGATCAGGGTCAGAATAGTGCCGAAGGACAGGCCAAACACGATTGCTGAGGCCAGGCTAACCCATTGTGAAGTAATTGGGCCACCGACTTCGATTTCGGCACCGATTAAATCTACTGATACGTGCATGGCCAGGGGTAATAAACCAAAACCGGTAGTGAAGGTTGTTAGAAATACCGGTCTTAGTCTCTGTACTCCAGTGTGCACGATGATTTGATGCAGTGACCAGTCTTTATGCTGTGCCTTTAAATGATTGAAAGTATCAATTAACACAATGTTGTTGTTCACGATAATACCCGCGAGCGCAACTATACCGATACCCGTCAAAATCACGCTGAAGGTTTGTCCTGTGATGAGCAGCCCCAATAGCACGCCCGCTGTAGAAAGCAAAACCGACGACAGGATCAGCAAGGCCTGGTAATAGCTATTAAATTGAGTGACCAGAAGAATGGCCATCAATGCCATCGCCAGGCTAAATGCTTGCGATAGAAAGGCCAGAGAATCAGCTTGCTCTTCGTTGGCACCACGAAATTGATAAGTCACACCAGGCGCAGGAGGGTTTTCTTCCATGTACAGCTCCAAATCCTGAAGCTTGTTATCCGCAACCACGCCAGGCGCCGGGTTAGCCCGCACATAAACCACCCGCTCTCCATCAACCCGCTGAATTGAGCTTACGGCGGGCTTCGCAATCCGGGTTACAAAGCTGCTTATCGGCACTAGATCGCCGCTGGCGGTAGTAATCCGTATCGTGTCCATTTGTTCAAGGCCACGGTATTCGGCCGGGTAGCGAACGCGTATATCGACTTCTTCTTCGCTATCGGTGGGACGGTAATCCCCCATGAAAACGCCGTTCGTCATAAGTTGAATAGCGGTGCCAATCTCCGCCATATTGGCACCAAACATCGCAGCTCTGGCCCGATCTACGACAATTTCCCATTCAATACCCGGAATCGGCGCGGTATCGTCAATATCAATCAGCCCGGTCATGCCGTTTTCCATATACTCGCGAATTCTATTGGCCTCGGCGAACAGTAATTCGAGATCGTCGCCGGACAGTTCGAGCTGTATCTCTTTTCCTACCGGCGGCCCACTCTCTATTGTTACCACTTCGGCTCTGACGCCGGGCAGGTTTGAGATCGCGTCCCGATACCTGTTTTCGACTTCGAATCCATCTATATCCCGATCACGCCGGTTCGTCATTTCCAGAAAGATGGTGCCAATTAGATCGGGGGCTGATTGTTGGCTACCGCCGAGCTGCTGGCCAGCACCTGATTGCGTGACGATACCTTTGAAGTGACCAACTTCGCGAATACGAGCCTCCGTATCAAGCATGACATCGCGTAGTTCAGCAGGCGAAGAATTGCCTCTGGCGAATACCTGAATTTGGGTGTGACCTGGCTCCACCCCGGTAAAGAATTCGACCCCTTTTCCGTATTGGCCATAGGCAATGACAATGACTATCAAGCTGGCGATACTGCCTATAAACACTGAGATTGGAGCACGCACGGCGAAGCTTAATATCTTCGCATACAGCGCCGTGATACCTCCGGTTTTAAGTGGGTCACCGTCTTCAAGATTGCGTAGATAGGTCTGGTCGGCGACACTTGATTTACCGATTAGCGCACCGATGGTGGGGGCAAATAGCAGTGCATAGAAGAGCGAGCCTATGAGAACCGCAAACACAGTAATTGGCAGATAGCTCATGAACTGTCCGGCGACTCCGGGCCAAAACATGATCGGCAAGAATGCAGCAAGGGTAGTGGCAGTAGATGCCAAAATGGGCCAATACATGCGCTCCACCGCAGTTCTATAGGCATCCAGGGCATTCAGCCCCTCGGCCATTTTGCGGTCGGCGTATTCGACCATCACTATGGCGCCGTCGATGAGCATGCCAAGACCCAGCAGCAGGCCAAACATCACCATGAAATTATAGGTGAAACCCAATATGTGAATAATTATAAAGGCAAAGAAAAAAGAAAAGGGAACGGCGAGAGTCACCAGCAAACCGGAACGAACGCCGACCGACGCAATAACAACAATCAAAACCAGCACCATCGCAGTGGCCATGTTGCCCTGCAAACCCATATTTTGTTCTATTACCAGAGGAGCCGTGTTGTTTATATAAGACAAACTAACAGCCGGAGGCAGGCTGGGACGTATTTCTGAGACTACTGCATCTACCTGTTCCATTGCCTGCGTCACGCTAGTGCCTTTTCGTTTCATCACATTCAATGAAATCGAGGCGCTGCCGTTGGCATAGGAATATCGGGTGGCGTCTTTGAAGGTACGTCTGATATCGGCAATGTCAGAGACGGTTAAAACGCCAAGGTCGCTGGATGCCAGAGGAAGGTTAAACAAGTCATCCGCGTTTTCGATAAGGCCGGGAACCTTGATGGCGAAACTACCCTGCCCGGTATCCACCTGCCCGGCGGGGATTAGTCGATTATTGCCGGCAACAGTCTGGACGATAGCGGTATTGGAGATTCCATAAGTTTCGAGTTTGGCGGGGTCAATAACCGCTTCCAGAAGCTGCTCGCGATTGCCAACCATGTCAGCTTCAAGAATCGTGGGTAGAATTTCGATTTCTCGTTGTAATTCTTCTGCTATTTGTAGCAAGACCCTTTCTGGAACCCCACTTCCGCCGATTGCAATTTGCACCACCGGTACGGTTGCTGCGGATACTTCCTGAATTAGAGGCTCTTCTGTATCGGCTGGAAAGCGAGCCTTTGCTCTATTAATTGCTTCACGAACTTCGCTAAGCGCAAACCGGGATTCGAAGTCTATGTCGAATTCTGTAATAACAGTCGCACGGTTCTCGCCTGAGAATGAGCTGATCCCGGTAATGCCATCTACCGACTTCAACTCCAATTCAGCAGGTTTTGCCAGTAATCTCTCGGCATCCTCAGGCGATATCCCCTCATGGATGATGGTGGTGATCACAATGGGCACTTCAACGTCTGGATTGAGCTCGGCTGGAATTGCCAAATAGGAAACAAAGCCGGTAAGCATGATAGCGACAAATACGCTCAAGGTAGTTCGTGACCTTGAGATTGCAGCATCAATATAATTTTTCATGAAGGGCGCTCGCTTCGGTAAAGCTGATTAAATAAGTAAGGCTATCGAGACCAGTCAAAATTGCTTTCCACTTGCTGGCCAGGGAATACAACTTCCTGGCCCAGCGTGACAAGATTTACATTGCCGCTTAAACCAGTAACCCAGATTCCGGGATTAAGGGCGTTGGTATTATCGCCAACGATGGTCACATTGTGAAACTCAATTATATTGTTGGCAGCGATCGTCTTGACGCCAATTACGCCACTGTCATCAAGAGTCAAGGCAGAGGAAGGAACCAGATGCGCGCTAATATCGGCCGAGCTCACCATCATTTCTGCGGTAATACCCTCACGGATATTCTCGAATGAGGGATCCACCTCTACTTCAATTCGATAGCTGCGGGAAACGGTATCGGCGGCGCGGGATAAATAGCTGACGATTCCAGTTACCCGTTCAGCGCCGAGTAATTCGGCGGAGACCTCGGCGCCTACGCTCAGGCTGCCAATATCATGTTCCGGCACCAATCCAACTAACAGCATCGGGCTGTCATCCAAAACGGATGCACAAACGCTGTCAGCATTTAACAGGTCACCAATCTCCACATCGCGGGTTTCGACAATGCCATCGAAGGGTGCAACAATCCTGATTTTCTCCAGTGCCAGCTCAGCGCGTGAAACCGCTGCTGTGGAAGATGCCAGTGCCGCTTTTAGTTGAGCCACGACGACGTCAGATTGCAAGCCCCGATTTTGCAAGTTCAGTGAGGCTGCATATTCAAATTCTGCCTGTTCTTGTCGGCTCATTGCCTCGTCCAGATTTGATTGTCGATTGTCCACCGCAAGTTCACACAGCAGGTCGCCCTTGTTGACTCTTGCTCCGCGCCTGACCGGATCACCGACCACTCTGCCGGTTTCTTCAGCACGAACCTGCACGTGGCGATAGGCCTGGGTTCGGCCTCGAACACGAACTTTTTCGCCATAGATTTCGGCGTTAATCCTTGCCGCGCGCACAATGAATGTGCCAGGGTTTTCACCGCGAGACTGGCCTTCAGGAACTACCAGTACGGTGCTGTTTGCCGGGACGGAATCATCGACAGGCACCTCAGCACCCTGTGGAACTACCATCCATAATACAACTGCAATCAAAATTCCTGCTGCTACGATTTGTTGATTCTTCACTACAATCTCCACCGGTAATATCTTCGAATATTCTGTATGACTTTCATCGTGGGAGCAACAGTTGATCCATTTACCCTGGTTTTTGAGGTAGCCAGCGCGCCTGCCAGTAAGGGCGGCGTTATTCACTGCTCAGGGTAGATCATCTCAATTTTGTGAAAAGCACTCTTGCCAGAGCATTTTACAGCACAGTAACTTTTGCTGCAGGATTTTTGAATCCAGGTTTCTGCAAAAAATGTTACTTATTGTAACTCTTTCGAATGCGATTGCAACGCCTTTATCTCTGGTAGCCGTGACTTCGCCGTATTTGTTGCAGAAATTTCCGTAGTGCTGGAATCGCGGCCAATCTGTGGTAGTTTCCCCTCTGACAAGTAATCACTACCATGAGGAATGCAAGCATTGAAAGATTTAAATAAGAGAGTCGCCATAGTGACTGGATCAAGCAGCGGAGTTGGCGCGGAAACGGCTAAATTACTGGCCTCTCGGGGCTGTAACCTGGTCATAAACTACAATTCGAATGCTGATGGCGCGAACGCTATAGCCCGACAGTGCAGCGCACTGGGGGTTGAGTGCCTGGTCATGGCGGGTAATGTGGCCGAGGACGCAGATTGTCTGGCAATGGCAGCGGCAGCGCTGGACAAATGGGGGCGTATCGACATTCTCGTGAACAATGCCGGCACCACCAAATTTGTTGACCATGACAATCTGCATGGTCTTGACAGCGATGATTTTCATCACATCTATGGGGTAAATGTTATTGGCAGTTATCAAATGATTCGTGCTGTAAATGATCAAATGCAGAGCCAGGAAGAAGGCGGTGCGGTGGTAAATGTCGCTTCAACGGCGGCAATTACCGGCATTGGCAGCTCAGTTGCCTATGCGGCTTCTAAAGGCGCGGTGGTCACCATGACACTTTCTCTGGCGCGTTCATTGGGTCCCAGGCTCAGGATCAATGCTGTTTGTCCCGGGTTTATTGAAGGTGACTGGTTGCGGAAAGGTTTCGGCGACAAGAAATACGAAGAGATCATGGCATTGCATCGTGACAACGCACCGCTGGGAGTAACTGCTACCCCGGAGACAGTCGCCGACGCCATTTTGCATTTTATTAGCGGGCCACAGGTCGTAACCGGGGAAACCCTCATCGTAGATGGCGGCAAACACTTGACCATGACACCGCTAAGCCGAAGATGAAAAAGGAGAATAAGCGCTAACAGAGTCTATTTTGCGACCGGTTTTTTTGTAGCTTGCGTTGCAGGGTTCGGCGATGCATGTTCAGCTGCCTGGCGGTCTCGGAAATATTGCCCCGGTTTTCATTCAACACTTTTTGAATATGCTCCCACTCCAGCCGTCGCACCGACATTGGCTGTAGCATGGCTGAATCTTCAGCCGCATTTGGGCTGGCACTGTGTTCTTCAAGCAGGGCGGCCAGAATTTCATCAGCATCGGCGGGCTTGGCGAGGTAGTTATCCGCGCCGAGTTTAATCGCCTCAACCGCCGTAGTAATGCTGGCATAACCGGTGAGGATCAATAGCCGTATTTTCGGGTTACTGCGCTTCAAGGGAGCAATGAGATTCAATGAGGTATGGCCGCCAAGGTTTAGATCCAGAATAGCGTAGTTAAATTGTCTGGCCTGGATTAATGCCAAAGCCTGCTGCTCGTTTGCGGCCTGCGAGACTTCATAGTGGCGATGTAATAATGCACGATTCATCACTCGCGAAAAGACTTCATCGTCCTCGACTAGCAAAATGTGGTTCTGATGTCTGTTTTTCATCCCTGGAGCTGCTCGTTACTGGTTTGGTAAACCACTGCCTGCGGAAGTCGAATTACGCTGAGTGTGCCGCCGCTTTTCAGGTTCAACATTTCAATTGAACCGCCCAATCGCTGGATGGCCGCATTAGCCAGGAATATTCCCAGCCCCATGCTTTCCTTGTGTCTGGAAATGAAAGGCTGTCCCAATTTATCCATGATTTCGGCAGCTATGCCGGGGCCATCGTCCCTGATTGAAATTTCGAATTTTGATGGATGTCCCGGCTCGATAGTAAAACTGGCATCTACATGGCTATGTGCCGCCTTTATGGCATTTTCGATAATATTGATCACTGCGTGCCTGACACTTAGATTTGAAGTAACAAGCATTTCGGCATTGTCGTCAACATGAAAACCAATCGATGCTGTTGGATGAATATTGACCAGGTAATCCTTTATGTCCTCCGCGAAAGCGCTTAGTGAAAGCCTTTCGTCTACCTCCGGCTTGTCTTTATGGTAGTAGCGAATTAGTTGCGTTAGTGAGTTCTTGCAACGGCTAACCTGTTGCTTTAACAGCGAGATGTCGTCTTTGATGTTGCTCTGTTTTAATTCTTCCGCGTTCATTTTGTCCAACTCGGTAAGTAGCACGGCCATCGTTGAAAGAGGGGTTCCCAGGGCATGAGCCGTGCCCGCAGAAAGAGTGCCAATTGCCACTAATTGCTCATTACGCAATTCATTTTCTCTCGCCTCGGCAAGATTTAATTCCCTTATTTGTATAGCGCTTGCCATTCGGGTTATCAGCACGGAGATCAAGATTGCGCTAACCAGAAAAATTACCCACATGCCCACTAAATGCAGCTGGAATGTCATCTCTTCGTTTTCGGCTGCCACCGCCAGCCCATGGTCAGCGCTGAGATCGAGTAACAAGAAAGAGGTATAAATTAGTATTCCGCCCACAGAAAATACATGCACATAGATTTTGGGTAGCAGCGTGGCAGTCAGCGCTAGCAGAACCAGCAAATAGGAGATCAGTGGATTGCTGGCTCCGCCGGTATTTAGTAATAACAGGGTGAGGAAAAACACATCCACCAGGAGGTGAGAAAATAACTCGAAATTGCTGACGAATGGAGACACTGCGAGGCGCCAGTAGCCCAGCATCACTGATAGCAGTACAGCCGCAATTAGAGTAATAATAAAAGTGACGGGTATTTCCAGCGAGGAAAAAGCCCGCAACACAAGCAAGGCGATAGCACTGCTGATGGTCACGAAGCTGCGCAGCAGCAAAAGCCTTTGCAGACCCTGCCTGCCCGGGCTGTTCCCATCGGTGGGCACGGGAATCAGAAAGCTCAGAAAGCTCAGAAAACCGGAAAGCCTGGATTGTTCGCTCATTGTTCTATTCTACCTCAAGGCAAGAAGGACGAAAGCCAGGCGGTAAACAGGTGCTGAAATGCAGAGACAATTTGTTGCAGACTGCTGGTAGCAGGAAAGCAGGAAACGGGCTTTGCAAAGCTGTAGAGGCGGGTTATATTGATTCGCCGCCGGGCATTTCTCATGCAAGCCAATATAGAGTACAAAGCACGCGAATTACCAATGAAAGTGACCAGGAAACCAACAACCTTGGAGATATTGAGCAGAACCCCTGAATTGGAGTTTGCTAATTCCCCATCACCACACTACGGTCTATTCGATGAACAGGCAGAATTTGAAACCAGCGCCTTCAATCCAGGCATCGACGCCGGGGACGCTCAAATTGCTGCTTCCGAACTGTTGATTTTGGCGCAGCAGAACTTTACCAGGCATCTGTTGAAGGTTATTCGGCAGCACATTGGCCCAGAGTCATTGCTGTTGATTGCTGGAGGCAGCCTTCAGGCTTTAGCGCAGGCGTCGGCCACGCAAGGCATACCGACTATCTGGCTGGCACCGAACGGTTTAGTAGCCGAAGAATTGGCTTCGTTGCCTCATTTTAGTCATTACGCGAAAGACCTGCCCAGTTTTAGCGAAACGCCTGCTGTCGATTTTATCGTCCTGGAAGGCTCTTTTCACTATCTGGATCAATTGGCCTTATTGAGCAAGTGCCGTGATCTACTCACTGCGAATGGACAACTGCTACTCTTTGGTGAATTTCTCGATGACGATTCGAAAATCGAATATTCGGCACTGCCTAACCTCAGTTCTTTCCGTCATCTCTCTCGGCGTCTGGGGTTTCGACTAATCGAGAGTGTCGATGCGACCACGAGTGCGAAAAAAACATTGGCGCTGGTGCAAACCTTACTGGACAAAAACCTTGAAGAGCCAGTAGCAGTGGATGCGCCCGAACCTTCCACGGTTGCTGAATTACAGCTTGAGTTTTTTCGAACGCGGGAAGAATTTGTCAGTGGAAGGCGCTGTTTTCGCTTTTTTTTAGTAAAGAGAGAGACAAAAACGAAAAATGAATGGGCTGATGCCGAGTATCTTGATATAGATGCCTTCGATAGCACAGAAATTGCCGAACTGTTTGAAAAGAGCTTTAACATTGCTTTCAATGAGAACTTATGGAACTGGAAATATCGAGAAGGCAATGGAAAATGCGTGGCGGCGCGATTGAGCGAGGGTGGCGAGATCGTAGCCCATTACGGCGGAGTGCCAAGAGCAATCTTGTACTTTGGTCACTCGTCGATGGCGATTCAACCCTGTGACGTAATGGTGCATCCAGATATGCGTAAACAGTACGGCAAGGGAAGCCTTTTTTTTGAAGTGGCGGCTACCTTTTTAGAACGCGAGATAGGCAATACCGTTAGTCATTTGTTGGGTTTTGGCTTTCCAAACCAAAAGGCCATGAATATTTCCACGCGCCTGGGTTTGTATGAGAAAAGCGATGACTTCCTGGAGTTGGCGTATGCCCCGCTTGCAGAAACTGCGGCTCTACAGCAATTACGCTGCGACGCCTGGGATGCGGCAAACCCCGGGCATATCGATGAGTTAAATGATCTATGGGCGCAGATGTCTAAAGGTTTCACGGATGGCATTATCGGCGTGCGAAATTTCGACTATATAAAGTATCGATACCTTGCCCATCCCGGTTCTCGCTCTAAACAGTATCGCTGCCTTGTCATCAGAGACACAAATTCCGCAAGGGCGCTGGCTTTCGCCGTAGTAAAAGAACATGCCGATGGCCAACTGTTGATGGATTTAATCTGCCCTGTAGAGACCATGAAACAAGCTATAGCCGGGCTAAATCAAGAGCTAAATTCCGCTGGCGAAGGCGTCGGCCTGAAACTTTGGATCACAAAATCCTGGCTGGATAAGGTTTGCCTGGATGATGCAACTGTGAACGAATTAGGTATTGAGATACCCTGTAATAGTTGGAACCCTGGCCCCGCTTCGGACATCCTGGCTGGTGCCTGGTGGCTGACAGCGGGCGACATGGATTTTGTATAATTGACATCTTCTGTGAATAAGGTAACAGCAAATTAACTTTCACTTTTTAAGTGCTAATTCGATCAATAGCGAACAGGAATAGCAGTGACCATGAATAGCAATAATATTTACCAGATCGATCTGGATCAGAATCAGGCTAATTTTGCACACCTGACGCCACTTAGTTTTATTGAACGCTGTTCCAGTGTCTACCCTGAAAAGATAGCACTAATACATGGAGATATTCAGTATACCTGGTCGCAAACCTACCAGCGTTGTTGCCTGCTTGCATCAGCTCTCCTGAAAATAGGCATAGGCAAGGGCGATACAGTTGCGTTTATGGGAGCCAATACCCCGGAAACTTTCGAGGCACATTTTGGTGTGCCCATGACAGGCGCAGTATTAAATGCACTGAATGTCAGACTGGATGCCAAAACCATCGCCTTTATGTTGCAACATGCTGAAACCAGGGTGCTGTTCACGGACCGAGAATATAGCGACACGATTAAGGCAGCCCTGAAATTTCTGCCTCATGACATTATCGTCATTGACATAGATGATCCCTATTTCAGTGGTGGAGAGTTGTTAGGGCAGCAGAACTATGAAGAGTTTATTGGCAGCGGCGATGCTGACTACAGATGTTTTCAAATAGACGACGAATGGCAGGCAATCTCTCTGAACTATACCTCAGGCACCACCGGCGACCCCAAGGGTGTTGTATTTCATCACCGTGGCGCTTATCTAAATGCTATCTCCAATAATATGTGTTGGGACATGACCGCACACCCGGTCTATCTTTGGACGCTTCCCATGTTTCATTGTAATGGTTGGTGTTTCCCCTGGGGTTTGGCTGCCGCCGCTGGCACAAGTATTTGTCTGCGTCAGGTTCGTGATGCCGCCATCTTCGATGCCATTCGAGCGCATAAGGTCAGCCATTTTTGTGGAGCGCCGGTTGTGTTGAATACGATTGCCAACGCGGAAGCAGGCTTGCAACAGGGTATCGCGCAAGGAATTAAGGCGATGACCGCTGGCGCAGCACCGCCGGCGGCAGTGATTGCCGCCATGGAGAATATGGGTTTCAAGGTAACTCACGTCTACGGCCTGACTGAAACTTACGGCCCCTGTGTGGTGTGCGCGCCACAGGATGACTGGGCGCATTTGAGTGTGGAAAACAGAGCTGAACTTCTGGCTCGACAAGGAGTTCGAGCGCCGCTGCAAGATGAAGTCATGGTGGCGGATGCAGAAACCATGATACCGGTTCCCAAAGATGGCAAAACCATGGGGGAAATTTTCATGCGCGGTAATTTGGTGATGAAAGGCTATCTAAAAAACCCAAAGACAAGCCAGCAGTCATTCAAGGGTGGCTGGTTTCATTCCGGGGATCTCGCTGTTTGGCATGAAGACGGCTATGTGCAGATTAAAGACAGGTCGAAGGATATTATTATTTCCGGCGGGGAAAATATTTCTTCACTGGAAGTGGAGTCTGTTTTATTCAGGCATCCCGGGATTTTGGAAGCTGCCGTAGTGGCAAGCACTGATGAAAAGTGGGGAGAAGTGCCCTGTGCCTTCGTCTCATTGAAATCAGGCGAGAACATGCAGGTAGAGGAGCTGCTAGCCTATTGCCGGGAACATCTGGCAGGTTTCAAGATGCCCAAAAAAGTTGTATTCGGCCCCATCGACAAGACATCCACCGGTAAGGTACAGAAATACTTGCTCCGGGAAAAGGCAGAACAGGTGGGTTACGCCAGCACTAAGTAATCTCTGTTAATTCGGCTTTCCGGTACAGCTTCGATTGCTGGCGATCGCTTGATGAAACTTGAAAAACCTGGAAACACTCGGAAAAACAGATTCAACAAGTCGTCTTTTTTATGTTCTAAATCGAAGAATATAAAGTTCTGTAGAGCCGTGCCTGTAACGGATGTCGGTCAGAAATGCTCGATGATTTCGCCAACCTCAGCGCCATCTTCGATTTCAAGACGGACTTCTCGGTGTAGATGAATGGCACCTATTACGGAAGACTCAGCATCAATGAGTATTCTGGATGGTTGGTGCTTAAAACTAAACCAGCGGCTGAGCCATGAGCGATTTGCCTTAACCACGATATCGCCTTCGACCACGCTGCCGTCTGTGAGCAGAATATCACCGTTACTGGTCTGTACATTTTCTCCAACGCGACTACCACGAAGTCCAATCTTGCCATTCACTGTGCGTACACGATTTTCTATGACAGTTCCCGGCTTAGTGCTTACATCGCCGTTAACCGTGGTGAGTGAACCATTCACCGTGACGTCTCGGCCAACTCTTATACCTCCGTTGACAGTTTCCGCTCGGGCGATAACAACCTGTTCATCCAGGTCGATACTGCCATTAACAGTATCTAAATTCTCGGCGCTTGAGCCACGCGCCAAATCGATTCCCCCATTTACGGAGGATACATTGCCCACCTGCTCTTCAGCAGACACTCGAATATCTCCATTGACCCTGGTGATGTCTCGATGCTCAACTGCCTCAGCCGACGATGTGTAGACATAACTGCCCAATAACATGGCCAGCATGGTTGCTGCGCTTAATTTCATTGTATGACTTACTTCTTTCATGCTGTGCCTCTCTTGTCTCTGCCCTGTCTCTGCCCTGATAGTGGTTCGTTTCGTGCTTACTCTGTTTGTTTGTTTCTATCTGTTCTATCTGTTTTATCTATTTTATTTAAGCAATAATTTTGCCAACTTAATTATTTAATAGAAAACAATGACTTGGGCAATAGTACCGTTTTTGTTTCTGGGTTTAGCGGTCATAAGCACCAATTTTGGTGAAGAACCGTATCGGTTTCGACACATCATCAGGGGGCTGAGGGAGAGGCTGAGAGTGAGTAGAGTAGAGATGACATTATTGTGTGCAGTACTATAATCTGGTTCAAGAATATACGAAATACGAATATACTATATAGCATAGCCGGGACGTATCATGCTTGCAAACGTAGTTGCAGATGACCATATTGATGAGAACGTGAAGAAAAAGGCTGCCAAAATTCTCCAAATAGCGGGGCTGACTATTCCAGAAGCTTTCCGTATGATGCTGATGCGAACAATCGCCGAAAAGGCGTTGCCATTCGACCCCTTGGTTCCAAATAATGAAACCATTGAGACCATGAAGGCGGCGCGGAGAACTTGTTGAAGTCGGCGGCATTGAGGACTTGTTGATTGACCTGAATGCGGATAATTAAGCGAACCACTCGATTCAAAAAAGACTACAAAAAAGCGTCCAAAAACCAGCATGGTAAAAATTTGGATATTGAATTAGGCGACATCGGCGATGCCCCCTCCCTGAAAAACACCGAGATCATCCCCTTTTGGGTGATTGGAAAGACCATCGAGATTGCCATATCAGACCTGACCTGGTGCTAATCTACCGCAAGCCTGATAGTACTATCCTGGAGCTTACCCGGCTTGGCACACACAGCGACCTGGGGCTTTAGGGTTTAAAATAAAGGAAAAACAGGGTAAGCCTTTTCAATTATCGGATTTTGTAATAGCTTCTTTCTATAATAGTTTTTCTATAGTAACACTTGGGATCATTATCGATTCGATATAACCTGGCTTGCTGCACCCCAATAATAATCCCGAAAATTAATCGAAGGCATTTGCTATGAATATCAAAAAGACAGTCGGCATTCTATCTCTAATTCTGCTGCTGCCCATTCAGGCATGGGCGCAGGGAGCAGTGGTTGAATCCGATAGCCACCGCTTTGAAGAAGTAGCCGAAGGCGTTTGGTTGGTTACCGGCACTGGCTCCGTTTTCACGATGAGCAATGCAATGGTCCTGGCAGGCGAATTCGACACGCTGGTAGTAGATTCTCACGTTACTCCAGCAGCGGCTCGTGCGCTGCTTGATTCGATCCCGGTTATAACCGATAAGCCTGTTCGTTATTTGGTGAACAGCCATTATCATTTTGACCACGCGCACGGTAACCAGGCATTTCCGGAAGGGGTTGAGATTATCGGCCATGAATTCACTCGCAAGAAACTAAATGGTGAGCTTGGCAACGTCGTAGAAGAATCTACCTTTACGAGTTTCTCCGACCCGCTGCCAGGCACTGTGGCAAATCTTGAACGCCAGCTTGCGGCAGAGTCAGACCCCGCTCGAAAAGCACAGCTACAAGAAACCCATAGAGTACAGCGGGACTATATGAACGCTATTGATGAGGTGCAACCAACTCCGCCGAATATCACGCTTGAAACGAAGCTGACCTTGTTTCAAGTGGTGGCCAATGGCAGTCGGGAGATACAGCTTCTACACTTTGGTCGTGCCCACACCGGCGGGGATGTGATTGTCTTTTTGCCACAGGAAAAAGTCGTGTTTACCGGAGACATGATGCTGCCCGGTCTTGCCTATATGGGAGATGCTCACGTCGATGAATGGCCAGCCACACTAGAGGCACTAAACACACTGGACTTTGATAGCTGGCTTCCGGGCCACGGCCCAGTCATGCGCAGCAGGGAGCCTATAGGGCATTTTCAAGCGTATCTGCGTGATCTGTGGAGCAAGACGGCAAAGATGCACAGCCAGGGAGTCGCTGCTGACCAGGCAGCGCAGCAAATCGATATGACCAACCACAGCGATAATTTTGCCCAGATCAAAGGCCCTGGCGTTGACCCAAGAGCGATTCGCAGAATCTATACGCTGCTTGACGAGTAAGCAGAGACCGAACAAAAATCCAGGCTTCGTCATTCCCGCGGACATTCGTCATTCCTGCGGACATTCGTCATTCCCGCGGACATTCGTCATTCCTGCGAAAGCAGGAACCCAGTAAAAACACACAAACCCGCCAAGGGGTCCCACAAGTAACGCAACCTGGTGAGGGTTTCTTGCACAGTTTCATCCTGGCGTACTGATTAGCTGGTTTGATCGCGGGGAGAGAGGAGGGGATACAGGATACTTGAAATAACCCAACAGTCAGGTTATCTTGTGTCATGGTTGTTATTCACCGCGCCCACGGCTTCCGGTTTGTTGTTTACACAGCAGATCACGAACCAGCGCATATCCACATCACTGGAGCAGGGCAGGCGAAGATCAACCTGTTTGGGTCTGACGGTCGACCAGAAGTTGTCTCCGTCGCTGGCATCAAGCAATCCGACATGCGGCGGTTGATGTCAGAAGTGATCAAGCGCAGAGATGATTTTTTGCAGGAATGGGAGCGTATTCATGGAAAGCCTGACTGACGCAGAATTCAAGGCAGCGGAAGCTCGTGGGTCAGCGATGCTGGAAACCGAGCCGCGTGCCACAGCGGCTCGATACAACCATAAGACTGGCCGTGTGACTGTCGATCTGGTGAACGGATGTACCTACGTGTTTCCAGCACACCTCATTCAAGACCTGAGTGATGCCAGCCACGACGATCTTGCCAACGTCAAAGTCGATGGCAAGGGCTTTAACCTGCATTGGCCAATGCTGGACGCCGATCTCTATGTCCCCGCGTTGGTTGCCGGCGTGTTTGGCAGCCATGACTGGATGAACAAGGCACTCGCTCGGCGGGCAGGACAGGCAACATCCCCTGCAAAAGCCGCGGCGTCCAGATCAAACGGCGCGAAGGGCGGGCGACCAAAAAAACAGATCGCGCATTAGCAACTCTGGAAATCACCAAATAGAGACAGAGGGGGTGCGGGAATGAATGAGGATGCGCTGCGGAAATGACGGATGTCTGAGCGGTCAGTCGGCGGATACCTACCGCAGCAGCTTCTGTATCGGTGATTATGAACCCTTATCATGCAGAGAACAGCCGTCACCGGCCAGGCGAATCTGGATTTGGATTCATCAGCTAGCTCACACCAGTTCACACCAGTTCACACCAGATAGTTAAGAGGGAATAGGGGCTTGTCGATTAATTCAAAATCAGTCCAATTTTAAAAAACAAAATGTTTAATAACAATGGCTTAAACATTCGCAACACGCTAAAAACTCCATTTTTCGACAGGCCCACCAGGCAAAGCTCTTATTCGTATTGGAAAATACGAATATATGATAAATAATATATATTGAAATCCCGCTGTGATAGGCTTGTCCATGGCCGATGGTAATCTCGTCGAGTTGCGAGTAGGACTCGTTAAAAAAATCGTGTGCCCAGACAACAATAAACACATCTATGGTACGCACTATGCTGCTTTCAACCCTCGATACCACCGTTTTTATTATTTACGTTATCGCACTGATCGGGATTGCCTACCTGGTTTCCCGTGAAAAATCGGGCCACGACAAAGACACCAAAGATTACTTTTTAGCCGGCAACAGCCTGCCCTGGTGGGCTGTAGGTGCATCACTAATTGCCGCGAATATTTCTGCGGAACAAATTATTGGTATGTCTGGATCGGGCTACGCCATCGGCCTGGCCATTGCCTCCTACGAGTGGATGGCGGCGATTACGCTGATTATTGTAGGCAAGTATTTCCTGCCCATTTTTCTAAAGCGCGGGATATACACCATGCCGCAATTCCTTGAGCAGCGATTTGATCATCGAGTCAGAACCATTCTCGCCGTGTTCTGGCTCGGCGTTTATGTGTTCGTCAACCTGACATCGATTCTTTGGTTGGGGGCGCTGGCAATTAACACCGTCACTGGCATAGATATGGTTTACGGCATGATCTTTCTGGGAGGCTTCTCCGCAACCTATTCGCTTTATGGTGGCCTCAAGGCAGTGGCCTTTACCGACATCATCCAGGTGGTGATTCTGGTGATGGGAGGGCTCATTTTATCGTACATTTGCCTTGATTTAATTGCTGCGGGGCAGGGCATTATTGTCGGCTTTAGTGCGCTGGTAGAACAGGCTCCAGACAAGTTCAATATGATTCTTGAAAAGGATCATCCGCACTATATGAGCTTGCCGGGAATTTCTGTCCTGGTTGGTGGCCTGTGGATTATGAATTTATCCTACTGGGGTTTTAACCAATACATTATCCAGCGCACCCTGGCCGCCAGGAGTCTCAAAGAGGGGCAGCGTGGAATTGCCTTTGCCGCTTACCTGAAACTGTTAATGCCGATAATTGTGGTTTTGCCGGGAATTGCAGCGGTAATACTGGCGCCTCAGCTAGAGCGCGCCGACCAGGCTTACCCGACCATGATGCAATTGATGCCGGAAGGTATTAAAGGCCTGGTCTTTGCTGCCCTGGTGGCTGCTATTGTTTCATCGCTGGGGTCGATGACCAACAGCATTGCGACCATCTTTACCATGGATCTCTATTCATTCCACAAACCGAACCAGAGCGAAACCCACTATGTGCGTGTTGGCCGCGTGGTGAGTTTCAGCGCTCTGGTGGTCGCCATGATCTGTGCCAAACCATTGCTTGGCAGTTTTGATCAGGCTTTCCAGTATATTCAGGAGTTCACTGGTTTCTTTACTCCAGGCATCGTAGCGCTGTTTTTATTGGGTATGTTTTGGAAAAAGGCCACGGTGAATTCAGCGCTGGTTGCGGCTATTGGCTCAGCGATCCTGTCGCTGGTGCTGAAAATAACCATGCCAGACCTGCCGTTTATTGACCGGGTTGGCGTGGTCTTTATTCTCTGTATGGTTCTACCAGCGATTACTGTTTGGCTGGAGCAGCCAGGTGAGCATGAGCATGCGGTGGATCTCTCTGATATCGAGTTCGCCACAGGACGAAACTTCAATATTTCAGGTGTTGGTGTCATATTGATTCTAACGGGGTTCTATATTGCATGGTGGTAAATTGCGGATTTGAAAGTGTAATTTGACACTTGAGCCTTGCCTTGCGAGCCCCATTTTTTATGCGGCTACAGTAGACGGGATATTTTCGCCATGAATGAATATTGTTTCGAGCTGGCAGGTTCGCTGAAGGTGGCCAACACGCTGGGCGAGGGCATAATCTGGAATAAAGCGGATGGAGCCGTAGGATGGGCCGATATTCAGCAGAGCCGCACGGCAGCCTGAAGCAGGTAATGTGCTGGTTTACAAAACGGACTTCGTTGGCATAGAAGAACCGTTATTTAAAACTGCGAGGTTAACCAGGTAAGTCGTTGCCTGCTATCAATGTGAATGTCGGGGCGTCTTGGCAATAATATTCTGGTACTTGGTCATATCTTCAAAAATCGCACCTTTCTCCAAACCGGAGACGTGGTTTCGATAGTTCTCCTGCCACCAGGTCTGGTTTTCAGGAGTCCTGAAGACAGTTGTCGCTTGCCGATGTTGCCACTCTTGCTCGGATACCAGGGCATTTACTGTGCGCTTGTTGAGATCAACCCGCACCCGGTCGCCGGTTTGCAGAAGGGACAGGCCGCCCTCATCGGCAGTTTCTGGCGAGGCGTTGAGAATAGAGGCGGAACCCGACGTTCCACTCTGGCGACCGTCACCCATGGTTGGTAGTGAATCTATGCCCTGTTCCAGCAAAGCGGTTGGCGGCTGCATATTTACCACCTCGGCAGAGCCCGGGTAGCCCTTGGGTCCGGCACCGCGCATGACCAGGATACAATCAGCATCAATTTCAAGTGAGGGGTCGTCAATGCTCTCGTGGTAATGTTCCGGACCGTCAAAGACTATAGCTCTGCCAACAAAGACATTGGGGTGCTCTGCCTGGGACAGGTAGCGTGTGCGGAAATCCTCGTCGATGGCGGAAACCCGCATTATGGCACTATCAAACAGGTTTCCAGAGAGAACCAGCAGGCCTGCGTGTTCGGCAATTGGTGAATTTACGGGCTTGATAACGCGCTCGTCGATAATGCGCTTGCCCGCACAGTTTTTTTTGATCGAGTGGCCTGATACTGTCAGCGCATCGCCATGAATCAGATCGCCTCTGAGCAGTTCTGACAGGACAGCAGGTACGCCGCCAGCCTTGTGAAACTCCTCGGCCAAAAATTCACCGACCGGCTTGCAGTTAACAATTTGCGGGGCTTTCTGGCCGCAACGCTGCCAGTCATCCAGAGTGATTTCTATGCCTGCGTGGGCGGCAATAGCATTAATATGCACCGGCGCATTGGTGGATCCGCCAATAGCCGAGCAGGCGACAATGGCATTTTCAAAGGCTTGGCGGGTAAGTATCCTGGAGGGTGTCAGGTCTTCCCACACCATGTCCACGATACGTTTGCCGGTGTGGTAGGCCATCTGTGGGCGTTCTCGGTACGGCGCAGGTATGGATGCGCAACCGGGCAGCATCATGCCCAGTGTTTCGGCCAGACAGTTCATGCTCAATGCCGTACCCATGGTATTGCAGTGGCCTGCAGAAGGAGCCGAACTGGCCGCCTGCGCCATAAACTGCTCGGTGGTAATTTCACCACGACTCAGTTGCTTGCGTGATTCCCAGATCACGGTGCCGGAACCCACGCATTTGCCCAGGTAGTCGCCATTCAACATGGGGCCGCCGGACAGGGCAATGGATGGCAAGTTGGTGCTTGCTGCGCCCATTAACAACGCCGGCGTGGTTTTATCGCAGCCGGTGGTCAGTACTACGCCGTCGAGGGGGTAGCCATGCAGAACCTCAATCAGTGACAGGCATTGCAGATTTCTGTCCAGTGCTGCCGTAGGGCGGCGACCGGTTTCCTGAATCGGGTGCACAGGGAATTCAATCGGGATGCCACCCGCGTCACGAATTCCCTGTTTCACTCTGTCAGCAAGTTCAATATTAATGCGATTGCAGGGAACCAGGTCGGAACCTGTTTGGGCGATACCTATTATCGGGCGATCCGATTGGAGTTCATCCAGGGTCAGCCCGTAATTGAGGTACCTTTCCAGGTACAGGACGGTCATTCCTGGATCAGCAGGATTGTTAAACCACTCCCTGCTGCGTAATTCGTGTTTTTTCTTGCTCATAACTTACTCGACTTTACTAACCAGAAGTCACTGTCTCTCCAGCTTTTAGCGGATTGCTATCTTTTTTGGTGTACTCTTTTTTCGGTGTGTTTTTTTCGGTGTGCTTTTTCCGGTGTGTTTTTTTCGGTGTGCTTCCTGGCTGCACCAAAGGCACCGATAATCTGTTCGGCACTGCGTTGGATTTCTTTCAGTGGTTTACCGGCTTTGTAGAGTGATGATCCAATTCCGAAGCCATTGATACCAGCCTCCAGGTACGCCAGCATATTGTCATTGTGAATACCGCCCACTGCCAATAGTGGAATGGGAGGCAAAACTGCCCGTATGGCTTTTACCGCAGCGGGGGTGACTGTATCTGCGGGGAAGAATTTAATGGCATCAGCACCAGATGCCAATGCAGTGAAGGCTTCGCTGGCTGTGCAACAACCAGGCATGGATACCATGCCAAGCTGATTGGTTTTTGTGACTACGTCGCTATTACAGTTGGGTGACAAGATCAGCTTTCCGCCAGCACGGTGTACCTGTTCAACTTCTTCATCTGAGGTCACGGTGCCGGCTCCGATTAATGCCCTGTTGCCATATTCATTGCTGATTTTTTCAATAGACTCAAGAGGGTGGGGCGAATTGAGTGGCACTTCGATAATACAAAATCCCGCATCCAGCAGTGTCTGCGCGACTGGCAGTGACTCATCAGCTGTTATGCCGCGCAGAATCGCGATCAGTGGGCAGTCGTTAAGGTAGTGGCCTAACATGCAGATTTCCTCCGTCCAGCAAGGCGAGCCCCGGCAATTGAACACAGGCCGGCAACAAACGCCTGGTCAGCATCAATGTTGCTTATCTGGCAGTCATAGATTGCCGCAGCCAATTGGTAGAGCTGTTGCAGTTGATTGTTGCCGACCATCAGCAGCTTGTCTGACCTGCCATAGAGCGCGATAGCGCCAGAAAACTCGTGACCAATTGCTATTCCTGAAAGATAAGAGCTTAACCCTTTCACTTGCCGACTGTTGGTTAACCAGTGCGCGCGTGCAGAAAATATATGGTGCAGGAAGCCGCCGCCGGTACGGCTGTACTCCACACCCTGGACGAAGGCGTCCTCATTAGCTGTATCCTCAGCTGTATTCTCATCCAATATGGCGCCAATAGACCTGTGTTCTTGTAATAGAGAAAATATTTCGCCGGTAAAAAAAGTAGAGAATTGAATAATGCTATTGTTGTCTATGTGTGCCCACTTGCTGTGTGTGCCGGGCAGGCAAAGCATGGCCTCAGTTGTTTCTGCGATCTGCAGGGCACCAAATATCTGTGCCTCTTCTCCGCGCATGACATCGGGGGCCTGGCTGGGGCTAAAGCCGCTGACGCCGGGGGTAATCAGAACCTTCACTCCGGGTAGCACCGTCAGCTCATGCAGGTGCAGACTCAATTCTTCACTGCTAACCGGGCAGGGAACGTAGGACGTTTCTGCCCAGCCGCTGCGGCTGCCGATCATACCAGCCATCACCACTGGTAGATGCGGCCAATGTTTTAACCATTCACCACAGGCGTCCAGCAGGGTATTCACATAACTGCCGGCGTTGAGAGTAAGCACGCCCTTGTGGTTTTCCACCCGCTCAACCACCTTGTTTGCGTTATCCAGTAAATAGGCT
Source organism: uncultured Pseudohongiella sp. (assembly GCA_965261275.1). Lineage (GTDB taxonomy): Bacteria > Pseudomonadota > Gammaproteobacteria > Pseudomonadales > Pseudohongiellaceae > UBA9145. The sequence continues at coordinate 747,884 of CBDHCL010000003.1, forward strand.
CGAAATGAGCTGGAACCCCAGTCGACGGCAATAAGTTTCATTAGACTCGACCACCATCAATAATCAGGCACTGGCCGGTGATCATGCCCGACGCCCTGGATGCAAGAAATAAAGCACTATTAGAGACATCCTCTTCGGAGATGGTGCTTTTTAAGCACTGCTGGTCGAGGCATTCCTGCAAGGCTTCCGGAGTAACCTGGTCGCGTTGCTGGCGATCAGTCATGACCCAGCCGGGAATCAACGAATTAACCCGAATATTGTCAGCGCCTAATTCCCTCGCCAGTGCTTTGGTCAGGCCGATAATGCCGGATTTGGCGGCGACGTAAGCGGGGTAGCCAGTCAGCCCCAATAACGCGGAATTTGAGCCAATGTTAATAATGCTGCCGTGTTTCTGGCCCTGCATAATGGGTGCTACCGCCTGGCTGGAAAAGAAATGCGGCCGCAGGTTGATGTTCATTGACTGATCCCAGTCCTTGGGGCTGATCGCTTGCAGCTCAAAGCGCCTGTCGCTGGCCGCGTTGTTGATCAAGACGCCTATACCGCCAAATTCTGCATTGGCGCGGGCAATCGCTTGTTGCAAGTCTGCGATATTGGAGACATCGCAATGCTGGAACAGCGGACGAGTGCCGGACAGGGCTTCAACGTCTTCACACAACTGGCTTGATTGTGAATCGTCAATATCGACAAACGCAACCCTGCACCCCTGTGCAGCAAAGGCTTTGACAAAGCTTGCCCCAATTCCGGAGCCGCCGCCAGTGATAAATACTGCTGCCTTTTCAATATCTGTGTAATGGCTAATGGTCATTGAGCCACACGAATGAGATGCCTGAATAATACATAATATTTATAATATGAATAGAATTGCGCTTATGCAAGCTATTTGTATGACAGTGTTAGCAAGCCATAAACTGTCCGCTCTTGTCGCACATGACCTGTCCGGTTTTCATAATGCCCGGAGAGGGCTGCTTATGAGGCGGGCTGAGTGGCGACAGGAGTCGCACCGGTAGAGCTTGAAGCGGCTCATCGCTGTGCGATGCCGTGGGTGGCCCGGGAGGATGCGCCTTGTGATTATTCCGCAGGGCGCTTCGTATTGGTGACCGCCAGGCGTCATTTCATCAGTTGTTGATTTTTTCTCTCAATCAGCGCGGGCATATTTTGCAGTGATCTCTGCATGGCATCAATTACAGCGCGCAAATTTTGTTTTTCAAGTTGTAATTGTTGTTCAGTTGATAAACTGCCCAGTTTGTTTTGACTGATTACATAAAGGCCCTTAATTACTATGCTGCTTTTATCGTTAAATGTAATATCCAGCTTCACTGGCTCCAATAAATCCATTGCCTGCAATATGGGAGACGGGTTTTGTTGTTGCCTGGATGAAGTTTCAGACGAAGCAGCCGCCTGAGTGCTGTGAGCCGGGAAAAGATTTTCATTTTCTGCCAGGCCCAGCAAGGCGACACAATTGAATTCTTTTGTTTGTAAATTTTCCTTAAAAAATAAGGGATGGGTTCTTGCCATAGCAGAAATATTAGAGGGAGGAACTGGAGTCCAATTGCTTGATTCGGTAATTTTCAAATCCAGCTCGCCTTCTACCCCTGCCCCGCGAATCGCATTTAGCAGGTTTCGATTGCTGGGCATTAACCCGGCTATTTTGTTTTTTCTGTCCTTAACTTTTTGGAACTGCTGTTCCGCCGCTTTCGCCAATCCAGGAGAATTATCCAGGTGGCAGGGCGCAGTAGCAAACTGCATGCCGTATAAAATGTATTGATAGCTGGCGGCAGGGAAAAGTTCATAAGGGCTAAAAAAACCGTTATTCGAAGGGGACTGGTAACGCCACAGCTTCAATAATTTTTTCAGACTCTCGGGGGTGCTTGCTGCACTCCTGTTTTCAATCCAGAACGCGCTATCGTTCCGTTTACTCAACACGTAGTGCAATTTGAGGAAATCAATGACCCGTTCCCAGCGAAACAGGAAGTTCTCATTGTATTTTTCTGCAACGACGTCCATGGCTTCTCTTGTTGCCGGCAAGTGAGCGCTGATAGTATTGGCCGCCATTTCTATCATCACCAGGGCAGATGCTTCCAAAGGTTCCAGAAACCCTGAAGACATGCCCACGGCAACACAGTTATTCACCCAGAATTTTTCCCGGTAGCCGGGGTTTATATCCAATTCCCGGAACTGTAACGATTCAACATCATCCACATCGCCACGCAAATAGTCTCTTAATTGCTCTTTTGCCTGCCGCAGGGGAATATGAGCCGATGAAAATACGTAGCCAACGCCACGTCGTGATGGCAGTCCAATATCCCATATCCAGCCGGCCGATTGCGCCGTCGACAGGGTCGCAGACTCGATGTCGCAATCAGCCGACTTGTAGGGCACCTGAACAGCTAATGCTTTATCTATAAAAAGTACGTCTTTCTTGCTGACAAACGGCACCTTGAAATGTTTGCCGATTAATAGAGCCGCTGTGCCGCTACAGTCAACAAACAAGTCGCCATTGATATCGCCGGCCAGTTCGCCAGACTGTTTTATTGTCAAGGAGGCTATATCTTCATTGGCGCCGGCATTGACTCGAACGACATCGGCCAATACATGCCTGACACCCAGGCTGGTAGTGCAGTGTTCCATCAGGAGCCTGGCAAACTTACCTGCATCCAGGTGATAACCGTGGTTTTCAACAGTCGCGTATTCGGGCGACTCAAGCTGTTTAGGCGCCAGTTTTTTATCACATAATTCCGACTGCAAGCTAACGGCGTGTGCAAAAGGAATATCGGCGTGGTGTTGTTGCCACTGGGGAGCGAGATTTACCTGCTCAAAACCCTGCGGCATTGAGAACGGGTGGTAGTAGTGATCATCGTCCGCACCAGTAACCCAGTGCCTGAATTTTGAGGCTTGTTTAAAGGAGGCATCACATTTTTTCAAAAACTCCGTTTCTGCAATGCCGAGCTTTTTTAGCGTGTCTACCATGGTCGGCCAGGTGCCTTCGCCTACGCCAATAATGCCGATGCCGGGAGACTCAATCAAGCTCACTGAGACAGGAGAGTACTCGCCGGAAATGTACCTGGCGGCAATTAATCCCGCAGTAATCCAGCCAGCGGTACCGCCTCCGACGACAACAATGTGTTTAACCGAAGTCTCCATGGTGCAAGCTCTGGCATGGTTCGATCTGATAATGAGATCGAGCCGTTGATTTCAATAGGCTCTTTGTTGTTCGGGCAGCTCGTTTTCTACGGCAATTAATGCGATAGCCTCTTCTTGCAACACCCTGGAGGCGCGTCGCGCAGCGTCCGGGTCGCCTTGCGCGATCGCGTCATACACTTTCTTGTGATCGTGATAGTCCGCTATATTGACTCCCTTGATTCGGTTTGTGTAGCGGATACTGACGCGCAGCGCGGTATTGACAAAACTCCGTAGCTGCATGAAGAAAGGGTTCTCACTGGCGCTAAGGATGCTCAGGTGAAAGCTGATATCGCTCTCCAGTGGATCGTCCAGCCCCTGTCCGGCTGCTTTCATACGTTCAAGGGCTGAATGAATAAGCTGGATATTTTTTGCATCGTGGTGTGCTGCCGCCAGCGCAGCGGCTTCGGGTTCAATCGCCAGGCGCAATTGCAGAAACTCCTTGAGCATCTTAAAGCTGGGAGTGCTGTGCAGTATCCAGCCAAGCACATCCGGATCGAACATGTTCCACTGATCCCTGGGCAGAATGCGGATGCCCTGGCGTGGGCGCGAGGACAGTAGTCCCTTGGCTGTCAGCATCTTGACGGCCTCTCTGGTTGCGCTGCGACTGATCTGGAATTCTTCGCACAGCTTAGCCTCCGAGGGAAACCGCACGCTGGGTGAATAGTCGCCATTGACGATGCCCATGCCAAGATCGTGAGATAACTGTTGGGTGAGATTTTTACCATTGCCTCGTATGTCCATGTTCCGAATCCTTTCAAGCCTCTATAACTATTTGTATGATAATACAGAATGTCGGTATTTGCCAAGCTGGCTGAGCGGTTGTTAAAGCTATTTCTCTAAAAATTATCCGAAATAGCAATGAACCAGGTTTTTTGGCAGGTCGACTATAGAATGATGTGCAAAGTAAAGGAATAAGAGTTGAAATATTATTTGCATATATATCTTACTTATATTATAAGATGGCTGGTGTCTTAATGAAATAACTCTTGGGAGGAACATTATGTTGATCAACACTAAAGGTCATAATAGTAAAAAGAAACGTCTGGTCACCGCTATAGCTAATGTCTTGGCGCTCACCAGTGCCGGTGTGCTTGCGCAAGCCGGGAATGCAGCCGATGCGCCAATGTTGGAAGAAGTGGTAGTCACTGGTATCCGGAGCAGCCTGACCTCGGCGATGGGCCTGAAACAAAACTCATTCAATATTGTAGATACTATCTCTGCTGAGGATATTGGCAAGTTTCCGGATCAGAATGTGGCCGAATCTCTGCAACGGGTCACCGGAGTGTCAATCGACCGCCGCGGCGGCGAGGGGCAGTTGGTCACCGTACGCGGTATGGGGCCAGAGTTTAATGCGGTAACGCTCAATGGCCGTACCCTGGCAACAGTGGGTGATCCTTCTTCAATGAACTGGGATGGTACGCCGGGAGGCAGGGCATTCAGCTTTGATGTTCTGGCGACAGAATTGATTAGCGGTGCTGAGGTGTACAAAACCCAGTCTGCCGCGGTTCAAGAGGGTTCAATTGGTGCGCTTGTTAATATTAAGACATTGAGACCTTTAGATACGCCTGGCTTTAAAGTAGTAGCAAGTGCCAAAGCCCTGTACGACGATATGTCTGAGGAGACCAGGCCGCAGTTTTCCGGGCTGCTGAGAAACACCTTTAATGACGATACCCTGGGTGTATTGTTTTCGGTTGCCAGCTACCAGCGCGAAAGCCGTTACGACCAGGCCAACACGGCGTATTACTTCAAGGTTAATGATGATCTGGATGGGCAAAATTACGGTGAGGTTTATTTCCCGCGTAATTACGATCAGATCGTTCAATCCGAGGATCGGGAACGCTTGAGCGGCACACTGGTGTTGCAGTACGCGCCCAGCGAAAAGCTCACAGTCACCGCCGACTACCTGTACTCCGGTTACGACGTCAAGGGTAGACAGGACATCTACCCCTCGTGGTTTTCACCCGGAAACGTCAGGAACCCTGTTTTGGACGCCAGCAATACACTGGTTTATGCGGATTTTGCTGACGTGTTCGTCGAGTCCCTGGCTCGTCAGTCGGACGCGAGCAGTGAGCTGAACGCGTTTGGGCTTAACGCCGAGTGGCAGGTGAGGGATAACTGGACAATGGAGGTCGATGTCAGTACATCTCAAGCTGAATCCGATCCCGGCAAGGGCTGGTCTGACGTGGTAATTGGACGCCCTGGTGAATTCTCCTACGACCGCGGTGATGGCCAGCAGGTTCCGTCAATGATCTTTGACCCCTTCCAGCCTGGCGATATTCTGACGGCTGGCTGGACATCCTTGCAGGGAACTCAGCTTGATGACGAGGTGTTCGAGGCCAGGGCAGACAACAAACTAACTATCGATGCGGGGTCATTGGTAGAGATTCAGTTCGGCGCACATTACTCTGACCGCACGTTCGGTAATGTCTACGGCGAAACAGAGGGACCACTGCCCTGGATTTATGGCGATAACAGCCCAAGAATCCAGCTGCCAGATGAATTGTTTTCGATTTTCGATGCCGACGGATTTCTTTCCGAAGCTTCCGGGAACCCGGTTAACCAATGGCCGACGTTTAACCCCAACGAGGTTATGGATTATCTCGTCACTGAGGCGGCCGTCAGTCAGCTTGGCGATCCCGATGCCGCTAGAGACGTGATCGCACGCAATGGCTTTGGCATAGTGTCAAGTCCGTCGGCCTATGAAGTCAACGAAGAAATTATGGCTGTTTACGCTGATTTTCTGTTTGAGGGCAGCATCGGCGATATGCCATGGAATGTAGTGACTGGTGTGCGCTACGTTGAATCGGAGAGCACCTCTGACGGCCGCCAGATAGCATTGCTGAATCTCATTCCCTCTCAGAATGAGCCGAACAAGGTTTTCGCCATGAAGTCTGAAGACTATGTGCCGGTGAACGTCAGCAATAGCTACAGCGACTGGCTGCCAAGCGTGAATGCGCGGATAAACTTTACCGATGAGCTGGTTGGCCGAGTGGCGTTTTCGCGCGGAATCACCAGGCCGGAACTCAACTCACTGAGTCCGGTAACGGAATACGGTGATGGAGAGATCGACGGGCTGACCGGTTCCGGTAGTAACCCAAAACTCGCGCCGTATGAATCCGATAATGTTGATGCCAGCCTTGAATGGTACTACGGTGAGGGTAGCTATGCGGCGGTAGCCTGGTTCCAAAAGGATGTGGATGGTTATCTTGGTCAGGAAGTGCTGCCTGAGAGCGTCACCGTACCCAGCGGCAGCTATGACTACGACATATCTCGTCCGATAAATCTGAGCAGCACAAAGATAGACGGCCTGGAATTTGCCGTGCAGCACATGTTCACCAGCCTTCCCGCGCCCTTCGATGGCCTGGGTGTTATCGCCAACTTCACTAAAGTCGATAGCTCTTCGTCCGCTGACGAGATTGGTCAGACGTTGCCGCTTATAGGGCTTGGAGATTCGCAGAACCTAATTATGTTCTACGAAAAATCCGCTATTCAAGTACGAGTTGCCTATAACAATCGGGATCGGTTCCTGCAAACCAAGCCGGTCACCAGTGGATCACGGCAGCGCGATGGGCACTATGTTGATGACTACGAGCAATGGGATATCAGTGCCAGCTACGATATCAGTGATAACATGACGCTGATTCTCGAAGGCATCAATGTTGGCAATGAACCGTATGTGAAGAACGCGGAATTTCCGGGTCAAACGCTACAGGTTATTGAAACAGGTGCGCGTTACTCGATTGGTATTCGAGCAAGCTTCTGATATCCAGGTGTTGTTAGCTGATTGAAAAGGGAGTGCAAGGCACTCCTTTTTTGTTGTAAAAGAGCCTATAGAGAAAGGGTCTATAGAGACAGGATTGATTCTTGTCCAGTGCCGGGCATACGGTGGCTTTTGATTCCAGGTTTGTGGCTACGAATTAAATGGATAGTGGCCACAAAACATTTACGTCACAAGGGATGAGCAAGGACTTATGTCAGATAACTCCGCAGCAAACAGTAATCGATCTGTTAGCGAGCGTTCTGCCGCTGCAATACACACAGTGTCTGCAGTAGATGTCATCGTTTGTTTGGCTTCATTAGTTCTGTTGATGGCGTCTGCGGCTTTCCTGTTTGGTAGTGACTCTTCGCAGGGACCAGCGCAAATAGCCCTGATTATTACCAGTATTATTGTTGCGTTTATCTACAAAAAAAATGGCGCAGCATGGGAAGACATAGAGGAAAGCCTGACGAGCTCTCTAAGCTGCGCCGTTATGGCGATGTTGATTATGTTGTCGGTTGGTGCGCTGATCGCAAGCTGGATTATGTCTGGCACGGTGCCAACAATGATTCTGTATGGCAGCCAGCTAATATCAGTGACTTATTTTTATGCCATCGCCTGTCTGGTAAGTGCCATTACTGCATTGTTCATCGGCAGCTCCTGGACCGTTGCCGGTACTATCGGCATCGGATTAATAGGCACTGCCGCGAGCATGGGCATGTCGGTGGAAATGACGGCGGGCGCTATTATATCTGGCGCCTACTTTGGCGATAAGCTTTCGCCACTTTCTGACACAACCAACCTCGCAGCCGCAGTTGCTGGCGCCGATCTCTTTGTCCATATCAAGGCAATGTTGACGACTACTGTGCCGAGTATAACCATTGCCTTGATCGTATTCGTTATCCTGGGCGGTAGCCAGCAGGCAGAGCAGCTAAATCAGGCCGAGGATATTTCCCGAATTATAAACCAAAATTTTCAAACCGGACTATTTTCACTGGTTCCACTGTTGCTGGTTTTAACACTGGCGGTTCGAAAGACGCCAGCTCTTCCTACCATCCTGGCAGGTATCCTGGCAGGGGTGGTGTGGACGGTTCTTTTTCAGCCAATGGGCCAGTTGTTTATTAATGATGATGGCTCTTCCAGCGCGTTAAACAATCTCAAGGGCATCTGGTTGGCTCTGGCCAATGGCTACTCTTCGCATACGGGCGATGTCCTGCTGGACAGCCTGTTTTCCCGAGGTGGCATGAGTTCAATGTTAAATACCTTGTGGCTGATTCTCTCGGCGCTGGTATGTGGTGGCCTGATGGAGCGGGCGGGCATATTGCGGAGAATAATCAGGGCGATCATCAGCGAAAAAACACCAAATGCCAACTTGATCATTAAAACCCTGGGCTCCTGTTTTGCCGTAAACGTGGTTGCAGCCGATCAATATGTGGCTGTAGTAGTGCCGGGCAGGATATTTCACGAGGAATACAAGCAGCGTAAGCTGAAGCCGCAGGTTCTTTCGCGGACAATAGAAGATTCTGGTACGATAACCTCGCCACTGGTACCCTGGAATACCTGTGGTGCCTTCATGGCGGCAACCCTGGGCGTTTCGACCATGGCTTATTTGCCCTTTTGTATTTTTAACCTGGTAAATCCTCTGGTTTCGGCAATACACACTTCCTGGGTCTACCGGCGCAAGTCAGATAAATTGTACCCGGCACAGGCAAAGCTTTTGGAATGAGAGCGAAAGAGCCTGCGCAAAAATCCAATATTCGTCATTCCTGCACCCCCGTCATTCCTGCACCGCCGTCATTCCTGCACTCCCGTCATTCCTGCACCCCCGTCATTCCTGCGAAGGCAGGAATCCAGTAAAACCACCCAAATCCACAAGGGTTTTCCACAGCTAACACAGCCTGGCGAGGGTTTCTTGCACAGTCTCGTAAGGCTTGCAGTCCGTCTACTTATCCAGCTCGCTAAACCGGTTAAATGGAATAAGCGTAAACTGGTAACTGTAGTTCCTGGCAGGCAACCTGTATTCATCGTGAACCGGCCGCCCCCAGGAGTTGTCGCCGCCAACGCCCATTTGTCCGGCGTCAAGGTTCCAGGTGACTATGTTCTCATCTTCTATCTCTGCGCCATGTTTACTGGTTACCGGAAACAGGCCGGTTGCCGACTTTGTCGTTTTGCCTATATCAAGTGCTTCCATGCTAAATGGCCAGGCGCTGGCTGAAAGCGGCCTGGCGCCCACTGCCATCAGCCCGTGTCCGTCGCGGGTGGACAACGCCATCCAGCGCACCTCAGTTTTGTTGCCGGTCTCCTGGGGGCGGGGGTAACGATGTATCTGATCCCAAATACGACCCTGGTAGCGGCCAATAGCAGCACTGGTTTTACGGTCGGCGTAGCTTTCAAAAGGACCTCTGCCGAACCACTGGATATAGTGGTAGTCAGGGGGCAGCGTCAGTTGCAGTCCAAAGCGCGGCAGGTCGACATTCTTGTCAGAATTGAGCTTTAGTTCGCCCTTGACCTGAATGCTTCCGTCGCCTTTAAACCGGTAGCTCAGCAGGTAAGTGGCGTCCACCGATGGCAATTTATAGTCAGCCGTGGCTAACACTTCGTTTTTGTTGGAGACAATGTTTAGCTCGGTCAGTTCTCTGTGACTGCTGGCCTGTTTCCACGGCTTGCCCCAATTATGCAGGTCGTTACCGAGGTCATTGTCGGTCGGCGGTCGCCAAAAGTTGGGTATTGGCCCCGTCGTAAAAAGCGTCTTTCCCGCATATCGGTATTCTGTCAGCAAGCCGGTTTGTTTGTTGATCTGAACACTAAAAGCGGCAGCAACAATGTGATAAAAATTTCCCTGCTCTTCCACTTTAGGCGCAGCATGTTTATTGTTAGAGACAGTAACGGACGCATTGGGCTTGCTCAAGGCAAACTGTTCCCGGGCAATCGTGTGCCCGCTGGCAATATTCGGGTCGGGGCCTAGTTGTTTAAACGATACCGTCAGGTGGTATTCGCTGCCGGGATTTTTGTCGAATTTTGTGAAAGCTAACGAAATGGTGCCTGATTTACCTGCTTCTATTTTGGGCGCAGGTAGATTCCCGTGGCTGTGTGGCAAGCCGTCTTCCAGGATTTCCCAATGCACTGTCAGGTGATCAAGATTGCTGAAGTTATAGCGATTCCTGATAACAAATTTACCGGCGTCAGCATTTTTAGCGCTAATCTGTACCGGCTGATAAACCTTTTTAACCTCGTTAAGGTGTGGGTGCGGCTTGCGGTAGGGATCGACCAGACCGTTATTCAGGAAGTTGCCGTCATTGGGCAGCTCGCTATTGTAGTCGGGACCATAAGCCCAGTACTTGACACCGCTATCACTGGTTTTTTCCAGCGACTGATCCACCCAATCCCAGATAAATCCACCCTGCAAGGTTTTATGCGCGTCGATGGCATTCCAGTAATCCTGCAAGTTGCCCACTGAGTTACCCATAGCGTGGGCGTACTCAATCATGATGAGCGGTTTGTTGGAATTCTGCGCATACTTGACGAGTTTTTCGATGTCTGGGTACATCGGGCAAAAAATATCGGTATACCAGGCATCGCCCGCTCCCTCGTATTGGACCGGTCTGGTGCTGTCGTGATCTTTCAGCCATTGGTAGATCGTTTCCATCACCACCCCGTGACCGGCCTCATTACCCAGTGACCAGATGATAATGGAGGGGTGATTTTTGTCGCGGTAGTACATGCGCCGGATGCGTTCTATATGCGCCGGAATCCAGTCTGCCTTGTTGCCCAACTGCCGCTTTTCATCATTGGCGAGGGGGTGCGACTCCAGGTTGGCCTCGTCAATCACATACATGCCATACTTATCCGTCAGTTCGTACCAGTAGGGGTCGTTGGGGTAGTGGCTTGAGCGAACGGCGTTTATATTGTTCTGTTTCATCAGGCGAATGTCTTTTTCCATACTCAAGCGAGAAACAGCATGGCCGGTATGGGGGTCAGTTTCGTGGCGATTCACACCGCGGATGGTAATGGCTTGACCGTTAACTTTTAGTTGTCCGTCTTTGATGGCAACATTTCTAAACCCGATCTTTTGTGAGCTAACGCCAAGTTTGCGCTGCTGACTATCTTCCAGTTGTATAAGCAGTGTATAGAGATTGGGACTCTCAGCCGTCCAGCGCTGAATATCGGGTATGTGCGCATTGAAGCTAACGGTGCCTGTGCCATCGCCTTTCAGGTCAACCGCCTTGCGCTTTACGGCGATGTGCACAGGCCGGTTGTGAGGGTCGCGCAAACTGTATGAAACCGTAACCGAGTCGTTTTTGCCAGCCACATCGGTTAGTTGAACCTCCAGTTGGAGTTGACCATCTTGCATCTGCTCATCGAGATCTGCGACTACCTTGATATCGTGGATATGGGTTTTCGGTCGAGCATAGATATACACATCGCGCTCTATCCCGGACATGCGCAACATGTCCTGGGCTTCCAGGTAGGAGCCATCGCTCCAACGGTAAACCTCTAGCGCCAGGTCGTTTTCACCTTCTTGTACATAGTCAGAGATATCAAACTCGGCCGGGGTCTTGGCACCCTGGCTATAGCCTGTTTTTTCCCCGTTAATCCACAGGTACATGGCTGAACGCACAGCGGCAAAATGGATGATAATCTGCCGCTCCCGCCATTCTTCGGGAATCTGAAAAGTCCGCTTGTAGGAGCCGACCGGATTATAGTGGTTGGCAATCAATGGCGGGTTGGATTCAAAGGGATATTGTTCGTCGAGATAGATGGCACTACCGAAGCCCTGGCTTTCCCAGTTGGCCGGCACTTTAATCATTGGCCAGCTTGAGGTGTCGTAATCGGCTTGATGGAACGCGATGGGTCTGTCCGCCGGGCGTTTAACCCAGTTGAATTTCCATAGGCCATTAAGTGACTGGAAGTAGGGGGATGAAGTTTTATCGTTGACCAGGGCTGCCTCTAAATCCTGATACAAAAAGAAAGTCGCATGGGGTTCCAGCTTGTTGATACCGAAAACCTGGTGGTTTTCCCAATCGTGAGCCGACTTGGCAAATACATTGAAGCTGATCAGCGTAACGATGAGTGAAGCAAGAAATTCTTTTCGCATGGCAGGTCTCTTTCAGGATAAGTGCTTTTATTTATTTGTATAAAATATGATTTATAGGATATAACAGCGTTTCGAGCGTGGCAAGTTCTGTTCTGTGCTGGCGTACTCTGGCTCATTTCAAGGAATAGCGGATGTTAAATAGACGTATGTGGTGGTTTTTGTTGACCTTATTTTCATCCACAGCCTGGTCTGCTGAGCAAATACCGTTGCAGGTACAGGCCGTACCAAAAGCTGGTAACTTCTTTGATGAAGAGCTGAACATGGTTTATTCCTCCGTGTTTTTCGATCAGGGCAGTTGGCATGGGTTTTTATTGCCCCCGGATGAAGTGACCGATTATCACGGCGCCTTCCCGGGACCTGTTATTATTGCCGAGGAGTATGCTCATCCGTTCAGTGACGCACTACAGCGCCTGAAACTGATAGACGCAGAGAACGACGCGATTATCTCGTTTGCAGAGGCCAAAGGGCAGCGCCGATACTTGCTCGGTCAACTAGAGCAATCCTACCAGTTTGCCAATTTTGAGTTGAATCAGTTGCTTATTTTTGTCGATGATCGCACTGCGCTGGTTCGCAATCGGTTTACGGCAGCGACCAATATTGCGGTTCAGCTAAAAATTGGTTTTAGTGGCAAAACTTTTCACCGCGACTGGGTCGAGACTGTTATCGCGCGGCCCAATGGTCTTGATTTCAACCTGAAAACCATCCGTCAATCTTCCCGCTTGATGTTGGGTGGCGGCGTTCTGGTAATTCGCTGCTCTTGTGCAATGCAAACCAGTACGGCAAGCGCTGGCTATGAAAGTTGGGTTGAGGGTGTTCAGCGCTTGTCCAAAAAGCAGCCCCTGGATATCTATTACAGCATTCATTACTACCACAACCGCGATGAATATAATGCGGCGAAACAGGTCAATAATCAGCTATTTAGTTCGGCGGATAGATATTTCAATGACAACCAGCAGCGTTGGAATAGCTACCTGGCCAACAACCGGCAACAGCGGCAATCGCTGGAAATGCTGCATAAAAAAACGGTTTCGACATTGATCAGCAACTGGAGAAGTCCTGCCGGGGCTATCCTGCATGGCGCTGTAACGCCATCGGTAAGCTATAAATGGTTTAACGGTGTCTGGGCGTGGGATAGCTGGAAACACGCGGTAGCACTTTCCCATATAAACCCGTCGCTGGCCAAAGACAGTGTTCTGTCCATGTTCGATTACCAGGTGACGAAAGACGACACAGTCAGGCCACAAGATGAAGGAATGGTGATCGACACGGTGTTTTATAACAGGGACGCCCAGCGCGGTGGAGAGGGCTACAACTGGAATGAAAGGAATTCCAAACCGCCACTGGCCGCCTGGGCTGTCTGGAATATCTTCCAGGCTGATGGCGACAGTGAATTTCTGAAGTTGATGTACCCCAAACTTAAATCCTATCACGCCTGGTGGTATAGCAATCGCGATCACAACAAAAACGGTTTGGCTGAATTCGGCGCCACCGTGCATCCGGCGAATAACAATGACCAGCAAAGGATTCTCGCTGCTGCCTGGGAGAGCGGCATGGACAATGCGCCACGATTTGATACAAGCGGCGATATTGCTGTTGTCCCGAACCGTGATGCCGGCGGTCAGTTGCTGGGTTATTCGATCAGCCGTGAATCAGTGGATTTAAATGCTTTCCTGTACGCTGAAAAACGCTATCTGGCGAATATCGCCACGGCGCTGGACAGGCAGAATGAGGCGAATGCCTATCACGCTGAAGCTGACTATTTACGCGAGGCAGTGACGAGCAAGATGTACGACCCGGACACTGGTTATTTTTACGATCTCAGCGTCGATGGCGATCTGGTGCGCGAATACGGCAAGGGCAGTGAAGGTTATATTCCGCTGTGGGCGGGTTTGGCTACACCGGAACAGGCGGAACAGGTCATCGCACACTTACTCGATACAAAAAGCTTTAACCGGCATTTGCCGCTGCCAACCATGTCCGCCGACAGCCCGTCTTATGCGCCTGATAAATATTGGCGGGGATCGCTGTGGCTCGATCAAATGTATTTTGGCCTGAAGGGCATGGTACGTTACGGATACGGGGATCAGGCCAGTGAGTTGACCCGCAAGTTCCTGCGCAATGCAGAAGGTCTGCTTAGTGATGGCCCTCCCATCAGGGAAAACTATAATCCCGAAACCGGTGCGGGATTAAATGCGACCAATTTTAGCTGGTCGGCGAGTTCACTCTATCTTTTGCTGAAGGCCAGTAAGCAAAAATAGGGAATTACCCTGGCTATTGCAGGCCAATGGCCCTGGCTCATGCCGAATTGTTCAGGCCAGGCCGAAGCGAAAAACAGCGCCACTCATTCAGCAGCCAGTAAGCACAACGGGTTTAGATTTGGGAATAATTGAAATAGCGCCTCCGTCATTTGGCGAGCAGGAAATAAAGCACATCGCTGAAGACGTGTTTGGCCTCTCGGGACGGGTTAAAAGCCTGGTCAGCGAGCGTGACCAGAATGCGCGTCTAATCACGGACGGTGATGAATACGTCTTTAAAATTGCCAACTCCGCAGAAGGCAGGTCATTTTTAGAATTTCAAAATGCGGCTCTGGAACACGTCTCTTTAGTCGATCCCGGGTTGATGACGCCAAAGTTAATTAACAACAATCGCGGCGCGGGGATTACCGCAGTTGAAAGGCAAGGTGAAGTTTTCAATATAAGAGTACTGACTTTTTTGCCGGGTGAGATTTTCGCCGGCGCCGATAAATCACTGGCGCTCTATAAAGACCTGGGTCGCTTTATGGGGCGCGTGACCAGGGCATTTAGCGGATTTATACATCCGGCCGCACTGCGGCCGAATTTTAGCTGGAATCTGGACAATGTGCTGGCCAGCCGCGCCTTCATCGCGGATATAGACAACAGCGAAAACCGCGAGCTGGTTGACTATTTTTTCGAGCGTTATGAACAGCAGCTGGTGCCGTTATTGCGAGGTTTGCGCTGTGCAGTTATCCACAATGACGCCAACGATCACAATTTGCTGATAGACCCGAAGCAGCGTTCTCGCATTTGCGGCTTGATCGATTTCGGCGATATCGTGTTTGCCCGCCAGGTAAACGAACTGGCAACCACAATGGCCTATGCGTTGATGGATGTTCCTGACTTGATGCAGACAGCGCAAGCGCTTATCGAGGGCTATACCTCGGCGTTCAGTCTTACAGAAGAAGAGCTGGCGGTGCTGTTTGATCTGGTGGCCATGCGGCTGGCGATGAGCGTGTGTAATTCGTCTCACAATGCCAGGGAGTATCCCGACAACGATTATCTTACCGTTTCCCAGCAGCCAGCACTGCGTTTGTTGGCCAGGTTGAAAGCGATGGATAAAAGCCTGCTGCTGGCGTTGGCGCGGACTGCGGCGGCTTATCCGGTTAGCGCAGACGATGACGCGACTACCGCGTGGATACAGGCGAATGCCTCGCCGATGGACAAATTGAGTTCCGTGGATCTCTATTGTTCGCCGCGCATACCTGTGCCGCCGCAAACAGCTCAACGGAATGGGACGGACTTCAGCCGGCAGGTAAAAAGGCTTCTAAAACAAAACACGGCGACATTCGCCGTCACCTCGTACGGAGAGAAAGTTCACAGCAGTGATGAAGACAAGCGGCTGCTGGCTGTTGAGTTTTACTTTGACGAACCCACGGATATTTTTGCCACTCGTGATGGCAGGGTGGTGAGTATTGTTGAGGATAAGGAGCAGGTTTATTCTGTCTTAATTGAGTACCAGGCCGGTGACTGTGACCGTCATTATTACCTGCTCTATCGCCATATCCAGCAGCCGAACTTATCCGCAGGACAAACTGTTGGGCGTGGAGATGTAATCGGGACCGTGTGTGTTGACGGCGAAGACGTCGCGCAACTGACAATTCAGCTATTGCTGACAAAAATAGTAGATGTAAGGCAGGTGCCGACCTTTTGCCCTGACGCTGGCTGGCGTTTCTGGTCGGCAGTTTGCATTGACCCCAATGTATTGCTAAAACTACCACAGGAGACATTTTTTATAGATCCAAAGCCTCCGCAAGTACTGATTGCACAGCGCGATAAATTGCTTGGTCCGTCGTATAGCTTGTCCTATAACAAGAAACTTAAAATAGTGCGCGGTGATGGAGCGTACCTGATTGACCATAGCGGCCGGGCATTCCTGGATTGTGTGAATAACATCACCCATGTCGGTCATTGTAACCCGCATGTTGTAGGTGCATTGAGTCGTCAGGCGGCAATTCTAAATACCAATACCCGCTATTTGTCAGAACAGATTAATACCCTTGCAGAGCGTATTTTACGCACCATGCCTGACCCCCTGTCGGTGGTGTACCTGGTTAATTCTGGCTCTGAAGCCAACGAATTGGCCATGCGCCTGGCGCAGGCGACGAGCGGCAGAAAAAACATGATAGTTCTCGATTGGGCTTATCATGGTAATACTGGAGGCCTGGTTGATTTAAGCCCTTATAAGTTCAATCGCAAAGGCGGCAAGGGTCGGCCTGATCACGTTAGTATTGCTGAATTCCCGGATCCCTATCGCGGACGTGTTACAGGCTATGCTGAAGAAACAGGCAAGCAGTACGCAGATAGTGTCAAGGATGCGGTAGATGATCTTGTTGAAAGAACCGGGGAGGGGCCAGCGGCATTTATTGCCGAGTCGATAGCCGGGGTTGGCGGCCAGGTTATTTACCCGCGGGGTTACCTCAGGTACGCCTACCAACATGTGCGTGCCGCAGGAGCCTTATGTATAGCCGACGAAGTGCAGACGGGTTTCGGCAGGGTGGGTACCCACGGCTGGGCTTTCGAGCAACAGGGCGTTGTGCCCGATATAGTTACCATGGGCAAGCCGATGGGCAATGGCCACCCGATAGCGGCGGTGGTGACAAACCGGGAAATTGCCGATGCCTTTGCCAATGGGATGGAGTACTTTAATTCCTTTGGCGGCAATCCGGTATCCTGCGCAGTTGGCAACGCAGTACTTGATGTTATTGAACAGCGCGGATTGCAGGAACAGGCAGTACAAACCGGTGCTTACTTAATGCAGGGGCTGACCGAAATGTCGCAGCGCCATGAGCTTATCGGCGATGTACGCGGTAGTGGACTATTTGTCGGTGCCGAGTTGGTTGAAGACCGCGAAACCCTGGTGCCTGCCACGGCACAGGCCAATGCCATTGTGCAGCATCTGCGCGAAAATGCCGTATTGCTGTCCACCGATGGCCCCCGGGAAAACGTACTGAAACTTAAACCGCCCATGGTATTTGGTCGCGCTGAGGCTGATTTCTTGCTGGACAAACTGGATAAGGCATTTACCGCTATCGTTCAAGAATGAGTCCTGGCGGGCAAACAAGCCGATCTGTGGGCCGCGCAGCATTGACAGTTTGTCTGTCTTTAACAGAATCAATAGCAGTGATAAATTGCGTGGCTAAGGGCACATTGATGGCGTGTGCCACGCCTGCCACCAGGTCAAAGTCGGCTACCGGGCGGCTGTGGCGCAGGAACATTCCATTTCACGATCACTACTATCTTCCATGAATTGCAAAACCAGGGCGCGTAAGCCAAAGGCCACCTCTTTTTCTTTGCGAGCGTCTTTGTGACCTTCTAACCGAATAGAGGTCAAGCTAAGGTTTGGCCAGTTCCGCGAATGACAATAAGGCATCCAGCTTACGATAGAGGTGGTCTGCTGCTACCAGATCGTCTAGCGTCATAAACAACGTAGTTTGTTGGTGTTTGCTCATAAATAAGAACCCTTTTGAGTTTCGGGTCATCCCATACTTTCGGGCTATTAACCGACAAGCCCTGGCCCTAAACGGGGTTTTTCAGTAAACCTCTCGGCACTATCTCCGTACTATCTGCTGTAATCTGCAGTAATGGACAGCCATAAGGCTTGAAAGAGGGATTCACCGGCCCTTGAAGCGCTGGCGCTACTCTATCTGGGGATTTGGGTCGTACCAGTAGTAGAGTAGTAGTAGTGTGTGTGGAGATGTGGCGTGTTTTGAGATATTCTGAACTCTGCTGAGCTAGTAAAAGTCAAGCGTCCTCAATTTTATGAGAAGACGCATTCCCGTCGGCTGAGCAATTGCCAATCTTGCGCGAAATGGAGCATGTACTGAAGCAGATATTTTTCACGAAAGAAAACAGCTGAATTTCTAACCAGGTTATTTCAAAGCGAAAAACTGGTTGGAGATGACCCATGCACATTTTGGAAAGGGGTGAATTTCCTCAACATCCAGGGTGGCGGTGCAAGCCAAAGAGAAATGCTGGCTCTATTCCGAAAAGTGTTGGAAAAAGAATGTAAGTTTTCTGTCGATGACTGCGGCGTAGATCAAAAAATATTTGTCTATCTTGATGATGCCATTTTTTCAGGCGGCAGAGTCCATGCTGATCTTGCCGCATGGGTTAAGCAGGATGCCCCCGCTGATGCTGTATTGCATGTCATCGTCATCGCTACTCACCAAGGGTTCTATTACAACAAAAACAAAATCCTTAACACATTTAGAGAGTCTGGAAAGACAATCAAGATCACTTGGTGCCATGCAATTAATCTCGAAAACAGAAAGGGATACACAAACGCTTCCGATGTGCTGAGCCCCGCCTCGATACCGGCTGACCCAGCGGTACAGAGATACATAAATGGCCTGAAATACCAACCACGACTTCGCACTCCGGGGCAAGTTGGTCAGTTGGGTATTTTCTCCAGTGATGCGGGACGCCAGATTCTTGAGCAAGAGTTCCTCAAAGCGGGCGTTCGCATCCTGGGGATGTGTCCGAGGCTCAATCAAAACCAGCGCCCGCTTGGAAATACGCTTCTGGACACAATAGGCTTTGGCTCACTGATCGTCACCTTCAGGAACTGCCCCAACAATGCACCTTTGGCGCTCTGGGTTGGCGCCCCCTGGTATCCACTCCTCCCCAGAGCGACCAACAGCGATACCTCACGCAGGAATGCATTAGCTACATTAGCGAAGGACGTTTTCTAATGTCCCAAGCCAGCCAGGCTCGAAGATATGACCGCACCGCCAGTGTCGTCTTTTTGAAGGCGAAGGAACGGTTTGGCGGCCTCTCGAATATGGCTCCTGGCTATCCGTTACAGATCAATGGAATCCGAATTCGGACCTCAGAAGCCCTCTATCAAGCCTGTAGATTTCCCCACATGCCCGATGTGCAGCGCCTGATTATCGACCAGCATAGTCCGATGACAGCAAAAATGCGGAGCAAACGCTATCGCAATCAATCCCGACCGGATTGGGATGCCGTGCGGGTAAAGCTTATGCGCTGGAGTCTACGGGTGAAGCTGGCGCAAAACTGGCGTGAATTTGGGAGGCTTTTGTTGGCAACACAGGAGCGCCCCATCGTCGAACATTCACGCAAGGACGACTTTTGGGGCGCAAAGGTCGAAGAGGGCGGAACTCTTGTCGGCATCAACGTGCTGGGCCGCTTGCTGATGGAACTACGCGAAACCCTGAAAGGTGAAGACTCCGAAAGTTTGAAGTTTGTAGAACCCCTGCCAATAGAGCGTTTCTTGTTGTTCGACGCCCCCATCGAAGTGGTAGCTGCGAGTGAGACCAACAGCCAAACCGCAGCAAATGCTCAACCAACATCAGCCTTCAGCATGCCCCAGCGGTCGCTTTTCGATCAACCCGGCAATCAGCAGGCTACCATGGATCGTCAATCGCCCACACCCAACGAATCCAGGCGCAAATGACGAACCGAATTTCAGAGGACACGCATAACTTAACAACTTAAGAGTGTCCCCCTCCTTCAAGTAAGCCACTCAATAGTTGGATTTTGGGTATACAGCTTTAAAATGAGCTGTATGGCTGGCAAGTCAGAGGAAAAGCGGCTTTCAGGCGCTTATTCCTTGTGGTTATTCCTGTGGTTATTCTTGTCGGTTATTCCTTGACAGAACAGGATCAAAACCTTACCATTCGCGTCCCTCATTTGGTGATTCGCTGATAAGCGTCATGAGAATTGCGGTAACTATTTAATTTTTAAGTATTTTTGGAGTTGTGAGTAGATGCAAAATCAGCGTATAAGAATCCGGCTAAAAGCCTTCGATCATCGTCTGATTGATCAATCTACCCAGGAAATAGTTGATACTGCCCGGCGTACCGGAGCCCAGGTTCGCGGGCCTATTCCGCTGCCAACCAATAAGGAAAGGTTTACCGTATTGATTTCCCCGCATGTCAACAAGGATGCGCGGGATCAGTATGAAATTCGCACCCACAAGCGATTACTGGACATCGTCGAGCCAACTGAGAAAACAGTTGATGCCCTGATGAAGCTGGATCTTGCAGCGGGCGTGGAAGTACAAATTAGTTTGGCTTAGTAAGTTTCCGTCGAGGATTCAGCGTAAAATAAACTAACAGTAAAATATAACCAGGCAAAGAGCATTCGGTCCTCTTTGTCCTTTTATAAAGTTTTGGCGCACTGATATTTCTGCTACCCCAGCGGTAGTGAACATAGTGTAACGCGTCAGCGGCCATAGCGGGTTTAGCCCCTTGCACGATGAGGTTTAATAAAATGTCGATTGGTTTAGTCGGTCGAAAAAGCGGTATGACCCGCGTTTTCACTGAAAAGGGTATATCTGTTCCTGTTACGGTTGTAGAAGTACAACCAAACCGGGTCACACAAATCAAGACTCCCGATGTTGACGGTTATAGCGCTATTCAGGTTACTACCGGGTCGCGTCGTGCGTCCCGTGTCACAAAATCCATGGCTGGTCATTTTGCCAGGGCAAGCACCGAAGCCGGTTCTGGCCTATGGGAATTTCGTACCGAAGGAGACGAGTCAGCCGGGTTCGCGATGGGTAGCGAAATCAAGGTTGATGTTTTCGAAGCAGGCCAGATGGTAGACGTGACTGGCACATCGAAGGGCAAAGGTTTCCAGGGCAGCGTTAAACGGCATAATTTTCAGATGCAGGACGCGACTCACGGTAACTCATTATCTCACCGTGCCCCTGGTTCAATCGGCCAATGTCAGACGCCGGGCAGAGTTTGGAAAGGTAAGAAAATGGCCGGTCAAATGGGTAACGCAAGAAAAACAATCCAGTCTTTAGAAGTAGTAAGAGTCGATACAGAAAATAATCTTCTTCTGATTAAAGGTGCACTACCAGGTGCTACCGGTTCAAATGTGATCGTTCGTCCAGCCATCAAGGCAAAGGGGTAAGCCATGGAATTAAGTCTTGCATTGCCCGGCAAGAAGATGGGCGAGGAAAAAATTTCACTGTCAGACGAGTCCTTCGGCAAAGCCTATAACGAGCCTTTGGTGCATCAGACTGTTGTCACCTATATGGCGGGTGCCAGACAGGGTTCTGTCAAGCAAAAAACCCGTTCGGAAGTTCGCGGCGGTGGTCGTAAGCCCTGGCGTCAAAAAGGGACTGGCCGAGCACGAGCCGGAACCATTCGGTCTCCGATCTGGCGTAGTGGTGGTGTTACATTTGCTGCACGCCCTCAAGATCATGGCAAGAAGCTCAATAAGAAAATGTACCGTGGCGCGATGCAGTGCATTCTGTCAGAGCTTATTCGCCAGGACAGGCTGTTTGCTGTGAACGAATTCGCACTGGATTCGCATAAAACCCGGGCATTAGTTAGCAAACTGAAAGAATTCGAATTAGATAACGTTCTCATTATTTCCGACCAGGTCGAAAAAAACCTGTATCTGGCAGCGCGCAACCTTCACCAGGTTGATGTGCTGGATGTTGCTGGTTTGGATCCGGTAAGTTTGATCGGCTTTGATAACGTATTGATCACTGTCTCCGCATTAAAGAAAGTAGAGGAGATGTTGTCATGAATGTTGAAAGAATCTACTCAGTAATCCTTGAACCTCATGTCTCTGAGAAGACTAGCCTAATGGCTGAGCTGAATAATCAGTACGCATTCAAGGTTACCACGGACGCTACCAGGGCAGAAATAAAGACAGCGGTAGAGACGATATTCAATGTTGTCGTTGCTGACTTACAGGTGCTTGTAGTGAAGGGGAAAAGCAAGCGCACGGCAAAGGGAAAAATTAGACGTCGCCCGGATTGGAAGAAAGCGTATGTCAAACTTGAAGCGGGTCATGAAATTGACTTTGCGGACATTGGTTAACCAGGGTAAAGGATAAGTCATGCCAGTCGTAAAGTGTAAACCTACTTCTCCCGGGCGTCGTTTCGTCGTCAAGGTTGTTAATCCTGATCTGCATAAGGGTGAACCTTATGCACCGCTTACTGCGGCGAAGTCAAAGTCAGGTGGCAGAAACAATAAAGGTCGTATTACCACACGGCACATTGGCGGTGGACACAAGCAAAAATACAGAATTATCGATTTTAAGCGCAATAAAGATGGCATCGAAGCGAAAGTAGAACGTCTGGAATACGATCCAAACCGTTCGGCAAATATAGCACTATTACTGTACGCCGATGGCGAGCGCAGATACATCATCGCCCCGGCAAAGCTTAAGGCTGGCGATGTGGTGATGTCTGGCGAATCAGCGGCAATCAAGGTGGGCAACTGTTTGCCACTTAGAAATGTGCCGTTGGGCAGCACAGTACATTGCTGTGAAATGAAGCCAGGTAAAGGTGCGCAGATAGCACGAAGTGCCGGCACTTCCTTGCAATTGGTTGCACGGGAAGGCAGCTACGCAACTCTTCGCCTGCGCTCTGGTGAAATGCGCAAGGTATTAAGTGACTGTCGTGCAGTTCTTGGCGAGGTGTCAAATTCCGAGCATTCTTTGCGCTCGCTCGGTAAAGCGGGTGCCAGGCGCTGGCGGGGCGTTCGGCCTACAGTGCGCGGTGTGGCAATGAACCCGGTTGATCACCCACACGGTGGTGGCGAGGGAAGAACCTCAGGTGGTCGTCACCCGGTTTCTCCCTGGGGTACACCGACCAAGGGATATAAAACCAGAACTAACAAGCGTACGAATGACATGATTGTTCGTCGCAGAAATTCAAGCCGTTAAGGTTTCAGTAGAGGTATTCACTAGTGCCACGTTCACTAAAAAAAGGTCCTTTCATCGATATTCACTTGATGAAGAAAGTGCAGACCGCAGCAGAGAATAACGACAAGCGCCCAATCAAGACCTGGTCTCGACGTTCAATGGTTTCTCCAGATATGATTGGTCTAACCATCGCTGTCCACAATGGACGACAGCATGTGCCTGTCTTTATTAGCGAAGACATGGTGGGTCACAAGCTGGGTGAGTTTTCTACAACTCGCACTTATCGCGGTCATGTTGCCGATAAGAAGGCACGGTAATCAGGGGGCTGTGATGAAAGTTCAGGCAAGATTAAAAGGCGCACGCATCTCGGCTCAGAAAGCCAGGCTTGTTGCAGATCAAATACGCGGCAAAGGGGCAGAAGAAGCTTTGTTGGTCTTGTCCTACAGCCTTAAGAAAGGCGCCGCAATTATTAAAAAGGTTTTGAATTCAGCAATTGCCAATGCGGAGCACAACGAAGGCGCCGATGTAGACGAATTAAAAGTATCAACGATTTGTGTTGATGAGGGCACGACGATGAAACGCCTTATGCCGAGAGCAAAGGGTCGCGCTGATCGAATTCTTAAGCGTTCATGTCACATAACAATTACAGTCGCAGATAGCTAGGAGTATGGGATGGGTCAAAAAGTACATCCAACTGGAATTCGGCTTGGCATAGTCAAGAAGCACACTTCTGTGTGGTATGCCGAGGGAAAAGAATACGCAGACAATTTACTGGCGGATCTTCAGGTTAGAGATTTCATCAAGAAGAAGTTGGCCAGCGCATCTGTTTCCAGGGTTGATATAGAGCGACCAGCACAAACAGCAAAGATCACCATCTACACAGCAAGGCCAGGGATTGTGATTGGTAAGAAAGGTGAAGATGTTGAAGCACTGCGTGGAACCTTAATCCGGAAAATGGGTATTCCCGTACAAATCAATATCGAAGAGATTCGCAAGCCTGATCTTGATGCCCAGTTAGTGGCTGAGGGAGTTGCTTCACAATTAGAGCGTCGTGTCATGTTTCGTCGCGCCATGAAGCGAGCAGTACAGAATGCCATGCGACAAGGTGCGGAAGGCATCAAGATACAGGTAGGTGGGCGTCTGGGTGGAGCGGAAATTGCTCGCTCCGAATGGTACCGGGAAGGGCGCGTTCCACTACATACACTGAGGGCGGACATCGACTATGCAACGGCTGAGGCAAGCACAACCTATGGCTTGATCGGTGTAAAGGTTTGGATATTTAAAGGTGAGGTTTTGGATCTGGATGAGGCGATTGTGCCTGTTCCTGCTAAATCCAACTAGGGGAAAACAAACGTGTTACAACCTAAGCGTACAAAATTTCGTAAAATGATGAAGGGGCGCAATAGAGGTCTTTCTCATCGCGGCAGTAATGTTGATTTTGGTGAGTACGGCTTGAAGGCTGTCTCCCGTGGCCGACTGACGGCGCGTCAAATAGAAGCGGCTCGAAGAGCAATGACCAGGCACGTAAAACGTGGCGGAAAAATTTGGATTCGAGTATTTCCCGACAAGCCTATTACCCAGAAGCCTCTTGAAGTCAGGCAGGGTAAGGGAAAAGGTAGTGTCGAATACTGGGTAGCCCAGATTCAACCAGGAAGAATCATGTTTGAAATGGAAGGTGTGGATGAAAGCCTGGCGAGAGAAGCCTTTAATTTGGCTGCTGCCAAATTGCCTTTCGAAACGATTTTCGTAAAGCGGACGGTAATGTAATGAAAGCCAGTGAATTGAGAGACAAGTCGGTAGAGGAACTACAGTCGCAATTGCAGGGTCTTTATAAGGATCAGTTTAACTACCGTATGCAGAAAGGCGCAGGGCAGTTGGGCCAGGTTCACTTGATTGGCGCGGTTCGCAAGGATATTTCAAGAGTAAAAACTATTATTACCGAAAAACAGAGAAGTGGATCATAGATATGTCGGCTAATGAGAACCAGCAAAAAAGTGCCCGTACGACCTCTGGCAGAGTAATCAGCAACAAGATGGATAAGTCCATTGTCGTGCTGGTCGAGCGGCGGGTAACACACCCGGTATATGGCAAGATCATCAAGCGATCCACCAAAATTCATGCACACGATGCGAGCAATGAGTGTTTGCCGGGTGATGCAGTAACAATTAAAGAAGTGCGTCCTTTATCTAAAACCAAATCCTGGTCATTGGTTTCAATAGATGAAAGAGCCAAACAAGTTTAAATAGCAGTTAGCTTAAAAGTCAGCATTCGGTGATCGAATGTCTGGTGGAGTGAATCGATGATTCAAGTGCAGTCATATTTAGATGTCGCGGATAACAGCGGCGCCAGGCGCGTAATGTGCATCAAGGTATTGGGCGGGTCCCATCGCCGTTACGCTCGCATCGGCGACATTATTAAAGTTACCGTAAAAGAGGCTATCCCCCGCGGCAAAGTGAAGAAGGGACAGGTGTTGACTGCCCTGGTCGTGCGCACAAAAAAAGGTGTGCGACGCGGTGATGGCTCACAGATCCGCTTCGATGACAATGCAGCAATCTTGTTGAATGCGCAGCAAGCTCCTATTGGCACGCGGGTGTTTGGTCCGGTAACCAGGGAGCTGCGAAATGAAAAATTCATGCGGATCATTTCGTTGGCACCTGAAGTACTTTAGCAGCGCCAAAAGAACAGAGACATAAGAGATATAAAGACAGAGGCAAGGGCAGGAAATGCGCAAACTAAAACGTGATGATGAAGTGATAGTAATCACTGGTAAAGACAAGGGTAAACGCGGAACCATTTCTCGCCTCGTTGGTACGGATCGGGTAATTGTTCATGGCGTGAACAGGGTTAAGCGCCACACAAAGGCAAATCCAAATGCGAACCAGCCCGGTGGAATAATTGAGAAAGAGGCAGCGTTAAGTATTTCCAACGTCGCTATTTTTAATCCTGAGACCAACAAGGCAGACAGAGTTGGAATTCAGGTGTTTGAAGACGGTGCCAGGAAACGCGTCTTTAAGTCAAACGGTCAGGAAATAGACTAGAAATACACTAGAAATAGATAATAACGGTAGGTTGCCAAGCATGGCTCAGTTAAGAGAATTTTATAAGAAACAAGTGGTACCAGCGCTAACCGAACAATTCGGTTATGACAATCCAATGCGCGTGCCTAAAATCACCAAGGTCGTGCTTAATATGGGTGTGGGCGAGGCATTGACCGATAAGAAAATTCTTGAAAATGCAGCCAACGATTTGACTCGGATTAGTGGGCAAAAAGTAATCGTCACCAGGGCCAAAAAATCCATCGCTGGATTCAAGGTCCGTGAAGGTTGGCCTGTTGGTTGTAAAGTCACCTTGCGCGGCGAGCGTATGTATGACTTTCTGGACAGACTGGTTGGTATAGCTATTCCACGCATTAGAGACTTCCGAGGCTTGAGTCCCAAGTCTTTTGACGGACGTGGCAACTTTGCCATGGGCGTGAACGAACAGATTATTTTTCCAGAAATAGACTACGACAAGATTGACACCTTGCGTGGTTTGGATATCGCTATCGCCACTACCGCGGTCAACGATGACGAAGGTCGCGCACTGCTAACAGCCCTTCGATTTCCTTTCAGGGGATCTGCCCCTTCCGCTGACAATGCAGCCGCCGCAAAAGAAACGGTCGTTACAGCGGCAGCGGCACTGCCAGAAACATCCGCAGTTGACGAAGCGGCGACAAAAGCGGCGACAAAAGCGGCGACAGAAGAAACACCTGCAGCGGCCGCTGCCCCTGCAACTGATGAGAAAAAGGACTGTTAATAATGGCTAAAATTTCAATGATAGCTAGAGAGAACAAGCGTACCAGGACAGTAGAAAAATTTGCTGCCAAACGTGCGGCATTAAAAGCTGTTCTTAAGGACGCGACTGCCAGCGATGATGAAAAATGGGATGCACAGCTTAAATTGCAAAAGCTGCCTCGCGATTCCAGTCCCGTTCGTCAGCAGAGAAGATGCCGAATTACCGGCCGCCCTCACGGCGTTTATCGCAAATTTGGTTTATGCCGTAACAAGCTGCGTGAAGCAGCTATGCGCGGCGATGTACCCGGTTTAACCAAGGCTAGCTGGTAGGCGGAGAATAAACATGAGTATGTCAGATCCAATTGCAGACCTTTTAACTCGCATTCGCAATGCGCAGATGGCAAAACTGCCAACGGTTGTTATGCCTTCTTCAAAGATTAAGCTGGCAATCGCCAAGGTATTACAAGACGAAGGGTATATTACTGGCTATCACGTTGACGAGAACGGCGGCAAGCCAACTCTTGCTATTGAACTGAAATATTTTCAGGGCAAGGCCGTCATCGAAGAAATTAAGCGAGCAAGCCGACCTGGTTTGCGCAGCTACAAAGGCAAGGAAGATTTACCGAAGGTTAGAGCCGGTTTGGGGATATCCATAGTGTCCACTAACAAAGGTTTGATGACTGAAACCCAGGCACGCACGGCCGGTATTGGTGGCGAGGTTCTTTGTACAGTTTTCTAATTAGTGTTGATACTCGATCTTGTGGCTCCATCTTATGCAAGAGCCAGGGTCTAGAATAGAGCAATATTATGTCCAGAGTAGCAAATAGCCCGGTAGAGATACCTAAAGGCGTAGAAACAAAACTAAGCGAGTCCGAAATTTCGGTAAAAGGCAGCAAGGGAAATCTAAACCTGGTGTTGCACAGCACCGTGGCTGTTGCACAAGACGGAGAGATTCTCAATGTCTCCGCCAAAGACGGCTCCAGACAAGCAAACGCCATGGCCGGTACCTTTCGCTCTATTATCAACAATATGCTTGTTGGTGTAAGCCGGGGGTTTGAAAAGAAACTGGAGCTTCAGGGCGTTGGTTATAGAGCCAAAGTGGAAGCCAGAAAAATAAATATTACTGTTGGCTATTCTCATCCAATTAATTATCAGTTGCCGGAAGGTGTAACAGCCGAAACACCTTCGCAAACGGAAATTGTGATTTCCGGTGCGGACAAGCAGCTTGTAGGCCAGGTCGCTGCGGAAATCAGGGATTTTCGCCCACCTGAGCCTTATAAAGGCAAGGGAATTCGCTACGCTGATGAGCGTGTGTACAGAAAAGAAGCGAAGAAGAAATAGGGCATTATAGTATGAGCGTTAAAAAAGTAGCCCGCATCAGGCGAGCAAAAAGAGCCAGAGCAAAGATTAGCGAATTACGCATGAATAGACTGTGTGTGTATCGCTCACCCAGACATATCTATGCGCAGGTGATTTCACCTTCAGGTGATCAAATTTTAGTCTCGGCATCTACTGTTGAAAAGGATGCGCGTGGTGGAAAGACTGGCAATGTCGATGCAGCCGGCAAAGTTGGGAAATTAATCGCTGAACGAGCAAAAGCAGCAGGTATTGAGAAAGTCGCTTTTGATCGATCAGGTTATGCCTATCACGGCCGCGTAAAGGCATTAGCCGAAGCAGCTCGTGAAGGCGGATTAGAATTTTAAGGGTTTGAACTATGGCATTTAGAGACCAGCCTGACAAGAACGAAGAAGGCATGCAGGAAAAGCTGATCCAGGTTAACCGCGTAGCGAAGGTGGTTAAGGGTGGTCGCGTTTTTGGTTTTACAGCACTTACCGCAGTTGGCGATGGCAACGGCCGTGTTGGCTTTGGTCGCGGCAAGGCCAGAGAAGTACCTTTGGCAATTCAGAAGGCGATGGAGTCAGCCAGGCGTAACATGATTACCGTTAATTTGGATGGGTATACATTGCAGTATCCAATTAAAGCCAGGCATGGGGCCTCTAAAGTTTATATGCAGCCAGCCTCTGAAGGTACTGGTGTCATTGCCGGTGGTGCCATGCGTGCCATACTGGAATTGGCAGGTGTGCAGAATGTACTGGCGAAATGTTATGGCTCAACTAATCCGGTTAACGTCGTTAGAGCCACTTTTAACGGCCTGCGAGACATGCGTTCACCTGAAGATATCGCCATGAAGCGCGGCAAGTCAGTCGATGAGATAGTCAGTCGATGAGATAGTCAGTCGATGAGATAGTCAGTCGATGAGATAGTCAGTCGATGAGCTAGTGGGTTGATGAAATAGCGGGTCGAAGAGATAGCGGCTTAAAGGACAGCAGGTTAGCAAAATGGCGAAGAAGACAGTCAAAGTCACATTAGTACGTAGCCCTATAGGCACACTTCCCGGGCACAAGCTGTGTTTGAGAGGCTTGGGTTTGCGGCGCATGAACCAGTCCGTTGAAGTGGAAGATACCCCATCGGTGCGAGGAATGATTAACAAGGTTAGCTACATGGTCGCCGTAGACTAAGGAAATCGTGATGGAATTAAATACATTAAGCCCCGCTGCTGGCAGCCATAAAGCGAAGAAACGTGTTGGTCGCGGAATTGGTAGTGGCTCGGGCAAAACCAGTGGCAGTGGTCACAAAGGTCAGAAGTCTCGAAGCGGTGGCACAGTAAGACCAGGTTTTGAAGGCGGTCAAATGCCTTTGCAAATGCGTTTGCCCAAATACGGTTTTAGCTCTCGCATAGGTCGTGTTTCAGCAGAGATTCGAAGCTCAGAATTGAACAAGGTAGACACCGGCGTGGTGACTATCGACACCCTGCGCAAAGCCAACCTGATCAGAGCCGACATAAAGCGAGCCAAAGTTATGTTGTCCGGCGACGTGACAAAAGCAGTAACTCTTCAAGGTATTGGTGTTACTAAAGGTGCGCGAGCCGCTATTGAAGCAGCCGGTGGCAAGATCATCGACATGGAAGCGCCAGTGAAGCGCAAGAAATTAGTCAAGAAGGCTGACAAGCCAGCGAAAGCGGCGAAGAAAAAGACAGCCAGGACAGAACAGGCAGCTGCTGGCGAAGTAGAGCCAGAAAAACCTGCAATAGACGAATAGAGAAACCAGTAAGAGATAACAATGGCAAATAAAGCAAACATATCTCCAGCAACTATAGGCGCAGGGCTAGGCGAGCTAAAAGCGCGTCTGTTATTTTTATTGTTTGCTATTTTCGTTTATCGAATTGGCACACACATACCTGTACCCGGTATTGACCCATTGCAGCTAGCCTCTTTCTTTTCCGCACAGGAAGGTACTTTCACCGACATGATCAATATGTTCGGGGGTGGTGCATTGGAGAGAATGAGTATTTTGGCGCTGGGCATCATGCCTTATATTTCGGCGTCAATTATTATGCAGTTGCTCTCTGCGGTAAGCCCGCAACTGGATCAACTGAAGAAAGAAGGTGAATCAGGCCGCCGCAAAATATCTCAATACACTCGATACGGTGCATTGCTTCTCGCAACTGTTCAGGGCACGGGTATGACCGTAGGTCTGCTCTCCCCAATGGCTTATGCGCCAGGGCTGGCGTTCAACCTGACAGCGATTATTTCATTGGTCACTGGCGCTATGTTTTTGATGTGGCTAGGTGAGCAGATAACAGAAAAAGGCATCGGCAACGGTATCTCGATGCTTATTTTTGCAGGCATTGTTGCAGGCTTTCCCGCTGCAATCGGCACCTCGCTCACTCAAGCCTACGAAGGCCAGATCAATGGCGTGCTTCTGTTGGTAGTTGGTTTGATCGCAATTGGTGTTGTTGCCTGTATCGTTTATATAGAAAGGGCGCAGCGTCGTATTACCGTGAACTACGCGAAACGCCAGCAGGGCAGGAAGATGTATCAGGCTCAGGCCAGTCATCTACCTCTTAAGATTAATATGGCCGGCGTGATTCCAGCTATTTTCGCCAGCAGTATTTTATTATTCCCGGCGTCTATCGCTAACTGGTTTGGACAGGCTGAAGGCTCAGAGTGGTTGCAGGAATTGGCATTCCTTATTGGACCTGGCCAGCCGCTTTATATAATCATTTTTAGCGCGATGATTATTTTCTTCTGCTTCTTTTACACGGCGCTGGTATTCAACCCACGCGATGTGGCTGAGAATTTGAAGCGTTCCAGTGCTTTCATTCCGGGTATTCGACCTGGAGAGCAAACAGCCAGGTATATTGATGGTGTGATAACCCGACTAACCATGTTTGGTGCGGTCTATATCACCCTGGTCTGTTTGTTGCCGAATTTTATGCAGATGTTTGCCAACGTGCCCTTTAACCTGGGTGGTACTGCGTTATTGATTTCAGTGGTTGTAACTATGGATTTTTGGTCACAGGTTCAATCACATTTAATGTCTCATCAGTATGATTCCCTGATGAAGAAATCAAAGCTTGGCAATTACGGACGTAGCGGTATTTAGGTTCTCGCAAGAAGCGATTGATATCGCTGCTTGCGAAATAACGGAGAACGAACATGAAAGTCAGAGCATCTGTCAAAAAGATTTGTCGGAATTGCAAGGTGATTAAACGCAACGGTTCTGTGCGTGTAGTTTGCAAAGCTGAACCAAGGCACAAACAACGTCAGGGCTAAACCTGATTAGACTGAATGTAAGTAAGAATTAGAGAAAACGGAGTACCTTTATGGCACGTATTGCCGGAGTCAATATACCCGATAACAAGCATATCGTTATTTCATTGCGCTATGTTTATGGGATTGGTCCAACCACCGCAAGCGCGATATGTAACAAGACAGGAATCACGCCTTCAACCAGGACTGGCGAACTCCGCCCAGGGCAGTTGGACAGCATTCGAGCGGAAGTCGCCAATCTTACTACTGAGGGCGATCTAAGGCGCGAAGTTTCGATGAATATCAAGCGGCTTATGGATCTGGGCTGTAACCGTGGCATACGTCATCGTCGTTCACTGCCGGTGCGTGGGCAGCGCACGAAAACTAATGCCAGAACCAGAAAAGGGCCACGCAAGCCAATACGCAAATAGTCGGCAAGCGGGTTTATTTGGGTGTTGGTTGATGCAGACACCGTAACCAAAGTACTTAGAACGCAAGAACAGAGTTAGATGGAATAATTTATGGCTAAGCCAGCAGACAAGTCTACCAAGAAAAAAACCCGTAACGCTGTTATTGATGGTATTGCTTTTATTCATGCGTCCTTCAATAACACGATCATTACTATTACTGATCGTCAGGGTAATGCACTGAGTTGGGCAACTGCCGGCGGCTCCGGTTTCCGTGGTTCCAGAAAGAGTACACCTTTCGCGGCTCAGGTAGCCGCAGAGAAAGCTGGAAAAGCAGCGATTGAATTGTACGGATTACAGACTCTGGACGTGAAAGTAAACGGCCCTGGCCCTGGCCGTGAATCGGCGGTCAGGGCGCTTAATAATTGCGGCCTTCGCGTTGGTAATATTACCGATGTTACGCCAATTCCACACAATGGTTGCAGACCACCCAAGAAGCGACGCGTCTAAACAGAAAGCAAGCAGAAGCTCTTCTGCTATAAAAGAGCACAGGAGATAGACTATGGCCCGTTATTTAGGCCCAAAATGTAAGTTGTCCCGCCGCGAAGGAACTGACCTGTTTCTGAAGAGTGGTGTTCGCCCTGTCGATAGCAAATGTAAGGCGGATACAATTCCAGGCCAACACGGCGCGCGTCGTGGTCGTTTATCTGATTACGGTGTGCAACTGCGTGAAAAACAAAAAGTCAGAAGAACCTATGGCGTCCTGGAAAAGCAATTCCGGGGTTACTATAAGGAAGCCGCACGTTTGAAGGGTGCTACTGGCGAAAATCTTTTGCAGCTTTTGGAATGCCGACTAGACAATGTTGTTTACCGTATGGGCTTCGGCTCAACCCGTGCCGAAGCGCGTCAGTTAGTGGCGCACAAGTCCATTACAGTTAATGGTGAGGTAGTAAATATCGCTTCTTACCGTGTCTCTGAAGGCGACTCTGTGGCTATTCGGCAGAAGGCGAAAGAACAACTACGAATTAAATCAGCATTGGAATTAGCGTCGCAACGTAATCCGATTGACTGGGTATCCGTGGATCAAGGCAAACTTGAAGGAGAATTTACTCGCAAGCCTGAGCGAGAAGACCTGCCTTCAGAGATCAACGAGAATCTAATCGTCGAGCTATATTCCAAGTAGGGAAAATCACACAAAGGATGGATTTCATGCAAATTTCTTTATCAGACTTTTTAACGCCGCAAGTCATACAGGTTGATGAGTTCGATTCCTGTCACTCAAAGGTTGTACTTGAGCCACTTGAACGGGGTTTTGGCCACACGCTTGGCAATGCACTACGAAGAATATTGCTTTCTTCCATGCCCGGCTGTGCGGTGGAAGAAGTCGAAATTGATGGGGTTGTACATGAGTACAGCACCATAGAAGGTGTGCGGGAAGATGTTATTGAGATACTTCTTAACCTTAAAGGTGTCGCCGTTGTATTAAACAGCAATGACGAAGCAGTTCTAAGCTTGAGCAAGAAAGGATCAGGCACTGTAACAGCCGGCGATATTGCTGTTGATCATGACGTGGAGATTATAAACCCCGAACATGTTATCGCGAATCTGAACGCAAATGGCGAACTCAACATGCGTCTTACCGTGCGCAAGGGCAGAGGGTATTCACCTGCTGACAGCCGTGCTTCTGAGGATGACGAGACTCGCAGTGTTGGCAAGTTATTGTTGGATGCCTCTTACACACCGGTTATTCGCGTATCTTATTCTGTCGAGAATGCCCGTGTAGAGCAGAGAACTGATCTGGATAAGTTGATCATTGATCTAGAGACCAACGGCAGCATTGATCCTAAAGAAGCTATTCGTCGTGCCGCAACAATTTTGCAACATCAGTTGGCAGTGTTCGTTGATTTGCAAAGCGAGATTGTGGCTGAGCCTGAAGAATACGAAGACGAGATTGATCCAATCCTGCTTCGACCGGTTGATGACCTTGAACTGACAGTACGTTCTGCAAACTGTCTCAAGGCTGAAGATATTTATTACATTGGTGATCTTATTCAACGCACGGAAGTTGAATTACTGAAGACTCCAAACCTGGGTAAAAAATCCTTAACAGAAATTAAAGATGTGTTGGCTACGCGTGGACTATCACTTGGTTTGCGTCTAGAAAATTGGCCACCGTCCAGTCTTAAATCTGACGACCGGGCAGCCTGGAACCAGTCAGGCTGATAAAGCCAGAAATTATAAGATAGATTATAAGGTAGAGAGTTATGCGTCATCGACAAAGCGGTCGCCAGCTAAACAGGAATAGTTCGCACCGGTCAGCCATGTTTCGAAATATGACTATTTCATTGGTCGAGCATGAAATTATTAAGACCACACTGATTAAGGCTAAAGAGCTAAGGTCTGTGGCGGAGCCACTAATTACACTGGCCAGGAATGACAGCGTTGCAAATCGTCGGCTCGCGTTCAATCGCACACGCAGTAAATCAACTGTAAGTAAGTTGTTTACTGAATTGGGGCCCCGTTACATTGGTCGTCCTGGTGGCTATATTCGCATTTTGAAGTGTGGGGAGCGTGCTGGAGACAGAGCCACTATGGCCTATGTCGAATTGGTAGATCGTCCAATTAGCAAATCAGTTGAAGTCGAAGCGCCGTAAGCGTCCCTAAGTCAATCCCTCTATTATTGTTGGAATAGCCCCAGCCAGACCTTATTCTGGCCGCCACACACAGAAGTAGCACAGCAACGATGTGAACCACAGGCAGCAAGTGGGACTGTCGGTTAATTCAAAATCAGTCCAATTTTAAAAAATACTATGTTTGAGCAATGACTTAAACATTCACAACAAGCTAAAAACTCCATTTTCCGACAAGCCCCAAGTGGAGGCATGGAAACCATTGAGGCTCCCCCAGAACCAATTTTATAAATGCAATGAGCTGACCGGCCGCCGATTCGTCTATTGGCGCAGCAGGTCACCGGCGTCGTCACGCAAAGCAAGCCAGTGGCGGATTTACAGCGGTAAACTGCCTGCCTGATGGTGAGTATACGGTGACATTATCACTGCCCAATGGCTTGGCCGTGCGTGGCATCTGCACTGAGAATCTCCCCGTTGTAGCGTGTCACTTTGTGTCCACAGAGAACCGGCAACCCGGGTGCCGTCAAGAAAAGCACATACCGGCGCCAGTGTTCTAACATGATTGCCGTTTATGATGGTATTCATCCTCCCGTCATGAATAAAGATCAGGAACCAGTATCATTTCGTATTGGAAGAGGCTGCTAGCCGAACATCCACCGTGTTTACTAAGCGGGGTCTTTAAGTTTAGATTCAAGTCATAAGTGCAATTTCTGGGGCAGGGATTTTCGAGGGCACAAACTATTTTTGGTGTGATGTACGGCAATGCCGAAGAGATCAGTCTTTCTTGATATCACGATAAAAATTTTCATGCGTGCCGATGGCTAAGCAGGGTGAGCAGCATCAATTCACTGTCATGGGGTAGGCCAGCAAATGTTGCTGAGTCTTCACTTTGAATTTAAATACTCTGACTCCCGCCAGGTCTCCCCTTTTTAAGTTCCCCGCTTCTGGCGAATCCATGATTTTCTCCACAGCCTTATCGAGGGCGGATTTTTCTGCCTCGTGCAACTTATTCACCTTTCGCCTGAAGCTACTCGATTGAACGATCTTCATCCGAAATTGTACTCGATTACATCACCAACAGCGGTTTCTTCCTGGCTGATGAAAATATCCCTGACCAAACCCGGGGGCAGATCGGGGTTCTCTTCTGCGATTTTTCCTATCCGTGCCCAATACTCGATTTGCCGTGGTGGCGATCTGTGCAGCGCCTTTCCTGCAACCGTGGCATCGGAAATAAGCTCATCGGATAATTTTATTGATTTAGCCATGGCATATTCTCTGGTTTCGAGGCGCATTATAACGCACAAGGTCGCAATATACTCCCACCTCCTCCCCTATGACCTGGTAACAGTTGCAATAAAAAGCATAATTTTTCACACAGAAGCAACCAGGAAGCCATGAAAACAGCCTTTCAACAGTCACGTGACAGGAACAACAGGATTTAATTTGGGCGTGATGTACGCTATTGGCCAAGGATTTATTCGTCCGCATTTCAGGTTAAAACCCCCGTCTTTAGACGGGTAGCTTTAAGCTGGCAGTTGGCTTTATTTTTGCGTGACGGCGGGTGAATTGACAAAAGCAATGATTAAGGAATATTTGGAGCACCATTTCGGGCGTAATCCGAATGATCACTTCGATGTTGAGTCGTGACAATCGGCTTTAGCCGATCAACTGACTTTCAGTCCGTCCTTTTAACCCACCGTATTTAGACGGTGGTTGTTGAGTACCGATGAGCGTGAGGCAACTATCTGGCTTTCCAGGATAAGGTCATACCAAGACCCACCAAAGACACACATATTAAAGCACTTGTGGAATCCAGGCGCATTGCTGAGTACGATCCCGTGCGGGCTATGGAATCGTTTCCATCACTGTACGCTAACCCTCATCAGTGATCACGCCGCTCCCCGAATACAGCCTCCAAACCAGGGGCAGTGATCGCCGTGTCAAACCAGCGATTCAGTTCCTCAGCGCTGCCGGCAGAAATTTGTGCCAGCACAGGCTCGGGCAGGGTGCCAAAGCGCTTCACCAGAAGCCGCAGCAGCGACCTGGTTTCAGCTCTGGCTTCGCCTCTAGCCGTACCTTCGGCCAGTCCTTTCTCGCGGCCAAGAGCTTCACCAGCGGCCAGCCCTTTTGCCTCGGCTTGTTTTTTCCATGCTTCTGCAACAGTGTCCATCAGTGCTTTACCTCCATCTTGTTTTGCATCATCCAGTGCCACACGGACATCGTCGGGCAACACAGTGTATCTCTCGACTATATACCGAAACGCAACCTGTTCCAAGTCGCTTCCATCCGGCAGACCACGCAGTATGGTGGTCAAAATGGCGTGGCTTACTTCATTATTACGCTGCACATAGCGCAAGGCAGTCAGAATCGACCGCACCGGCGTATCACCGGATAGCGCCTGTTGCGGCTCGTCGGCCAAATCATGCAAGACATAGTGAAACGATGGCACAAAGGGGGCGCTGTCTTTATCCGACTGCACCATTTCGCCAAAAACCTGCGGCACGGTCCATGGCGCGCGTCCGTGATAGAACACCATGGGCAGGATCACCGGCAGCTTGCGCAGCCTGGCGGGTTTGTGCCCAGCGTAGCGGGTCCAGATGCGCACCATATAACCCAGAAGCTGCAAGGGCGTGCCTGCATCAAGCGTGGATTTATGCTCCAGCAATGCGTATATCAAGGCCGGCGAGCCATTGTTCAGCTTGACCTCAAACAGCCGGTCGCTTTGTGTCATGCGGCTGTCTTTATCGACATAGGTGCCATCCACAAGTTTTGCTGGTTTGTCTACCATACGCGCAGCAAACGCCTTTGGCAGATAGTCCCGCAGCAGTGTTGTTGCCTGACCCGGGTTTTCCAGCAGAGCGCGGAACAGTGCATCATGGCTGACTTTCGGCAGCGCTTTGGGTTTTCCGGTTTCAGGCATTGTGTCTATCCTTTTGCCATTTACGCTACGGCAGGCATGGTTTTAATTCTGTCTCTCTGTCTCTCTGTCTCTCATGCCTCTGGGTCTCTGCGCTGGCGGGGCATTCTTTGCATGGCGACTGTGCCTCTTGCACCGCTTTGACTTCCTGTGAGTTCCGGTCAGTGTGTCTATCAATTCTTGTCAGTCTTACTGTAGTCCACATCTTGATGGCTCGCTAAAAAATTCGGTTTTATAGCCCAAACTATGCCAGCCAGCTGGTTTTCGAATAAACCACCTCGCAGCAAGCTATCTCGCTATAGCCGACTTCGTTAAGCGAAGCGGGCTAAGTATTGATTTAGCACACAGCCTATAACACAATACACAGCCTGATTTAGCACTTGGAAGCAACGAGGAAGCCATGAAAAATCGTCTTTTAGTAGCACTGCTTGCCAGCGTGTTTAGCACAGCCACCTCTGCCAATGCCGAATGCCCGTCTGATAATACATATTTCTGTTCGCAATACGAATTGGCAGAGCAGGGGGTTGCGAGGGCACAACTTAATTTGGGCTGGATGTACGCTAATGGCGAAGGAGTTACTCAGGATACTAGCGAGGCAGTACGCTGGTATCGCAAGGCGGCAGAGCAGGGGGATGCGGAGGCACAAAACAATTTGGGCCTGATGTACGCTAATGGCGAAGGGGTTATTCAGGATTATAGTGAGGCAGTACGCTGGTATCGCCTGGCGGCAGAGCAGGGGCATGCGAGCGCACAAATTAATTTGGGCGTGATGTATTGGAATGGTGAAGGGCTTATTACCGATCAGCGTGAGGCATTTATCTGGTATTCCATTGCCAAGGCAAACGGCGATAAAGGCGCGGCGGATGTTTTGCGTGAGAATGACTGGACTCTGGATGGCGCAGAAATAAAATCAGCCCGACTTGAAGCGGCGCAGCGGCTGGAGAGCATTAGAGGGCAGGACTAGCAAGCTATTGAACAAGGCATTATTCATGGAAGCGGGAGGCTGGCTAATTGTTCAGAGACCGTAGGCCTGGCAAAGCAGATCCAGGGGGTGGATGGCTTTTTGTCCGTTTTTTAAATTATTTTCGATATGCCTGCCGGCAATGGGGCAATCACTGCCGTAATGGTCGGGGGTCTGATCACGTATTTGTTTAACGACGGGGCGAGCTATTTTATTGGCAAATTCAAGAGTTTCTGACTTAACGCCATAGGTTCCATCGTGACCGGAACAGCGCTCGATATTCTTAACGGTAGTTGCTTCCACCAGTTCCAGAATTTGTCGGGTCTTGGGACCGATGTTTTGCACTCGTTGGTGACAAGCTACGTGGTAGCTGATATTACCCAGGGAATTTTTAAAGTCGGTGTGCAATCTCCCTTTTTTGTGCAGCTTATGCAGATACTCGAAAGGGTCGTGAAAGGCAGCGGCAACAGCCTGTACTTTTTCATCCTCTGGAAACATAAGCGGGAGTGTCTGTTTAAACATGAGAACACAAGAGGGCACAGCCGCCACAATGACATTCCCCGCCTGCACCATGTCATACAGAGCCGGGATGTTCTTGTCTTTAAGTTGAGTGACGCTTTTGAGGTCGCCCAGTTCAAGTTTCGGCATACCGCAGCAGTATTCTCTGGCGGTGAGATTTACGCTGACATTATTATGCTCAAGAACCTTGATCACGCTATCGGCAATCGATGGCTCGTTATAGTTGCAGTAACAAGTAGTGAAAAGAGTGACGTTTTCAGTGCGGTTGCCAGCGCTGTTTTTTGATTCTTTCTTCGCCAGTATTGGGTCATGGATATAGGCCGCAAGTTTCTTGCGCGCTGTGGTGCGGGTATATTCTGGCAGTTTGGCGTCTTGGTGAATGCCAAGAGTGTTGTGCAAAAGCCCGCGCAGGGCACCACTATTGCTGGCCGCATTGACGATGCTGTTGACTACAGGTTTGGAAGCGAGCTTGCCAATCATGTCTGTGCTGGTAATAAGAGTGTCTCTGAATTTGGTATCGCCCTTCTTGAACTTTACAGCTTTCGCTCTCAGCATCAAGTGCGGAAAATCGACATTCCATTCGTGGGGAGGAACATAGGGGCATTTAGTGAGATAACAGAGATCGCAAAGGTAGCACTGATCCACAACCTTGCTGTAATCAGCGCTATCGACACCGTCCACTTCCATGGTTTCGCTTTCATCAACAAGATCAAATAAGACCGGAAATGTATTGCATAAACTGACGCAACGTCGGCAGCCATGGCAAATATCATAGACCCGTTCCAGCTCTTTGTTTAAATCATCTTCGTCCCAAAATATGGGGTCGTTTTGATTGAGCGGATGTCTGGTAGGCGCGCTCAGGCCACCCTCTCTGTTTTGTTCAGGCATAAATGATCCAAAGCTTTACTTAAAGTACGGAATACTGTTTTACCCGGCGCGGGTTTCCCGTGGCTGTAGCGCCTAAAGTGCTGCCGTCTTGGTGACGGCAGCGGGGTCGAGCCTGTCTGTCGGGGTCGAGCCTGTCTGTCGGGGTCAAGCCTGTCTGTCGGGGTCAAGCCTGTCTGTCGGGGTCAAGCCTGTCTGGCAGTTTAGTCGTCCAGTGTGTTCAATGCTTTCTGGAAACGGTTGGCGTGGGAGCGCTCAGCCCTGGCCAGGGTTTCCATCCAGTCTGCGATTTCATCGAAGCCTTCACCGCGTGCCTCTTTGGCCATACCAGGGTACATATCGGTGTACTCGTGAGTTTCGCCCGCGACTGCGGACTTAAGATTGTCCTCAGTGCCGCCTATTGGAAGACCGGTGGCGGGGTCGCCAACCTCTTCAAGATATTCCAGATGCCCATGGGCGTGTCCGGTTTCGCCTTCCGCCGTGGAACGGAAAAGAGCAGAAACATCGTTATAGCCTTCGACGTCTGCCTTCTGGGCGAAATACAGGTAGCGGCGATTGGCCTGAGATTCGCCAGCAAATGCGGCTTTCAAATTTTCTTCTGTCTTTGAACCTTTCAATGACATTTTGCTTCTCCTGTCAGTTTAACTAATTAGCTGTTACAGATTCCTTTTTGTCTGGCTGGTTCGCCAGAGTCGAGTCCAGAATCCATGATGCTTACCACTTTACGTGATTTTCCTTATCAAATCTAATTGATTTTATCGGATGCCCTGATCGCTTTTTTCGATTACTATTTTGGCCATGAATCTGTACACAAAACAGCGTAACCACATCGGAGCCGTGGCTGAGCCGTGTCATTTCAGCAAGCAGGCGCCTGCCTGCCCTGTTACTCAATCTGCGCTGGGTGCAGAGGCAGGCCAGGGGCGGCCGATGCTTATGCCTTACTGTCTGTCGTTTCCATCAATGCCGACCTGTACGAAAGTGAGCCGAGGTAAATACATCCAGTGTTTATCAAGAAATCGATCAAAATTGAAAAACAAAATAGACAACAGGGCTGGAGTGTAATTAATGAAAGTGAGTAAAGTTTGTGATGGGTTCAATGCTTCATGTCTGAGGTGACTATAGCAAGCTCGGAAATTCATGTATGGCATGCTGATCAGGCAGATTTCGAGTTGGCTGATCTGCATGCAAGCTGCATTTCCTGGCTGACTGATGCGGAGTTCGAGAGATATCAGTGCTATCAGTTTGATCGTCATCGCAAGCAATTCCTGTTAGGACGGGTTCTTGTTCGTTCTGCACTGACTTACCATGATCAATCTATAGATTCCGAAGCCTGGCGGTTTTCGAAAAATAAATATGGAAAACCGGCAATTCATCCAGAACAGCAATCCAAATCCCTGTATTTTAATCTTTCTCATTCGGGGGAGAGACTTGTCCTGGCGTTGGCGAATTTCGCTGACATAGGCATAGATATTGAGCACTCTGTGAAACTGCGGAAAATTGAAGCTGTCGCTGACCGCTATTTTTCCAGGCTGGAAGTCGAGGCACTGGTTGGCTTGGCGGCTGCCCAACAACAAATTCGTTTTTACGAACTATGGACACTAAAAGAAGCCTATATCAAAGCCTGTGGCATGGGGCTGGCAATTCCACTACAGCATTTCGCCTATTCGTTTCCGACGCCCGGCAATATCTCGATAAAATTCGACGCACAGCGTGATGATGATGAAAAATTCTGGCAGTTTTGGCAGCTTGCTGCGGGCGACGATTACACATTGTCCATGGCCGCGCGTGCCGGTGTGGAGGGAGCCAGGCACAAAATACGAAGCTGGAAAATGGCAGGTTTGGGGTCGGTTGTTGCTATAGAAACCACTGTTCTTCGAGCTGTGTAGTTGTTGTTGCACCCTTTTTTCGTCAGGTTCTGTCAGGTGCCGCAGTTAAGGCCAGCTACTCAGTCGCTTTTATGCTGGCAGCTTCCCACATTTTTACAGTTCGAATTACATTGTCTTTTACTTGTACCGTCTCTGCGTAATAACCATCGAGCCGAAGACCCACTGAGGAGTCGGGAATCGATTCAAGTATCTCTGTGATCAAGCCGTTAAGTGTTTTTGCGCCGCTATTATCGAGTTGCCAGGACAGGATACGGTTAATGTCACGAATGTTGATGGAGCCATCGATAAGAAAACTGCCGTCGTCTTGCGCGTGTATTTCTTTGCTGTTGGCAGCCAGGTCGGTAGTAAATTCACCGACAATTTCCTCTAAAATATCTTCCAGGGTGACAATGCCTTTTACCGCGCCGTATTCGTCTACTATGACTGCCATACGTAGTTTCTTTTTTTGGAATTTGGCCAATTGAATGTTCAACGGGGTGCTTTCCGGGATGTAATAAGGCTCAGTGGTTTCTCTCAGGATGGCGGCCTTGTTTATGTTCTCCAGCCGAACTAATTTACCCACGCTGCGCAGATGTAACATGCCAATCATGTGGTCAATATCTTTTTTGTAGACAGGCATTCGAGTATGCTGACTGCTGGCGATCAGGCCAAGAATGTTGCCAATATCATCGTCGATATCCAATCCCACAATGTCGTTTCTTGGCACGAGGATATCGTTAACAGTTACCTGTTCAAGGTCCAGTATATTCAGTAACATGCTCTGCCTGAGCTGTGGCAGCCTTTCTCCAGACTCATCTACCACAGCACGAAGCTCTTCTGTCGTTAACTGCTGCTGAGTGTCATCGGATTCCGAGTTAAAGCCCAAAATTCTGACCAGAGCATTTGAAACGACGTTAACCATCCATACAACCGGGTATAGAACTTTTAGCAACAAAATCAGTAAAAAACTGGAAGGATAGGCAATTTTTTCTGG
The DNA here is from genome assembly GCA_965261275.1 of uncultured Pseudohongiella sp. Taxonomy (GTDB): domain Bacteria; phylum Pseudomonadota; class Gammaproteobacteria; order Pseudomonadales; family Pseudohongiellaceae; genus UBA9145. Next base: position 790,384 of record CBDHCL010000003.1, read on the forward strand.
ATAAAGTGCGGCAATGGTTTTTGGAGTAACTTCGGCGAATATCAATACAATAAGCGTCAGCACGACTGCTGTAATAAGTGGCGAAGGTTCTCCAAAAAATTTAATGGCTATAGAGGTGGCTATTGATGCTGCAAGAAAATTGACAAAATTATTGCCGATCAAGATCACGCCTATCAATTTATCGGGAGTCTCCAGTAGCTTGCTCGCGCGCATGGCACCGGCGTGGCGATTTCGTACCCTGTGCTTGAGGCGGTAACGGTTCAGACGCATCATTCCAGTTTCGGAACTGGAAAAATAGGCGGAGGCGCAAATCAACAAGCCAAAAAACAAAAGTAACAGGGTCAGGCCAGGTTCTTCGGTACTCATCCAGTGCTGTTCTCTATGTGGGTATTACGCAGAAATGTTAATGGCAAGCAAAGATGCTGCTGCAACTGATTATGTATTCCAGCGCGAATTTGACGCCATAAAAAGCAATAATAAGCAAACCGAAGCCGCTCAGGGTGCCGCGAATTGCTGTTTGGCCGCGCCACCCCAGTTGGTATCGACCCCATAGCAGCACGGCGAAGACAATCCAGGCAAGCAGCGAGAAAACGGTTTTGTGGATAACGCCGGCAATGCCCCAGATATTGTCAAAAAACAGGAATGCAGTGGCTATGACCAGGGTCAATAAAATTTGCCCAATCCATACCAGCTCAAACAAGAATGTCTCCATATCCTGCAAGGGAGGAAACTTGCCAATCAAGCCCCCGGCATGACCCTGTTTAAGTTTGTGATTCTGATAAGCCAGAAATCCAGCCTGAAGGGCTGCGATAGTAATGAAGCTGTATGCCAGAATGGAAATCAGCACATGGCTGGCAAGGTTGGCGCGCATAATGGTTGGCGGGTAGTCGCTGCTGATTGCCAGTGATGCCAGTATGCTAAATATTGCCAGTGGAAACAGACCCAGGAAAAGGTTTTCCAATGGCTTCCGAAGGCTGCTAATGAGAACCAACAGTGAGATGGACAGGGTAATCAAGGTGCTGATTTCGAATAGTCCGAAGTGGAAGCCATCCATATTCCGAATGACACCATAGGCACTAATGGCATGGGCGAAGACCGCGAGACCGCCAAACACAAACACTCTGGTGCGCGTGTCCTTATTGGCGGCAAAGTGCATTGCTTGAAAGACAGTGCCCATCAAGTAGAAGAAAACAGCGAACAGCCCGGAAATTACGCTAACTTGCATGATGAATACAGACCTGGACTTTGCCAGAAATGATTAGTGATGATAGTTAGTATTCAATCCGAAAGTGTCGCCGATGTAAACCAGCGGTTGAAGTTCTTTTTAGCAGTTCTTTTTTAAACACCCGGGATTTGGCTATAATACTGCGCCAGTCAGTAGTCTGGCCATTCTCTTTCACGTTCAACTAAATCAGGCGGTAGCGCACAGTGTTCGACAAACTTACAGAGCGACTTTCAGGCACGTTTAGAAAGTTCACCGGCAAGGCAAATATAACCGAAGCCAATATCCAGGAAGCATTGCGCGAGGTGCGTCGAGCCTTGCTCGAAGCCGATGTGGCACTGTCAGTGGTCAAGGATTTTATTGACAGAGTCGGACGGCGCGCTGTCGGGCAGGAGGTTTCAAAGAGCCTGACCCCCGGTCAGGCGTTCATAAAGGTCGTTCAGGCAGAGCTCGAGTCAATCATGGGTTCGGCTACTACCGGATTGAACCTTAAAGCGGTGCCACCGGCGATTGTGCTGATGGCCGGTTTACAGGGTGCGGGTAAAACAACCACGGCTGCCAAGTTGTCCCGCTGGCTTAAACAGGAAGCTAAAAAATCCGTCATGCTGGTCAGTGCTGATGTGTATCGACCTGCTGCGATCCAGCAACTACAGACTTTGGCGATTGATGCCGGGGTTGAATTTTTTGCCAGTGACAGTAGTCAGTCACCCACGGCTATTGCTGCGGCAGCCGTGGCCGAAGCGAAACGAAAATTCATTGATGTGTTGATAGTGGATACGGCGGGTCGCCTGGCTATTGATCAGGAAATGATGGACGAAATTCGTCAATTACACAGGCAACTAAACCCTGTGGAAACACTGTTCGTGGTCGATGCCATGACCGGTCAGGACGCCGCGAATACGGCAAAAGCCTTTAACGATGCGTTGCCGCTAACGGGGCTTGTACTCACCAAGGCAGATGGCGATGCCCGCGGCGGTGCGGCCTTGTCGGTGCGGCATATCACGGGCAAGCCAATCAAGTTTATAGGCATGGGTGAAAAAATCGATGCGCTGGAGCCATTTTACCCGGATCGAATAGCTTCTCGCATTCTGGGAATGGGGGATATGTTGTCTCTCATTGAAGAAGCGGAGAAGAAGGTAGACAAAGACAAGGCAGAAAAACTGGCGAGAAAAATCAAGAAGGGCAAGGGCTTCGATTTGAAAGATTTCCAGGAGCAGATCAGGCAATTGCAAAATCTGGGCGGCGCAGCCAATGTCCTGGACAAGATGCCGGGTCTGGGTGCCACACCACCTGCGGGGCTCAAAATGCTCGACGATTCTCAGTGTCGCCGTATGGATGCTGTTATTAATTCCATGACCCGGCGTGAAAGAGTTAATCCTGCTGTGTTGAATGGGTCTCGCAAAAGACGCATTACACAGGGCTCCGGCACGCAAATTCAGGACCTTAATCGCCTCTTGAAACAGTTCAGGCAGATGCAGAAGGTCATGAAGAAGATGAAAGGCGGCAATATGGCGAGCATGATGCGAAATCTTGGCCGCATGCAGGATTCTGGCGGTGGCTTTCCCGGCGGTGGAGGCTTTCCACGGTTTTAGCCCCCCCCTTACTTTTTTGGCAAGCGGTTTGATAGCGAGTTCAGCACCTGGAAGTAACGGCCTGGCTCGCGAAAATAGCGCATTTCTCCGCTTCCAATCAAACCCCAATTAACATAGAATACCCGCCCTTTTATCCGTGCACGTTAGTTTTTAGGGGCACATGCTCCCAGGCTCGCGTAACTCTCACACATTAGAATGACAGGAAAAACTTTATGGTCACCATTCGATTGTCTCGTGGTGGAGCCAGGAAACGGCCCTTTTATCACATCACCGTAAGTGATAGCCGCAAGGCGCGTGATGGCCGTTTTATTGAGCGAATTGGCTTTTTTAATCCTCGTGCGAAAGGTCAGGAAGAGCGCTTGCGTCTCGACCGTGATCGTATGGCGTATTGGCAGTCACAAGGCGCACAACTCAGCTCTCGTGTGTCTACCCTGGCCAGGGTCGCTGTTGAGAACGTTACTACTGAAGCCTGAGTCGCTTGATGTGTTGTCTGGATGGTGAGTAAGCCCGAGCCAAACAACGCCGCCGTGGTGCTGGGGCGGCCAGGTCGGGTGCATGGTATTAAAGGCTGGCTGAAGCTGATTTCATTTACCACACCGATAGAAAACATACTCGATTATTCACGGTTTTGGGTGAGTATCGAAGGGCGTAAGCAAGAGATTGAGATCGACGATTTTCGTCGCCAGGGCAAAGCCTTGCTGGTGCATTTCAAGGGTTATGATGATCCTGAAACAGCAAAACAGCTTACCGGGATTGAGTTATCCATCGCCAGTGAAGCACTGCCAAAGCTCGAAAACGGTGAATTTTACTGGCATCAGCTTGAAGGTTTGAGGGTAGTTAATCAGCGTGAGCAACTGTTTGGCCGGGTTAGCCATTTATTGGAAACCGGCGCGAATGATGTGTTGGTGGTCGCCGCGACAGAGGAAAGTATAGACGACAGGGAGCGGTTGATTCCCTATTTGCCAGATTCAGTGCTAACCAGCATAGACCTTGAGAGTGAGATCATCGTAGTGAATTGGGAAGCTGATTACCTGGATTGAGTATTGCCATCGGAATAAGTAGGCGGGGCCAGGCGGAACCAGGCGTAAATAGACGCAGGGCTGATTCAGTGCCCACAAAGAGTGACAGAGGCGATAGCGATGCAGCTTGGAATAGTCACCCTGTTTCCTGAAATGTTTTTAGCCATAACCGGGCATGGCATTAGTGGCAGGGCGGTACGCTCGGGTTTGATGAATCTCGAGTATTTTAATCCGCGAGACTTTAGCACTGACAGGCATCGAACCGTGGACGACAAGCCTTTTGGTGGTGGCCCTGGTATGCTGATGAAAACCGAACCATTACTGGCGTCAATCACAGCGGCAAAACAGGCTTTGAGCCAGAAGCAGACAACAGGCAAGAAAGCCAGGGTGATTTACCTGTCACCCCAGGGTCAGACCCTGAAGCAGAGCGCCATTATTGACCTGGCGCAGCGGCAAAGCATGGTCTTGCTATGTGGCCGTTATCAAGGAATTGATCAGCGCCTGCTTGAAAGCGAGGTAGATGAAGAATGGTCCCTGGGCGATTTTGTCATCAGCGGCGGAGAGTTAGCGGCGATGGCTTTGATTGATGCCATGACACGGTTTCAAAAGGGTGCGCTGGGTGATGAAGACTCGGCACTTGAAGACAGTTTTGCAAATGGCTTATTGCACAGCCCGGAATACACCAGACCGCAGAGCATAGGCGGGCGCAGTGTTCCAGACGTGCTGCTTGGCGGCGACCACGAGGCAATAAGAAAGTGGCGCCTACAACAGAGTTTGGGCGCAACCTGGCTGAAACGGCCAGATTTGTTGCAAACACTGTCGCTAGAGCAAGAACAGCGAGATTTACTTGAGCAGTTCAAGCAAGAGCGCACACGAGGCGACTGGTAGCAGCAAGTTTGCATTGAATTGATGAATAGCAGGAATTTGGCTCGACCCAGGTCGGCAAGCAGGCATTGGCTCAGGCCAGGCGGTAACAGAATTCAGGAGCAAGACAATGAGCAAGAACAAAATCATTCAACAAATAGAACGTGAACAGATGAACAAGGAGCTACCAGAATTTGGCCCTGGCGATACGGTTGTTGTTCAGGTGAAGATTCAGGAAGGCGACAGAGAGCGTTTGCAAGCCTTCGAAGGTGTTGTCATTGCACGACGCAGCCGTGGCCTAAATTCTTCATTCACGGTCAGGAAAATCTCCCACGGTGTTGGCGTGGAACGCGTTTTCCAGGTGTATAGCCCGGTTGTTGACAGCGTGAAGGTGAAGCGCCGCGGTGCAGTAAGGCAGGCGAAGTTGTACTATTTACGTGAGCTTTCTGGTCGGGCAGCCAGAATTAGCGAAAAGCTGGAAAAGAAGCCGAACTAGGCAAGCTCGATTCGCCACGGCATTTCAGCCTCGGGCAGCGGGACCCGGTTCGATGAATGTGTCACAGTCTTCACATTTTCATTTCTGCCGACACAGAATGCAGAACCTTCTACTACAGTGAGCCAGGTTCGGCCAAAATCAGCAGATTTGGCAGTATTGTTGACAAAACATGGTCTGGTTTGAGCAGTAGATTATTAAATGCTATAAAGGCTCGGCCAATATTTTCAGGCTCACCGCAATAGAGATTGTGCAAAAATCTAACATTCGCCAGAGACTGAGCAAAATCCAGCATTTGTCATTCCTGCAAAAAGAGGCTGTGCAAAAATCCAACATCCGTCATTCCTGCGAAAACAGGAATCCAGTAAAATACCCAAATCTGCAAGGGTTCCCCACAGGTAACGCGATCTGGCGAGGGTTTCTTGCATAGTCCCAATAGACGAAAACCTGCTACTATTCAGGCGCACACGGGAGATAACACGATGACAGTAATTCTGAAACGAGTAGCAGCCATGTTGAGCCTGGCCGTGCTGTTGGCAACAGTCACTGCGTCGCAGGCACAAAACCCGGGTGATGACCAGTCTTTGCGTGGCAAGTTGTCTCAGGCTATAGAGGCAGCTTCGCAGAATCAATTAGAAATTCTTGGCGTGACGGCAACTCCCCTCAGCTCTATCTATGAGGTTGAGCTGAACACTGGTGAAATTCTCTACAGCGATATTTCCGGCGACTATTTATTTGCTGGTGATATGTACAAAACCAGTAATGCCGGCTTGCTGAACCTTTCAGCGGGCAAGCGACAACAACGCAATCTGAATAAGCTTGCTGCGGTATCAGAAGACGAAATGATCATCTTTACCCCTGATGAAATTAACGCGTCTATCACCGTGTTTACCGATGTTGATTGTACCTATTGCCGAAAACTGCACGGCGATCTGGACGATTTGCTGAACCTGGGTATTCAGGTTCGTTATATGGCTTACCCGCGTGGAGGTGCAGATGCCACGTCTTACTCTAAGATGATTTCTGTTTGGTGCTCTGATGATCGCAAGAAATCTCTAACCCAGGCCAAGAACGGTCAGAACCTGCCAGAACGGGATTGTGAAACGCCAATACTTGAACACCATGCGTTAGGCAATGAATTTGGCATATCCGGCACGCCAGCGCTGATATTTCCAGATGGCAGGGTAATCCCGGGCTATATGGATTCTGAGCGTTTGGCAGCGATGTTGAAAATCAGCCCGGCCAATTAGTGTACCAATCTTTTAGCTATCGCTTGCAATCCACCTAAATCCTTCAACTATTCGCTGTAGCTATAAGCCAGGCCGGAATAAATTCTTTCTGAAGCCTCTAACTATTCGCCGAGCCAGGATTGCTGGGTTTATTGGCTGTTTCCAGTATAATTCGGCGCTTGAACAGAAATAGCCCGAGGCAGTCGTGAACTCTGAATCAGACAAATCCATCAGCATCGGTATCTGCGGTTTCGGCACTGTGGGTGCTGGTAGTTACGCCTTGTTGCAGAATAATAGCGACGAAATTAGCCGTCGGCTAGGTTGTGCTATAGAAGTGACACGGATAGCATCGCGAAGCTTGAAGGCTGGTGAGGTTAATACTGCCACGAGCATCAGTACTGACCCTTTCGATGTAGTTAACGATCCCCTGGTTGACATAGTCATTGAGACAATCGGTGGTTTCGACCCGGCCTTCGAAGTGGTTCGCCAGGCATTGGCCAATGGCAAACAGGTGGTGACTGCCAACAAGGCGTTGATTGCAGAACGAGGCAATGAATTGTTTCCGCTAGCGGAAGAAAACGCCGTGATTTTGGCCTATGAGAGCAGTGTGGCCGGCGGCATTCCGATAATAAAAGCACTGCGCGAAGGTTTGTCCGCCAACAAGATCGACTGGCTGGCGGGCATCATCAATGGCACGGGTAACTTTATTCTGACCGAAATGGAGGAAAAACAGCGGCAATTTGCTGATGTCCTGGTCGAGGCTCAGAAACTGGGCTATGCGGAAGCAGACCCAAGTTTTGATGTCGAAGGCATAGATGCCGCGCACAAGCTAAGCATCATGGCATCGATTGCCTTCGGCATTCCGTTGCAGTTCAGCAAGACGTATACCGAAGGCATAAGCAAGATTACTCCCGAAGACATTAGTTTTGCCAGGCAACTGGGCTATCGAGTTAAACATCTTGGAATCGCCCGATGTTCTGATAAAGGCGTGGAGATGCGCGTCCACCCCACCCTGATTCCCAGAAAACGCTTGTTAGCCAGAGTCGATGGCGTAGGTAACGCAGTAGTGGTACACGGCAATGCCGTTGGTTCTACGCTATATAGCGGGCCAGGTGCCGGTGCCAATGCCACAGCATCAGCCGTAATAGCCGATGTAATCGATATTGCACGACAAATACAAGCAGCGGTTAAGAAACCGTTATTACCGACTCTCGGCTACTTGTCGATGCACGACGAGCTCAAGGTGGTGAATATCGAGGACATCGAAACCGGGTACTATCTGCGTATCGCGGTGAATGACGTGGTTGGAATAATGGCAAAAATATCCAGCATCTTGCAGGATTTTGCTATAAGCATAGAGGCGGTAATACAGAAAGAACTCGATAACAAGACCGTGCCAATTGTCATTCTTACGCACAAGGCGCTGGAAAAGAAGCTGAACACTGCTATCACGGCAATCGAAGCGCTGGATGATGTAACTGGCTCAGTGATGCGCATTCGGGTTGAAGCATTTGATGAGGAGTAATTTCTGCCTTGGCAAGCAGGCAGTACGACTCGACAAATAGCGGTTAATATAAAAGGGAGAGCTTGGCATAATTGTCGGAAGTGCGGCTACAGAGACTGTGCAAAAATCCACCGTTTGTCATTCCTGCCCCCGTCATTCCTGCGAAGGAGACTGTGCAAAAACCCACTATTCGTCATTCTTGCGAAAGAGACTGCGCAAAAATCCAACATCCGTCATTCCTGCGAAAGAAACTGTGCAAAAACCCACTATTCGTCATTCCTGCACCACCCTGTCATTCCTGCGAAAGCAGGAATCCAGTAAACCACACAAACCGCAAGGGTTTTCCACCAGTAACGCGACTGGCGCGGGTTTGTTGCACGGTCTCTTTAGCGGGAGGCTTTTTTGTTATTTACTGCTAGCCAGTCCCCTCATGGCTGGTTGTTCCCTTGCGCAAACAAATGATCCCTGGGAAGGCAGCAATCAACGCGTGTTCAAGTTGAATGATTACTTCGACCAGCTAGTAGCCAGGCCGGTCGCTTCAACCTACACCTTGTTCGTGCCGAGGATAGCGCGCCAGGGCATTGGAAATTTTTTCAGTAACATTGACGATATCAATGTCTTTGTGAACGATTTATTGCAGTTTAAATTTGATGCTGCCTTGAATGACTCTGGCAGGCTTCTCATCAACTCCACCTTGGGAGTAGGGGGGCTAATGGATGTTGCCAGTGGTCTCGGCATGCACAAGAACTACGAAGATTTTGGGCAGACCCTGGGCAGTTGGGGAGTCGGCCCCGGCCCTTATGTCATGTTGCCGGTGTTCGGTGCAAGCAATGTGCGGGATTCGTTTGGTTTGATTGTGAATACCTTACTCAACCCTATACAATACAACGATGATGCGTCTCTACGCCTAAGCCTGTTTTTGTTGGAAGAAACAGATTACCGGGCAGGGCTGTTGGGCCTGGATGAACTAATTGCAGGAGATCGTTATCTATTCCTGCGGGAAGCCTATATGCAGCGACGCGAGTATTTGGTAAAGGACGGTAAAGTGGGAGACCAGTTTGGCGATTTTGGCGATTTTTAGAAAAGTTACCAACTAGCTGGCCTGGGCATTTCTCACTTTTAATTTGGTTTTGATAAAATCGCTATGAGACACGTAGATTAATTCAGAAATTTTTCTAATAAGATGGTCTTCATATTTGTCCAGCCTTTCATCAGAAAAGGCCATGCGCCACATGTTTTCTATCAAGGATACTTTTTGGGCGTAATCCTGGTTGTCATTGATAAGTCGTGTGAACTCATACAAGGACGTCGCCTCACGCGCCTCAGCCCTGGCCAGCTCTGTTAGCTCGACCAGGTCCGCCTCAGCAACATTATAACTCTGTTTCAATACAGCCATGAACGCCTGATGCTCGCGATCATCCAGTTCATGATCAGAATTGATTACTTCGATAAGCAGCGCGGCGCAGGCGAGATCCATCTTGTTCACCGCCGTGTTTTCCTGGTTTAGACCATCGTCTTTCACGAGTTTCTTCTCGAAAAAACTTTTAATAGAGTTGATCATGCCGATAGTTTCCTTTGCAAGCTCGACTTAGTTTAGGTAGGAAGCAGCATCGAGTAAAACGCGAATGTCTGCGTTTTTGCTGCAACTATTTTCACTCAAGTGCCGACGAAACTGCTTCCCGCCCCGCTGCCCCTTGAACAAGCCCATTATATGTCTGGTCATGTGGTGTAAGGGTGTTCCTTTATCCAGTTCCTGTTCGATGTAGGGGATAAATTTTCCAAGACAATCTTGTCGCGTGTTCTTGTTCTTGACCTTGCCAAAGAACTTGCTGTCAACATCATTCAGGATATAGGGGTTTTGGTACGCTTCTCGTCCCAGCATCACCCCGTCAGTACTCTCTAACAGGGCACTCGCGTCATCCAGTGATTTAATACCGCCATTTATTACGATTGCAAGGTCTGGGAAGCTATGCCTCAAGGAAAAGACACTGTCATAATTCAAGGGCGGTATTTCACGGTTTTCCCTCGGACTCAGCCCCGAAAGAATAGCTTTGCGTGCATGTACAATAAATAGTTCGCAACCGGCATTAGCGACTACAGCGATGAAGTCTTCCAGCTCAGCCTGGCTATCACGATCGTCTATACCTATTCGACACTTTACAGTAACCGGCACGCCGACAGTAGATTTCATGCTGCCGATACAGCGAGCAACCAGGGGAGGATCCGCCATCAGACAAGCACCGAAGGCACCAGACTGCACTCTATCGCTGGGACAGCCCACGTTTAGATTTACTTCGTCGAAACCCGCTTCTTCAGCTAACCTGGCAGCTTCAGCTAATTCCACAGGATTACTGCCTCCCAACTGCAAGGCTACGGGATGTTCTTCTGGATTATGTTGCAACAGGTAATTTGCATCACCGTGTTTCAGCGCAGCACTGGTCACCATTTCTGTGTAGAGCAGGGCATGGCTTGAAAGCTGGCGAAGAAACACTCTGTCGTGTCTATCGGTCCAATTCATCATGGGGGCGACAGAAAATATTCTGTCTGGCTTACGTCGTAGCGTATTGATGCCTGGAGCTGTTTTTAAGGGATTTTCTTCCAATGTGTTTCTCTGTTTTCTCTCTGTTTTCTGGGTCACGCCGGTTTATTCGATTTACTGCGGCGAATTGGCTACGCTATGGGCTTGTCGGAAAATGGAGCTTTTAGCTTGTTGTGAATATTTAACCCCTTGTTATTAAACATTTTATTTTCTTAAAATTAGACTGATTTTGAATTAACCGACAAGCCCGCTATGTGTTGTCCAGCAAATGAAGGTGGTCATGGCCACGATCAGCAAGCGTACACACCGGGATTGGGGCGCAGCCTATACCGCCCGGATACTATCTGACGATATAGTAAGACAGTTTACACTGAAGCAGAAATATTATACTTCGAAACCCGTTTGCCCAGATCAGAAGTACGCATTATATAAGTTACCCTCAAGTTGACTTGCCAAAATGTAAACGGCGGCTCGTTTGTGGCTCGGGGTGCTATTTACTGGATTCCTGCCTTCGAGACTGTGCAAGAACCCCTCGCCAGTTCGTGTTACCTGTGGAAGACTGCTGCGGGTTTGTGTTTTTTACTGGATTCCTGCTCCCCGCCTACGCGGGGACATGCTTCGCAGAAATGACAGGATGGTGCTGGAATGGAAAATGTTGGATTTTGCACAACTTCTTTCGCAGGAATGATGAATGCTGGGTTTTTGCACAGTCTCTCTACTCATCAGGCTTCCTGGCTTGCCGATTTCAGCATGACGGGGCTAATCAGAAACCGTAATTTGAACGTGTTTAATTATCCCCCATTGTCAGCAGTGAAGCATTGCCGCCGGCCGCTGTAGTATCGTTGGAAACGCTTTTTTCCAGTAGAAAACGCCGTAACAGGGCCGGGCCATTGGTTTCGATGATTAAGGGCAGCAGCGCGCCCTGTCGTTGACTCAGGGTTTGATCCAGCCACCTGTGCAAGGATTCGGAGCCGCTCACGGCAACGCCTTTAAGTGGTTTTGCTGCAAGCAGTGTTTTCAGCTCCCGTTTTGATGTCGTTGTGGCGCGGGAGTAAACCGTACCCAGCCCGGTGCTGTTCATTATTTCGCTGTAATCAAAGACCTCGCTGCTGACGTGTACCACTGTGTTGCCGCCTAGCAGTGCGGCCAGAATTTGACGCAGACTATCAAGCGCATGAACGCCAGCTTGTTGAATACAAAGCAGTGAGCCGCGTGGCAGTAATTTTAATTGGTTGAGTTCGCCGGTGGGGCCGGGTAATGTTTGTGGTTTTGACTGCGTGGCGATAGTCTCCGAAATCATCACAGCCAATTGTGCTTTAAGTTCTTCCGGGAATCGGTTCGGGTGAGTGTTGCCAAGTGATGATGAAAATTGCAAAATCAGTTCACAACGTTGCTCTGCTGCTACTCGCTGCCAAATAATGTTGCTCTGGGCTTTGGCAATGCCGGGCTTAACGGCGTCATTGTAATTGGCGTGAGCGCCAGAAAAATCAACATTGTCAATTGACTGCGGTTCATCATTCGTGGCTTGTTTTGCCAGACGATATACATAACTGGGTCCCCCTGCCTTCGGGCCGGTGCCAGAGAGACCATGCCCTCCAAAGGGTTGCACGCCAACTACCGCGCCAATAATATTACGGTTTACGTAAATATTACCTGCATTAATGCTGGAGATCACCTTTTCCGCCGTGGTCTGGATGCGAGAATGAATACCGCAGGTCAGGCCGAAACCAGTACTGTTAATATCGGCCAGCACTTGATCCAGCGCCTTTGCCTGATAGCGCACGATATGTACAACAGGGCCGAATACTTCCTGCCTCAGTAGGGAAATATTATCGATTTCGTAGAGCCTTGGCGCGAAGAAGGTACCGTTTTTACATTCTGCAGATAATGGGCACTGGTACAGCAAGCTGCCGTTTGTCTGCATAAACTCAGCATGGGACTGTAATGCGGATAATGCCTTTTCATCAATTACCGGGCCGACATCTGTATGCAGAATCTCAGGGTTGCCGACATGCAGTTCCTGCATCGCGCCTATGATCATGTCGATTATGCCAGCGGCGACATCTTCTTGTAAAAATAACACACGCAAGGCGGAACAGCGTTGACCTGCACTCTGGAAACCGGAGGAAATCACGTCATCGACTACTTGTTCGGGCAGTGTAGTGGAGTCCACAATCATGCAGTTTTGACCGCCTGTTTCGGCAATCAGGGGTATGCGTGATCCGGCACGCTGTGCCAGGGTGCGGGCAATGCCTGCACCAACTTCGGTCGAGCCGGTGAACATCACCGCTGATACTCGTGGGTCTGGTAGCAGATGCTCGCCCACCGCCTGTCCGGGCGTGATGATAAGCTGTACCAGGTTTTCCGGGAAGCCACAGCCAGCCATGAGTTGAATTGCGAGGCTGGCGATCAAACAAGTTGAATCGGCGGGTTTCGCCAGTACTGAGTTGCCGGCTGCCAGTGCGGCGGTTACTTGCCCTAAAAAAATCGCCAACGGGAAATTCCAGGGACTAATGCACAGGACTACGCCGCGTGATTGCAGTTGGCCGTTGCAACCCCAATCGCGGTGAATCCCCATTACCTTACGCCCTTCGTTGGCGTAGTAGCGACAAAAATCGACAGCTTCGCGCACCTCAGCAACGCCATCAAGAGTGACTTTTCCGGCTTCCAGGGTACATAGGGCGAGAAAGGCTGGCAGTTGCTGTTCCAATTTGTCGGCAAGCCGAAGCAGGCAAGCGCAACGCTCATCAATCGACACCTGGCTCCAGTTGCGATGTGCGGCCAGGGCAATATCCAATTTTTCAGAGAGTTCCGGTGCCGAGGTTCGGCTGACATAACCGAGTACCTTTTTGGTATTGGTTGGGCTGATCGATGCCAGTTGATTTTGTGACGCCGTGCTGCCACCGCGCAGATTGGCTGTGACCCACGAACGGATGTTCTCCGCCAGGATGCTCATGTGTGGCATATCAGTCACATCGACTCCCTGTGAGTTTGTCCGCGAGTCGCCATACAGGGCGGACGGCAATGGGATATTTGGATTGTTTTTCCTCGGCCAGCTACGGACCTTTGATACTGGGTCTTCGATCAGCGAAGCAAGGGGAATACTCTGGTTTACAATATTGTTAACGAAGGAGGTATTGGCGCCATTTTCCAGCAGTCGTCGTACCAGGTAAGCGAGCAGGCTTTTATGTTCGCCGACGGGGGCGTAGATACGCACAGGAACATTGGTTTCTTCTGCCAGGCGATCGTACAGGCCAGCGCCCATCCCGTGCAGACGCTGACATTCGAAGCCGCGTAAATCACCCCCGGCGCGTTCTAAAATGTAAGCCATTGTATAGGCGTTATGAGTCGCGAACTGAGGAAAAATACTAGCGCGGTTGTCGAGCAGCACACTGGCGCAGGCTTGATACGACACATCAGTTGAGGCTTTACGAGTGAACACCGGATAGTCGTCCAGACCGTTAACCTGAGCGATTTTAATTTCCGAGTCCCAATAGGCACCCTTAACTAGCCGAAGCATCATTTTCTTGCCGGTGCGTTGGCTCAGATCAATAAGCCAGTTGAGCACATACAGCGCACGTTTTTGATAGGCCTGGACAACGACACCGAAACCTTCCCAGCCAGCCAGTTGCGGATCGGAGAAAACGGTTTCGATAATATCCAAAGAAATATCCAGGCGCTCGGCTTCTTCCGCATCGATTGTCATGCCGATATTGTATTGCTTCGCCAGGCGGGCGAGGTTCCTCAAGCGAGGCACAAGCTCCAGCATCAGGCGTTCGCTTTTTACAAACTCATAGCGTGGGTGGATGGCGGATAGTTTTACCGAAATGCCAGCACCCTGGTAAATGCCCTTGCCCGTGGCAAGTTTACCGATGTGGTGAATAGCCTTTTCATAGGAAGTATAGTAAGCATCGGCATCGCTCATGGTGCGGGCGGCTTCGCCGAGCATGTCGTAGGAATAGCGATAGCCTTTGGCTTCTAATTTTTCAGCACGCTTGCTGGCCTCTTCGATGGTTTGCCCCAACACAAACTGGGTACCCATAATAGCCATCGCCTGGCGCATGGCCTGGCGAATAATGGGCTCGCCCATTTTGCCGATGACTTTTTTAAGGCGGCCTATTTGCCGCCGCTTTTCTTCCTCGTTAAAACTGACTACACGGCCAGATACCAACAGCCCCCAGGCGGAGGAATTAACGAATAGTGAATCACTGTTACCGATATGCGAAGACCAATCGCCTGGTACCAATTTGTCACGAATTAGACGATCAGCCGTGGTGCTATCCGGTACCCGCAACAAGGCTTCGGCCAGGCACATGAGCACGATGCCTTCTTGTGTGGAGAGTGTGTATTCATTCAACAGGTTCTGGATGCTGGAACCGTTTTGTGCATCGTTACGCACTGCCTCAGCGAATTCCATGGCTGTCTTGCGAACCCGATGATGGCCGTCTCCAGGTAGCTGTGCCAGTGGTAGCAGGGTTTCCAGCAGGGCGGTTTCATCACAGCGATAATGCTGATGAATAGCGTCCCGTAGCGGGCTGACAAGGCAAGTTTGCTGATGTAACTTCATTATTTTTTATTCCTCTGGGCTTGTTCCTGGCCACTTGGAATAAAGTAACAGTTTTTCATTCCGCGTTCTTCTTTTTACTGACAATCGTGAACTACCGTGACTATGTAGAGTATAGCCTAAGGTGAACACCTCATTAAAACACTGAGAGAGCTTTGCATAATTCAAAAAATGGCCGGAAGTGGGACTGTAGAGACTGTGTAAAAATCCAGCATTTGTCATTCCTGCACCACCCCGCCATTCCCGCACCCCTCCGTCATTCCTGCACCACCCCGCCATTCCCGCACCCCTCCGTCATTCCTGCACCACCCTGTCATTCCTGCACCACCCTGTCATTCCTGCACCACCCTGTCATTCCTGCGCAGGCAGGAATCCAGTAAACCACCCAAATCCACAAGGCTTTTCCACAGCTAACGCAGTCTGGCGAGGATTTCTTGCACAGTCTCTTACGGCCTTGCTGCCTTGCAAACTCGATACAAGCAACTCTCTCTCTCGATCTACTAACAGAACTAACACTCAAGGAGAGGTTGAGAAAATAAAGTAGAAAAAATAGTTGACTAAAGATTCTGAGTTCAGGTAGGATTCGAAAATATCCCATTTTAGGATACTTTGATCTAAACGGATCAAGGGCGTGATAGCCAAAAAACACGACCACGTTTTAGGGCTTCCATCCAGGGATTAAGAGACAAGGCTGGGGCTGGAAAATTACTGATACCAGTATAACGGCTGTTAGTTTGAAACAATTTGACATCAATGGAGTACCAAATGAAAATTTTACAAATGCTTGCAGCACTGGTTAATTCTATGCTACCCCCCCCCCCACAGCGCGTCCTGACATCTGGTAATTTCGCCGGTGTTGCGTCTGTAGTAAACACAGCAATACCTAAAACCAAAACACGAAAAAACATAAACCAACCAGAAAAGCCCAGGCGTTCTGGTATTTTAACGGCCTCTTGGCCGCGCTTCCTTGCCGCTACCTTATTCGCCCTGCTGTTTATCGCCCAGCCGAGCAATGCCCAGAATGTCGCACCAGTGGGCTTGCCGGCCATCAGCGGCACCGCGACCCAGGGCGAGACCCTGACTGCGGACACATCCAGCATTACCGATGCGGATGGCTTTTCTACGCATCCCAACTTCTTCTATCAGTGGAAAGCGGATGGCGCCGACATCAGCGGCGGACTTGCCGCGACCTTTATTCTGACCCAGTCCCAGGTGGGCAAGGCCATCACCGTGACGGTGTCCTATACCGATAGAGGCCGCAACGATGAAAGCCTGACCTCTGCTGAGACTAGTGCGGTTGTCAATGCGAATGACGCGCCGACCATCACGGGTATACCACTAGGCATAGTTGCCGAAGACAGCGCCTATAGTTTCACCCCGACCGGAGCAGATGTGGACGCAGGCACAACCCTGACCTATTCAATCGAGAACAAACCCTCATGGGCTACTTTTGACGCGGCAACCGGTGCCTTGACCGGCACGCCGGGCAATGATGATGTTTTCTTCACCATGGGGATTGTGATCTCTGTCACCGACGGCATGGAGACCGCTTCCCTGCAACCCTTTAATCTCGTCGTCACCCCTGTGAATGACGCACCGACCATCACCGGCATGCCTGCTACCACAGTGGTGCAGGATCAACCCTACAGCTTCACCCCCAGCGGTGGCGATGTGGACGATGGCGCAACCCTGGTCTATTCGATTGCCAACAAACCCAGCTGGGCCATGTTCAGCACCACCACTGGGGCCTTGACCGGTACACCCACCAATGTCGGCAGCACCTCGGACATTGTGATCACCCTGACCTCTGGTAGCGATACCGTTTCCCTGCCAGCCTTTAATCTCGCTGTCACCATCGAGGCGGACAACACCGCCCCGGACAACACCGCCCCTGATGCACCAGTCATCACTCAACCAACAACGCCAACAAATGACGACAGCATAACCATTAACGGCAGCGCAGAAGCCGGTGCCACGGTAACACTGACCCAAAACGACACTGTATTGACATCACCCACTGCCACTGCTGGTGCCAATGGCGATTGGTCTATTGAGGTAACGCTGTCTGCTAATAATAATGGTGCCAACACATTCACCGCCACCGCAAGCGATAGTGCTGACAACACATCAGCCGCATCCGCTGCCGTTAGCATCACGTTAGACACTGTTGCACCGACAGTAACCTTTACCAACCCAACACAACTGGTCAGAACAGCCGCATTCACGCTTACCGGCACCGTTACGGCAGGTGCTACGGTTGATGTGTTCAAGGATGGCACGTCCATTGGTGCCGTAAACGTAACGGCTACCACTTGGTCGGTTGCCACAAGACTAATTGAAGGACTCAACGCATTCACCGCAACCGCAACCGATGCCGATGATAACACATCAACCGCTAACACCGTCATCACGCTGAATACTCTCTTAGCAGAAGCACCAGTCATTACAGTTATTAACACGGTTCTGAATAACGCAAACGAACAGGGTGTAATATGTATAACGTTTGATGGAGATGTAAAATTCGATGGTTCTCCCAATGCTGCTTTCTTAAACGCAAGGCCAGGTGACTTTGTCGTATCAAGTGACACATCACCAGCACCAACGGTAATAGGGTTTGTCGGTGCTTGTTTCGTTGATTCTGTGACACACAACAACACGATACAACTCACACTGAATCGCCAGATTGCCTTCGGTGAAACCGCCACCCTGTCATACACCAAAACCGGAACTGAACATAATACCAAGGGCATCAGGAGAGACCTTACCGGCAGCAGTGAACCGCTGGCGGATTTTTCTAACAAGCCTATAACCAATAACGCAATAGAACCAATAGAAGGACTAGAACTACGATCAGCTCAAACATTTTCAAAACCAAATCAGATACTCCTAACTTTCGGAGAAAGCATAATTATCAGTCCCGGCGGCGCTGCTGACTTTACGGTGTCCGGCGCGGCATCAAGTCCAACAGTAACGACTATTGGGGGTTTGGGTACTCCGGCTAATGGTCCTCCGGGTTCTTCGGTGGCGCTGCTTTTGACCTTATCGGCTAACATTGTCGGCGGTGAGATCATCACCCTGTCATACACAAAAACAATGGGTTCCATTACGGGTGCTACCGAAGGAGGGCTTGAAGACTTTACTGATTACTCGGTAACGAATAATCGTCCTCTAGCAGCCCCGAGCATCAGTATCAGCCCCAATACAGTAACGGCAATAGCGGGTACTGCTATCACGCCGATAAGCATCACTTCAACAGGCGGAGCGGTTGCCAGCTATGGCATCGCCCCGGATATTGGCAATGGACTGATGTTTGGCGCAAGCACCGGCATCATTTCAGGTACGCCAACGGCGGCTGCAGAAGCAATCAGCTACATCATCACCGCCACTAATAGCGGTGGTACGGCTACCGCGACGGTAGCCATCACCGTTAATGCCGATCCTGCGCCTGTCATTACGCCGCCTGCACGTGAGCGGCTTCCTAAACCGGTCATTACGACGACATCACCGACTCTTCCGGTGAGTACGGCAATGTTCACTGTTGCGGGTACAGCTGAGCCAGGGGTGAAGATAACGATATTGCAGGATGATCCTGAATGTGACAACAGTAACAGTCCAACAGGCACTGGTACTGTCGTGTCTGATGCTGAAGGTAACTGGACGATCGACATTACTCTGTGTGAAGGAGTTAACAACATCCAGGCAGTGGCGAGCATACCGGGCGAAAATCCAGACAAAGATCCATCAGCGCTCTCCGAAGCGATTGTGATCACACTGGACATCCCCGTTCCTGCACGTGAGCGGCTTCCTAAACCGGTCATTACGACATCACCGACTCTTCCGGTGAGTACGGCAATGTTCACTGTTGCGGGTACAGCTGAGCCAGGGGTGAAGATAACGATATTGCAGGATGATCCTGAATGTGACAACAGTAACAGTCCAACAGGCACTGGTACTGTCGTGTCTGATGCTGTTAGCGGTGACTGGACGATCGACATTACTCTGTGTGACGGAGTTAACAACATCCAGGCAGTAGCGAGCATACCGGGCGAAAATCCAGACAAAGATCCATCAGCGCTCTCCGAAGCGATTGTGATCACACTGGACATCCCCGTTCCTGCACGTGAGCGGCTTCCTAAACCGGTCATTACGACATCACCGACTCTTCCGGTGAGTACGGCAATGTTCACTGTTGCGGGTACAGCTGAGCCAGGGGTGAAGATAACGATATTGCAGGATGATCCTGAATGTGACAACAGTAACAGTCCAACAGGCACTGGTACTGTCGTGTCTGATGCTGAAGGTGACTGGACGATCGACATTACTCTGTGTGAAGGAGTTAACAACATCCAGGCAGTGGCGAGCATACCGGGCGAAAATCCAGACAAAGATCCATCAGCGCTCCCCAATATGATTGTGATCACACTGGACACCACCGATCCTGCACCGGTCATTACGCCACCTGTGCAGTCTGCTGTACCGGCCATTACGACGGCATCAGCGGCTACGGTGAGTACGGCAATGTTCACTGTTACGGGTACAGCTGAGCCAGGGGTGAAGATAACGATATTGAGGGATGGTTCTGGATGTGCCAACACGCCAAGACTCAGTGGTTCTGGTGTGTCTGATGCTGAAGGTGACTGGACGATCGACATTACTCTGTGTGACGGAGTTAACAACATCCAGGCAGTCGCAACCATGGCGGGCAAAGCACCATCAGCGCTCTCCGAAGCGATTGTGATCACACTGGACACCACCGATCCTGCGCCGGTCATTACGCCACCTGTGCCGCCCACGCCACCTACTGCACCTACTGCTTCGGCTGCGCCGCCGATCCTGGTCGATCCGCTACAGCTTAGCGCGGCGCGTCTCACTGTGGTGCTTGGCGAAACTAAGGAAGTAACCATCAGCGGTGGGCTTCCACCGTATGTGGCACCCTTCGTCAGCGGCGATTTAGACGTGGTGCGGACCAGCATTGACGGCACCACCTTGAGCATTACTGGATTGCGTGTTGGCAAGGCAGATACGGCTCAAGTAAGGTTGCGCCCTCGAGGTTCGGCTTCGGGTTTTGGCTACTTGCAGGTGAAGGTAAACGCGCCGCCGGTATTAAACCCCGAGGACAACGATGGCTCGGTATTCCGCGGCGGGGCGAGCAGCGACGGCGGCGAAACCTACTTTAAGGACAATGCCTTCTCGGCAGGTGAATCGCTGAATATCGTGTTTGTGATCACGCCGCGCCGCGCCGATATAGGCGAACAGGCCAACATTGTGGTGATGGCAAAAGAGGCGTCTGCTCCTGACACCGTGGTGTTGGCGACAGAGTCCGGGCTGGTATCCTATGATGGCGAAACACTGTTCTTCTTCAAGGAAGATATTACACTGGAGCGCAATACCTTCATCAATCTCACCCCGGAGCCGATCATACTGTGGCCTGCCGAGGTGGGTAATTATGAGTTGTTTATTGGCTATCAAATTGCCGACGGTGAGGTGTTGTACCACGCGGAGCCTTTGAAGATAGAGGTTGTTCTGTGATAGCTGAGATAAGCCTGGGATAACCGGGTAAGAAGCGTTCAACCCGAGGCAGGATCCGTCTATTGTAGTGTCATGGCTGCAACAGGCGACCTGTCTCGGCTCTCAGTCGGTCGATACCTTGATAGTTAGAAATTAGTGGAAATTAATAGAACGTGAGAAATTAATTAGAAATCAACAGTGCATAAAGCGGCCTTGTGCGGCAGGGCTACTGCGCAAAACCAATATTCGTCATTCCCGCACCAATTCTCTTACCCCTTCCTGTACATCCTGCCCATCCATGTAAATGTCCTTCTGTGTAAGTAACGCAAGCTGGCGAAGGTTTCCCGCCTTCGAGACTGTGGCTTGTTTGTGGCTCATGTTGTTATTCACTGGATTCCCGCCTGCGAGACTGTGCAAAAAACCCTCGCCAGGCTGCGTTACAGGCGGAAAACCCTTGCGGGTTTGGCTATTTTACTGGGTTCCTGCTTTCGCAGGAACGACGAATGTTGGTTTGTTGCACAGTCTCCTGCGCGGGAATGACGGAGTGGTGCAGGAATGACGGAGTGGTGCAGGAATGACCGGGTGGTGCGGGAATGACGGAGGGTGCGGGGATGAATGACGGAGGGGATGCGGGAATGACAGGCGGCGCAAGTATAGCAAGCCACTGAGCCAGCAGGTATAGTTAGTCCATGATGATAATCATGATTAAATGACGTAATGAAGTGTGTGATGGTGGCGGGCAGCCTTGCTTATTTAGTCAGGATACGCACTGCGAACAGGGACACTTACCGTCGCTTTCCAGGCCAAAAGCTGGCTACTATTGAGGGCGTTGCATAAGCACATAGCCATGCAGCGATGCAGGTGGCCAAGTCTACTCAGTTTATCGCGGTAGAAAAGGTTTGCTTGAAACCCGAAGGCTCTCATGGCATTGACTCAATTGTTTCCACGGTGGGCTTGTCGGAAAATGAAGTTTTTAGCTTGTTGTGAATATTTAAGTCATTGCTCAAACATAGTATTTTTTTAAAATTGGACTGATTTTGAATTAACCGACAGTCCCACGCTAGTGATATGCTTGTTGTTGAATACAAAAAATCCGGAAAACAGAAGGCAGAAATGCTGTGAAAAATAATGTCGCTGTATTACGAAACGAACTGACTGACAGGCAACTGTCAGGCTTCATCATTCCGAAAACCGATGAATATCAGAACGAATATAACGCTGGCTATGCCGAGCGATTGGCCTGGGTGTCAGGGTTTACCGGTTCTGCTGGTGTGGGTGTTATCACCCAGGATTCTGCTGCCTTATTTGTTGATGGTCGTTATACCTTGCAAGCGCGAAATCAGGTTGATCCAGCCATATTTGATGTTGACGATTTTAACGATCCAGCAATAGCTAACTGGTTGGCGTTAAATCTGAGCGGCAATATTCGCCTGGGATACGACCCGGCCTTGCATACTCGCCAAAGCATAACGATTTTTCAAAAAGTTTGCCTCAAACTAAACCTCACTTTGGTGGAGGTGCCGGAAAATCCTGTCGATTGTTGCTGGCTGGAACAACCTTCGCGGCCAGCAACGGATATTGTGGAACATCCATTGTGCTATGCGGGAGAACGGTCAAGGGATAAATGTCAGCGTATGGGGAAATTGCTGGATAATCAACAGGTTCATGCCCTTGTCATTGTTATGCCAGATTGTATTGCCTGGTTATTAAATGTGCGTGCTTCAGACATTCCTCATGTCCCGGTTCCCTTGAGTCACGCGATTTTATATGCGGATGGCAGGGTTGACTGGTTTGTTGATCTGGCTAGAACGCATTTTTCTAATGCCGGGGAAAGTCGTCATCATATTACTCTGTTAGCGCAGTCTGTTTTTGAAGAAAACCTGAGACGGCTTGCCAGCGAGGGGCGAAGGCTGATGCTGGATGAGTCCATGACTTCACTGAAGGTGTCAGCTATCCTGGATATAGGAGGGACCGAGTTGGTAGTCGGCAATCCCGTTTTTGATGCAAAGGCATGCAAAAATACGACTGAGCTGAATGGGGCACGAAATGCCCATTTCCGTGATGGGGTCGCCCTTGTAAACTTTTTGGCATGGCTGGATAGCGCAGTTGCTAAAAAAGATTCTCTGAGCGAGCTGGATGCGGTAGAAAAACTGCTGTCCCTTCGCAAACAACAACCGCTATTTAAGCAAGTGAGCTTTGACACTATTTCTGGAGCGGGCAGCAATGGCGCGATTGTTCATTATCGGGTTGACGCGCACAGTAATAAAACATTGCTTCAAGACAGTGTATACCTTGTAGATTCAGGCGGCCAGTATCTTGATGGTACAACCGATGTCACCAGAACAGTTATTGTTGGAAACCCGACTGATGAGCAGAAGGAGCATTTTACTCGTGTTCTGCAAGGGCATATTGCACTTGCCACCTGTCGTTTTCCTCAAGGCACCAGTGGTCATCAGCTTGATTGCCTGGCTAGAACGCATCTGTGGAAAGTCGGATTGGACTATGGCCACGGTACCGGCCATGGTGTAGGGAGTTATTTAGGAGTTCACGAAGGGCCTCAGCGTGTAGCCCCGTGGCCAAATACGGTCGCATTGAAAGCTGGAATGATACTGTCCAACGAGCCTGGTTATTATAAAGAAGGTGAATATGGTATCCGCATTGAGAATCTGGTGCTGGTTAAGGAGTCAGGCCAATACCCCGATTTTTTTGAATTTGAAACGCTGACTCTGGCGCCTGTTGATCAGCGTTTAATCAAGGTCAATATGCTTTCCCGTGACGAAATCGAATGGCTTGATGGCTACCATCGCAGTGTGTACGAAAAACTCGGCGCTGAATTATCTGAAAAGACACGATGCTGGCTAAAACAGGCTACCGATCCTTTAGTAAACGGCAACCAGGCGTTTTGTTAGTAGCATGGGTAATGAACTGTCTGACCGAGACCTGTTGTTTCGCAAATTTTGCCGCCTTGAGCCTGGTGGCGAAGTTCCCGAGGCATCCACATTGGGGCGGTTTCGAAGCCGGTTGCTCGAACAGCGGATACCTGTCGATTACTGTGAATGAGATTTAAAGAGAGTTCAGTGCTGTATATAGAGACTGTGTAAAAGACCGCCATGTGATTCCAGCACCACCCCGTCATTCCTGCGCAGGAACGACGAAGTTTGTATTTTTGCACAGTCTCGAAGGCAGGAATCCAGTAAAACACCCAAACCGGCAAAGGTTTTCCGCAGCTAACGCAGCCTGGCGAGGGTTTGTTGTGCAGTCTCTTCAGCTGCGCAAAACCATTGTAGATGGCGGGATTTATGTGCAGGATGTACACTGTGCCGATTTTGCATCGTTACATGGAGGTAATTTAGCAGAACAATGCAGGAGCAATTGTCGAGCAGCAAAAATCGCTAAAGTTCCACTTCCGATCATTTTTTGAATTATGCAAAAGTCTCAAAGGAATAGTTTGTGAAATATAAAAGTACCAGAGGCGGTTGCGCTGACAAGAGCTTCGAGCAGGTCTTGTTGACTGGCCTGGCGCCGGACGGTGGTCTCTATGTGCCTGGCGAACTACCACATTTTTCCAGCGATGAAATAGCATCGTGGAAGGCGCTAAATTATTCTGATTTGGCGCTTACGATCATAGCGCCGTTTATTGACGACGAAATCCCCGAAGCAGCCCTGCGCGACATAATCGAAAGCAGCTATGCTGAATTCGATCACCCCGACGTTGCGCCTCTGTCGACATTGGCCGAGGGCGAATACATGTTGGAGCTATACCATGGGCCAACACTCGCTTTCAAAGACTTCGCCTTACAGGTGCTTGGTCGTTTATTGGACTATGTACTGGTCAAAAATAATCAGCGGGCTGTTATCCTGGGGGCAACCTCTGGTGACACGGGCTCTGCCGCCCTTGAAGGCTGTCGCCATTCTGAGCGAGTCGATATTTTTATCCTGCATCCACATCAGTGCGTGTCGGAAGTGCAGCGAAGGCAGATGACAACAATCCGTGCTGACAATGTATTTAACCTGGCTGTTGCGGGTAATTTCGATGACTGCCAGCGCATCGTGAAGGCGGCGTTTGCCGATCAATCCTTCCTTCCCGAACAAAGTCAGTTGGTCGCGGTGAATTCTATCAACTGGGCACGGATAATGATGCAGATCGTGTATTATTTTTCCGCCGCACTGACACTGGGCGCGCCACAACAGACAGTTTCTTTTTCTGTGCCAACGGGGAATTTCGGTGACATCTATGCTGGCTATTTGGCCAGGCGAATGGGATTGCCGATTAAGCAATTAGTGGTTGCCACCAATAGCAATGATATTTTGCATCGCTTCATTAGTGGCAATGACTATTCGGTGGCCGATCTCAATCATAGCTATTCCCCGAGTATGGATATATTAGTTTCCAGCAATTTTGAACGCTACCTGTTCGATCTATTTGCTGCTGACCCTGTAGTCTTAACCAACTTTATGGCAAAACTCGGTAGCGAGCCCTTATCTGTTTCGGAACAACAATGGCAGCAACTTAAAACCTGTTTTGACAGTGCCCGAGTGGATGACAAGAGCACCTGTGAAACCATCGCCAGGATTCACGCGGACACGGGTAGACTGGTAGACCCCCATACCGCAGTTGGCATAAAGGCGGCCAGGGACTGCAATGCTGATAAGGCAACGTCCATGATCACTTTGGCTACTGCTCATCCGGCAAAATTTAGTGACGCAATCGAGGCGGCAGGCTTGCCTATACCTGCTTTACCTCCTCATCTGCAATATCTGTTAGAGAAAGAAGAGCATTACACCGTCGTGCCCAACAAGCTGGACGCAGTCACCGCCTTCCTTACAAATCACTCGCATAAATAGCTGGCCTGATGTCCATTCTCGTTAAGCGAAGATCAGCCAACACCGAATTAGCCCTTCCCCAGAGCATGCACCCACTTTTGCGGCGCGTGTACAGCCAGCGCAATATCCATGATGTCGCCGAGCTGGAGCTGGGTCTCGGGCATTTGATCTTGCCGCATAGGCTTAAAGGCATAGATTCGGCAGTTGAGCTGCTGCTACAGGCATTAAATGCGCAAAGCCGAGTCCTGATAGTGGCCGACTTCGATGCCGATGGGGCCACCAGTTGCACGCTTGCGCTGCTGGCTCTGCAACAATTGGGGTTTGCCAATGTGGACTATATTGTTCCCAATAGATTCGACTACGGCTATGGGCTTACCGCCGAAATAGTGGAACTGGCCAAGACGCGAAACCCCCACTTGATCATCACTGTGGATAACGGCATTTCCAGCATCGAAGGCGTGGCGGCGGCAAAAGCGGCGGGCATACGAACGCTGATTACAGACCATCATTTACCCGCTCAGCAAACACCCGATGCCGATGCCATTGTTAACCCCAATCAGCATGGCTGTGAATTTCCCAGCAAGAGTATTGCCGGGGTTGGTGTAATCTTTTATGTCATGTTGGCTCTGCGCAGCAAACTGCGAGAAATAGACTGGTTCACGAAAAACCAGCTCGCGCAGCCCAAGCTGGCCGATCTTCTTGATTTGGTCGCATTAGGCACTGTCGCCGATGTGGTTGCGCTGGACCGTAATAACCGCATCCTGGTAAGCGAAGGTTTGAAAAGAATCAGAGCCGGGCGTAGCCGAGCTGGAATCAAAAGCCTGCTGGAAATCGCCAATAGGAATGCAGAGCGACTGACTGCGACTGATCTCGGTTTCAGTGTGGGGCCACGCTTGAATGCGGCCGGCAGACTGGCTGATATGTCTACTGGCATAGAATGTTTGCTGGCGGAGCACGAAGGCACAGCGTACAAGCTGGCCTTGCAGCTCGATGCGATGAACAGGGACCGGAAGCAGATTGAAGGCGATATGCGCGAGCAGGCATTCCGGTTTTTGCAGGAATTCTCGCTGGACAGTGGCGATTTACCGGCGGCACTGTGTCTCTACGATACGCGATGGCATCAAGGAGTCGTTGGTATCCTCGCTTCCAGGGTAAAGGAAAAATTTAATCGACCGGTCATTGCTTTTGCTGATGCCAATGATGTTGATGGCTGTGAAATAAAGGGGTCGGCGCGTTCTATCAAGGGTTTTCATATTCGCGATGCGCTGGATGCAGTCGCAAGCAGCAACCCGGGGATGATCAGTAAATTCGGTGGTCACGCAATGGCGGCAGGTTTAAGTCTGGAGAAAGATAAGCTGGAAGCATTTACCCTGGCCTTTCAGCAGCAGGCGACACGGTTGTTAGATGAGGATCTGCTACAGGCAAAAGTAGTAAGCGATGGCAAAATAGAGGACAGTGAACTGACCATGGCTAGCGCCGCTGAATTAATCAATGGGGGTCCCTGGGGGCAGGAGTTTCCCGAGCCTGTATTCGACGGCGTATTCAATGTGATACAGCAACGCAAAGTGGGGGAGAACCATCTTAAATTGGTATTGAGTCCGCAGCAGGCGCCGCAGCAAGCTGTGGATGCGATTGCCTTCAATATTGACCCGCAAAACTGGCCCAGTCCGCAGATGTCGCGGATCGAAATTGCCTACAGGCTTGATATAAACGAGTTTCGAGGGCTACAGTCTCTGCAATTAATGGTGGAGCATATCCTTCACTGGGAATGAGCCTGGTTTCATGGGTCGTGTCCGACAAACAAGTCCCGCAGAAGTCCAGGGGGCAGGATACAGTGAATGGAAGCATGGGTCATACTGCTGCCAGATTGATCAGCCCGATTGAAAGTACTTTATTCGGCTCGCTACAACTGTCATATCAAGCGAAAATTCAGGCTTTTTCCAGGCTGTAAAAAGCCTCTGAAAGCAGTCACTGCGGCCCCTCAACCAGGGCCAGGTAATCGCTACGCATCTGCTCCAGCTCGACCATAATGGATGCCTTGAACGCTTCCCGACCCAGCGCTTCTTCAAGTTTTAGCAGCATGGCATCAACACCCACCCCCGCAAGCACTCCCAGAAGCGCTGCGCCCACCGCCGCACCTGCAACCGTTCCGGGGCCAGGGACTACCGAGCCCAGAACGCCCCCAACCGCGCCGCCCACCACGCCCAAAAATCCTTTCACTGCTGCCTTGGACGCGAGCGTTTTCACTGCGACCTGGCTAGCGGCCTTAACAGCACCCTTGGCGGCCGCCTTTTTAACCACTGCCGCCACTATCAGTGCCGAGACCCCGGCCCCGGCACCTATACTACCGCTCGCAATCGCCCGTGCCCTGAGGCGCCGCTGGATAGCTGAAAATACATCTGCCCCTATTGGTGCCCTGCATGCAGCCAGGTCTTTCTCTTCGGTGACAATACTGACCAGGGCCGTATTTTCAACTTCAAGCCGATTCCTGGCGAGTATTTCCCGACACTTTTTATTGTATTCGAAGCGGAGTGTCCTTTCCTCGCCAACACCTTGATCAAGGGCAGCCTCCATTCCACTGAAGGGCTCGCCCTCCAGCAGGTACTCTTCCAGTCTGGTGGTTAAATGCCCATGAAAGTCCCCCATAAGCAGCGTGCCAAGTCGGGCATATTCCGCTGGCAGGGTGTAATACCAATCCAGGAAACCGTCAAGATTCGTCTCCATCTGATCAAAACCGCTATTGATTTGCTGTGCCAGAATATCGGCTGCCGGGGAGTTCCTTAGATATTCCAGCCTGGCGCTGTCAAGCTCGGCCGCCGTGCCTGGCTGAAAAAAACCATTGCCGATTTTTTCGACAATCTTTACCATCTTCGAGACCGGCCTTTCTGTAACCGGTTGCTGCTGAAGGCGCCCCTCCAACAGGGCAAGGCTGGGGAAGTAGATGAAAACCACAAACAAGGTTGCCAGGGCAGATGTCCAGGCTATCATCGGCACAGTTAAACCTGGTGGCTTGCTCTCACTGCTAGCCGGAGCAAGAATACGAACCATCTCGGCAGCGGGGATTTGTAGACAGGCAAGCACCGCAGTAAACCCCCAAAACAGCGTTAGATTCCCAAGCAGCATAATTAAACCGGCTACCATGCGCCCCCAGTTCTCGAACGAGGCCACATGGCCAAGTACGAAAGCCTCCATCTGCTTCCAGAAATTGAGCAGTACGGAGAGTTCACTGACCAGTGCGCTGGCGGGTTGATAGCCGACCTCAACATGGGTAACTGTCTGGGTCGGCCCAGCTCCAGTGATCCAGACCCAGGCCGTATAAGCCAGCAACAAAACGCCCAGGGTCAGATAACTTGCCCAGCGCAAAGACACCGCCAGCCGGAACGGCCAGGCCATCTGCCGCGCCGGCACCATCCACCTGAGAGCCAGCGCGAAAACCGGTATCGCCATCACAAAGCAGGCCCATTCCAGTGGCTCCAGAGCGCGGAGGCGAAACATCATCACAGCAGCAAGGGCTAAACCAATCAGGGTATGCAGGATAATGCGCAGCAGCGGGCCTGCAAACAGCCGATAAACCCAGCCGTCCTTATGGAACATTGAAAGATAATGCCCGCGTCTGACCGCAGCACGGTAAGCACCCTGAAGCGTTATTGGCACTGACAGCAACAACACCAGCAATGCAAACAGCCATACACCAGATATATCCACCCGACCTGTTGCAAAAAACAAAAGGCCCACAACGAGCAGCGCCTTGACTAAAAAATACATAAACGGCCTCCATCATCCCCGGCAGCGACTTTAGCATGGAATCTGTGCTTCACCTTGTAAAACAAACCCCAAATTCGCGCATCCGCGCATAGAGTAAGTATTGCTATTTCCCCCAGGATTGTCTACAGTGTCGGCACCTGCGTCAGGTGCCAATTAGTGGAAGTAATTCCGCATTGGGTAAACGGGAAGACCGGTGAGAATCCGGCGCTGCCCCCGCAACGGTAAACTTGTTACATCAATAAACAAGCGAGTCCGACACCGGCCTGAAGCAGACTACGTCATTGCTATGCAATGGCATTAACGATGCAGCGGAGGGCTCATCGGTAGTCGGTTTCTTGCCTCGGCATCCTGCCCTCTACTTCTTGCCTCTCCCTCATGGAATAAACTTTTCATCGAGGAAATTTATATGAAACCAGCAACAAACTCATCTCTATTGTTGGGTGTTTGTTTGAGCGCGTCTGTGGCACAGGCGCAAAATGAACCCGAAGAAATACTGGTGGCGGCGAACCGGATTGAACAGCCAATCAGTGCGGTTATGGCAGCAAGTACTGTCATTGACCGGGAAAGCATTCTCGCTTCGTCGGCACAAAATCTGGCCGAGTTGTTAGCAGGAGTCCCTGGTATGCAATTTTCGCCTTCTGGCGGGCAGGGTGCGCAAACCAGTCTTTTCTTACGAGGCACTGAGTCTGATCATACCCTGATCATGATTGACGGTGTACAGATGACTACCGTTGGATCTGCCGGACGGCTGGAATTTATTCCGCTGGATCAGATTGAGCGAATCGAGATCGTGCGTGGCCCACGCTCCAGCGTGTACGGTTCTGAGGCGATCGGTGGTGTGTTGAATATTATTACCAGGCCCCGGGTGACTGAAGATTTTTCGGGCAACGTAAAATTAATGTTGGGAACCGAGGGCAGCAACAATTCGAATCTGGCTCTGAAGGGGAAGCTTGGCCAGACTACCTTGTCACTAAATGCCTCGCATCGAGAGACAGATGGCATTGATTTCAGCAAGCGTGGCAGTCCAGATGATGACGGTTATGAAAACGATTCCCTGTCCTTTTCGTTTTCGCATCAATTCAATGACCGGATTAGTTTGTCTTCCAGTTATTCCGCCTTTGCAGCCCTGTCGGATTACGATGATGGCACGGTTGATACGGACAGCCAGCAACTCGCCACCACCCTCGCAGCTTCGCTGTCTACTAACTGGGACATGAGTTTAATCGCCGAGGTATTCGAAGAAGACAGCATTAACTCGGGAGCCTTCGGTACTACCACCAGTCGCACCGAGAACCGGAAACTCAGTTGGCAGAACACCTACACGGTGAGTCCCGGCAGTGTGTTCTCCTTCGGGCTTGATCAGCAGCAGCAGCAGTTGCGTTACGCCACTTTCGGGGCACTTCAAACCAACACCTCGCGGGATAACGACGGCGTCTACGGCGTTTTTATCCACGACAGTGAACCCTTTGACTTTGCCTTGTCACTGCGCAACGACGATAACGAAGAATTTGGAAATCACAGTACTGGCAGTATTGCCATTGGCCATGATTTTAACGACTCCTTGCGTGTCTGGATGAGTTACGGCACAGCGTTCAAGGCGCCAAACTTGATAGATCTGTATGTGGATTTTCCGTCTTTCTTCTTTTTTGCCAATCCAAATCTGGAACCAGAGACATCGGCCAGCACGGAATTGGGTGTGCAGGCGCAGTTTTGGGGCGCGCAGTGGCAGCTTAATGTATTTCGCAATGATATCGATGATTTGATTTCGAGCAATGCCACATTCAGCAGCCTGGCGAATATACAGAAGGCGCGTGTCAATGGCATTGAAACAACGGTCAGTGCCAGGCTTGTCGGCTGGCAAATAGATGCGGCACTGACAGTCATGGATCACCAGAATCGCAGTACCGGGATAGAATTACTGCGACGACCCGGGCAGACCTTTTCGCTTAACATGGCGCGTGAGTTTGGCTCTTTGGATTTAGCGATAAACCTTCTGGCACAGAGTGATCACCTGGACATTGACCCGTCCAGCTTTGCGAACTCACGAGTCGGTGGTTACGCAACATTTAACCTGATTGCAGGATACCAGATAAGCGATGCGATGGAGCTGCGACTTCGTCTGGGTAATATCACGGACAAGGACTATCAAATCGTTGATGGATATAATACCTACGGTCGCACTGCCCAGTTGTCGCTGAATTACCTGTTTTAGGAGGGAGAAATGACCAAGCTAGTTGCAAACAAGGAAATTTTCTTTCTTCTGTTACTGGTCGTAATCAGCGCAGTGCTGCCTCATCCCGCCAATGTAACTCCCATTGGCGCCCTGGGTCTGTTCGCCGGCACCTATATTCGAGCGCGAGCTTTTCTGCTACTGCCAGTGGCGGCGGCGCTGTTCGCCGATCTGAGTACGATAGGTGTGTACAGCATTCTGATTATGTTTTTTGTCTATTCAGGGCATTTGTTGTCCGCACTTTGTGGCCGCTACCTGGTTCGTGATCGATCTTTGTCGGTTCGTTTGCCGATGGCTGTGATTGCGGCATCCCTGGGTTTCTATCTTGTTTCAAACTTGGGGAACTGGTGGGTTTATATGCCCCATAGCTGGAGCGGCTTGTTGCAAAACTATGTGATGGGATTGCCTTATTTACTGCGTACCCTGGCAGGCAACGCAGTCTATAGCGCACTTTTCTTTGCTAGCTTTGTATTCATGAAGCAATTCTTATCCAGAGGAAAAGGTTTTGCCCAGGTCTGAGCTTCGCCTGGTTTCTCTGCTACCCAGTGCGACAGAAATTGTCTGTGCGCTGGGATTACAGCAGTATTTGGTGGGGGTTAGTCATGAATGTGATTATCCTGCGGGCATTGCAGGCTTGCCCGCAGTAACCCACACGGCAATTCCGCAAGGATTAGACAGTGGGGCAATAGATGAAAAAGTAAGAACGCTGCTGCAAACCGATGCAGCGCTGTATCACCTCAAGAGCGAGATTTTAGCGGCACTCAAGCCAACGCACATTGTCACCCAGGCGCTGTGTGATGTGTGCGCCGTGGCAGCCGCAGAGGTCAATGAAGTTTCTTGTCGCTTGCCTGGCAAGCCTCAGGTGATCAATCTCGAACCGATGAGTTTACAACAAGTGTTCGATACGATCACTCTATTGGGGAGCGCCACCGATAAAAAACTGGAGGCTGAACGAGCAGTGCAGACGCTGGAGGCCAGGGTAAGGGCAGTTACAGTTCGTTCAGCCGCCATTCCTGACAAACAAAAACCCCGCGTGGCGATGTTGGAATGGATTGATCCCTTATTCAATGCCGGCCACTGGACACCGGAATTAGTCGCCATGGCAGGAGCAGTGGACTGCCTTGGGAATATCAATCAGCCTTCTGTGCGGCTACATGAAAATGCCTTGATGGAGACAAGTCCGGATGTGCTTTTTATCGCACTCTGCGGCTTTGATTTGCAGCGTACGGAACAGGATTTGGACTTATTGAAACGCCTGCCCGGCTGGAAGGGTTTACCCTGTGTGCAGAATGGTCGAGTGTACTACATAGACGGTAATGCCTATTTCAGCCGCCCCGGGCCACGCCTTGTCGATAGTCTGGAAATTCTTGCCCATACTCTCCATCCGCATATCCATCCGGTTCCTCCGTATGCAGGCAATTCCAAAAAGTGGTGTTTGGTTTAAAGCAGGGAACCCAGCCGTGAATAGAACCGCCAGGCTCTCCTGGAGCCAGTGTTTTTATTGGCGGGCCAGCCCTTTGCATAATTGCCAGAAGTGCCGCTTCAGAGACTGTGCAAAAATCCAGTATTCGTCATTCCTGCAAAAGAGACTGTGCAAAAATCCACCATTCGTCATTCCTGCAAAAGAGACTGTGCAAAAATCCACCATTCGTCATTCCTGCAAAAGAGACTGTGCAAAAATCCACCATTCGTCATTCCTGCACCTCCCTGTCATTCCTGCGAAGGCAGGAATCCAGTAAAACACAAATCCGCAAGGGTTTTCCGCAGCTAACACAAGCTGGCGAGGGTTTCCTGCACAGTCTCTTCAGCCGCGCATTAGAGAGTTGTAGAGAGTGGGACTCAAAGCCCCGCTTCTGACCATTTTTTGAATTATACAAAGCACTCAGACGCCTGTTTCCTGTGCAATTCGTCAGGGCTTTGATGTTCCCCGCTGTTGATAGATAATGCCGCCTCCAACGCGCGCGCCAACCAGGCTAACTCGCATTAACGCCACATCGCTTGCTTAATTGCTGTATAAAGACGCCATGAAAATCCCTAAAAGAATACAAGCGCTAATAGACATGGGCCTTATCGCTGAAGTCGAGCAGCGACTGATGAGCGGCAAAGAAGCCGATGTGTATGTAGTGCGCAGCAATGCGGAAGTTCGCTGCGCCAAAGTGTACAAGGAAGCCTCAAGGCGTAGCTTCAAACAGGCGGCGCGGTATCAGGAAGGTCGTAAAACACGCAGTAGCCGACGCGCCAGAGCCATGGAAAAGGGTTCAAGATTTGGTCGTAAACAGCAGGATGAAACCTGGCATAACGCCGAAGTCAATGCGCTGCATAAACTTGCCCGGGCGGGAGTCCGGGTGCCTGAACCCTATCTCTGTGTGGATGGTGTGTTGCTGATGGAACTGATCACCGACAGTCATGGGGATGTAGCACCCAGGCTTGGCGATGTTTCCCTGTCGCCGATACAGGCTTTGGAAGATCACGCTGTGGTCATGCAATACATAGTGCGTATGCTGTGCGTCGGCATAGTACATGGCGATTTGTCAGAATTTAATATCCTGGTGGATGCACGGGGGCCGGTAATAATTGACCTGCCACAGGCCGTGGACGCGGCCGCCAATAATAATGCTGAATTTATGCTGGTGCGCGATGTGAACAGGATCAGCCACTACTACGGACAATTTGCACCCCGGCTACTGAAGAGCAATTACGCAAAAGAAATTTGGGGTTTGTATGAGGACGGTGAGCTGCACCCTGAGTCAACCCTGACGGGTTACTTCGAAGAAAGTACCGAAGCGGCTGATGTGGATGGGGTGATCGAAGAAATTAAGTCTATTCTGGCCGAAGAGGAAGCGCGAAAACAACGCTTGATTGAGCTTGAGGAACCGTCCTGACAAACCTGTCCCGATTATTTATTTGATACAACACGCTAAAACTTCGGCATCAAGGATGGCATTACCACCTATTTTGCCATTGCGAATGCCGGGTTCATTATTTGGCCGTTAGCAATAGTCTCATTTACTTTTACCTCTTTGTTTTGCACTATGGTTCGCACTGGCTGTTGTCGCATGAAGTTCAGTTGTCTGTGTTTCAGTTTCAGTTTCAGTTTCAGTTTCGTTGCACGGATTACAAATTATCGCATTAGCGTCAATTATAGTGCAGGATATGACAGCAGTTGAGTTGATCTATGACAAAAGAAACCCAAATCGAACAAAGACTGATCGAAAAACTGGTCGCGCTCAAATACACCTGCCGCGAAGACATCCGCGACCGCGATGCCCTTGAACAAAACTTTCGGCAAAAATTCGAAGCCCTCAACAAGGTCAAGCTGACCGATAGCGAATTTTCCCGCCTGCTGGATGAAATTATCAGCAAGGATGTCTTCACCGCCGCCAATATCCTGCGCCAAACCAACAGTTTCGTGCGCGAAGATGGCACACCCCTGCATTACACGCTGGTCAATATCAGGAACTGGTGCAAAAACCATTTCGAGGTGGTCAGCCAGTTGCGTATCAACACCCGCAGCAGTCACCACCGCTATGACGTGATCCTGCTCATTAACGGCGTACCGGTGGTGCAGATCGAACTCAAGGCACTGGAAGTCAGCCCGCGCCGCGCCATGCAGCAGATTGTCGAGTACAAGAACGACCCCGGCAATGGTTATGGCAATACCCTGATGTGCTTTATGCAGCTTTTTATCGTCAGCAATCAGAACAACACCTGGTACTTTGCCAATAACGCCGACCGGCATTTCCGTTTCGATGCCGATGAACGTTTCCTGCCGGTCTATCAGTTTGCCGCCAAAGACAACAGCAAAATCACTCACCTTGACCCCTTCACCGAGCAATTTCTCGCCAAATGCACCTTGAGCGAAATGCTCAGCCGCTACATGGTGCTGGTCGCCAGCGAGCAAAAGCTGATGATCATGCGCCCCTATCAAATTTATGCGGTGCGGGCGATTGTGGATTGCATTCATCAGAACCGCGGCAATGGCTACATCTGGCACACCACTGGCAGCGGCAAAACGCTCACCTCATTCAAGGCTTCCACCCTGCTCAAGGACAACCCGGACATCGACAAATGCCTGTTCGTGGTCGATCGCAAAGACCTTGACCGCCAGACCCGCGAGGAATTCAACCGCTTTCAGAAAGGCTGTGTGGAAGAAAACACCAATACCGAAGCTATGGTGAAACGGCTGCTGTCCACGGATTACGCCGACAAGGTTATCGTTACCACCATCCAGAAACTCGGGCTGGCACTCGACGGCAAGCACAAACAACAATACCGGCAACGCCTCGAGCCACTAAGCAACAAGCGCATGGTATTCATCTTTGACGAATGCCACCGCTCCCAGTTTGGCGATAACCATCAGGCAATCAAGGCATTTTTCCCCAATGCCCAGTTGTTCGGCTTTACCGGCACGCCTATTTTCGACGACAATGCCAGCTATCAGACAATCGACGGGGAAGAGGCTTCGTTCAAGACCACGACCGACATATTCCAGAAACAGTTACACGCCTACACCATCACCCACGCCATCGAAGACCGCAATGTGCTACGTTTTCATGTTGACTATTACAAGGCTGAAAGCAACAACAAGTCCGCTACAAGCCTGACGCAGGAATCCGTGGTCAAGGCGATTTTAGCAAAGCATGATAAGGCAACGGCTGGGCGTAAATTTAACGCCCTTCTTGCCACGGCATCAATAAACCATGCCATAGAATATCACCGCCTTTTTAAGGAATTACAAGAGGAACAACAGGAGAAACAACAAGAGCAGTCAAAAGCCGAGGGTAGCCCTTTTCTCCCCTTGAACATCGCCTGCGTGTTCTCGCCACCGGCGGAAGGCAACAAAGACGTTCAGCAACTACAAGAAGACCTGACCCAGGAAAAGGCGGACAACGCACAGCAACCCGATAAAAAGAAAGCCGCCCTAAAAGCCATCATAGCCGACTACAACGCCCAATACGGCAGCAACCACCATATCAACGAGTTTGATCTCTACTATCAGGATGTGCAAAAACGCATCAAGGATCAGAAATATGCCAATGCCGACCTGCCGCACCGCGAAAAAATCGACATCACCATCGTGGTCGATATGCTGCTCACCGGCTTTGATTCCAAATACCTCAACACGATCTATGTGGACAAGAACCTCAAACATCACGGCTTGATTCAGGCATTTTCGCGCACCAACCGCGTCCTGAACGACAGCAAGCCCTATGGCAATATCCTTGACTTCCGTCAACAAGAAGTCGCCGTTGACCAAGCCATCACGCTGTTTTCCGGCGAAAAAGTCGGCAAATACAAATCAATCTGGCTGGTTGACCCAGCCCCTGCGGTGATTGAGGAACTGCAAACTGCCGTGAACAAACTGGAAACCTTTATGGCTTCCCAAGGTTTACAGAACGCCCCGGAACAGGTGGCGAACCTCAAGGGCGATGCCGCTCGCGCCGAATTCATCAACCGCTTCAAGCAAGTACAGCGTTTGCAAACGCAGCTGGATCAATACACCGACCTGACAGCGGAAAACGCCAGCAGTATTGAAAAGATAATGCCTAAAGAGCAGTTGCAAGCCTTTCGCGGTGTCTATTTAGATGTTGCCAAAGCACTCAGGGAGCAACAGGGCAAGGGCGACGACCCCGACGATCCGGTGCAGCAACTGGATTTTGAGCTGGTGCTGTTTGCCTCTGCCGTCATTGATTACGACTACATTATGGGCTTGATTGCGCGTTACAGTCAGGGCACACCGGACAAAGAAAAAATGACCCGCGATGAATTGGTCGGAATTATCACCGCCGATGCCAAATTCATCGGCGAAAGAGCAGACATCACCGCCTACATTGACAGCCTGGAAACAGGTGTTGGGCTGAGTAAAGAGGAAATCATCGCCGGCTTCGATGCTTTCAAAAGCAGGGAATTTACCCGCCAGTTAAACGCAATCGCCGACAAACACGGCTTAGAATTCCGCCCCCTGCAAGCCTTTGTGGAGCGCGTCATGGATCGGATGATTTTTGACGGCGAGCAGCTGGGCGATTTAATGGCACCGCTGGAGTTAGGCTGGAAAGTGCGAGTGCAACAGGAGCTGGCGCTGATGGAAGACTTAATCCCGCTACTGCATCGGCTCGCTCAGGGGCGCGAAATATCGGGCTTAGCAGTCTATGAGCAATAGCGCAATCACAACCAACATTACAATGAGACCTTTGCGCTTGTGCCCTACGGGTATCATGCAAAAAATAATCGGAAGTGGGACTTTAGAGACTGTGCAAAAACCCAACGTTCGTCGTTCCTGCGAAAGCAGGAACCCAGTAAAACAGCCAAACCCGCAAGGGTTTCTTGCACAGTCTCAATAGCGCAATCACAACCAACATTACAACAAACAAGAAAGCACAAAACCATGAAAAATAAGCTGATTCACCTAATGACCGAGTCGTTCAAAGGGCATGCACAAGAGACCGAAAACGGCGTTGAATACTGGTTGGCGCGTGATGTGCAGCATTTGCTGGGGTACACGGAATGGCGTAACTTTCTCAATATCGTGACCAAAGCAAAAACCGCCTGTGAAGTGTCCGCTCATCCTGTTCAAGACCATTTTGTTGACATCAACAAAATGGTCGAATTAGGCTCTGGTAGCCAGCGGGAAATCAACGACATCATGCTGACTCGTTATGCCTGCTATCTGATTGCCCAAAATGGCGACCCCGCCAAACAACAAATTGCCTTTGCACAAACCTATTTTGCCCTACAGACGCGCAAGGTAGAACTCATTGAACAACGATTGCTTGAATCCGAGCGCGTATCCGCCCGGCAGAAGTTAACCCATAGCGAAAAGGAACTGTCCCATGTCATCTATGAGCAAACCGGCGGCAATCAGAATTTTGCCCTCATCCGCAGCAAAGGCGACCGGGCACTGTTTGGCAACAATACCCAAGCCATGAAAGCGCGTTGGCGCGTGCCGGGTAATCGCCCACTGGCAGATTTTGCCACTGAAATCACTATTCATAATGCCCGCGAACAAAACATGGGCAACGAGCCGCAAATATCAAACGAGCATGTGACCAACCATCAGGCGGTGCGGCAAACCCTGCTCAACCGCGGCATCCGCCCGGAAAGCCTGCCGCCGGCGGAGGATGTAAAAAAAGTGCAACGCCGTTTGGCATCGGCTGAGAAGAAGGCACTCAAAAACCCCAAAGGGCTTGAGAACCAATGAGCAGGGAAAATAACAAGGTGCCCAGACTGCGCTTCCCCGAGTTTCGGGATGCGGGGGATTGGGAGGAGAAGCGGCTGGGGGAATTATCTCATGAGAAACTTGCAAATGGTGTGTTTAATGATCCTGCAAAAGTAGGATCGGGTTATCGCCTTATAAATGTTAAAGATATGTATGCGACCCATTTTATAAACGTGAACAAATTGACTAGGGTAGCAATTTCAAAAACGGAATTTGCGAAAAATAAGGCACTTTATGGTGACATCTTTTTTACACGTTCTTCACTGGTGAAAGAAGGTATTGCACACTCTAACGTTTTTTTAGGACACTCCGAAGAAACAACGTTTGACGGGCATTTAATCAGATTTCGCCCAAATCAAATCAAAGCAAACCCAATTTTTCTATTTTTTCTTTTAAAAAGTAATTATTTGAGACGGCAATTAATCTCGCGTGGGAAAACTGGCACAATGACAACCATAGGGCAAGACGATATTAGCACGGTAAAAATGTTCGTTCCGCACCCCGAAGAACAACAAAAGATCGCCGATTGCCTGTCATCCCTTGACGATCTTATCACCGCCCAGACGCAAAAACTGGCGCACCTCAAGACCCATAAAAAAGGGCTGATGCAACAACTATTCCCCGCCGAAGGTGAAACACTGCCCAAACTCCGCTTCCCCGAGTTTCAGGACGCGGGGGATTGGGAGGAATGCAAGTTAGGCAATTGCCTAGCTCGGCATCCAGAATACGGAATAAATGCTCCGGCAGTTCCGTATTCTGATAATTTGCCTACCTATCTAAGAATCACAGACATTTCTGAAGAAGGTCATTTTCTTCAAAATCAAAAGGTCTCGGTAGCCAAAAAGGTAATCGAAGAAAGCTACCTATGTGAAGGAGACATTGTTCTTGCTAGAACCGGTGCAAGCGTTGGAAAATCATATAAGTACAAAAAAAAGGATGGGGAGCTCGTTTTCGCTGGATTCTTGATACGTGTAAGAACTAATGAAGAAAAACTCAATTCTGAATTACTATTGCAGTTTCTGTCTACGGAACAATATTGGCGTTGGGTAGATTTTAGTTCTGCACGTAGTGGGCAACCCGGAATCAATAGCAACGAATATGCGTCATTACCTGTTCGATTGCCCACCCTCCCCGAACAACAAAAAATCGCCGATTGCCTGTCATCCCTTGACGAACTGATCACTGCACAAACGCAAAAGCTCGCGCACCTCAAGACCCATAAAAAAGGCTTGATGCAACAACTATTCCCCACTGCCGATGAGGTGAACAAATGACGGAAAACAACCCCTCACAGTTTATTATCTACCAAAGCGAAGATGGCAAAATCAAGCTGGATGTCCGCTTTGTGGATGAAACGGTGTGGCTGACTCAGGCGTTGATGGCGGAACTGTTTAGTACCAGCAAACAGAATATTGGTCAGCACCTGAAAAATATCATGCTAGAACAAGAGCTTGACAAGGATTTAGTTGTAAAGGATTTCTTTACAACTGCTGCCGATGGCAAGCAGTACCGTATCAAACACTACAATCTGGATGCCATTATCTCGGTGGGCTACCGCGTGCAAAGCCGCACCGCCACCCGCTTTCGCCAGTGGGCGACCCAAACCCTGAAACAGTACATTATCCAAGGCTATACCCTTAACCAGTATCTAATGGATGAAACTTCAACTACCGACCCCACCCCGTCATTCCCGCACCCCTCGTCATTCCCGCACCCCTCGTCATTCCCGCACCGCCCGTCATTCCTGCACCGCCCGTCATTCCTGCGAAGACAGGAATCCAGAAGCCAAACCAACCATCACCGCAATCCTGTCCGGCTCATGTGTCTAAATAGTCGGCACAGTCATGTTTGGATTGCCGCCTGCGAGAGACTGTGCAAGAATCCCTCGCCAGGCATGCGTTACAGGCGGAAAACCCTTGCGGGTTTGGCTATTTTACTGGGTTCCTGCTTTCGCAGGAACGACGAATGTTGGTTTGTTGCACAGTCTCTTTCGCCGGAATGACAGGCATGGTGCTGCAACTATTACAGAAGGCAAAAAGCAGGCGGAAAACCCTTGCGGGTTTGTGTGTTTTACTGGATTCCTGCTTTCGCAGGAATGACGAACGTTGGGTTTTTGCAGTCTCCTTCGCAGGAATGACGGGCATGGTGTTGCAACTATTACAGAAGGCAAAAAGATAGTATGAGCGGCTTTGTGTATCGTCAGGCATTGGCTACCGGTTTTGTGTGTCGTTATTTTGGAAATAAGATACACAAATAGATTTGTGGCTTACAAAGAATACATCATGGATTTTATGGGCAAGGTGAACGGATGACGGAAAACAACCCCTCACAGTTTATTATCTACCAAAGCGAAGATGGACAAATCAAGCTGGATGTGCGTTTTGTGGATGAAACGGTGTGGCTGACTCAGGCGTTGATGGCGGAACTGTTTCAAACCTCCAGCGATAATATTGGACTGCACCTGAAAAACATCTTTACCGAAAGCGAGCTTGATGAAAATTCAACTACCGAGGATTTCTCGGTAGTTCGACAGGAAGGCTCACGGCAGGTAAAGCGAAGTCTTAAACATTACAATCTGGATGCCATTATCTCGGTGGGCTACCGCGTGCAAAGCCACACCGCCACCCGCTTTCGCCAGTGGGCGACCCAAACCCTGAAACAGTACATTATCCAAGGCTATACCCTTAACCAGTATCTAATGGATGAAACTTCAACTACCGACACCGCCCCGTCATTCCCGCACCCCTCTTCATTCCCGCACCGACCGCCATTCCTGCGAAGGAGACTGTGCAACAAACGCCGACTCACCAACCCACCATTGAGCATTTTGAGTCCTGTACGGGTAAAAAAGGATTCTTATGAAAAGCCGGCAGGTGAAATAAGCTTGTTTATTGCAAAAATAAGCATTTCTGGCATAAACCATCGAATAGTGGACGCAAAAAGAAAGATGTCGCTTGATTTCTTCCATTACGGCTTCAATATTGCCTGCTTTTATAGCCAATAACAGCTTATTGAACAGCATGGTGCCTAACATGTTCAAAACACGCTTAAAGTTATAGCAAAACATAATCAATGCATTTTCTCCTGATACTTTTTCTTTGCCTCTGACCAGGTAGTGATCCCAGCCTAATGACCTCTTTATGGTGCCAAAAGGATGCTCCACAATCGCCCCTCTTCTTTTGCTAATCGCCTTGGCTGATTCTGTTTGCATTACCTCACCATAGGCTTGTAAAAAGGCTTCATGTTCCCAGCGCCATATTCTTCGGTGAGGTGTTTGCTTTGCCAGGCACTCGCTACGCACAGGGCAAGCCTTGCAATCTGTGGCACTGGTGCTGTAAATAAACCCAAGCTTGCCTTTGGATAGGCTTGGGCTTGCTGTTTTTGTCAGTGTTTTGTTGTTGGGGCAGGTGTATTCGTCTTGCTCCTCGTTATAGACAAAATCCTCTTTAGTATATCTGCCCGTTTTCTTTTGTTTCTGTTGCGTATCAATTGGCGGGATGATTGGGTAGATTTTGTCATCAACACAGTTCTTTATCTCTTTTGCACTGTGATAGCCCTTGTCGGCAACCACAGCCAAAGTCTTAAGGGCTAAGGTTTCTTTCGCCTGACTTGCCATCTGATGCAACTGCTGTGCGTCATTGCCTTGACTTGATACATCTGTTGCAACAATCAGCTTTGCTTTGTCATCCACCACGATTTGGCAGTTATAAGCGACCAGATGATGCGCTGGTTTGCACATCAATGCGGCATCCGTGTGTTATGTTGCTTCTTGTCCAATTGCTCTAAGGTATTCAAATCCTCTTCCAGCTTTTGTTTGCGCTCTTTAAGTGCTTGTATTTTATGAATCAAGTCGGGATTATCCAGTGTCTGTTCCGGTTCCTCCTGCTGGTCTGTGGTGTTTAATAAGTTCAGGTAGTCCTCAATAGCCTGTGTTACCCTGGTTATTCTCTTATCCACAGTGGCTTTAACAATCAAGGTATTTTTGGACGCATTGGCTCGCAAAAACGCTCCATCCAGTGCCACTAATTGACCTTCAATGAGATTGATGTTTTGGCACAGCAAAACAAATTCCCTAAACGTATTCTTGAGTGCTGCGGCATTATTTTTTCTAAAATTAGCAATCGTCTTATAGGTGGGCTTTAAGCCTTGCAATAACCAGATAAGCTCGATATTTCTATGGGTTTCCCGAGCCAGATGGCGGGAACTTCTTATTTTATTGGTATAGCCGTAAATGTAGAGTTTCAGCATCAATTTTGGGCAAAAGGCGGGGCGGCCATTGTTATTTTTGTCGCTATATCTTGTCTTAAAGCCCAAGGCCTCAACTTCTAAACTATCCACATAGGCATCAATGGCACGAACACCCGCATCCTCGCTGACATAATCCTCTAGCCGCTCTGGGAATAACAGTTGTTGCTGGCGATTTAAACCGTGTATGTAATCACGCATAAAGCCTCTGTTTAATGATTATAATCAGTTAGTTATGTTCGTTATTGTATCATAATTGGGCCAGGTTCTGGATGTTTATTACTGTAATTATTGGGTATTTTTACAGAGGCGGTGTATCGGCTTAAAATACCAGCAAGGTCGGTGAATTAGGGCAGTAATGAGAATGTGACCAGGGGTGGTGGTTTTTTGCACAGTCTCGAAGGCAGGAATCCAGAAGCCAAACCAACCATCACCGCAATCCTGTCCGGCTCATGTGTCTAAATAGTCGGCACAGTCATGTTTGGATTGCCGCCTGCGAGAGACTGTGCAAGAATCCCTCGCCAGGCATGCGTTACAGGCGGAAAACCCTTGCGGGTTTGTGTGTTTTACTGGATTCCTGCTTTCGCAGGAACGACGAATGTTGGTTTGTTGCACAGTCTCTTTCGCCGGAATGACAGGCATGGTGCTGCAACTATTACAGAAGGCAAAAAGCAGGCGGAAAACCCTTGCGGGTTTGTATGTTTTACTGGATTCCTGCTTTC
The DNA here is from genome assembly GCA_965261275.1 of uncultured Pseudohongiella sp. GTDB lineage: Bacteria > Pseudomonadota > Gammaproteobacteria > Pseudomonadales > Pseudohongiellaceae > UBA9145. The sequence goes on from CBDHCL010000003.1 coordinate 833,920, forward strand.
GCAGGAATGACGAACGTTGGGTTTTTGCAGTCTCCTTCGCAGGAATGACGAGCATGGTGCAACTATTACAGAAGGCAAAAAGATAGTATGAGCGGCTTTGTGTATCGTCAGGCATTGACTATCCGTTTTGTGTCTCGTTATTTTTAAAATGCGATACACAAATAGATTGATGGCCAATCACCGCTTCAACCCAGAAATATTCCCCAAACCAACAACAGAGGACAACAAAAAAACATGACCGAAGCAGACCAACAAGAACTGGGTAAAACCCTCTGGGCTATCGCCGATGATTTACGCGGAGCGATGAACGCGGACGATTTTCGCGATTATATGCTGTCTTTTTTATTCCTGCGCTATCTGTCCGATAATTATGAAGCCGCAGTTAAAAAGGAACTTGGTACAGATTATCCACAGAGGGCAACGGGAAAAGGGCAGCGGAAAGAGGATAGCGAAAAACGTCCGCCTTTGTTGATCTGGTACGATGACAACCAGGCAGACGTGGAGAGATTTGAAAATCAGATGCGCCGCAAGGTGCATTATGTGGTCAAGCCGCAATATCTCTGGGACAGTATTGCCGAGCTGGCGCGCCAGCAGGACGGCGACCTGCTGAAAACCCTACAAAAAGGCTTCAAATACATCGAAAATGAATCCTTCGCCAGCACCTTTAGCGGACTGTTTTCGGAGATCAATCTGGATTCGGAAAAACTGGGCAGGGACTACCCCGCGCGTAATGCCAAACTATGCGCCATCATCAGCAAAATCGCCGAGGGTATCGCGCAATTTTCTACCTCCAGCGATGTGTTAGGCGATGCCTATGAGTATCTGATCGGTCAGTTCGCCGCCGGCTCCGGCAAGAAAGCCGGGGAATTCTATACGCCGCAACAGATTTCCGATATTTTATCGAATATCGTTACCTTAGACGGGCAAGACCCCAGCACAGGCAAAAAAGCAAAGCTTAAGCAGGTGCTGGATTTCGCCTGTGGTTCCGGCTCGCTGCTGCTCAATGTCCGCAAACAACTGGGCGCGCATGGCATCGACAAGATATTTGGACAGGAAAAGAACATCACCACCTACAATCTGGCGCGTATGAATATGCTATTGCACGGAGTCAAGGATTCGGAGTTTGAGATTCACCACGGCGACTCGCTGCTCAACGACTGGGATATACTGGCGGCGGAAAACCCGTCCAAAAAAATCACCTTCGATGCAGTGGTGGCTAATCCGCCATTCAGCTATCGCTGGCAACCCACCGATGCGCTGGGCGAGGATTTTCGCTTCAAAAGCTACGGTCTTGCCCCCAAATCTGCCGCCGATTTTTCTTTTCTGTTGCACGGCTTTCACTTTCTCAGCAAAGAGGGCACCATGGCTATCATCCTGCCGCACGGGGTGTTGTTTCGTGGCGGTGCCGAGGCGCGTATCCGTACCAAGCTACTCAAAGATGACAATATCGATACCGTGATTGGCTTGCCCGCCAATCTGTTCTTCTCCACCGGTATTCCGGTGTGTATTCTGGTGTTGAAGAAATGCAAGCAGCCGGACGATGTGCTGTTCATCAACGCCAGCGAATATTTTGAGAAAGGCAAACGGCAAAACCGCCTGTTGCCCGAGCATATCGAAAAAATTATTGACACTTATCAATACCGCAAGGAATCAGACCGCTACGCCCGCCGCGTGAGCATGGCGGAAATCGAAAAGAACGATTACAACCTGAATATATCCCGCTATATCAGCACCGCCGAGCCGGAAGAGCAGATCGACCTGCCGACTAATCACGAGGAAATGGTCAAACTGGAAAAAACCATTGCCCAGGCCGCCGACAGGCACAATGATTTTCTGGCGGAGCTTGGTTTGCCGCATTTGCCCGGTTAGGTGGACTGGTGAGACTGTGCAGGAGCAAAAATCGGTAAAGTCCCACTTTCGATCATTTTTTTGAATTAGGCAGGTCTCAATAGGACAACGGAAGTAACAGAGAGTTCGCGACAAGCTGGCAAATGAACGGTTCAGTCGGCGACAAATGTGGCCAGTGCTTGTGAAAGCTTGCGCGGCTCTTCGACCATCAGTGTGCGACCACTGTTCTCGAAGCAGATCAGGCGGGAACTCGGAATCTGCGGCAGCCTGTATTCCGGGCAGCCCGGGTGCGCGACCTGTTGGGCGGCTTCTATTATGTGACACAAATCGTTCATTCAGAGATTTTCTGGATAGCTTCCCGGATAGAAGGCTACAGAGGCTATAGAAGATAGACACTGTACAAAATGCTGCTACACTTGCGGCTTTGGGGCTATATTCTGCCCACATCAATAGAACACGCTTTCCTTCTGAAATAATCCTTTATCATGGAGTGAAAGCTGTTTACGAGGAAGCTGCCATGCCTTCAAGCTCGCTCATTGAAAAAGATCGCGCTCACTATTTCCACCCGGTGATACCGATTCGCGCTCATGAGAAACGCGGCGTAACTGTTTTACAGTCGGGAAAAGGTGTGTTTCTGACAGATGCTGAAGGCAATAAACTGCTGGACGGATTTGCAGGTTTGTGGTGCGTCAACGCAGGCTATGGCCACGAAAATGTGGTCAATGCAGCGGCACAGCAGATGCGCCGTTTGCCTTATACAAGCGGTTATTTTCACTTCGGCAACGAACCGGCAATCGAGCTGGCAGCGAAGTTGGCCGAACTGTCGCCCGGAGACCTGGATCACATATTCTTTACCGTTGGAGGGTCGGATGCGGTGGACACCGTCATCCGCATGGTGCGTTATTACTTTAATGCCTGTGGAAAGGCGAGTAAGAAGAACTTCATTGCCCTGGAAAAGGGCTATCACGGCTCCAGCTCTAACGCGGCTGGTCTGACAGCGCTACCGCTCTTCCACGATGGCTTCGACCTGCCAATGAAGTGGCAGCATCACATTGCGTCTCCCTATCCCTACCGCAATGAAGCCATATCTGATGAAGAGATTATTGCCCGGGGCGTGATCAATCTGAAAACCAGAGTGGCTGAATTGGGGGCGGAAAACGTTGCGGCTTTCATCATGGAACTGGTGCAAGGGTCTGGCGGTGTCATTGTGCCACCAGAAGGTTATGCCAGAGCGATGCAGGATACTTGCCGAGATATTGGCATTCTGTTCATCGTAGACGAGGTCATCACCGCTTTTGGTCGCACCGGCCCGATGTTTGGATGCGAACATGAAGGTCTTACACCTGATTTCCTGACCGTGGCCAAAGGGCTGACATCAGGATATGCGCCTATGGGGGCGGCTCTTGTTTCGGACCGCATCTATCAAGCAATCGCTGATGCCGTGCCTGCTGGCGTAGCCTTCGGCCATGGCTTTACCTATTCGGGCCATCCGGTCAGTGCGGCGGTCGCGCTGGAAGTCATCAAGCTCTACGAAGGTGGAATGATCGAGAATTCGAAAAAGGTTGGAATCTATTTTGAACAACAGCTCAGAACGCTGCTGGATCACCCGGTAGTGGGGGACGTCCGCAGCAAAGGACTGCTGGCAGGCATTGAAATTGTCGCGAACAAAGAAGCCAGGACAAAACCTGCCAGGGAAAAGAACATTGCACTGCGCCTTGCTAAAGCAGCTTATGAAAATGGCCTGATTTTCCGTGCCTTTGCCGATGACGTCATCGGTCTTGCCCCGCCCATTTGTATCACCGAGGCTGAGGTAGACTTGTTGCTTGCACGCCTGCGCACAAGCCTGGACAGCATTCGAGACATAGCAGGATAAAGAAAATGAAAATGAAACTGAGTAACTACAAAGCCCTCACATTCGATGTTTACGGCACGCTGATCAACTGGGAAAGCGGCATGGTAGCAGGTCTAAAACCGCTGACCGACAAAGTCAGCCGCAGCCTGAGCCATGACGACATTCTTGAGGCGCACGCCTATTACGAATCGACCACGCAAGCCTGGACACCGACAAAAAAATACTACGAACTGCTGCCGGTCGTGTATCGACGCCTGGCCGAGGAATGGGGCGTCGAGGTTAGCTGGGAGGAATGCCAGGCCTACGGCCTTTGCGTCCGCCAGTGGCCCGCATTTGATGACAGTCCTGCGGCCCTGGCTTACCTCAAGCAGCACTATAAACTGATAGTCCTGAGCAACACCGACAACCTCAGTTTTCAGGGTTCGAACGCGCGTCTGGGTGTGCATTTTGACGCGGTGTACACGGCAGAAGACATCGGCAGCTATAAACCTGCCGAGCGTAATTTCGACTATATGATTGAAACTCTGGCGCGTCAGGGCATTCAGAAGCATGAGATTCTGCACACCGCAGAAAGCATGTTCCATGACCACGCCCCGGCCAACAAGCACGGCCTGGCCAATTGCTGGATCTACCGCCGCCATGACAAGCAAGGCTTCGGTGCCACCATGCACCCCGGCGACATGCCAAGATACGACTTCCAATTCAACAGCATGCTGGACATGACACTGGCTCATCAGGCCGAGCTGGCTGGTCCTGGGTATTCAACATAGACCATTTTTTTATTGGCGCTTTGAATGCTCAGGTATAGCAATTTGAGTAAGCTGTTTTTGCTGGGAAAACCGCCCTTGATTTTGGTCAGCTTCCGAAATTGACGATGGATCGTTTTAATCAAATTGGTTGTGCAAATGCGATTGTATGCGCTGTCATTCACGCATTTTTGCAAAAGAAATTGCATGTGCACTTAGTGATGTAGCGAACTTTTTGAAGTGTATTTCTTGATTAGGTTCAGAGTATACACCATTCAATCCGTCATCCCGGTCAGACAGAAGCAAGCAGGTTGCATCATATAGCCTTTCCCTTACCAATCGCTCACAGAACAACTCATATCGTTTTGTGTAGGATGCACCTCTGAACTCCTCAAGTATTTCAAAGTGCGGTTCAGATACTCCTACTGGCGTTTGAGATTTTCGAGTATCTTCCAATAGCATCAACCAGCCTAACCACGGTTTCTGTGACGGTTTGAATACACCTTCCCGATATGCAGTTAATACATCTGTAGCACTTCCTAATGCTTCTTCTACACGATTATTAAAGTTGTTACCGAATGATGGTCCAATATGAGACTTAAATTCAATACTTGCTAATAGTTCACCATCTACAACAGCCACTAAATCCCAGTTTTTTGTAGGTCTGAAGTATCCGGGTAAAGCAGTTTTTTTGGTGAATATCGTATGGTCAGGTAGCCCAGCATCTCCAAGAATGGTTGCAAGAAGATGGACAAAGCCGTCTAGTTGTGCCCCTCCTGTTACAGCGCCCCTACTTCCTGCATCCTTTATACCAGTCGCCGAACCTTGGTTTTTGTCCTGATTTAGCCTGGTTGTCCAAAAATGTTTGACCGCTTGTGCTACTTGTTTTGAAAGAACCATGTCATTTCATCTTGATCGTTGTATTAACTTCGGCATTAACAAACAATGAACCTGTAGCCTTATGAATACGCTTTTCGGCTAGTTCAAAATAATGAGGGTCAAGTTCAACACCGATACTGTTCCTGCCCCACTTAGAGGCGACAAGCGTTGTTGTTCCTGTTCCCATAAATGGATCTAATACGGTATCACCCACAAAGCTAAACATTTTGATTAGTCGCTCTGCAAGTTTTTCTGGGTACGGTGCCGGATGATTTCTAGTAGACACGCCGGTAACTCCAGTCCATATAGACTGAAACCATTGTTTGTGATTTTCATCCGAGATGATGGAGAGAATGCGGGTTGGAACCGATGGCTTCCTATACCCACCGTACTTACGTTGCATCAAAATATACTCAATATCATTCTTAATAATCCCATTTGGCTCATAAGGTTTGCCAAGGAAACCTGCACCATTCCTGCTTGCCTCATATTGTGCATTGGTAATCTTGTACCAGATAATGGGAGTAAGGTTGTCAAACCCGATCCTTCTGGAATGTTCTTGAATAGAGGCATGAAGAGGAACAACGGTGTGTCTACCATGGTTCTTTCTTCTGGATAGACATACATCACCCACGACACAAACAACCCTGCCGCCTGGAACTAACATCCTGTAGCAGTGCCTCCAGACCTTATCCAGCTCCTTTAGGAATTTTTCATAATCTTCAATATCTCCTAGTTGATATTCATGATCTCTATACTTTTTCAAAGTCCAGTAAGGCGGAGAAGTAACTACAAGATGAACAGATTCATCTGGTATGAATGACAAATTTCGTGAATCTGCTTGAAAAAGTTTATGCACAGTCGGCATCTGTTGAACGGCAGACTCTATGTCTCTAAGAAGGCATTTATTCTTAGCAATGCGGGGAATATCAGTCTGCGGATTCTCTAAGTCAGACAATTTATCCGGCAGGAATTGCGTGTGCTTTTCTTTTACGGCCATTAGCATAAGGCTATTTTAACCGATCTAATGTTGTTTGCATCCCCAATCCCCAGATAGAAATCCCTAAAACGCAGAAAGCCTTGACGGTGTTCTGGCTAACAACATGGATTAACAACAAGGGCTAGCAACGAAACCCTCCATCAGCCCATTGGCTGCAGCACAACACGAGGCTTATGACCATGCTACCCTACAAACTTGATACAAGGAACGATTTACTCCCTCCCCGGCCAAAAAGTAATCGTGAGTATCGCATCAAGACCTTCATTCCGGTGCAGCGCGAAGACAGTTTTCACAGGGAGTGAAGTCGCCATATCCAGAAGGATGCGGCAGTTCACAGCGTATTGGCTCTCAACAAACTTTCGGCTTCGGCCACCCCAAGAGACTGACCGAGACGACTGGGCAGCCAGCCGCAAATTCAGGCTGCCTGGGTGCAGGTCAATGCGGTTCTGCTGTAGCCAGCCTGGCCCGTATTTGTTACCTTTTGGCACATAAACCAGAGTCTTGTTCCAGTATCATCTATTGTATGGCATTGCACGGTTATTGCGTGATTCGATGGGAGTCAAAATGCGTATAAAATTTCAACACTTTCTGATATTCATAAGTTTTATGCTTACTGCAAGCAGCAGCCTGGCGCAGCTACACAAAACTGATCAAATAGAAGTGGAGCTAATTTCAGAAACCAGCAATGTGGTTGCTGGTGAGACGCTGTGGCTGGCTATACGCCTGGACCCTGTTGAACACTGGCATACCTATTGGAAGTTCGGCGGTGATAGCGGCGAAGCCACTGCCGCCAGAGAGTGGCAACTGCCGCCTGGAGCGAGTGCCGGCGACATCGTTTGGCCTATCCCTGAATGGACACCTTTTCCCGGCAGTGATCTGGTTACCTTCACCTACGAGCGCGAAGTGTTACTGCCAATTCCGGTCACGGTACCGGCGGATTTCTCCGCTTCAAGCTTCGCTATTAAAACCAGGGTTGACTACCAGGTCTGCGATGAAATCTGTATTCCCGGCGTTGCAGAGTTTGCCTTGTCCTTGCCCGTGGGTAGTAATCCACTTATTGACGAGAAATGGCGGCAAGCCTTTGCAGAAACCAGGGCGATGACTCCGGTATCCGCTGACGCGCATAATCTACGAGCCAACTTCAATAGCTTTGATGGCAAATTCAACCTCATGATCGAAGCCGGGGAAAACCTTTTCGACAATATCGACCAGGCCTGGTTCTTTCCCGAGCAAGGTCGCATCATGAAATACGCACCTTTTCGCAAGCTCATGAAAGACGGTAACCGTCTGCAAATATCCACCGAACAGCACCGGCGTTACCCGGAAGCGCTAAATGAATTAAACGGTTTGCTTGCCTACATCGATGACGCCGGCCAATGGCATGGTTATGACATCAAGCCCAGGCTCGCGAATGTGGCCTGGGATCACAGTATTGAAGTAGAACTGCTCGCAGAAACAAGCAACATAGTGCCCGGTGAAACTATCTGGGTCGGACTGCGTTTGGATCCGGCACAGCACTGGCATACCTACTGGAAAATGGGTGGTGATAGCGGCGAACCCAGCAGCGTTAACGAATGGAGCGCGCCAGAAGGAACTATTATTGGCGAGATGCAGTGGCCGGCGCCTCATTGGCTTCCTTTCTACGATACCGATTTAGTCAATTTTGCCTACGAGGAAGAAGTGCTGCATCCTGTTGCGATAACGCTCCCTGCAGATTACCAGGGCGATACGGTGACACTGTCCACGCTGGCTTTCTGGAATGTTTGCGAACAAATTTGTATTCCCGGCGAGCAGCGACTAAGCCTGACTTTGCCGGTAGCGCAAGCGGCGGAATTAGATGCCAACACCGCGCAACTTTTTGCCACCGCCAGAGAACAGTTTCCTGTGCTTGATCACGGTATTAAATCCATCATCGCCGTTGCCGGTGAGCGGGTCAGCCTCGGTTTCGAATCGCCTGAGGCTATTTTTTCGGACTACCGCGAAGCCTGGTTCTTCCCGGATCAACGCCGCATCATCAAACCCGGGCCACTTCGCGATGTCAGCATTCAAGGCAATCTGATTCAGATTACCCATCAGCAGCCACGCCGTATGTTGACAGATTTAACAGAAGTCTTTGGCGTATTGGTGTTGGAAGACGACCAGGGAGGCCGTGCGGCATTTGAATTTGTGAATCCTGCTGCCGATGCAAACCTGACAACAATTACACCCCTTGCTGCCGTGAATAATTCAACGGGTAGTGGCGGCGCTGACGGCGGCTTGTTGCTTTACCTGTTGTTTGCCTTGATGGGCGGTTTTATTCTCAACTTAATGCCTTGCGTATTCCCGGTGCTGTCGATGAAAGCATTGGGTTTCGCGAAGAACGCGGGGGAGTCTGCGCACAAACAGCGCATGGATGGCATTGCCTACACGGTTGGCGTTATTGCGGCTTTTGTTGCTTTAGCGACTGTATTAATTGTATTACGAGCCGGTGGCGAGCGAATTGGCTGGGCGTTTCAGTTTCAACAGCCCTGGTTTTTGGCGTTCATCGTCTATGTCTTTTTTATGATGGCCTTGAGTTTGTCCGGCGTGTTTGAAATTGGCACTGGTCTTATGGGTGCCGGTGGCAGCTTAACCAAGAAGAAGGGCTACACAGGCTCGTTCTTCACCGGCGTGCTGGCGACTACGGTAGCCACGCCTTGCACCGCGCCATTTATGGGCCCGGCGCTGGGATTTGCACTGACCCAGCCCTGGGCGGTTGCGATGCTGGTGTTTGTTGCCCTGGGTTTTGGTATGGCCTTTCCGATTCTATTACTTTCTTATATGCCGGCACTTACAAAATATATGCCCAGGCCAGGGGCATGGATGGAAACTTTCAAACAATTCATGGCGTTCCCATTGTATGCCTCCGCCTTGTTCTTCCTGTGGGTGTTGGGCAATCAGGCAGGTGTCATGGGCATGTCCATGGTGCTTGGCGTCTGTATAGTACTGGCCTTTGCCGCCTGGTTGTATCAGCGCCGTTTTAGCATGGGACCGATACTGCGTACAGTAAACTATGCGGTGGGGGCAGCCGCCCTGGCAGCCGCGATTTACCTCACACAGACGCCGTTTTTGCAGTCGACAGGCCTGTCACCGGTCGCCGGTGTAGATGCCGAGGCTAACTCCACAGCAAATTACCAGGTGTTCAGCACACAAGGCTTAAATGAATTGCAAGAGGCGGGTCGGCCTGTGTTCGTCAACATGACAGCAGCATGGTGTATTACCTGTCTCGCCAACGAGCAAACCACGCTGGGAACAGAGCGTGTTGAACAGGCGATGCGGGAGAATGATATTACCTATATGAAAGGTGACTGGACTAATGAAGACCCGGAGATAACGGCAGTTCTCGAGTACTTTAACCGTCCTTCGGTTCCACTCTATGTCCTGTATCCAGGTGATGCCAGCAAAGAGCCGGTCATTCTTCCGCAGATTCTCACGCCGGGAATAGTTGTGGACGCTTTCTCCAGCATCTAACTGCTTGTTCCATTTTGAAGCTGTCTCAAAAGACAGTCCGGTTGATTTCTAGTGTCGATTCTCTCGCCAGGGCTGCATGAGAATGACAGAAATATTGTCTTTGCCTCCGTGCCGATTCGCCAGGGCAATCAGCTTCCTGGCAGCAAGTTCCAAATCAGTAATATTTTCGTCGATGGTTTCAGCAATCTCCCAATCCGAGACCATATCGGTCAATCCATCCGAACAGAGCAGCAGTAAGTCATCCGCTTGCAACTGCTCCTTGATGGTATCAACTTCAACATCGGGCCGGGTGCCTAGTGCCCTTGTTACAACATGGCCAACGCCAGCGTTACGCGCTTCAATTTCTGTATAAAAACCTTTGTCTATAAGATCACGGACAAGGCTGTGATCTTTGGTAATTCGATTCGCGGCCCTGTCTCTGCAAAGATAAAGACGAGAATCACCGACATGGCCAACATAGACTTGAGACCCAATAACCATGGCCGCGACCAATGTGGTGCCCATTCCCTTGCAGGCTTTTTCACGCTCCGAGGTCTGGAATATCTCTGCATTACTGCCAGAAATTGTAGTGGAGACAAATTCCAATAGCCGAGAATCGCTTATCGATACAGAATTTTCCTGCAAAGCGCAGCCCCGCAGTTTTTCTAACACGAATTTGACGGCCATGTGAGCGGCCACCTCTCCGGCTTTGTGACCCCCCATGCCATCGGCAAGAACGGCTATGCCCAGCTCTTGATCAAAGTCTATACAATCCTGGTTAGACTCGCGGCGCATTCCGACATCGGTGTAGCCTGCTATTTTTACTGGTGCCCGGGTCTGCGCCATTAATCTTTCCTGAACTCTTTACAATGAATACCCGGCCTGGTGTAGTCCTCAGGCAGGCTTTGCTTATTTTTTCCTGTCCATCGATCAAGTAGAGGCATTGTACAAAAAACAGCAGTAACAGTCCGAACTAAAACCTGATTTCTGGACCAATGCCGCTTCACCGATTTTTAGCCGCTTGGCATAAGCATCAAGCTGCATCAGTTTCCCTGTTTATGAGGCTGTGCAAAAATCCAATATTTGTCATTCCTGCACCGCCCCGTCATTCCTGTGAAGGCAGGAATCCAGCAAACCACCCAAACCCGCACGTCTTTTCCACAGCTAACGCAGCCTGGCGAGGGTTTGTTGCACAGTCTCTTATTTCCGACTCCCTGCATTGAATCACCGTGTGACCTCCAGAGCAATAAGGGAGCGCGCCTGAAAATGTGGTATTCTTCAGCAAATCGTGGTGTTGGGGTCTTGGGTCACAGGCTTCTAAATCTGCGGCCGTGAGTAAGGAATTCACTGTGATGAAAATACCTGGCTACACCAGTACCGCACTTGTTGTTGTGTTGGTTTTCTATCTCTTGATCGTAGGAGAGGCTCTGTTGCTTCCTCTGGTCATCGCTATCGCGCTCTGGTATCTGATCAACACCCTGTCGGCGGCTTTCGCCAGGGTGAATATTGGCGGGTTTCAATTTCCTGGCTTCGTCTGTCTGATGGCCTCCCTGTTTACTTTTCTGTTACTGATTTGGAGTCTGGTCAATTTCCTGAGTGGTAGAGCAGACGATGTGTTACAGGTGATACCGGTTTATCAGGAAAACTTGACAGCCAGGTTCGAAAGTCTGCCTTCGGTGGTTGTGTCCGCGTTCCAGGAGCAATCGCTTACTGACTGGATTAACCTCCCGGCCTATGCCACTTCTGTGGCGGCGTCCTTTGCCGGAATTCTTGCCAGTGGTGGCTTGATCATGATTTACATATTGTTTCTATTTTTGGAACAGGGAAACTTCGACCCCAAAATAACGGCGTTGTTTAGCAACTCGGGTTCCGAAGAGGATGTCAGGAAGATCATCAGCCGGATTCGAAACGACATTCAGAAGTACATCAGTATCAAGATGTTCATCAGCTCAATGACCGGGCTATTGAGTTATATATTTCTTCGAGTAGTGGAGGTTGATTTCGCCGGGGTATGGGGCCTGCTTATTTTCCTGTTGAATTTCATTCCCACCGTGGGGTCGATAATTGCCACAATTTTTCCGGCCATGATTGCGCTCGCCCAATCGGACGGCTATACCTTGTTCATCCTGGTATTGGCTGGTATAGGTGCGTTGCAGATAGGTATAGGAAATATCCTTGAGCCGCGCCTTATGGGTAGTTCCTTTAATTTAAGCCCCATAGTTATCCTGCTCAACCTGGGCTTATGGCAATATATTTGGGGCATTCCTGGCATGTTTCTCTGTGTGCCTTTTTTAATTATTCTAACTATTGTTCTGAGTCATTTTCCGCAAACGAGGCCCATTGCCATCATTCTTTCCAGCGATGGAAAATTACGGGTCCCGGAGGACGGTATGGTCGAGCAGTACACTTTGAAAACCTCGAATACGGAATTGCTGCCGTCAAGCCAGGACAGTCCAGGGGACTGAGTATTTAGTTCGAACTGCAAGCCAGTAGCAAAGAGAAAAACCCGCAATATCCGCGTATTACGCGCTATAATCCTCTGCTTTTTTACAATTAGCCGTGTTGGAAAGAGCCAGCCTGGCGACAAAATCGGATTCATCAATGACAAGCGCTGAAATTAGACAAAAGTTTTTGAACTTCTTTGCCAGCCGTGGGCACCAGATTGTTCGCGGCAGCTCTCTTGTGCCCGGCAATGACCCAACGCTACTGTTCACCAACGCTGGCATGGTGCAATTCAAGGATACTTTTCTGGGCGATGAGCAAAGAGAATACAAGCGCGCAACCAGCTCACAGCCTTGTGTGCGAGCAGGCGGTAAGCACAACGATTTGGAAAACGTGGGATACACCGCCAGGCACCATACTTTTTTCGAGATGCTGGGTAATTTTTCCTTCGGTGACTATTTCAAACAGGATGCAATTAAATATGCCTGGGAATTTCTGACAGTAGACATGGGCTTACCTGCTGCGAAGCTTTGGGTAACCGTATTCGAAAACGACGACGAAGCGGCGGCAATATGGCTTGATGAAATAAAGATTGATCCTGAGCGGTTTTCACGCCTGGGTGAAAAGGACAACTTCTGGGCTATGGGTGATACCGGCCCTTGCGGCCCATGTTCGGAAATATTCTATGATCACGGTGAACAGGTAGCCGGTGGCCCACCGGGTAGCGCGGACGAGGAGGGTGATCGCTATATCGAAATTTGGAACCTGGTTTTCATGCAGTTTGAGAGGAAAGCAGACGCCTCCATGACTCCACTGCCGAAACCCTCGGTTGATACCGGCGCAGGCTTAGAACGACTGGCAGCCGTTATGCAAGACGTGCGCAGCAACTATGAAATCGATTTGTTTCAGCAATTGCTACAGGCTATTTCAGATATCACAGCGGTAAGCGACCTGACTAATAATTCGCTGAAAGTGATTGCTGATCACATTCGCTCCTGCTCCTTCCTTATTGTTGACGGCGTTTTGCCGGCCAACGAAGGCAGGGGTTATGTGCTGCGTCGAATAGTTCGTAGGGCCGTGCGTCACGGTTACCAATTGGGTGTCAAGGATATTTTCTTTTATAAGATTGTTGGCGCATTAGCGCAGGTGATGGGTGAGGCCTATCCCGAGTTGCTGGAAAAACAACAATTTGTGGAGAAGACACTGAAGCAAGAGGAACAGCAATTTGCACGGACTCTCGAAAATGGCATGTCGATACTTGAAAAAGTGATTGCGAACCTGGAAGGAAAAATCATTCCCGGAGAAACGGTTTTTCGCTTGTATGACACCTATGGTTTTCCCGTAGATTTAACCGCAGACGTTGCCAGGGAACATGAACTGACTCTGGATATGGAAGGCTTTGAGCAGGCCATGTCGGCACAAAAAAACCAGGCCAGGACGGCGAGTAACTTTGGCTCCGCCGCAAAGCTGGACATTCCGGGCAACGATGTGACAGAATTTATTGGCTACGAAAAGCTCGAAGGTCGTTCTACTGTACTGGCTATTTTTGCGGACACCGAAAGAGTCGGGCACGTTAATGCCAGTAATGAGGAAGTGCTACTGTTATTGGATAGCAGCCCATTCTACGGTGAATCCGGCGGCCAGGTTGGCGATAGCGGCTATCTGAGCAGCGAAACGGTGAGCTTTGAAGTTCTGGATACGCAGAAGCAGGGAGATGTGTTGGTTCATAGAGGCATTCTTGGTGCGGGTTCTCTAAAACCGGGTGATCAATTGTCGGCGGCTGTGGCGCAAAAAGTCAGAGCCGCAATAACCTCGAACCATTCCGCAACCCATCTAATGAATGCAGCCCTGCGTAATGTGCTGGGTGAACAGGTTCTGCAGAAAGGTTCGCTAGTCGATGCCGAGCGACTACGCTTTGATTTTTCCCATACGGCAGCTGTTACATCGGATGAATTACAACTAATTGAAAATCAGGCTAATGCAGAAATCCAGGCTAACTCCGTTGTGAGCAAGGAAATACTGCCAATTGAACAGGCGCAGAAAAAAGGTGCCTTAGCCCTGTTCGGTGAAAAATACGGCGATGAAGTTCGGGTCGTCACCATGGGTGGCGACTACTCGGTTGAGTTTTGTGGTGGCACTCACGTTGAACGTACTGGTGATATAGGTCTTTTCAAGATTGTTAGCGAATCGGGCATTTCTTCCGGCGTTCGTCGTATCGAAGCGGTTACTGGAACAGCAGCGCTTGCTTTGGTGGAGCGGGAAGAGCAGATATTGCGCCAAGTCTGTGAAGTGGTTAAATCCAGCACTGCGGACGTGCTTGATAAAGTGCAGCAATTGGCCAGCAACAATAAGACTCTTGAAAAGCAGTTGCAGCAATTGAAATCTAAAATGGCGTCAAGTGCCGGCAGCGACCTGGCTTCTCAGGCGCAAGAAATTTCGGGTGTTAAGGTACTCACTGCGGTGGTCGAGGGTTTTAATCCCAGAACTTTGCGTGATACGGCAGATCAGTTAAAAAACAAGCTGGGTTCGTCGGTCGTAGTTCTAATGACCGCAGCCGATGGCAAGGTGAGTATCGTGGCTGGGGTAAGCAAAGATTTAGTCGCCAAAGTGAAGGCTGGAGATTTGGCCAATATGATTGCCCTGCAGGTAGGTGGAAAAGGCGGTGGCCGACCCGACATGGCCATGGCTGGGGGAAGTGATGTTTCCGCAATGCCATCGGCTGCGGCAAGTATTAAGCCCTGGCTACAGCAACGTCTTTAAACAGTAGTGGCAGATAAGAAACTGTGCAAGAAACCCTCGCTAAGCTGCGTTACCTGTGGAAAACCCTCGCCAGGTCGCGTTACTGGTGGAAAACTCTTGCGGATTTGTGTGGTTTACTGGATTCCTGCACCACCTCCGTCATTCCTGTACCACCATGTCATTCCTGCGAAGGCAGGAATCCAGTCAAATGCTGGATTTTTGCACAGTCTCTTTCACAGAAATGACAGGAGTGTGGGAGTGACGGGGGTGCAGGAATGACGAATAGAGAGTTTTTGCACAGCCTCGCAAGCGGCATGACTGCACGGTCGCATGGCTGTATGGCTGTATGGCTGTATGGCTGTATGGCTGTATGGCTGTATGGCTGTATGAATAGAACGGTTGTGAAATCTGCAACCTGGAATGAAACCCGGCAGCCCGGTAAGTAAAACATTAAGTGCGGAATAGTGATGGCGTTGATAGTTCAAAAATTTGGTGGAACCTCGGTTGGCACGGTCGAAAGAATTAAGGCGGTGGCGGAAAAAATTGTTCGATTTAGAGAGCAGGGCGACGATATCGTGGTGGTGGTGTCGGCTATGAGCGGTGAAACCAATCGTCTAACTGCTTTGGCGCAGGACATTATGGAATATCCGACTCCCAGAGAGATGGACGTATTGCTGTCTACCGGTGAACAGGTCACCATTGCGCTGCTTAGTATGGCGTTAGAAAAGCGAGGCCATGCGGCACGGTCTTTCACCGGTGGTCAGGTTCGCATCCTCACCTCTGATATTCACACCAGGGCTCGCATTCGAAAAATCGATGGCACAAGAATTCACGCGCAGTTGCAGCAGGGCAACATTGTCGTAGTTGCCGGATTTCAGGGTGTTGACGAAAACGGCAATATAACCACTTTAGGCAGAGGCGGTTCTGACACGACCGCCGTGGCGTTGGCTGCCGCCCTGGAAGCTGACGAATGCCAAATTTATACAGATGTAAGCGGTGTTTACACAACAGATCCGAGGCTTGTGGAAGATGCCCGTTTGCTCAGCAGTATTACCTTTGAAGAGATGTTGGAGCTCGCCAGCCTGGGCGCAAAGGTGTTGCAAATACGCGCGGTGGAATTTGCCGGAAAATACAAGGTTCCGTTACGCGTATTGCCCAGTTTTGAAGAGGGTTCGGGCACCCTGATTAGTTTAGAGGGAGATGAAAAAATGGAAGACCCCACTATAGCTGGAATCGCATTCGAACGAGATGAGGCGAAGTTAACAGTTGCTGGCGTTCCCGATGTGCCTGGCGTGGCTTATCAAGTTATCGGGCCGGTGAGCGAGGCTGGCATCGAAGTTGATGTGATCGTACAGAACGCGGCGGAAGATGGTACCAACGATATTACTTTTACGGTAAAACGCAGTGAAAGCGCCAGGGCGAAGAAAATTCTCGATAAGCTGCAAGTCTCCCTGGGTGCCAGAGAAGTATTGTTGGACAAGAAGGTAGGCAAGGTGTCTGTTGTCGGTGTCGGTATGCGCTCACATGCTGGAATCGCCAGTAAAACATTCAAGGCCCTGGCTGATGAAAGTATTAATATCCAGATTATAACAACCTCGGAAATTAAGATATCCGTGGTGATCGAAGAGAAGTATCTGGAACTGGCCGTTCGTGCATTGCACAGCGCTTTCGACTTGGGAGATCCGGACTATGAAAAGGAAGGGAGCAGGTAGCAGCACAGCCCTTATAGGGAATAAATCCTGCCAAGTGGTGTTAGTAACAAAGTAGTGTTGGCAACAAAGTGGTGCAACAAAGTAGTTGGCATGACCCTCATTAAGGCAGATACTAGTAGTCGAGATCACGAGAACCCGCCAATGTAGAGGTAAATCAAATTCCAGAGATTGAGATATTCATTACTGGCCAGTTTTAAGTAAGGCAGACCTTGATCAATGCCTTGTCAAAAATATCAGGCTATTCTGATGCTTGATTCATTGGATTGCTTGAGTAGTACGAACCAGGCTAAGAAACAGGTTAAATTGAAGTGGTAAGGAAAGCACTATGGAATGAGTTAAAGGAGGATTACAATGTTAATACTGACACGTCGAATTGGCGAAACATTGATGATCGGAGACGAAGTAACGGTTACTGTGCTAGGCGTTAAGGGTAATCAGGTAAGGATTGGAGTGAATGCGCCTAAAGACGTGGCTGTGCATAGAGAAGAAATATATCAGCGTATTCAGACCGAGCGTATTCAGAAAGAGAAGGACGGCGATATTGCTGAAGGCGGAGACGCTGAATAACTCCCTGCAAGCGTGCAGTTTCGAACGATGAATCTGGGGCGAGAACGGATTGCGGGGAAAAGCTTATCAGGTTTGAGACCTAAGCCTGGCGATTGCTTCTGGTGGATACCATTAAATCTCAGTATTTTCGCACAAATCAGCACTGTTTCATCACCCAGGTCACGCACACCACCCAGGAACAAGCTATCACGCTCCTGAGAGTCGTGAACAATGGCGTGTCACGCCTTAACAGTGGAAAAACCTCTTCATCGACACCCGCATGAACGGAAAACCCATAAATGGATTGCCTGTCAGCCTGACTGTCGTTTTTGAGAGACTGTGCAGAAATCCAAAATTTGACTGGATTCCTGCCTTCGCAGGAATGACGGAGGGGTGCAGGAATCCAGTAAAACACCCAAACCGGCAAGGGTTTTCCACAGCTAACGCAGCCTGGTGAGGGTTTCTTGCACGCTCTCTTAACCTGCCAACTCGCTTCAGGATCATGGGTTTGTCAGTTAATTCAAAATCAGTCTAATTTTAAAAAATAATATGTTTGAGCAATGACCTGAGTATTTACAACAAGTTAAAAACTCCATTTTCCGACAAGCCCATCATGTGTCGGCTTGCCATCTTTGCCGTTGCCCGAACCCGATTGTGCAGCCTCTACCGGGGTCGCATCGATGATAGTGATGCGGCTCTCGCTCACGATGCTGTAAGCCTCGGGACAAGGTCAGCAATGGATCGATTTACTGGCACTTATGACAGGCGCTTGCGATTTGAGGCTAACAAAGTTCAAATACATTCTACTGCAAGCCGTAAGCTTGGCGTTGTGCCAGGAATGAGTCCACATTAACCGCCATGATCAGCAGGTCGTGATACCCCCCATTACAATCTTTCACCTGGTCTCGCAGAACTGCCTCGTTTTTAAAACCCAGCTCTTCAAAAAGGGCACGAGCCGCTTTTTGATCAGGTGTCATACTCGACGTAATGACTTCCAGGTCGAGACTTACAGCCAGCTTGAACGCTTCACGAACCAGGGTGCGCCCTAAACCGCTTTTTCGAGCCGATAAGGAGACAGAAACACGAATTTCACCAACATGGCGAGTCCAGTCAAGTTTGGTGAGATTGATAGTGGAATAGCCAGCCAGCGTATCATCGACAAGAGCAATAAGTGAATGAATGCGTCCGCTGTTAAGCTCACGCAGCCATCTATCAACGCCTTCCTGCCTGGTAATATCTCTGCGCATATAAAGAATGTCATGCTTCGGCAGAGCCTGGGCAAATTTCAGCAGGGCGGGGCCATCTTCCGCAGTCATTGGGCGAATAACATAGTCCACTCCCTTTAACTGCAAATTGAGTGGATAGCGGGAAATCGATTCATTCGTTTCTGTGTTCATCTTCTGTCCTTTCTGCTACTTGAGACCTTGCCTCGGTTGCGCTGTGAGCCCTTATCGGCAATCACAGCCAAAGCCTCAGGGGCTAAGCTTTCTTTCGCCTGACTTGCCATCTGATGCAACTGCTGTGCGTCATTGCCTTGACTTGATACATCCGTTGCGACAATCAGCTTTGCTTTGTCATCCACCACGACTTGGCAGTTATAAGCGACCAGATGATGCGCTGGTTTGCACATCAATGCGGCATCCGGGTCGGTTGTGTTATGTTGCTTCTTGTCCAATTGCTCTAAGGTATTCAAATCCTCTTCCAGCTTTTGTTTGCGCTCTTTAAGTGCTTGTATTTTATCAATCAAATCAGGATTATCCAGTGTCTGTTCCGGTTCTTCCTGCTGGTCTGTGGTGTGTAATAAGTTCAAGTAGTCCTCAATAATCTGCTTTACCCTGGCTATTTTTTTAGTCACAAAGGACTTCACAATCAATCTGTTTTTGGACGCATTGGCTCGCAAAAACGCTCCATCCAGTGCCACTAATTGACCATCAATGAGATTGATGTTTTGGCACAGAAAAACAAATTCCTTAAACGTGGTCTTGATCATTCGATGTGACTTCGCTGCCACCCGGCTACGACCAGTAATCGGCAGTCATTGACTGCCTGTGCTGCAATTACGTTAATAAGGGACTTATGCGTCAATTTCAAGCGAATCGCTCATGAATTGGATAAATCAACAACGGATAGCCTGTTAAATAGACGCATTGCTGATACCTCGAATGTACCGTTAGTCACTACTGCCAACAAAATCCTGGCCTGGTAAGTTGGCTAAGTGAGTTGGCTAAGATTAAGTATAGGGCAGATTGCATGCCAATACTTTACATTCGCATAAGCCACTGATATATAAAGAATTAAAATTCAAATAGCTATACAATGCCTGGCTGCGATAGTCAAATGGCGTAACTGGTGGTAATTTTCACTACTGATATTGAGTGTAGTTAGCACAGTCGATCCTCAACAAGCTCTGTAGATTGACTAACAACACGCATTTAAGCCATTGAATCTATTGCTTTAGCAGGAGAGACGCGATAGTCGTAGCTTGCCCGGGCCATAGCCACGGCCAGCGCAAATTCGTCAATGAAAGAGCGGCCTCTATAAAATACTCAATTCAAATAAATTCGAAGTAAAAGTTCAGATCTGAAATGCGAAACCCTGAATCCCCGGGCTATCAATATTTGCTAGAGAAAGCCTGGCCTATAATTCTGGCGAATGCGGCTGTGCCACTATTGGGACTGGTGGATACAGCGGTAATCGGCAACGCCGGCAGTGTAACGGATTTGGGTGCCATTGCCTTTGGTGCCTTGATCTTTTCTTTTGTGTATTGGAGTTTTGGATTTCTGCGTATGGGCACCACTGGTTTTGTCGCGCAGGCCGCAGGTGCGGGCGATGAAACTGAAGTACGCGCAGTTTTGGGCAGGGCATTGTTGCTTGCGCTACTACTGGGTTTGTTGTTGATTTCCCTGCAATGGCCTATACGACTCATCGCCTTGTCCTTACTGGACGGGAGCGTTGCGGTTGAAACGGTTACCCAGAGCTATTTCTCTATTCGCATTTGGGGTGCACCTGCCACCCTGGCTACGTTCGCACTGATGGGGGTATTGATCGGGCTGGGCAATAGCCGGCAGCTTCTTCTTGTTCAATTTTTTCTTAATGGCCTCAATATTGGCCTCGATGTCTATTTCGTGGCTGTGCTGGGCTGGGGTGCGGCTGGCATTGCTTTGGGCACCGTGATCGCTGAGTGGATTACCGTGTTGTTTGCGATCTGTTTACTAATGCGTGAATTGAGCGCCCGCAGCAGTGAACGCAGTGAATTCTGGCCACGAGCCAGAATTCTGCACCGAGCGTCATTAATCAGGATGCTCTCTGCTAACGCAGACATTATGATTCGCACGCTGCTGCTAGTGTTTTCCTTTGGGTTTTTTATTAATCAAAGCGCGCAGTTTGGCGATGTGGTGTTAGCAGCTAATCATATTTTGCTACAACTGGTTTCATTTGCGGCCTTCTTTCTTGATGGTTATGCCTTCGTCGTTGAGTCGCTTGCAGGCTCTTCATTGGGTGCGAAACGGCAAGACACATTCGACATTGCGGTTACACGTTCCAGTATTCTGGCTCTGGTCACTGCGGCAGTGCTAGCCAGTGGGCTTTTGCTATTTGGTGACCTGGCGCTGGTAGTTTTCACTGATATCGGCGCTGTACAGGCAGCGGCACACAGCTCTTTGTTTCTGGCCGCTATTTATATCTTCTTTTCCTTCGCCGCTTTTCAACTCGACGGTATTTTTATTGGTGTTTCGTTTACCAGGCAGATGCGCAATGCTGCATTTCTCTCATTAATTGTTTATCTGCTGGCCTGGTGGTTGCTGATGGACAACTTTGGCGTAAATGGCTTGTGGTGGGCGATGATAATTTACGTGGTGGCCAGAGCCGCTGCATTGCTTCTGTATTTTCCAGCACTAAGGCGAACCATAGCAGCCAGGATATAGAGCCGTATCCGCAAAGGCATACCATCATCAGAGGCTGTGCAAAAATCCAACATTTGCCATCCACCCCTATCGTAAGCTGGATGCTTTTCCTGCGAAAGAAACTGTGCAAAAATTCAATATCCGTCATTCCCGCACCCCCGTCATTCCTGCACCCCGTCATTCCTGCACCCCCGTCATTCCTGCACCCCCGTCATTCCTGCGAAGGCAGGAATCCAGTGAAACACACAAGCCACAAAGGTTTTCCGTCAGTAACACGAACTGGCGAGGGTTTCTTGCACCTGACTTCGACGGTTCACACTCATAACTCATTGATTTATAAGGAAACACAAAAATACCTAGGCACTACAAATGCCCAGATATTGAAGAATTATGTCAATTAGTACAGTGGGTAAGCTGTGGTAATCGCTTTTAATCCCATCACAGCATAGATTTTTTTTGCCTCTGGATTGATTTGAGAAGGCATGACATAACGCTGTTTGGTGCGCTTGTGTTTGAACACACTATGTTGCACATGAATCAAGGCATTACGAATAACTTCAGGGGATAAGGCTTTGTGTTGTAGCTTGATTCGATACATTAGCTGTCTGATGCAGGTGAAAGCCATGAACGAAATAGCGATGTGGGCACGCACTCTTGAGGGTGTCCAGTGATAGATGGGGCGTACTTTCAAGTCGTGCTTGGTGATGCGAAAACTCTCCTCAACCTGCCATAAGCCGCGATAGTGTGATAACACTTCCTGGTGCGGCGTATCAGGCAAATTGGTAATCACCCCATGCAAGCCGTCCCAACGGCTTTCGGCATCAATTTTATCCTGGTTGATACTCAGGCTGGTTTTTCCTTTGATAATCAGAAACTTTTTATAGCCGTAGTTATTTAATAAGTCCTTGGGATTCTGGCTTTTACCTATTTTCTTGATGAGCCGATCGACCGCCTTTTGTCGGTCATGTTGATCTTTATCCGCACGCTTTGGACAATGCGAGACAATGAGCCGTCTCTTCTTGTGCGTCAGCTCGGCTGCGCTTGACCCGCCTTTGCCAACTGCCTGATAAGCTGATTTATCCAATACTTTGGTTTGTAGTGCACTTGGTAATTGTTTTAGTTTCGCCCCGACAATGTAATAAGCGCCCGCCTCATCCAGGGCGCTTAGATTGTCTTCATTCAACATGCCCCTATCAGCGACAAAGATCATTTTCCTGACATCATAGCGCGCCTGCATCGTCTTCAAAACGCTGATCAGGCTATGGCCCTCGAAAGTAGCACCGGGGAACACTTCGTAGCCGACCGGCAGGCCTTCATGGGTGACCAGCAAAGCCAGCAATACCTGTGTCTGACTGGCTTGGGGCTGATTGAATTTACAATCCTTGCTGTAGCCATTTTGTTTTAACTCATCTTCCTTGAAAGACTCAAAATACAGTGTCGTACAGTCAAAAAACAACACATCCAACGCACCAGGTAACAAGGATCGCGTGCCTTCACAGGTCATCGCTTGTAGCCGACTGATGGTGTTATCGTCCAGCTGATCCATCATCCGATAAACTTTCTCTAAGGACAAAGAAACGCCAAAGTCCTGCTCAAGCTGCTGCACACTGCCACGCTTACTTTTAGGGTTGGCAATGCGTGCCATCACACAATGAAACAGTGCTTCTGTGGAGGCACGATACTTCTTTTGCGGCAACAGGGTATCGAACGACAACTGGCGATAGACCGCGCCATACACCTCATGGATGCCCAGCACCACACGTTGTTCTTCCACCATCTGCCTCAGATCAACATTCAAGGTGGCTTTAGACGCTTGGGCTGCTTTCGCTTCAATAACTTGTTTGGCGACCGCCTCAGGCGGAAACAAACCGGGCTGGTGTTGGGCTTCAAGCTTCGCCTTGACGACTTCGGCCAGCTCTTTCAATCGCACTAACTCATCGTCATCCATGGCAATGCCGATATAACGGACAATCTTTTGCTTGACCTTATCGCCGACGCGCACAGATGAAACAATCTGAACCGATTGTCTTGGGCTATTGGGTGTAGATTTAACGCGAACAAACATGGGGTGAGTTTACACCATGCTATCGCCGAAGCCAACACAAATATTAAGATAGGCACTACAAAGCAGTTTCTCTACTACCCCCGCGTGTTTATTGGGCTGTGGGCGATCTGCGTGGGGTGGACCGTCGAAGTCGGGAGTAACACGAACTGGCGAGGGTTTCTTGCGCAGTCTCATCAGCGACTACTACGGGCGTGGTTTCAGTTGTCTAGTGCAAAAATCTATCGTGATCATGCGGCAGTATATGCGGCTCCAGATGCAATTTTTGTAACCTGGCACCAAATAATTCTACCGTTCCTTCAGATCGTGCCTCGCCAGTCGAGGTGAATTCGAAGCCATAACGCCGGCGCAATCTCAAACTGCCCTGGTCGTCTCTAGCTGGCCAGACGCCCTTTAGAACCATAGTCTGATCCAACAGTTGCAGGTTCTGTTCCTTGCAATGCCTATACACATGGGAAAGAGCAATGCTCTTTATTCTGTCGCCTTGCCACCAAAAACTAATGAAGGCGGCAGCAACAGTACTCCAAAAAAAGAAAGATAGAGTCACCGCTTTTCCAATGAGGTGAGAAAGGTCTCGATTCTACCGACTTGATGCCTTTCGGGGTAACGCTTTTCAGCTAACTTTTAGCGCAGGTACTTGTGCAGCAGTACCCCGGGCAGGCTTTGCTATTGGTGGCAAGAAATAAGTAAAATCAACTGGTTAATGGCTTTTTCGCCCGCTCGACGTAGCGCTTGATGTGAGGCTCCAGAATTTCCAGTGCAGTTTTGTCGCAGGGCGGCAGCTCTGCATCGCCAGGCCGAAGCGGAGTTATTCGCTCTCCCCAGCGAATCAGCCCCGCACCCCAGCTAAGCCCTGCGCCAAAAGTGACAGTAAGAACATAGTCGCCTGCCTTGATACGACCCTCTTCCAGCGCTTCGGCCAGGGCGACTGGAATGGTGCCAGCCGATGTGTTGCCGTATTTGTGCACATTGACGAAAACTTTCTGTTGCGGAATGCCCACCCGTTTTGCCAGCGCGTCCAAAATACGTTTGTTGGCTTGATGCGGCACCACAAGATTGACTTCATCAAGGCTAACACCCGCTTCTTCCAGCACAGTCACGCATGCCTGAGACATCGCTTTCACCGCACGTTTGAATACCTCCTGCCCTTCAAAATTCCAGTCAATATACAGAAATTCATCGCTTAGTCGGCTATAGGCTGAACCGAGGTTGGTAATTTGGATTGCGTACTTTGCATCAGCCTCACAACCAATCTTTGCCACCAACAGGCCCACTTCTTTATCACTGGCTTCGAGTACTACAGCGCCACAGGCATCGCCAAATAACACGGCGACATCGCGTCTTGCCCAATTCATATAATGCGAAATAAACTCGCCGCCAAGCACCAGCACTTTTTTATGGGCGCCAGTTCGAATGAGGTTTGTACCTATATGCAAGCCATAAAGGAACCCGGTACAGGCAGAATTAATGTCGATTGATGCCGCGTTTCTGGCACCAAGCGCATCTTGTATCAAGGAGGCTGTATTCGGACAGAGGCTGTCATTGGTAAGACTGCCGAGCAGAATAAGATCCAACTCCATAGGGTCTAGATCGGCGGCGGCGAGCGCATGTTCGGCAGCGACAATGGCCATGTCGGAAAAGTTACAGTGGCAGATGCGACGTTCTTTTACACCGGTTCTGGAAGTGATCCAATCGTCAGATGTATCTATAAAAGTGGCCAGATCATCGTTGCTGAGTACTGCTGGTGGTAGGCATTTTCCCCATCCGGTGATTTCAGCATACTGCATTGATATTCTCCAGGCTGTGGAGCCAGGTAGATTACGGGTTCTATTTAGTAGAACCTGATTTTGGCTCACTTCTTTCTTGTTATATTGACCGTTGCAACTTATTCTTTACCTGCTTGAAGGTATTGCTCAAAGCATACTTCATTTTGTAAAACCATGATAGCCACTGCCACCAGCCCGATGGGCGGGCTGCTTTCGGCACTTGACTGGCAGTAATGGGAAAGTCATCACACTATGATCAGGCAACAAGGCGTAAAAAAAGGATTGCAGCAACCAGGGAAAGTTATGGCCATGTTCTTATTGTTGTCCTGGCCCGCCTGCCTGGTCGCAGAGTTTGATCACAGCAGTTGGGACAAGCTTCTGGGAAAACACCTGCGCAGCATCGACGAGGGTGTTGCTACTCAAGTTGATTATTCGGGCATGGCGGATGATCGAATCCTGTTAAAATCGTATCTGGCCAATATCGCTGCGGTTCAGCGGGATGCGTTTGATAGTTGGACTGAGTCCGCGCAATTGGCTTTTTTGATCAACACGTACAACGCCTGGACTGTGGAGCTGATACTGGGTGAATATCCAGAGATAGATTCTATCAGAGACATTGGTTTCATTTTGTCTTCTGCCTGGCGTCAGCGAATCGCCAGCTTGTTCGGTGAGCAGGTCTCGCTGAACGATATCGAACACGGCATGATCCGTGGCTGGGTCAGGTACCAGGAGCCAAGAATTCACTTCGCCGTCAACTGCGCCGCAACAGGCTGCCCCGCACTGCGCAGCGAAGCCTATGTTGGTGAAAAACTTGAACAACAATTAGAAGAAAACACCCGTTTATTTTTGTCCGACCGGAGTCGTAATTATTTTTCCGATGGGCGACTGTACATTTCGAGTATCTTTGATTGGTACGAAGAAGATTTTGAACAAGGCTGGCAGGGAGTAGATTCGATAGCGGAGTTTCTGGCGAATTATGCGGACGCCTTGCAATTGGATTCTGCAACAGTTGCCCGTCTTCGCGAAGGTGACATTCGAATTCGTCATTTGAAATATGACTGGGATTTGAACGACACACCCTAAACACAGGCATTGTGGGTGGGACTCCAACAGTAGAGAGGCTCCGATACACACACAGAGGCCGAGAGAGTACAAGGCCACAAAATAACCTGTCATCCTATATTGAAAGACGGTTGATGTCTCTAAATAATACGCGAAAAACATGCTTAAATTGGAGGAAATTTAGAATGAAGTCATTATGCGCCGTAGAAGCGATTAGAAGCGATGTAGCTACCCCCCCCCCCCCCCCCCCCCCCCCCCCCGCCCCCCCCGCCATACACAGGCCGCTCTTCGGCTTATCGCGGGCAGGACGGCGATTTTAACTACATCAAGGCCGTTAATGCCCTTGATTCGGTTCTTGTCCGTAGCCTTTTTTGCTTCGCTGTGTATCACCTCCCGCAGCCGTTCATAATGCGATTGTCGCACGCATAGGTGGCGTAACCGATTGCGCCTCGGTGACGGCAGAGCAGTTAGCAGCAATAACATCTTTGGATTTAGGAAGTGGCATCATCGCTCTAAAAGCGGACGACTTTTCTGGTCTGTCTGCGCTAACATCGCTGGATTTGAGCAACAACCAACTCAGCACATTACCCGCTGGTGCTTTCACCGGTCTGTCTGCGCTGACAGAGCTGCGGTTGGATCGCAACCAACTCAGCACATTACCCGCTGGTGCTTTCACCGGTCTGTCTGCGCTGACAGAGCTGGATTTGGGAGAAAACCAACTCAGCGCATTATCCGCTGGTGCTTTCACCGGTCTGTCTGTGCTGACAGAGCTGTATTTGCATAGCAACCAACTCAGCACATTACCCGCTGGCATTTTCTCGGATCTATCTGTGCTGACAGAGCTGTATTTGCATAGCAACCAATTCAGCACATTACCCGCTGGTACTTTCAATGCGCCGCCGGTGTTAAACCCCGGGGATAACGATGGCTCCGGCAGCAAGCCGCTGTTCCGCGGCGGGGCGAGCAGCGACGGCGGTGAAACTTACTTCAAGGACAATGCCTTCTCGGCAGGTGAATCGCTGAATATCGTGTTTGTGATCACACCGCGCCGCTCTGACACAGGCGAGCAGGTCGATGTTGTGGTGGCGGCAAGACAGGCGTCCGCTCCTGACACCGTGGTGTTGTTGACGCCGTCCGGGCTGGTACCCTGGGATGGTGAAACACTGTTCTTCTTCAAGGAAGATATTACACTGGAGAGCAATACCTTCATCAATCTCACTCCTGAAGAAGCGATCATGTTGTCATCGACAGAGGTGGGTAATTGGGAGTTGTTTATTGGCTATCAAGTTGCCGACGGTGAGGTGTTGTACCACGCGGAACCTTTGAGGATAGAGGTTGTTCTGTGATAGCTGAGACGATGGCTGAGATAAGCCTGGCGGAATGGAGTAAGAAGCATTAACCGGCGCAGGATTCGCCTGTTGCAGGGGTATGGCTGCAACAGGTGACTTGCCTCGGCGGCTCCAGTCGGTCGATACACAGAAATTAAGAGTGCATGGAACGGCTCTGTATGCGGGAAGTTTGTTGAGTCCCAATGCGGTGCGCAGTACCTCATCCTCCCGAAAGTGGTGAATATCCTCGATCTAAAAATCGCCTTCATGCTGCATCAGAATGAGAGCCTTGATGAGTTCAGAGAGCCGTCACCTACGATTACCTTTTGTCCGGGGAAGTGCTTATCGATTTGCTCAGACAGACTCAGAGAACCCAAGAGAGTCCATTAATTGAGCAATGGCCGAAATCGGCACGAGAGGTGAGTAAATCGAGAGAGGCCGAGAGAGGCTGAGTATATTCCAAGCCTGGTTATGATAAACTCGCTGGTGGAAGAGTGTCATCCCCGGTGGGGTGCCCGGACTTCAAACCCGGTGAAGTTTGTTAATGACAGGCTTGGTGGGTTCGACTCCTGCCTCTTCCGCCATTCTTTTGTCCACTCACCCAACCAACCAACCCAGCCCGGGCTTGTCGGAAAATGGAATTTTTAGCTTGTTGTGAATGTTTAAGTCATTGCTCAAAACATAGTATTTTTTTTAAAATTGGACTAATTTTGAATTAACCGACAAGCCTGATTTGACGGCTTGTTTGTTGCCAGCCAGGCGTGTTGCCTTGCCTGATTCGATGGACAAGTCTCCTGCTGCGCCGGAAAGTTCTTCACCGACCTGAATCGCTGCCATGCTTCCTTGAATAACAGTCATGCTCCAGCTTCCGCTTGAGTGACATCGAAGTGCCGGCTGTCGTTATGCCGGAGATTTGTAGATTCATGGTGACCTGCATCAATACGTTACCTCAATAGCGGTGGCTGCCAGGGTAAAGAATAAGCAGCAGTGCTTCAAACAAGGGATAGAAACCTGAAATCTAACTTTAGCTTGCTCAATTTCCCTG
Organism: uncultured Pseudohongiella sp.; assembly: GCA_965261275.1. GTDB lineage: Bacteria > Pseudomonadota > Gammaproteobacteria > Pseudomonadales > Pseudohongiellaceae > UBA9145. The sequence continues at coordinate 862,317 of CBDHCL010000003.1, forward strand.
CTATTGTTGCGCTTTTAAAAAATTCCCATAAAAAATTTCCATTAAGAGACAGGGCGTAAGATTCATGGTTAACATAGTATTCATTGAGCATGACGGCGCTGAACACGCTGTCGAGGGTTCAATTGGCGAATCTGTGATGCAGGCGGCTGTAACCAATGGCGTGCCGGGTATTGATGCAGACTGCGGCGGTTCTTGCTCTTGTGCAACCTGTCATGTCTATGTCAATGATGAGTGGTTGGCTAACACGGGCGAGCTTGGCTCAACCGAAGAAGCCATGCTTGGCCTGAGTACGGATCGTAAAGACAATTCCCGGCTTTCCTGCCAGATTCAGGTCACCGAAGAACTGGATGGCCTGGTGGTGACTACGCCGGAATTTCAGTTCTAGCTGCATGCAGAGCAAGAAAATGACGAGATAGTTCAGGTAGCAAAGAAAGCCTTACCGCTGCTGATTAATGTCCTTTGGGAGGACGGAACCATGAGCGAAGCAATAGACACTCAGCCATTCCAGCAAAGCAAGTGGAGCATGGCAGGGAAAGACCCTTACAGCATGCCGATTGAAGACATCGATTTGTCTCATCCGGGTATTTGGCAGGCGAATGAACACCTTCCTTTTATGGAGCGGCTGCGCAAAGAAGAGCCGGTGCATTACTGCAGGGAATCGGCGGTTGGTCCGTACTGGTCGGTTATGAAATACAAGGACATTATGGAGGTTGATACATCGCCCCATATTTATTCGTCCGAACCTGGCATCACTATAGTCGATACCTATGAAGAATTTACTCTTCCAGCGTTTATTTCCATGGACCCACCAAAACACGATGAGCAACGTCGCGTGGTGCAAGGCGTTGTGGCGCCGGCTAATCTGCAGAACCTGGCAGGCTTGATTCGTCAGCGAGTCTGCACAATTTTAGATGGGCTACCTCTGGACGAAGAGTTCGATTGGGTGGCGCGAGTTTCTATCGAGCTAACTACACAGATGCTGGCCACCCTATTCGATTTTCCTTTCGATGACCGGCGCAAATTAACCTTCTGGTCTGATGTGGCTACAGCCATCCCGGGCGGCGGTGTGGTCAGTAATCAGCAGGAACGCTGGGAAGCAATTCAGGAATGTCTGGCTTACTTTACCCGTTTATGGAATGAGCGAGTCAATAAGGCGCCAGGTAATGATCTTATTTCCATGCTGGCGCATGGCGAGGCAACCCGTAATATGCCGCAGGAAGAATACCTGGGCAATATTATTCTGTTGATTGTCGGTGGCAACGACACCACGAGAAACTCCATTTCCGGCGGTGTTGTCGCGCTGAATGAAAACCCGGGCGAATACGATAAACTGCGCGCAGATCACGTCCTGATAAAAAACGCGGTGCCGGAAATTATTCGCTGGCAAACGCCGCTGGCGCATATGCGCCGAACCGCAAAAGTTGATACCGTACTTTCTGGCAAGCAGATTAAAGCAGGCGACAAGGTGGTCATGTGGTACGCCTCGGGCAATCGTGATGAAGAAGTTATAGATCGCGCCAACGAATTCTTGATCGACCGGAAAAACCCCCGGCAACATTTGTCTTTTGGTTTTGGCTTGCATCGCTGCATGGGCAACCGTCTGGCAGAGATGCAGCTCACTATAGTCTGGGAAGAAATAATGAAACGCTTTCACAAGGTGGAAGTTGTGGGCAAACCTGAGCGGGTGTACTCAAGCTTTGTAAAAGGTTACACCCGTCTGCCGGTTGTGTTGCATTCGGCTGGCTAACTGTTGCCTAGTCGTCAGGCTCAACCAAATAAAACAGGCAATCCTTGCGTGCAATTTCAGGGTTGCTGGTTACCATGAACAATTTGAGTCTCATGCGGGCATAGAGCTCGCCGCCGCGTAGTTCGAAATAGCGCAGTAAACGGTTCTGACCCGCTGCGTCCTTGAGGCGAAGATTACTCGCTAATTCTCCTGCTACAAAGCCGAGCCGGGTTGATGAATCGACAAAGCCGAAATTGTAGTTCTCTATGCCGGGCAGCAGGGTTACGCCTTCTTCAATTAAGCCGTGTTCGCCGTAGGCAATGTCACGACCTTCCTGCAATTCCAGTCGCATGGGATTATGGAAGAACTCCAGGGACATATCCCCGTGGCGCCGCGACAATACATCGTCAAGTGTTATGTATTTGGCCAGGCCTTCGGTTGTCTTGCTGTTAGATTCCTTGTCGTGAGCGCCGCCACATTCAATGGTCACCGTTGGCATCATTTTTCCACTAATCTCCATCAGGGAACCAAGCTGTAAATCTGTAACGATCATTCGGTGGGTAAAAATCGACACAAGTGCATCATGGCGTTCATCCATATAGGTGGTGATACCGAAAGCCGGGCTAGAGCCGGACGTGTTATGAATATCGATTACACATTCTGGTTGCAGTTGTTCCAGTTTTCTGACCAGGTTTTTAGCCAGCAGTTCCGGTTCTGTGTCGCCGTACGGCGGTCTAAAACATCGGTTCAAATCCTTGTGTTGCGGCAACATTCGGTAGATAAAGCCAGGTGCCTGTCTGGCGGCATCTACATTGAGTATAAAATAATGTATATCTACTGCCGGTCGAACACCGCGCTTCAGCAGTGCGTAGATAGCGTGCAAGCCAGAGGGCTCGTTGCCATGCAGTAGAGTTACCACCGCTCTGCAACGCCTTGAGTTTTCGCCGCTGACATGAATATGGGTGGGGCCGGGCAGGGTGTTCAGGAATTCAATGGCAGAGGCACCAATCTCGTCAGTATCGGGATTTGTCCAATTGAAAATTTCCCCCACTTGCGCAATTTCAACTACTGCCATTGGGCTACCGGGATGTTGGCGGCACTGTTGCGCTGGTACTGCGTAAACATTTCAGCCAGGGCTGCCCGCTTGTGCATCTCTTTTCGCAGCGCGGCAAGTTTGTTCAACTGCCATTGCGCGCCGGTCTGCCCGCTGGCGAGTCGCTCTTCGATTACAGTGAGCAACGGCTGGTAATCACTTTTAACGAAGCCCATAGAGGCAAGATTATCGGAAATATCAGGGAGCAGGGTTTTCAGTATCTCGGGAACGGTTTTGTACTCGGGTTGGCTCTGCTTTAGTGAAGGCCAAAACAATTCGGCGGCAAGACCTTCCTGGGCAGCACGATAAAAATTCGCTATACAGTAAGTAAACGGAATTGCCGGTAGTAAGCTTCTTATGCCTGGCTGCATCAGTTTTGCCAGTCCAATAGCCAATGCGGCATTGGCGAGCATATCAACAATGCTTGGGCCGGCTGGAAAAGCGCGCAATTCTATGCGTAGATGGCCAGCACCTTGCGGGTCATAGACTGGTCTATTCCAAAGCCAGATCGAGCCCTGATGTAGTCGTAGCTCATGCAAGCCAGGGCTGCCACCGCGTCGAGCAATGGCTAGCGAGTCTTCGTCGGAGCAATCCGGTAATATTGGCCGGTACAATAATGCAGATTCAGCAAACAGCTCGAAGGCGCTTTCTCTGATCCAGTTATTACCGAAATTGACCCGCGCTGGAATCGGGTGCAGTGAATCTACCGGCCTGCAATCAATAGACTGTTTAAACAGTGGAATGCGGGTTTCCTGCCACAGGCGATGTCCAAAAAGAGTTGGAGAATTCGCGGCCATGGCGACAGCCAATGGCGTAACCAATTGTAGTGCGTTATAGAAATCTGCAAATTCGTTCGCCGGTACCCGTAAGTGAACCTGGAACGAGGTGTTAGCGCCTTCCAGAGTCACATCGTCCATGGCTAATTGTAGTTTTTCCGCGCCCTCAATCGCGATAGTAAAGGAGCCGCCACGAATATCGGTCAATTCTTTGGTTAAAGCTTCGAAGCGCGGTAGTTTGGTCATCGCATGATAACCGGTATCTGATTGATCCAGCGTGGGAAGAATACCAACGGGAACCACATTACCACCCCACTCGGCAGCGGCAGCATTGATTTTATCAATGGCCGCCAGGGCTTCTTGTTGGGTGGCAGTAAAGCAGTTGTCTTTTACTAATACTGGATTGAAATTGTATTCCAGGTTGTAGCGGTTCAATTCCAGAGTGAGCTGGGGATCATCAAGCCTGGCGATAATTTCCTGATTGATGTGCAGCGGCCTGCAATCTTTATCGACAATATACAGTTCAAGTTCGGCACCGAAGGAGAGGTCGCCTTCGCCAAAACCAGGCCTGGCCAACACTATTTCCAGCGCTTTAAGATTTGCTCGCAGTCGCTCACCAAAGCGTTCAAAATCACCACTGGTGAAGTCTGTTTTGTCTATTTCAAGGCCCATGTGGTCGTCCTCAACATTTCTTCTATAGCAAGGTTTAGAGTAGCAGTTTTGTTTTCTGAATGAAAACCAGATGAAGAGACGTTCATTCTTGCAAACGCTTGCTACTTCCCAAAGATATTTTCCCTGTTGGTACGCAGGAAGCGGCTATTCCCATCACGCCGTGTGAAGCCAACGCTATCAAAATATTCAAGCAATTCAATACATAGATTACGACCAATCCCGGATGCGTCACGAAATTCAATCACAGAAAAACCATCGTCAGCATCGCCTGTTCCGGCCAGTTGCTCGATGAAGCCGGCAAGAGTCATGATTGTCTCAGGCAGGTAGTAGCGGTTCCTGGCAACCTTTATCAAGCTGCCGGCCCGTGCCGATTCGCGCACTATGCGTTCCAGATGATTAAGCGGGATATGGGTCATTTCTGCCAGTTCACGTGTGCGCGGTGGCACATAAGCTGCTTTCAACAAGATGGGGCGCACTTTGGCCAGAAACGCTTCTTCTTCATCACTCAATGAAGTTTTATGAGAAGGCAGATGAAGCAGTGTCCCGGTTCGCTTAATGGCATCGGAATCCAGCAAGGCTTGCAGGATGCCATGAAACAAGACAGCTGAACTGACAAAATCGACGCCATGACGTAACGCCGGTTCGCCAATGCCCTGCTGGCTTGCATGGTCTTTATGAAATTTGCTCAAATAGTCAAGAATGTGTTGACAGTAAGCACTGTAGAATTGGTCGTGCAGTAACAGGGGTAGCAGGAGTTTTTCGAACTTCAGTGCGGTGAAAGCGATATTCCTGGCCTTTAACTTGTCACAGAGCCGCCGAATTCCTGTGTCAGTCAGGTTGCGACCTATTGAAAATTCTTGCAGCTTGACGCCATTCGGCAGCAATTCCAATAACTGGCTCAAGGCATTCAATGGATCGTTTTCCATTGCCTGTAATTGTGCCAGGCGAGCAGCACTACTGCGTTTTTTACGCGGTACAAAAATATCGATAACTGTTCCGCCACCCAGGGTATGTTGTGAGGCGGGGTCGCGCAGGATGAAGCGATCGCCATGGTGGGCAAGCAGCGCATCGTTGGCTCTTATTTGATAGAAATGATCGCCAAGATGACGAATGTTGACGACATGGTGAGAGGCGCCTATGTGCAAGTGATAGTGTGCGCCGCCATGAAGCGTAAAATTTTCATCGATAAAACTTAGGGTCGTATCCAGTCGGTTGACTGGCAGGTACAATTTTTCGTCCAGTAGCCAATCGCCACGACTTACTACTTTATGCTCAAGGCTGACATGTAGCGCGGCACGCTGGCCTTTGAACACCTCGGCCAGATCAGTTTTATTTACCCTTATGCCACGAAGCCTGGTGACTTCGCTCGTGCCCGTGTGTTTCAGGCTAACACCCGTTCTAGTGGAGCCTGCCCGCACACTGCCAGTTAAAATTGTTCCAATACCTTTTGCGACGAAGCTGCGGTCAATCAAATAACGAAAATACTGATTGTCATCACCGGGTTTCTTACTTACATCGTCATCGTCGAGCAGTTGGTATAAATACTTCGTGAGTTCAGCAATGCCTGCGCCAGTTTCGTTGGACAGCGGAAAGATGGGGGCGTTCTGCAAGCTGGTGCTCGCCTGCAAGCCCTGTATAGCTGAAACAACAGTTTGTACTCGCTCTGGGTCGCAGCGATCTGTCTTTGTCAGCGCAATAGCACCTCGCGATACCGCCAGCAAATCCAATATAGCCAAATGCTCCTGTGTTTGCGGCATGATGCCATCGTCTGCTGCTACTACCAGCAAGGCAGCGTCCACCGCGCCCACGCCCGCCAACATATTATTAATAAAATCTGTGTGGCCTGGCACATCGACAAAGCCAAGGGTGTTATTGCATTCTTCCCCGTTAACCATGGTTGAAAAGTGGTGATAAGCATAGCCGGGCACAATGGTGAGACCACGGGATTTTTCTTCTGCCAGGCTGTCGGTTTCTATACCGGTAATGTTGGCAACGAGTGAGGTTTTGCCGTGGTCTACATGACCGGCTGTGGCAATGATCAGGGAACGAGAGTTGTCTGGTGATGTTTCAGGCATGAATGACCCGCCGTGACAGGCAATATTTGGGGGGAATCAATGCCGAGAGTATAAGCTAGCCCGGGCTTGCTGTCAGGGAACGCTGCTTCGATTGAATTTGAACAGGAAGTAGATCAGGGTCGCAAAGATCATGGTGACCACGATGAAGCCTGCATTAAAAATATCCGAATCCAAATTAACGTAGCCAAAGAACAGCGACAATGTCTTTCGTATCATCGCCCCTTCTTTTCCGATCAATCCCGCCACAGCGGACGCGGCGACCCCATTATGTACACAGATGATATTCTAAAGCGCGATAAACAGCAGCCTGGCAGATAATTCTGGATCTGAGAAATTCATTTCCCGGAATTGGCATAGTAGGAGGACAGGCGCTTCTATTAGTGGAATAATAGGCGCAGCAGCCCTAAATGATGAGGGCGATCAATTCATTTATAGAAGGAGTCAAGCCATGGAAATCACCACGATTGTGGCCCTGGTTATTATTGCTGCCCTGTTTTTCTATGTTGTTGGTATTTATAACCAATTGGTAAGTTTCAAGAACCGCTATCAAAACGCATTTGCCCAGATCGAGGTGCAATTAAAACGCCGTTACGACCTGATTCCCAATCTGGTAGAAACCGCAAAAGCGTATATGGAACACGAAAGAGGAACGCTTGAGGCGGTTATCGTGGCACGTAATTCTGCCTCAGCAGGGCTGGCTGCCGCAGCGGCTGATCCAGGAAATGCGGCTGCCATGCAGGAATTGATGGGGCAGGAGGGCGCGTTAACTGGTGCCTTGAACCGTTTCAACGTCGTGATGGAAGCGTATCCCGACCTTAAAGCGAATCAAAATATGATGCAGTTGAGTGAAGAGCTGACTACTACGGAGAACAAAGTTGCCTTTTCTCGCCAGGCGTTCAACGATCAGGTAATGGCTTACAACACCTATAGACAATCATTTCCACCGCTTGCTGTAGCCGGTTTTTTCGGCCACAGTGCGGATGCCAGCCTGCTCGAGTTCGAAGACAGCGAGGCTATTCAGGAAGCGCCGAAAGTTTCTTTTTAGAAACCATGAGTCAAGGTGGGAGTACGCCAGGTTAGTAGCTCCTGAATTGATGCTTGTAAATTTTTAGGCTGGCAAAGCACACATGAATTTTTTTGAATCCCAGGACACAGCAAAACGTAACACGGGAAAATTAATTATCCTGTTTGTGCTTGCTGTGCTGTCGTTAATTATCGTGACTAGTTTATTGGTCATGCTGATTTTTGGTTTTGCCGAAACCGGCATGGCCGCGACAAGTGATTTTCAGTTTGATATCACCAGCTTCCTGGTAATTACTGCGGTGGTAAGCTGCGTCGTGTTGCTTGGCAGCTTGTACAAGATTATTGCCTTGTCCGGTGGCGGGGCGCGTATAGCTGAAATGATGAATGGCCGATTGTTGGTGGCGGGCAGTCAAGACCCAGCCGAGAGGCGGGTATTAAATATAGTTGAGGAAATGGCGATTGCATCAGGCACACCGGTTCCCCCGGTGTATCTTATGGAAGAGCCTGGTATTAATGCCTTTGCCGCCGGTTACTCTCCAGGTGACGCTATCCTTGCGGTTACCCGTGGCAGCATAGACATCTTGAGCAGGGATCAATTGCAGGGGGTTATCGCGCATGAGTTCAGTCATATCCTGCACGGTGATATGCGTATCAATATTCGTTTAATCGGTGTTCTTCACGGCATTATGGTTCTCGGCGTAATTGGTTACCGCCTGTTGTGGTGGGGTGGCGCCTACGGTCGGGGATCAAAGGATTCTGGCGGCATTGTATTTCTTGGCCTGGGTTTAGTGGTAGTGGGCTTTGCCGGCACATTTTTCGGCAATCTAATTAAGGCTGCGGTGAGCAGACAGCGTGAATATTTGGCGGACGCATCGGCGGTGCAACTTACGCGAAACCCGGATGGCATTGGCCAGGCATTGATGCAAATTGCCAGGCACCATGAACGCTCCTATTTGCAAAACCCGAAGACTGTTGAAATTAGCCACGCCCTGTTTGAAGAAGGGCAGCTGTCTGCATTGAGTCGCTTCTACGCAACTCATCCACCGTTGCGAGATCGCATATTGGCTATACTTCCTCGTTGGGACGGAGACTACGGGCTAATCGATCGGGATAGATCGAAAGCGGCTGAGAAGGAGCCGCAACAGCAAAAAACTGACAGCAGCCAGGGCGAAAAAGCCAGCGCCATCCTGGCCGGTGCGACCGGCGTGCTAGCGGCCGATGCCTTGCTTAAACAAGTGGGTAATCCCGAGAGCAAACACCTGGAGTACGCTGATGCCCTGGTTCAGCAGACGCCTCAATTGCTGCTCGACGCGGCTCGTGAACCCTCAGGAGCGCGAGCTATCGTCTATTTTCTGGTACTGGGCAGCGATGAATCGGTGCAGGCGATGCAGCTTGAATACCTGCACAACAATGCCGATGACGGGGTTTATCGAGAATTGTTAAACCTGCAAAAAGAAACAGATGCCGTTGTCGCCGAGCAGCGCCTGCCACTGGTCAACATTGCCTTATCCAGTTTGCGACAATTGTCAGCACGACAATATCAATTGTTCAAAGAGAATTTTAAAAAGCTTATTGAGATAGATCAGAAGATTAATTTACTGGAATGGGCTTTACAGAAAATAGTGTTTCATCACCTGGATGCCGTTTTTAACAAGAGCAGGACGCCACGCTTTGGCAATAAGAATCTGCAAGGCTGTCAACAATCCATAGCTGTATTGTTATCTATCCTCACTCATTCCACCGTTCAAAATGAACTGCCAGCCGATGAGGCTTTCTCTGCCGGGGCGAAAAGTCTAAATTTCCCAATCAGCTTAATCGATCTGAGCAAGATAAATTTCGACATACTAAACGATGCGCTGGATCAGTTGGCAGCGCTAAAACCTTTGCAGAAACCGGCATTGCTGAAAGCCTGTGTAAGTTGTATATCAGCAGATGGAAAGTTGCAGGCAATAGAAGTTGAGTTGCTGCGAGCTATTGCCGCAACAGTTGATTGTCCGCTGCCACCGTTGGTACTGCCGGCATAGTTTCCAGCAGGCACCATGGGGCTTATAGAAGTTCCAGAGTCATTGTATTGCGCTGTTCTATAAACAAGATTCCAGTTCACGATGTAGACAACTACAGGCGTTCGGTAACGGCAGGGGATGCGTTCCCATTCCCCGAGGTTCCTCCATGTAAATGCTCTTCGGCGGACAATGGAAACTTGAAGCGCTGGCGCTACTCTATTACTACCTGGTTCGACTGGCGATAAGCCTTAATAATCGCTATAGGCGCAGTTAATATTTGGCCTTTTAGGTTCGTGAGTCCGGTTGATCCATTGATTTCGCCATCGGCAATTGCAGAAACTATGTCCATACCCTCGATAACTTTGGCAAATGCAGGAAACCCCTGTGTATCTGGTATAGTTCTACCACCTAAATCGAGCATGGGGAAATCTCCTTCGCAAATAAAAATTTCTGGTATCACATAGCCGGTGTCATATAGATCTCGTGCAAAGGACACAGTACCGCGCTTGTGCTTAATGCCGGTCAATTTTGAATTCTCCACGGTTTCCAGCATTGACAACGAAAATTGTTGCATTAACTGGTTTCTCATCGGCCGATCACCAGAGGTAACGGAATCTAAAAAAATACCTCCCTGGATGAGGCGAGGGCCGTTCTCGATCCCCAAGGTCGTTGAGCGATAGAAGTTGGCCCCGTTATAGAGCCCACGATCAATTAAGTCCAGGAAGTAGGCCGCCGTTTGTGGCGCCTGCTCCTGATAAATCTCCAGAATAATATCGCCTTTGGAGGTTTGCAGAATCACCCTTACTGGCGTGGCTAACAGCGGGAAGGAACAAGTGATTAGTAGGGCAATAAGTATATTGCAAAAAAATTTCATGGGCTTTCTCCTCGTTCCTGAGCTGTTTCCCTGGATTTTTGCTCAGCCACGAGTCTTCGAACATCAGCAAGCATCTGCTTGGCGTCGTAGACAATACCGTCTTTTATGGTGTACTCGATTCCCTTGCTCGTTTCCATCCTGTTCTTCTCTTTGTTCAAAATCTTGTGGCCTGTGCCGTAAAGGACCTTGAAGTTAGCGACCGGGTTTTCGTTCACTATTACCATGTCCGCTTTTTTACCCACCTGTATGGAGCCTATTTCGTTTTCCATACCCAGTAGTTCTGCGCCATTGAGGGTTGCGGATTTTAGTACTTCAAGCGGATGAAAACCGGCCTCTTGCAACAGTTCCAGCTCCCGGATATATCCGAAACCGTAGATCTTCCAGATAAAGCCGGAATCGGATCCCGCAGTCACCCGACCGCCTTTGTTCTTGTAGTCGTTAATAAAGGTCATCCACAGTTGGTAATTCTTCTTCCATGCAATTTCGTCGGCAGTAGTCCAGTCAAAGAAGTAGGAACCGTGAGTGTGAGGGTCTGCCTGAAATGCCCGGGTGATATAGGGCATAGTGTACTCGTCATGCCACACGGCACGCACTGCGCGCATCAGATCACGGTTTGCCTCATAGATTGTGAAGGTGGGATCAATGGTAAAGTCAAGGCCAATCAGTTCATCAATGGTGGCGTTCCATTTTTCGGAACCCGGCTCAGCGCTCTGCTGCCACAAACGTCCCGCTTGGCCAAAACGATCTTGTTCATTGTTGTAATTGTAGTCGTAGGGGTAATTCTGAACAATACGATCCTCGAACATGGCCTCCGGCAGGCCGTACCAATGCTCCATACTTGTCAGCCCTAATCTGGCCGTATCCAGAACATTCATTCGTGTTACCGATACCTGAGAGTGGTGCTGAGCGGTGCGCATACCGCGCTTCTGTGCTTCATCTAATGCCGCTGCGAGAATCTCAGGCGCTGCTCCAAAAAATTTTATGCCGTCAGCGCCCTTGTTCTTTGCCGTACTCACCCACTTACGAGCAGCCTTCGCAGAGGGCATCTGTTCAGGAAACGCTGCGAAAACAACTATTCTCGGCGCCGCAATCTCATTGGCAGCGCTGCGCTTTTTGTGCTCCAGGGTCCAGTTGAGGCCCATAAGTGCACCAAGATCTCTAACTGTAGTTACTCCATGCGCCAACCAGAGCTTGTTGACATATTCAGGGTCTGTCAGTGATCCGCCCGCCGCATGGCTCGTGGTCCCCAAGTGGACGTGTGCGTCGATCATACCGGGTATAACGTACTTGCCAGTCGCATCGATCACTCTAATACCAGCGTTATATTTTTCTTCAAGAATACGTACGGAGCCAGTATCGGCACCTTTAATTTCAGTAATTCGGTCGTTTTCAACAGTGATAGTTACAGGTCCTTGAGTCGGCGCACCACTCCCGTCAATCATCTTGACATTTTTGATGATCATCTTTTGGTAAGGCCCCTCGCTCTCCTCACCTCGAGGTGGGCTTACCTTGGCTGGAGCAATGCCCATTGCCAGTATCTTGCTGATTCTCTCTTCTCCAGGTTCAACAGATTCCCCCTGGGCCAGGCCCGTTATGAGCGCAAGGGACGCCAGGATAGACGCTTTCCAGTTCATACTATTATTCCTTTTGATTTAGTTGAGTGTGTAATACAGGTAAGTCCGGTTGATCTGCTGCACTTTTGAGGCTGACTGCCTCAGCAGTGTGGCATCTTGAGCTTCCTCTGAAAATTGCGATGCATTCCCGAAATAATGATCGTAAGCACTATATTTTCAGTCACAAGGAAATCGCTCACTACAGGAGCAGCAGAAGGCGCTAATAATCTTTGGCCGCCCGAAAACGGGCTGATAACAATCGGTACATCCTGCAGCGGTTCAGCATTGCTCTTTTTTGCGCAGCAACCGTTACCTCTTCTAATAGAATGCCGACGCCTCGTCTTGGTGTTATCGTCGGTTTGGGAGAGGCCGGAAACTGGAAACGCCCCAACGGCGGTGCCAATTGCCAGCGCTAAAGCTGTCTTCATCGGAAGGCCTGTCATAGAATCGCTTATCCTCTGTGGGTGAGTTAGCTCTGCGCTTACTAAACCGGATCATTATTTGTTTATGCTTTTCGATCAGGAATCCGTCAACTATACATGGTTAACCCAAATCCCCAGATAGAGTAGCGCCAGCGCTTCAAGGGCCGGTGAATCCCTCTTTCAAGCCTTATGGCTGATTATTACAGCAGATTACAGCAGATATTGTCGAGAGGTTTACTAAAAACCCTTGCTCGGTGCATTATCAGCGCTAAATGGGCTTTTTGCACGGATTTATCCTGCAGAAGCCGTTATTCTTGTTCTGTATCGGGATCGGGTTAAATGGGCGGTGCTTCAAACTCCTTCAGTGCCAGTAGCACTCGTTCCAGTAGTAGTCGGTGTTTTTCACGCATTTTCACCAAGAGTTGACGTCCCGTCCTGATTACTTTTGCCGCGAGACGCCAGCGCAGAGTTATCACACGGTGCCGGGACAACTCCACCGGAGGAGCACGCCAAAAGAGCATACGCCCACTCCAGTACTCGCTCGAATGACAGTCCTAATGCCACTTTGACAATGAAGTCGGAAATTTTGAATTTTTGGTAGGGCCCTATTGATAATTGCCAGCAGAGGCGCTCGAATAATCGACGCCTCTGCCCAATACGATCAGTAGTTATAGGAAATGTCGACACCATAAGTCCTGGGAGCCTGTAAATACTCATAGTAAGTGCCTCTGGATAGAATATCCGCGCCCGCATGACCATACTCTTCATCGGTCAGATTTTTGCCAAATATAGACACCTTGTAACGGTAACTTGCACTCGTCCAGGTCAGGCCTGCATCTACCAACGCATAGCTATCGTGGAACCGCGTATTAGCAGTGTTGAAAGTCCTCTCATCGGTGTAGCTATAGGATGCCCTAAGGCTTAACAGCCCCATATCATCCATTTCATGATCGTAGTTCGCAGAAAAGGCGCAGGTCCACTCCGGCGCACGCTCAAGATCCAAACCTTCTGCAATATCAGGGTCTGGAGTGCCGTCATTATCCAGATCCAGGCCCGAAAAGTCATCGTAGCTTGCATCCAGATAACCAACGGCTGCCGTTAGCACGAAGTTGTCCGTTGCTGCCCAGATGGTTTCAATTTCAACGCCGTTGATCGTTGCCTCTGCTGCGTTCTGGATATTCTGCGCTAAAGCGCCGTTATCTCCTCCAGCCGTACTAAAGGCTATCCGCTGTAAATCCTTATATTGGTTATGAAACAAGGCCGTATTTACGCGTAAAGTACCATCCAGAAAATCCGCTTTCATGCCAACCTCGAAAGCATCGACTACTTCTTCATCAAACGGCTGGGCACCGTGATCCGATGTTGCCCTTAAATTAAACCCACCGCTCCTAAAGGACTTGTGAATTGCCCATAGCCCATCATGTCATCCGAGGGCTGCCATTCCGTACTACTATCGCCCTTCGTATTGTGTGCTAACTCTTGATTCCCGATATGAGAAGTATCAAACGGCGGATACCTGTCAATATTTCCATCTTCATCGACTATTCCCCGGAACTCGTAGGGGCGAGCGGTCGCGCCTCCGTCCTTCAAATCGCCAAATTCTGCCAACAGTGTTACATCCAGGTTCTCAGTCGGTGTCCACTTGAGCACCGGCCGCACAAAGAGACCGTCCAAATCGCCAACGGTATCACCACCCGTCTCATTATTGTTAAAGGGCTCCCCAGTTGCGGGATCATTCGCCGGGTAGTCAGGATTGTCGAAATAGCCATCGCGGCTCTTACTCATTACTGTGAGGCGGCCTGCCAGGACATCCTCTATCAAGGAATTTTCTATAGCCACAGATATGTCCTTACGACCATGACTACCTATCGTTGCCTTCATAGTAAAATCAAACTCCCCCGTCGGACGTTTAGAGCGTAGTGATACCACACCGCCGGTTACATTTCTTCCAAATAGCGTTCCTTGCGTCTCCCCTCGATTTTTCGTTGTCCGCAACTTGAGAGAATACAGAATTGGGTGCTGAAGATATCACAGCACTTATCGCTATAGTCAAAACAGTTTTGTTCATAATTTTATATTTCCCTATTGAGTTATCAGACCTGCCTAACATCTACACGTTTATGATACAGACTAGATATCTAGATGTCTGAGATACTCCTACGATTTACTCACCTCTCGTGCCGGTTTCGGCGATTGCTCAATTAATTAAGGGATAATTAATGGATAATGGACTCCCTGAACCTGTCTGAGCGAATCGACAAGCATTTCCCCTAGCCTGAGCAATCGTGGCCACTGTCCCTCTGAATTACGCCCTCGGAATTCATCAAGACCCTCATCCTGATGCAGCATGAAGGCAGTTTTCATCTGGATGCGGTTCGCAACCTTGAGGATGATGAAGCACTGCGCACTGTATTGGACATTAAGAAACTTCCTCAGGCGACCACGCCTGGAGATTGGCTCAGGCGAATGGGAAGCCAGCCGCAAATTCATGCTGCCTGGGCAAGGTCAATGAAGGTCAATGAAGGTCAATGAAGGTCAATGAAGGTCAAAGTAAGGCCAATAAAGCCGCATTGAAATCAGCCTTGTCCATAGTCCATAGCCGTGCGGTGACTCTGCGCTGGCGTCTCGCGGCAAAAGTGGTCAGGACGGGACGTCAACTCTTGGTCAAAATGCGGGAGAAACACCGACTACTACTGGAACGAATGCTACTGGCACTGAAGGAGTTTGAAGCGCCGCCCGTTTAACCCGATATAGAACAAGAATAACGGCTTCTGCAGGATAAACCCGTCTAAAATAGCCGATTTAGCGTTGATAATGCACCGAGCCAGTATTTTTTAGTAAACGGGGTTTTTCAGTAAACCTCTCGGCACTATCTCCGTACTATCTCCGTACTATCTCCATACTATCTGCTGTACTGGCCAGCCACTGCCACAAGGCTTGAAAGAGGGATTCGCATGTCCTTGAAGCGCTGGCGCTACTCTATCTGGGGATTTGGGGGTTGTAGAGAGAGTTGATTCGACGCCTGATTGTCGCTAGTCTGCGAGGTTGGTGGTGTCTGGCAGGAAGTTGCTATGGCAAGGAAGGAAGGAAGGAAGGAGGTGTTTACTTGTTATGCTGTCATAAGGTATAACAAATTGCACGTAATTTGCTTACGCAAGGAGTGCCCATGCCTATTAGGGTGAAGCGTCCCGTTGTCAGGAAGAAATTGTCGGAGACTGTTGAGGAAGAGCTGGAGCTGATGATTCGCTGCGGGGAGTTTGCCGAAGGTGACGCGCTGCCTTCGGAGAGGGAGCTGATGGAAGCCTTTGGAGTAGGGCGACCATCAATCCGAGACGCCTTGTCGGCACTGTCCCGCAAGGGTCTGGTCAGGATCAGCAGTGGTGAGCGTACCCGTGTCAGTCGTCCATCGGCAGACAACATCATTTCAGAATTATCAGGCATGTCGAAAGACTTCCTGCAACAACCGGGCGGGCTGCGCTATTTTGACCAGCTTCGGCAGTTTTTTGAATCCAGCCTGGTGCGGTATGCTGCGGAATCTGCAACCGAAAATCAGCTTGATCAGTTGGAGCAGGCGCTGGAGCTGAACCGGAATGCCATCGGCAACACCGAGCAATTTCGTCAGACGGATGTTAATTTTCATCGTGTCATCGCCGCCATTCCTGATAATCCCATCTTTCTGGTGGTACACCAGGCTCTGGCCGACTGGGTGATCGCTGCACGTCCGGCCATTCCCAATCCGGAAGCACATAACCAGAATAGCTATGAAGCCCATGCGGAAATTCTACAGAAAATCCGCGCCCGCGACGCTGCCGGCGCTGACCAGGCGTTGAAGGTACACCTGCAGAACGCCTACGATATTTTTTACGGTGATAAACAACCCCTGGCGGATTGACCTCGCCCTTGCAACAAGCCATCACTCGGCGACCAATCTGCCAACAAAAACGCAATCGGGTCTTGTGGTATGATGGCGTGATGGTATGATAACTTTAGAATTAAACTTCACGTCCGAACAATACCCTGCGGGAGGGAAGCGTGAGCCGCCTGGAGAAAGTTTGTTGCACTGTCCTGCTGGTCGCTCTGCCATTGCTGCTCCATGGCGAGTCCAGCACCGTGGTCCGGGAGCGACTGGGCACGCTACCGGTCAGCAAACAGGGTGCATTTACGGGAGTGGCAGGGTCTTTTATGGGGGTACACCGGGATGCACTTATCATCGCCGGCGGCATCAATTTCCCGGTCGCGGAAGCGGCTGATCCAGGCTCGGCGGGGAGCCGTGAGAGCTGGCACGACCAGGTCTGGGTCGCCACCCGCGGTGAAGGCACTGATGCCAACAACGATGGCTCGATTAGTGCGGCAGAACGGCCGTTTATTCGCGAGCATCGGTATATTCACCTGCCTGTTGGTGGGATATTTGGCGAGCCTGCTACTACCTTCCGCCACGCGAAACCTGGCCGGACTAACCTTGCACACCATGCAAGGGCGGGCGACATCATGACAGCTATAAATAAAGAGCGGGAACAGGCGCTTGTCCGCTTGCTTGAACAGGCACTTATTGCCTCCTGTCAGCCGCTGGATAAAGGCCCCATGGATCGGGTCGAGCATGTCGTGGCCATGGCACTGGCGGCTGTGGCTGGCGGTGCCAGGGGTCTGCGTATTGAGGGTATAGAGAATGTCATTGCAGTCACGACGGCTACCGATGTGCCGATAGTGGGCATTATCAAGCGAGATTTACCCGATAGCCCGGTGCGGATTTCACCCTTTGTGGAAGACATCGAGGCTTTGGCTCAGGCTGGCGCCGTCATTATTGCTTTCGATGCCACTAATCGTGAGCGACCGGTTCCCGTCAAATCTCTTTTAGAGGCTGTGCACAGCACCGGCTGTGTGGCGATGGCAGATTGTGCCAACTACGATGAGGGCAAGAAAATGGCCGAACTGGGTTGCACTTTTATTGGCAGCACCCTGTCTGGTTACACCGCGGCGGAAGAGACAGCAGAACTGCCCGACCTGGAACTGGTTGAGCGCTGGGCCGCAGCTGGCATTACGGTTATTGCGGAGGGTCGGTACAAGTCTCCGGCGCGGGCAGCCCAGGCCATTCTGGCCGGTGCGCACGCCGTAACAGTAGGCTCTGCCATCACCCGGGTGGAACATATTGCCGCCTGGTTTGCCAGCAGCATCTCTGCCGCCGCGAGTGAGATGTAAGGCCGCCACCATGATTATCGCAATCGATATAGGGGGCAGCAAGGTTTCAGCCGCTCTGTTCGACGGTGCAGATATTGTTGATCGCCGCAGCGCCCCGTCACCTGTACATACCCGCCTGACACAGTTAGTCCCCATGCTCAGTTCACTGATTGAGGATTGGCTGGGGCAGGCTGCGGGGGTAGGCGTGGCATGCACCGGGCTGGTGAATGAGAGGGGTGAGGTACACTTCTTGTCAACCGGCACCAGTCAACGCCTACCCCTGGAGCATGAATTAGTGGCCGCCTGCGGGCTGCCGGTGACGGTTCTGAATGACGCCTGGGCGGCGGCGTGGGGCGAATACTGCCTGGGCGGCCACAGCGTGCTTGATACGCTGGTTTATATAACTGTCTCGACGGGTATAGGCGGGGGTATTGTTCAAAATGGCAAGCTGTTGACCAGCACCCACGGATTCGCGGCACAGATTGGTCACCTGACGGTTCCGCGAGTGCAGGGCGAAAATATTCAATGTATTTGTGGTCGCTGGAATTGCGTGGAAGCGATTGCATCCGGCACTGCAATTGGCTGCCGGGCAAGCAAATTGTTGGGGCGTGAAATCGGCTGCCGTGAGGCATTCGCCGCCCAGGCAGAGCATCCGCGCCTGGCAATCTTGTTTGATGAGTCGGCGTCGGCAGTAGCCGAACTTATTGCCAATGTTCGTGTGCTTACTGGTACCGATCTGGTGGTGATGGGCGGCGGTGTCGGTCTGCAACAGGAGTTTCGCCGCCGCGTTGTCTCGGCGCTAGCGAAATTACCCGAACTCTACCAGCTTGATATTGCAACGCCGACCTTAGCGAAAGACGCTGATCTATATGGTGCCGCATTGATGATTAAGGAGTACTTGAATGCAGCAGTCAGCTGAAAAAACCGATTGCTTTGTACCGGATGGCAACAATACCGGGCATGCGCTGGGGCGTACCACGCACCTGGCAATCGCTGCGCACCAGGATGATATTGAAATCATTGGTTTCCACGGTATAGCCGAATGTTTCGGGCATGATGATCGCTGGTTTACCGGGATTGTCATAACCGATGGTGCGAACTCTCCGCGCAGTGGGGTGTACGCGCACTACAGCGATGATGAGATGGCCGAGATACGCAAGCGGGAGCAACGGCAGGCCGCCGAGTTGGGGCAGTATTCCCTGGTCTTGCAGTGTGGGGCGGCCAGCGCCGAACTGAAGAACGGAATAAACAGCGCACTGGTCGAGCGTCTCACCCGCTGGTTGGCGCTGGCGCAGCCACAAATTGTTTATCTGCACAATCTGGCGGATCGTCACCAAACACATAGTAGTGTCTGTCTGCATGCGCTGGAGGCGCTGCGCGCCCTGGGCGCAAAGCTGCGCCCTCAACAGGTGCTGGGGGTGGAAGTTTGGCGCAGCCTGGACTGGTTGCCGGAACAATACCGGCTGCGCCTGGATGTGAGTGCGCAGCGGCTGTTGTACATGCAGCTCATTGCGGTGTTCGATTCCCAGATTAGCGCGGGCAAACGCTATGATCTGGCCTCAGATGCGCGTCATCTGTGCAACGCGACATTTGATCAATCCCACGCCGTCGATGGCGCCGGGTACTTGTCACTGGCGATGAACCTCATGCCTCTGGTAGCCAATCCAGAACTGGAATACCAGGCTTTCATGGCCACAATCCTGCGTCAGTTCGAAGAGGATTTGTCGGCCAATTTACCGACCCCAATGCAGGCGAAAAAACAGTAATGGAAGTCATAATCTCGAACAACGCAGAGGCTGTTGCCCGCCAGGCCACACGACTGGTCTGCGAACTGCTGGCGGTAAAAAGTGATGCTGTACTGGGTCTTGCCACCGGCAGTAGTCCGATAGTGCTGTACCGACACCTGGTGGCTGCCTGCCGCGCGGGTGAAGTGAGTTTTAGAGATTGCGTCACCTTTAATCTGGATGAGTACATCGGCATCGCCGAGAACAATCAACAAAGTTACCGCAGCTTCATGAATGAGCATCTGTTCGAGCGCATTGACATTGATCCGGCAAATACCCATGTGCCCGGTTGCCCCGAAGGCGAAGATCCCAGGCTAATGGCAGCCGCCTATGAGAGGGCGATCAGCGCAGCCGGCGGCATCGACCTGCAAATACTGGGCATAGGTGCCAACGGACATATTGGCTTTAATGAACCATCGTCCAGCCTGGTCTCCCGGACCCGCGTAAAAACCTTGACCCGGCAAACCCTTGAAGACAATAGCCGCCTGTTCGAGGCGGGTGAATTCCAGCCCCATCTGGCGCTTACCTTGGGTATTGCGACAATCCTGGAAGCCCGGCATGTGCTGTTGCTGGCCACGGGAGAGCGCAAGTCCCGCAGCATCCGGGCAGCTATCGAGGGCCCCGTGAGCGCGATGTGCCCGGCGAGTGCGCTACAAATGCACCGGCATGCGGTGGTCATTTTGGATGAGGCGGCCGCCAGTGAATTGCAAGAGCTGGAGTATTACCGCTGGGTGTATTCTCAGCATCAATCTCTGGTAGAGAAATACGGCCGTTTTCACAAGTAGCTGGTCACTGTGCTCACCGAGCCTGGTGGATTAGAGAGGATTTACCCATGCAGCCATCAGAATTGCCCGCACTGGACTCCACCTATGCGCTCAGCGAAAAAACCTGTGCAAACTACCGGCGTGACTTGCATGTTTGTCTACGCAGTGTCTGTAGCACCGAGGAGCTGTCTGCTTATCGCAGCGTGATTAACGTGGCTTTTGAGCAACAGCGGCAGCAGCTTGATGTTCTGCCCCTCGATCAGCGTGACACCTATGGCAAAGCCTTTATCCAGATTGGCAGCCTGGGGCGTTACAGTAATGCTGTCGCGCAATTTGTAATGGCCAGGCGTTTTGCCGGAATCGCTGCTCGGTTGATGGGGGTTGCCAGTGTGCGTTTTTACAATGATCAGGTACTGTACAAGGAGCCGGGCGGGGGGATTACACCCTGGCATCAAGATCAGTACTACTGGCCGCTGGATACGGACAACACGATTACCCTGTGGATGCCACTGACGGCACTCAGCGAGCAAATGGGAACACTCAATTTTGCTAGTGCCTCAGGGGCGGCAGGTTCTCTGGGTGATCTTCCCATTTCCGATAATTCAGAAGCAAACTATCGAGATTATTGTCAGCGAAAAGGCTTCTCCATGGTCAACTATGGTGCCATGGCGGCCGGTGATGCCACTTTCCATTCGGGCTGGTGCCTGCATGGCTCGCTTGCCAATACCAGCAGCCAGTTGCGAGAGGTGATGAGCATAATTTATTTTGCCGCGAACAGCCGTATTCTCCCGGATCCGGATTCACAGAATCGATGGAATGAGTGGCGTCGTCGCGATCACGCCAATTTCTTGCCCGGAACTCAAGCCGGCGAGCCTGCGGTGAGTGAATTCAATCCGGTTGTTTACCCGTGAGTCCGGCACGGCGGTTATCCCCGTTGCTGCCTGGCTGTTACCACATGGATACACAGGATAGACAGGATTACGGGTTTTTATATGGGTTTTCAGTTCAGTCCCGACTCTGGTTGCCAGCACCCATGACATTGGTACGATCCGGCGTTTCAAATTAGAGAGATTGCGGACGCCAGATCAGGCGGAGATAAGCAGAAGAGGTACATCGTGACAACAGCAATCGAATTCGAAAAAATTGATGGTATGATCTGTGCCCCATTCACCGCTTTCAGGGAAAACGGTGAGTTGAATCTGGCTATCATACCCGCTTATGAGACTGTGCAAAAATTCAATATTCGTCATTCCAGCACCACCCCGTCATTCCTGCGAAGGCAGGAATCCAGTAAAAACACACAAGGGTTTTCCACAGCTAATGCGATCTGGCGAGGGGGTTCTTGCACAGTCTCTTATGCAGAGATGCTGGTTGAGCATGGCATGGTGGGGGCTTTTGTGAATGGCTCTTCCGGCGAAGGTCACCTGATGACGGATGCCGAGCGCAGAAGCTGTGCCGAAAAATGGCGGGAGGCGGCACCCGCAGGTTTCAAGCTTATCATCCATGTTGGCAGCAACTGCTGCCGCGGAAGTGCCGATCTGGCGCGACATGCACGAGACATAGATGCCTGGGCTATCGCTGCCACTGCGCCAACCTTTCCCTGTGTAACGCACATAGAAGAGTTGCTACAATACTGCCAGGATATTGCAGCGGGGGCACCGGAACTGCCATTTTACTTCTATCACATACCGGCCTTTACCAACGTCAATTTGCCGATGTTGCCGTTGCTGGAAGCGGTGAATGGCCGTATCCCCAACTTTGCGGGTATCAAGCACACCTTCGAAAGTCTGTACGAATACACCCAGTGTCGGCGTTACCAGCAAGGAAAATTTGATCTGTTACACGGCCAGGATGAAACCCTGCTTGCCGCGCTGGCGCTGGGTGGAGCGACTGGCTGCATCGGTGGCACCTTCAATTACGCGGCTAATTTGTATACCGGAATAAGAGCCGCCTTTGGCCGGGGAGATTTGCAGAAAGCACGGGAGTTGCAGTTCAAAGCCATGGATATGATAGATGTTATTGTTAAATACCGTGGCAATATTGTCGCTGGCAAGCAAACCATGAAGCTGATCGGCCTGGATCTGGGGCCCAACCGGGCACCGATTCAAAACCTGACCGGGGATGAATTCAGTGCGCTGAAAGCTGACCTGACGGCGGTTGGGTTTTTTGACTACCACAATCGGCTATAGACTCAAAACAGGGATTCACAGGTTCTTGAAGTGCTGGTGTCAGTCTATGCGGGGTTTCGGCTGGAGTGGAGAGAGTGTCATTGAATCATCAAATCAGATAGACTTTGCTCCCGTGTTTAGTGCAAAAATAAAACAGGGATTTAGCAAAGAAACACAGCTTTCGTTACATCCTCAGTCTGTCGTCCGATTTGTTCCACCACTACCTGCAAGAAGCAGGTAATTTTTCAGAGTCATTCATGCGCCTGAAGTGTATTAAATTAGCTGGCTTTAAATCCTTCGTTGACCCCACCACAATCGATTTCCCCTCCAATCTTTGTTCTGTGGTGGGCCCGAATGGCTGCGGTAAATCCAATGTCATCGACGCCGTACGCTGGGTGATGGGTGAGAGCTCCGCCAAAAACCTGCGTGGTGAAAACATGGCAGATGTCATCTTCAATGGTTGCGGGAGCCGCAAACCTGTTGGTCAGGCCAGTGTCGAGCTGGTGTTTGATAATCACGATCACAAACTTACCGGTGAGTACGCCAACTTCGACGAGGTGTCGATTAAGCGCAAGGTAGATAGAGACGCACAATCCACCTATAGCCTCAACGGCACCAGGGTTCGGCGCAAGGATATCACCAATATTTTTCTGGGTACTGGCCTGGGTGCCCGCAGCTATTCCATCATCGAGCAGGGCATGGTGTCCCGTCTTATCGAATCCAGACCAGAAGAGTTACGTGTCTTTATTGAAGAGGCGGCGGGCATTTCAAAATATAAGGAAAGGCGCAGAGAAACTGAAAATAGAATAAGGCGCACTAAAGACAATCTGGAACGCCTGGAAGATATTCGGGATGAATTGGAACGCCAGCTTCAGCATCTGCAGCGGCAATCAGTCGCTGCTGAAAAGTACGCTGAACTCAAGAAACAGGAAAGGGAAACGTCGGCGAATCTCAATGCTCTTCGCTGGCGTAGCCTTGACGAAGAATTGAAGCAGAACCAGCAGGCGATCAACGGTCTCGAAATCAAGATCGAAGCGACTACCGCCGAGCAGCGACAAATCGATGCGAAAGCAGAGCAGCATTTGTCACTTAATACAGAGCTTTCGGATGCCTTCGGAGGGGTGCAGGCACGTTTTTATAGCCTGGGCAGCGACATTGCCAGAATCGAACAGTCGATTGAGCATCACATTGAACGTGAGAACCAGCTAAAGCGGGATCTTTCCGAGACCGGAGACGCATGGTCACAAGCAAAAGAAGAACTGGATGTGGACTTAAAAAAGATCACTCAGTTAGATGCTGAAATACTTTCGATCACGCCGGGTTTGGAAGCGGCGCGTGCAGCGGAACGCTCTTCCTCTGCTCTTTTGGCTCAGGCAGAACAGAACCTGACACAATGGCAGCAAGATTGGGATTCCTTCAATCAACGCGCAGAAGAACCACGGCAAATTGCCGAAGTAGAACAATCCAGAATCCAACAGCTAAAAAACATGGTAGAAAGAGGTCTGGCGGGAAAGCGCAAGTTAGAAGAAGAGCGAAAGGCACTCATCGAAGGGCCGGTTGATTATGCTGTCGATGAGGCTTCCGCGGAGGTATTGCTGCTAGAACAGAGTATCACTGGAATCCAGCTCAGGAACAGGGCTTTAAATCAGAGTATTGAAGAACATAGGGCTGCCCTCAGCAAGGGTTCGGACGATCTAAACGACTGTCGTAGTGAACTTCAGACTGCCAAAGGCAAACAGGCTTCTTTAGAGGCGCTGCAACAGGCTGCTCTGGGGCAGGACAACGATTCACTGAATCAGTGGTTGGTGAAGAAAGGGCTGGATACCCGCCTTCGATTGGCTGAAGGTATTAAAATTGCCTCAGGTTGGGAGCGTGCTGTGGAGATGGTACTAGGGGATTCTCTGCAAAGTATTTGCGTGGAAGGCCTCGATAATATCGATACAATGCTATCCGAATTACCCCAGGGCAAGCTGGCCTTGATCGACGTCAGGGCCAGTCACCGCTTTGCGGCTGATTCGCCGATGTCGCTCACGCCCTTGCGTGAAAAGGTAAGCAGCGAGTGGGACTTGCATGACCTGCTGCGGGGAATCTTCGTTGCTGACAATCTCACCCAGGCCCTGGCTAACCGCGCTCAGTTGTCCAGTCAGGAATCGATTATCACGGTGGATGGCGTGTGGTTGGGCCACGCATGGTTGCAGCTTGGCAATTTCAGCAAGCAGGAATCGGTTGTTGAACGACACGGCCTGATTGCTGAGCTATTCAAAAAAATCAAAAGATTAGAAGAACAATCTACTAATCTAAATGAAAAACAAACGCGACTAAAGCTGGCGCTGGGTGAAGACGAAGCTCAGCGCGAGAAGTTGCAAGGCGAACTGGCTGAAAAAACGCAGCTACACAGTGAGCTAAAATCTCAGCTCAGTGCGCAAATGGCCAAGGTGGAGGAAGCAAATGCACGCAAACAGCGTATCCATCACGAGTTGGAAGAGGTAAACCGCCAGTTGGCGGTGGAAGAGGAGAATATGTCGGCTTCTCGTTCCCGCTTGCAACAGGCCCTGGATAGCATGGAGCAGAACGTGGGGGGGCGCGAACAGCTTGAATCCCGGCGTGAACAGCGGCAGTCAGGTTTAGAGACCTGTAGGGAAAACTCGGGAAAGGACAAAGACCTGGCGCATGAACTGGCGTTAAAGCAGCAGTCTGTGGTGTCTCAACTGCAATCTACTCGTGACACCATGGACAGAATGGCCACTCAAGTTCAGCGCAGCAGGGAACGCATGGATTCCTTACAGGTGCAGATTGAGGATTCAGGCGAACCGCTGCTGCAGATGCGTACTGATCTGGAAGCGCTGTTACAGCAGCGGCTGCAAGTGGAGAAAGAACTTGCCGCCGCCAAGGGTCGGGTGGATGCGAATGAGCATACTCTTCGAAGCCTGGAGCAACAGCGCAAGCAACAGCAGGAGCAGGTGAATCAAATTCGCGAAAGCCTCATGCAGAAGCGCTTAAAGGGCGAGGCAGCGTCGGTTAAACAGGATGGCATTCTGGCACAGCCAGAACAGGCCAAATTTGAGTTGCACACCGTTTTAGCGAACTTGCCCGAGGGCTTAAACGAGCAACAATGCGAGCAGGAATTAGAGAAACTGGGCAACAGGATTCAACGCCTGGGGCCGATCAACCTGGCTGCTATTGACGAGTATGCACAGCAGTCAGAGCGTAAAACTTATCTTGATAAACAGAATGAAGACCTTGAAAAAGCATTAGAAACCTTGCAGAAGGCGATTCGCAAAATAGACAAAGAAACACGAGTTCGATTTAAACAAACATTCGACAAAATTAACGCCGGTTTGCAAAATCTGTTCCCCAGGATTTTTGGCGGTGGTCATGCCTACCTGGATATGACGGGGGAAGACCTGCTTGATACCGGGGTGGCGATTATGGCGCGGCCTCCAGGCAAGAGAAACAGCACCATTCATCTGCTATCCGGTGGCGAAAAGGCAATGACGGCTATCGCGCTGGTGTTCTCCATATTTCGTTTGAATCCTTCGCCTTTTTGTATGCTGGACGAGGTCGATGCCCCACTGGATGACGCCAATGTTGGGCGTTACGCCAATCTGGTGAAAGAAATGTCCGAAAATGTGCAATTCATTTTCATTAGCCACAATAAGATCACCATGGAGATGGCGAATCAATTATTAGGGGTCACCATGCACGAGCCGGGTGTGTCGCGAATCGTCGCCGTGGACGTTGAAGAGGCCGCTGAATTAGCAGCACTGTAATTCCTCGCATGTTCCTGTCGAAAAGCCGCTTTCCTTGCTAAAGAAAATACAGTAACTGTAAGATAACATTAGAGATTTTTAAATTTTTTATTGCACTCCTGGCAGGCTTTGTTCTTTACTTATGGGCGAACGTGAATTGGTTATCTTATTGCTGGGCCTGGCTATCGTTGCCGTGCTGTTGCGTGGTCTCTACGTGGCCATTTATGCGCGTCGTGGCCAAATTAAACTGGCCATCGACAAGAATATCCCCAACGATGTTGATCTGTACGCACTGGAGTTCGCCGAACTGCCGGGCGGAGGCGCTCGTGTCGTGGGCCGTTCTTTAGAGCAGCGTAAGCGGCAGAACAGCGCTTTGGGCATAGCTGAAACAAAGGCCGGGGCTCTGTATCTGGCGGATGGGGATGGCGACAGTCAACCTCCAGTGCTAATGGATGCGGTGGAGCTTTCGCCGCCAGGGGCGGAACCTGAGCAAGGAATAGACAGGCCGGAAGCTGGCAGGGAAGAATTTGAGGCAGCTTCAGATGAAGCCGAAGATGACCCGGACGCGGTTCTATTCGATTACGAAGAAACCCGTGAACCAAGTGATGCACAAGAGCTCAACCCCCTAAGCACGGTGGCACCGGATTATGCTGAGGAGACAGAAAGCCTTGACGTTGAAGAGGGCAAAACTCTGGATGAGCATTACTTTGAAATGAGTACAGACGAGGACAATGAGCAAGATTCCAACGAAGATGGGCACCCTGAAGAAAATAATTACGATGAACCGACAGAAGTTGATACTGTTGCGTCTCAAGAACAGCAACAACAAACTTTCGATCCGGTAACCGCTATGGATGAGTTCTCTATGACCGCAGGAGAACGCATAGGCTATAACGCCCCGGTAGTTGACGCGGCAAAGCGGTCGCGCCTGTTTGACGAGTCGGATGAATATAGGGAACCCGCTGTCGCCAAACCGGGTAAAAGTCGATCACTGTTTTCTGTGTTTGGAGCTAAATCGAGTCAGACGGAAGAAGAAACGGAGACGAATTTGATGCTCTGCCTTGAGACGGGATCTGTCACAGTAGAACAAAGCCATGAAGACGTCGAGGCCGACCTGGAATCGCGGGAAGTTGAGCAGCAACAGGCACAGCCGTCAGCAGATTTTGTTGATGAACCAAACGAAGCAGACCTTGCACTGGCGTTTGAAGAAATTGAAAAGTCGCAACAACAGGGCGACACAGTTGAGCACCCCGAAGTATTGGTTATCAATATAACGGCAAAACCGGGCCGGGTTTTTATTGGCGATGATTTATTGCATGGCCTGATCACAGCAGGTTTAAAATTTGGCGCCATGAATATTTTCCACAAGCGACTTGGCAAGGAGAATCAAAGCGCAGTCATTTTTAGTGTAACCAATATGCTTAAGCCAGGAACCTTTGATCTCAATAACATGGAAGAATTTACCACCCTGGGGATTAGTTTCTTTCTCGCGCTTCCTGCGCCAATAAATAATCTCAATGCCCTTGAGCAAATGCTTGATATCGCGCAAGCTATTCGTGATACGCTTGACGGTGAAATAAAAGACGATCATCGCAATGCCATGACCGCACAAACCATAGAACATTATCGCCAACGGGTGCGCGATTTTGAATTACGCCGCTTGAAAGCTGTAGCGGCCAGAGGCTAGTGCCATAAAACCAAACCCCTATGTCTGTTCCTGATAAAATCCAGAGGGAAGTAACTAAACTTCGAGAACAAATCGACTACCACAATCGCCTCTACCATTCCCGAGACACAGCGGAAATTCCAGACGCTGATTTTGATGCCCTGGTAAATCGCCTTGAGCGCCTGGAAAACAAATACGATTTGATAAGCGCCGAATCCCCGACACAGAGAGTAGGCGGCGAAGCACGGTCAGAGTTTTCTCGGGTTAGCCATCAGATAGCGATGCTCTCGCTCGATAAAGTTTTCGACGAAGCAGATTTGCACGCCTTCGAAGCCCGTCTCAAAAAACGGCTGAACGCCGATGCAGCTATTCAATACAGTTGCGAACCTAAAGTGGATGGAATAGCCGTTAGCTTGTTGTACCGGGATGGTCAATTCGAGCGTGCCGCGACAAGAGGGGATGGAGTCAGCGGGGAAGACATTAGTCACAACGTCAGAACCATTGGCAGCATTCCTCTACAACTACAATCTTTTAAGCAAAAATCTGTCATCGAGATTCGAGGCGAAATCTTTCTTGGCAAGCAAGGGTTCAAACAACTTAACGCCAGGGCTGAGCTAGAAGGCAGCAAGGTTTTTGTTAACCCGAGAAATACCGCCGCCGGCGCAATTCGGCAGCTCGATCCTAAAAAAGCAGCAAAAATACCCCTGCAAATGTATTGCTACAGTGTTGGTCTGGTTGAGGCGGTGAAATTGCCGAAAACGCTGAGTGAGATATTTACGCTGATTGAAAAATGGGGCTTGCCGGTGAATCCCGATCGAAGCACAGAGACGGGAATTGATGCCTGTCTTCGTTATTGTGTTGATTTGCTTGCCAGGCGAAATTCACTGAGCTACGAAATAGATGGTGCCGTAGTAAAGGTTGATGCACTCCAGCTACAGCAAGAGGCAGGTAATAACGCGCGCAGCCCGCGCTGGGCTATGGCCTATAAATTTCCGGCCGAAGAGAAAACCAGTAAAGTGATTGACGTTGAATTTCAGGTTGGCAGAAGCGGGACTATCACGCCGGTGGCGAGACTAGACCCCGTGTTTGTCGGTGGTGTCACAGTGAGTAATACAACCCTGCACAATATGGATGAAATACAGCGACTGGGACTTCAGATAGGCGACACCGTTGTTGTGCGACGAGCCGGGGACGTGATACCCAAGGTGGTACGAGTAATACCGCCCGAGAAGGGGAAATCTCGCAAGAATCGAAAAAACCGAAAAAACCGAAAGAAGATCATCCTGCCAGCCAGCTGTCCCGCCTGCGGCTCGGCCATAGAAAAAGACGGCGCGGTGCTGTATCGCTGTAGCGCAGGAATAATTTGTCCGGCACAGCGTAAAGAGTCTATAAAACACTTCGCTTCGCGCGGTGCGATGGATATTGAAGGCTTGGGCGATAAGCTGGTAGAGACTCTGGTGGATGCGGAAATCATCACTAATGTGGCCGATTTATATGTGCTGAGCGCGGCGCAGCTGTCTGAACTAGAGCGCATGGGCGAGAAATCCGCAGGCAATATTATAGCGGCAATTAGCAACAGCAAGCAGACAACGCTGCCTCGTTTTTTAGTTGCACTGGGTATTCGGGAAGTGGGTGAGTCCACGGCTTTGCAACTGGTTAATCACTTCGGTACCTTAGAAAAAATAGCGGCTGCGGGCCATGAAAGTCTGGAGCTGGTTTCCGATGTGGGGCCGAAAGTAGCCGAACACCTGGTTCTCTTTTTTAACAACAAAGAGAATTTAGCACTGATTGGAAGTTTACGGGAGCGCGGAGTATCCTGGCCTGAGATGGAAATTGACAACCAGGCGAAGCCGCTGCAAGGACGAACTTATGTGTTGACAGGAACCCTGGAGCGTATGCCGAGAAATGAGGCAAAGGCTAGATTAATTGCATTGGGAGCAAAAGTGGCGGGAAGTGTGTCCAGCAACACCTACTGTGTTGTCGCCGGATCCGGCGCAGGCTCCAAACTGGACAAGGCGGAAGAACTCGGCCTGACGATTATCGATGAACGCGAATTTATTACACTGCTTTCTGATCCAGGCAGCTAGACTTAATAAACAGTTTTCAGGTCTGAGCCTCATGAAAAACATTCAACAAAAACTCTGCTGCGCTGTGGTGTTACTAACAAGCCTGACTTCCTGCGCTGGCAGCCCGCCCGCCAGTGTGGCCAATATTTGTGACATATTTGATGAGCGTCGTGGCTGGTATCGAGCGGCAAAAAATGCCGAGCAGCGCTGGAATATTCCAATAGCCGTCAATATGGCATTCATTTATCAGGAGTCTTCTTTTAAGGCCAGGGCCAGGCCAGCTCGTGGTCGATTTTTGTGGATATTCCCGGGCCGACGGCCCTCATCAGCGTTCGGCTATGCACAGGCGCTTGATGCGACATGGCGGGAATACGAAACCAAATCCGGCAACACTCGGGCGTCAAGATCTAATTTTTCCGATGCGATTGATTTCGTGGCCTGGTACAATTCGATTTCTACCCGAGCCAGTACTATATCCCGCGATGATGCGATGCACTTGTACTATGCCTACCACGAGGGCAATGGTGGTTATCAGCGGGGTTCCTATCGCAGTAAACAGTGGTTGATTGATGCTGCCGGTCGGGTGCAGGCAAATTCCAGCAGGTTTGCATCACAGCTTGCGGCTTGCAGGCGAGAGTTGGACAAGAATTGGTTTCAGCGCCTCATTTCCTGGTACACTCCCATTCCCGGGATTCTGCGATAGCGTTGCCTTGTGTGGCAATCGGCAGCGCAGGTCGTTGCCCGGTCAAGTTGGTAAATTCTGAATACAGTAGTGAGGCATTAGATGAGTTGGTGGGGAAAAGTAGTAGGCGGTACCTTCGGGTTCATGATGGGCGGGCCATTGGGCGCCGTACTGGGCGCAGCGCTTGGTAATTATTTTGATGGGGGGCTTGATGCTCTCAACCTGGATGATTCGCCTGGTTTAGGTGCCACTGAACGAGTGCAGTCAGTGTTTTTCACCACGACTTTTGCGCTAATGGGTTATATCGCCAAGTCCGACGGCAAGGTGACACAGAACGAGATAGCCATGGCGGAACAGGTCATGCAGCAAATGCGCCTGAATCCGCAACAGCGCACAGTGGCCATCAACCTGTTTAACGAAGGAAAGAAAGATGGATTCCCGGTTCAGGAGGTTCTGGCGCAATTCAAGCGAGAGAGCTTTCGCCGCCGCAATCTTATCCAGATGTTTCTGGAAATTATTATCGCCACTGCATTTGCCGACGGTCGCCTGGATGTCAGGGAACAGGTTCTGCTGGAAGATATAGCCAGTGACCTCGGATATTCCCATAACGACTTTACTGCCTTACTAAGCCGTCTTTCCGGGCAGGCGCATTTCATTGATGACCAGTCATCTGCTGATAAAATTCAGGCGGCTTATGAGTTGCTGGGTATTTCATCCGAATGCAGCGATGCCGAATTAAAAAAGGCGTACCGAAAACAAATGAATCAACACCACCCCGATAAATTAGTCGCGAAAGGTTTGCCGGAGGAAATGATCGACATAGCGACGCAAAAGACCCAGGCTATAAAAGAAGCCTTTGACCTGCTAAAAAACAACGCTAAGCCCATTACCTGAAGGTGCTATTAATATCGTTTAAGGTCTCTTTGCCCGGGCATAGTTCATGGTCGCCTAGGCTATTGAAGGCTTTGTTGACGGTGTCCTGCAGCTCGTGTAGATCGGAAGTGGATTGATTGATATACAACAGGCCGGTAGCTATTTTTCCCTGCTTTTTATAGGCATTGATATGTTGCAGCGCATTCTCTTTGTCTGACGGGTCATAGTTGTTGCCAGTCTTGTGCAAATGAACGACTGAGCCATCGTGTAATGTTATTTCCTTTTCTTTTCCGGCCGCATAACTGGTAGTGATTTCTTCCCGCATTGGCACAAAATCGATTTCACTCAGTGCTATGTGATTTTCCCAGGTGTTTTTGTATCCGTGTGTTGAGAAATCGGTGTTATTGAATGTTACACAAGGGGAGATGACATCGATAAACGCAAATCCCCGGTGAGTGAGCCCCGCCTGTAACAGCGGAACCAGCTGCTTCTTGTCGCCGGAAAAGCTACGTGCAACAAAACTCGCGCCTAACTCTATAGCGAGAGTCGCCATATCGATATTGTCGAACTGACTCTGTTCACCTGACTTTGTTTTCGAGCCTAAATCCGCTGTCGCAGATAACTGACCTTTGGTTAATCCATAAGTGCCATTGTTGGCAACTATATACAGCATATTGATACGGCGTCTGACTATGTGGCAAAACTGTCCCAGTCCGATAGAAGCACTGTCGCCATCTCCAGAGATACCAATATAATACAAGTCTTTGTTAGCAATATTAGCGCCAGTGGCGATCGAGGGCATTCGTCCGTGTACTGAATTAAAGCCATGCGCCTTGTTCAAGAAATACGATGGAATTTTGGATGAGCAACCTATGCCAGAAATTTTCGCGACCCGGTGGGGTTCCAGCGACATTTCAGATGCAGCTTGTATTATGGCTGCGCTGATGGAGTCGTGTCCGCAGCCACCACATAGTGTTGTTAAGGTTCCTTCGTAGTCTCTGCGGCTTAAACCAATATCATTGGTTTGCATTTGTGGATGTTTGAACCTCGGTTTGTTGATATAACTCATCGTTAGCTTTCCACCTTACGCGGGCGCTTGTCCGCGCGTGTCCGCTTTTGCATGGACTCCAAAATTGACTGTTCTATGTAGTGCGCGGTAATCAAGACACCGTCATAACTCAAGATAGAATACATTTTCTCTTCGTGGATATTACATTCTATTTTCAGTAGACTTTTAAGTTGTGCATCGCGATTTTGTTCTATGACATAGACTGGTTCGTGATTCGTAAAAAAGTCGGCGACGCCAGCATGAAAAGGGAAGGCGCGGATGCGCATCGTGTCCATCATTATTCCCTTCCTGGCCAGGCTGGCCTGCAATTCATTGATTGCACTTGCTGTTGTGCCCAGATAAACCAAACCAGTTTTGTTGCCAGCAGTAATGGATAGCTCTGGTTCGGGTAAGAATTCAACGGCAGTTCGCATCTTCAATGCCAGTCTATCCATGACCTCCGCATAAACAGTACCATCTTCGGTATAAGCGGCATAGGAATCATGTGAACTTCCTCGCGTGAAATAGCTGCCCTTGTTCGGGTGCGTGCCAGGGTAGGTGCGATAAGGAATGCCATCACCGTCAGAGTCCAGGTAGCGGCCGTACTTTTCTATTTTTTCAAGCTGTTCCGCTGACAGAACCTTGCCCCGGTCATATTGACGTTTGTCATCCCAGCTCAAGGGGTCGCAGATCTGTTCATTCATGCCCAGCTCCAAATCACTCATTACGATGACTGGCGACTGTATTCGATCAGCGATATCGAAGGCATCTGCCGAGTACTCAAAACATTCTTTTGGCGTGGCGGGGAAAAGTAACACATGTTTGGTGTCGCCGTGTGAGGCATACGCACAGCATAATAAATCCCCCTGTTGGGAGCGAGTTGGCATGCCGGTGGATGGTCCCACTCGTTGAATATTAAACAAGACAACCGGCACTTCGGAGAAATAGGCAAGGCCCAAAAATTCCTGCATTAATGAGATGCCAGGCCCGCTGCTTGCTGTAAAAGCGCGGGCACCGTTCCAGCCAGCGCCTATCGCTATGCCAATTGCCGCCAGCTCGTCTTCGGCCTGTACAATGGCGTACTTTTTCTTGCCAGTGCCTGGATCAATTCGCAAGCGCTTGCAGTATTTGCCAAAACTATCCACCACCGACGTCGAAGGAGTAAGGGGATACCATGACGCGATAGTGGCACCCCCGTAGACACAGCCCAGGCCAATGGCGGTATTGCCGTCCATAAGAATTTTGTTTTTGTTCTTGTCGCTCTTTTTCAGGCGCAGTGACAGTGGGCAATCAAAATTGTCACTGGCGTATTGATGTCCGAGTTCGAGGGCATGGATGTTCGGAAGGATTAATTTCTCTTTGCCGGTGAATTGCTCACTGAGCAATCCAGTGAGTACTTTAAAATCAATAGTCAGGAACGCGGACAGGGCACCTACATACACAATGTTTTTAAATAGCTGTCGCTGTGCAGGTTTTTCAAACTCCGTCAGGCAAATATCTTTTAGTGGTATTGGTAGATAAGTTACGTCGTCCCGCAGTAAGCCGTTTGCCAAAACCTTTGAGGAGTCATACAGAACATAGCCGCCTGGCAGCACAGAGGCGATGTCCTTGCCGATGGTTTGCGGGTTCATCGCGACAATGAGGTCTACACCCTCGCGCCTGCCCAGATAGCCTTGCTGGCTGATTCTAACTTCGTACCAGGTGGGCAATCCCTGAATATTCGAAGGGAATATATTATGTGGGCTAATGGGAATTCCCATCCGGAATACGGCTTTTGCAAACATGCTGTTTGCGCTGGCAGAACCGGAACCATTAACGTTGGCAAATTTAACCACAAAGTCGTTGGTGCTGGTGATAGTGCTGACTTTGGAACCTTGAATTAACCCGGGCATGCGTTTTCCGCTTTGGCAGTAGTAAACAAATACTTGTGCATGTCCCAGGCATTGCTTGGGCAACGTTCGGCACAGAGTCCACAGTGAAGGCACAGGTCTTCATTCTTGGCCATTATGCGGCCGGTAGAAAGCAGCCCGGACACATACAAATCCTGCTCTTCATTTTTGGCCGGTGCTAACAAATTTTGCCGAAGTTCAGCCTCCTCCTGATTTTGCAGGAAGCTAATGCAGTCGGTAGGGCAGATATCTACACAGGCATCACACTCGATGCACAATTTGTCGGTGAAGACTGTTTGTACATCACAATTCAAACAGCGCATGGTTTCGTTAAACGCCAGTTGTTCGTCGAAGCCCAGCTCTACTTCAATCTTGATATCGCGTAAGGTCTGCTGCTTGTCCGCATGCGGCACGGCAAAACGAAGATCAGTGCTGATGTCGTTGTCGTAAGACCATTGATGAATGCCCATTCTCTGACTGCCAAGGTTCGTCAGTGGGTCAGGTCGCTTTGTTATATCCTGTTGTTCACACAGCAGGTGAATTGAAACGGCAGCGTCATGACCATGAGCAACCGCTGTAATAATATTGTCCGGCCCGAGGGCGGCATCACCGCCGAAGAATACTTTTTCATGTGTAGATTGAAAGGTCGCCTTATTCAATACAGGGACTTCCCGGTTATCGAATTCGATGCCCAGGTCTCGTTCAATCCAGGGAAAACTGTTCTCTTGCCCGATAGCGCAAAGCACGTCGTCGCAGGGTAAAATGACGGGTTCTTCGCCGCCTGGAATTAATTGGCGCTTACCCGTGCTGTCTATTTCTTTGCGAACCTTTTCGAATTCCATGGCGACCAGTTTGCCGCGCTCAACGATATAGCGTTTTGGTACATGAAAATTAAGAACAGGAATGTCTTCGTTCATGGCGTCTTCAATTTCCCAGGGAGATGCTTTCATTTCGTCGAAACCGCTACGAACTACAACCGTCACCTCCTCTGCGCCAATCCGTTTCGAGCTGCGGCAACAATCCATCGCGGTGTTACCGCCACCCAGTACCAACACCTTTTTGCCAACACGCAAAACATGCTCGAATGCAACATTTGCAAGCCATTCAACCCCGGTATGAATGTTATCGCTGGCTGCTTCGTGTCCAGGCAGAGCCAGCCGCTTTCCTAATGGTGCCCCGGTGCCCACAAACACGGCATCATACGCTGCTTCCAGCAGGGAGCGCATGCTGGTAATTTCCTCGCCGAAACGGCAATTGACACCCAACTCAAGAATGTAATTCAGCTCTTCTTCCAACACTTCCAGCGGCAGCCGGAATCGAGGTATTTGTGTGCGCATTGCACCACCGCCCACTGCGTCACGCTCAAATAGAGTTATTTCGTAGCCAAGTGGCAATAAATCTCTGGCAACGGTCAATGATGCAGGGCCGGCACCAACCAGGGCGATGTGTTTGCCATTCTTTTTCTTTGGTACCTGAGGAAGACGATGCTTGATGTCGGATTTGTAATCGGCAGCAACGCGCTTGAGACGACAAATGGCTACCGGTTCTTCTTCGACTCGCCCGCGTCGACAGGCTGGCTCACAGGGTCGGTCGCAAGTACGGCCGAGAATCCCCGGGAACACATTAGAATGCCAGTTGATCATATAGGCATCAGAATAGCGTTTCTCAGCGATTAGCCTGATGTACTCGGGAACAGGAGTATGCGCCGGGCAGGCCCACTGGCAATCAACAACTTTATGGAAGTAATTCGGATCGGCGATATCAGTCGGTTTCATTGCTAAACGGACTCCCTTTTCAATTCCCTGATACCAGGTTCAGCGTCCTGATGTCATGAATTTATGCAGGTTCCAGTATAGGGAAATGCTCAGCATTTGTAAGTAATTATGTAACATCTGGCACGGTGCGAACAATGTGCCTAAGACTGGGTGATGGCGTCAGGCAGTGAGTAAGTGAAAGGCATCGGTTATCAGGGCAAAAGGCTGGGTGAATATTCCCCGTGGAGTCTTGTCGGTTAATAGCCCGAAAGTATGAGATGAGCCGAAATTCAAAAGAGTTCTTATTTATGAGCAAACGCCAACAAACCACGTTGTTTATGACGCTAGACGATCTGGTAGCAGCAGACCACTCCTATCGTAAGCTGGATGCCTTATTGTCATTCGAGGAACTGGCCAATCGGTTAAAGGCCGCAAAGAAAAAGGAGTGGCCTTTGGCTTGCGCGCCCTGGTTTTGCAATTCATGGAAGATAGTAGTGATCGTGAAATGGCGCGTTTTTTGCGAATGGGATTTTTTTTGCGAGAGAATATTTTTTTGCAAGAGTGCACTTCTGGAAAATGGTTTTGCGAATTGGCTTGGGAGAGAAGATTCCGGATCACAGTTACTTTGGTGATTTTCGAAAGTGCTTGGGTGCAGACCAGGCACAAAAAACTTAATGGCGATTTTTAACCGTGTTCGTAAAGAACTGAAGTCTATGGGTTTAATTCGCGAAGTCTTTACCTTTGTTGATGCCAGTCACCTGGTGAGCAAACCACCCAAATCCACAAGGCTTTTCCACAGCTAACGCAGCCCGGCGTGGGTTTCTTGCACAGTCTCTTATGGCCTTGCTGTCTTGTAAACTCGATACAAGAAAATCTCTCAATCTACTATACTAACAGAACTAACACTCAAGGAGAGGCTGAGAGAATAAAGTAAAAAATAGAAAAATAGAAAAATAGATTTGACTAAAGATTCTGAGTTCAGGTAGGATTCGAAAATATCTCATTTCAGGATACTTTGATCTAAGCGGATCAAGAGCGTGATAGCCAAAAAACACGACCACGTTTTAGGGCTTCCATCCAGGGATTAAGAGACAAGGCTGGGGCTGGAAAATTACTGATACCAGTATAACGGCTGTTAGTTAGAGACAGATCAATATCAATGGAGTACCAAATGAAATTCGTACAAGTGCTTGCAACACGGGTTAATTCTATGCTACCCCCCCCCCCCCCCCCCCCCCCTCAATTTGCAGCGCAGCCGCAAGGCGCTTATGGCAGGTGGGGCAATGATTGCAAGCACAGTAACGACACTGCTCCAAACAACGAGTGCTAAAGCCGCAACACGAAACCAAACAGCACCGCCAGAAAAGCCAAAGCCTTCCGGCATTTTATCCGCGCCCCTGTCGCGCTTCTTTGCCGCTACTTTATTCGCTCTGCTGTTTATCGCCCAGCCGAGCAATGCCCAGGCCCAGCAGGATCCGGCAGAGCCTATAAATCAAATCCTTACGCAATCAGCCAATGAAATACTTCTCGTTTTCTCTGGTGATGCAACTCTCGGCGGAGTGTTGGGGGCTGATTTTAGCGTAGCAGGAGCGGAATCAAATCCAACGGTAAGCTCGGTGGGTAGATTCAATGATGTTACTACTTTGCTTCTCCTCACCCTGTCGGCTGATATTGTCGAAAGCGAGACCATCACCCTGGCCTACACCAAAGGGACAGGTAGCATAACGGTTACGGGGCAAAACACGCCCCTTGCGAGCTTTACTAACAAAGCGGTAACGAACCTGGTACAACCAGATACAAGGGCGCCGGTTGCCGCAAGTGCAGAAACCAATACGACCGGCGATAGCATAGCGCTGACCTTCAACGAAACTATAAATATCAACGATGCCGTGGCTGCTGACTTTACAGTTACTGCGGGCAAACGTGCCAGAACAATCGCTGTGACAACGCTAACAGCAAATGAAAAAAAACTAACCTTAGAACTAACCTCCGCTATTGCACAAGGTGAAACGGTACTGCTGGAATACGCCACAAAAGACACGGGTATTGCGGATGCGGCAGGCAATGTATTTAGAAAGGATAGGCGACAAGTAACTAACGAAGTATTAGCAGAAAACAAAGCCCCAACGGGTCACCTTAGCATCAGTATGCTGCTCGATGGTAATACCGTAACCGCCACCCGTCCGCTACCTGAAGATCAGACTACCCTCAGCGCTACGCCAACTGTAGGGAATACCCTGACAGCGGTTACCCGCGAGATTAGCGATGCGGATGGCCCCACAACGTTATCCTTCAGCTATCAATGGCAGGCCGGGGGCGATGACATTGCCGCTGCCACCGCAGAAACCTTCACCCTGACCAATGCCCAGCTTGGCAAGCAAATCAAGCTGATAGTACGTTATACCGATACTGCAAACCGTGTTGAAACGCTGGCATCGGCACAAACCAATCAGGTCAAGGAAGCCAACACACCCCCAACTGCCAGTGCGGGGCCTGATCAGATAGTTAATGAGCGTGTTACTGTCACCCTTGACGGTTCAGGATCATCTGATCCAGATGGTGACACACTATCCTATTCTTGGATTCAAATTGGTGACCTATCAGCAACACTATCTGATAGTGATACAGCATCTCCAACGTTTATTGCACCTGATGTCACTGGTAAAACCCTTTTAACATTTGAATTAACAGTAACAGATAATTTCGAGGTACCTAAATCTGGTACAGATACGGTTACCATTACCATTAACCCTGCCAACACACCACCAACTGCCAATGCGGGGCCTGATCAGATCATTGGGTCGGGAAGCGCTGTCCGGGGTAGTCAAGATGACAGCACGCCAGGTGCCGCTGATGCACCTGACCAGACATCTAGTGAAATGAGCAGGATCACCCTTGATGGCACAGGATCATCTGATCCAGATGGTACAATAGATTCGTATAAATGGACTTTGGTTAGTGGTACTCATTTTGAACTAAAGGGATTTGCTGAAAATGATGCATCCACAACATTTTTTACACCTCCAACAAGTGGTGCTGGCGCAACGCTCGTGTTTTCACTGGTTGTAACGGACGATGACGGTGCTGAATCTACTTCTGATGAAGTGGTCATTAGAGTTACTAGCCATAACGTACAACCCATTGCCCATGCTGGAGTTGATCAGTCAGTTAATGAAAATACTTTGGTCACCCTTGATGGTACAGGATCATCTGATCCCGATGGACACACACTATCCTATTCTTGGGTTTTAACTGATTTTCCAACATCAGATTCTAGTCCAGTGATACCACCGTTATCTGATTCTACTATCGCATCCCCAACGTTTACTGCACCAGAGGTCACTGGACAAATCTCTTTAGTCTATACATTAACCGTAACCGATAATGCCGAGGCATCAAAATCTCATACAGATACGGTCCGCATTAATATTAATAATGTAGCTGGAGGAATGTCGGCAGCTGATGATGATGGCGCGATAACGGGAGCATCTGCCGCATTCAGCCCCTCTGCCGCATTCAGCCCCTCTGGTGCATCTGATGATTCCATTGCCCAGTCGAGCATTGCCCAGGCCCAGCAGGAGACTCCGGCAGTATCAGCAGCAGCAGACAACGACGACTTTGTCACCACTTGGCGCGTAACCGCAGGTCAGGCTATTACCATTCCAACAACAGGCACTGGCTATAGTTACACCGTCAATTGGGGTAGTGGTGAAGAAGCAGACACAACTGTCTATACTAGCGATACCTCGCATGCTTATACCACCGCAGGTGACTATGAAGTCCGTATCAGCGGCACCTTCCCGCGTATTCACTTTGATCAGGATGCTGATGGCGATACTAATTCCAACAGCATCATCGCCATCAACCAATGGGGGAGTCAGCGATGGACTTCAATGCGAAATGCTTTTGCTGGAGCGACCAACCTGGAAGGACAAGCAACCGACCAACCTGATTTATCTCGGGTAACGGATATGTCGTCTATGTTTAAGTATGCCAGCAAATTTAACCAAGCCATAGGCGATTGGAATGTTAGCAATGTGACCAATATGAAATCGATGTTGCATGATGCCACTGCCTTTAATCAGAATATTGGCCGTTGGGATGTCAGCGATGTGACCAATATGTCGTTTATGTTTCGTGGTGCCAGCAAATTTAACCAAGCCATAGGCGGTTGGGATGTTAGGAAAGTAACGAATATGGGTAGTATGTTTCAGAATGCCAGCACCTTTAGCCAAAACCTGGGCGCTTGGTATATTACCGATATGACATTGCCGTCAGATGACCCATTACCAGAAACGCTAACGTTCACGGCTGGTAGTACGGCTGGGATCGGTGCTGTGATAGGACGCATCACCGCTCAAAACGATGTACTTAACGGACAAACTCCCAGTTATACGCTTGCCGGAGATGATGCGAATTTATTTAGCCTGAGTGATGGGGCTCTAAGCGTAGCTCAAGCACTGAGTTCACCTCCATATACGTTATCTATAACAGCAACGGATATTCTGTATGGAGCGAGTAATTCCCGCACATTGACCATCACCAATGCGGCAATAACAGCCCCCATAGCCGATCCGGATATCAACCCCAGTGTGCCGGCACTGATCGCCACCCAAGCTGTCGCCATTACCCCCATCACCATCACCAATAACGGTGGTGCAGTGCCAGCAACAGGCGCCTACAGCATTAGCCCGCTCATCGCTAATGGACTCATCTTTGACGCCGACACTGGCGAAATCTCGGGCACACCAGCTAGTCCCGCTAGTGCGCAGATTTACATCATCACGGCTACCAATGACGGTGGCACTGATATCGCCAGCGTCATCATCACCGTTAAGGCTATCCCCATTATCGTCGCCAACCCCAGGACGCTGACCGCCAACGTGGGCACCGCCATTATCCCCACCAGCATTACGCGTACGGGTGGTCCAGTGACTAGCTACGGCATCAGCCTAGTCGGCGGTCAATCCCTAAACGCGGCCACAGGGCTGGACTTTGACACCAGCACTGGCAGCATCTCGGGTACGCCAACCATGACCACTACTGGTGCGCTGACTTACGGCATTTTTGCTACAAACGCCCCCAGCGTTGCGTCCACCAGCGTTGTCATTACCATTCTTGCCGCCCCCGCCCCCGACATCAGCCCCAGTGTAACGGCACTGATCGCCACCCAAGCTGTCGCCATTACCCCCATCACCATTGATGCCACAGCCGGTGGTGCGGTGGCTAGCTACAGCATTAGCCCAGACCTGCCAGCCGGACTATCCATTAACCCCAGCAGTGGCGAAATCTCGGGCGCGCCAACGGCGGTCGCTGGTGAGCAGACTTACACCATCACGGCTACCAATGCCGCTGGCGATGATACCGCCAGCGTCACCATCACCGTTAATGCTGCCCCCATTATCGCCGCCAATCCCCATACGCTGATCGCCACCGTGGGCACCGCCATTACCCCCACCAGCATTACGAATACGGGTGGTCCAGTGACTAGCTACGCCATCACCCTAGGCAACGGTCAATCCCTAAACGCGAACACAGGGCTGGTCTTTGACACCAGCACTGGCAGCATCTCGGGTACGCCAACCATGGCCGCTGATAGGCTGTTTTACACCATCTCTGCTACAAACGCCCCCAACTTTGCGCATAGTGCCAGCATTGACATTACCATTGTTGCCGCCCCCGACATCAGCCCCAGTGTGCCGACACTGACCGCCACCGTGGGTACCGCCATACCCCCGATCACCATTACCAATAACGGTGGTGCAGTGCCAGCAACAGGCGCCTACAGCATTAGCCCAAACCTGCCAGCCGGACTATCCATTGACACCACCACTGGCGAAATCTCGGGCATGCCAACGGCGGTCGCTAGTGCGCAGACTTACACCATCACCGCCAATGGCGTTGGCATCCCTACCGTCACCGCTACCGCCACGGTTGACATCACCGTCAATGCAGCGGACAACACCGCCCCTGATGCCCCAGTCATCACTCAACCAACAACGCCAACAAATGACGACAGCATAACCATTAGCGGCAGCGCAGAAGCCGATGCCACGGTAACGCTGACCCAAAACGGCAATGTATTGACATCATCCACTGCCACTGCTGGTTCCAATGGCGCATGGTCGATTGAGGTAACCCTGTCTGCTGATAATAATGGCGCCAACAGCTTTACCGCCACCGCGGCGGATCAAGCAAGTAATGCCTCTGATGTTTCTAATGAAGTGACGGTAACACTAGACCAAACAAAACCGACTATAATAATAGGAACTACTACTAGCACTGACCCAACCAATGATAATCCAATCGGCATCACTCTAATATTCACAGAACCGCTGACAGGATTTGAAGCATCTGATATTACCGTTCACGATGGAACTATAACGGCAGGCTCATATGAAGTCGTTAGTACCGTTGTTAATGGCATAACGGTAAATGTTACTTTTACGATAACACCATTGGCTGATATCGTTGTAGTACGTATTGCTGCTGATGTAGCTACAGATGCTGCCGGAAACGGCAATATTGATAGAGGATCTGTCATTATTAATTATGACGGAACCGCCCCTGACGTTGCCATCACCAGCACAGCACAAACGGTCAACACAGCCGCATTCACACTTACCGGCACCACTGAAGCCGGTGCCACGGTTGATGTACTCAAGGATGGCACGTCCATTGGTGCGGCAACCGTAACGGCTGCCACTTGGACGTTTGACGTAATGCTAACCGAAGGCGCCAACCTATTCACCGTAACCGCAAGCGATGCCGCCGGCAACGTATCCGAAGCATCCGCTGCGGTTAGCATCACGCTGGACAATACCGCCGCCCCATCGGACACCACCCGACCCAGCGTAGCTATCTCATCTTTCCCGGTTACGGCTAACATAGTTGATGGCGACACAGTCAATGCCACCACGCT
The DNA here is from genome assembly GCA_965261275.1 of uncultured Pseudohongiella sp. Taxonomy (GTDB): domain Bacteria; phylum Pseudomonadota; class Gammaproteobacteria; order Pseudomonadales; family Pseudohongiellaceae; genus UBA9145. Next base: position 905,134 of record CBDHCL010000003.1, read on the forward strand.
ACGCTATGAAGCCCTCTTTGATGAGTCTGTTAGCGGTTTTGAGATCGGTGATATTATGGTAACCGGCACGGCAGGTGTTACTATGGCATCCGGCCTTACTGGTGCTGGCCGGTTCCGCCAATTTGAGGTGGGAAGAGGCAACCTTGACGGCACCGTCATCGTCTCCATTGCCGCCGATGCTGCACAAGATGCTGCGGGTAATGGCAACACCGCTTCTGACGAATACACATTGACCATTGACATCACGCCACCAGTCATCACGCGAAATGGCGATGCTGCCCTAACCATCGTCAGTGGCACGACTTATACCGATGCCGGGGCAACGGCAAACGATAACATTGGTGGGGATATTACGGGTTCAATCACAAGGAGCTTTACCCTCGATGGCACTGAGGCCACTACCTTAAATTCTTCTCAATTGGGCACTTACGTCATCACCTATGACGTATCCGATGCGGCTAACAACCCAGCGCCAGCAGTTACCCGAACGGTAACGGTGGTGGAAGCGCTAAGCGCAAGTAGCGTTATCGCAACAGCAGCAGGAGATAAAATAAGGCTACAGTTTGTTGACCAACAACTCACTAACAATGATGCAGCACCGGGTGACTTTAGCTTGTCAGGAGCAGGAGCGGCAGAGACAACAGTCACTGGGCTTGCTGTAGATGCGGCGGATGGTACTGTATTGATTCTCAGCTTATCGGGTAACATTGCCAAAGATGCAGCAGTCACACTGGCATACACTCGAATGGCAGGTAGCATTAGCGGGGTGTCCACCAGCACCAGCAGGAATGGCATTGTTACAAACTTTACTGCTACAGCCGTGAACACGAGCAATATAGTAGCCGCCCCGAGTATCAGTATCAGCCCCGCTACCGTAACCGTAATGGCAGGCACGGCTATTGCGGATATAACTATTGATGCAACAGCAGGTGGTGATGTTGCCAGCTATGGCATCAACCCGGTTATTGGCAATGGACTATTATTTAATACAAGCACCGGCACTATTTCAGGTACGCCAGCGGCGGCTGCAAACGCAATCCCCTACACCATCACCGCCACTAATAGCGGTGGTATGGATACTGCTACAGTAACCATCACCGTCGAGGCACCGGACCCATCCCTTCCCAACCCAACCGTGTGCATGCGTCACCCCAAAGTTCAGGAAGTCATCATCCAAAATGTGCATGGCAAAAGTGCTTGTGGCGACATTACTGCGGCAGATTTGGCGGCAATTACCTCTTTAGTCCATACTGGCGGGTTTCATTCCGGCTTCGGACAAGCCCCCCCAAAGGGAAGTGATTTTGCCGGTTTAACCGCGTTAACTACTCTCGGAATCATAAACAACAAGGCTGGTGGTGGCTTGACGACCCTCCCGGCGGATCTTTTTCAAGGTCTGCCAGCACTGAGATCCTTGAGTTTAAATGATAATCAATTACGCACCTTGCCAATTGGTATTTTTAGTGGTCTATCCTTAGAGCATCTCACATTAACCGGTAACCCGTGGGTTTCGTTGCCCACGAATATTTTGAACGAAATGACGTTTGTTCAGAATGCCGTACGAACAGCCATAACGAATGCCGGCGGCGGCGGCATCAATGCCGCATTGCCAGCCGCCAGTGGCACCATTCCAGCACAATCGTTAGCACTAACGGCTGACCCGCTGACCCTGGAGGTGGCTACTTTCTTTAGCGACCCGGGCGACACCCTGACCTACACAGCCACGTCCGCTACCCCCGCCATTGCCAGCGTTGCCATCAGCAGCAGCACGCTAACCATTACGCCCGTAGCACTCGGCACAACCAACATCATGGTGACTGCTCGCGACACCGCCGGACAGCCCGTTACGCAGACCTTTGCGCTTACGGTTAGCGGCGATGCGGCAGCCGTAGCCGCCCCGAATATCAGCCCCAGTGTGCCGGCACTGATCGCCACCCAAGCTGTCGCCATTACCCCCATCACCATTGATGCCGCAGCCGGTGGTGCGGTGGATAGCTACAGCATTAGCCCAGACCTGCCAGCCGGACTATCCATTAGCACCACCACTGGCGAAATCTCGGGCACGCCAACGGCGGTCACTGGTGAGCAGATTTACACCATCACGGCTACCAATACCACTGGTACGGATACCGCCAGCGTCACCATCACCGTGAATACTGTTGCCCCGCGTATCAGTATCAGCCCCGCTACGCTGGTTGCCAACATGGGCAGTCCGATTATGCCGATAACCATCACCCCAACAGGTGGCGGTGCGGTTGTCAGCTACAGCATCGCCCCGGATATTCAGAATGGACTGTTATTTGACACAACCGACGGCACCATTTCAGGTACGCCAACGGCAGTTGCAGAAGCAATCACCTACACCATCACCGCCACCAATAGCGGTGGCACGGCTACCGCTATGGTAACCATCACCGTCGAGGCACCGGACACCACCCCACCCAGCGTAACCATCTCATCTTTACCGGAGTCAGCTAACATAGTTAATGGCGACACAGTAAATGCCACCACGCTACGCTATGAAGTCGCCTTTAGTGAGCTTATTAGCGGTTTTGAGATCGATGATATTACCGTAACCGGCACGGCAGCTGTTGCGGCATCCAACTTGAGTGGTGGTGCTAATGGTACGGGGCTGTTTTTCCAATTTGAGGTGCTAAAAGGCAACCTTGACGGCACCGTCATCGTCTCCATTGCCGAGAATATTGCCGAGGATACTGCGGGTAATGGCAACACCGCTTCTGGCGACTACACATTAACCATTGACACCACGTCACCAGTCATCACGCTAACTGGCGATGCTGCCCTAACCCTCGTCAGAGGCACAGATTATACCGATGCAGGGGCAACGGCAAACGATAACATTGGTGGGGATATTACGGGTTCAATCACAACGAGCTTTACCCTCGATGGCACTGCGGTCGCTTCCTTAAATACTGCTCAACCGGGCACTTACATCATCACCTATAACGTATCCGATGCGGCTAACAACCCGGCAATGGCAGTTACCCGAATGGTCACGACGGTGGAAGCACTAAGCCCAAACACAAATGGCGTTATCGCAACAGCAGCAGGCGATAAAATAAGGCTACAGTTTGTTGACCAACGACTCACCAACAATGGTGCAGCACCGGGTGACTTTAGCTTGTCAGGAGCGGCAGGGATAACAGTCACCGAGCTTGCTGTAGATGCAGAGGATAGTACTGTATTGATTCTCACCTTATCGGGTAACATTGCCAAAGATGCAGCAGTCACACTGGCATACACTCGAACAGCAGGTAGCATTAGCGGGGTGTTCAGTACCGACAGTATCAGCAGCAATGGCATTGTTATAGACTTTACTGCTACAACCGTGAACACGAGCAATATAGTAGCCCCAGACCAAACAGAACCGACTATACAGATAGCATCTACTGCAACAAGTCCAACGAATGCTAATCCAATCCCGATCAATCTAACATTCTCAGAATCGCTGACCGGATTTGAAGAATCTAATATTACGGTTAGCGGCGGAACTATAACGGCAGGTTCATATCTGGTCACTAGTAGCAATCCAGACGGTTCTAGCCTTGGTGCTTCTTTTACGATAACACCGTCTAATGACGGACTAATTACCGTGCGTATTGCCGCTGGTGCAGCGCTAAACCTTGCCACAAACGGAAACCCTGCTGCATCATTTGACATTACTTATGACGGAACAGCGCCCGTTGTTACCATTAGCACTCAAGCACAAGCGGTCAACGATGCCGCATTCACGCTTACCGGCACCGTTGAGGCGGGTGCCACGGTTGATGTGCTCAAAGATGGCACTTCCATTGGTGCCGCAAACGTAACGGATACCACCTGGTCGCTTGCTGTAACACTGACTGATGGAGCCAACCTGTTCACCGTAACCGCAAGCGATACCGCCGGTAACGTATCCGAAGCATCCGCTGCGGTTAGCATCACGCTGAACACCACCACCGCCCCGAGTATCAGCATCACCCCCGCCACCGTAACGGCAACAGCGGGCACGGCTATCACGCCGATAACCATCGCTTCAACAGGCGGAGCGGTTGCCAGCTACAGCATCATGCCGGATATTGGCAATGGACTGATGTTTGACGCAACCACCGGCACCATTTCAGGTACGCCAACGGCGGCTGCGCCTGAAATCAGCTACACCATCACTGCAACCAATGCCAGTGATACGGACACTGCGACAGTAGCTATCACCGTTAATGCGGCGGCGGACACCACCCAACCCAGCGTAACCATCTCATCTTTCCCGGAGTCAGCTAATATAGCTAATGGCGACACAGTCAATGCCACTACGCTACGCTATGAAGCCATCTTTGATGAGGCTGTTAGCGGTTTTGAGATCGATGATATTACGGTATCAGGCACGGCAGGTGTTACTACGGCATCCGGCCTTACTGGTGCTGGCCAGTTCTACCAATTTGAGGTGCTAAAAGGCAACCTTGACGGCACCGTCATCGTCTCCATTGCCGCCGATGCTGCACAAGATGCTGCGGGCAATGACAACACCGCTTCTGGCGACTACACATTAACCATTGACACCACGCCACCAACCATCACGCTAAATGGCGATGCTGCCCTAACCCTCATCAGAGGCACGGATTATACCGATGCCGGGGCAACGGCAAACGATAACATTGGTGAAGATATTACGAGCTTAATCACAACGAGCTTTACCCTCGATGGCACTGCGGCCACTACCTTAAATACTGCTCAACTGGGCACTTACATCATCACCTATAACGTATCCGATGCGGCTAACAACCCGGCAATGGCAGTTACCCGAATGGTCACGACGGTGGAAGCACTAAGCCCAAACACAAATGGCGTTATCGCAACAGCAGCAGGCGATAAAATAAGGCTACAGTTTGTTGACCAACAACTCACTAACAATGATGCAGCACAGGGTGACTTTATCTTGTCAGGAGCGGCAGGGATAACAGTCACCGAGCTTGCTGTAGATGCAGATGATAGTACTGTATTGATTCTCACCCTATCGGGTAACATTGCCAAAGATGCAGCAGTCACACTGGCATACACTCGAACAGCAGGTAGCATTAGCGGGGTGTTCAGTACCGACAGTATCAGCAGCAATGGCATTGTTATAGACTTTACTGCTACAGCCGTGGACACGAGCAATATAGTAGCCGAGGCACCCGTAGCCGTTCCGAGTATTAGTATTAGCGCCGCTACCGTAACGGCAACAGTAGGCAACGCTATTGCGGATATAAGCATCACTTCAAATGGTGGTACGGTTGCGAGTTATGGCATCGCCCCAACACTCCCCGATGGACTAACACTGGACACAACCACCGGCACCATATCAGGTACGCCAACGGCAGTTTCAACTTCAACCAGCTACACCATCACCGCCACTAATAGCAGTGGTACGGATACTGTTACGCTAACCATTGTCGTAAATGCAGCACCCGTAGCCGTTCCGAGTATTAGTATTAGCGCCGCTACCGTAACGGCAACAGTAGGCAACGCTATTGCGGATATAAGCATCACTTCAAATGGTGGTGCGGTTGCCAGTTACGGCATCGCCCCAACACTCCCCGATGGACTAACACTTGACACAAGCAACGGCACCATTTCAGGCACGCCAACAGCAGTTTCAGCTTCAACCAGCTACACCATCACCGCCACTAATAGCAGTGGTACGGATACTGTTACGCTAACCATTGTCGTAAATGCAGCAGCCGTAGCCGTTCCGAGTATTAGTATTAGCTCCGCTACCGTAACGGCAACAGTAGGTACGGCTATTTCGGATATAAGCATCACTTCAAATGGTGGTGCGGTTGCGAGTTATGGCATCGCTCCAACACTCCCAGAAGGACTAACACTTGACACAAGCAACGGCACCATATCAGGTACGCCAACGGCAGTTGCAGCTTCAACTAACTATACTATCACTGCGACTAATAGCAGTGGTTTGGATACTGTTACGCTAACCATTGTCGTAAATGCAGCACCCGTAGCCGTTCCGAGTATTAGTATCAGCCCCGCTACCGTAACAGTAATGGCAGGCACAGCTATTGCAGATATAACTATCACTTCAACGGGCGATGATGTTGTCAGCTATAGCATCGCCCCGGATATTAGTAATGGACTGTTATTTGACACAAGCACCGGCACCATTTCAGGTACGCCAGATGCGGCGGCGGCGGCAGTCACCTACACCATCACCGCCACTAATAGCGCTGATTCGGCTACCGCTACAGTAGCCATCACCGTAACCGCTGGCGACAACAATAATCCGAATGTCGCACCGACCATCAGCGGCAACCCTGCCACCACAGTGGCGCAGGATCAACTCTACAGTTTCACCCCCGGCGGTGGCGATGTGGACGATGGCGCAACCCTGGTCTATACGATTACCAACAAACCCGGCTGGGCCGCGTTCAGCACCACAACCGGTGCCTTGACCGGCACACCGACCAACGCGGATGTCGGCAGCACCACCTCGGACATTGTGATCACGGTCTCCGACGGCACACTAACCGCGGCACTGCCGGCCTTTAGCATCGCCGTTACCAATGTGAATGACGCGCCAGTGGGCTTGCCGACCATCAGCGGCACCGCGACCCAGGGCGAGACCCTGACTGCGGACACGTCCGGCATTACCGATGCGGATGGCTTTTTTACGCCTCCCAACTTCCTCTACCAGTGGAAAGCGGATGGCGCCGACATCAGCGGCGGACTTGCCGCGACCTTTATTCTGACCCAGTCCCAGGTGGGCAAGGCAATCACCGTGACGGTGTCCTATACCGATAGAGGCCGCAACGATGAAAGCCTGACCTCTGCTGCAACCAGTGCGGTTGTCAATGTGAATGACGCGCCGACCATCACGGGTATACCACTAGGCATAGTTGCCGAAGACAGCGCCTATAGCTTCACGCCGATTGGGGCAGATGTGGACGCAGGCACAACCCTGACCTATTCAATCGAGAACAAACCCTCATGGGCTACTTTTGACGCGGCAACCGGTGCCTTGACCGGCACGCCGGGCAATGATGATGATTTCTTCACCGTGGGGATTGTGATCACAGTCTCCGACGGCACACTGACCGCTTCCCTGCCAGCCTTTAATCTCGCCGTCACCCCTGTGAATGACGCACCGACCATCACCGGCAACCCTGCCACCACAGTGGCCGAGGGCAACGCCTATAGTTTCACCCCGACCGGGGCAGATGTGGACGATGGCGCAACCCTGGTCTATACGATTGCCAACCAACCAAGTTGGGCTGATTTCAGCACTACAACAGGCGCACTAACCGGCACACCCACCAACGCGGATGTCGGCAGCACCTCGGACATTGTGATCACGGTCTCCGACGGCACACTGACCGCGGCACTGCCGGCCTTTAGCATCGCCGTCACCAATGTGAATGACGCACCGACCATCAGCGGCAACCCTGCCACCACAGTGGCGCAGGATCAACTCTACAGTTTCACCCCGACCGGGGCAGATGCAGACGCAGACGCAACCCTGGTCTATTCGATTACCAACAAACCCGGCTGGGCCACATTCAGCACCACCACCGGCACCTTGACCGGCACACCGACCAACGCGGATGTCGGCAGCACCACATCGGGAATTGTGATCTCTGTCACCGACGGCACACTGACCGCTTCCCTGCCAACCTTTAGCATCGCCGTCACCAATGTGAATGACGCACCGACCATCACCGGCAACCCTGCCACCACAGTGGCCGAGGGCACGGCCTACAGTTTCACCCCGACCGGGGCAGATGCAGACGATGGCGCAACCCTGGCCTATTCGATTGCCAACCAACCAAGTTGGGCTGATTTCAGCACTACAACAGGCGCACTAACCGGCACACCGACCAACGCGGATGTCGGCAGCACCACATCGGGGATTGTGATCACAGTCTCCGACGGCACACTAACCGCGGCACTGCCGGCCTTTAGCATCGCCGTCACCAATGTGAATGACGCGCCAGTGGGCTTGCCGACCATCAGCGGCACCGCGACCCAGGGCGAGACCCTGACTGCGGACACGTCCGGCATTACCGATGCGGATGGCTTTTTTACGCCTCCCAACTTCCTCTACCAGTGGAAAGCGGATGGCGCCGACATCAGCGGCGGACTTGCCGCGACCTTTATTCTGACCCAGTCCCAGGTGGGCAAGGCAATCACCGTGACGGTGTCCTATACCGATAGAGGCCGCAACGATGAAAGCCTGACCTCTGCTGCGACCAGTGCGGTTGTCAATGTGAATGACGCGCCGACCATCACGGGTATACCACTAGGCATAGTTGCCGAAGACAGCGCCTATAGCTTCACGCCGATTGGGGCAGATGTGGACGCAGGCACAACCCTGACCTATTCAATCGAGAACAAACCCTCATGGGCTACTTTTGACGCGGCAACCGGTGCCTTGACCGGCACGCCGGGCAATGATGATGATTTCTTCACCGTGGGGATTGTGATCACAGTCTCCGACGGCACACTGACCGCTTCCCTGCCAGCCTTTAACCTCGCCGTCACCCCTGTGAATGACGCACCGACCATCACCGGCAACCCTGCCACCACAGTGGCCGAGGGCAACGCCTATAGTTTCACCCCGACCGGGGCAGATGTGGACGATGGCGCAACCCTGGCCTATTCGATTACCAACAAACCCGGCTGGGCTGATTTCGGCACTACAACAGGCGCACTAACCGGTACACCCACCAACGCGGATGTCGGCAGCACCTCGGGCATTGTGATCACAGTCTCCGACGGCGCACTGACCGCGGCACTGCCAGCCTTTAGCATCGCCGTCACCAATGTGAATGACGCGCCAGTGGGCTTGCCGACCATCAGCGGCACCGCGACCCAGGGCGAGACCCTGACTGCGGACACGTCCGGCATTACCGATGCGGATGGCTTTTTTACGCCTCCCAACTTCCTCTACCAGTGGAAAGCGGATGGCGCCGACATCAGCGGCGGACTTGCCGCGACCTTTATTCTGACCCAGTCCCAGGTGGGCAAGGCAATCACCGTGACGGTGTCCTATACCGATAGAGGCCGCAACGATGAAAGCCTGACCTCTGCTGCAACCAGTGCGGTTGTCAATGCGAATGACGCGCCGACCATCACCGGCACGCCTGCCACCACAGTGGCCGAAGACACGGCCTATAGCTTCACGCCGATTGGGGCAGATGTGGACGCAGGCGCAACCCTGACCTATTCAATCGAGAGCAAACCCTCATGGGCTGATTTTAACGCGGCAACCGGTGCCTTGACCGGCACGCCGGGCAATGATGATGTCGGCATCACCGTGGGGATTGTGATCACGGTCTCCGACGGCATGATGACCGCTTCCCTGGAATCCTTTAGTCTCGTCGTCACCCCTGTGAATGACGCACCGACCATCACCGGCAACCCTGCCACCACAGTGGCCGAGGGCAACGCCTACAGTTTCACCCCGATTGGGGCAGATGTGGACGATGGTGCAACCCTGGCCTATACGATTGTCAACAAACCCGGCTGGGCTGATTTCAGCACTACAACAGGCGCACTAACCGGTACACCCACCAACGCGGATGTCGGCAGCACCACATCGGGAATTGTGATCACGGTCTCCGACGGCACACTGACCGCGGCACTGCCGGCCTTTAATCTCGCCGTCACCAATGTGAATGACGCACCGACCATTAGCGGCAACCCTGCCACCACAGTGGCCGAGGACACGGCCTACAGTTTCACCCCGACCGGGGCAGATGTGGACGCAGGCGCAACCCTGGTCTATACGATTGAGAACAAACCCTCATGGGCTACTTTTGACGCGGTAACCGGTGCCTTGACCGGCACACCGACCAACGCGGATGTCGGCAGCACCACCTCGGACATTGTGATCACGGTCTCCGACGGCACACTGACCGCGGCACTGCCGGCCTTTAGCATCGCCGTCACCAATGTGAATGACGCACCGACCATCACCGGCAACCCTGCCACCACAGTGGCCGAGGGCAACGCCTACAGTTTCACCCCGACCGGGGCAGATGCAGACGATGGCGCAACCCTGGCCTATTCGATTGCCAACCAACCAAGTTGGGCTGATTTCAGCACTACAACAGGCGCACTAACCGGCACACCGACCAACGCGGATGTCGGCAGCACCACATCGGGGATTGTGATCACAGTCTCCGACGGCACACTGACCGCGGCACTGCCGGCCTTTAACCTCGCCGTCACCAATGTGAATGACGCGCCAGTGGGCTTGCCGACCATCAGCGGCACCGCGACCCAGGGCGAGACCCTGACTGCGGACACGTCCGGCATTACCGATGCGGATGGCTTTTTTACGCCTCCCAACTTCCTCTACCAGTGGAAAGCGGATGGCGCCGACATCAGCGGCGGACTTGCCGCGACCTTTATTCTGACCCAGTCCCAGGTGGGCAAGGCAATCACCGTGACGGTGTCCTATACCGATAGAGGCCGCAACGATGAAAGCCTGACCTCTGCTGCAACCAGTGCGGTTGTCAATGCGAATGACGCGCCGACCATCACCGGCACGCCTGCCACCACAGTGGCCGAAGACACGGCCTATAGCTTCACGCCGATTGGGGCAGATGTGGACGCAGGCACAACCCTGACCTATTCAATCGAGAACAAACCCTCATGGGCTGATTTTAACGCGGCAACCGGTGCCTTGACCGGCACGCCGGACAATGATGATGCTTTCTTCACCGTGGGGATTGTGATCACAGTCTCCGACGGCACACTGACCGCTTCCCTGCCAGCCTTTAATCTCGCCGTCACCCCTGTGAATGACGCACCGACCATCACCGGCACGCCTGCCACCACAGTGGTGCAGGATCAACTCTACAGCTTCACCCCGATTGGGGCAGATGTGGACGATGGTGCAACCCTGGCCTATACGATTGTCAACAAACCCGGCTGGGCTGATTTCAGCACTACAACAGGCGCACTAACCGGCACACCCACCAACGCGGATGTCGGCAGCACCACATCGGGAATTGTGATCTCTGTCACCGACGGCACACTGACCGCGGCACTGCCAGCCTTTAATCTCGCCGTCACCAATGTGAATGACGCACCGACCATCACCGGCACGCCTACCATCACAGTGGCCGAGGGCAACGCCTATAGTTTCACCCCGACCGGGGCAGATGCAGACGCAGGCGCAACCCTGGTCTATACGATTACCAATCAACCAAGTTGGGCTGATTTCAGCACTACAACAGGCGCACTAACCGGCACACCGACCAACGCGGATGTCGGCAGCACCTCGGGCATTGTGATCACAGTCTCCGACGGCACACTGACCGCGGCACTGCCGGCCTTTAGCATCACCGTCACCAATGTGAATGACGCACCGACCATCAGCGGCAACCCTGCCACCACAGTGGCCGAGGACACGGCCTACAGTTTCACCCCGACCGGGGCAGATGTGGACGCAGGCGCAACCCTGGTCTATACGATTGAGAACAAACCCTCATGGGCTACTTTTGACGCGGCAACCGGTGCCTTGACCGGCACACCGACCAACGCGGATGTCGGCAGCACCACCTCGGACATTGTGATCACAGTCTCCGACGGCACACTGACCGCGGCACTGCCGGCCTTTAGCATCGCCGTTACCAATGTGAATGACGCGCCAGTGGGCTTGCCGACCATCAGCGGCACCGCGACCCAGGGCGAGACCCTGACTGCGGACACGTCCGGCATTACCGATGCGGATGGCTTTTTTACGCCTCCCAACTTCCTCTACCAGTGGAAAGCGGATGGCGCCGACATCAGCGGCGGACTTGCCGCGACCTTTATTCTGACCCAGTCCCAGGTGGGCAAGGCAATCACCGTGACGGTGTCCTATACCGATAGAGGCCGCAACGATGAAAGCCTGACCTCTGCTGAGACCAGTGCGGTTGTCAATGCGAATGACGCGCCGACCATCACCGGCACGCCTGCCACCACAGTGGCCGAAGACACGGCCTATAGCTTCACGCCGATTGGGGCAGATGCAGACGCAGGCGCAACCCTGACTTATTCAATCGAGAACAAACCCTCATGGGCTGATTTTAACGCGGCAACCGGTGCCTTGACCGGCACGCCGGGCAATGATGATGATTTCTTCACCGTGGGGATTGTGATCACGGTCTCCGACGGCATGATGACCGCTTCCCTGGAATCCTTTAGTCTCGTCGTCACCCCTGTGAATGACGCACCGACCATCACCGGCACGCCCGACACCACAGTGGCCGAGGGCAACGCCTACAGTTTCACCCCGATTGGGGCAGATGTGGACGATGGCGCAACCCTGGCCTATACGATTGTCAACAAACCAAGTTGGGCTGATTTCAGCACTACAACAGGCGCACTAACCGGTACACCCACCAACGCGGATGTCGGCAGCACCACATCGGGAATTGTGATCTCTGTCACCGACGGCACACTGACCGCGGCACTGCCAGCCTTTAGTCTCACCGTCACCAATGTGAATGACGCACCGACCATCAGCGGCACGCCCGACACCACAGTGGCCGAGGACACGGCCTATAGTTTCACCCCGACCGGGGCAGATGCAGACGCAGGCGCAACCCTGGTCTATTCGATTGCCAACAAACCCGGCTGGGCTGATTTCAGCACTACAACAGGCGCACTAACCGGTACACCCACGAATGGGGATGTTGGCAGCACCTCGGGCATTGTGATCACCCTGACCTCTGGCAGCGATACCGTTTCCCTGCCAGCCTTTAATCTCACCGTCACCAATGTGAATGACGCACCGACCATCACCGGCACGCCCGACACCACAGTGGCCGAGGGCACGGCCTACAGTTTCACCCCGACCGGGGCAGATGCAGACGATGGCGCAACCCTGGCCTATTCGATTGCCAACCAACCAAGTTGGGCTGATTTCAGCACTACAACAGGCGCACTAACCGGCACACCGACCAACGCGGATGTCGGCAGCACCACATCGGGGATTGTGATCACAGTCTCCGACGGCACACTGACCGCGGCACTGCCGGCCTTTAGCATCGCCGTCACCAATGTGAATGACGCGCCAGTGGGCTTGCCGACCATCAGCGGCACCGCGACCCAGGGCGAGACCCTGACTGCGGACACGTCCGGTATTACCGATGCGGATGGCTTTTTTACGCCTCCCAACTTCCTCTACCAGTGGAAAGCGGATGGCGCCGACATCAGCGGCGGACTTGCCGCGACCTTTATTCTGACCCAGTCCCAGGTGGGCAAGGCAATCACCGTGACGGTGTCCTATACCGATAGAGGCCGCAACGATGAAAGCCTGACCTCTGCTGCAACCAGTGCGGTTGTCAATGCGAATGACGCGCCGACCATCACGGGTATACCACTAGGCATAGTTGCCGAAGACAGCGCCTATAGCTTCACGCCGATTGGGGCAGATGTGGACGCAGGCGCAACCCTGACCTATTCAATCGAGAACAAACCCTCATGGGCTGATTTTGACGCGGCAACCGGTGCCTTGACCGGCACGCCGGGCAATGATGATGATTTCTTCACCGTGGGGATTGTGATCACAGTCTCCGACGGCACACTGACCGCTTCCCTGCCAGCCTTTAATCTCGCCGTCACCCCTGTGAATGACGCACCGACCATCACCGGCAACCCTGCCACCACAGTGGCCGAGGGCAACGCCTACAGTTTCACCCCGATTGGGGCAGATGTGGACGATGGTGCAACCCTGGCCTATACGATTGTCAACAAACCAAGTTGGGCCACGTTCAGCACCACAACAGGCGCACTAACCGGCACACCCACCAACGCGGATGTCGGCAGCACCACATCGGACATTGTGATCACGGTCTCCGACGGCACACTGACCGCGGCACTGCCAGCCTTTAGCATCGCCGTCACCAATGTGAATGACGCACCGACCATCAGCGGCACGCCACCGGCCACTATTGCCGAAGATGATGCCTATACATTTACACCAGTCGGCGGCGATGTTGATGGCGATACGCTGGTCTATTCACTGTCTAATCACCCAGATTGGTTAATGGTGGACACAGCCACAGGCGCATTAAGCGGCACCCCGACCAATGCCGATGTGGGTGTGCGTAGCGACATTGTTCTAACCATCACATCAGGCGGGCAAACAGATACCCTAACCTTTAGTATTGAGGTCACCAATGTCAACGATGCGCCAACCATCACAGGCACACCACCGGCCACTATTGCCGAAGATGATGCCTATACATTTACACCAGTCGGCGGCGATGTTGATGGCGATACGCTGGTCTATTCACTGTCTAATCACCCAGATTGGTTAATGGTGGACACAGCCACAGGCACATTAAGCGGCACCCCGACCAATGCTGATGTAAGAGTGAATAGCGACATTGTTCTAACCATCACATCAGGCGGGCAAACAGATACCCTAACCTTTAGTATTGAGGTCACCAATGTCAACGATGCGCCAACCATCACAGGCACACCACCGGCCACTATTGCCGAAGATGATGCCTATACATTTACACCAGTCGGCGGCGATGTTGATGGCGATACGCTGGTCTATTCACTGTCTAATCACCCAGATTGGTTAATGGTGGACACAGCCACAGGCGCATTAAGCGGCACCCCTGTCAATGCTGATGTAGGCACGAATAGCGGCATTGTTCTTACCATCACAGCAGGCGGGCAAACAGATACCCTAACCTTTGATATAGAGGTCACCAATGTCAATGACGCACCCACCATCAGCGGCACGCCACCGGCCACTATTGCCGAAGATACCGCCTATAGCTTCACACCAGTCGGCGGCGATGTTGATGGCGATACGCTGGTCTATTCACTGTCTAATAACCCCGCCTGGCTATTAGTGGACACAGCCACAGGCGCATTAAGCGGCACCCCTGCCAATACCGATGTAGGCACGAATAGCGGCATTGTTCTTACCATCACAGCAGGCGGGCAAACAGATACCCTAACCTTTGATATAGAGGTCACCAATGTCAATGACGCACCGACCATCAGCGGCACGCCACCGGCCACTATTGCCGAAGATACCGCCTATAGCTTCACACCAGTCGGCGGCGATGTTGATGGCGATACGCTGGTCTATTCACTGTCTAATAACCCCGCCTGGCTATTAGTGGACACAGCCACAGGCGCATTAAGCGGCACCCCTGTCAATGCTGATGTAGGCACGAATAGCGGCATTGTTCTTACCATCACAGCAGGCGGGCAAACAGATACCCTAACCTTTGATATAGAGGTCACCAATGTCAATGACGCACCGACCATCAGCGGCACGCCACCGGCCACTATTGCCGAAGATACCGCCTATAGCTTCACACCAGTCGGCGGCGATGTTGATGCAGGCGATACGCTGGTCTATTCACTGTCTAATAACCCCGCCTGGCTATCAGTTAATGCTGCCACAGGCGCATTAAGCGGCACCCCTGTCAATGCTGATGTAGGCACGAATAGCGGCATTGTTCTTACCATCACAGCAGGCGGGCAAACAGATACCCTAACCTTTGATATAGAGGTCACCAATGTCAATGACGCACCGACCATCAGCGGCACGCCACCGGCCACTATTGCCGAAGATACCGCCTATAGCTTCACACCAGTCGGCGGCGATGTTGATGTAGGCGATACCCCAAGCTATTCACTGTCCAATAACCCAGCTTGGCTATTAGTGGACACAGCCACAGGCGCATTAAGCGGCACCCCGGCCAATGCTGATGTGGGTGTGCGTAGCGACATTGTTCTAACCATCACATCAGGCGGGCAAACAGATACCCTAACCTTTAGTATTGAGGTCACCAATGTCAACGATGCGCCAACCATCACAGGCACACCACCGGCCACTATTGCCGAAGATGATGCCTATACATTTACACCAGTCGGCGGCGATGTTGATGGCGATACGCTGGTCTATTCACTGTCCGATCACCCCGCTTGGTTAATGGTGAATGCTGCCACAGGCGAATTAAGCGGCACCCCTGCCAATACCGATGTAGGCACGAATAGCGACATTGTTCTCACCATCACAGCAGGCGGGCAAACAGATACCCTAACCTTTGATATAGAGGTCACCAATGTCAATGATGCACCGACCATCACCGGCACGCCTACCATCACAGTGGCCGAGGGCACGGCCTATAGTTTCACCCCGATTGGGGCAGATGTGGACGATGGCGCAACCCTGGTCTATTCGATTGCCAACAAACCCAGCTGGGCTGATTTCAGCACCACCACCGGTGCCTTGACCGGCACACCGACCAACGCGGATGTTGGCAGCACCTCGGGCATTGTGATCACCTTAACCTCTGGTAGCGATACCGTTTCCCTGCCAGCCTTTAATCTTGCTGTCACCAATGTGAATGACGCCCCCACCATCACCGGCACGCCTGCCACCACAGTGGCCGAAGACACGGCCTATAGTTTCACCCCGACCGGGGCAGATGCAGACGCAGGCACAACCCTGGTCTATTCGATTGTGAACAAACCCTCATGGGCTACTTTTGACGCGGCAACCGGTGCCTTGACCGGCACGCCGACCAACGCGGATGTCGGCAGCACCTCGGGCATTGTGATCACCCTGACCTCTGGCGGCGATACCGTTTCCCTGCCAGCCTTTAATCTTGCTGTCACCAATGTGAATGACGCACCCACCATCAGCGGCACGCCACCGGCCACTATTGCCGAAAACACCGCCTATAGCTTCACGCCAGGCGGCGGCGATGTTGATGTAGGCGATACCCCAAGCTATTCACTGTCCAATAACCCAGCTTGGCTATTAGTGGACACAGCCACAGGCGCATTAAGCGGCACCCCGGCCAATGCTGATGTAGGCACGAATAGCGACATTGTTCTCACCATCACAGAAGGCGGAGAAACGGCTGCCTTGACCTTTAGTATCACCGTCGAGGCAGCAGCGGACACCACGCCACCTACTGCACCTACTGGTTCGGCTGCGCCGCCGATCCTGGTCGATCCACTACAGCTTAGCGCGGAGCGTCTCACTGTGGTGCTTGGCGAAACTAAGGAAGTAACCATCAGCGGCGGGCTTCCACCGTATGTGGCACCCTTCGTCAGCGGTGATTTAGGGGCGGTGCGAACCAGCATTGACGGCACCACCTTGCGTATTACCGGACTGCGTGTTGGCAAGGCGGATACGGCTCAAGTAAGGTTGCGCCCTCGAGGTTCGGCTTCGGGTCTTGCCCACCTGGAGGTGAAGGTAAACGCGCCACCGCTGTTAAACCCCGGGGACATCGATGGCTCCGGCAGCAAGTCGCTGTTCCGCGGCGGGGCGAGCAGCGACGGCGGCGAAACTTACTTCAAGGACAATGCCTTCTCGGTAGGTGAATCGCTGAATATCGTGTTTGTGATCACACCGCGCCGCTCTGACACAGGCGAGCAGGTCGATGTTGTGGTGGCGGCAAGAGAGACGTCTGCTCCTGAAAGCGTGGTGTTGTTGACGCCGTCCGGGCTGGTACCCTGGGATGGTGAAACACTGTTCTTCTTCAAGCAAGACCTGACACTGGAGCGCAATAGTTTCATCAATCTCACCCCGGAGCCGATCACACTGTGGCCTGCGGAGGTGGGTAGTTATGAGTTGTTTATTGGCTATCTACTTGCCGATGGTGAGTTGTTGTATCACCCGGAACCACTGAAGATACAGGTGGCTCCGTGATGGCAGAGATAACCGGGTAAGAAGCGTTCAACCCGAGGCAGGATCCGTCTATTGCAGTGTCATGGCTGCACGGGCGACCTGCCTCGACCCCGGTCGATACCTCGATAGTTAGAAACCAATGGGAATTAGTGGAAATTAATAGAACGTGAGAAATCAACAGTGCATAAAGCGGCCTTGTGCGGCAGGGCTACTCTGGAAAAAATATTCGTCATTCCCGCACCAATCCTCTTACCCCTTCCTGTACATCCTGCCCATCCATGTAAATGTCCTTCTGTGTAAGTAACACAAGCTGGCGAAGGTTTCCCGCCTAATCGCCACTTATCCATCCCGATGCAAGCCGAAACAGGGCAAAGGGCGACTGTTCTATTTCTGGCTAAAGCCTTTGGGCAAATACTTTTTATATTCTCCAACCCGTCGTGGAGTCTTGTCGGCCGGCAGCAACAGATCCAGTCACATAGCAATCAGAGTGGCTCTGTGGCCTCATTTCCCGGCTGCTGGAATGAGGAGCTGCTTTTGCCAGGCGACAGGACGGTGAACTGTGTTACTCAGAAGGGGCTGCTGGAAATGCAAAAAAAAGCCCAACAACCTGGGGTTGTTGAGCTGAATATACTATCAAGGGAGAGATAAATGAAACAAAACCCACAATTTTGTATAACATCTACCTACACTCAATAAGACTGGCTCCCACTGCAAAAGTTCCCGTTACCTGTAAGGATTTTCAGCCAAAACCATTTTCTGTTATAAGCCACTGTAATAATTAAAGATTTACCACTTCAAGCTCATCGACCAGCAAGTTTTCGGCAGATTCTTTATTGCTAATTATCCCGAGGCTGGCCTTATCCGGTGAAAAATACCTTGCGGCGACGGTTTTAAGGTCATGTAAGGTGGTGCCCAGTACCTGCTTTCGAAAATTCATTCTGTGTTCGGGCGTTCTGCCAAATAGCTGATTGAAATAGGCTTGTTTTGCCTCTCCTGCGGGAGACGCCGGTTTGTCCAGGCTGGCGATGACCCCAAGAATCGCTTCCGCTAGTTGATCCGGTCGGTGCTTGCTGGAGATAAGCCAGTCTATAGCGGCATCGAAATCTGCCAAAGTCTGTTCTAGCCGGGGGTCGCGGTAGGAAAAAAACCGGAATGAAGCGCTACCGGCATCCTGGCTCGCCCCGCCACCATAAGCTCCCCCTTGTTCCCGGATCGCCCGATGGAGAAAGCCGTTGCGCATGAAGCCGGCAAGCACTTGCAACGGGGCATTATCTTCGTGCCCTGATGCGACCGTGGGGTAGGCTTTGGCACAGAAATTCACCTGCGTTGAAGTCGTCCAGATTTGCCTTACTGTATCCCTCATCCGGGGAAGGGTAAGCGGAGGCAGGGTTGTCATGCCGCTGTTACTGTTCCAGAGCTGGTCGATCTCGTTAAGCAGCTCGTGCTGACTTCCCGGCTCGGCTATAAGCAGGAATTCTCGGTCTGTAGACAATAGTAAAGCGTGCAGGGTTTTGAATTTCTGCAGCAACTCAATCCTGGCTGCTTTATCTTGCAGTGTGGCTCTAAGCTGTTTGAGTTGTTGGATACCTTCCAAACCGGCAAAGCGATGAGCAAGCCGGGCGGTGGGGCTCATTCTGCTCGAGGCCAGGCTCATGGCGAGACTGTGCCCGTGGCCGGTAATGCTGTTTTCTGTTCGCGCGCAAATTTGTTCGATGAGCTCCTGCAAGCGCCGATCTTCGTCAAAACGGACCTGGTGGATAGTGCGGTGTAATAGCTCAGATAGAGCCTGATGATTATTTCGTAAACATTTTGAGGAAAAAGAGATAACAGCCTTGCTTTTTTGCACATCGTGCAGCTCACTGCGAATACTGCTGTAACAGTTTACTCCACCACTGACCTGCGCCTGCCATGCCTGGACTTCTGTATAGCTCTTATCGGCTATGCCCAGCTCGGTAAGACAGCTAGTGTAGAGAGGAAGAATATTGAGCAATTCTTCTTTTACTGCCGGCATGGCCATTATTACTTGTTGGTAACATAGACCGTTGCTTCCCTGGCCGTAAAAACTAACAGGCGATTTGCTTTTTTCCAATACAAAACGTCGTTTTTCTGGCTCGCTGATAGTTTCTGGCACATCGTCCAGGCCGACCTTTGGCAACAAGCCGGGGTCATCTTCTTCTAGTTGCCGTTCTGATAATTTCCTGGCGCGCTCGATAATTTCGCGCGTATCTTCCTCGCTTAGTGTGCTTTTAATAGCAGCGAGTTGCTGTAATTCTGCGGCGAGCTTGCGGTTAGCCAATTCCGGGTCTGGTTTCAGGGTCAACGACACCCGGTGTGGATTGTCCAATAGAAGTTCCTGAACCAGGTCCGGAATAAATCGATCGTTTTTGATCAAACCACGCAATTCCGCCAGCATTGAGTCAATATTCAATAACGCAATGGGATCGCCGCGGTGCATTGCAGTGGAGAGTCCGGCAAGGATTAGCTGTAAACCGTAGGGATAACTGCCGCCGGATATTTCTCTTTGACTCAGTTCCAGCTGATGCAGGGCCGCTTCTACCTGCGCGTAGGGGATACCGTTTTTCACCACGTCCTGCAAAGTTCGAATTATCAAATCCTCGACTTCCTGACCGGCTTCTGCGCTACAACCCTCGAGCCCCGCCATTAAACTCATTTCCCGGTTAGAATCTTCCAGCCCGCACATCGGTGAGGGTGAGCTACCTAAATCGGAGGTTTCCAGTGCCTGTAACAAGGGACTGGCGCTATTATCGAGTAATACACTGGAAACTAATGCGGCCCTGAATAGCTCGCCAGGGTCGGTGCTGCGTCCAAGCAGCCAGCCAACCACCACGTGGCTTTGCGGTTTGTCAGCTTCCCCGGCGGCATAGAATTCTTCTACACGCAGGGGAGACAGGTATCTTTTCTCGTCTTTTACTTCGATTTTAATATCGAGTTTATCGAATTTAGAAAGTGCCAGCTCATGAAATTTTTGATGATGCTCAATGGCAGGAATATCACCAAAAGTCATGAATACTGCATTACCTGGATGGTAGTGGCTGTGGTAAAAGTTGAGTAATTCCTGATAGCCAAGGTCCGGTATGTGATCGGGTTCTCCACCACTGTTGAAATGATAAGTTGTCGTAGGGAAAATATATTTACTAATAGTTTGCCAAAGAACGCTATTTGTGGAACTCATGGCTCCTTTCATTTCATTGTAGACAACACCCTTGTACTGGAGTTCGCTGTTACTGTCAGCAAGGTCTGCAAATTCTAGCCGATGCCCTTCCTGGGCAAAATCCAGTTCATGCAGTCGCGAAAAAAACACGGCATCAAGATAAACACTGAGCAAATTGTTGAAGTCCTTTCTGTTTTTGCTGGCAAAAGGGTAGGCCGTCCAGTCACTGCTGGTGAAGGCGTTCATGAACGTATTCAGCGAGCGGCGAATCATCATAAAGAAGGGGTCGCGAACTGGAAATTTTTCACTTCCACACAATGCCGTGTGCTCAAGAATGTGAGCGACTCCGGTAGAGTCCATGGGCACTGTCCGGAAAGCAACCAGGAATACATTCTCGGTGTTCTCGCTTTTGAGGTGGAAGTGCCTGGCGCCGGTAGCCGTATGGGTATACTCCTCCATTACTATGTTGAGGGAGCTAATTTTTTCGCTGCGTTGCCATTCGAATGCAGGCTGTGTGTTGACGGATTGCGAGGTAGTTTGTTGCTTCGTGCTGGATAGACTGACTTCGGTCATGCTGTTGAATGCCTTTATTTGGTTTGCTTTTGTTTGCCTGTGTCTGGCAGATGCCGGAACAAGGTGCTGGTCGTCACGCGGGAGGCGTTTCCAGGCTGAATTTACCCAGTTTACCTGAGCGAAAGTCGTTTAGTAATATTTCTGCTGTTTTGTTCATGTCGACTTTGCCGCCACGGACTAGAGAGCCCCTTAGTTTGGCGAGCCGGGTCAGGAATTCTTGCGTACTCATCGCCGTTGTACCCAGCTTGTAGCGAGCGGCGATTCGCTCCGGGTAATCGGATAACAATAATTCGGCTAAAAACCAGGCTATGTCAGCCGCGTCAACTGCGGTGTTGCGAATAGTCCCGGTGGCAGCCAATCGGTAGGCAGCCTGCTGATCTTCCAGTTTAGGCCACAGCAGCCCTGGCGTGTCTATAAGATACCAGCCATCTTGAAGCCTGACACGCTGCTGACCTTTTGTGAGCGCGGCTTCGTTGCCAGTCCGCGCCAGCTTTCGATCGGCTAATTGATTGAGCAGGCTGGACTTGCCCACGTTAGGAATACCTTCTATGACTAACTGGCTCTGAATAAGTGCGGAACTATCGCTGTGAGTGATCAGTTTTTTTGCCGTTCTTACTATATCGTCTCTGGAAATTTGCGTGTCCCGGCCATTAATCAGACAGGCACTATTGGCAAATTTGGAAAAATGCTCGGCCCAAGCCTGAGTAAGTTCGCTTTCGGCCAGATCGGCTTTATTAAGGATTCGGATGCAAGGGCGTTCCCCGCGAATACTCGCTAGCAACGGGTTCGAGCTGGAATCGGGTATACGGGCATCCAATACTTCGATAACAGCATCGGTTTTGCGCATTATTTTCAGCAGCTCTTTGCTGGCTTTACGCATATGTCCAGGGTACCAGGATATGGCCATGCAGGGGCTCCGTGAGGGCGACAGTGTAACCAGGCTGGATCAGCAAAACCACAGCACTTCAAAATGACAAGACACCACGCTATACTTGACAGCGATCACAGCAGAAATCAGGCTGTTTTCAACATGGGAGGGTTCTATCGCATGACAGTCCAGCAGACAATTGAGCGAAAACTACGCGCAGCTCTGCGGCCATCCGTAGCGGAAGTGCTTAACGAAAGCCATAGGCACGGTGGTCCTGCTACGGAATCACATTTCAATATCACGGTTGTCAGTGAAGAGTTTCAGCAGATGGCATTGCTGCGCAGGCATCAAACAGTCTACAAATTGCTGCAACAAGAACTTGGCAGTGGAGTACACGCACTGGCTCTGCATTTATATGCGCCCCTGGAGTGGACAGACAGACAACAAACAACGCCCTCATCGCCAGATTGCAGGGGAGCAAGCAAATAGCGCTGATCTGCTTGTTAGTCAGATTGCCTGGTGAGTTATCATCTACCCTGGATGGTGGCAGGCTCGGGTTCCCGATTTACCCCCTCTCTGTCATTCTTTCCGTCATTCCTGCGAAGCATGTCCTCGCGTAGGCGGGGAGCAGGAATCCAGAAGCCAAACCAGGCATCGCCACAGTCATGCGCAGGTTCGTATGTCTACATGGTCGGCACAATCATGTTTGGATTCCCGCCTGCAAGATTGCGCAAGAAACCCTCGCCAGGCTGTGTTAGCTGTGGAAACCCTTACGGATTTGTGGGGTTTACTGGATTCCTGCTTTCGCAGGAATGACCGGGTGGTGCAGGAATGACCGGGTGGTGCAGGAATGACCGGGTGGTGCAGGAATGACCGGGTGGTGCAGGAATGACCGGGTGGTGCAGGAATGACCGGGTGGTGCAGGAATGACAAATGCTGGATTTTTGCACAGTTTCTAAAGCCCTGCTTCCAGCGAAGTGCAGCAAATTTATAAGAATACCGTTGTTTATGCCTTGAGTCGGGCGTTTTGGAATTATGCAAAGCTCACAGAATGTCAGGGTAGCCCCGATAAGGGTGAGATGCAGCAGCACAATCTTCACCAAATAGGTTTGCATCAGGGCTATTCTTTTGTGATTGGTATCACGTAAACTATTTCATCTCAGGGCGATAATCAGCCGGTTGAATTGTTAAAGTCATCCTGTTCAAGAGAGCAAGAATGTCTGCCATGACAGAAGGTGCGGATCAGAAGCGAAGGCTGGAGCTTCTCTGTGCAGCAGTGATTTCAATCGCTTTGGCGGTGCTGACTGCTCTGCTTACAAAGTTATCTGTCAATAATAAAGCTATCCCGATTGTTACTGAAATATCTGCTCCGATTGTCGTTTTTCCAGATTTCGCCTCTATTTCTGATACCGAGGCCAGGAAGCAGCAGTTTTTTGACTTTCTGCAGGACTATGTGCGTGCCCAGAATCAAAACATTAGCGATCTGAGACAGCAGCTATCAGGCCATGCCGCGATTGTTGATAGGGGCAGTGCGTTAAGCGATCGCGAAAGGGGATGGTTATTCGATTTAGCCAGTGCCTACTATGTTGATACCAGGGTGACAAGTGACAGTTTAATAATTGACGAATTGTTACTGAGAGTCGATGTAATACCGGCGTCTCTGGTGATGGCGCAGGCCGCAAACGAATCGGCCTGGGGAACTTCGCGCTTTGCCCTGGAGGGTAATAATATTTTAGGCCAGTGGTGTTATGAGGTTGGTTGCGGCATTGTTCCGAGCCAGCGAGTTGTTGCTGCCAGGCACGAGGTTAAACGTTTCGATTCTATTGGTGCCGCAATAGAAGGCTATTTCCTGAATATAAACACACACCGCGCCTATAACGACTTGCGTAAGCAACGCGCTCTGCTAAGAAAACGTGGAATGGTTCTTGATCCGATTTTGCTTGCGCGGGGCCTGCATCGATACTCGCAGAGGGGCGAGGACTATGTTGATGAAGTCCAGACGCTAATTCAACAGAATAACCTGGAGCAGAGAGATACACGCTGGCTGGAAAATTAATCCGCCGGGTTTCTTTTTACTCCAAATTGATCCATTGAACAGAATACCAATAGTGGCGCCGGCTACCTGCTTCCGGTGCGGTACAAATATAGTGCCAGCGCCTGCCCGAAAAACTCTCCTGCGGTGTTAACTCAACTATTCCTTGCTCTTTATCTATCCAGGTCATGGGGATAGGCTTGCTGTTGGCGAAGCAGCCAATTTGGTCGTAGCTGTATCCGCCCGGTTCAAACTTTAGAGTCACGGCGGGGCTGCGCTCGGATGTGAGCGGTGAATTGGGCTGAATCTGGCTAACCGTAAAAGGCAATGTGGAGAACTTTGTTCTGGCACTGTCCAGGTTTGCATAAATGTTGGCCAACGGGTATCGGGGAAGAGCCAGAAAATCAGAGTCAACCCCGATGGCACCAGAATTTTGCGCCAGCCCTACAAACCCCAGCGCATTAATCAACGATTTAATTGCGGGCTTGTACTCGCCATAGGGATAAGCCAAATAGCGAAAAGACTGGCCTGTTTCAGATTCAATTCTTTGCTCTGCCAGCAATATGTCTTCACGCAAGCGTACCAGCCATTGCGATGGATTTTCCCCCTTCTGTTGATCCAGCATGTAGGGGTGATCGACCATATGATTGGCAATAATGACGCCAGCGTCGGCCATCTCTCGAATTTGATCCCAATCCATGTAGCCGAGCTGATGTCTGTCTATGAACCCGGTGCTGACAAAGGCGGTAAATGGATAAGAAAACGATTGCAATAGCGGAAAAGCCACCTCGTAAACAGAGCTGTAACCGTCATCAAATGTAATTACCACAGATTTTTCCGGCAAGGCCTGCCCCGAACGCAGGCTGTCTATCATTCGATCCAGTGCTATCACCGTGAACCCGTTGTCTTTCAAATAGTTCAAGTGTGTTGTGAAAACGGCGGGCGATATGCTGGTGGAGGGAGGGGTATCTTCGGCAACGTGGTGATAAAGCAAGATCACCGCGCTGTCTGCGGCGTGAACTTTACTACCCACAAAGAACAAGGCGGCACCGAGGAAACAACATCCAGACAGGAGCCTGCTCCAGGAGAGACTTTTTTGTGCGGCTAAAATTTTGTACATGATCAGATAATAACCCATATTCGTGGCGTTGTGACTACCTGGTGATGAGATTACAGCACTTCTTAATTGCTTTCGGCAACGCTATAATGCCGTTCGATGCCAGCCTGGTGGTATACCCTGAATTGGAGCGCATACAGTCACGGTGCCTGGCATTGCCTTCTGGCTCTTCGACCCTGAAGCTTCATCAGTCGATAAATTTGACCAGGGCAGGCTGCGCGAATTACAGCAGAAAGTGTAATGACCAGGAAATTGTTGAGTACATGATGCCGGCTTTGTGCCTGGAAACAGTTCGATGTTTGGAAGATCAGGATTCGACTCCTGGACCTGCCACAATGTGTCCAGGTTCTGGCCAGGGAATAGCGACAGTGCCAGGGCGGGTTTAGTGCAAATGTTCATAGAAGCTTCTGGCGAGAGTACAAATAAAACAAACAAAGGGTTTGCCGTGTCTGCTGCCGAAAAATTGGAATCAGAGAAACATTCCAGGCTAAACCGCTCGCGCAAAAACCTGAGGAGAGATGTTGGACGCGCCATCGCTGACTTTAACATGATAGAAGAGGGCGATCTGCTTATGGTTTGCTTATCCGGTGGCAAAGATTCCTATGCGATGCTGGACATATTACTCAGCCTGCAAAAGCACGCCCCCATAAGTTTTCAGATTCACGCGGTAAATCTTGATCAGAAACAACTAGGCTTCCCCGAGCAGGTGCTGCCAAATTATCTTTCTGGTTTGGGAGTTGAATTCAGCATTATCGAGAAAGATACCTATTCGATTGTCACTGAAAAAGTGGCTGAAGGAAAAACCTTGTGTGGGCTTTGCTCGAGGTTGCGGCGAGGGATTTTGTACAAGCATGCGCAAGCAATCGGTGCCACCAGGATTGCATTGGGCCACCACAGAGACGATATCGTTGAAACACTTTTCTTGAATATGTTTTATGGTGGCAGGCTTAAAGCGATGCCACCCAAGCTGCTCAGTGATGACAAGCGCAATATTGTTATCAGGCCCCTCGCTTATTGCAAGGAGAAGGAAATATCCCTATTTTCGCGGCTGCGCGAGTTCCCCATAATTCCCTGTAATCTTTGTGGATCACAGGATAATATGCAAAGGCAGGCGATCAAGGCAATGTTGCAACAGTGGGACAAAAATCACCCTGGACGGGTTGAAAGCATCTTTAGGAGCATAGCAAATGTCTCTTTATCCCAGTTGGCGGATGTCAGTCAATTTCCTTTTGCGGAACTGCGAACTGCGAGTGCGGAAACTATGCACCTGGATCTGATAGAACTCAGCTAATTGCCGATTTGGTTTTATTGATGGTGGGCAAGTCTACGTTGAGAAAACCCGCTTCAAGGTCGCTATGAAAATACCGTATCAGGAACTGGCCGAAGAAACCCTGGAAGCTGTCATCGAAGAATTTATTAGCAGGGAAGGAACAGAATATGGCGCCAGGGAGTATACGCTGGAGCAAAAAGTACAGCAGGTCAAAGAGCAATTACAGCGAGGCGATATAGTGCTCAGTTATGATCCGGAATCTCAAAGCTGCCATTTACAGACTAGCGAGCTCTGAACAGTTGTGACAAAGAGACTGTGCAAGAAATTCTCGCCAGGCTGCGTTACCTGTGGAAAACCCTTGCCGGTTTGGGTGTTTTACTGGATTCCTGCACCACCTCCGTCATTCCTGCGAAGGCAGGAATCCAGTCAAATGGTGGATTTTTGCACAGTCTCTTTCGCAGGAATGACAAATATTGGATTTTGCACAGTCTTCAAGGCATCCTGGCGTAAAAATGCCTGATTCTCAGAACAAATCGGCCAATCAAGCCACGGTAGCGGAAGTGTCACTGGAACTGGATGCCTGCGGTTTATTTTGTCCAGAGCCAGTGATGTTATTGCATAATAAAATTAAAGACATGCAAGGCGGCGACTTGTTGCGACTTACAGCGACAGACCCTTCGACAAGCCGCGATGTGCCAAAATTTTGCCATTTTCTGGGACATAAACTCAGGCAATCCAGTGAGCTGGACGGTAAATATAGTTACCTTATTGAAAAGACTGAACGCTGAGCCTTGTTCATGGCCGCTATTGAACAATCGTGAGGACAATAAATTTTGCCCATTTCGGCTGCTGAAAAACTACTTGTTATCTGCTTGATGGTTCGATTTATCTATTCCAGTCTCACTTCTCTCTCTGCCTGGAATGCTGTGACCCTGGCGTTAACGACTTATGCGCAGTCTATGGCTTTACACAGCTCTTGTGTCTGGCTGACTGTTTGGAAACGGGGTAGCCAGTTCTAGTGAATATTTTTGCCGACAAGAACATTTTGGCCGTAGAGAGTAGTTTTAAAGGCTATGGAAAACTCCACTTGTTTAATGGTCGAGAGCTAATGAAATCCGATCTGGGCAAGGCTGATGTGCTGTTGGTCAGATCGGTCACCCGGGTTGATGAGCAATTGCTCTCTGGTACGGACATTCGCTTCGTTGGCAGCGCCACCAGCGGCACTGATCACGTAGACATCGAGTATTTGCAGAGAAGGGGTATAAAATTTGTAGATGCCAGGGGTAGTAATGCCAATGCAGTAGTCGATTATTGTTTCGCTGCTATTGCCTATGCAGTTCTCCATAAGAGTCTTGATATAGAAAATAGTACGGTTGGTATTGTTGGAGCCGGCAGTGTCGGTGGTCTTTTCGCACAAAAACTCAAGGAATCAGGAATAGGATTTCGCCTCTACGACCCGTTTCTGGCGGAACAGCCAGAGGCACGTTACATTAAAGAGGATTCGGCCTATTGTTCGCTGGAGGAAACACTAAGCTGCGATGCAGTGTCATTCCATACTCCCTTGACAACAGCGGGGATCTACCCAACAAAAAACTTGATCAATGCCAGAGAGCTGGAATTGCTTTCCTCCAGTGCTCTTCTTATCAATACAGGTAGAGGTGGGGTGGTAAATGAAGCCGCGCTCAAACAATTTCTACTCAATCAAAATGACCTGGTCTGTGTGTTCGATGTGTGGGCAGGAGAACCATTGATTGACCGCGATCTTGTTAATGCTGTCGATATCGCCACACCCCATATTGCAGGTTATAGCAGTGAGGCCAGGTCGGGGGCAACGCAGCGGTTACTTGAGGATTTTAGATTATTTTTTGCTTCGCAATCAGGTGGCAATGAGCAAGAAAAGCAGGATAAGCCCCATTTTATTCCAGTAGTGGATTCGAGCACGGCCCCGTCGGAGTTTACTGCTGTGCTGGGGGCTTTTCCACTTGCTCATTTAGCTGCTCAGTTCAGGGGTGACTTGAATGGGGGGGCGGGAAAACAAACTTTTGATGCCTTTCGGGAAAAGTTGTCGGGTCGAAGGGAATTTCGAAACCATCTGCTGTCGAAAAGTAATTACACCGGCGCGCAATTAAAATTCCTCGCCGTGCTGGGTTTCCAGTTGAGCTAGTTGTAACTTCTGCTTATCGATATTGTTCAAGTACTCGAGCTATCTTCGCAAGTGCTGGAATTAGCTCGTCTTCTCCAGGTAAAAATACCAAACGCAAATGCTGGTTGTCCTCTATATTAAAAGCACTTCCCTGCACGAGAAGTATCTGTTCCTGATTCAGAATGTCTAAAATCAGGGCGACATCATCTTCAACTTTGTAAATAGTGGGATCCAGCGCTGGAAACATGTAGATAGCCCCTTTAGGCTTGACACAACGAACACCCGGTATTTGTGTCAACAACTCCCAGGTTACATCCCTTTGCCGTTTTAGGCGTCCACCAGGCAATACAAGTTCATTGATGCTCTGATAACCCCCCAGCGCAGTTTGTACCGCAAATTGCGCCGGTACGTTTGCGCACAGTCGCATATTTGTCAGAATTTCAAGCCCTTCTATGTAGCTGCTGGCACTTTGCCTGGGTCCGCTGAGAATCATCCAGCCCGAGCGGAAACCTGCTAATCGGTATGACTTTGAAAGACCGTTAAAACTGACCATGAAAACATCGTCGCACAGAGAGGCCACAGGAATATGTACGGCATCGTCGTAGACTATCTTGCTGTAAATTTCATCGGCAAATAGTATTAATCCATGTTTTCGGCATAACTCAATCAGTTGCAGCAAAATAGCTTCGCTATAAACAGCCCCGGTGGGGTTGTTCGGATTGATAATTACCAGGGCTCTGGTGCGGTTGTTTATTTTAGATTCGATGTCATTGATGTCAGGAAACCAATCCGCCTGCTCGTCGCAATGGTAATGAACCGGTGTTCCGCCGCTCAGGCTGACTGCGGCGGTCCACAACGGGTAATCGGGGGCGGGAATAAGCACCTCGTCTCCATTGTTAAGCAATGCCTGCATAGCCATGGTGATGAGTTCACTAACGCCATTGCCTAAATAAATATCGTCTATTTCGATATGGGAAATATTGAGTCGTTGACAGTCCTGCATGATTGCCTTGCGCGCAGAAAATAGCCCCTTCGAATCACAATAGCCCTGGGCAGCCGACAGATTATGAATGACATCATGCAAGATTTCGTCGGGCGCGTTGAAGCCAAATGGCGCAGGATTACCGATATTAAGCCGTAATATCTGATGACCATCTTCTTCGAGACGTTTGGCTTCTTCCAGTACCGGGCCGCGTATGTCGTAGCAGACATTTCCAAGTTTGTCTGACTGTAGAACTTTTTCCATTTGATGAGCACCCTGAACATGTTGAAAATCGTTAATCCCTACCCAATAGTCGGCAGTTTTCTGAATTGAATAAGCTCCTCCTCAGCACTTCCTCTCCACTTTATTTAAGAAAGATTGAGATTTATGCTAGATTGCGGTTTATGTTGGTAAGTCGGATCAGGATGCGGCTTTGAGGGGCGGATTCTCCAGGTTAGTGCTTGCTGCGCCAAATTTTGGGCGTGTACAAGTTTGGATGTACTGGTTGGTGAGATAAATAATGGGGGTACTGTAGTGACCAGGCTGAAAAAAACGAATGAGCAATGGAAGCAAGAACTCGATAGTGAGACGTACAGGATGACAAGAGAGGCGGGGACAGAGCCTGCATTTAGCGGTGAGTATTGGGATCTAAAAGACAGGGGAGTGTACAAATGTGCGGCTTGTGGAGAGTCGTTGTTTTCCTCAGAAACAAAATACGACTCTGGGTCGGGCTGGCCAAGTTTCTATGCGCCCGCTGGCGCCGAAGTTATTAATGAGAACAATGATAGTTCCCACGGCATGATCAGAACCGAAGTGGTTTGCAGCAAATGCGATTCTCACCTTGGTCATGTGTTCCCCGATGGCCCTCCTGAATCTGGATTGCGTTACTGTATTAATTCTGCCTCTTTGGATTTCGAAAAAGAAGACTGCTAACTTACTGCTGAAGTGATGAAACTTGGCGGATAAAAATTTGCAGTATTCCTTCTCACAATCCTTTGCAGTTCGCCGGGTTTCTCTTCATTATCATTGTGTTCCCGGGCTAAAATCCTGACTTGAACCGTCTATGCACAAGGAAAAGCAGGCTCTCGATGAAGAAACCAGACACAGTTCCCGCTTTCTTGTTTGCCCTAACGCTTATTTTTGGGCTGGGCAATTCGGCATTTTCTCAAGAATTTGGTGATTTAAAACAAACTATTAGCGCTGCCTCTTATTTCAGTAGTGGAGATTATGGAGAGGATTCAGATACCGATATTCTGTATTTTCCCGTTAGCTACAGTGCGAATTACGGCAAATGGGGAGCGCAAGTTACGCTAGCTCATCTTCGAGTTAATGGGCCAGGCAATGTGCTGGTCAATATTGGAGGTGTAAACCGTGCCGTCGCCGGGATGCAACGGGAGCGAACCAGCGGGATTGGTGATTCTGTCGTATCGGTCATTTATCAGTTTGATCCATTCATCGGGAACAGCCTGTTTATGGATTTACGCCTGGATGTAAAACTACCCACTGCGGATGAGAGCAGGGGGCTGGGCTCTGGTGAAACTGATTACAGTGCACAGGTAGAGCTATCCAAAGGCTTTGGCAGTTCGGTGCTTTTCAGCGCAATTGGCCACACTATCCGTGGGAAAACTGATCTATACCCGGGCTTGCAAAACTCTGCCTTCGCTCAATTAGGGCTTGCGAAAACAATAAATAGCCAATGGAATATCGGTTTGTTTTATGACTATAGAGAGGCTGCGTCGTCTTTCTCGCAGGAAGTTCACGAGCTTGTGCCGTATTTTAGCTGGCAGATTTCAACGAATTGCTCATTTACGGGGCTTGCTGCTGTTGGCTTCACCAACGCGAGTGCCAGCACGGCTGTTCTCGGGCAGTTAAGCTATAGCTGGTAATTCGGGCTCAGGGACGCAATGCCTGTACTCGGGGTGGAAGGATCAATGTTCTCTGTATTGCCTGTGCTCGATAAGGGCGAGGAAGCTGAGGTCTCTGAATCTTGTGCGGTCGGTTAAGTGGCTTGTCCGGTTCCGTTCCGTTGACAGTTATTTGATGAATTCGGGATGACGGGGCTGTAGCGGTAGACGCAATTTCAGTAGTAAATAGCAAATCCAGGCCTGGTGGTTTTCGCTCTTCTGCATCGAATTCCTTGTCAGTTTTAGTGGTAAAGCCTGTCTGAGCCATAGCGGGTTGAATATCCAGCGCTTTATTCAAATTAAAACTTTCCAGCACAACGACGGTGTCTGCTATTTCAGGCAGTTCTTCGGCGGAGAAAACTCGACGTGCCAATGGTTCCAGCTTCGGTGCGCTGACCAGGTCGTTAACCACAAAGGGCTGTAAGTTGTGGTGGTGGCGAGCGACAGAAATCGCATTATTGTTCTCATAGGAAGTAACTATATAGGAAGTAACTATCGGAGTAAGCGCCGGTGCAAATCTGGCTGCTTCGTATTGCAATTCTTCATACAATACCGAGCCTGGCAAAGGCTCAAAATCGACGTCAGTGGTTTCGGCGATGAGTGGCTCAGCGTCAGTTTTCTGCACATAAACCACTGTTTTTTCAGCGCCATCAATATGCCCGAAAGAAGAGTAGTTGGTCACTAATAGCACAGCCAGTACCGACAAAGTGGCAGCATAACTAACAGACTCCGCAGTCTTTGCAGGGCATGCTTCCAGGGCAACTGGGTCTTTGAATAAATACATCATTTAACTATATCGACCGAAGGGCGTTTCCTGTAACTCTAATGTACCTGCCTATACCAACCCATGTCTACTCCTGGTATTACACTAATATTATAGGTTAGCATCTCTCAACCCCAACCATACCATCAATACTACTTTCGCTTCCACCCGGTAGACCGCGCAGTATCGTGGTCAAAATCGTGTGTGTAACAATAGTATGACCGAAAGTGCTTTCCTGGTTCTTCCCCTTGAAAAATACGTTGTTTTTCAAACTCAAATTTTCCGAATATAATTCGGCTTAAAGAGAAACTGCATAGTACACTCAATAGCCTGGAAATGGGTAGCCAGGAAATATGTGCGTTAATCTGGACAAGACAGACTTCAAATTGCTCGATATTTTGCAAAAAGAAGCGCGCATCACCAATCAGAACCTTGCCAGGCGGGTTCATCTGTCACCCAGTTCCTGCTTGCAGCGGGTGCGACGACTAGAGAAAGAAGGCTTGATTCGCTCCTGTCACGGCAATCTGAACCTGGCCCGTATTGCCCGTCACATCATGTGCATCGCCACCATTTCCTTGAAGAATCATAGCCAGGATGATTTCGAACAATTCGAAAAACTGGCGCATGCCATACCCGAAGTCGTCGAATGTTACACGGTAAGCGGTGAGTCATATTTCTTTCTGCGCATCATCTGTCCGGATATGAACCGCTATCTCGAAGTAAATGAAAAATTGATTCGTGAAAGCGGCTGCCAAGTCAATATTAACACCTATGTCGTGATGAAGGAGAACAAGCGATTTCAGGGGGTGGAGCTGGGTACTCTGCAATTCGGCAATGCCTGATTCAGGCCTCCAAAATTGATCAGTCGATTCCGCTTCGCCTCTTTCTTTTGCATTCTATATATTGATTCAGTGCAATTTGGGTCGTAAATTGGCAGAATCTAACTCTGGATAAGCAGTCTTGGAGATAGGCTCAACAATGTCGCAATCGCATTCAAAATCACGGCGTAATTTCCTTAAAACTACGGCATTGGCAGGTGGCGCGGCAAGCCTGGCGTCCTGCACCGGCTCGCCGGCTTCATCAAACTCAAATCCAGCCGCTATTGCCACCCATAAATACACCCCCAGTTTCTACCCCGGCCACAACGAACGCAGCAAAGGCTGGCTGCGCTTTATCTGGGAGAAAGCAACGACAGCCGACGACTGGGACTACAGCGAGGACATTCAGCGCCCCTGGGGGATTAGCCTGCCCCGCGGTGAGATAGACTGGAACGACGATGGCAAGGGGCCGCATCCCTGGTGGGATCAATACACCGCACCCCCCATGTTGAGCTACCCTCGCTTTGATCTGGCTGACTCCAGTTACCCCATTATGCTAATGGCCGATCAAACCCCGGCGTGGCGAGAAGTCTACACGCGGATCATGGATGAAATGGCTACAAGGCATACCTCGTACTGGGCCGCCATCGACTGGAATACGTTTATCGGCCCAAGTCCCGACCGGGGCAGCTATGGGCCAGGTAATGCGCCAGGTTATCAGGCCTGGCCTGCGCGGCTGCGCGGGAACTACGATTCACCGGGCTGGACCGCAAATGGCGTTGAACCCTGGGGCTTGCAGGCAGACCCCATTGCTGCCGACGGCAATCTGTTCTTTCGTGGCTGGTTGAATCTGCTGTTGTCCATCTACAAATACGTGTCCGGCGACAATAAATGGGAGCGACCCTGGCAGATCGCGGGCTACCAGAACGAGATGTTCGAATGGACGCAGCCCAGAATCGTTGAGCATTTACATAGGCAATACACGGATCACCCTGAGGGCCCGCAATGTGAGAACACCAAGATATGGCCATTTTGCAATGCCGCAGCGGGTCTCGGCATGTACCTGTCTGATCAGCTGGGGGTGACCAACGCCCACGGCACGTTCCAAAACTGGATAGAGTTCATGCAGGATAACTACATGAGCATCAACGCGCAGAATCAGATCGAATGGATGACTATGTACTATGACCCGTTGGCGGATTTCAAAGTGAATGTACCCGGTACAGCCGGCGCTGGCGTGGGTACAGCATTTTACCTAATGCCACAGTCGCCCGAGATAGCCACCCGCATTTACGAGGCCACAGCGAGAAGTAATGGCTGGCATGACCCAGGGCAAGAAATTAGACCCAATGCACTCGGATTGGTAATGGCTAGAGCGCTAGGTGACCACACGGCTGTTACCCGTCTCAGCGCAGCGGCTGAACATTATTCAGAACCCAAATGGTTTGGCGAGAAAATGGACAAATTCGGCTGGTGGTTCAATAACGGCGAGCCCTGGCCCAGAGGTCAAGGCTCGGCACAGCATATGATTAGTGAAATAGCCGAAGGCAATTGGATAGCCGCATTTCAGCTTAAACACAGGGACAAATACACCGCGCCAACCCTTGAAGGCGTGGACTATCCCAGCCTCGGGGTCGATACAGCGTGGAATGATAAAGACAATGGCGTACTTACTATCGGCACCTATGCGGCGGACAGGGCCAGGACTGGACAGCCAACCAGTTGGCAAATTACCAATCTTCCGAATGCCTCAGCAGCAGTTGTGATAAGTGATGGGGTGACCATTAGCGATGTGCAGGTTCTAACTGCGAATACTATTTGCGTGCCGACAGATATTGGACAACACCAATACCAAATTTATACCGGCTATTTTGGACAACAAGTAGCAATGGCTAAACCCGACCCGATGACTGTTGCCAATGCTTCCATTGCCAGTGCCACACGACGCACTGCCGAACAGAATGCCAAAGCAGCGGAATCGGTTATGACAGGCACTGTAACTGCTTGCCCCTGTTGTGCCGGGGCGGTTTAAGTGCCAGGCAGACAGGAAATAGCGCGGAGCAATACGCGAATGCAAGCCAGTAATTTGTTTATTGGAAAGACAGTCGAAATTGCTCTAATTTCGCTGTTGTTGTTGCTGGCAGGAATCGTCTATGGCGACACATCGCAAGACCCGGAACGCCCCTGGGTGGATCGGAATCAATGCTTTGCAACAGGCTCTCCATGTCTTTTGGCGAGCCACTAAAACAGTCGCAGATTTTATTTTTTAATTCTGAAAGTTCCATCGTGTTGTTCTTGCATATTAAGATAGTTAAGAAATGTCTCATCGGTAAAGATTGAATGAGTATCGAAATATCCTGCATGAATTGGCAGTGATTCAATATCGGAACGTAGCACCTTGTGTGTTTCAAATATTTTCTGAAATAACCAGTTAATCACTTTGCTATTGAGTATCTGGCTTAGTTGCCTTGCGTTAATCGGAAAGTCATCTGCCAGGATCAGCATATTGGCACTATTTAAGAAAAATATCTGCTCGGTGTCGTGATAGAAAATCAGCCTGGATGAAATAAATCGATACACCAGTTTTTCTTTAGCCAGGAAAAGTGCTTTAGGTGCGACCTGTTGATACAAGGATAAATCATCGGGTATGTAAGCGGATGCGGGATCAAGTCGATCTTTATGAATTTCTGCCCCTCTATACGCTGCAATATAATTTTGTTTTGGCTGAGCAATGCAGTATTTTTTGTTGTTCCCCGTTACGATGCCAAGACCATAGTGCGTATTAGCTGTCAGGGTCAAATGCTGTTGCTGGTATAAATGATCGATCGCTTTTGATTCTGCCGATGAACAGGA
Organism: uncultured Pseudohongiella sp.; assembly: GCA_965261275.1. GTDB lineage: Bacteria > Pseudomonadota > Gammaproteobacteria > Pseudomonadales > Pseudohongiellaceae > UBA9145. The sequence continues at coordinate 941,285 of CBDHCL010000003.1, forward strand.
AAAGTTTACTATGGATTTCGGGTTTTTATTGAACGATTTTTGAGTTTTGCTTTCAATCTTATCAATGGTCTCACACCGAATCAAGTTGTCATCGCAAGCGGCTCGGTTTTGAATGATAATCCCTTTTGCTTTTGTTAGCAGTTGCTTAAAGGGATTGCCAAAATCCATTAATACCTTGATATTTAGTGATAATGCTTTTTTGCGTGCATGTTCGAATGTGCCCACATTAAAGAAGGCATCGGGCAATAAAAAGCCTAAATACCCGTCCACCTTTAAGCGCGACAAGCATTCGAAAAAGAACAGCGAACTGCTGTCAACACTTTTTCCTGTGCCTGATAAGCGCGCATACAGTGCTTTTTGTTCAGGGGTTATTTTCTTCCCCCATGGCGGATTGGTGAAAATAATATCGAAACAAATACGGTCAGGATTCAGGCTTGATTTCAGAAAATCAGCGCAGATAATTTGCTCGGGCTGGTAGCCCGTGTGTTGCCGTATTCTTTTTTGTGTCAACGCTACAGCGATGGGGTCTATATCATAACCGTAGATATTTTCAGGTCGGATTCCGTGTGCTATGGCAGCCAGGATAAAATTGCCGGATCCACAACAGGGATCGCAAAAAGACAGACTGGCACAATCATCCGGCAAATGTTGAAAGAATCGTTGCACGATATGTGTCGGGGTATAGTATATGCCCTCTTTATTTCGGTATGCGTTCGACAATGAGTCTTGGTAGCGTAAGCTGGCATTCTCAAAATCAGTTCCATGCCGGGCAATCAAATCATAAAATGTTTGTTGTGTTTTTTTATGGTCGTGGGAGTCCTTTAATGATTTATTTGCTCGGGCGCTGAGTTTTTTATGACCAGCCACGTTCTTTTTGAAGTCATCGAAAGAGGCTCTCGAAATCAGATTACGAGCAGTTTGATGAATGTATCCGGTTTTAATCCAATTCCTGACCGATGCTGTTGACACTTCAAGCTGACTGGCTGCGCTAGCTATCGACAAGCCGGGTTCTTCGTCATCCGCAAACAGTTGTTGTTGGTTCATTCTCAACGTCATGTCTCATACTCGCTCTCAATACTCCAAATTGTAAACTGGTTACGCGCGCATATTCAATTCCCAATGCTGATTAGCTTGCCTTATTGGCAGGTTGATACTATCTATTCGAATTTGTGGCTGATAACCAGTAGATTATCACCTCAGCCCAGACGTTTGCAGGCAGGGGAAGTTTGAAGCGCTGACGCTACTCTATCTGCGGATTTGGGAGGTTGAAATTGGGAGTTGAAGTTGATACTAATTGCCCCAGTTGGGGTATGCTTGGAGACCTGCGAGACAGGTAGTCATCAACCCATGGAGTTCATTATGCGCCAAGCCCCTTATTCCGTATTTTCTGTAATTCATCCTCGTCGCTTGCTATCTATACTGCTACTGGGCATGGCGACCCTGGTAGCTGCCTGCTCTCCAGAGCCTTCAGGTTCTGTGACGCCAAATGCGGAAAGCATCGCGGCTGACGCGAAAAATCCCATGATGAACGAAGTGCAAATTCGTTGGACTACTCACGGCATTCCACATGTCAAGGCTGACAACTGGGAAGGGCTGGGTTATGGGTTTGCCCACGCCATTGCCACAAATACAATCTGTGTGTTGGCGCGGGAATTCGTCACGGTGCGAGGTGAACAGGCGAAGTATTTTGGTGCCAGCGAACACAATATCAATGCCGACGCCTTCCATAAAGCGCTACTCCATGCAGCCAGGATCGATGACTACCTTGGCTATGGATCAGAACAGTCTCACGCGATGAATGCAGGATACGTGAAGGGCTATAACAATTTTATCGAAACCCGGGCCGGCAATTTACCGGCCTCCTGTAACAACGCCGAATGGCTTACAGCGATTACGGAAGAAGACGCGGCCAGGATGGCCATAGGAGTTGGCATTCGCTATGGACTGGGTCGTGTTAGCGATGAAATCGCGACTGCCCGTCACGGCCTTGATCTGGCGCAGTTAAATGACCTGGATCTTTTTGTTGATCCACAAATGACAGGCAGCAATGCTTTGGGGTTCGGCAGTGCGCTCACCGAATCGGGTCGCGGAATTCTGTTGGGCAACCCCCATTACCCCTGGCATGGCCCCTCAAGATTCCATCTGGCTCACCTTACTATCCCGGGAGAAGTTGATGTGATGGGTGCAAGCCTGGTCACCACATCCAGAATCGTCATAGGATTCACCGAGAAAGTGGCCTGGTCGCATACCGTATCAACCGCCTTGCGCTTCACCCTGTTCAGGCTGGATCTGGTGGAGGGTAATCCAATGGCTTATCGGCTGGGGGATGACGTACACGACATCGAAGCCATTGACGTTGAGATAGAGACCGGTTCAGATGCTGCCAGGCGCACCGTTTACATGACCCACCTTGGCCCGGTGCTAGTAGGAAAGAGTACACCGTGGAACGACCAGTATGTCTATGTGATGCGTGATGTGAATTATGAAAATTATCGCTCGGGCGATCAGTACAAAGACATAAGTACTGCCCAGAATGTGACCGAGCTACGTGAAGCTTTGGCGACGCATCAGGGGGCTGCTTTCGTCAATACCATAGCCGCTGATAGCGATGGGGGCGTGCTGTATGCGGATATGTCATCTATTCCCAATGTTTCCGCCGAATTAATACAACGCTGTGCCGTGGATACAGAAAATGGTGCGCGTGTTATTACGTTGAATGGCTCCGATCCTGGTTGTGACTGGCAGATTGATTCTCGCGCTGCCTATCCGGGACTGATGCCAGCAACAGAGCAACCCAGTCTGATTACTGACACTTATGTTAGTAACAGCAATGATTCTTATTGGCTATCCAATCCAGATCAGCGGCTGGAAGGATTCTCTCCTATTATCGGCAACGAGCGGCAGACTCGTTCGCTTCGCACTCGCGCCGGATTAAAATTTGTTGAAGAAGTACTGAACTCGGCGCAGAAATTTTCTCAACAAACGGTGCAGAATTTGTTGTTCAATCACCGCCACTATGGTGCCGAAGTTTTCCTGGATGATATTTTAACCGTCTGTGAAGGAAATGCAGATATAGAAACAGCCTGTAATATTTTGGCGCAATGGGACAGGCGTCAGGATTTAGACAGTGTTGGTGCCGCCATTTTTAACCAGTTCTGGGAAATAAGCGGGGGAATTAGCGCTCATTATGCGGTTCCCTTCGACGTCAATGACCCTATTCATACGCCAAACGGTTTAACAATTGATGAAGCTGTAACGCAAGATTTCATACTAGACTCTCTACGCAAGGCTGTAGCCTCACTAAACGAGGCAGGCATCCCTCTCGACGTGAAATGGGGAGACATACAATTTGTTTTGCGTAACGAAGAAAAAATAGGCATACCCGGCGGCGCTGGCAGTCAAGGCATGTTCAGTGTAATCAGCTCACGATTCGATGCCGATAAAGGCGGCTTCAATCCAATTACCCATGGCAATAGTTATATTCAAACTGTTACCTGGAATGAGGACGGATCGCCAAACGCCAAAGCCATACTGACTTATTCTCAATCGCCCGAGCCAGATTCAGATTTTTATTCTGATATGACCAGGTTGTATTCACAGAGTCAGTGGCTTGATCTACCGTTTACCAACGAGGAAATTGTCAGCGAACAGATCAGCAAAGAAAGTTTGCGGTTTTAGAAAGCATTCAGCCGCAAACGGTAAGGTCCCACTTCCGACCATTTTTTGAATTAGGCAAAGGTCTCAATAACCAGGTACACAAGGAACATGAATGATGAGTAACAAAACACGCAAGAGTCTGCTCGGCGCGATATTGCTCTGTGCGCTATCGCCCAGTCTTTTGGCGCAGAGATCGACGACTGCGACTCACATACCACGCGCCGAAATCATGACTGTGTTTGAACACTTGGGAGACACAATCGACCAGCAAATAAGAGTGGTTGACATCGGCGACCAAATAAACCTCGCTGTAGGTATTTTACAACGCAAGGGCACGCGCACTGAGGGTGAAGCGATAAATGCGATTATCCATCACCGGGTAACCGAGGTATATTACGTCCTGTCAGGATCAGGCACCCTTATCACCGGGGGAGAGCAATCCGGAAACCGTGAATTCCCAGCCGACAATATATCGGTGCTGGAATTGATTGGTCCCAGCGGGAGTCGTACCATCACGAATGGCCAGAGCAGGACTATCTCGGCCGGAGATATCGTTGTCATACCAGCCGGTGTAGCCCATGGATTTCGCCATATACAAGAACAGATTACCTATCTCAGCATCCGCGTAGACCCGAGCCAGGCCCTGCCTGTTGGTTATGCACATCCTTCGCTGGAAGAATAAGAACAGTTCCGGGAAGTTGCAATCCACAATACCCGGCGCAGAATCAGTCAATAAATTAGCCTGTGTATCAGTAATCATCTTGCCCTGCTGCGCCGCTGCCTGATAGATATAACTGATTTGTGGTGCTGATAACACAGGGAAAGGCAGGTGGAGGCTCTTTTTGAAGGAATTTTCTTTTCACAATCCCACTGCGCCCCTTTTTACAACCAACAGCATGGTCGATTTGCCCGTTGAATCAATGCGTTAAAACACTAAACCAGATTGTGCCACGAGTCTACGCCAAATCCCGATCATCTTACTCGATCCCTTCAATTCATCGCTGGCAGCTATTTGACGATTTTAGTCTGTGTATTGTGGAACTAGCTCTGTTAGTGCGCCAACATAAGGCGTATAGTCCGTATTGGTTCCTTCGCATATTGAGCCTGTTGGCGCACCAGCCTGAAACCTCCGTATCGCGTTCCATCGGTTGGCGCAGATGGGAGTCAGTCACCTGTACCTATTGTTTTTCTACAGATGCCATCGGTAGATTCTGTATAGAAGCAGTAGTTGATACCTCGCTTATTGATAATTTATTAATCGATGAGTGCGCTCTCGCTGTTAGTGAACAGCTTGCTATTGATTTTCTATTTATAGCCAATCCGCATTTAGAGTTGCGCTAGATGCTTATTTTCAGTTACCAGGTCGATATTGATGGATACTGATTTGGTATTTTTCGTGTATTGTTTTGGATATTTATGACCTCAGAAAAGATAGAACAAGAAGATCTGCAACCCAGTATTCTTTCTTATTTAAAAGATATGCCAAACCTGTGTTCACTGGCCGGGCTGGCCTGCACGGTAGCAGCCATTTACTTAAGTATTCGTGGTGTATACTACGGGGCAATGATAGGAATGATTTGGGCTGTTGCATTCGACTGGGCAGATGGGCTTATTGCACGCAGAATGACAGGTCGAACAGGTAATGATCGAATCTTTGGTGGTCAGCTTGATGTACTAATAGACATCGTAAGTTACGGAGTTACACCAGCGGTTCTTCTTCTGAGCTATGGAAAATTTGAGCCCATTTTTCTTGTCGGAGCTTTTACAGTTCTCGCAGCTAGTGCGATACGTTTAAGTTATTTTAGTACGTTCGGTCTTTCTTCGGATTCCAAATACACGGGGCTGGCTCTCGACAACAACAGTATAGTTCTTGTTTTTCTATTTCTGTTTGATGGAATTTTTAGTGAGGCGATCTTTTCTCTCATTCTCTATGCGGCCTGCATACTACTGGCGGCACTAAATGTCGCGCAAATCAAGACCCCGAAATTTTCTGGTAATCCTGTTAGTGTTTATGTTCTTGCGATCTATACCGTTGGCATAACGATTATTTATGTATGGAGACTTTTATTATAGGAAGGAAAAAAATACGGGTATGGCAGGTCAACTAAAAATCGCACAAATTTTGGAGCTAAAAAGCACATGGTTGTATATACGGTAGGTACTTTTGATATGTTGCACGTTGGGCATCTTGCATTGCTGGAAAATTGCCGGAGATTAGGCAGCGTCGTGGCAGTTGGTGTTGCCTCTGACCAGGTAGTAAGTTCTTATAAACCGAATAGGCCTGTTATTCCGCTCGATCAAAGAATGCAAATGCTAAAGGCATTAAGTTGTGTCGATATAGTAAGGCCGTATTTTGAACTTGAATATGTGTCCGGCTGCGAGGCGGTGAATGTGGACATTTTTGTTGTGGGAGAAGACTGGGGAAACAAATCTCATAATATCGATGTGGAGACGTATCTAAATAGTAAAGGCAGTGAGATTGTCAAGGTTCAGTATAGTCTTCGAACATCATCCACCCAAATAAAACGAAACGTACTGGCGCAGCCCGCTATTGGGGGAGGCTTGCAACGGTCGGTCGTTGAAAATAATGAACCAGCTTTATTCGTTCTGTAAGTGGTATTTTTTCTTCAGGGCTAATTTTGAGTACGCGAATTATGAAAACTTACCACGCCACTAGTGTACCGTGCCACTACAAGGAATATCTATCATGAGTAAAACCGAAAAAAGTGAAGGAAACTAAAAAGAAAGCGGTTCTGACTCCGAAAGAAAAAAAGCTTCAAAGAGAGCTAACAAGCAAGCAAAGAATGTCCTCGGCAACTAATTAGTAATGAGGTCGATCGAATAAAATGTGGCGATTTACTTTATCTTCTCTCACTAATTCAGTGGCAAGTTTCTCCGGCGTATAATCTGCCCGGGTCTGGCGTCGGGATGTCTCTTTTATCGACAGCAAGCTGCCCGTTATTTTAGCCATTACGCAGTTTCGCCTGCGCCGCAGCCAGCCTCGCAATGGGCACCCGTGGCGGCGAGCAGCTTACGTAGTCAAGCCCGGCACGGTGACAGAAATCGATGGAGGCGGGATCGCCTGCATGTTCGCCACATATACCCAGTTTCAGATCTGGCCTGGTGGCGCGACCACGGTCTACTGCGAAGTCGATGAGTTTGCCGACGCCGCGTTGATCCAGGCTGGCAAACGGGTTCTTGTTATAGATCTCTTTTCTTTGGTACTCGTCGTAGAACAAACCCATGTCATCCCGGCTTAGTCCTAACGCCGTTTGCGTTAAATCGTTAGTGCCAAAGCTGAAGAAGTCGGCTTCTTTCGCTATTTCATCTGCCGTGATAGCGGCGCGTGGCACTTCTATCATAGTGCCAACCAGGTAGTTGATGTGTACCTTGCGTTTTTTCATGACCTCTTTGGCGACACGATGCACGATGGCAAGTTGGTCTGCCAATTCTTCACGGAAACCCACCAGTGGTATCATAATCTCTGGCTTCACTTTAATCTTCTTCTTGCCCTTCAACACCTGCGCCGTGGCTTCAAAGATGGCCCGGCTCTGCATCTCGGTGATTTCCGGGTAAATAATGCCTAATCGACAACCACGGCAGCCCAGCATGGGGTTTTCTTCGTGCAATGACTTAATGCGGTCGATGACAAAATCGAGGGGCACATCGAGTTTTTCTGCCAGTTGCCGCCGCACCACGTCATCCTGGGGCAGGAACTCATGTAATGGCGGATCCAGCAAGCGAATAGTTACCGGGCGACCATTCATGGCTTTGAAAATGCCAACAAAATCTTTCTTCTGAAAAGGCAGCAGCTTCTTTAATGCTGAACGGCGTTGCATTTCGTCTGATGCCAGAATCATCTGCCGCATGTAGTCGATGCGATTTCCTTCAAAGAACATGTGTTCAGTGCGGCACAGCCCTATGCCCTCGGCGCCAAAGGCAACCGCCTGGCGAGCCATGTCCGGGGTATCGGCATTGGTGCGAATAGTCAGGCTGCGTTGCTTGTCGGCCCATTTCATCACAGTCTGGAACAGTTCGCAGGTATAACTTTTGCCCCGTTTTAGCCCGCCATCCAACGCCCGTTTTACTTCCGAATCGACACTCTCGATCATGCCCTTGTAAATGGCCCCGGTGCTGCCGTCGATAGAGATATAGTCACCCTCGCGCAACACCACTTTGCCAGCGGTCAGGGTTTTCTTCTCGTAATTGATATTGATGTTGCTGGCACCACAAACGCAGACCTTGCCTAATTGACGGGCTACCAGTGCCGCGTGGGACGACACACCGCCCCTTGAGGTCAGTATGCCCTGGGAGTGCAGCATGCCTTTTAGGTCGTCTGGCGAGGTTTCGGTTCGGCACAGCACTACCTTGTTGCCTTTGCGTTTTTCCAGTTCTGCCGCTGCTGCCGTGAAGGCAATACGCCCGGTTGCACCGCCGGGACCTGCGGGCAGGCCACTACCAATGACAGTGGCGGCGCGCAAGGCTTTGGGATCGAACACAGGCACTAATAAAGAGTCGATAGACGTGGCCGGAATCTTCAGCAGAGCGGTTTCCACGTTCATCAGGCGTTCTTTCTGCATTTCTACGGCTATTCTCACCGCAGCAAGGCCGGTGCGCTTGCCATTTCGGGTCTGTAGTATGAATAGCTTGCCTTTCTCTATGGTGAACTCAAAATCCTGCATGTCCTGGAAATGCTTTTCCAGCTTGCTGCGCACGCTTTCCAGGTCTTTGAAGCTCCCGGGCATGGTGTTCGCTAACTGGCTTATGGCATTTGGGGTGCGAACACCCGCAACCACATCCTCGCCCTGGGCATTAATCAGGTACTCGCCATAAAACAGCTTTTCCCCGTTGGCCGGGTCGCGGGTGAAGGCAACCCCGGTGGCGCTGTCGTCGCCAGCATTGCCAAATACCATGGCCTGCACGTTAACAGCCGTGCCCCATTCGGCAGGTATGTCGTATTGCTGGCGGTACAAGGTGGCGCGCTCATTGCGCCAGGAGCTGAATACAGCGCTGGTAGCACCCCATAGCTGCCGCATCACATCTTGCGGAAAGGCGCTGCGGGTGCGTTTGCGAATTAATGCCTTGTATTGCGTAACCAGCGTTTGCAGGTTTGCCGTCGTCAGGTCGTTGTCTGACTTCAGCCGCAAGGATTGCTTTAGTTTTTCCAGAACCACATGGAAAGGGTCTTGTTCTTCCTCGGTTCGGGCGACAACACCCATTACCACGCCACCGTACATCTGAATAAAACGGCGGTAGCAATCCCAGGCGAATCGGGAATTCTGCGACACCTCGGCCAGGCCCTCGACTGTCTCATCATTCAGACCCAGGTTCAAAATGGTGTCCATCATACCAGGCATGGAATCGCGGGCGCCAGAACGTACCGAGACGAGCAGGGGATTGTTGCCAGCGCCGAATTGCTTGCCTAGCTGCTTCTCCACACTCTTTATGGCAGCCGTCACCGATTGGCACAGTGCGGCGGGGTAACGCTGTTGGTGATTGTAATAATAGGTGCAGACTTCGGTGCTGATAGTAAAACCGGGAGGCACCGGCAGGCCGATGGAGGCCATTTCCGCCAGATTCGCGCCTTTGCCGCCGAGCAGCTCACGCAGGCTCGCATTGCCGTCGGTTTTGTTACCGAAGGCGTAGACCAATTTCTTGCTGGTGCTGGATTTCTTACTGCTGGCGACTTTGCTGGTCTGGGTTTTGCTCATATCGCGAATGTTACCTTCCTAAAGCTACGACACACTATTTTTACTCTCAATGGAGTGGATTACTCATCGAGAGAACTCCCGGAAAGCGGGAGAATTGTAACTTTCAAGGAAAGCCCGCTGCTCGATTTTCGCACAGCAAGGCGGTCAAATGTCGCCCCGGTACGGGTAGGGGAGGATAAAGCACTTACCTGCTAAAATCCAGCGCGCGCTCCACAGCAGGGACAATGGCCTTCTACTGATTCTTGTAACTGCATGGCTAGATAACCTCGGTTACCAGGGGCTCTTGCTCGAAATAAGCCGCGAGGTTTTTGATTAGCAAATCGCCCATTGCTCTCCTGGTTTCAATGGTGGCACTGCCTATATGAGGCAGTAATACCACATTATCCATTTTGAGCAAGGCATCTGGCACATTAGGCTCGTCAGCATAAACATCGAGGCCGGCAGCTCTTATATGCCGTTCTTGCAAGGCTTCAACAAGCGCTGCTTCATCCACGCTGGAGCCTCGCCCCACATTTATGAAGGTGCCGTTACGGCCTAGTTTACGGAATATCCTGGCATTGATAATGTTTCGTGTGCTTTCCCCACCGGGCAGCATGCACAATAAAATATCAGAGGCTTCAGCCAGCTCAGAGATACCAGGATAATACTCGAAAGGCAGATTTTTGAGAGAACGATTATGGTAGGCTATTTTCAAGCCAAAAGTAATGGCTCGTTTGGCAATTTCTTCTCCAATTCTACCAAAGCCGATAATGCCCAGCGTTTTGTTTGCTATGCTGTGGCCAAATGAAAGTGGGCCTTCGTTCCATTCGCCTGATCGCACAAATTTGTCCGCATTGATTATATTTCTGCTTGTTGTTAATAGCAGAGTGATAGCAATATCCGCTACTGAATCATTGAGAACATCTGGAGTATTTGTAAGCTGTATGTTTTTTTGTCGAGTTATATCAAAATCAATTGCGTCCACCCCTACACCAAAACAAGATATTATGCGCAGTGATTGCAAGTTATAAATGGATTCGTCGCATACCCACGAAGCGGTTGCCACTGCCTGGCATTTTCCATCCAGGTCCAGCATAAGTTGCTTTTTTTCAGACGGAGAATAGTTCCATAAATGGTGTGTGGTATAGCTCTCATCCAGTTTTTTGATGGTTTCGGGATGGAAATTATTTGTAATGAGTAGCTGTGGTTTGTTCGTCATGGTAGTCCGGTTGCAAAATCAGCTTGAAGAGCGATTTGCTAATCGCGTTTAGTGCTCCTGTTCTTGAATATTTTCTGCAATTATTTTATTTATGCTCTCATCTATTCTTTCGAATGTAGTGTCTAATCCGCCCATGCAATCGTCGTTTCTTGTAGCAACTAATCGGCAAATTGTGCTATTCGCTATATCAGTAGAACAATGGGTTTTTGAGTTGAGTGAGATATTTACCGATAGATAAGCCCAGTGTAGTACTCTGGGGCTAATGAAGGCAAGCTTGCTTGAGCCTTGTGCAGCTATCTTATCGAGGATTTCGTCAAGGGTCTCATCAAGGGTCTCATCAAGGATATTGCGCTCTTTCACGAAATTTCGTAGATTGAGTTCCTGGTCAGGAAGTTGGAGAGTTGATTTGTAATGCCTTAATTGTTTCTAATTGCGAAATTAATGCCCTTTTTTACATTTGCTATTTATGGATTCCCACTTGCAGCTTCTCAAGTCACTTCCCTCAATCGACAAACTTCTCCAGGCAGGCTCACTGTCTTCTTTAGTTGCCAGTGTGGGTCAAGAGAGTGTCAAGCTTGAGGCGAGAAGCCAAATTGAAAAATTGCGCGCTGCGCTACTGGCAGAGAACACTGAATCAATTAACTGGCTGTCCTCTTCGGTATTTCTGGACGAGTTCTGCCAGAAAATTTCCAATGCGGTTGAGGCTCGGTTTACCAGCACGCTGGTTCCGGTTTTTAATCTCACCGGCACCGTGGTTCACACCAATCTGGGCAGAGCCAGCCTGCCTTTAGAGGCCGTTGATTGTATGGTGATGGCCGCCACCAATGCCACTAACCTGGAATTTGATCTTGCCAGCGGTAAGCGAGGCGATAGAGATTCGCACCTGGAACACGTTATTTGCGAAATGACCGGCGCCGAAGCGGCGACGCTGGTGAACAACAATGCAGCGGCCGTACTGCTGGCATTGAATACCCTGGCAGCGGGAAAAGAAGTCATTATCTCAAGGGGCGAGTTGGTTGAAATAGGGGATGCCTTTCGTATTCCAGACATCATGGAGAGTGCGTATTGCACATTAAGGGAAGTGGGCACGACCAACCGCACGCATTTGCAGGATTACGCGACAGCGATTAATGCCAACACCGGCTTGTTAATGAAGGTGCACAGCAGTAATTACGAAATACGCGGGTTCACCAGTTCGGTGGGGGAATCAGATTTAGGCAAATTGGCTGTGGAGAAGGGCATTCCTTTTGTATCTGATTTGGGCAGCGGCTCGCTGGTGGATTTACGTCAATACAATTTGCCCCATGAAGCCACGGTCAAAGACACTATCGATAACGGAGCCGATCTGGTTACTTTTAGCGGGGACAAACTGTTGGGGGGACCACAGGCAGGCATTATAGTGGGCAAGCGTGAACTCATTGAGCGGCTTAAAGGCAACCCGCTAAAACGCGCTTTACGGGTGGATAAAATTACCCTGGCGGCACTGTTGGCGGTAATTAATCTATACAGGGATCCGCAGCGTCTGGATCAGCGATTGCCACTGCTGGCCGATTTGTCGCGACCCGTTGCCGAGATTGGAAAAATAGCCGAGCAGATTCTCACGCCGCTATCAAAAGCGTTGGCAGGCAAGGCGAAGGTCGAAATACAAGAGTGCAAAAGCCAGATTGGCAGCGGTGCCGTGCCGCTAGACCTGATACTGAGTCGTGCGCTGTGTATTGTGCCAATTGCCGAGAAAGGGAAATCAGACCAGGCACTCCAGCAACTCGCCACTGATTTTCGTTCTCTGCCGAAACCTGTAATAGGGCGCGTTTACGATGGCCAATTTTTGCTAGATCTACGTTGTTTGCGTGATGTTGATGGTTTTTTGGGGCAGCTTGAAAGTCTAAAACTGTAAGCGTTTTCTGCAATGGGCATGCTTCGCCTCTGTGCCTGATTTGTTTAGTTATTAATGTACGTTTGTGATTAAGGAGTGTGAAAATGAACAGAAGCCAGATAATCACTTTTTGGATGATGTTTTTAGGGTTCTGCATTACTGGAACCCTGATCAGTTACCAACTGGGGATATTCGAGAGAGCGGACTCACTGGGTGGCTCATTGATTTTGGTTGTAAGTTATTTGATTGTTGGTTTCTTTATTCGGCATTACGTCGTTACCAACCGTGAAGAAATTGACAGGTGGTTTCGGTGAATTACCGGCATAGTGATGTTTCCCCCGAAAATAGCACCATGAGCTTGACGGGGTGCCCAATTACGCTGGCGGGAAGACGACCCCAACATGAATAAGCGTTATACCGACCAACAAATTATCCAGGCCATCAAGGAACAGGAAGCAGGAGCCAGGGGAGGCGACCTATGCTGAAGCCTTGAGGCTGTGTTGTCAAAAAGGCAGCGCTAATGCAGGAGAGTAATGCAGAAAAAAGAAGAGTAGTTGACAGCGGCGGCGAGCAAATGCCTGTTTGCGTCACCATTGTCAGAAACATTGAATAGTTTCTGGATGCCAGCCAGCCAGCCTGGTATCATGAGAACCCTCGGTGGTAGCTACCGCCAATCTTTCCGCAATGCAAGTGTTAGCTTTCAAGCGGTGTTTTAATCTTATAAGCGAGGAATTTAAAATGTTTAGTCATGTAATGCTCGGCGCGAATGACATCGAAGAATCGAAGGCTTTTTACGATGCCATTTTAGGTGCATTAGGTTACGAGCCCGGTGTAATAGATGAGAAAGGGCGAGCTTTCTGGATCACGAAAGCAGGTATTTTTTGCATTAGCCAGCCCATTGACGGTGAGCCAGCCGGCAACGGCAATGGCAGCACCCTGGGTTTTCAGGCAGACAGCACTGATGCGGCAGATGCCTGGCACGCAGCGGGTCTCGCCACCGGTGGTCTAAGCTGTGAGGATCCGCCGGGTAAGCGTGAAGGGACTACGGGTACATTGTATCTTGCCTATTTGCGCGACCCGTCTGGCAACAAAATTTGTGCGCTGCATAGATTGTAGAGTTCTAACTGCTCAATTTTCGAAGAATCACAAAAGCAAAAAGCTCAGCCTGGAAGTTGGGCCTTTTTCGATGAGCAAAAGCAACTTGTTTGTAGCCGGGTTATCGCTGTTATGGAATTAGAAGACTTGAATAAATGGGTTGATGCCTATATTGAAGTGCACGGGAGTGGTAATTCTACGAATGAAGATCATCCTTGTTACTGGGCGGTGGAAAAGTTTGCAGATCTGGAAATGGATTACCCGCATCCAGGCTGGGAAGCCATGCTACAGATAATTGCGAAACCCTCTGCGCCGACTGTCATCAGCAGTCTCGCCTCCGGGCCTTTGGAAGAAGGTAGAGCTACACGGCGTAGAGTATATCGCCAACATTGAAAAGGAAGTGCAGGCTAATTTGAACTTCCGGCTTCTGTTACGCGAGCTTTGGGAAACTACCGACAAAAACATTAAAATTGGACTGATTTGGAATTAACCGACAGTCCCTGGAGGGTGCTAGTCACTAGCTGAATACCCACAAGCCAGACAGCCGGTTGACCAGCTCTCGCACCACCTCCGCCATTCATCCCCGCACCACCCCGTCATTCCTGCGAAAGCAGGAATCCAGTAAAACACACAAACCTGCAAGGGTTTTCCACAGCTAACGTAACTTAGCGAAGGTTTCCCGCCTGCGAGACTGTGCGGGAATGACGGGGCGGTGCGAGAATGACAGAGCCGGTGCGAGAATGACAGAGCCGGTGCTGGCCATGACTTCAGGCTATTCGTGAACTGACTCGCAATCCGAGCCGGAAGCAAAGTAATGACATCACCGAAGCCCCCAGCATCATGGCCAACAGTGGGTAGACGGAGCCATTAAAGATCACGGCGACTAATTGCGCGGCCATGGCTGAGAAAAACATCTGCAAGAATCCGGTTAGCCCTGAAGCGCTGCCAGCGAACTGTGGAAATTCGTTGATCGCTGCGGCTTGTGCATTCGGTAAGGTGATGCCGTTGCCTAGTACAGCGAGTGTGACAGGCGCAAACAGAGCGACAGGTTGATGAAAGCCACTTAGCTGCAAAACGATAGCCAGAACAATGCCTGCCACGCCCAGGCTGGCACCGATGCTGATCATCTTATTGAGTTCGATTCGGTTGCCGTAGTGTCGGGCAAGGTAATTGCCGGTCATGAAACCAAGCGGCACCATGACGAAGTAATAACCGTATTCTGTAGCCGGGCGGTGTAATACCGAAACCATGATTTCCGGTGCCGCTGAGATAAAACTAAAAAACACGACGGACACGAAAGTCACACAAAACGCGTAACCGCAAAATGCCCGTGACGTAAACAGGCGCAGGTAATTGCTTGCCATGGCAGCGACACCGGCAAAAGGAACCGGCTCTTTTAATGTCTCTGGCAGATTGCTTGATAACAGGGCAAGCAGGATCAGGCTTGCGATCGCTATCACCAGAAAGACACTTTCCCAGCCGGGGCGCAGCATTAGCTCGCCCCCCAGGGCTGGCGATAGCATCGGAATGACCACCATTACCATAACCAGTGTGGCGATTACGCGAGCCGCGTCCTGTGCTCCATACACATCCCGTACTATGGCGCGAGCCAACACCAGGCCCACGGCACCTCCGAATGCCTGTATGAAGCGTCCTGTTATTAACAGCTCGATGGTGTTGGCCAGATAACAAAAAACAGATCCTGCAATAGTGATGGACAAGCCCAGTAACATGACCGGCTTGCGCCCGTATTTGTCGGAAAGCGGTCCGTAGAACAAGGTACCTAAAGCGATAGCCAGCATCGACAGGCTAAGCGTTAGTTGCGCTACTTCAGTGCTTACCTGAAAAGTCTCTTTGATTACTGGCAGTGCAGGCAGCAAGATCTGCATCGAAGCAGGGCCGAGGGCGGAGGTGGCGGCCAATAAAACCAGTAATGTTTTCGACAACGAAGTACACGTGGGCAAAACTTTGTTCCATCTATGGGCTTGAAAGCGCAGTTGAGGGCAGGTGCCAATTATTTTCCTGACCGACAGGCAATGATGTCGGCTGACGCAGTTAGCGATCTAATACGGCGTCTCGATTGTGTTGCAGAGAGCGGTTGTTTTGCGAGCTGAGAATGACGCTTGAACCCATCAATACAGAACGCTGAGCCTGGCTTATTTCGTAGCCCAAACCGAAAGTTTGAGTATGAAACATTTGGGTCAGTTGTTGAGCGTTCCACTTGCTGCTCCGGTTTTCGGCAGCGGCCACAGTGTAACACGAGAGCACGGTGCCTGTTCCGGTTTTAAGGCAAATAGAGAGGTCTGGCGCCGCGCTTACTTCCAGGCTCATTCCATTACTGTGCCGGGAAAAACGTGGAGAACCATGCAAATAGCCGGCGACCTGTTCAGAAAAATCTGTGCCGTCGCCAGTTATGTTGACCGGCAGGCTAATAGCAAGCCTGCGCATGATACCCGGGTCTTGCTGATAAGCCGTTTCATACAATAATAAGGCATCGGAAAATTCATCATTGTTCCAGGCAGCGGCGGCCATACGCGTGGTGATTCTTGCCCGCAATAACACCTCCTGGCCGGGCAGTTGACTCAGTGCTGCCGAACCTTCTCGCAAAACCGCGCTGCGATTGTTCTCCACAGCAGCCACTTCAGTCTTGTAGGCATGGTAGTAACCGGCATTCAGCACGAATGCACCGTTACTATTCGCTTGTTCAATTATGTTCGCCATCACTCCGGTGCCGATGACGTCAATTATTTCTGGCTCTATCCATTCAGGTATAGGCACATCCAAAGGAGCATAGGGACGAAGCCGGTTCTGTAATACATCAAATTCGGCGAATAACGACGCCGCCCTGCGTTCCGAGCGCCAGGCACTCAATTGAAAATTTAGCGCATCCAGTCGCGCGGAGAGGGATTCGATGAAATCCATGGTGGCAATTTTTTCCAGGCGAATTTGGTATTCCGTGCGATTCGCCAGCCTGTTGATTAACGCCGCCATCGCGTCCTTCTGCGCGTCGTCTGCGCTATATGATCCATTTCTATCGGGTTGATTCAGTGCAGTGGTGGTGAGCCTGATCGCATCCTCGCTGTAACCGGCGAGCAGGAAAAAGCTGGCAGTTACCAGCAAATGTTCGGCACGATTCATCACATTTATTATTGGCTTTTGTGCTTCGCGCCAAATCAACATGCGCTCCAGGGCTTCTCGTGATTCGTCGAAACGCCCTTGATTCATTAGCAGGTACAATTTGTAGATCCAGGGATTGGCCAAACTGTCGGCATTGAGAAACCGTGTTGCTCGGTTTAAATATTCCTCAGCCTTGTCCATCTGCAACAAACTAAGCGCTACCTCCGATGCGTTGCTGAGATACACCGTATCAAGGTCGTTTGTGGAATCGGCTATCTTTTCATCTTCATCGATGGCGCGATCGCAGGCTGTCATGGATTCAATCGGTTGCAGGCTGGCAAGCTCTGCGGCGCAGAGTGTATTCCAGGCTCGTGCCCGTTCGCGCTCATTATCGCTGTTTTGTAGCACCAGGCTGGCACTTTCCCGCGCGGCATCGTATTGCTTGAGCTTGATTAACGACCAACCGCGAAAAGATTCAACGTCTTGTGCGTACACTTCTTCCAATTTTTCCAGGTATTCCAGAGAGCGCAATTGATCTCCCATGAGCTGGTGTACCCAGGACAATTGGCCCAGGGTCAGGTAGTGCCACTGTAAATTGCCAGAAGCAAGCGCTTCTGGCAGCTCATTGTAATCGGTCAATTCTTCAGCGCGGTTTAGGTGGAACAGGGCGCGAGGCATATTGCCTTCAACTGTAAGCAAGACCTCGGCAAGAGCGAACTGCGCCGCTGGCGAGTTGGGTTCGGCACGAACCCATTGTTCACTGAGTTCTCTGGCCTTGACATTTTGATCGAGGTGTAAGGCATCACAGATGGCGAGTGCGCGTAGATCGCTGACGTCGCTGAAACCAAAGCAAAGCGGTCTTTGTGCCTGAGGTATTTCAATAGTGTCTATAGACAGGGGTTCATCGTTTTGGGAATTTGCAGTATTGGTCAGTAAGAACAGGATCAACAGGCCGACGCTGGCGCTATTACGCCGTGTCTGACGCCCGCTGCACTGCGCGATCATTAGCATAGCGTGCCTCGGGCCAGTTGTTCCATGGGTGCGCGCATGGCATCCAGCAGTACTTTGTCCATGACAGCAACGCCAGCGGCCAGCTCAATCCGGTGTCCCAGCACTTTGGGTAACAGCAATTCGATATCTTCGGCGCTAACATAGTCCCGTCCGCGTAAGGCGGCAGAAACTTGTAGCGCAGGTAGCATGAGTACCATGCTGCGAGTTGAATTACCCTGCAACACGCGCTCGTCTTCGCGCAGGTTTCTGGAGATGTCGACCAGAGCCGACTTTATGCCGACATTGATTGCTACGCCAGCATCGATTTGCGCCCTGGCAGCCAGAACTTCATCTCTGGATACTGTGATCTTTTCCTGCTGCCTGTCCCGGCGCGCTTTATAGGTATCCAACACATCCAGTTCTGATTCGCGGTCAATATGATCCATGGTTATTTTGAACAAAAAACGATCTAGCTGCGGCGTAGGTAACGGATAGGTGCCGACCAGGTCCAGTGGGTTCTGTGTGGCGATGACAAAGAACAAATCATCCAGCGGATAGGTAATATTGTCTACAGTGACCTGCTTTTCGCCCATCGCTTCAAGCATTGCCGATTGGACTTTTGGCGAAGTTCGGTTGATTTCATCAGCCAGAACGACGTGGGCGAACAAGGGGCCGTGACGGAAATGAAAGGCATTGCTGTTGCTGTCAAAAACTGGCACACCGGTCACGTCGGACGGCAGCAAATCGGGAGTGAATTGAATACGGCGAAACGGAAGGATAAATTCGTCTCTCGTCTTGTCTTCGTCATTGTCAATAATGGCTTCTCCAAGCGCTTTCGCCAGAGTGGTCTTTCCGGAGCCTGGAAAATCTTCCAGTAGAACGTGTCCATCTGCGATTAGAGCAATCAGGGTCAGCTCGATAACGTCATCTCTACCCAGTACCTGCTGGCTAATAGCGCTACTCAGTCTTTGCAGAACGTCAACGGCTTTATCCAGGTCGGTGTTATTGCTTGCTTCCCGGGTATCGCTTGCCGGCCTACGCTCAGAAACTTCGGTGATACTGTCGGGCATCATAATGATTTACTCCACTGCCTTGATTGTACTGTGTTGGTCACTGCCGATGTCGGTTTGTTATTTGCTCAGCAACCAGGAAAAAGGATTGATCCAGGCGAGTATTTTTTGCCAGGGTCGGGTATTGCGGTTGATTTCATTGACAATGCGGCGGCGCAGTTCCAGCCATTTCTTCTGCTGGTAGCTGGTTTTGGCCGCAGTGCCCAGGGCTAACGCCAAATGCTGACTAGTCATTTGCTGCATTGACGGTGCGACCTGTCGTGCCCGTACCGCAAATTGTTCGCGACTTTCTCCAAATTTCCGCTGCAGACCCACGGCTGACAATTGATCGAGCATGGCTCGGTAGCTGACTCGATACTGTTTATCGAGCCCAGCCCGGGCAGGTAGCCACAGGCGATAGAATTTAATGCTGTAAGCGGTAAGCAGAGTCGCCAATAGTACTGAGTAAAGGACAGTTACAATTAGCTGCAAATTGATTGATGAGCCTTGTTGAGATTGCAGGAAGTCATCAAAAGAAGCATCGTTGCGCAGCATATCGCCTAAAAGTTGTTGCAGGTTGTGCTGCGGGCCGGTAGTCATGTCAACCAGAGTTTGCCGGGGAGCCGGGTCAACGATTACCCAGCCGACATCGCGAAAGTAAATCTCTGGCCAGGCATGCCCGTGTACTGCCTGAATTAATAAAGAGGATCCACCCGCCTTATTACTGGCAGGCACAGCGTAACCTATGCCGATCCGTGCCGGTATACCCAGGCTGCGGAACATATAAGTGGCGGCGAAGGAAAAGTGCATGCAGTAGCCAGTCAGGTCACCAAACAGAAACGAAGCGGCGGGGTCGGTTTCATAGACATGCGCATTTTTTAAGCTGTAGATGCCGTTTTCATCCAAAAAGGTTTTCACCGCCCAGGCTTTGGCGAACGGATCATCACTGTATTCGGGCTTGAGTTCTGCAATCAGGTTCTGTGCTAATTCCTGATAACGTGGGTCATCGGGCAGGGTAAGGTATTCATTCCAAACCTCTTGAGACCAGTCTTCTCTCCCTGTCTCACGACCCAGTAAGTAACTAAAGTCGTATTCCGGTGCCAGGGAATAACTGTCGTAAGTGCGTTTAAAACGGCGCTGGTTCGGGTTTGCCGTATTCTCGTAAGCGATGGGGCTTTCCAGTCCAAAGGGAGTTCTATGCGAGATCAGCATACCGATAGTGACACGCACCGGGGTTCGTTGCGCTTCGGCCCTGGGGAGTTGCCTGGTTTCAAGGCGAGAGCTGGTAAAATTTGCTATCAGGTCTTGATCCATGTCGCGGCGAGTCGCGAAGTCCAGCATAGTGCCATTGAACTGAGAGTACGCCGACTCACGAAAATAGTAAGACCCATTGAGCGGTTCGTAGTCATCGCGGAAAACCACGACAGCGACGGGCGCTTCCTTGTCCTCTGCATCATTTTCACTGTCTCTGAAAGGGTTTTCGCGTTGCGAGCTGTTGCTGGTTTGTTCTTGTCCGGTTAATCCCAGGTCGTCTGTTAGCCGGGGAGTGGGCAAGCCGAACATTCGTACATAGATCAAAAGTGAGAAGCACAGCAAGCCTAATACAGTGAAGTGATAAGGCAGTCGCCGCTGATTACTTTCAATCATTAACAGCGCTGCCAGCGACAGCACTGCACCGCAGCCGAAAGCCAGCAGTATGGAAGAGGGATCGATTCCCCGAGTTAATGCGTAGTCACCTATGACAAAAGGTCGATGGATCATGCCATTACGGTGCGCGGAAAGCGTGATGACGAATGCTGTGGCCACGAAAAGAATTTCCAGCACAGCTCCAAAGCTGGTTCTCTGTGCTACCACGCGAAGACTTAGCGTCACGGAAGCACTGATGGAAAGCCATTTTATGAATTCTCCGCTAGTAAACGAAAACATCGGGGATACCAGGTTTGCAAGAAACGTGGTGCGGGTAACAAGCGAGGCCAGGAATAAACCTGACAGGAGAAAGCCCAGGCTGATCGAGTTAATGCTGAACGTGCGTAATTTGTCTAGAGGTGATCGATGAAAGCCCGGATCGGCCAGGTAGCAGGCAAACAGGCAGCCGATAAGGGAAGCTACGGAACCACTAACGACGGTAAGAGACAGGCTCAACACCCAATAGCTGCTGGCTATAATGGCCGCCCGAAGGCTGGTCGGCAAAAAATGCTGAGTGCTGTTTGCCTGCTTGTTCAGGTGTTGGGTTGCCATGGTCTTTCGCTCAAAATTTTGCTCTGTGTTATACCTTACGCAGGTTTTGGTCGAAACTGAACCCGGTTTTTCTATCCACAACCAGAATTGATTCTACTCGCTGCCCAAGATCGGTCAATAACTTGACTAAATCCGCCCTGGAACCCCCCGCTTCGTGGTCTTCAGAACTCCCGGGTTCATCCCTGAGTAGCAGTCGCTGCCATAATTTGGTCGGTTGGACATCACTCAATCCATCCGTGGCCAGCACTAGCAAGAAGCGGCCCGGAAAACGTGCTGCGGTTTGTTTAAGCGGGCCCAGCCAGGGAGCGAATTCAGCGGCGGCAAAAACAATACAGTGAACACCAGCTTGTGCGGTTTCCTGTGACAAAAACTCATTCAAGCCGTAGGCATGAGGGCTGTCGATTGCTCTGGATTTTGCAATGGCATCCAATGCGTCAGGCAAGGTATCAGCCGCCAGCGTTGAACCATCGGCTGAGAATGCCCAATCATCGCCCAGTGCGCGGCTTTCAAGTGCGATTCGCGCCACTGCCGAGGCGGCTTCATCATTAGCACTACTGAGTAGATAGGCGACGGTGCGCTTGCTATGGAGGACACTTTTTTCCGCCAGCCGTACATTCAATTGCCGGTTACGGGCGTAAACCTTCCACATGATATTTTGCACTGAATCACCCGCCACATAGGGGCGTATTTCCATGCGGTCGCCGTCTGGCTCGCCTACAGGATTGGGGATGCCGTCTTCCGCTGTCAGTGAGCGTAACAAGGGTAGAGGTTTTACCGTGTTTGTCCTCGGTAATGCAGTACAAGAGACTTGCTGCTGCTGAACCCAGCGATAACGACAAAAGCCTAATACATCGGAAACAACAAATTGCCGACTGACATGTTTGGTCTTGCAGCGTTTGGCGGCTACTACCTCTTCGATCAACTCACCTTCTGTTGAAACCCTTACCCTTGTCTCCACAAAATCAGGGTAAACAATGTGCCAGGACAATTTCACCAAAGGAAAATAGCTAAGCGCAGGCAATGTAAAGCCGGTTTCATTGGGATAACCGGCTTCAATTTTTATTGGTTCTATTGTATAGGATAAATGCTTACGCTGTTGTCGACTTCGTCCTTGAATAATGAGTCCACTGATTACGGAGCAGAATAAACTGGCAATCAAAATAGCCAGGGCACAAATCGCCAGCGAGAACACGACTAAATCCATGGCTCCGTAGCCATAGGCACGTAATGCACAGGCCGCAAGAATGAGCGTAATAACGCCTTGCAAGCTAAGGGGGAACAGCGCAACTGTCCTGCGCAGTAAGGAAAGCAGTAGTGACTTGTGGGGCCTGGTGTAAATCTTTAGCCCCGATTCCATGGCCAACGCTGAGTTTTTATAGCCACAACTGGTTTTAGTGAATTGGCGATAAAGCATTGTTGATGCGCTTGCTGCTGCAAAGCGCCCGGTTCTGCTTCGCCGGGCACAATGGGTGGAGCGGCGGAGCCATCAATTTTGGCGCCACCATCAAATTCCGGAGCAGGGGTTCTGTGCAATCCAGGGTGCAGAAAACCTTCATCGTTTCGCTGCCAGATGACCGTGGCTACCGCATCAGACATTAGCAGTTCACCCTGTTTTCGATGAGTTGGTTGACAACGGCGGGTTCTGCAAGCGTGGAAGTATCACCCAGGTTTTCCAGCTCGTTAGCGGCAATCTTACGCAGTATACGCCGCATTATTTTCCCCGATCTGGTTTTCGGTAGGGCTGGAGAAAATTGAATTATTTCTGGTCTTGCAAACGCGCCAATTTCTTTGGCAACAAACTTGAGTAACTCGGCGCGTAACTGTGCCGTGGCTTCGGTGCCAGTCATTACGCTCACGTAGGCATAGATGCCCTGGCCCTTGATGTCGTGGGGATAAGCAACGACAGCGGCTTCGGCAACGGCCGGGTGCAAGACCAGCGCACTTTCAATCTCGGCAGTGCCTAGTCTGTGGCCAGATACGTTAATTACATCATCAACCCGTCCGGTAAGCCAGTAATAGCCGTCAGCGTCTCGACGGGCACTGTCTCCGGTGAAGTAGTAGCCGGGATAAGTAGTGAAATAGGTATCTATACAACGCTGATGATTACCATAGATGCTACGAATCTGGCTGGGCCAACTGGCAGCAAGCACTAAATTTCCGCTGGCCTCACCCTCTAATTCCTTGCCCTCCGCATCCAGCAGTGCGGCCTTAACACCGAAGAAGGGGGTAGTTGCTGAACCGGGTTTCAGGTCGGTGACACCAGGGATTGGAGTGATCATGATGGCGCCGGTTTCGGTTTGCCACCAGGTGTCCACGACCGGACAGCGGCCATCACCTACAACGTGGTAGTACCACTCCCAGGCTTCCGGGTTTATGGGTTCACCTACCGAACCCAATACACGAAGTGATGACCGTGATGTACTTTTGACCGGATCGTCTCCGGCAGACATTAGCGCACGAATTGCCGTGGGCGCAGTGTAAAAAATATTGACCTGGTGCTTGTCGATAACTTGCCAGAAGCGTGACACATCAGGATAGCCTGGCACACCCTCGAACAGTAAGGTGATGGCTCCGTTGGCCAAAGGGCCGTAAATTATATAGGAGTGCCCGGTTACCCAGCCCACATCGGCGGTACACCAGTAGATATCGCCTTCATGGTAATCGAATACGTATTTATGTGTGATACTTGCCCCTAATAGATACCCTGCGGTGGTGTGCAGAACGCCCTTTGGCTTACCGGTGGAGCCTGAGGTGTACAAGATGAATAACGGATCTTCGGCGTCCATTAGCTCAGGCTCGCATTCGGCATCTGCGGCTTCGGTGGCTTTGTGATAGCAGACATCACGCTCCGCGTTCCAGGGCAGCTCAACGTGAGTTCGACGGACTACAAATACAGAGTGAACCCGCGGGCATTGCTGCAGGGCTTCGTCCACATTCGCTTTCAAGGGAATAGTTCGACCTCCCCGTACTCCCTGATCGGCGGTGATGACAGTCTGACAATCTGAATCCAGAATGCGGTCCTTGATTGATTCAGGTGAAAAGCCGCCAAATACCACCGAGTGAATGGCTCCGATGCGGGCGCAGGCCAGCATTGCATAAGCTGCCTCTGGCACCATGGGCATATAGATGCACACCCGATCTCCTTTGCTTACGCCTCTTGCCTTCAGCGCATTCGCAAATTTACAAACATGGACATGTAGTTCGCGATAGCTGATTTTTTTGTCATCGTCTGGCTCATCTCCCTCCCAGATAATCGCGGTTTGCCCGGCGCGTCGTTCCAGATGACGATCAATACAATTATAGGCAACATTTAATTTCGCGCCTTGAAACCAATTTGCCTCAGCTTTCGAAAAGTTGCTACTTGCAACCTTCTTCCATGGTTGATGCCAGTGTAATAGCTGACCCGCTTGCTCAGCCCAAAATTCTTCTGGTGCGTCAATGGAGTGTTGGTACATTTCCTGAAAGCTGGTTTTGTTGAAATAGCTTTGACGGGTTGCGGATTCGGTAACGGGGTAACTCTTGTCTTCTGGCATCGCTAATTCCTGGTCTGGTGTTTTGTTGCTGTCTGTGCTTGAGATTAAAACCTGTTTGCTGTTGTGGTGTACCAGGCTCCAGAATTTGTGCATATCGGCCAAATAGTATGCCCCAAAGCCACGTAGCGTACAACTCATAGCCTCAGGGGAAAGCCACAGAGAAAAGTCTACAGCCCTCTATTGACGGGCAGGAAGGCCGACAGCGAGCATGCAAAACAGGCTCGACCAGCACTAGCCAAGCTGGAAGCGCACGTTATCGATCAGTCGGCTTTTGGCTAGCTGCACGGCAGCGAGAATTGCAAAGTTGCGGGTACAACTTGTGGCGGCTCGCAGAGACTCAGCATCACAGATATTGAAGTAATCAGGGTTCAATGAAGATTCTTGTAATTTAGTCCTGGCTGTCGCCTCAAGTTCAGAGAAATTTAGCTTGCCCTGTTGAATTTCTGTCGCGCATTCTGTGAGGCATTTGTAGAGGCTGGCGGCATTTCGTTTTTGCTCGTCAGTCAGGTAGTTGTTACGCGAACTCATGGCCAGGCCGCTTTCTTCGCGGTGGGTCTCAACACCGTGTACGACTATATCGAAGGCCAGATCTCGGGTCAGTTTTTGTATAACAAGAAACTGCTGATAATCTTTAAGGCCAAAAAAAGCAGCATCGGGTTGCAGGATATTAAAGAGTTTGGTCACGACCATGGCCACGCCATCGAAATGCCCTGGCCTGCTGGTTCCGCAGTAATTGTCTGTTACACCTGGCACTTTAATAGAAGTTTGTAGTTCTAATCCATCGCCGTAGATTTCTGTTACAGAGGGCAGGAACAGGCAATCGCAGTACTCAGCTTCCAGTTTCTCACTGTCCGCAGTGACAGTTCTGGGATAGGCATCCAGGTCTTCATTGGCGCCAAACTGTAGCGGATTAACAAAGATACTGCACACCAAAAAGTCATACTGGTTGCGAGCTTCTCTAATTAACTGTAAATGGCCCTGGTGAAGGTTTCCCATAGTGGGAATCAAGGCGATTGACTTGCCTGCGGTTCTGGCAGCTTTTAGCACCTGCCTTAGATCGTTGATTTTTTGCTTTGTCTGCATGGCGGGCGATCAGGCTTAATTAAAACAATGCTCTTTAGCCGGGAAGGTTCGGGTTTTCACCGCCTGTACATACGCCTCTATGGCACCCGCTATCCCATTGCCTGAATCTAACAGAAAGTTTTTCACGAATTTGGGAGAGATAGGTGATACGCCCAATACATCATGTAGCACCATGATTTGTCCGCTGGTGTCTGGCCCGGCTCCAATACCTATGACCGGGATGGCGAGGGAATCCGTGACAGTTTTGCCAAGGCTTCGCGGGACGCATTCCAGTAGCAGCGTGCTGGCACCTGCCTCTTCCAAAATTTTCGCCTCTTCAATGATGGTATCTGCCTGTTGCGTATCTCGGCCCTGCACATGAAAACCACCAATCCTGTTCACTGATTGCGGGGTTAAGCCCATGTGGGCACAGACTGGTATGCCTCGTTGGGCGAGTAATTTGGTGGTGTTGGCAATCCAGGCCCCACCTTCCAGCTTCACCATGTGAGCACCTGCGCGCATCAGTGCCGCTGCATTTTCCAGGGTTTGGCTTTCTGAGGCATAGCTCATGAAGGGCAGATCAGCGACCAGCAAGGCTCCTTTATTACCACGTTTGACACACTGCGTATGATAAATCATGTCTTCCATGGTTACTGGTAGTGTGCTGTCGTGGCCCTGTAACACCATGCCGAGGGAGTCGCCCACTAATATTAATTCGACACCGGCATCAGCCAGTATCGAAGCAAAGCAAGCGTCATAGGCAGTCAGGCAGGCGAACTTCTCTCCGCGTTTCTTGCTATTGAAAAGGGTGGTCAAGGTGACATTGGCGTTTTTGGATTGCGTACTCATGGTATTTCACTGTAGAACTTTGCTCAGTTGGCCGGATAAGGATAGTAATGCCTGTATTGCCAGTATTCAAGCCAAACACGGTGGCTGCCTGTTCGGCTTCGACTCTGCGTTTCCGCAGGCGGCTCAATAGAACACGGGTTGGCGCCTGTAGGTCGATAAGCAAATCGGCTACTGTTGCCTCAATGCCCGGGTGGCGATAAATGTTCAGGTAGAGCGCAAATTCATCGGTTTCCAAATTTTGTTGTGCGAATAGCGAATATTTGTCGATAAGCAAATCAGCGATATGCACAGGCTCGAACAAGTCATTTTGATGTAAATATTGAATTTGCCGTGCGCGCTGGAATCAATCGGTGACATTAAGCCGAGGTTCCCTGGCTTGTCGGGTTCGCTTTTGGCTTGCGTCGCCGTCTTCTATTTTTGTCGGGTTTTGTGTCGCTCGCCAGCATAGCCGTTTTTTGCTTTGTATCACCGTTTTGAAAACTGGTCCACCATTCACCGCGACCACCCAGGTCTTCACCGGCTTCTTCTCTTAGCAACAGGAAATCGTAGGCGGCTCTGAAACGAGGGTGGTTGAATGCGCTTTCGACACTGCGCCGGTTGTTGCTTACTAAACGAAATTGCAATTCCCAAATTTCTTTGGTCGCTATAGTAAAGCGCCTGGGTATAGCTGTGTATTGCAGTTGCTCCAATAGAACTTCTTGTGCCTGCTGTTGAAATAGCTGATGCTGGCTTGCTGCGTCTGCTTGTTGTTTCTGTAGTCGAAGTTGCAGAACTGGCCATAGCAAAGCGGCGAATAGAAATGCCGGTGTAACAGACTTTCCCTGAGCCAGGCGGACATCGGTGTTGATCAGAGCCAAATCTACCAACCGGGCCGCTGCTTCGGATAGCTGCTCCAAAGCCTTGAGGGTAGGGGCAAACAGGAAAGTCCCTGGGCGATAGAGTCGAAGTAATTCAAAGCTTTTGACCGCGTGTCCGCCGGTCAGTAATTTGACTGTTTCGTCGAATAGCCGTGCTGTTGAAATCGATTCCAGCAGGTGTGCCAGCTCATTAATGGGTTGCAGCGTTCTCTTTTCAATTGAAAACCCAAGTTTTGCCGCAAATCGTATGGCTCTCAACATTCTGACGGGGTCTTCCTTGTAGCGTTCTCGGGCTTCCCCGATCATGCGAATTTGTTTGGCTTGCAAGTCTTCAATGCCAGTGCTGAAGTCCAGAATACGGCACTCATCGATGCTGTAATACAGGGCGTTGATAGTGAAATCACGGCGCAGCGCATCTTCGTCGATATTGCCGTAGACATTGTCGCGTAAAATCATTCCGGAAGTGGAGTGAGCGGATTCCTGATTCTGAATTCGGCGTCCAGGGACATCGGCGGCAATTTTATTCTGCGTGTCATGGGGTGCGCGGAAAGTCGTGACTTCGATTATTTCTCGACCAAAGCGCAGGTGGATTATTTTGAAGCGCCGGCCGATGAGTCGTGCATTGCGGAAAAGTGATTTTAGCTCCTCTGGTGAGGCGTCCGTTGCGATGTCAAAATCTTTAGGACGCTTGCCCAGAAGCAAGTCGCGTACCCCGCCGCCGACCAAAAAGCCGTTGTATCCAGCATCTGCCAATTTGTAAAGTACCTTGACTGCGTTGGGCGAAATATTCTTGCGGGAGACGGGGTGATCATCACGACCTAGCTGAGTTGCTTTTTCTGCGCCGGCAAGCCGGGTTGATTGATTCATTACAGCTCGCCATTGTGCAGGCGAAACACGAGTTTATTGCATCGAGGGAGGCTATTCGTCATGGCTTAACTTCTTTTGCTGCGTTACTACTGGATGAGACTGTGCAAGAACCCACAGGTAACGCCAGTGTATAAGGTGCCATTAGGCTGCTTGCCAGAATGTAAACGGCGGCTTGTTTGTGGCTCATGGTATTAGTCACTGGATTTCTGCTTTCGCAGGAATGACGGGGTCAGGAGTGGCGTTATTTTCAATAATTTTTATCTCATCATCGGTGAGGTCATAAAGTTTATAAACCCTCTGATCGATTTCGATTTTCAGTGTGCTGGTGTCCTGTTTTGTTCGTACCACTTTATGCATCATCCCTGCAAATCCACATCCGCCATTCCCACGAAAGAGACTGTGCAAAAAACCAACATCCGTCTGTCAACCCAATATTTGTCATTCCTGCACCATCCCGTCATTCCTGCGAAGGAGACTGTGCAAGAAACCAATATTCGTCATTCCTGCACCACCCCGTCATTCCTGCGAAGGCAGGAATCCAGTAAAACACGCAAACCGGCACGGCTTTTCCACAGGTAACGCGACCTGGCGAGGGTTTGTTGCACAGTCTCTGGATGCCGGTTAGCGGCTGTCGAGTGTTCTATGTAATGTTGCTTTCGACATCAATATCAATAGAGAAAGAACAGTTGGCATGATACACCGATATGGCAAAAACTAAAGGCTGAGCTTGAATCGAAATGGAACAGGGGCGGAAGAACTAAAAAGGACATAACCGGGGATATTTTGTGGGGGTGAATACCACCCCCACAGAAAGCTAATTATTTTTATTAAATTGCGTACCACACAAGGTGCTGCATAAGTATGGTACCGCATAATGCAGGTGGTATTCATGAAGCCAAGTGGCAAATTGCCAAATCCAGACCGCACCCCGACCTTATTATTTAGTGCACTGGCTGGTTTTACGACTCGGTGTTCTACGACCCAGCGTTTTATAACTCAGCAATGCGATTTTTGTTTTTATTAGGGTTTATTATTATTGTTTGTTGTTATTATTATGGCAGTAAATAAAGCATTTATTGTGCCAAGTTAGATAATTCTATATTTATCAAGTAGTTAGCTTTTAAAAGTCAGTATTTCATAATTAAATCGCTATTTCTGTTACTGATTTTCCCTAAATTTCGGGGTAAAAGAGTAGCGGTAACAAATAGATCGTAAATTTCTCTGAAAAACTCCCGAAATAGCAGGCATAGAGCGATTGATCACGCTCTTGCAGAGTCCACTTCGGTGAGGGCGGGGAGCTGCGAGTTAGCTTTCGAGTTAACTGTCGAGTTTTTTCTTGCGAGGAATGCCAAACCGCTGTCGGCGCTCCCAGAGGCATTTGCGACTGATGCCCAATTTTTTGGCAAGCTGTGTTTCGTTCATGGCGTCCTGGTGCTCAAGAACAAAGCGTTGAAAATAGTCTTCCAGCGAAAGTTCTTCTACTGGTTCTGCTGCAAATTGCTGACTTTGGGGAACCGTTGCCAGTGCTGCGGCTTGTTTTTCTTCATCGCCGATGGCTAAAAGCTCTTCGCCTATTTCTGGCTCTTCCGTTAATACGACGGCACGTTCGATGGCATTTTCCAGTTCGCGAACATTGCCCGGCCACTGATAATTGGCTATGGCACGGCTGGCGCCATCGCTTAGCGTCAGCATTGCTGTTTTTAGTCGTTGACAGGTGCGTTGCAGAATTGCACCGGCCAATTCCAGAATATCATCGTCACGGTCTCTCAGAGGGGGGATCAGCAAAGTCATCACATTGATGCGGTAGTAAAGATCTTCACGGAAGAGACTGTCCACCACCAATTGCTTTAGATCGCGATGCGTGGCCACGACTAATCTGACATCGACTTTCTGTGACTGCACTGATCCAACTTTGCGAATTTCGTTTTCTTGTAAGACTCGCAACAATCTGGCCTGTGCCTCTAAAGGAAGCTCGCCGATTTCATCGAGGAACAAGGTACTGCCATTTGCGGCTTCCACCAGCCCTGTGCGGGTCGCCGTGGCTCCAGTGAACGCGCCTTTCTCATGACCGAATAATTCGGACTCGATCAGGTTCTCTGGAATTGCTGCACAATTTACCGAGATCATTTCGTTATCATTGCGATTACTGAGATTGTGTATGGCGCAGGCGACTAATTCCTTGCCGGTTCCTGATTCACCATTGATAAGAACGGTAGAATTTGTCTGTGCCACTTTTCGAATTCGACGAAACAGTTCCATCATTTGCGGACAACTACCGATCATTCCATGAACGGATGGTTCGAATTCCTGTATATCTGGTTTTAGTTGGGCAGGGGTGCTTGCCTGCTCTCGAATAACTTTCGCGACTGATTCGATAAGTTCATTATGCTCAAACGGTTTGGCAATATAATCAACAGCACCAAGCTTCATCGAGTCGATGGCAGAGCGGATGCTGGAATAGCTTGTCATGATTAAAACAGGGGTATTGGTTGCCTTAATTAAATCTGTGCCGGGTGCTCCAGGTAAACGCAGGTCACTAATGATGACGTCGAAGTCATCCATGTCAAAGTTATCCAGAGATTCCTTGACGGTTCCTGCTTCGCTGACTTTGTACTCGTGGCGTTCCAGCAGTCTTTTTAAAGCAGTTCTGATAACCACTTCATCTTCGACCACTAACACTTGATTCATTGCTGTCATGGGGCTACATACTTCAGTTATCCTAATTACCATCTAACATAAGCCTATCTTCAGCAGCTTTTCCGGCATCGGTGGCGTTCTGAGTGCCGCACAAGCAAGCCTGGGAATGAGGTCGTTCAAATCAAAACGACGATTGAAACGATACTGAAATTCCGACAAGTATCGCTGAGCGTATTTAGGTCGAATAGCATGATAGGTACTGCGTAAGGAACTCTTTAAGTTACCCAGAATCGTATTGACCCAATAGAACTCAGGTTTTTCGACAGACCCTCTCCCGCCGCCGCACACAATCTTGTCATGCAAGCAACCGGCCTCGACAACGGCATTAAAGCACGCCAAACCATCGGAGATAACGGTACTGCCCTCGGTCAGATGTTGCTGACTCCATGACTTAATCGCTTCTGTGCGGAAACCCTTTACGACCGATAACTTAACCCGAATTGGGCAATGTTCGGCGGTGGTCTCCACCGCCGCCACAAAAGGCGTCTTACCGGCAGCACCACGTCCCGGCTTGCACCCGCTACGCTCGCCGCCCAAGTAAGCATCATCCAATTCAATCAACCCGGATAGTTTGTTATTGTGATCCCGCTCCATCATCACCTGCATAAGCTTGTGCTTCATTCGCCAAGCGGCATTGTAGGAAATACCCAGGTGACGATGCAGTTTCATGGCCGAGATGCCTTTCTTGTCCTGTGTAATCAGATAGATACCCTGGAACCATAGCGTGAGTGGTAGTTTGGTGGATTCAAAGATCGTTCCAGCCGTCAGTGATGTCTGGCGATTGCAGCGATTGCACTGCTGAAGTTTACGGATGGTCAACTGGCAGCACTTGTCGTGACCACAGGCCGGACACTGAAACCCTTTGGGCCACCGCCAAGCATAAAGCGCATCGAAGCACTGGTCTTCGGTACCGTACTGTTTGATAAAATCGTTCAAGCTAACCCCTTTCTGGAATTGCACCTTATTACGCGCCATGACATACCCCCTTACGAATTAAATAGATAGACTGTGATTATATACGGGGTAGAGCGACTTATCTATAGTGGTAATTAGGTCAGTTATTGTGCGCTTATTTCAGGATTCTGCGTAAGGCCGTTTGCCTCAGAATCGCATTGGTAACCAGGAAATCGCAGTAGTACCTGCGTACCGCCTGTACTCCCCTTGGGAGGGCTGATTATATCAATATTTCCGCCTAAGTCTTCAACTATACTAAAAACAAGGGAAAGACCCAAGCCAGTGCCTTTCCCGGCTTCTTTAGTCGTGAAAAAAGGATCGAATATTCGATCCTTGATAGCGGCCGGAATACCGATTCCTTCGTCAGTAACTTTTATTTCGACTATCTCAGCCTTTATTTTGGCCTGCAAAGAAACTTTGCCACTTGCCTGACTTGCATCACGAGCGTTGTTGATTAGATTGAGTAGTACCTGTAGCAGGCGCTGAGAATCTCCAAGAATTTTAGCGTCGGTATCGCAGTCGATATGGAAGTCTAATTCTTTGCTCTTCGTGTCCAGCGATATCAAGGTCTGTGCTTGCGCCAGGCATTCACTGATGTTTACCACTTCATTTTCCTGGGGCGATTTATTGCTGTCAGCATGAGCAAAGTTGACCAGAGATTGTACTATTTTCGAAGTGCGGTCGGTTTGCTCGATAATCTGTGTGGCAAGATTCAATAGCTCTTTGTCGTCATATTCGTCACGTATTGTTTGTGCCAGACAAGCAATACCTGTGACAGGGTTTCCAATTTCGTGGGCAACACCAGCCGCCAGCCGGCCTATCGAGGCGAGTCTTTCGCTATGGTTTAGCCCCGCTTCCAAAATTTCCGTTTCTGTTATGTCCTCTAATAGCACGATGACGCCTTCAGGAGAGGAATCAGGGTCGCTGATTTTTTCGATGTGGGCCTTGTGCAAATTTACTGTTTTCTTTTGCTCATTCAATTCGAACGCATATTTGTAAGAATGGTTTGCATCGTCGTCTACGAAATTAGTAAGCAGACTTAGCCAGGGTTCCGATAAATCCACTAATTGCGAGCCAACCACATCGGCGCTGTCGATTTGTGTAAATTCCTGCAGCGTTCGATTCCACATAACTACTTCGTTATCCGGGCTGAGTGAGCAAACACCCAGCGGTAAATCCAATAGCATTTGCCGGTGGTGGCGTCTAAGCTTGTCAAGATCGGCAGCCATCCCGGAAAGGTTGCTGCGATAAGCTTCAATGCGATTCTCAATGACGCGGAGATCAGAACTTTGGTGTTGGGAGACGATAGCATAGGGAATATAGCCATCGATAATCTCTCTGGCTATAGACGGCCCCAGCAGTCCCGATAAATTTGCCTCGAGCTTGTCACGCAACTGTTGCATGGCATAGGGGCGACGGTCTTCTTCGCCAATACTCAGGTTCAGCAATGCACGACTGACTTCTCTGTTTGCCGTTTTCCCCCCCAGAGGTTTGCTGAGACTCTTGATGAAGTCTCGTGGTGACTTCGCCACCAGCCCACTTCGTTTGCGGCGTTTGATTGTATCCAATGTGCAAATATCTGCTGAGCTGCGTTCTTCGTCAGTGCTGGCACTGAAGAGGGAGACTGCAACAAACATCAGGCAGTTGCCAATCAGCGACAGCGCGGTAATTTCGCGCCAATTGATTGAAGCCAGGAAAAGTGGATCGGCCTCGGTAAATAGGGGCAGCACTAAAAACAGGAACCAGACACACACACCAACAGCCAGGCCAGAAATAAAACCCTTCTTGTTTGCTGTCGGCCAATACAAAATGGCTACGACCCCCGGCATAAACTGTAAACAGGCTGTGAAGGCGACTATACCAATTACCTGTATGCTGATCTGTTCGCTGGGCAGGTAATGGAACAAGAACCCTGACCATATTATTGCGGTTATGAGAACGCGGCGATTCCATAACAACCATTTGTATATGTCCTGGTTTGCCCTGGGCTGGCTAAGGGGAAGTATCAAATGATTGAGACACATAGTAGAAAGTGCGAGTGTGATTACTATGATTAGCCCGCTGGCGGCAGATAGTCCTCCCAGGTAGGCAAGCAGACTGAACATCGGTGCCTGATAGGCCACGCCTATGACCACCGGAAAATAGTCAACCTGAACCGAGCTCTGCGATTGTAAACCTGCCCAAAGAACAGGAAGGACAGGCAGGCTTAGTAGCAAGAAATAAAGCGGTAGCCCCCAGCTCGCAAAAGACAAGGCTCTCAGGCCGTTGTTCTCATTGAAAGTGACATAAAACATATGCGGCATCGCGACAGCGGCGGTGAAGAAAAGCAAGGCCATAACATGAAAGGAGCTGAAGTAGTCGGTATTTTTCAAGCTATCGATTAACGCCGGCTGTCCCTGTAACCAACGCTCCAATCCATCGAAACCGCCAAACCCGCCATACACTGCAAATGCCCCCACCGCGAGGAATGCGATGAGCTTTACTAATGACTCGAATGCGATGGCCATTACCAGGCCATCGTATTGTGTGCGGCCTGCTTTTCTGGAGGTGCCAAATAAAATCGAGAACAGAGTGATAATGACACAGAACCCTGTGGCCAACGAACCTTGCACGGTTTCTGGCGACAATAAATAAGCAGTATCTGCCACCGCTCTAATTTGTAAGGCAATAAGAGGTGTTACTGCAATCAGAATGACCAGGGTTGTGACAGTACCCGCCCAGGGTGAGCGGTATCGGAATGCCATCAAGTCAGCCAGTGAACTTAGTTGGTAGGTTCGAGTGAGTTCGAGTAGAGGACGCAGTAGTAAAGGAGAAAGTAGAAATGCAAGTGAGATGCCTATGGAGCTGGCAAGATAGCCGTAGCCGTCACGCAGCGCGTTGCCCACCGACGTGTAGTAAGCCCAGACGCTGGCAAATACGCCCAGTGAGAGTACATACACAATAGGGTGGCGAACTATTTTTACCGGTATCCAGCCGCGCTCGGTGATGAAAGCGATACCAAATAACAGGCCGAGGTAGCCGCTACCCAAGGCTACTATAGTGGTCAGTTCAAAAGTAGTCATTTCAAAAGCAGTCAGTTCAAAATTCATCGGAATCCTGTTTTCGATGAGACCAGCCGGCGACCAGGACAACGAGAAAACCGAGCACGAATGGCCGGTACCAGGCCCCTTCTGCCTGATTGATCCAATCTACACTTAGTAGAAGGAGCAGATAAACTATCAGTAATAGCACCAATATTGATCGGGGTATGTACACAGAAACTTCCTTTAAGGCGGCGGTTCTTGCTGGATGTTAGCTAATTTTGGTACAGCCTGTATATCCCAATTTTCAATGGCCCATTGCAGCAGTTGCTGAGGGCTTTCCTTGTCGAATGCCGTAGGTGGAGACTGACCCAGAATAGTCAGTGCCTGGTAAATCAAGCCTGCCGCGTTGTCTGTTTCTATTGATGCGGCGAATGCCTGTTTACTTAGTTTCTGACCCTGTTTATCTACCATTACCGGGACGTGCCCGTATGTAATCTGGCTGTAATTGAGTACTTGTTGCAGGTAAATTTGCCTGGGGGTGGAATCGATTAAATCGAAACCTCGAATAATGTGGGTAATATTCTGACGCTGATCATCGGCAACTACCGCGAGTTGATAGGCAAATAGCCTGTCTTTGCGCCGTATAACAAAATCTCCAACTTTTTTGCCCAGGTTTTGCTGATAATGTCCCTGTATCCTGTCGTCAAAAGCTATGTCGAAGTCGATTGCGTCTACTTTTACCCGTATGGCATACGCATTCCCTGGCACTGACAGACGCTGGCGGCAGCAACCATCATAGACATTTCCCATTGCCTTTATCTGCGCGCGAGTGCAATCGCAGGGGAAACAGAGCCTCCGTTCTTGAAGCTGATTCAAAATAACTTCATAAGCGCCGAGTCGTGAGCTTTGATAGAGAATGTCTCCATCCCAATACAAGCCCAGATCACGAAGCTGCTGCAAAATCAGGGCAGCACTGCCGGCAGCTTCTCTCGGCGGGTCCAGGTCTTCAATTCTGACCAGCCAACTGCCGTTGTTTGCGCGAGCGTCCAGAAAACTGGCAAGCGCGGCAAGCAAAGACCCGAAATGCAATGGCCCCGTAGGTGAGGGAGCAAAGCGACCAATATAGTTCGCTGTTTTCTCGTTCCTGGAGTGAACTGTATCTGGTTTTGGCATATTGAGTAGCAGTGTAGTACGGATTGCTTCCGTATATCTCCCTCAATGTAGAGGGCACAGCAGGGTATTGCAGTGGAAACCGACTCACCAGGAAGACTGGGCAAAATCCAATATTCGTCATTCCTGCACCACCCTGTCATTCCTGCGAAGGAGACTGTGCAAAAATTCACCATTTGACTGGATTCCTGCACCACTCTGTCATTCCTCGAAGGCAGGAATCCAGTAAAAACACCCAAACCGGCAAGGGTTTTCCACAGCTAACACAACCTGGCGAGGGTTGCTTGCACAGTTTCTATTGCAGGAATGACGGAGTGGTGCCGGAATATTGGGCAGTGTGTTGCCAGCATATTTGGCGTTTCCTCAAGGTGATTCGATAAGGGTTGTTTTATTGGTTTAGTGAACTGTCCGGGTGGGTTTATGCAAAGCGCTCAGAAAAAAGAAAGGCTATAGCAAACCTGCCAACGGCAAGGTCTGCCAACAAAATTATTTTCATGGCGAACGGTGCTGTCGCTATCAGGATTAGCAGCTAAAGAACCTTCTTGAGATGTGGCTCGTTCAGCGTCATAAACACCGACTACTCGTAGCGCAGTGCATCGATTGGGTCGAGGTTGGCCGCTTTTGCGGCGGGTAATATGCCAAATAATATGCCCACGAAACCTGAAAAACCCAGGGCCAACACGATAGACCACAACGGAACGCTGGCCGGAGGAAAAGAAGGAATATTACTGGAGATAAGAGTGCCCAGGCCGTAGCCAATAGCCAAGCCTATTAATCCACCAAGCAGAGAAAGCAGCAGTGCTTCGATAAGAAACTGTAGCAGAATATGATGACGCTTGGCGCCTATTGCCTTGCAAATGCCAATTTCTCTTGTTCTCTCTGTTACCGACACCAGCATAATGTTCATGATTCCAATGCCCCCAACCAATAATGAAATACTCACTATGCCACCGATGACGATGGTAACCATATTGACAACAGTATCAAAAGTTTCCATGAGTTGTTCGGCGGTTTGAATTTGAAAATCATCGTCTTCCTCACTGCTCAAGTCATGCGCGCTTCTTAGTAACGAGGTCAATTGCTGTGTAACATTTTCCACCACCGCAGTATCGCTGAGACTTAGTTGAATCTGAATATCGGTTTGCGCCTGATTTCCTTGCAGGCTGCGCATGGTGTCATAGGGAATCAGTACTGTATCGTCCCGACTCATTCCCATAATTTCGCCTTTGGGTTCCATCAAGCCAACAATTTTGAACCATTCGCCACCAATATCTACGTACTGGTTTAATGGATTGTCTGGCAAATTCAGGTTTTCTCGTACCTCGTCTCCAATAACTGCAACACGCCGCCGTGTGTCATTATCGCTACGGGCAATAAAACGGCCAACTGCCATATAGGACTGAGCCACGTCTTGATAGGCGTAAGTAGTGCCCATGATTCGACTAAATGCTGTTTGCGAACCAAACTTTATTTGTGAAGACCTGTTGGCAAATAGAATGGGGGTTATTGAAGCAATCCCGTCAGCACGCTTCTCGATGAGTTCCATGTCTTCCGGAGTGAGCCTGGCTCGAATCCCCTTCATTTGATCTTCAAAAGGAGTGTAGGACTGAATAGTAAGGCTGTTTGAGCCCAGAGAAGCAAAGGTATCGCCAATAAAAGAACTCATGCCCTGGGTGATAGAAATCACGGCAATGACACTGGCGACTCCAATGACTATGCCCAGCGTTGTTAAAAAGCTGCGTAAGCCATGGGCATAGATTGACGCCAATGCGGAACGTGAACTTTCTATCAGGGCGAAAAACATCAGGGCGTTACCGCCGCTAAATTGGTGCTGCTGTCATTGAACACTTTGCCGTCTTTCATTTCCACGATGCGTTGGCAGTGGTGCGCGATTTCTTTTTCATGGGTCACTACAATTAATGTCTGTCCCTCGGCATGTAATTCATCAAACAGTTGCATAATTTCGATGGTGGTTTGTGAGTCAAGATTTCCGGTTGGTTCGTCAGCCAGAAGAATGGAAGGATGAGTGACCAGTGCTCGTGCGATCGCCACACGCTGACGCTGACCTCCAGAAAGCTGGTTAGGCAGGTGATCTATGCGGTCGCCAAGCCCAACTCGCTGTAGGGCTTGCAGCGCCATTTCTTTTCGCCTGCGGTAAGCAATGTTTCGATAAATCAGGGGTTGCATTACGTTGCCCAGGGCAGTGGCCCGAGGCAGTAAATTAAAACTTTGAAAAATGAAGCCAATCTCCAGATTGCGTATCTCCGACAATTCATTGGGGTCAAGGCTTTCCACGTTCTTTCCATTCAGGTGATATTGACCGCTGCTGGGCTTGTCTAAACAGCCCAGAATATTTAGCATGGTGGACTTGCCAGAGCCGGAGCAGCCGATGAAGGCAAGGTAGTCATTTTTGAATACGTCTATATCGATACCATCCAGCGCCTTTACAAGCTGATTTCCCATCTCGTAATATTTGGTAATAGCAGTAAGTTGGATAAGTGCCATATCAGGTCTATGCCGTTAAGTCGGTAGAGCGAGCGGCCAGCAAAATAATTCTATTGCAGATCAATGCGAGTGGTGTCGATTCGATCACCTTCGAGTAAATGTCTTAGCGCCTTGTCCGGCCCCACCACAATTTCAATATTCTCATCGATGCCGCTCATTAGCTCCTGATACTCATCATCGGAGATGCCAACTTCGATCCTGGTTTTACGTGCGATGCCGTTGTCGTTAACGAAGACAAAATACTCGCTGCGCAGCACAGATCTGTCCTCTTCGAAGATAACAGCCTGAATTGGTACGGCAACGACTTCCTGATCCTG
Source organism: uncultured Pseudohongiella sp. (assembly GCA_965261275.1). GTDB lineage: Bacteria > Pseudomonadota > Gammaproteobacteria > Pseudomonadales > Pseudohongiellaceae > UBA9145. The sequence continues at coordinate 980,047 of CBDHCL010000003.1, forward strand.
GCGGGTAAATATTTCAGCGCGGCAGGACATGCCTGGCCTGAGTACTACGCTTCCCGGGTCGGTGAGTTCAATCTTTACGGTAAAACTCAGCCCCTGACGTCCGAGCGCTATTTTCGCCGTATTAGCGATGTAACGAACAACCCCCAACATGGGTTGATCCGGGTAGGCGATAGCAACTATTTCGGCACGTTGCCCTATTTGGATATTGGCTACATCGGCTTCATCCACCAACACTTCTGTATAAATGCTCGCCGGGTTCGCGATCGTCATTAAGGATGAACCTGGAATATTGGTTGAGCTGGCAATGGCAGTTTCACCAACTTTTATGTCGAGGCTGGTAATTACGCCGTCAATGGGCGAGACGATTTTTGTTTTACTGAGATTGTCGTTTACTTGATCCAATTGTGCCCGGGCTTGTGCGAGTCTTTCGCGCGATGACTTTAAATCGATTCGCGCCAAATCCAGTTGATTTTTTACCGAATCAAACTCATCGTCACCAATCATTCGGCGTTCGTGCAAGCGCTTGCTGCGCTCGAATTGCCGACGCAGATTTTCTATGCGCACTTCCTGTCGCTCAATATCGATGGTGGTGATTCTTTCCGCAGCTTGAGACTGTTCGAGGCCAGCGATAAAATTCTTGTCATCAACTTGTAGCAGAAGTTGACCTTGCTGGACTGTGTCACCTTCTGCGATGAATAATTCAGATACCTTTCCAATTACCTCAGAACTCAACATAACCTCTTCTTCATGCGCGAGAAAGCCAGAAGCTAAAATTGAAGGACTAATAATTCGCTGCGACAACGTGGACACGTTGACCTCTTTTGCATCCGTGTCAAAAACAGAGCGATTAATAAGGGGGAGGGCTATTACTGTCCCTGCAATTAGCAGGACAAGGGCCAGTTTTTTTGCATTCATAAAGCGAATCTATTTTCCTGAAAATCATCGGACAGACGTAACCTGGTCGAATAGCCTATTGGCTATGACGGCTGGGGAGCCTGTTGAGTTACAGCAAACGTCAATGAAACCAGCCTGTTCCAAGCTTATTTTAGTTTAAGTGAGCACGAAATACGCTCCAACTCCAAATAATAACAGATAAGGCGATACGACCACCGTTATCGCCTTGCCTGTGCTGACATCCAGCCATTGTCTATAGCCCATCGTTGTCAGGGTAATACTCCACAGCAGAGTTAGGTTCAGTGAATCAAAAACTGTGTTGAGCGAGCTATTGTCAGATTCCATGCCCAGGTTTCTAAGTGTTAGCGGGTTTAATTCGGAGGTGCTCAATTGACCGTTCGTGCTGAGCATAATTGTGACCAACATTGCGGCCCCCGCGAGCAAGGCAGGTAAGCCAGTCCACAGCACCAGCGAGAACCAGTTGCTGAATTTTTGGCTGTCACCGCGTAGCGCTGAGATCAGGCTCAAGTATCCTGCCTGCAAGACATGGAAAATAAGGATCGAGACAGTTCCCCCCAGAATGCCAATCATCATGAAAGTGTTTTGCCCCATGCTAGCCATGGTTTCTCGGGATTGTTCCAATTGGTCTTCATCGATATTCGCTGTTGCAATAACATCATCGATATACCAATCGAAATCCACGCTACTGAAGTACCACAGCAGTGTTACTACAGTGCTGCCGAGAAGTAATGCTAATGGGAATAATTTGCGCGGGCGTTGCTTCAGCTCGATAAAAGCGTCGCTGGGAGAAACCAGAATATTTATCGCGGTATCCAGCAGCCCGGCAGGCGCTGTTCTTATGGTTTGCAGTGTGTCTGCCATGCTTATTCCTCGTGGTCTTGATCATTCGATGTGACTTCGCTGCCACCCGGCTACGACCAGTAATCGGCAGTCATTGACTGCCTGTGCTGCAAGCCGCAATTACGTTAATAAGGGGCTTATGCGTCAATTTCAAGCGAATCGCTCATGAATTGGATAAATCAACAACGGATAGCCTGTTAAATAGACGCATTGCTGATACCTCGAATGTACCGTTAGTCACTACTGCCAACAAAATCCTGGCCTGGTAAGTTGGCTAAGTGAGTTGGCTAAGATAAGTATAGGGCAGATTGCATGCCAATACTTTACATTCACATAAGCCACTGATATATAAAGAATTAAAATTCAAATAGCTATACAATGCCTGGCTGCGATAGTCAAATGGCGTAACTGGTGGTAATTTTCACTACTGATATTGAGTGTAGTTAGCACAGTCGATCCTCAACAAGCTCTGTAGATTGACTAACAACACGCATTTAAGCCATTGAATCTATTGCTTTAGCAGGAGAGACGCGATAGTCGCAGCTTGCCCGGGCCATAGCCACGGCCAGCGCAAATTCGTCAATGAAAGAGCGGCCTCTATAAAATACTCAATTCAAATAAATTCGAAGTAAAAGTTCAGATCTGAAATGCGAAACCCTGAATCCCCGGGCTATCAATATTTGCTAGAGAAAGCCTGGCCTATAATTCTGGCGAATGCGGCTGTGCCACTATTGGGACTGGTGGATACAGCGGTAATCGGCAACGCCGGCAGTGTAACGGATTTGGGTGCCATTGCCTTTGGTGCCTTGATCTTTTCTTTTGTGTATTGGAGTTTTGGATTTCTGCGTATGGGCACCACTGGTTTTGTCGCGCAGGCCGCAGGTGCGGGCGATGAAACTGAAGTACGCGCAGTTTTGGGCAGGGCATTGTTGCTTGCGCTACTACTGGGTTTGTTGTTGATTTCCCTGCAATGGCCTATACGACTCATCGCCTTGTCCTTACTCGGCTTGTCGGTTAATTGAAAAATAATGTCGAAATTCACATATTTGTTCAAATAAACGACAAGAGTCCGCTTTATTTAAGACCCAATGGGCTATTTTAGGCTATGGGTGCCTTAAATCTGCCCTTTAGGCAAATTTCTTTGCGAGCGTCTTTGTGACCTTCTAACCGAATAGAGATTAACCTAAGGTTTGGCCAGTTCCTCGAATGACAATAAAGCATCCAGCTTACGATAGGGGTGGTCTGCTGCTACCAGATCGTCTAGCGCCATAAACAACGTAGTTTGTTGGCGTTTGCTCATAAATAAGAACTCTTTTGAGTTTCGGGTCATCTCATGCTTTCAGGTTATTAACCGACAAGCCCACAGTCTCTAAAGCTCCGCTTCCGACGATTTTTTGAATTACGCGAAGGTCTCCAGAAATAATTACTCGATATTGTTTTCGAGCCAAAATGAGTTTGCAAAACCATGCAAGGCACAGGCTGGTGCAAAATGCAGTGGAAATTGTTGCGCAGCGAAGAACTCGCTAAAGCGGTTTAGAAATAATTATTCGATGGGGGGAGTGGGGGAGGGGGAGCGATATTGTTTTCGAACCAAATGGCAAGGCGGCGGCCGGCCAGAGCCAGGCGCTGCCTTGCCGATTCCTGCATCTGTGCAAGGTAAGCATCACTCAGGGTGAATTTTGGGAGCTTCTTACTGGATTGATCTGCCGCTGCAATCGACGTTTTCATCTGAGCTGTGTAAACCGATTCCAGCAGCAGTTGCCGACTCTCATTCATCCACAGTGACCAGTCTGACGCCTGGTCAGCAGAAAGTGCTGCCAGTTGGCCAGCATGTTGCTCCAGTATTGCTTGCAGACCTGGAATTATGCCTTCGCTGTGCAAGGCTCTGTCCCATCGCGCGTGTAAATTACCGCCCTTTGTGACTATCCCGTTGCCACCACGATCTCCTTCTTGAAACACATTCGCTGAATACAGCGAGCCAACATGCAGAGGCAGGTGGATGTCAGCAACCAGATGCAGTACCCAGCAAAGTGCCAGTGCGCGCTCTGCGGCAGGGTTTTGGTGATCAGCAAGAATAGCGGTGTTGTAATCGAGCGCAGTCATAATATTGTTGACCTGGGAGACATGGCGCACGCGGCTGGCCTGTATACCGACAATATCGTCAAAGCGCGGCACGCCAATATAACTATTACCCTGGGTAATGGCTTGGCCACGAACCCAGGCGCCATCAATGTAATGCCAGTTGGCGTGATTGTATTTCTGCCGTTCATTGTCTGGTAGCCCTCGAATAATGTCAGGCCAGAAGGCGGCTTGACCCAATAGCCAATTCAATCTTTGCGCCTCATTGCCACGGGCAACTGAAGCCGGCATCTGCCCTATAAAATCTTGTTGGTAGCGAGGATGCTGTTGCAGCAGCTCATAAAGATGCGCCCTGGTAGATTCGCTTAGATAAATCATGGCAACAGCGGCTGAAATGCGATGCCCGGTTGAATCCCAGGCCGACACGTTCTGGACGAACAACAAAAGAGCGCACAACAGGGAGCAGCGCGGGAGAATCGACAGCGAATTTTTCATTAGTTTCGCTCCTGTGTGGAACATTGAAATTGCCTGACCTGGCGACTGAACAGGCGAACTGGAATGACTGCCTGGTGATAACCAGGGCTAGACTTCCAGCCATTCGGCGCGCACATCATCGGCTTTCAGTAAGCTGTTCGGGTTGCCTTCGTAGACTATCTTACCGTGGCCCATCACATATAAGCGCTGAGAAATTTTTAGAGCGATAGAAAGTTTTTGTTCTACCAATAACAGGGAAACACCGCGGCTGGCGATTTCCTGAAGTAGTCGGGCGAGCTGCTCCACAATCTTTGGAGCCAGCCCTTCAGTAGGTTCATCAATCATGATCATGTCCGGGTCACCCATCAGTGTGCGGCACATACAAAGCATTTGCTGTTCGCCACCGCTAAGTACGCCGCCGGGCACGTCGGCACGTTCACCCAGGTTGGGGAACATAGTGAACATTTCATCGATGTTCCAGCGCCCCTGCGGCTTGCTTGATTTCATGCCCAATAGTAGATTCTGTCGCACTGTGAGCGAGGGAAATATGTCCCGGTTCTCGGGCACATAGCCCAGCCCCAAATTGGCAATTTCGAAACTCTTTTTAGCGGCGATTTCCTGCTGCTTGAATTGTATAGAACCCTGTGCTGCCACTTCTCCCATGATTGTTTTCACGGTGGTTGAACGACCAACACCGTTGCGCCCCAACAGACTTACTATTTCACCTTCGCCAACGTGAAAACTCACTCCTTGAAGGATATGACTTTTTCCATAATAGGCATGTAGATCGTTAACTGTCAGCACTGGCAACTACCTCGCCTAAATACGCTTCCTGTACTTTGGGATTGGCGCGGATATTTTCCGGTTTGTCAGTGGCGATAATTTTACCGTAGACTACTACCGAAATACGGTCAGCCACATCAAATACGATGTTCATGTCGTGTTCCACCATGATAAGGGTCTTGCCTTCGGTGACTTGTCTAATCAGTTGAACCGCACTTTCGGCTTCGCTGTGGCTCATGCCTGCCACCGGTTCGTCCAGCATGACTAATTCAGCACCGCTGGCAATGGCAATGCCCAATTCCAGCGCTCGTTGCTGTGCATAGGCAAGTTCACCCGATGGCAGCAGGGCTTTGTCCTTCAAGCCAATCTGTTCTAACACATACATGGCTTCATCGTTAAGTTCAGTTTGACGACCCAATAAATGCCAGAACGAATAGCCATAACCCTTTGGCCAGAAAAGTGCGCAACGTATGTTTTCGAACACATTCATGCGAGGAAATATATTGATTACCTGAAAGCTTCTTGCCAGCCCCAGGCGTGCTATTTCATGGGGTGGCTTGTTCTGTATCTCTTCCTGTTTGAATTTTATGCTGCCAGATGTCACAGTATGGCGGCCACTGATGAGATGGAAAAGGGTAGATTTACCGGCACCGTTAGGGCCTATGATCGCGTGTTTCTCGCCTTCTTCTATAGCGAGTGAGACGCCGCGAATAATTTCTGTTGCGCCGAAGTTTTTTTGTACATCTGTAAGGGAAAGTAGTGCCATGACTTATTCCTGCTCTTCGGCAGGGAGCGCGTTGGCGTTTTCCCAGGCTTCATTTAACGGATGTAATGATCTTCGCGCAGCAAAGAAAGCCGCCGTGCCAATGGCGAGAATAACGACCCGGGTAATTGGACTGCGGGTATTTAGAGACAGACCAAAAAAGTGAAAAATCTCTTCTTCGCTGTGGAGCATTTCGATAAGCGCGATACTACAGAGCGCAAACAGGCAGGCCAGTATGCCGGTGATGAGGTAAGGCTTGAGCAACATCTTCATGTTGCCACGAACCCAGGCGAACTGGTGCATCATGATAAACCCGGCGAAGCCTCGGGGCAGGAACATGACAGTGAGCAGGAACATAATGCCCAGGTACAGCAGCCAAAGTTCTGAATAATTACTCAACAGAGAATTCATTAGGGTGAGAACTACCGCACCGATTATCGGCCCAATGAAATAACCCAGGCCACCGATGTAGGCCATCAACAGCACTCGTCCCGAGGTGATGGCGTTCAAGTTTTCTTCGGTAATAAATTCGTAGTTAAGCGCGAACAGGCCACCGGCGATGCCGGCGAACATGCCAGCCGCGCAGAATGAAATAAATCGCACCCATCTGGCGCTATAACCGATAAATTCAGCACGCTCGGGATTTTCTCGCACCGCATTCGCCATACGCCCGACCGGAGTTTGCGTAAACAAGTACATAAATACCGTGGCGAGGAATACCCAGAATGCCGCCAGGTAGTAAATTTCCAAATCCTGCGCGAAATCGATACCAAAAAACAATGGGCCAAAAGTACGGTCGCCACTGATGCCAGCTTCACCACCAAAGAAACTGGAGAAAATAAGAGAAGAGGCAGCAATCAATTCACCTATACCCAGCGATATCATGGCAAACACCGTGCCTGCTTTATGGGTAGAAAAACTACCGATAAATATCCCGGCGACCAGGCCAGACAGACCGCCAATTAACGGAATCCACAAAATGGAAAACAGCATGGTTTCGTATTCGATTAGCAGCAGTGCATGGACTGACAGAAAACCACCCAGGCCAAAATAAACCGCATGACCAAACGACAGCATGCCACCCTGGCCAAGCAGCATGTTGTAACTGAGTGCGAAGACGATGGCGATGGCCATTTGATTCAGGATAGAAACAGCGAGAATCGAATCGAATACCTGCGGCAGAATAATCAATACCACAAGAAAGGCAATCCAGATTGACAGTTTCCTGAACAGTGCCATCATTGTTCTCGCTTGCCCATCAGGCCGGTTGGTCTGAATATTAAAACCAGCACTAACAACAGAAATGGCAGTACTGGCGCTATTTGTGGGAAATTTAGCGTCCACAGGTCATTCAAGGGGTGGTTGCGATCGAATGAGATGCCAAGCAGATTGAGCAGGTCTGACATACCCAGGTCGGATGCGATGGCGTAGGATTGCAGCAAACCCAGTAACAGCGAGGCGATGAATGCGCCTGTAAGCGAACCCAGCCCGCCAATAACAACAATAACAAAAACAATGCTGCCCAGAACCGTGGCCATGCCGGGAAAGGTAGTCAGTACCGGGCCAGCGATGACACCGGCTAATCCGGCTAGCGCCGTACCCACGCCGAACACGCCCATAAAGATAAGCGGTACATTGTGACCAAGATTCGCGACAGTCTGCGGATGGGTAATGGCGGCCTGAATGATGATGCCTACCCGGCTCTTGCTCAGCACATAGTAAAGCGCGATAAAAATGCCAATGGAAATGGCCATCATGAAGCCACGATAGGCGGAAAATTCCTGTCCTGAAAGTGTGAAAAGAGGGAAGTCTAATAGCTGCGGAGACTGATAATTCTTGGTATCGCGCCCCCAGAAAAACTGAATGGATTCTTCTATCAGAAAGGCTAATCCGAAAGTAAACACCAGCTCGGCAACATGTCCGGATTGATGCACACGTCGCAGGCCATAGCGTTCAACGAGAGCGCCTAATACACCAACAATGAGTGGCGCAAAAATGAGTCCGGCCCAGAAACCAAAGTAGAGACTGAGGGAATAGGCGAAGTAGGCGCCAAGCATGTAGAAGCTGGCGTGGGCGAAATTCAACACGCCCATCATGCTGAAAATCAGTGTCAGCCCGCTGGCTAACATGAACAACAGGAATCCGGTGACAAGGCCATTGAGTGTGGCGAAAATTAAAACTTCTAACATACAGACCCTGGCGTTTGGCTGATCTCTGGAGTATTGCAGGACAGAGCAGAGCAGTTTGAATATTAGCGGCGTGGTCGTCTCATCTGACAATTGCTTTCAACCACAGTCTCTTCTAAAGGGACATGAAATTCACTGTACAGTCCAAAGCCAGAATTGTCGGCATCGAATTCAATCCCCTCATCGGTATGCACGGAAATGTTTAGCGCCTGAAATATTTGATGATCATCGGCGCGCATCCAAATCTCTTCGTCACTTATTGTGGTGAAGCGCATATCTTCCAGAGCCAGAGCGATGTCGTAGGGATCCGTACTCTGGGTTTCTTCCATTGCCGTTACCAGCATTTGCAAGGCGTTGATTATGCGAGGCTGGGTTACATCGTTGTTGGGGTTCGCCTGCTTGAAGTCACGGTAAAACTGTTTCCGCTTTTCTGTGGGAAGGGGGTTGGCAAAGCCGTTGTGAATCAGTCTGATCCTGTTTTTGCCGTCTTCACCGAGCGTGGCCGTAATACCATCGTAGGCGGCATAGAACGTATAAATGGGAATGTCCAGGCCGGAGTCAATAATGGATCGTGCCAGTGAGACCATATCGGCCCCAAAATTCCCGGTGATCACGGCATCCGCTCCTGACGAGACTATCTTGGTTACATAGGGAGTGAAGTCCTTCACCTGGCCGATGGGATGAAATTCATTGCCCACAATCTCAATGTCGGGGCGCTTTTGCTGCAACAACTGTATGCTGGTGTCCGCTACCACCTGGCCAAAGGAATAGTCCTGGCCAATGATGTACATGCTCTTGATGTCAGGATTAGCCGCGATGTAATCGGTGAGTATGTTTAGCTTCATTACTGCATGGGCATCGAAACGGAAATGCCAAAAGCTGCAATTATCTTCGGTCAGAACAGGGTCCACAGCGGCGTAATTGATGTGTAACACTTCCTGGCCGGGGTTGCGCCGATTATGTCTGGAAATGGTTTGGCTGAGCGTGTTGGCAACAGCCGAACTATTGCCCTGGAAAATAATTTGAATTTCCTCGCTTACCGCCCTGCGAAATTGAAGCTGGGTCTCATTCGGGCTTTGCTTGTTATCGAGTGGTAATATTTCGATCATGCGTCCGCCAAGAATTCCACCGCTGGAATTGTAGTAATAATCGGCGGCAAACTGTAGTTGTTTTAGACCGCTGTTTCCGATGGCGGCAAAGGTTCCTGAAAGCGGATCCATAAACGCAATGCGCACAGGTTCCTGGGCTTGACTGGCAGTGCCCAGGCTTAACACTGAGGCCAGGCTTGCGGCGGCGAATGGTCTGCGTAACAGCTTGTTGAATGTGCTGAAAATTCGATTTTCCCCCAGAGACAGTAGTATTCTGTTTATTGTTCGAGAGCCTGGCATAATTCAAAAAATGGTCGGGATTGGGACTTTACTGATTTTGCTCCTCGACAATTGCTCCTGCATTGTTCCACCAGGTTACATCCGCGTAATGATGCAAAATCGGCATAGCGTACATCCTGTATATCTCTGTACATAAGCCCTGTCATCTACAGGCATCTTGCGCGGCTAAGCCACACTTCCGACAATTATGCAGGTCTCTGTTCTTTGCAAGTTTTCTCAGCCATCTGTATTGCCTGGAACAGCAAACATCGACAATAACCCAGACGCTGGTACGAATCAATGCCGATGCCCGCTCAGCTTTGCGTCAGGTGGACAGAATCCTGTATCAGGCAGGGACTCTAGCCGCTTGATTTCGCAGCGGCAGGCTTTCTTTCAAGGCAAAGGGGGAGTAATGAAGGAGGGTAAAGGAGAGTAGCAGTAGCTGGCATAAAATCAGAAACAGAATATACTTCGGGAAACTTCTGCCTGATGGCTAAAGCCTGCAAGTCTGGTTTTTGCTCCAGGTTTACTCGCTGCTTGCTGAAATACAATGTTTACGTTACTAGAATCCGAAATTGAATTTAGCGCTATTCGTGCCAGCGGCCCCGGTGGACAGAATGTCAACAAAGTATCAAGCGCAGTGCAATTACGCTTTGATGTGCGACGCTCCAGTTTGCCGCGTGAGATCAAGCAGCGCGTGCTGACCTATGCCGACAGAAGAATAAGCAATGAAGGTTGTGTCGTTATCAAGGCTCAGCGTTTTAGAAGCCAGGATAAAAACCGGCAGGATGCCGTCGGACGCCTGCAAAAGCTGATTATTTCGGCAGCGCAGCAAAACAGAAAAAGAATAGCGACGAAGCCGGGAAGAGCTTCCAAAGAACGACGTTTGCAACAAAAGAAAAAAACCGCCGACAAGAAGTTGACCAGAGGCTCGGTTCAATCAATCGACGGGTAGCACAGTTTGGACTAGAGTTGCCCGGCTTGATATTTTGTTGAATTAAAAAAGCGGGTTGAGAGCACGTGCTAAGAGCGTGCTGAGAGTGTGTTGAGAGAGACTGAGAGTTTGAAAGCAGGGGTGTTTCTGCTGGAATAAACTCACAATCTCAAGACTAACCGAAAAAATGCCACCCGCGTCTACATTCAAAGTGAAGTTACGTCTTCCGCGCGGCTCTGGCACCTCTCTTCATTATACTGACAGATCAATGAAGCCTTATGCGATTTTCATTGATGGTGGTTTCGCCAAAACCAAATTAGGCACGAGAGAAAGCCCGCATCAGCCGATGAGTTAGTGAAGCTCGTCAGTCAAATTACCACACACCGCTTTCTCCACAAAGAGAGATTGTATAGAGTTTATTACTACGACGCTGTTTACAGTCTCTACTTTTATTTTAGTCCGCCTGACGGCCACTGTCGCGCGTCAACTAAAAGACCTCAAACAGACCCGCTGCGCCCATGCCGCCGCCTACACACATGGTGCAAACAACGTATTTGACGCCGCGACGCTTGCCCTCGATCAGCGCATGACCCACCATGCGAGCGCCGCTCATGCCGTAGGGATGGCCAATAGAGACGGCACCACCGTTTACGTTGAGTAGTTCATTGGGGATACCCAGTGTGTCGCGGCAATAAATGACCTGAACGGCAAAGGCTTCATTCAATTCCCACAGGCCAATATCGTCCATCTTTAGATTATTTCTTTCGAGTAATTTAGGCACAGCGAACACCGGGCCAATACCCATTTCATCTGGTTCCAGGCCCGCAACGGCCATGCCGCGGTAAGCACCCAGGGCTTGCAGGCCTTTTTGTTCCGCCAGTTTGCTATCCATGACCACCGAGGCGGAGGCACCATCAGAAAGTTGGCTTGCATTACCTGCTGTGATGACACCCCCTTCAAAGACAGGCTTTAAGCCCTGCAAACCTTCCAGGGTAGTAGTGGGGCGATTGCCTTCGTCTTTCTCTAAAAGCGTATCGTGTACACTTTTCTGTTTGGTTTCTTTGTCCATGAATAACATCTTCGATGCCAGGGGTGCAATTTCGTCATCGAATGCACCAGCCTGCTGCGCGGCTGCGGTGCGTTGTTGGGATTGAAAGGCGTATTTATCTTGCTGATCACGGGAAATATTGTAGCGTTTGGCTACGATTTCAGCCGTTTCCAACATGGACATATACGCGTGTTTCGATTTCGCGATTACATTCGGGTCTTGTGCACGATACCTGTTCAGATGCTCATTCTGTACCAGACTAATTGATTCAAGACCGCCGCCCACGACAATCGGCATGCCATCGTTTATGACCTGTTTTGCAGCGGTAGCAATAGCCATCATGCCGGAAGCGCACTGACGATCCATGCTCATTCCAGCCACAGTACTTGGCAAGCCCGCAGCGACACCCGCAGTGCGTCCTATATTTGCGCCTGAAGAACCCTGTTGCAGGGCGCAGCCGATGACGACGTCGTCCACTTCTCCGGGGTCGATTCCCGCGCGCTCAACAGCGGCAGCGATTGCGTGGCCACCAAGACCAGGTGCATCGGTGTCATTAAAAGCACCGCGATAGGCTTTGCCGATTGGGGTACGTGCTGTTGATACAATTACTGCTTCTCTGGTCATTTTAATCTCCATCATTTATCAAATTAAGATATTGTAAGCGCAGGATTACTGCATTTACTAAATATTCTTACTGGTTTTACTTGTTGCAAATCAATGCCGTTATCGCATCGGCCGAGTTCTGTGCCAGCGCTGCCATTTCGGCATCGGTGCGATCCTGAATGGGATGAGCCACGAAGACACTGGCAGGTTTTATGCCCAGCGACCTGCCTTGTGCCGCTGCGGCATCGACAAATTCGCTTGAGGCAACAAAGCCCGAAGGAAGCCCTCTGCTTTCCAGGTTCATGATGTCATGCAAACTGCACGAAGTACATGAGCCTCAGTCGGCGAGTGCTTCAATTACGGCGTCACATTCTACACTAATTCGCTGCGTTAATTCTGTTGGCGCGATTCTGGTGAATGTCGGTTTGGAATAGCGCTTCACCGTGGCACCGGCCTGTTCCAGATGTTTCTGTACCTGGTCGAGAAATTCCTTTCCCCGAGGCTTGGATATGTCCAGCAGCCCGACGGTGGTGCCGCTAATACTGGGCAGTCTGGGCAGTAATTGCCGTTCCGATGGCTGCAATTCACCGGTCGGGTCTAGCAGGGTGGTAGGGCTGTGCATGGTTTTTCCTCTTTTGTGTTCGCGTCGTTATGGTACTACTTGTTGTCACCAGGTTTGTTTTAATCACCGTTTCGTTCACCTCCTGGTAGAGAGTTTTAACAGTTTACAGCTTTTGAGAGACTAGCTGGCTGCCACGCTCGCCGGAAGCAACCCAACCGCTAATAATTGCAGAGAACATACCGGCAGTGCCGCCGCTGCTGACAATATGCAGGCCATCGTCTCTGAACTTGTTGAGTATCTTGTCTTTGAATTTGTCGGGCATACCTTCTGCAATAGCGTTTGCACCTCTCACAATTTCAGCACCGGGTGTCATTAACGCTTCGTACAGTGCGTTGCGCAGATCGGCTTTGCTCCAACCGCCTTCTCTAAACACTCTGCGATGCTCAGGACAAACTACCAAAATAGCGTCAGCCATGCCAAATAATTTGCTATGAGCCACGCTGCGTAAACTCAGTGCCATACTCCTTGTCAGGGACTGTGGAGTACGGGATTGTTGATCCAGTATTGCCTGCAAGCCTTCACCGGCAAACAAACTGATTACCGAATCCTCGCGTTCGAAGCCGCGATCCATAGCCAGACTTGCCCAATCCCTGTCGCTCTCATCTTCGGCAAAACAATAGCTGTACTTGCCTGGATTGCCCATTGTTGCGCGGTCTATGCCGCCGGGAACACCACCGCCGACGTTGCGAATCAGCAGTTGCAGAGCCCGACCAATGGTCGCGTTGGCACGGTTGCCCTGACCCAGAGCATTGATGCCAGAATTCATGCCTAGCTGCCTTACAACGGGACCACTCACCACCATCACCGGCGATGAAAAGTAGGTCGTGCAGAGTAGACCGTGCATGCAGAAGCGATCTTGCAATGCCGCTTCAACCGAGGCAATAACCAGTGGGAAGTACTCTGGCTTGCAGCCAGCCATCACCGCGTTTATCGCTATTTTTTCCATGCTACAGGGCGTATTGTCGGGAGGCACATTGCCTATAATTTCAGCAGCATCGCGATCACTGCCCTTGAGCATGCGCAGTACCCGCAGTGGAGTAGGGGGCACCACTGGCAAACCATCGCTCCAGCCGCGAGCATAGCAGGCTTCCATAATGTCTTCGGCTTCGGCTGGTTCAACTGCCCTGGCCTGTAAGCCGTGACCGCCAAAACGAAGCGCTAACACTTCCTCCATGCCTGGGTCCTGTGTTCTGGAACCGCAGCCAGGCTTGAAATCGATTAACTCAGCACCGAGTTGGTCGATACCGGTGAAACTCTGCCACTGTTTTTTCTCCCAGCCAAAAATTCGCGATTGTTCCTCGTGCCCCTGTTTGAATCGAATTAGAGTCGGAACAATTTCAATCGCGTGGTGGTAGGAATAGTCAAGATTGGAGTCATCGATTACTCCAGCGAGGTTTTCCGGAAAGCCGGGGTCGTCCTGGACATACACCTCAAGTGTCAATGCGTCATTGCCTGCCAGAAACTTGATGACCGGTTCAATTAAGCTGCAAGTGGGACAGTCTTTTTTCACAACCAACGCATAGTGCGCCGAATGGTTGTTTGCTGGGCTTGGCTTTGGCTTCAAAACAGTAATCCTGTAATTTAAGCTGCCTGGAACGACTGCGGGCTTTAGTCGTTGTTTGCAGCGTTATGTTAATTTTTCAGTAAATAAAACCAAGAGTCGAGATGCCAAGCAAAATATTCAGGATCATGAATACTGAAGAGGTTCGCGACATCACCTTCCATAGCTGCGGGCCCTTGTAAGCGACTCTAACGCCAATTATCAGCATAACAGTATAGGCCATCATTGCCGCCACCATAACTAAATACGCTAGCCAGCGTTCCTCATCCACCGCGCGCGAGCCAACTACCGCAAACAGCCCGGCAGCCAGGAAATACAATGCCCAGCAGGTGAGCGCAAGGCCGTACTCCCCGGCCAGCATTCTGGCCAGAAAGGATTTATCGACAATCTCCTCTGCCTGTGCTGCCTGTTTTGTTTCGCGCATAGCGACACCGTGTCTGAAGCTGCCAGTGTACCGCAGGCCGTGGCCAGTAAGAAATAGAGAGCCTGACAGCCCTTGAATAGCGGCCAATTCGGCTGGTAGCCCTACAATTTGTCACAAATGCGGCAACAGGCTTCTTTTATAATTCGCAAAATAATTCGCAAATCAACAATTTGTAATACTATCCGGGCAATCAGAACGGAAAGCTGACAGCTAGAGTTCTAGCTCTACTTCCATCTACAAGTTCCGACTAAATAGATGCCGGTCCGGTAACGAGAGACAAACCATGCGCCGTAAACTCCCACGCCCATTTGCCATTATTGGCCAATTTTCTGCTGCATCTCTAGTTGTAGCTCTCTCGCTGCCGCGGTCGGGCTGGGCACAGGACAATGTTGGAGAAGATTCCACGGTGGTTTATCCGGCCTCTTATTTTGCAGAATTTGTGCCGGTAACGGCGCAGGACATGCTTGCCCGCATCCCTGGTGTGGATTCGGCGACAGGTGGCTCCAGCAGAAGTTTTTCTGGCAGAGGCCAGGGTGGTGGTAACGGAGGCAGAGGTTTCGGCAGCGGCAGTGGTGGCAGCCAAATATTGATCAATGGCAAACGAACCGCCGGGAAGAATAATCAAACCAGGGGTCAGATGGGGCGCATCAGCGCCGATCAGGTGGACTACATAGAGATCATACGAGGCACTTCAGGTGAGTTGGATGTTCGCGGCACCGGGCAAGTGGTTAATGTCGTTCTGTTCGAACAGTTGTCGGCGAATAGTCTGGGCTATGAAGTGAATATGGATCGCTATCTGGATCATGAAACACAGCCTGGGGGCTCACTGTCCTACAGTGGCCAAAGCGGTGCGCTGAATTATGTGTTAAGTGCTTCTGCGGAACCCCGTTATGATCATCGGGTAAGCAAAGAGATCAGTGTATCAGGTGATTTTTCACCCAGGGATGAGATTCGCCAGGAAAGAACCCGGTAGCAAACCAGTTACGATCTCAGCCTCAATATGGGCTATAAAATAAGCAGCCGCAGCAGCGCTCGCTTTAATGCGCTGTACTCAGAAAATGACAATCCTGCCGATGTGTTGCGCCATACCATCGATCTTGGGCTTAGCCCCAACATCACCACCTTGCAACGGGAGCAACTACCGGCTGAGCGTGATAACCGTGAAATCGGTGGAGACTATGAATACCTGACCGAGACAGGTAGTCGATTCAAAATACTCTTCATTACTAATGAAGAGTCTAGTGCGTCGGTTCGCGAGCGCTATGATGTGTTCGCCGACGGCAGTGAGTCCAAAAATTTATTTCTTGATGTTGCCAGCACTACTACTGAACGAATCCTGCGCAGCTCTTTTACTATGGAGCTATTTGACAGGCAGGATATAGAATTTGGCGCGGAGCGGGCGCAAACGGTTCTTGATTCCAGATTGGCGCTGGGTTTGGCTAGCGCAAGCGGTATTCCTTCAGACGCATTTGGTGGCCTGGTACCGCAGGCTATCGCCAATGCAAATTCCAGTGTTGAGGAGATTCGCTATGAGCCGTTTGTTGTTCATAACTGGATTATCAACTCGCGCATGTCTCTTGAAACTACCTTGCTTTATGAGCTATCCGAAATTCGTCAGTCCGGGGATGTGAACAAGAAACATGATTTTGATTTCGTTAAACCGAAAATCGATTTTCGTTATGACATAACGCCCCGGCTACAGCTTCGGGGTTCGATCGAAAAGGTGATGCGGCAGTTGCGTTTTAGCGATTTCGTGGCATCTGATGATGACCAGGATAACGATTCAAATACCCAGGCCGGTAATGAGAATTTGCGCCAGGAATGGCTCTGGAAATACGACATAAACGCCGAGTATCGGCTGCCTGACGATAGCGGTGTTATCGATGCGAATCTTTATTATCACGCGCACAAAGACAAGACAGGACGCATTGATGTGTCTCCCTCTGAAGATGATCTGCGGTCAGCCAGGGGTAATATTGGTGAGGGAGAGATGTGGGGACTCACGCTGAATGGAAGCATTCGAATGCGCATGTTCGATCTGCCTAATCTCCTCATTACTTCAAGCTTGCGTGTCCAGGATTCGGAAATAACCGATCCTTTTCTGGGCACCATTATCAAATCTTACAGCATCCTATAAAGTCCGAAAAACCCTATAAATTAAGGAGTTTTTCCACATTCCTGACTTTTGCATTCTTATACGATTTTGCAAAATCCACACTTTATTGTAACATCCATAGTAACACTGGACTGGTAGTCCCGGTTCAAGTCCCCGGAGTGTTACAATGGCAAAAACCACGAAACAACTAAGCGATACAGAAATACGGCTGGCAAAGCCCAAAGCCAAGGAATACAACTTGGCAGACGGCAAGGGGCTGTATCTACGAATCAAGCCTATTGGCTCCAAACTCTGGCTGTTTAACTACACTCGCCCTATCACCAAAAAACGCGCCAACCTTGGCCTTGGCAGCTACCCTGACCTCACCCTGGCTGGTGCAAGGACCAAAGCACAAGAGTTTCGCAATGTCTTGGCTCAAGGTATCGACCCTCAGGAACATCGACAAGGTTTAAACCGTAA
Organism: uncultured Pseudohongiella sp.; assembly: GCA_965261275.1. Taxonomy (GTDB): domain Bacteria; phylum Pseudomonadota; class Gammaproteobacteria; order Pseudomonadales; family Pseudohongiellaceae; genus UBA9145. Next base: position 997,221 of record CBDHCL010000003.1, read on the forward strand.
ATCCAGTGAAGCCTACGCCAATACATTTCAATGTGTTGCAGATAAATGGCTGAAGCTGAAAAAACCTAACGTGTCCGAAGCGTATTATAAAAAAATCGATGACCGCTTGAGTAAATACATCCACCCCAAAATAGGCAAACTCCCGATCCACAAAATCACAGCGGTGGAAGTCATACAGGTAATATCGCCCATTGCCGATGAAAACAAATTGAAGACAGTTAAAAAACTGTGCCGCTGGATAAATGAGGTCATGGTTTATGCAGTCAATACCGGTGTAACTCACTCCAACCCCTTAGCGGGTATCGGTAAAGCCTTCAATTCTCCCAAGGTCGTTAACCTGCCAACACTAAAACCCACAGAATTACCCGAACTGATGTCTCGATTGAATATAGCGAACACCAAATTAGTGACCCGGTGTTTACTTGAATGGCAGCTGCATACCATGGTTAGACCGGGTGAAGCCGCGGGAACCAAATGGGAAGAAATAGACTTGGAGAAAAAGTTGTGGACTATCCCTGCTGAGCGTATGAAAAAAAACCGACCTCATATTATTCCACTAACGGAACAAACATTGAGTCTATTGGATATTCTAAAGCCCATTTCGGCACACCGAGAGTTTGTCTTTCCATCAGATCATCAACCAAAAAAATCAGCCAATTCACAGTCAGCTAATAGAGCATTAAGACGTATGGGTTTTCACGGCAGATTGGTTTCTCATGGGCTAAGGGAATTGGCCAGCACTACCCTCAACGAGCAAGGCTTTGAACCTGATGTCATTGAAGCCGCGCTAGCACATGTTGATAGTAATGCCGTTCGGGCTGCCTATAACCGCTCGGACTATCTTGAGAAAAGAAAAAAGATGATGCAGTGGTGGTCGAGTCACATTGAAGCAGCAGCAAATGGCAACCTGAGTCTGTCTGGCTCAAGAAACTTGAGAGTCGTCAATTAACTAAGCATAGACTCCATTGTTACGCCTGCTGCCTTGATTCAACCCATTGTATGATTGCACTTTCATGCCACCCCACCGAACGGGCACCCGTCAATTGTATTTGTTTCGGAAACTTTCCCTTGGCAATCTCCAGGTAAATTGTTGAACGAGATAACCCTGTTATTTCCTTTACTTCCCTCAATCTCAGAATTTTACAGCTCATTTCACGTCTCCGTTTTTGTGTATAGCGGTCTTATGCTATGTACAAAAACGGAGAAAACAATGAAATATCCGTTCATACCCGGAAGAACTTTTATCGTGTAGAAAAACTGTTCGGCGGAATAGCCCGGCCATTCAGTACATTGAAAAAATGTACTTCACACCTTGAACGGTTTTTGAGGGTTACGGCTAAGGGTTTTATGTTCTAGTGGTGGCACTTATCTGTGGCAGCTACAGACTTAGCTGCAAGCAAGTCCTTCATGAGTAATTTGCATGAAGGCACATTGGTTCCAGTGGAACCAATGCCGTGAATGATTTGATCCCTGTTTAACCCATTAATCGGGGATCACACGCATTCACGAACACACCCTTCCATTAATCTACTCACCGAAAAGGAGGTGATGCCAGCAAAAATGAGAAACCGGCAACGATGTGCCAACCCGTCTCTGTGGGCACTTTACACAGAGACGGGTCTGAAAATTCGGCAATAATCGTAGTCAATACAATGCATTAGCAGCCACACCGCTGATACAAAAGCAGTAAAAACGCCGACACAGGCACCCATGCGACCAACGACTAAACCCTATTTAAAGGTTTGATCAATTGGCACAGTACGCAACCCGCAGGCATTAACCCCTGTTCAGGCGTACCAAGCATGAGGAGCCAGTCATATTTGTCCTAGAGGTTTTAACCCTCCGCAGGCTGAGCGTACCAGCACAGCACGACCGGTGCTTAATCCGGTTTAACACTTACCAGTTTCAGGGTTTATATGGGCAACGTGGGCGGCAATCGTAATTATGGTTATGGCAAACAACTGGCATGGGCGGGTAAAAACGCACTGGCTGATCGTTATGGTCAGGGGCATTTCAGTACCCGTGCTACCCATGAAGAGCGCTGGAACCAATTTGTTCATTTTTTAAAGGGCGAAGGAATTAACGATGCTAGAAATATTACCCCGACCGTTCTGAACAAACATAATCAGCTTTTGAAAGAATTAGTTAGTAAGGGAGAAATGAGCGTGGCCTATGCTCAAAACCGGCTATCAACGGTGAATGTGATACTGGAAACCATGCGTAAAGATACCGTGCTGACGATTAAGCCTGCGCAGATTATAGGGCAACGTTCTCACGTCCGTTCAACCATTCCTGCAACGTTTAAAACGGACGTGCTAAAAGCCATCACCGTTAAACACGGTCAAAACCGGACGATGCTCATTGCTCAACTCACCCGTGATTTAGGTTTACGCTTTAAAGAGGCCTCTTTGCTTGATAACCGCAATGCACTCCGCCAGGCCAGGCAACACGGACGTATCAATATTACTCAAGGCACCAAAGGCGGAAGAGGCAAAGGGTCAGACCGGTGGATACCCGTCAGTAAGCAGTGCCTGCAAACCCTAAAAGCCGCTACTCTCATACAGGGTAAAGAACAGAATCTAATTCCGCCAAACTCCAGCTATAAGCAATGGCGAGTCCACCGGTATAACCAGTGGCGTGCCATGACAAACCAGACAGCCATCAATGGTTTTCACGATATGCGAGCCACTTATGCCTGTGAACGTTATCAAGCCATTACCGGCTATCCTGCTCCGGTCATTGCGGGAAAACGACAAGCCGATAAAGCGCTGGATCAAAAAGCCCGAACTCTTCTCGCCCAAGAATTAGGGCACAATCGTACCGATGTGGTGGCGGCCTATATCGGTAGCAGTCAATAGCGTATTGAATAATTATGCGACCAGCCAATCAAAAACAAGCCGAACGGCATATGGAGCATTTATTAAATCGTAAGCTGAAAGGTAATCGTGGTACTCGCGTTAAAGAACATACCCAGCGTGCAAAGAAAATAGCTGCTGTAATATGGAAACGGTTTCAAGTTGGCCCGTACCAATATCAACTCAAACATTTGAAGTGGTATATGGACACACAAATCCGACACCTTAAAGCAGCTACGCAGTACCGTCATTTTCTGACGGTAAAGAATATAATTATCGCATTGGGAAAGGAAAGTGACTGGATAGGTGGACTGGGTAAGGCTGGCTGACGATGAAGTGTAGTATTGAACGACTGCAAACCGCCCGCACTCCTTGGTTTCCAATCAGTGCATATCGAGCAAGCTCGACACCCACTGACCGGACGCTATAGGTACTTTTTGGAATTCGTCAAACACTTACGCTTGGTCAGAGGCGCAGTAACATAGTCTTCATCGAGAAAACGGATAAGTTCTTTAAGCTGCCTTTTATCCTCTGGTATAACCAATTTTCCATCATCATTAATATTTATGACGATATGGTGCTCTTCTGGAAGTTCTTGGTTAAAGTTGCCAGCAACAGACTGAATTTCATTTACAGACAAATTCTCTAGCACTTTGTTTTTTTGAAGCAATGCAATTTTTTTACGAATGACTGAATCTGCGTTTTTCCTAAATGCATCCTGATCTTCAAACTCAAACAATTCACTATCAGCAAACTCATCCAAATCAGCATTAGTCGCCTCTCTATAGTAATCACCTAAATCGAGAAAGCGTTTAGTATTATGGTATGAGATAAAGCACAGTATTCCATTGTCAAACTGGGCAGTTAACTTGTCCTGTAAAACTAGCCCTGGCTCTTCCAGTTTTTTATAAGTATCGCCCGACCCTATGATTGTAATGCCTCTTTTTAGAAGCTTCCCTGAATCAAACACTTGAAAGCTTACAGTTTGGGCTTGGCCATCCCAAACACCGGTAAAGAGTGCTTTTATTCGATGAGTTTCAGCATTCAGATCAAGAACCGGGCAAGTTAACGGATTGCCAATAGCGTTACTTATCGCATCAGGTATTGGGTAATCCGCTATGGAGAAAATTTCGCCCGTATCAACGTTATAGCTGCCAGTAAATTCGATGGCTTGTTTTTCAGCTATCAGATCATTCTTTTGAACAGCAAACAGACCGGCCAGTTCAGAACTTAAGCCTGCCGTTAAAGGTATCCGGCGTACTGGTGTTTGAGAGTCATCGAGCAAGGCGAAAAGGTTTATATTATTAGGCATTTGGTACATCCTGTATCATGTATTCGGTTAACTGTACGACCTGAGTAATACTCTTGCAGTCAGTGATATTTTGGCGAGTGATCAGCACATAGGTGATATCGCCCTCAATGCTGACTTCGTAAAAGTGGTAGCCAAAGAAGCCGAGCATAGGGTTAAAGTGATAGGCATGGGAGTTGTAGACAATAAAAAAGAAAATCACTGCAATAAATGCCAGAACTGGCACGCTGATGGTACTGCCTCCCTGATTCATCAGCGGCAACAAATACACCAAAAGAAAACCAACGATTTCCTTGTCTACTGTTTTCACGGCTTTAATTTTTACCGGCAATTTTTCCAGATTTCGACCAGACAGCCAAATCAATCCGAAACACAGCAGGCTCATCAAAATAACCGCGATAAGATAAAGCCCACCCACTTGCCAGTTTTCAGCTATATTCTTTCCGATTGTCTGGTTGTCATCCCAACTATTACTGATTTCAACAAACCACAGCGTTAAGCAAATAGGGGCAAGCGAGGTTGCAACCATAGACAGTTTGGCGGTCTTATTAAGCATTATTCATCCATTCAGTGTCGATGATTTCACTGATAACTGCCTTAATCATTGATTCTGAATCCGCCATAGACTTTGAAAGAGTATTCCTTAATTTCTCACATTTATCCATTAAAACTACCAATCTCTTTTGATCTTCAATTGATGGTAAAACAACTTTAATTTTTTTTACGCTGCCAATTGAAAGCGTGACATTGGCCATTCCTTTCATTAAAGGGACTACAGCATCATCTTTAAAATTGTTCAAATAGAAATACAGATATTTTGCAGATACAACAGATAAGTCGACTGGGGTTACTGCTGCTAATATATTTCCTAGTGCAAACTTTCCATCCTGATAGTGAATTCTTTTTATAGATGCATGACCATGTCCAGTCGATGAGACGAGAGGTATGCATACGGCCTCACAATTAAATTGGTGCTCATTATGCGACTTTCTCTCCTTACCAGTCGTAACTAGTGGATAGCTTCCAGGTATGGCCTTTGTTATCCCTGTCTGACCTTTTTCGACCCTACATATCTCACCTAAATCCACGATTGTTGAACTAGCCAATTCAAAACACGATTCAAAAATGTCTTTAACCTCATCAGATATTTCCTCTAAATCAGCATTCATTGTATTGATATAGTCTTTTGCTGCTCTCTCGTTTGATTTCAGGCGGGTTGGATTTTTGATATCTAGATCGAATTTCCTCTCTATTATCTCTTCAATAGAAACGCGCCACGAATAGTCGCTATCGATCCTGTTATTCCACCAATCTCGAATTACATTAAAATTTTCACTAGAAATGGGTTTCGTTTTTGAATACGCCTTAATATCTGGTGGACAAACATGTTGGTAATAGCAGATTTCTTTTGTTGGGCTGCCTTTGCTAAAAAATATGAGATTTGTAGCAACAGTGGCATATGGTTTAAAAACTGAATTTGGCAGTCTAACAATTGTGTGAACATTGCAGTCTTCCAACAGTTTTTGACGAATGCTCTGTTTTACGCCATCACCAGTGAGCGAGCCATCAGGTAGCACGATGGCCGCACGACCACCGGGTTTGAGCAAATGAATCATCAGAATCAAAAACAAATCAGCCGATTCTTTGGTGCGGTAGGTTTGCGGAAAGTTGTTTTCGTTGTTGTTGGACACTACGCCACCAAAGGGTGGATTAGCGATAATCACATCGACTCGGTCTTTGCGAGTATATTCACTTAGAGGGCGTTGCAGTGAATCACCAAAGTGAATATTCGGCGTAAGTATGTCGTGCAATATCAAGTTGGTATTAGCCAACATATAGGGCAAGGGTTTGTATTCCCAGCCGCGCACATTGCGACCGATAGCTTCGCGCTCAGCAACACTATTTGCTGTGGTTTGAGGTGTTCGATCACAGCGGTTAAAAACCCTCCTGTTCCACAAGCAGGATCGAGAACGGTCTCCTTGTGTGCAGGATTAACCATCTCGGTCATAAATTGAGTAATGGCACGAGGGGTATAGAATTCCCCTAGGGTGCCAGCACTTTGCAGTTCGCTCAAAAAGGTTTCATAAATCTGGCCAAACAGGTGCAGGTCTTTGCTGTTATTGAAGTCAATTTCGTTAAGTTTATTAATTACCTGGCGCAGGTGAATGCCGGACTTCATGTAGTTGTAGTTATTGTCGAACACCTCATTTACCAGCACAGCACGGTGGTTGGCGGTGGATAGGTCAATGCCAGATAGCGTCGGAAATAACTTGCGGTCAACAAACTGTAGTAGCTCATCACCTGTCATTCCTTCGTCGTTTCCTGCCCATTCATCCCAATGTAATTCAGCAGGGATGGGTGAGGTGTAGTTGTCATCCATCATTTCCAGCTCTTTGTCTTTGTCGCTGAAAATTTTAAGAAACAGCATCCAGCCCAATTGCAGTATGCGTAGCTCATCACTGCCTGTGCCGGTGTCTTGCCGCATGATATTGCGCGCGGATTTTACGATGCCTGATATGTTTGCCATATTATTAAGTGTTTCCTACTTGTTTCTCTATAAACCATTCTTCGGTAATTTTGCAGTTTGAGCTATTGGGGCTTGGGTTTGATTTATGTATTTTTAGGTGAAGCGGCATTGAAACACAATTGCCGAAAACCAAGGCTTCACCCGGAATAGACTGTTTAATTTTATTTGTGAAATCATCAGAGAAATAAGGCAATATTGCCTGGATATAGTGCATATCCTTTTCATTCTGGACACGATGAATGATGAAGTTTGCACATTGAGAAAGCACGGTTTCTGATAATTCAGATGGCCTTTGAGATGAAACCATCAAGTAAAAAGAGTACTTCCTTCCCTCGCGCGCAATTTTTTCAAATATGTTTTCTTTTAGCAGGTAGTCGTAGTGTTTTTTTATGTAGCGATGCGCTTCATCCAGAATTAAGTGGATTGGCTGTTTCCTACGATTGTCTCCAACTAACTTTTTCCTTTGATCAAATAAAAGCCTTGATACTACGCTGGTGAGCGTTTCAAGAATATCAGGGCTTAACTCGCTTGTATCAATGATCACCAATTGAGACTGCATACTTTCTTCGCCCCATAATTGCTCAAAGAAAGCTTCACAGGATTTTATTTTCTCTGCGTCACGCATAAAAAGGCAGTCTGGATTATCGAGAAAATAATCGAGACGCGTCATCATAGTGGCCGTATAGCCCCTAATTTGCTTGTTACCCCTAGCATCTTCTTCTAAAAGAATTAATTCGGCTGCGATCTTCAAAAATTTGCAATCGAAGAATTCACCACTCTTGATTTTCGAATTTACTACTTCTTGAAATTTACCCTCATCCACCTTTTTGGCAACGGCTTCTGTTGCCTTATTTAGCTTATCCTTGTTTTCGCCATAAGCTATGGTACAGGCTTGCTGTAAAGATCCGATGTCAGTTAGTAAGTCTGCGGATGCTGCTTTCAGGGCTAAATTGTTGTTTATGATGCTTGTAATGCTACCTAAAATACTTGCTGCTGTTGTAATTCTTGCAGTATCACTGTCTGCTTGTCTCAGCGTGCTGAAAATCAGTGCACATATTCTGTGCCTTAGATAATTGACAAATTTTTCTTTCTCTTCATCACCAGAAGTGTCAATTCGATAAAATCGGTAACTTTCCTGTAAAACTTTGTCCCAGAATGGTCGTTGTGTTGCGTCTGTAGCTAAAAGAAAAGCGCTCCATTCATCTAAAGACATTAGAAAATGAGGCAGGTAAAACGGTGTATAACCGTCACCAGTTTCATTGATGTTTGGCTTAAAACATTTTACAGATATATCTGAATTCTTAGTTTCATAAAATGCACTTTTGTACTCACCGTTGACATCAAAAATGAGCAATCGTGATCCTATTGAAGAGTATTCATTTTTTTTATGAATTTCTTGTATGATGTGAGCGATTGTATTTGATTTACCACTGCCGGAGTTTCCCAATACGGCTGAATGAATGTTGAAAAAACTGTCAATGCTCACATCAATGGGGTAATTGATCAGATTTTTACTGACCCCCAAGGGAAATGACTGGTGAATCCTTTGGCCAGTCTCCTGTGTTTCTGGTATCTCATTATGAGTCCTCAGAGTGTGTTTCATATCATCGAAGGTAACAATGCTTACATCACTGTAGAGGCTGGGGAATACTCCCACACCGAGCGCAAACTCCTTATTCTTGTTTATTGTTCCTACAGGCTTTAGCAAAAGCTCTCGATTACTTTCAATATCAAAAGACGCCCTTTCTTGATGGAGGTCAGAGTCAAATATGGATACCACTTCGCAGATGATGGTTTCGTCGATTGCATTGGTGATTTTTAAATAACTACCAATATTTCCAAAGTAGTAAACACTGCCATGCAGATTGACCGATCCCCCGCGAATGTCCGAGGCTATTTTAACCTTGAGTTGGCTATAAGTTATGCCTACCAACTTTCCTATTTTCATTGCGCACCACCGTTTGTGGTCGCTTCTTTGAATGCTTTGATAAAGCCATCAATTAACGTCTTGTCTTTATTCTCATCAGAAAATGGCAAAATTGAATTTACAATGTATTCAAAATGGTGAATTTTCTCCTTGTCGGAGTTTTCGCCAAACACTCTATAGATACGGCTGTCATTAATGCTCGACAGTGGGGCGCGTGCATACTCACCAAAAATAACAATAGATATTGATGAATTGGATGCGAGAGTCTGGTAAATAATATTGTTTAGGTGCTCATCACTGAAACTATATCCAATAATGAATAAGACTGAATTTGCAAGTGCTAGTTTTGTTTGGAATTCTCGTATTAAATCGGAATATGGAGAGCCTAGGCTCTGATTTTGTTTAAGAGGTGTTGGATAGATCAATACATGGTTATCATCATTTTTTTTGGTGCCGCCTATTACAGGTATTTCTTGGACGTTAAAAAGTGAGTTTCCTTCTTTTTCTATCCAGCTAATTGACCCATGAAGTTTATATAAGTAAACCATATTCTCGATGGGTTCGAATTTTTCAAGATTGGCATCTATTTTTTTAGAAAGCGTATAACGAAATCTAGCAGGGTTAAACGCTCTCTCATGCCCCCCACCAAAACCGTTGTTGTAGTTTATGTTCAGGTTGTCCAAAGTTTTTTCGTTGAAAAGGTCGTTATTGGTGGTGAATATATTTACCCGTGCAAGGTCTTTATTTCTCAGCACTATTTTTTGATAAAAGTTTTTATAGAGCTCAAGTGTGCTTGCGGAACTTTCGCTCGAAAAATCTGCATTGATTTTTAGAAACATTGTGTCTTGAATGTGCTTTATAAGCTCGTCGACTCTTTCACTCTCTCTTTTCCCAACAGTTCCTTTATTTTCCTGACTATTATTCGTACCAACACAGTCTTCAAGAAAGTGCTTTTTTGCATAAAGAATATTTAGCGTTTTTTCCAGATTGTCGCTTTTGATACTTTGATATAACTCTTTGAGTCCAATATTTTCAGAACTCTCAATTTCATTGGCGATATCCTCTTGCATGTCTTTCATACTGGGTATCGCCGCAGAGCTAGTGCCTGCGCCTAACAAGAAGTGAATGTTTTTGACGTTGGAAATATCGACAACCTTTTGTTTTATGGACTTTAGGCAATCTCCATCACCTATCTTTTCGCCGCCTTGATAAAAATAGATGGATTCTTGATTGTTTTCTGCGTCGCTCATTATGCCGCCTGATAAAGTTCTTTTTCTAATTGTGTTAACGCTTGCAAGTATTGTGACTTGCCGCCGAATAACTTGATGATTTCAGTCGGGGTGCCGAACTGGTCAAAAGGATTTACCTTAAGCACCTTGATGTCTTCAATATTTTCGATGCCTTCGTCCGCATACTTATCCAGAAGGGCTTCGAGCACCTTCCGTGCTTGCTCACCATACTGAGTAAAAACATCACGTTTTTTCACTTGCTTTGCACGTTCGGCACGAGTTAAAGGCGGCTGGTCGAAGGCGGTGTGACAGATCATATCGAAGATGTCCATTTCCTTGCCAATGGCTTCTTTTAGATTTTCCAGTACGACACCTTGCTCAGTGAGTTCATCGATAATAGCTTGCTTTTTTTCAGTGCTTTGCCATTTAGTGAGGAAATCATTTAGCGTTTGATATTGTTCACGGACCTTTTGGCGGGTGTAGTTTTTCAGGCTGCCGGTGATTAACTTACCGTTGCTGTCCATGTACTGAATACGTTCATTAAGCACCGCAACATTTACGCCATTGACGTAATACTTAGGTCGTGGCTCGCTAATGATCTCGCCACCGCCGATAATTTCTGGCGGCTCAGTAGGTGGCTCAAAAATAATTTCTTCTCCTTCATCACCTGTGATAGTGTCACCTTCCCCAAGCTCTTCTTCTGGAGTTTCGAACTCATCACCTTCACCTAGCTCCTTCACTCTCACTGGGTCGCCGTCGAAATCGGGGTCGGCAAACAGGTCGGTAACATTACGAAAATCGAGAATAGTAAAGAAAGTTTTACCAAACTCCTCGTTAATGCGGGTACCACGGCCAATAATCTGCTTGAATTCAGTCATGGAGCCGATGTTGCTGTCGAGCACGATCAGTTTGCAAGTTTGCGCATCTACCCCCGTTGTCATCAGTTTAGAGGTGGTGGCGATTACCGGGTAAGGTTCTTCGGGGTTAATAAAGTTATCCAGCTCGCGCTTACCTTCTTCGTTGTCGCCAGTAATTTGCATGATGTACTTAGGGTTTTTCGCCATGAGGTCGCTGTTGGCATTGGCGAGAGCGGAACGCATACGCTGGGCGTGGTCAATATCTACGCAAAATACAATGGCTTTGTCGAAGCGGTCGGTTTTTTTCAGGTATTCGGTGATTTTGTCAGCAACAGTTTGTGTGCGTTCATCAATAACCAAGTTCTTGTCGTAATCCCTGCGGTTGTAGATTCGATCATCCACCAATTGGCCGCTTTTATCTGTTTTTCCTGACTCCGGCCGCCAACCTTCCAGATCGACATTTAGACCGACACGTAATACTTTATAAGGCGCGAGGAATCCATCCTGTATGCCTTGCTTCAATGAGTAGGTATAAATCGGGTCGCCAAAGTATTCTGTACTTGAAACAGTCTCCGTTTCTTTCGGAGTCGCCGTTAAGCCTATGTGGGTAGCAGTACTGAAGTAAGCGAGAATTTCGCGCCAGGCACTGTCTTCCGAGGCACTGCCACGATGGCACTCATCGATCACAATCAGATCAAAAAAATCTTGGCTGAATTTTCGATAGGCATCCTTGTCTTCATCATAATTGGTTAGTCCTTGATACAGTGCCAAATAAATTTCGTAGGATTTGTCGATTTTCTTGTGTTTAATCACCGTCATCTTGTCTTTAAAGTGGCGAAAATCTCCGCGCCTTGTTTGATCGATCAGTGCGTTGCGGTCAGCAAGAAACAGAATGCGTTTCTTTGCATTGGCTTTCCATAGGCGATGGATAATCTGAAAGGCTGTATAGGTTTTTCCTGTGCCCGTGGCCATTGTTAGCAGAATACGTTGCTGGCCTTTGGCAATAGCCTCTACCGTTCGGTTGATGGCAATTTGCTGGTAGTAACGCGGACTTCGACTGGTACCATCAAAGAAGTAGTCTTGGGAACTGATACGTTCCTCTTCTATGGATTCAATGCCTTTGTATTGCTTATATCGCTGCCATAATGATTCGGGTGAAGGGAATTCACTTAATGGAATTTCGCGCTCGATCACTCCACTAGTGCAAGTGCGGTCATGTTCATAGAAGCCATCACCATTGCTGCTGAAAACTGAAGGAATATCCAGAATGGTAGCGTAATCCAGCCCTTGCTGGATGCCTGCTTTGACAGAGTGTTTGTTGTCTTTGGCTTCGATCACTGCAATCGGAATGTTGGGCTTGTAGTAAAGGATGCAGTCCGCTCTCTTGCGCTTACCGCGAACTGACAGGTTGCCTTTTACATAGATACGACCATCGGTGAAGCCAACTTCTTCCCGGACTTGCTTCTGCATGTCCCAGCCCGCTTGTTCCAGTGCCGGGTTGATAAATTTTGTGCAGATATCTCTTTCTGATAAGTCTTTTTTAGAAGTCATTTTCTATTAGTATCCTTGATGTAAAGCTTATCATCTTCTGCAAGTAAGCAGGTTTGAAACTGTGCATACAAATCAGACGCGGTACCATGTTGCTCGCCCTTTACCATACCGCTGAAGTCGCCCTGCATTCACTAACTCCAGCAATCTGACTTTAAGTGTATTCTGGTTTGCTCCGGTTAATTCAACCGGCCTCTTTCCAGAGTACATCATTTATATTTTTAAAAGTTTGTTCAAACATCTATCGTTTTCGTCCTATACACATAAGCGTTTTTCATATAATTGCCGTATTACTTTTTAATAAAAATATTCTATTGCCAGAGTGTATTCATCGGTACCGCATAACAATTGTCTTGAGTCAGCGGCAAGGTGTTATTGCCACAATAGAGTAAGATGCCACCCTGAAAGCGCTTACCTGCCTGAGCGGCCAAACGGGCCAGACCTGCACTGTCTTTTGGGTTGATACTGGCTGCTTTTTTTACTTCTACTCCCCAAAGCTGTTGGCCACGTTCTATCACCAGGTCAACTTCTAACTGGTCTTTATCGCGGTAATGGCTGAATTTAAAATCACTGCCTATCCAGCTGGCCTGACAAATCAGCTGCTGAACGACAAAGCTTTCCAATACTGGGCCAAAATTGCTTTTATGGTTATTCCAATCGTCGGTTTTTAACCCGCTGAGTGTCGTCGCAAGGCCGGAATCAATAACGTGTACTTTGGGTGTCTTCACCAATCGTTTGGACTGGTTACGATGCCAGGCGGAAAGTCTGCGCACTAAAAACAGGCGCTCAAGTATGCTCAAGTATTTTTCAGTGGTCTCCCGGGTCATTTTTAACTCATTAGCCATGCTACTGACGTTGAGTAAAGTGCCTGTCCGGTAGGCCAGCATTTCCATTAAGGAGAGCATTTCATCTTCATCCCGAATGGCCGCAATATCTTTAACATCGCGCTGAATAATGGCATTCAGATATTGCCGATGCCATTGTCTGGCTCTGGCAGCCGAGCGAGTATTCGGTTCTGGGTAGCCACCCTGGCATACCGCTTCAGCGACACCCACACCCACAATAACACCTTGTTCTCCAATGATTTGCGGCGCTATTTTTCCGCTAATCAAAGAGCTAAGCAGGGAGTTTTCACTACGGTGTTTCTCCTGTTCCGTCAATGGAAACAGGTTTAATACTTCAACTCTCCCTGCCAGGGATTCTTGCAGCTTTGGTAATAGCAACAGATTTGCGGAGCCTGTCAGTAGAAAGCGACCAGGTGTTCTGCGCTGATCAACAGCAGCCTTGATAGCTGGTAATAATTCAGGTGCTCGCTGCACCTCATCTAAAATCACTTGTTCTGGCAAGCCCTGAATAAACCCCGTAGGGTCTTGTTGCGCAGTGTTCAGTAGTGTGCTGTCGTCAAAGCTGATGTAGGAATAATCAGGGCAGTATTCCCTGGCTAATGTGGTTTTACCCACTTGGCGAGGCCCTAATAAACAAACGACTGGAGTATCGCTTAGTGCTTCCAGCAGCAGTGGGGCGATAACTCTTGGGAATAATGATTTAGCCATAGCGTCCAGATGCTGGTTATATTGTCGTCTGATTGACTGCTATAGTACCGTCTAATTGTCTGGTTTAAAAGGACGCTAAGTAAAGCGCTTAAATTTTAACGTGTCGATCACATCGACACATCAGGCTGTTATGTCGATATAATTGAAAAACATCGATATGCCAGGATTTGTTGGTACTGAAAGAAAAGGGGCTGACAAGATTATGTATACATATTTTGATTTTCTAACCCTATTTTTGCGTTATGTATAGAAAATATAGTTTTAAGGTGCCTGTTATCCGTCTAATTGACTGCTACTCTATCGTCCAATTGCTTGTTTCAAATATCGTATCATTGGGAAGCTGGGAGCTAACTTCTCAAAAATGACAATTTTTGATCAAGACAAAAACAGTGCTCTCCTATTTTATGAAATTTTAGTGGTGAATTATTGAGCTGTTGAGAGACGCAGAGAAATAGGGTTCGCGCAGCTAAATAGTCAGGTTTTTATGTAACACTTAAAGTAACATCGTTATTTTTTATTATTAAATAAATCAAGTAAAAACATATAGTTATAGATTTAAAACAAGTCCTTTTCTGGGCATTGATCGTCGCTTTGCCCGTTTTAATCGCGGGCGACTCAATTTGGGCTTTCGCCATGACGTGCCGGCCTGGAATATGAATTATGGCCTGGCATGGAGCAATCGATTCGACGGCAATGAAAAGGTTTATGATATTGACGATATTGAAGACTATATGGGTGAGCCTGACAGCAGTGCCTTCGTGGAATTCGTGGATTCCCGAGGCATTAGCTACCGCTTCGATGCCAGGAATGCCACCAGCAGCCAGCAATGCCGAGAACGCCGCCGTTATGCAGGGCGCATATCGGCGAATGTATTGAAAGAAATTGAGAACCAGTGCTCCAGTTCCGGCCGGGTTGTATCGCTGAAGATCAATGGCAGATTCTAGCCGTTGCTGGCTGTTGGATTAGTCTGTTTTCCCTGAAATTATCCCTGTCAAAACCCGCCCCGAAAGATTTTGAAATCCCTGAAAGTGTCGGACACACAGAAGAACTGCCGGGCTTTCTAACCGGCACGGTATCCGAGTGGTGCTATTTTCGATGGGGTGCTGGCTAGCGCCCCATCAAGCCTTTTATTGCGGCGGGTATGTCTGCGGGAAACACAACGAATTTAGAATTATCTGAATCCGATAAGTTTTGCAGTGAACTGATGTACTTTTCACCGAGCAGATACACCACGGGCATTTCTTTTTCACCTATGGCGTCGGTTACCAGGTTAATCGACCGTTTGCTGGCCTCGGCCAGAATTACTTGGGCTTCTGCTTCACGTTTCGATGCTTCCAATGCACCTTCTGCTTTCAGAATCGCGGCCTGTTTGTCACCGTCGGCGCGGGTGACAGTTGCTCTTCTGGCACGTTCCGCTGCGGCCTGTTCTTCCATCGCGCTCTGCATGGTTGCTGACGGATTGATGTCCTGAATCTCTACCGTTTTCAGGGTAATGCCCCAGTCTGCAATATCGTCTGATATTGCCGCCTTCAGTTTTGACTTGATGTGATCGCGTGATGATAGCGCGTCGTCCAAACTCATTTCGCCGACAATAGAACGAAGCGAAGTTTGCACAAGAGTCTGAATGGCTACCTCGTAATTTTCTACGCCATACACCGCCTTTTCTGGAGACACGATATTAATATACGCAACTGCATTGGTTATCAGCACGGCGTTGTCTTTGGTAATAACTTCCTGTGAAGGTATATCCAGTACGATATCTTTGGTAGTCACTCGAAAGGAGACGCTATCGATGTAGGGGATAATGAAGTTTAGCCCGGGATTTAGTGAACAATGGTATTTGCCTAAGCGCTGCACTACCCATTTGAAACCCTGGGGAACCTGTCGCACACCCTGAGCCAGGGTGATTAACAGGAATGCAGCCACGGCTATGGCCAGTACAATTCCAATTTCCATTACTATGCTCCTTGTATTATTGCTGAGACAATTTTAGATCCAGTGAGTTCCTGGCAAGCGAAATTATGTTTTCGTGACTATCAGTGAATTGCCCGATAAATCCACCACGCTGACTCTATCTCCAACAAGTAATTCATCTTGAGAAATTATCAACCATTCATCTGAACCCAATAGGGGAGCAGGGAAACGCATTTTTCCGAACTTCTTTCCATTCGGTGCTTGTAAAACCTGACCAATTTCTCCCAACAAGGATTCTCTGGACAGTCCCGCTTTGGTTTTGTCCCGTGACAGGGGTTTTAGAAATTTGAACCAGGCCACAGCAAAAATGACCGATGAGAGCGCCCAGGTAGTTATTTGTGTGGCCTCGGGAATGGCAGGAAAAAAAAGAAGTAATAAGCCGACGACAATTGCCGCAGCGCCGAACCAGAAAACGAAAAAAGAACCAATAAATATCTCGCCGAGCATCAGTGCAATACCGAGCACAATCCAGTGCCAGTAAAGAAGTTCAAACTCCATGATGGGTCTCCTTGTCAGTTCTAGTCAATACTGAGCTATTTTGAGCACCTGGTAAACTACTATGGGGGCCAAGCTGTTAAATTTCTACCCCCCAGCAATTCTCACACCGCTACAGCCAAAAGAATCAAGGATATTACCATTAATCTGCGACGGTAAACCAGTGCTAAATTCGCCCAGGTCTGCCAGAATAAGCGCCTTATCCTGGTTATAGGTTATTCCAGCATGTCGCAGAGTCAGTCCTCGCTAACGATTCCTCATCAAAAATACGGCGGGCAGGGCCCTGTATTGCATTTTTCCGCTGCTAACGGTTACCCACCCCTGGCTTACCGGGCCTTGCTAGAGCCGCTTTCCAAAAACCATGAGGTGATAGCAAGTTTACATCGTCCCCTATGGACTCCTGGCCCAGCTCCTGAAAGTATACAGTCATGGGAGGTTTTTGCAGAAGATTTGCTGCAATTGGTCAATGAATTAAATCAACCTGTAGTGAGTGTGGGGCATTCAATGGGCTCGGCAGCGATCTTGATGGCAGCGGTAAGACAACCCGAATTGTTTAGCGCAGTAGTGTTAATTGAGCCAGTATTAGTTTCACGTCGATACCTTTTCTTATTACGATTTTTTAGTCGCTTCTCCCCAAACAGTCTTCCTTTGGTTAAAAAGACGCTGGCGCGAGTCGATCAATTTTCCAGTCGCCAACAAGCCTTTGACCATTACCGGCCAAAACATGTGTTCAGGGGCATTGACGATTCCGTACTGTGGGATTATGTGCAACATGGCTTCACTGAAGTCGAGCCTGAAGTTTTCCGGCTTTGCTATAGCAAGGCATGGGAAGCACACTGTTATACTCTGGTGCCTAATCTTTGGGGTTTACTGTCGTCTTTAAAAGTGCCTGCTCTGGCTATTCGTGCCCAGCAGTCGAATACGCTTTCTCTCTCGTGCTGGGAGAAGTGGCAGTCTCTCTGTCCATCTCCATCTGTTAAGTTTTTGCAGGTAGAACAGGCGGGGCATCTGCTTCCACTCGAAAAACCGGATTATCTTGCTGACACCATCCTGGCCTGGCTTAACTCGTAACCGGCTGTTTTTCTATATTTTAGTAAGAAAGTGCAGGCAGCAATGAATACATACGAAATCAATCCAGAATGCTTGTGGAAGATTGGGGCAGTGCTGTTATTTAGCAGCCTGGTCTGGCTTATTCAATGTAATTAATGAGACCTGCCTAACTATCGGAAGTGTGGCTTGTTTATGGCTCATGTTGGTATTACTGGTTTCCCGCCTGGAAGACTGCGCAAGAAACTCTCGCTGAGCTGCGTTGCCTGTGTAAATCTCTTGCCGGTTTGGATGTTTTACTGGATTCCCGCCTTCGAGACTGTGCAAAAAACGCCGACTTACAAGCCCACTATTGAGCATTTTGAGTCGGGTACGGGTAAAAAAGGATTCTTATTAAAAGCCGGCAGGCTTGCAATAACCAGATAAGCTCGATATTTCTATGGGCTTCCCGAGCCAGATGGCGGGAACTTCTTATTTTATTGGTATAGCCGTAAATGTAGAGTTTCAGCATCAATTTTGGGCAAAAGGCGGGGCGGCCATTGTTGTTTTTGTCGCTATATCTTGTCTTAAAGCCCAAGGTCTCAACTTCTAAACTATCCACATAGGCATCAATAACACGAACCGGATCATTCTCGCCGATCCTCTAGCCGCTCTGGGAATAACAGTTGTTGCTGGCGATTTAATCCGTGTATGTAATCACGCATAAAGCCTCTGTTTAATGATTATAATCAGTTAGTTATGTTCGTTATTGTATCATAATTGAGCCAGGTTCTGGATGTTTATTACTGTAATTATTGGGTATTTTTACAGAGGCGGTGTATCGGCTTAAAATATCAGCAAGGTCGGTGAATTAGGGCAGTAATGAGAATGTGACCAGGGGTGGTGGTTTTTTGCACAGTCTCCTTCGCAGGAATGACGAATACTGGATTTTGCACAGTCTCAACAGGCGTACAACTCAAGGCTTGCGGCTACGGCTTGACAAGGCTGCTATTGCGCCTTAATCTGACTAATGTGTCAAATTTATAGGTCAATTAATGTTTGTCAAATGCGCTATTTTGGTGCATGAACCAAGGGAGAGTACAGCTATGAATGTCATTAACAGATCGCACAGCTTTTTGAATTTTACCTGTCGCTCAATACTCACCACCATCCTGTCGGTCGGCGGGTATTGTGTGTATCAACCGGCGGCGTTGGCGGCATCCGCGTCCGCAGTACTTGAAGAAATTACCGTGACTGCTCGCAAACGACAGGAGTCCCTTCAGGATACCCCCATCGCAATAACCGCCTTCTCCGAGGATGACCTCGAACAGGCCAACATGATCGACCTGCGGGACATCGGCAAATATACCCCAGGCATGACGTTCACTTCATACGGTATGGGCAGTTCCGAGGCTGGCGCCATCTTTATCCGTGGAGTTGGGCAATCGGATCACATGGTTACCACCGATACGGGTGTGGGCTTGTATATCGACGGGGTGTATATGGGTCGCAATCAAGGTGCCGCCCTGGATCTGATTGACCTGGAGCGTGTTGAGGTATTGCGCGGGCCGCAGGGCACGCTGTTTGGCAAGAACACCATCGGTGGTGCGGTCAGCATCGTCAGTCGCAAACCGACCGGGGAAAGAGGTGGCTCGGTAGGGCTGACAGTCGGTGACGGGGGCAGGCTCAACGCGACAGCAACAGCCGAGTGGACGCTTGGCGAACAGTTTTCGGTTCGAGCCAGCTTACAGAGCAAAAAACGGGACGGGGTTGGGGAGCAGGTGTTTACCGGAGACGAAGCCGGCGATGAAAACAGTCTCGGTGGTCGCGCTCAATTATATTGGCAGGGCGATGCGGCGGAAGTCTCCGTGGTGGTTGACTTTACTCGCGCACGGCAGGCGGCGGTGCCCCATACCCTGTATGCACATGGGAGCTTTTTAGGACTTTCCACCTGCTACACGGACACGGGTGACAGCAGCATCGGTCTCGGCAGATATGTCCCCTGCCCGGCGGGCACCAGGGTGGATTCATTTGACAGCTATTCACTGGACAATCTGGACACCGAGCAAGACCTGTTCGGTGTGTCTGCCACCTGGTTATGGGATATCAATGAGTTATTGCAGATAAAATCGATTGTCTCGTATCGAGACATGGAATATCTCGGTAATCTCGAGTTTGATGGCGCGCCGATTACTCTTTTGCACTATCTGGAAAGCGGTGAGTCCGATCAATTCTCCTGGGAGTTCCAACTGGGTGGGGAAAACAGCGCCGGAACCCTGAACTGGATTACCGGTCTCCACTATTTCACGGAAGAGGGCTACAACCTGCAAGACGACGATGTGTTCTTTAACCTTGACCAGCGCCGCTCTGAAGTAGAAACCGACAGCTACGCAGCCTTCGGGCAGGGTAGCTTCGAGTTGACGCCAGCTCTCAGCCTCACAGCGGGCCTGCGCTACACACGGGAGAGCAAGGATTACGATGTCGTTTACAGGCGTCTCACGGGAGCGCCTCTGGATAATGGAACAGCGTTCTTAATTCCGCCCACCAGGCTCAACGACTCCTGGGGTGCGCTATCCGGAACCATCAGCCTGGACTACGACATCAATGAGACCCTGATGCTGTACGCAACCTGGTCTCGCGGCTTTCGCAGTGGCGGCTTCAACGCCAGACCTGCAGGGCCATCCAACGTCAACCGATACGATCCGGAATACCTGGATATGGCCGAGCTTGGGCTGAAACTGGAAACCGACCGTCTGCGCGGCAGTCTTGCATTTTACCGCAGCAATTACGAAGACTATCAGGCGCAGGTGAACGAGCTGGATGCGGCGACTGCCGCCTTTGTTACCCGTACCCTGAATGCAGCTGAGGCAAAAATCGACGGAGCGGAGCTGGAGTTCACAGCGCTGTTCGCGGACAATTTCCGGCTGGTGGGCAGCTACGCCTACACGGGTGCCGAAATTATTGAGATCGACTCATCAGTAATGGCGAATTTTGTAAAGGGGGCTAATTTGCCCTATGTCAGCAAACATACCTGGAGCCTTTCGCCGCAGTATGATGTACAGATGTCCGGCGGAGGCAGTGTGTTGCTACGAGCCGATTACTCCTATCGCGGTGCGTTTTACGGTCAGATAGCGAATGCGCAGGAAGAGCGTGAAGGCGACTATGGATTATTCAATGCGCGTATTGAATACCTGGCGCCGGACGAAACATGGAGCCTGGCTCTTTATGGCATTAACCTCGCCGATAAAGAATATGCACGGGCGCGCAACTACTTCCCCGGTTTCATTGGTTTCGCCTTGTGGAATACAGATCGACGGGAAATCGGTTTGACGGCGCGCTACAACTTCTAGCGGATCATCCACCAGCACCTGCAACCAACGCCCGGGCGACGTTGGGCAGGTGCCTGATACCGCCAGGGAACCCTTCCCGGGGAGTTTTCATGAGTGAAGCAGCACTGTTTCAATTCAGACCCAGGATATTTTCCGTGTATTCGAGTTTATTAAGGGCATTCAGGCTGGTCTGATAACCGTCAACCTGCCCAGTGCGGGGTTCAGTACCAACTGCCATTTGGAGGCAGCAAAGGGTCGAACTTCGGCTCAAAAGAACCGGGATCCACTGCGCTGGATTTCTACACGGACTATAAAACGACCTGCCTCGGTTACCCGGGTGCTGCGTATTGGTACCAGGCAGCCACTTGTTTTGTTTGATGATAATGCCACGGTGCCTGGAACGCCGTGGTCTGCCCTGGTAACCAGAACACACGGGAGACAGACATGGTTTCAGCAACCGGCAGCGGACGCAGGCAATTGATTGCGGTGGTAATTACCGGTGCTACCGGTGCTATATTATTTAACATCTTGCCGGTGTTTCTCGGCCAGGCGGCGGAACACTACACACTCAGTGACAGTGCCATCGGTTGGCTTGGAGCTATTTATTTTTTTGGCTTCGGTGTTTCCTCGGTTGGCGCGGCCTTCTGGCTGCATCGGGTCAGCAGAAAGATGCTTGCCGGCTGTACCTACGGCGCCGCTGTCCTGCTGCTGTTATTTAGCTCAACCCTGCAATCCTTTCCACAATTTGCGCTGACTATGTTTGCTGTGGGCTTTGCCCTGGGCGTGCTGTATACCCTCTCGTTTGTGTTGGCGGGGGAGTTTCCGGACAGCACGCGGTCGGTCGGCATTAAATTCGGTGGCGAAGTGGCTCTTGGTGCTGTGCTGTTGTTGATACTGCCGACATTTATTTATCCGCTGTTCGGTTTTCGCGGCGTTCTGATTGCCCTTGCCCTTGTCCTGCTGGCTGCATCGCCTTGTGTGCGATTTGTCTCCAGTGCCAGTCCGGCAGCACAAAGGTCATCATCCGGTGAGTTTTCCAGGGGTGCCTGGATATCCAGGTCGGCGCTCATTGGCCTGGTGGCCTTGTTTGTGTTTACCGCCGGGCAAAGTGCGCTATGGTCATTTGTGGAGCGGGGGGGAGTGCGGGCCGGTTACGATTCCGCTTTTATCGCTACGGCTTTGTCGGTGGCGAAGATTATGGGAGGGTTGGGGTCATTCACTGCCGCGGCGATTTCGGTGCGTTTCGGGTTGTTGAAACCGATCCTGTTCGCAGTGGTTGTCTACATCCTGTCGATGCTTGCGTTCGTTTTCGGACAGGGTTTTTCTTTTTATGCCATTGCTGTTGTTTTGTTCTTCTTTGTTTGGCTGTTTGCCTTGCCGTATTTCGTCTCGGCAGTCGCTCGCCTTGATGCTGATGGTCGTGCTATCTCACTGATCACCGCCTGCATTGTATTCGGCAGTATGCTCGGCTCGGCGAGTGCCGGCCAGCTTGTGCAGGGCGCGTATTTTGGCAACCTGTATCTAGCTGCTATTGTTGCCACCCTAACCGCTTATGCACTGATGGCCTGGTTGGCCTACACCAGATGAGGAGTCCCTCCGGCTAAAGATCAACACTCCGTTACATCAATTTTGAAGCGATGTCTGATTTCGGAATCTATCAGGATGAAATCGACAGGCTGTTTGTCGGGCCGGTACATTTTGCAATAATAGATAAACAGTGGTACCGTTCATCCTTGTAAAACTTCCCCTATGTCTCCTGGCTATTAAGGCGTGTACTCGTGTCAGGCAACAAACGATAAGGTAACCGGCCGGGTCGAAGGATCGCACCTGTTGGCTTTATGGATGATACTACCAGAAAGGCACTGTTAACCCAGATTTGTTATGCTGGATCAGCGCACCATAAGCTCCGGTCTGGAGACTATAGTTTCGTTCCTCCACACAATCCCAGGCCATCAAAATCTGTATGTGATGATCTTCGCTCTATCCTGATTACTGAAGCGTCTGAATTATTTAAAGAAGGTATACGGCGTAGCATGGTCAGTCGATTCCCGGAAGGCAGTACGCCAAAATATGTTTGGGCGGTGGATGAAAATGGAGAGGCCTATGAGGCCAAGGCCAAACCCGGCCGGGAAATTGAGTATCACGGCTATCGACTGGGTGAAGATGATAGTCTCATGCGAAGGTATGTACAGGATGAGTGGAATAATCGATGTCCGTGAACCTTGAAATCAGTTTGGCACCAAAGCGACTGAATGAAGGTTCTCCCGAAGAGTGCGCGGCTTTTGGGTTGTTCAAGGTTTGCACGGCAGAAACATCTCTTACCGAAGGATTCGACTATTATTTGACAGGATACCGGCCAGGCCCGCTAGTCTCAGGTTATCACATGGCTGAATGGCTAGCCTGGAATTGGTGGCGATTGCGCTGGGAACCTCGTGCAAAGAATCCTGACGGGGCTTTTACTCACCAGATGGCATCCATTGGAGAAGGCTATATCTGGCCAAACATCACCGTATTTTCTGACGGCATCAGAACAGCGTTACTCTCCAAGCCGTCCGAACGGCCAGATGCCAAGCCATTTCGCTATGTGGGCGCACAGCCCCTGGTTATTCCATCGACCCAGTGGGAGGGCGCAGTGGATGCTTTTATATCACAGGTTCTCGGGCAACTTGATGCTGAGAAAATTAATACTAACTTGCATGTCATTTGGGCAGAGGTGGTTGCAGAACGTAGCGACCCGGAGATTTCAGAGTTCCGCCGCATCGAAGCAATGTTTAGCCGTGATCCTGACTCGGTCAAAGACCGAGCGATTGAGCGACTACTGGCTGACAGTGATCGTCTTGGCAAGGCTACACTAGGCGAAATCGCAGCAAACAAAGCCATGGAAGGAACCAGTCAAGGTATGCCACTGACGGCGGCAGAGTTCGAGAAGTTGGCACAAGACCTTGGCCATGATGCTTCCACCCGCGACTCCGTGAAATTTGCAGAAAATACCGTGTTGCAACGCGGGGCACAAGTTCCTGCATGGCGCCTTGGGGTCGCTGCGGCACGAAAGCTGCGTAAACAGGAACATCTTGGTGATGCCCCGATCAACGATGTTCTCCTTGCCGAAATGGCAGGCACAAGAACAGAAACCTTGACCGGTCAGACCAAGACAGGTGCCAATTTGTCATTCATTCTGGAAGAGGAAGCAACTAAGGCCAGGCTCGTGTTGCGCTCCAAATGGCACACGGGACGCCGCTTCGACTTAACGCGACTGATTGGTGACTCGCTTATTGGAGAGCTTGGGGCACTGCATCCAGCTACCGCTACCTATACCTATCGGCAAAAGGCGCAACGAGGGTTTGCTGCGGAGTTGCTTTGTCCGTTCGATGTGGCAGACAAGATGCTCGCGGGAAATTATGACGATAAGGAACGTCGCCACGGGGTGGCAAGTCACTTTGAAGTATCGCCCTGGACGATAGAAACACTATTGATGAACCACGGGCGATTAGATCGGGATGACCCCGAGCATGGTTTTAACCTTGCAGTCGCCTGATACAGAAATAATGCAAGCCTAGCCAGACTGAAACGCCATGGGGAAAGATGCCTTATTGAATAGGCGAGAAAGAAACCGGTCGCAGCAGCTTGATGTGCTGTTCAAGAATGGCATCAAGCGCCCATATTTCAGCGATGAATTTTTTCCAGGCGGGTTCTGCTTCCATCCTGGCACGGCGGACTTCACGGTCGCCCATGCTTTCATAAGCCCACATAAACACGATCTGGTGCAGGTTGCCGACCTCCGTGGTGAACAAGCCGAGAAACTCGCCGAGAAACTGCTGTTGAATCGGCAGGCCATCGGCTTCGTACTTGTCCAGCCATTTTTTTACTGTGCCTGGTCGGAAGGTATAGGTTCTGTGATCGATAATCATATTTGGGTAGTCTCCGCAGAAGATGGGTTAAGAATCAACTCGCTGGCTTTCTCGGCTATCATAATAACCGGTGCATTGGTGTTGCCGCGGGTGATGGTGCCCGTTGTGGTATTTATAAGCCTGGATTCGCCACAAATCATTCAACAAGTAGCGTTTCCTCGCCCAGCATATCGACGATTTTCACCGCCACTTTGGCATTGGCACTGGGCAGAGTCAGTTCATATTCACTTTTTATATAATCGGTCTTTTTCCCCGGCAAATCGCTTGCCACAATGTTGAAATGCTTGTCGTCATAATCGGTATCAATCAGCACGCAATCAATCTGTGCGCGGAAGTCGTCAATCTGTTCATCAAAGATCGTTCGCTCAATTTCCAGTCGTGCGAGGATGGACGGGCTGATGTAATCGTCGATTTTTACCGTTACTTTCTTGCCCTTTTTGATGATGCCCACTGCCGCCTGCGCCGGCTGGTTTGTGGTTACACCATCCTGTTGAATATCACACACGGTAATTTTGTTGACCGGGTTTTTCTCTTTGGCAAGCTCTTTGATGATTTCTAATTCCGAGCCGTTACAGAAAACGGTGATATTGCGTTCTTCATCCGGACGGTTGTTTTTAATTTCGTCTTTGATAATTTGAATATCCAGTCGGGTCAGCGGTTTGTTCAAATCAATAATTTTCGCTAATTGTCCGCTCACTATCCCGTCAAAGAACAAGTCCTTGCGGTCGATTTGAATGCCATACTTTGAGGTGATAATTTGCTTGAGTTCCGCCTGCTTGGCGTAATCATAGTTATTGACTCGGTAATGAATGAGTCCAGTGCCGTTTTGCTCGGCAAGGTCGCCATTCTTGTTTGTGACAATGCCTTGTAAACGTTTGATGGTGGTTTGAATCGCGCCCTTGTTCAAGTCCGCCATAATCCAGCGCCGCCCCAATTTTTCGGCAACGGCGGCAGTGGTGCCACTGCCACAAAAGCAGTCCAGTACAATGGAGCCTTCGTTGCTGGAGGCTTTGATGATGCGCTCCAAAAGGGCTTCGGGTTTTTGCGTGGGGTAATCCATGCGTTCTTTCGATGTTCTACCCACCATATCGAACGACCATGTATCTTTAGTATTTACCAAGGTATACCAGCCATAATTTTCTGCAAAGTGCGGTTTTGTATCTAAAAACTCTTCCACGCCTACAAAATTGTACATTTTATATTCTCTGTTGTAAGACTTTTCTTTGCTTACATTAAAGATATAGTTCTGTGTTTTCGAGTACACAATAATACTGTCATGTTTTTTTGCAAAATATCTGTTTGAAACACCTCCACTTTTATAATTCCACACAATCTCATTGACAAAATTCTCATCCCCAAACACCTCATCCAACAAAAACCGCAAATGATGGCTTTTGTGCCAGTCGCAATGCAGATAAATACTGCCTTTTTCGCTCAATAACTCGCGTAGCAAAATCAGCCGTTCATACATGAACTGCAAATAGTTGTCATTCGCCCAGATGTCTTCATATTGCGCTTGCTCGATGAGGGTATGCCCCTCGCCGGTGATTTTTCCATTGCCATTCCCGTTCCCATTGCTCAGTCCGCGTAATTTCACCTTGCGTACATAATCCGCGCCCGAATCAAACGGCGGGTCAATGTAAATCAAATCAATTTTGCCGCGAAACCCGGAAACTAACAGCGAAGACAGAATTTCCTTGTTGTCGCCATGAAACAGCAGGTTGTAATCCGCTTTGGCAAATTTCTGATAAGACGGTTCGGCGGGCGGCTTTTTAACGCCAACGGATTCGCAACATTGCGCCGGGAAATGCCGCACCACATCCAACGGCTTCTTGCCCACCCAATGCAACATCGGGCGACCTCTAACCGGGGTAATTTTGAGGGGTTTTTTCATTAAATTACAAAAGGGATAGTAGCCAGAAAAATTAAAGACAGGATAAAGAAGGCTACAGGAAGAAAAGTTTCGACGGATGTGAGCTTCCAGTAGCGATTTTTATTTTCACCTTGCTCTAACAAATCCCACTCGCGCTTGAAAAAAGGATAGGCAAGTTTTTCTTCCAATTCGTGTAACGCTTTGAATTTTCCTGAATTAAGCTGACGATAGGAACGAATCACAACAAACCACGATAGGGAAAGCAAAACCCCCAGAAAACCAACGGTCAATAAAATGACCCAAACAGGAATTACTCCAGTTCCATACCTAAGAAAAGCAACCAAGAGAATCAATATGCCTGTCAACAGGGTGACATAAAGCCTGTTTGCTCCTTCCCTCCTCTGGCTTACCCTATCTGCCAGTTCAGCATGGAGTTTGTATATTTCCAACAATTCTTGTTTATTTTCATCCATGACTAGGCGAGGTCTCTTATCGCATTAACAACACTTTCGGCATTCCATTTAACAATCTTGTCAGCATTGTCCTTGACAATCTGGGATGTTTTTTCGCTCCCCCACGGCTCTATGGCTATGATTGGCTTTGGAGTATCAAATTCATGTTTTGCTATGCCTATCTCCTTTTCAATCCACTTGCTGTAGCTTGCATAAACTCCTGCCAATATAAGAACCGCACTGCATGGTTGCATTTGCCGAACAATAGCCGAACGTAATTCTCGGTCAGTTCCCCGTGTATGTATCGGGTCATCTTTTGGAACCGAGTAATCCTTGAAGTAAAAGTAAGCTTTATCGTTTAACAGCTTTACCAAGCGATCATAATTATCCGAATATGCCCAAGAATGGCTGATAAATAAGTTATAGGTATTCATATCTATTTCCTCACTGTGCGTTTATCCAGTTTTTAAGCGGTCTCATTGCTTTGTTCTCGTATCCAATGCGTAATTGGGTTCATATCTGTATGGCTGATCGTGGTGGATGAAGTATAAACAATATTATACCTAAACTTATCCGCTTGCATTTTCTGTAACCGCTCGACCGCCTTTTTCTTGGCTTCTACGGTTTTGTCGCCTCGCTCATTTTCGGCTTTAACTTCAATAATATAAAACTCGCCGCTCTTCTTAACCAGCACAAAATCGGGGAAGTAGCGATGATACCGCTTGTCCTCGCCCAGATATTCAAAATGAAAGTCGGTTTTATTCGGGTCGGTCAGCCCGCCAGTGAACAGGAATGCCGCTACATCGTCCGGGTTTGTGTTAAGCATGGATAGCACCTGTGCAAACAGAGAACGCTCCGGTTCGCTGTCAAAATTATATGGCGTGTAGTGGAAGCTCAAACCGTGTTGGTCTTTATATTGTTCGCTTTTGGCAAGTAATTTATGCGCTTCCATTCGCTCATGGGTTCGCTTGAGCATGCGTAAGCGGTGGACATAAACACCATGCTCGTCTTTTGCAAACACATCTTTCCCGTCTTTATCCTGCAAGCGAATCAGTGCCAGCAACTCGGTTACTTGTTCCTCAACCGTCTTGTAGTTGACTTGTTGCTGTTCGACCTGTTGGAAGAGTCCGTATAAATGGCTGTCAGGCATCTCGCTTTGGGGGTATAGGGTATTGAACCTGTTCAATATTGGTAGCACTGGCACATGGTATCTTGAAGCGATTTTCCATGCGGCGGTGTGGCAGTTGGTGGTTTTCCTGCCGACCTGCAGTTTTTTGGTGTCGCCGGTCGGCATGAGGATTTCTCGTACTCCCCCGAAGTCCGGTGTCAGGATGCTGCGTAGTATTGTGGGCATCTGTGGCGACTTTGGTTTTTCCAGCGTGATGTTTCCATTGGGTGGTGCAGCCCGTACCGCCCGTTTGACCGTGCGCGTGATTTCCAGTTTTGGTAATTCTGTTTTCAGGATGCGTAGGGTGACGGTTTCTTTGTCTGTGTCGTTCAAAGCGAGCTGGTCGAGATGAATGCGGAAGTTGTCGAGTAATTCCTTGTCCAAAATTCTGGCGTTATCGTAATCCAGAAATATTTTTGCTGAGTGTTGATTGCCGGGCACCTGCCGCAAACAGCGGGTCGCCGCTTGCAGAACGTAGTTGTTGCTGGTGGTTTGTTTTTTTATCAGTGCGCAAGCGAATAAACTCGGGCAGTTCCAGCCTTCCACGCCTTTGCCAATCAGCAATATAACCCGCTTTTGGTTGGTGGGATTGTTAAGCCGTTTGAATTCATCCACTTCTGCCGAGCTGGATTTCTGCGTATTCACTAATATTTGGGCGACGTTTTCGCCGACTTTTGTCATAGCTCGCTCAATCGATAAACGCGAGCTGTTCAGATGTGTTTGGGAATTGAAGTAAAAGGCGATTTTTGCCTTTGCGCCATCGGCAAGTGAGACGCTGCCATAGGTGCGGAAAAACTCCTTGACGATGTCATCAAACACGTCCGCATCGGACTGTTCCGCAATGTCGTATTGATGAATTCCACCGCCAAAATTTTTCAGGATATTGTCTTTAATGCCCTCGTAAAGCCCATACCAAACAATAACCTCCTTTAGGGTTTGCTTCTTATGGTAAGGCGTTCCGGTGGTGTTGACGACGGTTATTATGGGGTTTTGTGCATGGATATAGTTGATGGTTTCACGCACTCGTTTTAATTTGTTAATGGTATTGCCGTAGGTGTGATGTGCTTCATCTGAAAATATGCCCAGATTCGGCAGGCTGGCGATGGTTTGCAATCTTGAATTGGCTTGCAGCTCGGCGTGTTCCAAAAGCTCCTGTTGCTGATTTTTTCGTGGCTTGACCCGCAAACTGATTTTCTCGGTGTTGGTTACAATCAGGTTATAACTGCTGCCGGTTTGCGCCTGGATGTTTTTTCCTTTGTTCGGATATTCGATTTTCAGATTGGCGAGGAAATCGCGGTGGATGTCGGGCGGTAGAATCTGTTCAAAAGGCATTTCGCTGATTTCGCGCAAGGACTCTATGATGGTGGTACCGGGGGCAAAGACAAAGGCATTTTTCATAAATTTACATTTGCCATCGGGATAACGCAACGACATGGCAAATTCGGTGGCGATAATCGTGCCAATCAATACGGTTTTCCCGGCCCCCATCGCCAGCGCGAGAATATAACTCGGATAGGGCAGAATGGCGGCTTCATGCAGGGTCTGAATTTTCTTTTCTTTGACAAAATCCAAGTCCGTTTTAATCTGTCCAAGGATGGTATTCGCATCCACAAACCGCAACACATCTCTGGAGACTTCCACGCCAAGCGCATCGAACAAGGCTCGCTTATCGTCTCCGTAGTAATGCTGGTAGAGTTCAATAATATGCGGTGTTGCCCGTTTAAGGCGGACATACCAATATACTTCAAGGGCATGAAACTGCGGCTCACGCAGAAACTTGAGACTGGCGTGGTCTTCCGCCACCAGCCGCTGAAAGGACAGGATTTCCCCAATCAGCGGGTAATCAGCACAGGCATACCCGCCCTTACGCCATTCGGCGACATCGTTGGCAAGTTTTTCGTATAGTGATACTCTTTCCATGCCTGAATTATAGAACACTCCGTTAGCAACCACCACGTGGGTCTTGATTAAGAATTAGCTCGCTGGCTTTCTCGGCTATCATAATAACCGGTGCATTGGTGTTGCCGCGGGTGATGGTGGGCATAATGGACGCATCTGCAACGCGCAAGCCGTCAATACCGTGCACCCGTAACTCGGCATCAACCACCGCCTCATCGTCAATGCCCATCTTGCAGGAGCCCACTGGATGCAGTGTGGTCATGGCGGCATCGACCAGCCATTTTGCGATGTCGGCATCGGTCTTCTTGTTCAGCCCGGGCGATGCTTCGCGACCGATAACGCCGGCAAACGCCTTGCCGGCCATGACTTCCCGCATCAGATGTAGCCCGGCTATGGTGGTATCAATATCGCTCTGGTGTTGCAGGTAGTTGGCGTAGATAAGCGGCGCTTCATCGGGCTGGTTAGAAGCTAGCACAATACGGCCACGGCTTTTTGGGTTAATTGGCCCGACACGAATGGTCATGCCGTGGTTTTTGGGGATGTCTTTACGGCCACCCAGGGAGAACAATGACCAGTGCAAGTTGGCCGTAGCCTCCGTGGCCGGCATGAAATGCGTCTGAATATCGGGGACATCCAAAGAGGGGGATGATTGCATAAAGGAACCCGCTTCATAGGGAAATGTGCTGACGAAGCCGGTGCCAAACAAACTTGCCTCTAGTGCGCCGAGGGCGACTCTGTCTATACGCAAATCGCGGCGCAAAGATACCGGTTGCAGGCATTCGTACTCCAGGCAACAGTCGACATGATCCTGAACATTCTTGCCGACACCGGGTAAATGGTGCACTACCGGAATGCCGTGTTGACCCAGTTCTTCGCTATCGCCGATGCCCGACAACATGAGCAACTGCGGGGAATTGACCACGCCGGATGCCAGCACTACTTCTTTGGCTGCCCTGGCGGTTATCACCTGCTGGCCAACGCGGTATTCCACACCTGTTGCTCGTTTGCCCTCCAGGATAACCTTGTGTGCGAGTGCGCGGGTGACCACCGTGAGATTAGGACGTTTGGCGGCGGGTGCGAGAAAAGCTCTGGCCGTGCTACAGCGCTTGCCGGCGCGGATGGTGAAGTCGTAGCGCCCGAATCCCGCCTGCTGTTCACCATTGAAATCATCAGTAAAGTCATAACCCGCCTGTTGGCCGGCTTCGACATAGGCATCAAACATGGCATTGCTGCCGCGCGCTCTCTGCACGGTCAGCTCGCCTTCGCGTCCGTGGTAGTGATCTTCTCTATCAATATGCGACTCGGAGCGCTTGAACAGGGGTAACACTTTTTCGTAGGACCAGCCGGGCAGCCCTCCTTGTTCCCAGCCGTCATAGTCCGAGCGGTTACCGCGCACATAAATCATGCCGTTGATGGTTGAGCTGCCGCCGAGCACTCTACCTCTGGGCCAGTAAACCCGGCGCCCGGCCAGATGCGCCTCTGGCTCGGTGTAATACTTCCAGTTGTAGATGCCGGAGTGCATCAATTTACCCATCAACATCGGCAGCCTGAACAGATAGTTGGTGTCGCGGCCACCAGCCTCTAAAAGCAGTACACGATGGTTCGGATTGGCCGAGAGTCGATTGGCCAGCACACAGCCCGCAGACCCCGCGCCCACCAGGATGTAGTCGTATTCTTTGTGCATAATCTCACCTAATCCGGTTTATGCCTAAGCCAGCCTCTCTATAGGGGCTGCATACCAACGCTGGTTTGCGCTGTATGCCGTTTACTGACACCTAAGTTTAACATAACTGTCAGCCTGGAGTCGCAGGATAAACTTGTCAAGCCTGCCTGGTGCAATCGGCTGTTAGCAACACATAAACTGTGCAATCCTGATTCCTGATTGATTAAGGGGGTTCTGCAACCAGGGATACAGATAATAATTAATTGCATGCTGGGCAAAATTTTTGGTATAAGGATTCTGACGGCACTTGCGATAATTTTCGGCTGCGCTGGAACCGCTTTCGGTGCAGAAATCAGCTGTTCATTGCCATATAACGAATTGAGACGTCCTTTCTATCCAGAATATCAAACTATCGTCTCCAATAAGTTCCAACCACCCAAACACTATCTACTACAGGGAGGTTCACTCTGCCTTCATCAACAACAATTTACCGGCACTGGCAGGCATCAATCAATGTACGGCAACGCCAGGTTACTGGAATAAGAATAACTCTCATGCTGATAAACCCCAGACATTCTTTCCACAATGTGGCTTGCCCCGAAATCTAAAGATCATTGCTCATGCTGTATGGGGAGCAGTGTTCAAGCTGGAAATCAATCGCTCAGGCCACAGCCCTTGAGAATTATCTGGGTAACGGTTTGCACGCCGCTTTCAAAATGATCCCTGGTCAATTTCTTCACGCCCAGAATGGTCTTGATTTGCTGCTCGAAGTCGGCATAGTATTGAGTGGCACCCCAGAGCAGAAAGAAGAAATGATGCGGATTCATGTGGTCCATCTTGCCTGCGTCCATCCAGCCGCGAATCACCGCACATTTTTCATCGGTGAGCGCCTTGGTCTTTTGGTTTTCCTCCGCAGTCAACATGTCAGAGCCACGCATTACTTCCTTGGTGAATATTTTGGAAGCCGCCGGATGCCGTCTGGTATAGTCAATTTTGGCGCGGATGTAACTTCCGATGGCTTGTTTCGGCTCATGCTCTGGTACTATCTGTTGCAAAGCCTTGATCCATTCATCGTGCAATTCCTTAATAATGCGCCGATATATCTGCTGCTTGGAAGGAAAGTAGTAATAGAGGTTCGGCCGCAGCAATTGGGCTGCCTGGGCGATGTGATCCATGGTCGTACCGTGAAACCCGCGCACTGCCAGCAGTTTTTCTGCGGCGAGGAGAATCTGCGCTTCTTTTTGATCTCGTCCTTTCAATTTTTCCTCCTGTTTTTCTGTGTGCCTGAATTTACTGGAGCGGTTGGTCAATCCAGCAGTCTCAAGGCACGAGAGGCGCCAAGTATACTGATTGTGAGCTGGTTCGGATACCGTGGAGGGTCCCGCTGACTATGTTTTTGCGGCAGGCATTACAACAACTCCTGGCAGACTGGCAGGCGGATTTGCCCGCAGACTGGCGACGGATTCTGCGCCACACTGAACTCGCCCTTGATGCTGTGGACAACAAGCTGGAGCTGCATCCCTGGGAGCCTATCTTTCCGTCCCGGCGGGATTTTTCGTTGCCAGGAGAGCCACCTGGTGCGCATCTATTGCGAGCCTTCGATGGTTTGCCGCCAGATGCTGTGCGCTGTGTTGTGGTGGGTCAGGATCCTTACCCGGACATCTCGTTTTCCACCGGACGGGCGTTTGAGGTGGGTAAATATCAAAGCTGGAGCGGTTTGAGTGACATGTTCTCAAGCAGTATGCGAAGCCTTATTCAGTGCATTTACGCGCTGCGCTCGGGGCAGCCTCATTACGCCGAGAACAGTGCCGCCTGGCGTAAAACTCTGCGAGCCATTGAAGACCCGGCCAACAACTTTCCGACAACGACGAAGCTGGTTCAGGAATGGGTTGACCAGGGCGTGTTGTTGCTCAATGCCAGCCTGACCATAAGCCGCTTTTCGGTGTCCGGGGATCCCCATCAGATACGCGGCCATCTGCCCCTGTGGCGGCCTGTCATGGCGCGCCTGATCCGCTATTTCGCCTGTGAGGCCGAACAACCAGTGGTTTTCTTCCTGTGTGGCGAACCCGCGCAACAGGCGGCCATTGCCAGTGGCATTGTCAAGCCGGACTCTATTGATAAGCACCCGTTAATAGTTACCTCCCCCCATCCGGCAGCAGGGGATGAGTTCCTGCGCCTGAATCCTTTTGCGCGCTGCAACCAAAAGCTACTGGCAGTGCAGAGCCAAGCCATCCGCTGGTAATGGTCAACTTCAACTCAGCCTGGCAGACTTGCCAGAAGTTTAAATGCAAGCGCGAATAAATCAAGCCATTGATTCCGGCTCAGCTATCGGTAGCGCTTAATTTTTTTATTATCTGCTGCCAGGGCTGTATTCCAGTCCAGTTAAATCCTTATATCAATCCTCCAATGTGGGTTCTTATCTTCAATCAAGCTACCCCCCTCTCTGTCATTCCTGCGAAGCATGTCCCCGCGTAGGCGGGGAACAGGAATCCAGAAGCCAAACCAGGCATCGCCACAATCATGCGCAGGTTCGTATGTCTACATGGTCGGCACAATCATGTTTGGATTCCCGCCTGCGAGACTGTGCAACAAACGCCGACTCACCAACCCACCATTGAGCATTTTGAGTCCTGTACGGGTAAAAAAGGATTCTTATGAAAAGCCGGCAGGTGAAATAAGCTTGTTTATTGCAAAAATAAGCATTTCTGGCATAAACCATCGAATAGTGGACGCAAAAAGAAAGATGTCGCTTGATTTCTTCCATTACGGCTTCAATATTGCCTGCTTTTATAGCCAATAACAGCTTATTGAACAGCATGGTGCCTAACATGTTCAAAACACGCTTAAAGTTATAGCAAAACATAATCAATGCATTTTCTCCTGATACTTTTTCTTTGCCTCTGACCAGGTAGTGATCCCAGCCTAATGACCTCTTTATGGTGCCAAAAGGATGCTCCACAATCGCCCCTCTTCTTTTGCTAATCGCCTTGGCTGATTCTGTTTGCATTACCTCACCATAGGCTTGTAAAAAGGCTTCATGTTCCCAGCGCCATATTCTTCGGTGAGGTGTTTGCTTTGCCAGGCACTCGCTACGCACAGGGCAAGCCTTGCAATCTGTGGCACTGGTGCTGTAAATAAACCCAAGCTTGCCTTTGGATAGGCTTGGGCTTGCTGTTTTTGTCAGTGTTTTGTTGTTGGGGCAGGTGTATTCGTCTTGCTCCTCGTTATAGACAAAATCCTCTTTAGTATATCTGCCCGTTTTCTTTTGTTTCTGTTGCGTATCAATTGGCGGGATGATTGGGTAGATTTTGTCATCAACACAGTTCTTTATCTCTTTTGCACTGTGATAGCCCTTGTCGGCAACCACAGCCAAAGTCTTAAGGGCTAAGGTTTCTTTCGCCTGACTTGCCATCTGATGCAACTGCTGTGCGTCATTGCCTTGACTTGATACATCCGTAGCAACAATCAGCTTTGCTTTGTCATCCACCGCAATTTGGCAGTTATAAGCGACCAGATGATGCGCTGGTTTGCACATCAATGCGGCATCCGGGTCGGTTGTGTTATGTTGCTTCTTGTCCAATTGCTCTAAGGTATTCAAATCCTCTTCCAGCTTTTGTTTGCGCTCTTTAAGTGCTTGTATTTTATCAATCAAATCAGGATTATCCAGAGTCTGTTCCGGTTCCTCCTGCTGGTCTGTGGTGTTTAATAAGTTCAGGTAGTCCTCAATAGCCTGCGTTACCCTGGCTATTTTTTTATCCACAGTGGCTTTAACAATCAAGGTATTTTTGGACGCATTGGCTCGCAAAAACGCCCCATCCAGTGCCACTAATTGACCTTCAATGAGATTGATGTTTTGGCACAGCAAAACAAATTCCTTAAACGTATTCTTGAGTGCTGCGGCATTATTTTTTCTAAAATTAGCAATCGTCTTATAGGTGGGCTTTAAGCCTTGCAATAACCAGATAAGCTCGATATTTCTATGGGTTTCCCGAGCTAGATGGCGGGAACTTCTTATTTTATTGGTATAGCCGTAAATGTAGAGTTTCAGCATCAATTTTGGGCAAAAGGCGGGGCGGCCATTGTTGTTTTTGTCGCTATATCTTGTCTTAAAGCCCAAGGCATCAACCTCTAAACTATCCACATAGGCATCAATGGCACGAACACCCGCATCCTCGCTGACATAATCCTCTAGCCGCTCTGGGAATAACAGTTGTTGCTGGCGATTTAAACCGTGTATGTAATCACTCATAAATCCTCTGTTTAATGATTATAATCAGTTAGTTATGTTCGTTATTGTATCATAATTGAGTCAGGTTTTGGATGTTTATTACTGTAATTATTGGGTATTTTTACAGAGGCGGTGTATCGGCTTAAAATACCAGCAAGGTCGGTGAATTAGGGCAGTAATGAGAATGTGACCAGGGGTGGTGGGTTTTTGCACAGTCTCCTGCGCGGGAATGACAGGGTGGTGCAGGAATGACGAATGTTGAATTTTTGCACAGCCTCGTGTGCAGGAATGACGAATACTGGATTTTTGCACAGTCTCAACAGGCGTACAACTCAAGGCCTGCGGCTACGGCTGGAGGAGTGGGGCATCCTCCAGGCGCTGGCGCATTATCCCGCTCCCATGAATACACGATTCTATTTCTGGTGGCCGGCGACAGCGGCTTGCCAGGAGAAAAACATCTGGTTTTCCTTCTTTGGCCGCCCAGAGCTGTGGCGGCTTATACATCGCAAAAAATCAACATTCGCCATAACTCTTGCCGTCAAACCGGGTTAAGGGGATTTGCTAATGCCTATTAGTCATCACATTCAATACCGTTGTGCCAGCGGTGTGCAGGTGCGCCGTTCTACTTCGCAGCTCGATTATTCTTCAGCTATCGACGAATTGGCAGAGTCGCTGGATGCATCCCCGGGGTTTTGCTCGCCTCCAGTTTCGAATTTCCCGGTAGATATACTCGTTGGGATATTGGCTTCGTTAACCCGCCTTTAAAAATTACTGGCAAAGAGAGAACTTTGGAGATCGCCGCCCTGAATGTGCGCGGTCAGGTTTTATTGCCAGAAATTTATCGCGCTTTAAAAGACTGTAAAGCCATCGAAGACATGGCTGCCGAGCAAGGCTTCATAAAACTGTCGCTTGTCTCAGAGCAAGAAGAATTTACTGAAAAGATGCGTAGCAGAAAGGCGAGTTTATTTTCTGTGTTACGGGAAATTGTTGCCTGCTTCGCCAGTCCGGGTGATCCTTATTTGGGCTTATTCGGTGCCTTCGGCTACGACCTGGCCTTTCAATTTGAAGACGTTAAGCGTTATCAAACTCGCAAGCAGGAGGACAGGGATTTGCTGTTGTATCTACCGGATCAAATTACCGTGGCTGATCATCGCATCGAAAAAACACTTTGTTATAGCTATGAGTTTGTTTGTCGCGGCTGGGGTGCGGACAAATTTTCTGAAACCACTGGCGGCTTTCGTCGCACTGGTCCGCAAATTGCCTACACAGCGGCGACCTGTGTTAGTCGGGAGTGCGACCATGAACAAGGTGAATTCGCGCAACAGGTAGAGAAGGCATTGGAATATTTTCGCCGCGGTGACTTGTTCGAAGTGGTGCCGGGCAGGTATTTTACGAACCGTGCAAAGACAGTCCTGCCACTGTATTCAAACGTTTGAAAGAGAGTAACCCATCTCCCTATGGCGCACTGATGAACCTGGGCGAGCAGGAGTACCTGCTAGCGGCATCACCGGAAATGTTTGTACGTGTCGATGGCCGCCAGATCGAAACCTGCCCCATTTCGGGAACTATAAAGCGCGGCGTCGATGCAATTGACGGTGCCAGCCAAATAAAGACATTGCTGAATTCTGATAAAGACGAATTCGAGCTTTCGATGTGTACCGACGTTGATAGAAACGACAAGTCACGGATTTGTGAGCCGGGCACTGTGCGGGTTGTGGGACGGCGGCAAATTGAAATGTATTCCAGGCTGATACACACCGTTAATCATGTGAAGAGAATGCTGAAGCCTGGTTTTGATGCTCTGGATGGCTTTTTCGCGCATACCTGGGCGGTAACAGTGACCGGAGCGCCTAAACTCTCGGCGCTGCAATTCATCGAGCAACACGAGAAGTCTCAACGGTATTGGTACGGTGGCGCTTTGGGCATATAGGCTTCGATGGTAATGTAAACACGAGCCTAAGCCTGCGAACGATTCGGGTTAAGGACGGTATCGCCGAAATTCGGGCGGCTGCTACTTTACTGATCGACTCTGACCCCCTCGAAGAAGAGCAGGAAACGCGGTTAAAAGC
Organism: uncultured Pseudohongiella sp.; assembly: GCA_965261275.1. GTDB lineage: Bacteria > Pseudomonadota > Gammaproteobacteria > Pseudomonadales > Pseudohongiellaceae > UBA9145. The sequence continues at coordinate 1,035,110 of CBDHCL010000003.1, forward strand.
CTCCGCATTGATTGATTCGGTGCGAGGTATAACCAGGAAACGGCAAAGTGACAGCGAGGCCACGTTTAGCAGTGAAGCCGGTGTCGGACTTAAAGCACTAGTGGTGGATCATCAAGACTCCTTTGTTCATAATCTTGCCGGCTACTTCAGGCAATGCGGCGTAGGGCTGATCAGATTGCGGCCACCAGCGGCTCGCAAGTATCTGGAAACGAATAGCATCGATCTGGTGATACTTTCTCCTGGACCTTCGACACCTGATCATTTCTGCATGAAGTCCACCATCGACCCGGCATTGCAAAATGCCATTCCTGTCTTTGGTGTTTGTCTGGGATTGCAGGGCATAGTGGAATATTTCGGCGGTGATCTAAAGGAGCTGCGGTATCTAATGCACGGCAAGCAATCCTTGATCAGCCATGATGGCAGTGAAAGTAGGAGTATTGTTGATGTGGTGTAATTTGACATTGGGTGTCTGTCCTGACTTGGCGTGGGAGAGCGACATAACGCCTTGCTCAGGGGCGCGCAACGAAGCGTCCCTTGGAGCCGATTGTCATGTGTTGATTGCTTAAAATATCCACGCTACCAGCAGCCAAATAATGACGAAGAACAAGAAGAAACCGCCTAAGATAAATTGAATTTCCCCAAGTAGGCCATCACCGGACGATACCGCAAAAACGATCATTATTACAACAGTGACAAAAAATGAGATGATTGCGGAGTCTTTTAACCCGAGACCTGGTGACAAGTGAATAGATTCTATTTCTGTTAGCATTGGCAACATAAGCAAAATAGCGACACCGAACACCAGAACCAAAGCAATAAGAGCTATAGCTATTTTTCTTGATTCGTCCTTATCTTTGTTATCTGTTTCTCCAACCATTTTGGTTACCCACTATTTTGATGAGCTTTAATAAGCTCTCGTATTCTATTGGGATCAGGCATACCTGTTGCGACAATTTCGGGGATATCGCCTGCCGTATATATTTCAATTGCCCCAACACCAAAAATACGGTTAAAGAAAGTTTGCTTAATCTTTGTTGATCTCACGCTGTTCATGTTGACCTCTGAACGCTCTTTACTTAGAAGCCCCTTTTCGTAGAGGATTTCGTTTTCATTTATTGAAAGTTTTGATGCTTTATTTTGAAGATACCAGCCAAGCAGAATTAGCAAGCCAATACCGAATATTGGAATAAGCAGTAACGTGATGATGAATACAATGGGGTTGCTTTTGAACATGACAGGATGTTCTGAATACATTTCACTCATAATTTGAAGCTCCTTAGTTGTTGATTGATCTTTTCTCGATAGAGGAAAAACGAAGTTTATTGCCTTGTCATACTTTATTATGGAAGCCGGCTTGAATTAGCTTCAGAAAATTCTGTTGCCGCACCTTCTATTTCTGTTTGACTTTCGAGAGGCAAAGAATTTGTTTTGCAGTATGTCAAAAATTTATCAGTAACATCCACTCCTTGAGAATTTTTTACTGAATGTAGAGTTACTTTATTCCTGGAATCTTCAATTGTCATTTTAATACTGATTACCAGTTGAGTCATCTGTTTATCGCCTTTCTATTAGGGTTATTCACAGGAATTGATTCTTCCTTTTACGCTGGCAGGTATCATTCATTGGTGGCTAACAGCGTGCCCGAATGCCTAAAGGTTAGCGCAAAGAGCGAAGATGGCTATGTAATGGCAGTGTAACATGAGTGTCTCCCGGTACAGGCTGTGCAGTTTCATCCGGAGTCACTAATGAGCTTGCAGAACCAGGCAGGGCACAGACTGGTACAAAATGTAGTGAAAACCGTTGCGCGGCAAAAAACTCTCTAACGCGGTTTAGAGACCTTGCACGATAATCCTTTTGTCCTCTAGCGGTGTCAAAAGCGGACGCAATCGGTCACTTACAAGCCTAAGCTCCCTCATTCCGTGCGCTTTTTCCTTGCTGGACAACAAAGACCCTTTGGGATCATCGCGCCAGGGTCTCAAACCAGGGCTAGAGCTAGAAAGAATATCTAACGCCAACGCCGAAGGTATCTCGGCGCCCATCAGTCTCTACCGTAGCAACGGCGCTGATATTTGGGAGAAATTCAAATACAAATTCACCGTAAGCAGTGACATTATCGAAATCATCGAAATCATCGAAATCATCGCGATCAATATCCTCATAATAAACACCCAGAAGTAGCTCTGATCGCTCGCTGGTCTTTGCTCTATAGCCCCACTTTATTCTATAACCATCAGCAGAAGGACCATCTCCGCTTTGGTCGTGGTCGACATAGCTTATATTGCCAAAAAGGCTACCCTTGTCATTAGATACGAAAATATAACCAACACCCAGGCTATACTGATCTGTATCAAACGAGTCATCATCCTGGCTTGCATTAATATATGAGCCAACAATATAAAACTTATCATAAAACTGATAGCTACCTGTCAACTTGAAGCCGGCGCTGTCAGAATCAAAAATTCTGACCTTCTGCTTCCCATAATCAATCTGAATCCGATTAAAGTTAGAAACATCTGCGGCAAAGAGTGATGAAGTAAAGAGCGAGGACGTGAAGAACAAAGACAGTAAAACAATAGTCTGATTTTTTATCATGAGATTATACCTATGTTATTGAGCAATTTCGGCACACTGGTGCCGGGCTGTTGCTCATCACACATAGGATTGTGATCCTGCCTATTTCCCAAAGGCCAGGAAGCTATCCCGAACCTCGTAATCAGGTCTTTTATTCAACAGGTAACCCGACTAAAGGGTGACCTATGTACAATGAGCATGGGAAGTGTAATTGATATTTGACAATAGGGCAAATTTTTTTAGGGACTCATAGAAGTAAAAAAATAATACCCCAATCCCCAGATAGAAATCTCGTACACGCAGGAAGCCCTGGCTGTACCGGTTACCAACAGGGGTTAGCACCAAAATCCACCATCACCCAATGGGTACACAGCTCAAGGCTTATGACTGCCTGACTACCACTATAGATAAGTCACTCTTTCCTGTATATAATAACAGTCTATATTGGCCTAACTTTACGTGGGATGCGGAATCCCTTGCTTCCAGGCTTGCTGATATACGCCATCGCCAGGGACGTTTGCCTGGTCGCATGGAAGGGCTTGGCTTCGAACTTAAACGTGAGGCCAGCTTGAGCACACTGACCAATGATGTGGTCAAATCTTCTGCTATCGAAGGCGAAAATCTGAACCCGGAAGAAGTTCGCTCTTCTATTGCCCGCAGGCTTGGGATTGATATTGCCGGGTTTATTCCTGCAAGCCGAGATGTGGAAGGCATCGTTGAAATGATGCTGGATGCTACACAGCAATTTTCCAGGCCATTGGGCAGAGAGCGTCTGTTTGACTGGCACGCAACATTGTTTCCGACGGGGCGTAGTGGCATGCAGCGGATTACAGTTGGTGACTGGCGCAGCATAGATGCCGAACCCATGCAAGTTATTTCTGGGCCTATCGGCAAAGAAAAAGTTCACTTCGAAGCGCCGAGTGCGAGCCGTCTGGAAAAAGAGATGCAAGCATTTCTTGCGTGGTTTGGTGATGGAGATGCTATTGACCCCGTGATCAGGCAGGCATCGCGCATTTATGGTTTATGACGCTCCATCCCTTTGAGGATGGGAATGGCCGGATTGCGAGAGCGATTGGTGATATGGCGCTGGCTCGCGCTGATAGAATGCAGGAACGTTTTTACAGCCTGTCGTCACAAATTGAGGCAGAGCGTAAGCATTATTACGGTCAACTTGAGAAACAGCAACGCGCTACACCAGATATCACAAACTGGCTTTCCTGGTTTTTGGATTGCTTTGGTCGAGCCATTGCCAATGCTGAAAAGACACTCGGCAATGTTCTGTTCAAGGAACAACTCTGGGATACGATTAATCAAAAGCCGGTCAACGACCGTCAGCGTTTGATCATTAATCGAATGCTTGAAGATGATTTTGAAGGTTTTATGAACACTTCCAAATACGCCAGGCTGGCTAAGTGTTCAAACGATACGGCGCTCCGAGATATTCAGAACCCCGACGGTGGATGTAGCACCAGTTACAGATTAAAGCGTTTTTCCTGATCATGAGGCATACCCTGCTTCTTTGAAACAGTTCCGGCATTCCTGAGGTGTGAAGAGATCACATGCCGGTCGTCAACGCGGTGGACTCCACTTGTGTACTGCGGTAGAAGCGGCTCAGGCACAGACCATTGTTCATCCGGCAGCTAAAATAAATGGGACATCAAGGCCACCAAATCGTTATTTTTGCCTCTTCAATCTGATCCGCCAAACTAAATCAAATCCAGCAACCGGTTTGGAACCTGGAGCGCATTTTGTGAACGTTGAATTGGCTTGATGGTTTCCTTTTTGGTTGGGATCTGATCCCCTGCTCTTTTGATTCTCATCGGGAGGTTAAGGACAAAGACATTGCGCTTTACGGGATCGCCGACCGTCTGGCGCAAGAACACTCCCCTTGCGCCGCGCCGCGGCGGTTTGGCAGTTCTTCAACAAACGCGGCATCCCGTTCAAAAAAGACGGCACATGCGAGCGAACAGCAGCGCGACGATGTAAGATGCGGCGCAGCAAGCGGGCTTCAGAACTATCGAATCAGGATCCACGCTGCCAGGCGAACCCTTGTATCCAGCGCGTGGCTACGTAGTAGTGGAACGCAGGGTGGAGAAGACGGCTAATTAATGGTTTCGACAATACCATCATTAGGATGATAAAGACTCTCTAACCGTCTGCTTGCACCTTATGACTTGAGGCGCCGTCAGCGTGTGAGTGGCTTGCTGTGCCTGGTTGCCATCCCAGCCATTGACCAATCTGGCAGATCGGAAAAGATTATCGGCTGATTGCAAAACCTTGCGTCGCAAACGTGGCGATAGCTCGGGGCTTGCGTTGAGAAAAGCACTGACGATTTCAGCGGCCTCAGCAGATCCATGCCCACCCAGGGTGGAGTCTAGCCAGCGACCCGGAAAGAAGATATCGCCGGTTTGTTGTATCTCTTCAATCATGTTCAAGGCGGGGCGAATAAATTCAACAGAATCTGCTGCACGCAGAGGGTGGTGGATATTATTCAAGCCGGCTAGTACCCAGGCTTCATGATCGCGGTTCGATTCAATCCTTAGTGATTCGACGAATTTGGCCCTTGTCGCTGGGTCGGCCGAGACTGAATCCCGTAGAAATTCAAAACGCGCCAGTCGATCAGGGTTTTCGATTCTGGCTTCTTGCTGTGAAAGAATAACTTCAGCATTTTCCACGCCTCTAATGGCCAGGCCATGCGCCAACGCAATTTGATCTGTCTCGGACAACGGCAGCTCCGCAATTTCCTCCTTGCCTTGCCAGAGTCGCTGCAACCGGGTTACGCCTTCTGTCGTGGTTACAATGTTACGGTAAGCTGAGTAGAAAGAGGCACGTGCAGAGCGAGAGCGATCACTTTGTATTTGCGACCACAGTCTATTTTCTATGTCAGCAATCCAGCTCGCCCGGTCAGCTTCGCTCAAGAAACTCCAGTACACAGAGCCTATATAAGCAAGAACACGCTCAAGAACCAACTCGTCCTGTTCAACTGCCAGCGTATTTAAGGCGGCCTCCAGGAATAGGGATGGGCCAAGTCGTCCTTCCAGTACCTGATCCCATAAAGTAACCCAGCTAGCGCCTCGTAGCAGGGCGGTTTCCAATCTTGTTATATTCGAGATCAAATATTCCTGGCTGCTTGCATCCAGCACAAAACCACCGTACTCAACACCACTGCCATTGGGCAGGATAAAAGGGGCGTGAGCCATACCCTGTATTCGCTGCGGCTCGGCGCCCAGTTCAATAGTGACTAATTCAGTGGATTCTATTGAGCCGATCTGTAGCTTCAGAGTCTGTGGCCAAACTCGGCCAAGGCCGCCAGCATCTTGTTGCCGCACTACTATGTCATCCTGTTCCCGCGAGATGCTAATTATGGGTCTGCCGGGCTCTTCCACCCATACTCGACTCCAGGCGGAAAGGTCTTGAGCGGAGCGCTTGTCAAGTAGCGCTATTAAATCCGGCCAGGTGGCGTTTCCGTAAGAGTAGGTAGCAAGGTATTCGCGCATTCCTTCACGAAACAAGGCTTCGCCTACCCGGTTCTCAAGATGCCGCATTACGATAGGTGCCTTCTGATAAATTATCGCTCCATACAAGGTTCCGGCGAAACGCAGGTTTTCCAGGGCTTGTCGAATTTGATTGGCACCGGCAGTTCGATCTACTGAATAGGCCGCAGGGTGATGTGCAGTGAGGAAGCGTAGCTCGTGGTCTACATCTGGAAAGGAAGGGTTCACAATTTTTGCCGCCACAAAGTTGGCAAACACCTCTTTAGTCCATACATCGTCGAACCAGTTCATTGTCACCAGATCGCCAAACCACATATGCGCTGTTTCGTGAGCAATGAGAGAGGCGCGGCCCAGCCGTTGATTCTGAGTTGCAGTTTCGTCCAGCAAAATGCTCGCCTGACGATAGAGTATTGCTCCCGGGTGTTCCATGCCGCCGTATTGAAACGAGGGAATTAAGACGAAGTCAAATTTTTGAAATGGATAGTCGATCTGTGTGTAGTCTTCCAGCCAATCCAGAGTTGTCGCATGCAGGCGAAATATTTCATCGTGATTGCGAGAGACTTTCTCGGCATCGGTTTCGCGATGGTACATGGTAAAGACACGGCCATTTATTTCAGCCGTTTCTTTCTCGAAAATCCCGGCCGCCACGGCGAACAGGTAGCTGGGCATTGGCCGGGTTTCCAGAAAGACATAATTGCTGCGGCCATTCCCAACGCTGATGGCTGTAGCTTGCGGACCATTCGCGACAACTTTCCAGTTTTCGGGCGCGGACACTTCCCATGTCACTCGGCCTTTTAAATTGGGCTGATCAAACAGTGGCAGTGAATAGTGTGCCCGATCCGGCACAAATAGTGCGTACATAAAATCTTCGCGGCGATTAAAAGCCTCGTCTCCCGCATTGAAATACAGCTCGATTTCATTTTCTCCCGCTCGCATTACACTGCCCGGAATAAGGATATGATCGTTTCGGGTTTGCCAGTTTGTCGCTGTTCCATTAACTGAAACCCCATGAACTCGTTGTTCAGGTGAAAGAAAGTCCACAACCAATGCTTGCCGGTTCGGGTCATTCCAATGGAATCGGAACCTTGCCTGAGCAGTGATGGGTTCAGCAGCAGTATCAGGAATATTGAGTACAAAGTGATAGCGCAAATCAGAAATTGTGTTGCTACGGTGTTGAGCAAGCTGCCAGGAAATACCTTGCTCGGTGGAAATACCATTTGCCGAGCAGGCTGTGAATAGAGCCGTAGAAAGTAACGGCAGCGAGAGAACAAGTACCGAGAGGCCGGGTACCGAGAGAAGAAGTTCAGATAGAGAGTGGCCTGGTGTCATCTGGTCAACTTTTTAGCGCAGCGAGAAGTAGCTTGATGGTAGCAAAGATTGCCTGGCCTGGCGCTTACTTTACTTTGCTGTTCACCGTCATGTCTAAATTCCTGGTCTGTAGCACGGATGAGGTTTTCTATCTGGCCGATTTTCTCTTTCTGCTCTTACGCCAAATAGAAACCGCCTGGTACCGGGGGGAAGACCTAACGGCAACTTGGCCTGAACTTGTAAAGTTAGCAGTGTCCGTTGAAGAGACAGTGCTGTTGTTTTCTGTCGATCAGGTTGAAGCTATCTCAAGCTCGCGAACTCGCTGTAGCCTGGCCAGCCAACGCAGGAAGCGCCTTAAAGTCAATGCGAGTCCGGTCCACACCATGATTATCGCGGCAAAAGAAGCAAGGCCGGCAATCGTTTGACCCGGCAATCCAAGCGCCTCCCCGGTATGCAGGAACCTCACCCAGCGACGCGCCTGTCGTCCTGCTGTCTGACTGGTAAACGGTGCCCAATCAAGCACTTGCCCGCTAGCCCTGTCGAAAGTCAGTGAATGTCGCTTCTGTGGTTGTCCGCCGTCACCCTCGTCTATTGTGATGATCGCGGTTGGCGCGGTTTCCTCAGGAATTGAAAGTGAGAGAGTTTGCCAGTTAGTGCTGTAGGTGGCTGTTGTAAGCAGTAAATCGTTTAGCGGAACAGGGTTGACTGTTGCGGGTTGAGAATTGTTTGCAGCGGCGGTATTTCCCGCGGGAGGTTCTTCTCCAGCCAGGCGATAGATCAAATTGTTGGCCCAGGAATAATTAAACACCGTCGCTGTTGCGATCATGACCACTAGTGGAATGGCTGCCCAGAATCCAAACACATGGTGCCAGTTGTAATCCCTTGCACTTGCGTTGCTAGTCGCGGGATTGAACCAGACACGAATACGAACTGTCGCCCAGGCAAAAATTTTGGGCAGCCACAAGTAAATGCCACTTAGCACAAGAAACAGAAACAGTAAATTGGCAGCTCCGGTGATTGCTCTGGCCGAGCTGCGCCCCTCACCGGACACGTTGAACCATCGATGCCAGGCTCGAACGACTGAAAAGAATCGGCTCAGTGTGTCAGGATGGGGGAGGTATACCTGGCCGGTATAAGGATTGAGATAGTGTGTCTGCGTTCGATCCTGACGTAGAATCACCGGCGCCGTTTCGTTGGAATTGAGTAAAATGCTGGTCGGTTCAAAATTTTCAATTTGACGACTTGCCGCAAGTAGTTGATCTACTGACATCCTCTGCTGATTGGGGCCGGGTTCTGCGTAATAGCTGTGGTCTTCCCAAGCCTGCATTTGGCGCTCGTAAGTGAGGATAAAGCCGGTGACCGACATCATGAGAACCACCAGTCCAGCCAGCACTCCACAGCTCAGGTGTAGCCAAAATATTGTTTTTCTTAGCATTTTATTCAATCCAAATAATATAAATACGAATGATTCTCATTCTATACTTAACGGCGCATCAAAGTCATCTCTTTCTGTAGTCAGGCCCGTTAGTTCCCGGTAACTTTTTAACGGGATTTGCGTCTGTAACACGACTTGCAGGTGATAAAAGTACAGGAGAATTTGATGCCTGCGCTTTCAAGTGATCACAGATTTGAAGTGAAGACGCAATCGAAATACTTGCCGTCGTCTGCGTAATTTGCAATAAGATTTTAGCCATATTGAGTCAAGTCATTGACGCACACCTGAGAGCAGGTAATATAGTCCCCGGGTAGATTGCCGGTGAAAGCCGTCGGGTAAATTGTAATAAATCAGGATGAACCTATGCGTAGCACAATAGTCTCTCTATTTGTAACGGCCTTTCTGGTCGCCTGCGACCAACAATCAGTTCCAGCGCTTGATCAGACCGCAACAGCCGAGCCAGGCTCAACGCCTACTGAAATCAGCGAGAGCGAGCGACTCAATCAATGGCTCAATGCGCGAGATGAAGAAGCGCTGGCCATGTCGCCAATGACGCTAACCGGGCTGGGGCGTAAAGAATTGTATGGCCAGATTGATGACCTCAGTGAAGCGGCAGAAGAGGAGCAACTGGCCTGGCAAGCACAAACTGTCGCGGAAATGAGAGCGAGCTTCGATTACGACGCCTTATCGACTGCGGCGAAAGCCTCTTACGATCTGTGGATTTATCAATATGAAGCCAGCCTCGCTGTCGCACCATTTAGAAGGCATGGTTATATCTTTGAGCAGATGTTTGGTGCGCATGCGGGAATGCCTAACTTCCTGATTAATCTGCACAGTGTGGACAGCGAGGCGGAGATGCAAGCCTATATCTCCCGCATTGCAGGCATAGCGCGCAGCATGGACCAATTAGTTGTGCGCGCACAGGCTGGCGCAGAAGAGGGGCTACGTCCGCCCCGGTTTGCCTACGAAATAGTCATTCGCGAAACGATGTCAATTATTAGCGGCGCACCCTTTGCGGCCGACAGCGATGTAGATTCTCCGCTGTGGTCCGATGCAAAAATGAAAATAGAAGCTTTGCTGGCGGATGGCGACATAGATGAAGCGCGGGCTACACAACTGCTGTCTGAAGTCGAACAGGCTTTGTTGGGCAGTTTCGGGCCTTCCTATCAGGCGGTAGCAGATTGGTTGCAGGCCGATATAGTCCATAGTGATGAACAGCCTCGCGGCGTATCGGCATTGAATAACGGTGCAGCTTACTATCGGGCTATGTTGTCGCGCATGACCACAACAGATCTTACAGCGGATGAGATCCACACTATTGGTCTCAATGAAGTTGCCCGCATAAGGCAAGAGATGGAGGTTTTGAAAGAACAGCTGGGCTTCACTGGCACGTTGCAGGAATTTTTTACTTTTGTAAAAACCGATAGCCGTTTTCTGTATCCCGATGATGATGAGGGCCGTCAGGGTTATATTGACGATTCTACTGCTTTTATTGACGCCATGAGAGAAAGGCTGCCGGACTATTTTGGCTTGCTGCCAAAGGCGGAGCTTGAAGTAAGGCGAGTCGAGGCGTTTAGAGAGCAAGATGGTGCGCCGCAGCACTATCAGGCTGGTGCGCCCGATGGCTCTCGTGCCGGGGTCTACTACGCGCACCTGTCAGATATGAATGCCATGCCCAAATATGATATGGAATCCGTGGCTTATCACGAGGGTGTTCCGGGTCATCACTTACAAATTTCTATCGCCCGAGAGCTTAGCGGTGTGCCGGAATTCCGAAAGAGGTTCCGGGTAACGGCGTTCAGTGAGGGCTGGGGTCTGTACTCAGAACGCCTGGCAAAAGAAATGGGTGGCTTTGAAGACCCGTATAAAGATTTCGGTCGACTCAATGCCGAGATATGGCGAGCTATTCGACTAGTCATTGATACCGGTCTTCATGCAAAAGGCTGGAGTCAGCAGCAGGCAGTAGATTACTTCAGCCAGAACTCGTCGATTGCCGATGCGGCAATAGCTGCTGAAGTGCGTCGCTATCTGGTTATTCCGGGACAGGCCACTGCCTACAAAATCGGTATGTTAAAAATATTGGCGCTTCGGGAAAAAGCAAGAACAGAGCTTGGCGAGCGATTTGATATTCGTGCGTTTCATGACACGGTATTGGGTGGTGGGGCGTTGCCTCTTTCTGTATTAGAGCGAGTTGTTGATAATTGGATAGAACAGACCAGGGCTGGCTGACAGTAAGCAGCAAGCAAACTGTTTTCTCACTTGTTGGTGCAATGCTACCCTGGTGCATTTTGCGGTGACCCGGTTTTGGTAATTTTACTTTATGGTTTCGTGTTCGAAGAAAGCGGCATAAGCCACATTGGCTAAAGAGAGCCTGGCAGCATGAAAGCGGAAGCGAGCGGATAGCCAATGCCTGTTTCTCAGTCCTTTGGTTTTTTGCTGTTGATCTCGCTCACCAAAAGTGAAGCGGCGCTATTTGACTGTCTGTTTATTGTCAGGCGTGCTACACCGGAAGACCGGCCTGGTATGTTTCTCAGGGTTCGAAGACTGCTCGTTTTAAGAACAAATTCAGCGCTCCAGAATTTTTGCTCTAGTCTGGCTACGGTTATATCGCCTAGAGGAATTTTGGTTTCTTTGATGCTGGTCTTTAGCATCCCTAACACACTGTCCATTGTTTGATGTTCGATCACCAGCGTGTCGTCTTCTACGAACAGTAAACCTTCGGTTGCCATCAGGCCAGAAGCGTCGGCGACAGTAAATCCAACATTCGCTTCCTCTTCAGATGTAGCTTGATATCTGCCGTGGGCATAGTCCTTGGTGCGATCCATCGCCATTTGTACAAATTCGGGCGCATAGCGCAAACCAGCGTAGTGGCCTAACAGGAAAAGCCCCATGCCCAGTAAGACATAGGCAGCCCAAAAGTACTCAATACCGGTAAGCAGATTAATTAGAATGCAAAGAAAATTAACGCCAACGAATAGTGCGACATGTGCCTTGAACTTTAGCCATAATTCGTTCTCTTTGTCTTTGGCTTTTTGTTCTCCCTCGAATAGATGCACTGCACGATCAATTTGTTCATCGCTTACGCCAACCTCTTTTCCAATGGCGATCAACTCGTCATGGTCGATAGTATTGGCCATATTTTCGGATTCATTCCGCAGGCTAATTCGAATAATGTCCGCTACCTCTTCACTGCTGTAGTGTCGCAACCGCTTCGTGTCCGTGGATGGCGATGCCAACGCTTCGGTTTCAGTGCCAGTTTCTTTCGCTTCTTCCGTAGATCCAGAAGAGCTGCTCTCGAATTTGTCCCGGTTCGCCATGGCTTTCTTCCTTCAATTAAACTGACACAGGAGAGGGGGCAGTTTCCCGATAATCTCACGTCATTGACTTGGGTATTGTATGCAGTAGAGAAGCAATTAATGAGCCAAAGCCGGAACTTGTGGTCAATTCCCCCTCAGGCCAATAATTACACGGGTTCTGGGCAAGAGTTCAGCCCAATAATAAAGAGGCACCCTCTGCCGGGCTAGCAAAAACGCCGAATAGTTAAGTAATTTGACCACCCATGCCGGGCTATCAGGAGGCAGCCTCCAGATTCCAAATGCAGCAATGAAAGGATGATGTCTGGCGCAGGGAGCAGGGAGTCTTGATTCAATCCTGTTGAAACTCATAAATTGCAGGAAGTTTGAGAATTTGAGTTAGTTGATCCAGGGCTGTACGAGATTCATTGAGTAATTGCGGGTCTGCCAGATCGCCAGGAGCCAGTTTTTCTCGATAGTGTGTATTTATCCATTCACGAAGTGCTGTGTAGAGTGCGTCATCCATTAGTACCCGTGCGCCCAATTGCAGAAGTTGCTGCTCTTGCAACACAACTCTTAGTCGCAAACAGGCTGGCCCTCCGCCATTGTGCATGCTTTCTCTGAGATCAAAATAATGAATGGCAGTGATAGCTGAATGACTTGATTCCAGCTCGTCCAAATACAGTTTTACTTGCGGAACTTCCCTGCATTCAGAGGGAACGATAATGCTAGTGCCAGCCTGGCCTGGTATCGACAGCAGTTGCGAATTGAACATATAGCTTGCAACCGCGGCAGTCAGGTCTACGTCAGAGTGTAAGACTTCAATGAAGCTGATCTCTTGTTCACCAAAAGCGCGCTGTAATTGCCGACAAACAAGTTGATTATCAGTAAAGGCTCTCTCATGAAAGAAAAGAAGGTCACGATTTCCGACCGCGATGACATCGTTATGAAAAACGCCCGCATCTATCGCTTCCGGGTTCTGTTGAGCAATGACAGTGCTATCTGGATCCAGGCCATGAGAGCGGCTTATCGCCATTGCCGAACCTAAGGTCTGCCTGGCTGGATATTTTTGCGGCCCCTTTTGCCCGTTGCAGCCATCGCCGTGGACGAATAGCTCTACTCCGGAATTTCCGTAGTCGGTACACAATCGGGTATGGTTGGCTGCGCCTTCGTCAGCGAATTGCACCTGGCCTGGCAAAGCCTGGTGATGGACATAGTCCTTGCTGTTAAAAATCGCTCGCAGGATTTTTCCGGTTGTATCAACTTCCATTGAGCGGTGTAGCATCGACATCAAATTGGCAGGCGTAAAGTGTGTCTTTCCGTCCGCCGTGTCAGCACCGGGTGACACCGTGGCCGCGTTCGCCACCCACATGGTGGAAGCGGAACTCACGCTGGCTAAAAGTTGCGGCGCCTGCGCGGCGGCCTGTTGCAGAATTTGGGCGTCAGTATTCCCGCTGAATCCCAGCCTGCGCAGCGTTGGCACGTGAGGCCGTTCATGCGGCGGTAACACGGCCTGTTTTAAGCCCATGTTATGCAGTGCCCGCATTTTTTCCAGCCCCTGCAAGGCTGCTTTTTTTGGCGAGGAAACTTTCCCGCCATGAACACTCGATGCCACATTGCCAAAAGATAGCCCGGCATAATTATGCGTGGAGCCTACCAGGCCATCGAAATTAACTTCGAAACTGCTCACAGGAAACTGACCTCCTGCAATTGAATGCCGGGTGCCAGCGTGTCCGGTAATTCAAGCTGCGCACTGGCCATGCTGGCCATGGGGAAGGCACTGTAGTCGGCGGCATACAGTGCACCCGGGCGAAAATTACCACTTGCGCCCACGCCGCCGAAAGGAGCCGCGCCACTGGCACCCGTGATGGGTCGGTTCCAATTAACGATACCGGCACGGATAGCCAGGCGAAAACTGTCCCAACTTTCCGCCTTGTCACTCAATAAGCCCGCTGCCAGGCCATAACGTGTATTATTGGCCTCTTTGATAGCCTCTTCGAGAGTCGCAACCCATTTGAGCTGAAGCAGGGGGCCGAAACATTCCTCGTCTGGAATATCGACAGCCTGAGTCACATCGATGATACCCGGTTGTAAAAAAGGTTTGCCGTTTTCCAGGCGTCGCAGCGGTAGCAGTGCAGAACCTCCCTTGTCCAGTAACTCATCCTGAAAACTCTCGGCCAGATCGGCGCTGCGATTGCTGATAACAGGGCCAATGAAATTCTCGTCGCCGCTGCCGACTTTAATTGCAGCCGTAGTCTTCAATAAATTTCGCAACAGGGCTGCATTTTTTGGGGTTTTTAACATAATAAGGCGTCGCGCACAGGTACAGCGCTGGCCGGCAGAGATGAATGCTGATTGAATTATGCTGTACACGGCGGCAGCGTGATCGGCTACGGATTCCACCAGCAGTGGATTATTTCCGCCCATCTCCAGTGCCAGCATTTTTTCTGTCTTGCCACCGAAAGCCTTGTGAATAGCCTGCCCTGTTTTGGAGCTGCCGGTGAACAGTAAACCATCTATGTGATCCGATTCACTGAGCAATTTACCTGCTTGAGCGCCACCCTGAACCAGGTTGATTACTCCTGCGGGTAGTCCAGCGTCTATCCAGCATTGCATCATCAGTTCAGCAACCCGGGGGGTTAACTCGGACGGTTTGAATACAGCAGTGTTGCCAGCGAGGAGGGCAGGGATAAGATGGCCGTTAGGTAAATGACCCGGGAAATTATAAGGGCCCAGCACCGCAAAGACGCCGATGGCTCGGTGCTGCAACGAAACTTGTATACCATTATTAGTAGCCTCAGAACTTCCGCTGCGCTGCTGATAGGCTTGCAGTGATACGCCTGCCTTGGCCATCATCGACCTGACCTCGGTTTTACTTTCCCAATGAGGCTTGCCAGTTTCCAGGTGAATTGCGAGACCTAATTCCTCTTGTCGCTTGCCAAGTTGCTCTACATATTTCTCGACCACACAGTTACGCGCTGCCACACCCAAACTGGCCCAGTCTGGCAAGGCCAACCGTGCAGCAGCTATTGCCAGTTCGATTTGTTCAGTACTGGCAGCCTTACCTTGCCAAAGTATTTCGCCGCTTGCAGGATTTTCTGATTCAAAGCCTTCGCCGTCGCCACTAATCCATTCAGCACCTATATAGTGAGCCTGTTTACTCTTGTCTGGATCGAGTTTTAGCGTATGGCTCATTGTCGTAGTTCCAATAATTGAATTTGCGACCCGACAGCTACACCGAGTTGTTCAGCTACCGCCTCCGGCAAACGAACCTCGTCTGCTGACTGCTGTATCGGTTCGACTTCTGCCAATGCCATCCTGTAGTGCGTTATGTCGCCATTACTGATAATACATTGTCTGCCTGGCTGCGTTGCTTTATTAACCAGAGAGACCACTGTTACGCGGCGCGTTTCACGAATAGACTCGATGTCGTTTCTTTCACACTCCATGACCGGCCCGCCATCGAACACGTCGATGGAGCCCTTGTAACGAAATCCTTCTTTTTCCAACAGTCGTTTAGCCGGCGCGGCGCCGTCGTGGGGTTTGCCAATCACATCGATGGCATCTTGTGGCAGCAATTCCAAATACACGGGAAAGGTTGGCATCAGGTCGGAGATAAACTGGGTACCGTTTACGGCAGAGATAAAATCTGCCTTGTGAAAGGGCAGCTTGAAAAATTTCTGGCCAAGCGCTTTCCAGAAAGGGGAATGATCGTGTTCATCCAGCCATCCTCTAATCTCAGCGAAAACGATGTCGCCAAATCGATCCGGGAAGTCGCTCATAAACACATAACGACAGCGTGACAAAAACTGGCCAATACCGTTCTTGCGGTATTCCGGTAACAGAAACAGTGAAACCATTTCTGTACCAGCCGTGTAGTCATTCATCAGGTTCAACAGGTTGCTGCTGCGCTTCATGTCCAACTGTTTCGACGCCTTCACGTCTTTCGACAAGCGGTAATTGTAAAACGGCTGGGTATAGCCCACGCCCGCGACAACACCGGCAGTACCGACTATCTTGTTCGTTACCGGGTCTTCGAGCAGCAACAGGTAAACGTCTTCTTCCCCTTCCTTGGCCGCGCGCGCAATACTGTCTTGCACAAGCTGTAGTTTTTTCTCCCAGGTTGGTCGGTCGAAGGGCATAGAGGTCATACCAGGCGGCAACAAGGCGGAAAAGGCCAGCAACTGGTCGATGTCCGATGGCCTGGCAAAGCGAATGATCATGGTGTTTCCTCTTTTGAGTTTGAGTCTGATTCGTTCAGTTCGATAAGACGCTCACCTTCCCGAGCAACTTTCTCTAGCAATAGAAAACTCAGTTTGGCTCTTTCACTCAGGCTGTTTACCAGCATGAATTCCTGCTCGGTGTGAATCTGACCACCGCATACTCCCAGCGTATCGATGTTAGGCAAGCCAGCCGCCGCAAGATTGTTACCATCACAACATCCACCGGTATCACGAAAATTGACCTTGCTTCCCAGCACCTGCCCACATTCGGCAGTCCATTCCATCAACAGATGGTTTGCAGCAGACAATTGTTTCGGTGGGCGAGTGAAGCCACCGCTAAGGACGGCAAAATAATCCGCCTGCTGTTGACACTCATCAACGATGTGTTGAATGTCTTGCAGTGCGGTTGTTTGCTGCTCGCTGGTAGTACAACGAATATTAAATTGCAGCACGGCTTGATCAGGCACCACGTTCAATGCCGTGCCTCCAGAGATGCGCGCAATGTTCGCTGTCACACCCCTGGCCAAATCGCTAAGCTCCGCGATTCGCCGGGCTATTTCGGCGGCTTTTAGAATGGCATTACGTCCTTCTTCAAATCCCCTGCCGGCATGGGCGGCCTTGCCATTGACCAATACAGTAAAATTCCCGGAGCCTTTGCGAGCACCAGCCAATGTGCCATCGGCCAGAGCGGGTTCGTAGATCATGCCTAGATGGGATTGCCTGGCTGCCTGTTTAAGCAGGGGCATGGAACCCAGGGAACCGGTTTCTTCGTCGGCGCTGAGAATTACCTGCCAGCCTAATTGACTGTTATTAGTCGCTTCAAATGCCTGTAGTGCGGTAAGCATGACCAGAATGCCCCCCTTCATGTCGGCGACACCTGGCCCGTGCAGTGTTTCGGCGTTCAGCAGGGCCGGGGATTGAAATGAATGATCGAGAGGAAACACTGTATCCATGTGGCCAGCCAGTAACACCTGCAAAGGGGCTTCCGGTCGCTTCTGAAAATGCAGGATGTCGCCATACTCTTCTGTCACCATTGCGCCGGACAGATCAGTTCGCTGTGCATGGGCGGATTTTTCAATTTTCAGGTTCGCGCGGGTGCCAGCGAACAGCTCGGAGAAAGCATCGCGAGTCTGCTTCAGCCCTGGCAAATTAAATGTACCGGAGTTAATGTCAGAGAGCTGCATCAGTTCATTCAACAAAACTTGCTGACGCTGATTGATCCATTGGAGACTGGCTGCGATGCTCATCGGCTGGCGAGTCCACTAAGGGCGTTGGCAAAGGCCGCAACGGCTCTGTCGATCTCAAGCCTGTTCACATTAAGCGGTGGTAACAGGCGCACCATATTGCTGCCAGCTTTCCCGACGAGTAATTTCTGCTTGCGCAATTCGATTAGCAGATCCGTGTTGGGAACGACACACTTTACGCCTGTCATTAGGCCGGTACCGTGTACGGATTCAAGCAAGGACGGGTATTGCTGAACCAGTTTTTTCAGGGCATTTTGCAGGTAGGCGGCGTTCTCATTGACCTGATCAAGCAGTCCAGGTTCGAGCACCAGATCCAGCACGCCACTCGCCACTGCCGCTGCCAGAGGATTACCACCGAAGGTGCTTCCGTGGGTGCCGAATTGCATAGCCTTTCCAACAGCCTCGGTTGTTAGACAGGCTCCGACCGGGAAGCCACCGCCAAGCCCTTTCGCAATAGCCATTACGTCGGGTGTCACTTTATAATGTTCGTGCGCGAACAGTTTGCCGGTACGTCCAATCCCACACTGTATTTCATCGAACATGAGCAATAAGCCGTGTTTGTCACAGAGTTCGCGAACAGCTTCGAGAAAATCTGCCGTAATGGGCCGAATGCCGCCTTCGCCTTGAACGGGTTCAAGAATTATTCCCGCTGTATTTTCACCAATCAGGCGTTCGACCGAGCCGAGGTTTTCCCATTCAGCCTGATCGAAACCATAATCACCGGGAATAAAGTTTCGCATATGGTTTTCGTTTCCTGCCGCAGCCAATGCGGCCAGGGTGCGTCCATGGAAGCTCTTGGTGAAGCCAATGATACGAAATTTTTCTGGATGACCAATGCTGGCCTGATAAGCCCGGACCGCCTTGATACTGGCTTCTACCGCTTCTGTGCCGGAATTAGCGAAATAAACACGATCGGCAAAACTGACATCGACCAGTCTTTGCGCCAGTGTTTCAGAGCCAGGAATACGAAATATATTTGAGGTGTGCCACAACTTACTGGCTTGATCCTGCAATGCTTTAACCAGGTGAGGATGCGCATGACCAAAACTGGTTACCGCAATACCGGATAAAAAATCCAGATACGCGCTTCCATCTTCGGCAAATAGTTCGCTGCCTATGCCGTGGGTGAACACCAGTTCCGCCGGTGGGTTGTAATTTGGCCACAGGGCGGCGCGGGGCTTAGACAGTTTCGTCCCGTCTTTTTCGATGTGCGCGTTCATCTTGTTCTCCAACGAATAAAATACCGTGATAAAGCTTGGCAATAGTAGGGCCGAAAGTGCTTTCCTGGTTCCTCCCCTTGAAAAATAAGTTGTTTTTCAAACTCAAATTTTCCGAATATAATTCGGCTTAAAGAGAAACTGCATAGTACACTCAATAGCCTGGAAATATGCGCGTTATTCCTGACTTCGACGATCCACCCTATCCATATCGCCCACAGCCCGGTAAACATGCGGGGGTGGTAGAGAAATTGGTTTGTAGTGCCTGGTTATAATATTACCTGATTACCATCTATAGTTAAGCCACTTTATCCTGTATATAATCATAGTCTATCTATTTAATTCGAAAGGGGTATGTCATGGCGCGTGAAAGTGCCATTCCAGAAAGGGGTTAGTTTGAACGATTTTATCAAGCGATTTTATCAATCAGTACGGTAGCGAAGCCCAATACTTCGATGCGCTTTATGCCTGGCGGTGGCCCAAAGGCTTTCAGTGTCCGGCCTGTGGTCACGACAAGTGCTGTCAGTTGACCATCCGTAAACTTCGGCAGTGCAATCGCTGCAATCGCCAGACCTCACTGACGGCTGGAACCCTCTTTGAATCCACCAAACTACCGTTCACTCTATGGTTACGGGCTATGGTTACGGGCTATGGTTCCAGGCTATGGTTCCAGGGCATCTATCTGATCACACAGGACAAGAAAGGCATCTCGGCCATGAAACTGCACCGTCACCCGGGCATTTCCTACAATGCCGCCTGGTGAATGAAGCACAAGCTTATGCAGGTTTTGGCGTCGAGCTGACGATTGATCTCGGTCAATAATTGATCCCACAGGCCCTGTTCGACCAGGCGGGCTCGAAACCGCCCCATGGTGGATGCCTCGGGAACCTCGCCACCAGGCGATGAATAGCCTTGATGTCTATGCTTGCCCTCGGCTATCACTATCAGCAGCACTATCGTCAGATTTTTTTAACCAGTCAATTATGGGAGCACTGATGACTGCGCCTATGCGCAGCTTTTCATCCTCCGCAAGGCTAATTGGACGGATTAACGCTATAACAGCAATACCTATATTGGCGGTGTAGATGGCAGCGGTAGCACCCTGAACAACCGATAACACAATCTTTACGCGGGGAAAACTTTGTTGCACAAAGTTTATAATAGTCTGACTGGTGCCGACTAAAGCCATATTGCCAGCTACTTTTTTCAATATCCGGATACGGTTCCCCAGTGAGGGGGCTATGCCATAGATTTGGGCTATGTCTTCTGCCATTCTTATACTGCGCCACAACACCAATGCCATATCCACTACTGTCCACTGGCTCAACGCGGTTCCCATTCCAACTTGCCAGGTGTACTTCGATATAACTTTTGGCACCTTTTTATCCAGGGGTTGTAGAAATTCACGCCGAATATAGTCAATAACCTCGGTATCATCGTAGTAACTGTAATCCTGCTTCAGCCTATGCAAGCACTGCTCAAAACCCAGTGCCTGGGGCTTGCCGGCATAAAATTCGCGCAGTTCATTCAGGAGTAATTCTGTACCACCCATAGCACAATTTTCCGATAGGGCATCGGTTCGCTCCTGTATCTTTTCAAGCGAACGCAGATTGCCAGGATTGAATATGTAGTCGTGCAATAGTCTTATACCCAGGACAAGTAGCAGCACCAAAAGCACCAAAAAAACACCAGCAAGGGCCCAGTGTGACGCTAACAGCTCCTTGAACACATCGTACAGCCCCGAACCGGCCAGCAGAATGATCATTGCAGCAAGGGCAATCAGAAAGCACTTTAATCCCTTCACAGGCACTGCATCAAGATGAATGCCGGAGTCGGTGTCCGGTGGCTCGCCTCCAGCAGTAATGGATTCTGGTACCGTATTCAGTGCATGGTTATCCTCGGGGGTGAATACCCTGACTTTGCGCTGTGGTGGTGATTTGTTATCTGCATCCTTCATAAGCACTTATCTCCGATCAGGGCTTGTAATATCCTGTCCAGACGGATATGCGGGATTGGGTCATGATTTCTGGCCGAAAGCCCCGATGGTGGATATAGCGGCGGAAATTTCCAGCCGCAGAAGAGTTGCCAGTCGTCGTCTTCAGGCCATCGTGAGGGGATTCTTGGATGCACACAAATAATGTTCTGGCCATCGCGCCCCTTACCCGTAATTCCCGGATCGCCGTCCTGGATGATTTCCTTAGAGCACCTTATTGCCGCAATCGACTCGCATATTGGTTCAATGCCCTCGTATTGCGCCCTCTGATAAGCCGCCCGCACAACACTGGATAACAGATCGCGGATCGGATCGTGATCCTCGGATACAACCTGGTCGAGCTTGGTGGCAGCGAAGACAACCTTGCCAATCCTGGGTTCGAATCCAAGCATGCGCCTAACATTACTTTGCTTGCCCCAGGAGAAGGTGTCGATGATATTTGCCAGGGCGCGGGTCATATCGTCCTGGTATTCTGCGCCCCCGGTTAAGGCATCTATCACATCCACAAGCACAATCTGCCGATCCACATTTTTGCAAAAATCCGCATAAAAGGGTCTGACGTGCTGCTTGACGTATTTTTTATAGTTGGCCGTGAACTTATGGTAACAGCTACTCTTGGGCGAATTCTCCAGTTGGCCCTGGGTGTAGCTCGCAGCTTTCAACAGGGGAACAAACGCTAATGACGCATCGTCCGCAGGTACATCACCCGGGATTAAAAACCTGCCGGGTTGTATCAAGCTAAGGTTATTGGTGTGGTCTTTACAGTGCCGCAGAAATTCTTTGAAACCATCACAAATGGCCTTTAGTTTGTTGTCGTCCACTGTTGCCAGTGGATCAAGTTGTTGTAGCTCCTGCAAAAAAGAACCCAGGAGTGATTTCCTGGGTTCCGCGTTGTAGAGGCTGGCGCATTGCGCGGACCACTCGGAATAGCGCATATTCAGTAAGGGAATATCCGATAGCCACTCCCCGGGGTAGTCGCGAATCTCGATATATCGAAAAAAATGGTCTTTGCCCAGCATGCTCTTTTTGGACAGTTTAAGCTTTACAACGCAGCCGCTGACATCATCGGTTGACTTGGGCCAAGAAGCAGGATTGCCGAATATAGCCTGACGGGATTCCTCGTAGGGGAAAGGTTTTAACCCCTCTATAGGGCTTAATTGTACGCCCATTAGCCGCCCGGTTAGCGCCGGAGAAAAGCCAGACAGGCTGGCCCGATCATAATTCAATAGCTGGTTAATAAGGCTGGCAATAAATGAGGTTTTGCCACTTCTACTCAAACCTGTAACGCCCAGGCAAAACTTGTTTCTGAAGAGGTTTTGATAAGCGGAACCCAAGCTGGTCATTTCAATAGCTTCCTTATTTTTTATGTACTGCAACCCGGCTTTGTTTATCTTGCGTGAGCGCTGCATCACCTGCTAAAATTTCTGAAAATCGCTGCAAATTCATTATGGTTCCCGACTATCGACAGAGTATAACACCGAAGACACCCGGGCTCCATGTGGCTGTTCAGGTGGGCATAACTAGCCTTATGCCCCGGCATCAACCATCAGGTTACCGTTGCGGAAATCACCGGCAGCTGTCAAGGGAGCGCTTATTCATTGTTACGAGTAAGCTATCTGGGCTTGTCGGTTAATTCAAAATCAGTCCAATTTTAAGAAAATAAAATGTTTAATAGCAATGACTTAAATATTCACAACAAGCTAAAAACTTCATTTTCCGACAAGTCCAATTCATGGAAGATAGTAGTGATCGTGAAATGGCGCGTTTTTTGCCAATGGAAGTTTTTGCGAGAGAATATTTTTTTTGCAAGAGTACACTTCTGGAAAATGGTTTTGCGAATTGGGCCTGGGAAAGAAGTCCCCGGATCACAGTTACTTTGGTGATTTCCGAAAGCGCCTGGGTGCAGACCAGGCACAAAAAACTTAATGGCGATTTTTAACCGTGTTCGTAAAAGCCTGAAGGCTATGGATTTAATTCGCGAAGTCTTTACCTTTGTTGATGCCAGTCACGAGCAAGCTGACCACCCGGGACGATAGAGATCGTGCCATTAAGGCCGGTTTAGAGGAATTTGCTAATAAGACCGCTAAAAAAATAGCGGTTGATAAGCAGGCACGCTTTGCTTGTAAGGGCGGTAACAAGTTTTGGCAGGGTTATAAAGAACAGGCATCGGTTGCCAGGCAAAGTGGTTTAATCAATAAGGTTGCGGCCACATCGGCGGCAATAACCGATGCTGGAGGTGTTGCTCACGCTTGCTCCGGTGGAGGTGCTGCTTTTGGTGATAAGGGGTGATAAGGGGTGATAAGGGGTACTGTGTGAACCCGGCCAAAACCACCCTCAAGCGCAAAGGCTGTCATGATGCGACGATTAAGCCAGCCACTATGAAAGGCAAAGATGCTAAAAAAGACCGTTGGCTTGCAGCAATGCGTTCACCTTATGAACCTGTCTTTGCGCACCGTAACCGGCGTGTTCGTTATCGAGGTTTGCAGAAGGTGCAATTTCAACCAGGCATCCGCGCACTGACTTTCAATCCCGAAAGAGTGATTACGCCGGGTTTTGAAAACATCGATTTGCTGCCTGCCTGGGGTCAACAACAGGATAAATCCGCCTTAAATTTGCCTAAAGGGCAGATTTAAGGCGCCCATAGCCTAAAATAGCCCATTGGACCTTAAATAAAACGGACTATTGTCGTTTATTTGAACAAATAGGTGAATTTTGACATTATTTTTCAATTAACCGACAAGCCGTAAATGGATCAGAATTTCTGATAATCCAGTGCTGCTTCGGGCTTTGTCTATGTTATTATGCGTTCTGGTAACTCTTGTCGGTCCCCGCGCAATGACAGGTTATAAACCCCGCCAGGCCCGGAAGGGAGCAACGGTAGTAGCTGACTCATGTGCCGTGGTGTGGCTGGCAAGAGCTGCCTTCATCACGGACATCCACGAATAGAGACTGTGCAAGAAACCCTCGCCAGGCTGCGTTACTTGTGGAAAACCCTTGCCGGGTTTACTGGATTCCTGCTTTCGCAGGAATGACGGGATGGTGCAGGAATGACAAATGTTGGATTTTTGCAGAATCTCTTTCGCAGGAATGACAAATGTTGGATTTTTGCACAGTCTTGAAAGCGAGTCTGCTCAGTAAGAATATTCTAATTTTGTAGATCGCCGACGAAGAAACACGATGAGCTATCAAGTATTAGCCAGAAAATGGCGACCTGGTAATTTCTCCCAGGTCGCAGGCCAAACTCACGTTCTTAAATCTCTCATCAATGCACTGGACAAGCAGCGGCTGCATCATGCCTATTTATTCACCGGAACACGGGGTGTAGGTAAAACGACATTGGCCAGGGTTCTGGCGAAGTGCTTGAACTGTGAGTCTGGAATTACTTCCAAACCTTGCGAGAGTTGTTCTTCCTGTACAGAAATTAGCGAAGGCCGTTTTATTGATTTAATAGAGGTTGATGCGGCTTCGCGCACCAAGGTAGAAGACACCCGGGAATTGCTGGATAACGTCCAGTACGCGCCTTCCAGAGGGCGCTTTAAGGTGTACTTGATTGACGAAGTACATATGCTGTCGAACCACAGTTTCAATGCTTTATTGAAGACTCTGGAGGAACCGCCATCGCATGTGAAATTTCTTTTTGCAACAACTGATCCGCAAAAACTCCCGATTACCATATTATCCAGATGCTTGCAGCTCAACCTGAAAAACTTGAGTCCACAGCTAATCACAGAATACCTGGGTTCCGTTTTAGACAAAGAGCAGATCGAATTCGAACAGGAAGCACTTTGGCAAATCGCCGCAGCCGCAGCAGGCAGCATGCGTGACGCACTTACCCTGGCTGACCAGGCTATTTCCTGTTGCGAGGGTAGTATTGTTGCAACTGGCGTGGTCGAAATGCTGGGTGTGCCACCGCAAAAGCAAGTCTATGAACTACTCAAGGGCATGGCGTCCAGATCCATTGCGGGGATACTCGATCTGATTCATGAAATTTCCGAACAAACACCTGACTACGGTCATACACTTGATAGTTTGCTATCCGCATTGCATCGAATTGCCGTAGCGCAAATTGAACCCGGGGCGGTAGATAATAGTTATGGCGATCTGTCGCAGATTCTGGAATTGGCTTCTCTATTGAGTGCAGAGGATGTGCAGTTATATTATCAGATGGGGGTAAAGGGCAGGGAAGACCTTCGTCTGTCGGCAGAAGTGCGCACGGCATTCGAAATGTTGTTGATTCGTATGTTGGTTTTCTCCCCTGACTATGTTGAGCCTATACACGCGGAGCAAGCTGAAACTCCGCAAACTGAAGATTCAGCCAGTTCGACCAGCACTCAGGCAGAGGGTGAAAAAAAAAAGAGTAAACTAGACACGGATTCAAAATATTGTCAAAGTGACGACCTTGTGCAAGTTTCTGGCAACGAACCTGAACAGCCGGTTCAGCTTGAATCTCCCGAACAAAGGTCGGCTGTGGATGATAATGAGAATCAGAAACTAAAGGCAGCGAACACAATTGATGAAGCTATCAGCGCGGCTACGACAGAGCCGCTTGCAATTGATGCCCTGAATCGAGAAACCTGGCTGAAAACATACCCTGAGTTGTCAATTAGTGGCATCGCTGCCAATGTTCTGGCAAATTCCGATTTTCTTAAGGCAGATTCTGAAAACATATATTTCGTTCTTGATCAATCTCAGAGTGCTGTTTATAGCGAAGAGCTACTGCCAAAAATTTCGCAGTCACTGAGCGATTACTTCTCTACAGACCTGACTGTTCATATTGAAATTGGGGAAACCAGGAATGAAACCCCGGCTCTGTTAAGTCAAAGGCTAAAAAAAGAGAGACACGAGGAAATGGTTAACGATTTTGAGCAAGACGCCAATGTTCAGGCATTGTTAAAACACTTTTCTGGTACTTTGGCCAAAGAATCTATTGCCCCTAATCAAAGGTTGAGAGACGTATGACAGACTTACATGAAATTATGAAGCAAGCGAAACAAATACAGGAACAGTTTCAAAAAGCGCAAGAGGAAATATTGAAAACGCAGACAGAAGGTGAGTCTGGAGCTGGTTTGGTTCAAGTTACCATGAATGGTAAGCACGATGTCATAAAGATCAATTTGGACGACGCATTGCTAAGTGAAGAGAAAGCCGTGGTTGAGGATTTGATTGCCGCTGCGGTCAACGATGCGGTGCGGAAGATAGAAGAAAAAAATAAGGACGCATTGGGTGGAATGGCTGATGGCATGAAAATGCCTGACGGCTTTACATTCCCGTTTTAGGACTGACAGTGAATTCAAGCCCGCTCATAGACCAATTGATTGAAGCATTTCGCTGCCTGCCAGGCGTAGGCCCTAAATCGGCGCAGAGAATGACCTTGCATCTTTTGGAGAGAAATAGAAGCGGCGGCCAGAAGCTCAGTGAATCCCTGGTAGTAGCACTCAGGGAGGTTGGTAATTGCCTGCACTGTCGCACGCTTACCGAAGAAGAAAGTTGCCGAATATGTGCAAGTGCTTCCCGAAATCACAAAATCTGCTGCGTGGTTGAGTCTCCTGCTGATGTTCTTGCTATCGAACAGTCGGGTTCGTTTCGAGGCATCTATTTTGTACTCATGGGACATCTGTCGCCAATAGATGGAATTGGCCCCGAACAACTAGGTATCAAGCAATTGCTCGACAAGGTCGAGAAAAACGGCATTGACGAAGTCATTATTGCCTGCAACCCAAATGTTGAGGGAGATGCCACTGCCTATTATATCGCCGAGCAGTTGCAGGCTGCGAAGGTGATAGTGTCACGCATTGCGCACGGCGTTCCGGTTGGAGGCGAGTTGGAATTTGTGGACGCCAGTACCCTCACTCACGCTTTCAGCGGGCGCAAGGCCATGGCCAAATCTTGAGTGTAACCAGATACAGTCACGGCATGCCGGTTGAATACGTCGCCGATTCGGCTACTTTGAGTGGCTTATGTGAAGCATGGGAAAAGGAAAAATTTCTCGCCGTCGATACGGAGTTCGAACGAACCAATACCTTTTATGCCCGCATCGGCCTGCTGCAGATTGCTGACAGCAACAGCTGCTACATTATTGACCCATTGCGGATAGATGACTGGTCGACCTTTTCGGCGTTATTAGCCAATCCTGATTGCACTTTTGTGCTTCATTCCTGCAGTGAAGATGTTAACTTATTGTACACTTTTCTGGGTCGTCTCCCGGTGTCTGTTTTTGATACACAATTGGCCGCTGCTTTTTTGGGAATCGGGTTCAGCATCAGTTATCAGGCATTGGTAGAACGTCTATTAGGAATTGAGATGGTCAAAGATGAGACTCGCTCGGACTGGATAAAACGTCCCTTATCCGAAAAACAAATCCTCTATGCGGCAACGGATGTTCGTTATTTACTCCAGATTAAAGATTTACTGAGCAAGCAAATAGAACAGAAGGGTATGTTGGGCTGGTTGCGTGCAGAATGCGATCAACAGTTGCAGATCGCGAAAAGTGTAGAGGATGATGCCAATTGGCAGCATCTTTATGCCAGTATTAGCAAGGCGTGGCGTCTCGATAGCCGTGAACTACGAATTTTACAGCGTCTGTGCTACTGGAGAGAACAAAAAGCAAGGAGTAGAAACAAGCCGAGGAACTGGATTGTAAAAGATGACGATTTGCTAAACTTGTCTATTGCGGTTGGCGCGGCCTTAGCAGCAGGTGAGCTAACTCTGGAAGCAATTTCAGCTGCAAGGGATGTCGATAAACGGTTCCTGGCTCGCCATGGTCATGAGTTGCTGAGCTTGCTTTCCGGCGCGTCAGAACTGCGAGAAGTCGATCCTTCATTGCTACATAAACCGTTAAGCGCAGCAGCCAGAAAGAAACTGAAGCGTTGTCAGCAAGCGGCTAATTCAAGGGCCGAGGAGCTGCAAATTTCCCCTGAACTGCTGGGCAGGAAAAAATATTTGACGGGATTAATAAGAAGCTTCGGCCGTAGTGGTGAAATTCAATGGAGCAGCGAATTTCCAGGCTGGAGAAAAGAAGTGCTGGAAAGCAAACTCAACGACATTATGCAGGAAGCTCACCGAAGCTGACCAACTATGAACGCACTTGAATCTGCGCTGGATTTAACAGAAAAATTTTGGGAAAAACCGCTATCAGAGCTGAATCAGCGAGAGTGGGAAAGTCTTTGTGATGGATGTGGGCGCTGTTGTCTCAAGAAGTTCAGCGACACAGAAAGTGACGAGATCATTTACACTCGAATAGTGTGCCGCTATTTTGTGGAGAAAAGCAGTCGTTGTGATTGCTATGAAGACAGGACGGCGCGGGTTCCAGAGTGCCTTACTGTGTACGACATGGATTTGGAGTCTGCGAGCTGGATGCCGGACACTTGCGCCTACCGACTACGCTTCGAAAATCAGCCCTTGTTCGATTGGCATCCCCTTATCGCTGGCTCTCGGGAAAAAATGGAGCTTGCAGGACTGCCGATTAGCGGCAAGGTTATTTCAGAGGAGCATGTGCATCCTCAGGGTTTCGAAGAGCATAGCATTCGTTGGGTTAGCGCCTAATGGAGACAGTCGGAAATTATTGGTTGTTTTGGAGTCTGTATCTAACGGCGGCCACTCTGTTCTTTGCCCTGTTTTGGAGGCTCACTAAATTTGAGAAAGCGATTTGGACTTCGTATAGTCTGCGAGCCGTTGCTGCTGCGGTGATTTTCACTCCCTGGTACAGCAACCCGCAAGACAGCCTGATGGCGCCGGCTCTCATGGTTGTTACCCTGGACACCATTACCGCGGGTACAGAGGCGGCATTTAGAAGTGTCGTGCCTTTGGTTCTGGCACTGTTATTTGCCTTATTTCTCGCCGCGGCGATATCGGTCATCAAGAAGAAAAGGAACAATAAGCTTAAATAAACTACCCCATCCTGATACGCACGAATCGGCTCCGGTAAAACCCCTGGCTTGCTGAGCTTGAAATCCTTAATGGATCGACCAGACTTTTCCTGTATTAATGACAGCCTGAAGTTTACAATGCGCACACCAAAAACAAGCAGTGGAAAGATTGATGACTTTTACCGGAACAGAACAATACGTCGCAACCAATGAACTACAAATGGCGGTCAACGCAGCAATAGCGCTACAGAAGCCCTTATTAATCAAGGGAGAGCCTGGAACCGGGAAGACCATGCTGGCGGAGCAGATTGCCAAATCACTGAATCTGCCGTTGATTCAATGGCATATAAAGTCCACCACCAAAGCGCAACAAGGCTTGTATGAATACGATGCCGTTTCACGCTTGCGTGATTCTCAGCTCGGTGATGACAAGGTGCATACTATTTCAAACTACATCATTCAGGGAAAGATATGGGAATCCTTTAAGTCGAGCCAGCAATCCGTATTGCTAATTGATGAGATCGATAAAGCCGATATTGAGTTTCCTAATGATCTGCTGCTCGAATTGGACAAAATGGAATTTTTTGTTTACGAGACAAAGCAACTGATTAAGGCTGAAACTCGACCAATAGTTATTATCACCAGCAATAATGAGAAAGAACTTCCGGATGCCTTTCTACGCCGTTGTTTTTTCCACTACATAGAATTCCCCGATACACTTACCATGGAAAAAATTGTAGATGTTCACTACCCGGGCATAAAGAGAGAATTGCTTACTCAGGCGATGGATGTTTTTTTCGATGTTCGGAAAATTCCCGGCTTGAAGAAAAAGCCTTCAACCTCAGAACTGATCGATTGGCTGAAGCTTCTGATGGCCGATGATATTCCGCAAGATGTTTTGAAGAACCACAGTGCTAAAAATGCGATCCCTCCATTATATGGAGCGCTACTCAAGAACGAGCAAGATGTGCATTTGCTTGAAAAACTGGCTTTTATGCACCGGGCAAGAAGCTAGTGTTGATTAACTTCTTCATGGCTCTCAAGGAAGAGCGGTTGCCGGTTTCGTTTACCGAATTGTTTTCACTGCTTGAGTGTCTGAAGCAGAATGTTATCTTTGCCAGTGTCGAAGACTTTTATCATTTGTCTCGAATGTGCTTTGTAAAAGATGAGAAAAACTTCGATAAATTCGATATCGCATTCGGCAAGTATTTTGAGAATATTGAGGCAATTAATGATCTGTCCATGTATAAAATTCCTGAGCACTGGCTGCGCAAACAAAGGGAGGCCATGCTCAGCGAAGAAGAGAAAGCCAGGATCGAAGCACTGGGTGGGCTTGACAAGCTCATGGAAGAATTTCGGAAGCGAATGGAAGAGCAGCAGAAAAGACATCAAGGTGGCAATAAGTGGATTGGTACCGGTGGAACATCTGCATTTGGTGCTTATGGTTATAACCCGGAAGGCATTCGAATAGGTCAACAGGAAGGTCGCAACCAAAGCGCCGTAAAAGTATGGGACAGGCGTAATTACCGTGACCTGGATGACTCTGTGGCGATAGGCAGCAGAAATATCAAGATGGCGTTACGCAGGTTAAGGAAGTTTGCAAGGACTGGTGCTGCGGAAGAATTAGATATTACCGACACTATTTCATCGACTGCCAGGAATGCCGGGCTGTTAGATATAAAAATGGTGCCGGAACGACACAACTCAGTGAAGGTATTGCTTTTTTTCGATGTGGGCGGATCTATGGAGCCTCACGTGAAACTTTGCGAAGAATTGTTCTCTGCCGCAAGAACTGAATTCAAGCATCTCAAGTATTACTACTTCCACAATTTTATTTATGAATCTGTCTGGTCAAAAAGCCACAGGCGACATGCCGAAACCACGTCAACATTTGAAATACTAAATAAATATTCAAAGAACTATAAGATTATTTTTGTCGGTGATGCGACAATGGCTCCCTATGAAGTAACCCACGCAGGCGGCAGCATTGAACACTATAACGAAGAACCCGGGGCAGTGTGGATGAAACGATTGGCTGAGGTTTTCGAGCAGTTGGTTTGGATTAATCCCACACCCAGGGATTTCTGGGAGCATAGCTACTCTATTGAAATCGTAAGAGAGCTTGTCGATGACCGTATGTTTCCATTATCAGTAAAAGGTCTGGAACAGGCCATGACCTTATTAACAAGGTAGCCATTGTGACTGAACGATTAGCAGATCATCTGCGCCCGGAAAAATTCACCAGCCTGCCGCAACTGGTCAGGCATTTCTGCACAGAGCATGGGCAGCGACCGGCATTTACCTGCTTTGGCTGTACTTTAACTTATCGCGATGTTGATGAATTAAGCAATCGATTCGCCCATTACTTAATCTCCCAAACTAATTTAAAGCCAGGTGACAGAATAGCCATTCAGTTGCCAAATGTTTTGCAATTTCCAGTTGCTTTCTATGGTGCAACAAGAGCCGGTTTAGTGGTGGTTAACACGAATCCACTCTACACCGTGACGGAAATGGCTCATCAATTTAGAGATTCTGGTGTTAAGGCTATCGTAATTTTGTCCAATTTTTGCGATAAGCTGGAACGCATTATTGGTGACACTGACATCGGCACGGTCATTGTGACTCAACCTGGTGATTTACAAAAACCCCTAAAGCGGAAGTTGATTAATTTTGTTGCCCGGCATGTACGTAAAATGGTGCCAGCGTACTCGCTGGATAAGGAAATAAATTTCCAGGAAATTATCTCCACGGCGGCTCCTGAAGTCGACTATACGAATGTTGCCAGTGGGGATGATGTCGCTCTAATCCTGTATACCGGGGGTACTACAGGTGTTGCCAGGGGCGCTATGCTGAGTCATAACAACTTGATCGCCAACATGATGCAATTGCGTTCTCGCTGTCTGGCTGTTCTTGACGACAAAGTGGAAAACATTGTAGCCCCGCTGCCTCTTTACCATAGCTATGCTTTCCTGCTGCATTGTCTGGCCATGCCTTTTGCTGGCAATCACAATATATTGGTGACTAATCCACGCGATATTTCCGGCCTGATTAAATTAATGAAGTCCTGGCCAGTTAGTGGCTTCGTTGGAATCAATACCCTGTACCTGGCATTGCTCCGGCATAAGGATTTCGCCAGCATCGATTTTACCAGCATGAAATTTTGCGGAGCCGGCGGCATGGCCATGACTTCGTCTGTAGCTGAAGAGTGGCTAGAGCTTACTGGTTGTGAAATTTTTGAGGGCTACGGTTTGACCGAATGTTCACCAGTGGTTGCCATCAGTATTCCCGGCATGGTGCGAGCAGGCACTGTAGGCCGGGTAGTAGCAGAGACAGAAACCAGGGTAGTTGATGACTCGGGTCAGGTAGCAGCAACCGGAGAACGGGGTGAGCTGTGGCTTAGGGGGCCTCAAGTTATGCTCGGCTACTGGCAACATGAACAGGAAACGACAGAGTCCATTACCGCGGAAGGCTGGTTCAAGACCGGAGACTACGTGGAAATTGATCAAGATGGCTATATAGCCATTGTAGACCGAAAAAAAGACATGATCCTGGTTTCCGGTTTTAATGTGTTCCCCAACGAAGTGGAAGATTGGGTAAATAGACATCCTGACGTATTGGAAAGCGCTGCCATCGGAGTTCCCAGTGAGAAAACCGGTGAGGCGATCAAGTTATTTGTGGTGCCAGCAGAAACAAAACTCGATATAGATTCTGTCAGGGCACATTGCAAGAACGGTTTGACTGCCTATAAAGCCCCGCGTGAAATCGTGGTAGTGGCGGACATCCCAAAGTCGAACATAGGTAAAATTTTGCATAGGGAACTGCGCGAATAATCCAGCTATTTATCGCATTGTGGGATAAAAATGCAGTTCAGACCCAAGCAGATTGCTGAAAAATAGCCGTGTTAGATTCCCTGAAGCAAGAGCTCAATAGTTGTCAGCTGGCAGATGTTCATCGGCTACGACAAACCATGAATCGACTTGAGCGGAGCAAGCACCAGGGTACAGGCGAAGCGTCTTCTCTAAAGACGCTTAAAGCCGACATCATCAAATCTCAAAAAGCCTGTGATCGCAGGCGCCGTGCCATCCCCAAAACACTGAGTTATCCCGAGAATTTGCCGGTAACTGCCAGAGTACCTGAAATCGCTGAACTCATTGCCAGGCATCAGGTGTTGATTGTGGCAGGCGATACTGGCTCCGGGAAAACCACGCAGTTGCCTAAAATTTGCCTGCAAGCCGGGTTCGGGGTCAGGGGGCTGATTGGCCACACCCAACCGCGTCGTTTGGCCGCTATCTCTGTGGCAAATCGGATCGCGGAGGAATTGGGTACCGAAACCGGACTCGGGGTCGGTTCCCAGGTACGTTTCAGCGACAATAGCAGCGATCAAAGTTATTTAAAACTAATGACTGATGGCATTTTGCTGGCAGAGATTCAACAGGATAAGTTGTTAAATAAATACGAAATCCTGATTATCGACGAGGCGCATGAACGCTCTCTCAATATTGATTTTCTGCTGGGCTTTCTTAAGCAGCTAGTAAAGAGAAGACCCGAATTAAAACTTATAGTTACATCGGCAACTATCGATGTTGAAAAATTCTCGGCGCATTTTGACAACGCACCTGTCGTCGCCGTTTCCGGCAGAACCTACCCGGTAGAAACGCGGTATGCACCACTTGATAATTCTGCGAATAATCAGCCCGACGATGAAAGTCAGCTAAATGGGATAAGTAAAGCGCTGCGTGAAATTGTACAAAGCGACCTTCAACGCGGTGAATCCAGCGGTGATGTATTAGTGTTTCTTAGTAGTGAGCGCGAGATTCGGGAAACGGCAAGCAGGCTAAGAAAGCAAAAACTTAAAGGCACGGAAATTTTCCCTCTTTATGGACGGCTGCCTTACTCAGAGCAAGCCAGGATATTCAAACCGGGACGAGGTCGAAAAATCGTATTGGCGACAAATGTGGCAGAGACTTCCATCACTGTGCCAGGGATAAATTATGTAATCGATACCGGGCTTGCACGAATAAGTCGATACAGTCTGCAAAGCAAGGTTCAACGACTGCCCATCGAAGCTATTTCTCAGGCCAGTGCAAAGCAACGGCAGGGGCGTTGCGGGCGCATGGCAAATGGTGTTTGCCTGCGCTTGTATTCGGAAAGTGATTTCGAGTCCAGGCCGCACTTTACTGACCCCGAGATAATTCGAACTAACCTGGCTTCGGTTATTTTGCGGATGAAGTATTTGAAGTTGGGCAATATTGAGGAGTTTCCCTTTCTCGATACGCCAGAACAGAAAGCGATTAACGAAGGAATAAAGCTTCTAATAGAGCTGGACGCATTGAATCATTCTCGACAACTGACCGAAGTCGGCAGGAAAATGGCCGTGCTGCCGGTGGATCCCAAATATGCGCGTATGCTTATAGTGGCTCAATCGCGGGGCTGTCTGCGGGAGCTTCTAATCATAGTGAGTGCGCTCAGCATTCAGGACCCCCGAGAAATATCCAGTGCTAACCGGCAACAGGCTTTACAGAAGCTGGCCGAATTCAATAATCCTGATTCGGACTTTTTGGGCCTGGTAAAGCTGTGGGATGACTATGAACTGAAACGGCAGAGTCTTAGCCAGGGACAGCTTAGAAAGCACTGCAAGGACTATTTCCTGGCGTTTATGCGAATGCGCGAGTGGCGCGAAGTGCATCATCAGTTAGTGCTCGCCTGCCAACATTTAGGTCTTCGCATTAACCAGCAAGAGGGTTCCTATGCCGCCATTCATAAAAGCCTGATCAGCGGCTCTCTCAACCAGGTCGCCAGGCGTCTGAAGTCCAGGAACTATCGAGGCAGCAGAAATAAAACCTTTACTCTACTCTCTTCGTCAGTGCTGGCTGCTGGAGGGGCAACATGGATTGTTAGCGGCGACCAGATTGAAACATCGCAAACCTTTGCAACTCAAGCGGCAAAAATAGAGCCTGAATGGATAGTGGAAATGGCTTTGCACCTGGTCAAGCGCGAATATTTTGAGCCACATTGGAGCAAGCAACGGCAACAAGTAATGGCTTATGAAAAGGTGCAGTTATACGGCCTGGTTATTATAGAAAAAGCGCTGCTAAGTTATCGGAAAATTGACCCTGCAATTTGCCGAGAACTATTTGTAAGAGAAGGCCTGGTGGGCGCCCAACTTGCCTCCGATTTTGCTTTTTATAGAAAAAATGAAGAATTTCTCGCTGCCCTGAGTAAACAAGAGGAGAAAATGCGTAAGCCTGATCTACTAGTCAACGAACGAGATATTGAGGCATTCTACCGTCAGCGCCTGCCCGACGATATTTGCACTACCCGGGATTTGAGTGCCTGGTTGCGAAAGGGAGGCAAGAAAATAGAAGATTTGCTTGTCATGAGCGTCGAGAAGCTGACCGGCTCTTCAGCCTCTCTGGATGCGACTCAGGCTTTTCCCGATAAAACGGCAGTGCACAAGAACTCATTGAATCTCGACTACGTTTTCGAACCCGGCAACAGGGCTGATGGAGCGACCCTGGAAGTGCCTCTGGCAGTGATTAACCAATTGCAACAATCCGACCTGGACTGGGCTGTCCCGGGCAGTATTGTTGAAAAATGTACGGCTCTGATCAAGGGCTTGCCCAAGTCTTTACGCAAAACTTTCATACCAGTGAATGCCTTCGTTGAGCAGGCCAGGCAGCAAATGAGCAGTGGCGATGGCGATCTAATAGATTCGCTTCTGCGCCAAATTCGACAGTTAAAGGGAGTGCATCTAAAAAAACAGGTTTTTCAACAAATTCAACTTCCAAACCACCTTAACACGAAAATCCGGGTGCTAAATGAGCAAGCAGCGGAAATAGTTTTCGCGGACAATCTGGAGCAGGCCAAAGCGCAGCTCAGAGAGAAAGGATTCGGAGAAGATATTGAGACTGCGGCGACTGTTGGTGATGGAGGTCACAAGTCGGCTGGGAATTCCGGCTACAATCATCCACTTGAAGTCGCGGGGCTTGAAGACTGGACAATTGCCGAGTTACCGGAACAGCTTGAAGTGGGAGATCCGCTCAAGCTGATACGCTACCCAGCCCTGGTAGATGAGGGTGATTCGGTTCGTGTCTGTTTGTATCCTGACCGGGCTGTCGCCAGTAACAGCCACTTGAAAGGCCTGGTTAAGCTGTTTCAGTTGCGAAGCATCCAGCAGCGTAATCAATTACGAAAGAAATACGCCAGATTAGCCGATGCCCTTGTTTTAAAAGCTCCTTTCCCCATGACGAATTTCCCGAAAGAGGCACTATGGGTCAGTTATGTAGCGGCCTTCGATTTAGAACAAGGGACACCCCGATGCAAATCGGAATTTGACAAGGTTTTGACTCAAGGTAAATCACAGTTGCTGGGTATTGCAGATAAAATCGAATCTTTGTTTGTCAGGGCAGTGGATGAACACTTCAACATCACGGGGTCTTTGCAAGGATTGAAAACAGGCTCCCTATGTTACCTGGAAAAAGATGTAAGGGGGCAATTGAATCGCCTGCTCCACGAAAACTTTCTTTCTGAAACAGGCCTGATATGGTTTACTGAGTATCCAAGGTACCTGAAAGCCATCAGATGGCGCCTGGCCAAGGCACCCCACATGGGAGACAAGGATCGCTCTACTACCGAAATGCTGGGACAATACCAATCCAGATATCTCAGCCTGGCAGCGAATATTTCAGACAGTGACAACTCTGAATTACTGATTTTACGCTGGATGTTGGAAGAGTTTCGAGTGTCACTGTTTGCGCAATCTTTAGGTACTCGACTTGCCGTCTCCACAAAACGTATCGATAAGCAGTTTGATAAATTACTTTCAGGCAATCAAAACAAGAGAGGATCGTGAAATACTTAATCATTCAACAATTGTCCCGCTTTAGAGACTGTGCAAAAACCCACTATTCGCCATTCTTGCGAAAGAGACTGCGCAAAAATCCAACATCCGTCATTCCTGCGAAAGAAACTGTGCAAAAACCCACTATTCGTCATTCCTGCACCACCCTGTCATTCCTGCGAAAGCAGGAATCCAGTAAACCACACAAACCGCAAGGGTTTTCCACCAGTAACGCGACTGGCGCGGGTTTGTTGCACGGTCTCTTTAGCGGGAGGCTTTTTTGTTATTTACTGCTAGCCAGTCCCCTCATGGTTGGTTGTTCCCTTGCGCAAACAAATGATCCCTGGGAAGGCAGCAATCAACGCGTGTTCAAGTTGAATGATTACTTCGACCAGCTAGTAGCCAGGCCGGTCGCTTCAACCTACACCTTGTTCGTGCCGAGGATAGCGCGCCAGGGCATTGGAAATTTTTTCAGTAACATTGACGATATCAATGTCTTTGTGAACGATTTATTGCAGTTTAAATTTGATGCTGCCCTGAATGACTCTGGCAGGCTTCTCATCAACTCCACCTTGGGAGTAGGGGGGCTAATGGATGTTGCCAGTGGTCTCGGCATGCACAAGAACTACGAAGATTTTGGGCAGACCCTGGGCAGTTGGGGAGTCGGCCCCGGCCCTTATGTCATGTTGCCGGTGTTCGGTGCAAGCAATGTGCGGGATTCGTTTGGTTTGATTGTGAATACCTTACTCAATCCTATACAATACAACGATGATGCGTCTCTACGCCTAAGCCTGTTTTTGCTGGAAGAAACAGATTACCGGGCAGGGCTGTTGGGCCTGGATGAACTAATTGCAGGAGATCGTTATCTATTCCTGCGGGAAGCCTATATGCAGCGACGCGAGTATTTGGTAAAGGACGGTAAAGTGGGAGACCAGTTTGGCGATTTTGGCGATTTTTAGAAAAGTTACCAATTAGCTGGCCTGGGCATTTCTCACTTTTAATTTGGTTTTGATAAAATCGCTATGAGACACGTAGATTAATTCAGAAATTTTTCTAATAAGATGGTCTTCATATTTGTCCAGCCTTTCATCAGAAAAGGCCATGCGCCACATGTTTTCTATCAAGGATACTTTTTGGGCGTAATCCTGGTTGTCATTGATAAGTCGTGTGAACTCATACAAGGACGTCGCCTCACGCGCCTCAGCCCTGGCCAGCTCTGTTAGCTCGACCAGGTCCGCCTCAGCAACATTATAACTCTGTTTCAATACAGCCATGAACGCCTGATGCTCGCGATCATCCAGTTCATGATCAGAATTGATTACTTCGATAAGCAGCGCGGCGCAGGCGAGATCCATCTTGTTCACCGCCGTGTTTTCCTGGTTTAGACCATCGTCTTTCACGAGTTTCTTCTCGAAAAAACTTTTAATAGAGTTGATCATGCCGATAGTTTCCTTTGCAAGCTCGACTTAGTTTAGGTAGGAAGCAGCATCGAGTAAAACGCGAATGTCTGCGTTTTTGCTGCAACTATTTTCACTCAAGTGCCGACGAAACTGCTTCCCGCCCCGCTGCCCCTTGAACAAGCCCATTATATGTCTGGTCATGTGGTGTAAGGGTGTTCCTTTATCCAGTTCCTGTTCGATGTAGGGGATAAATTTTCCAAGACAATCTTGTCGCGTGTTCTTGTTCTTGACCTTGCCAAAGAACTTGCTGTCAACATCATTCAGGATATAGGGGTTTTGGTACGCTTCTCGTCCCAGCATCACCCCGTCAGTACTCTCTAACAGGGCACTCGCGTCATCCAGTGATTTAATACCGCCATTTATTACGATTGCAAGGTCTGGGAAGCTATGCCTCAAGGAAAAGACACTGTCATAATTCAAGGGCGGTATTTCACGGTTTTCCCTCGGACTCAGCCCCGAAAGAATAGCTTTGCGTGCATGTACAATAAATAGTTCGCAACCGGCATTAGCGACTACAGCGATGAAGTCTTCCAGCTCAGCCTGGCTATCACGATCGTCTATACCTATTCGACACTTTACAGTAACCGGCACGCCGACAGTAGATTTCATGCTGCCGATACAGCGAGCAACCAGGGGAGGATCCGCCATCAGACAAGCACCGAAGGCACCAGACTGCACTCTATCGCTGGGACAGCCCACGTTTAGATTTACTTCGTCGAAACCCGCTTCTTCAGCTAACCTGGCAGCTTCAGCTAATTCCACAGGATTACTGCCTCCCAACTGCAAGGCTACGGGATGTTCTTCTGGATTATGTTGCAACAGGTAATTTGCATCACCGTGTTTCAGCGCAGCACTGGTCACCATTTCTGTGTAGAGCAGGGCATGGCTTGAAAGCTGGCGAAGAAACACTCTGTCGTGTCTATCGGTCCAATTCATCATGGGGGCGACAGAAAATATTCTGTCTGGCTTACGTCGTAGCGTATTGATGCCTGGAGCTGTTTTTAAGGGATTTTCTTCCAATGTGTTTCTCTGTTTTCTCTCTGTTTTCTGGGTCACGCCGGTTTATTCGATTTACTGCGGCGAATTGGCTACGCTATGGGCTTGTCGGAAAATGGAGCTTTTAGCTTGTTGTGAATATTTAACCCCTTGTTATTAAACATTTTATTTTCTTAAAATTAGACTGATTTTGAATTAACCGACAAGCCCGCTATGTGTTGTCCAGCAAATGAAGGTGGTCATGGCCACGATCAGCAAGCGTACACACCGGGATTGGGGCGCAGCCTATACCGCCCGGATACTATCTGACGATATAGTAAGACAGTTTACACTGAAGCAGAAATATTATACTTCGAAACCCGTTTGCCCAGATCAGAAGTACGCATTATATAAGTTACCCTCAAGTTGACTTGCCAAAATGTAAACGGCGGCTCGTTTGTGGCTCGGGGTGCTATTTACTGGATTCCTGCCTTCGAGACTGTGCAAGAACCCCTCGCCAGTTCGTGTTACCTGTGGAAGACTGCTGCGGGTTTGTGTTTTTTACTGGATTCCTGCTCCCCGCCTACGCGGGGACATGCTTCGCAGAAATGACAGGATGGTGCTGGAATGGAAAATGTTGGATTTTGCACAACTTCTTTCGCAGGAATGATGAATGCTGGGTTTTTGCACAGTCTCTCTACTCATCAGGCTTCCTGGCTTGCCGATTTCAGCATGACGGGGCTAATCAGAAACCGTAATTTGAACGTGTTTAATTATCCCCCATTGTCAGCAGTGAAGCATTGCCGCCGGCCGCTGTAGTATCGTTGGAAACGCTTTTTTCCAGTAGAAAACGCCGTAACAGGGCCGGGCCATTGGTTTCGATGATTAAGGGCAGCAGCGCGCCCTGTCGTTGACTCAGGGTTTGATCCAGCCACCTGTGCAAGGATTCGGAGCCGCTCACGGCAACGCCTTTAAGTGGTTTTGCTGCAAGCAGTGTTTTCAGCTCCCGTTTTGATGTCGTTGTGGCGCGGGAGTAAACCGTACCCAGCCCGGTGCTGTTCATTATTTCGCTGTAATCAAAGACCTCGCTGCTGACGTGTACCACTGTGTTGCCGCCTAGCAGTGCGGCCAGAATTTGACGCAGACTATCAAGCGCATGAACGCCAGCTTGTTGAATACAAAGCAGTGAGCCGCGTGGCAGTAATTTTAATTGGTTGAGTTCGCCGGTGGGGCCGGGTAATGTTTGTGGTTTTGACTGCGTGGCGATAGTCTCCGAAATCATCACAGCCAATTGTGCTTTAAGTTCTTCCGGGAATCGGTTCGGGTGAGTGTTGCCAAGTGATGATGAAAATTGCAAAATCAGTTCACAACGTTGCTCTGCTGCTACTCGCTGCCAAATAATGTTGCTCTGGGCTTTGGCAATGCCGGGCTTAACGGCGTCATTGTAATTGGCGTGAGCGCCAGAAAAATCAACATTGTCAATTGACTGCGGTTCATCATTCGTGGCTTGTTTTGCCAGACGATATACATAACTGGGTCCCCCTGCCTTCGGGCCGGTGCCAGAGAGACCATGCCCTCCAAAGGGTTGCACGCCAACTACCGCGCCAATAATATTACGGTTTACGTAAATATTACCTGCATTAATGCTGGAGATCACCTTTTCCGCCGTGGTCTGGATGCGAGAATGAATACCGCAGGTCAGGCCGAAACCAGTACTGTTAATATCGGCCAGCACTTGATCCAGCGCCTTTGCCTGATAGCGCACGATATGTACAACAGGGCCGAATACTTCCTGCCTCAGTAGGGAAATATTATCGATTTCGTAGAGCCTTGGCGCGAAGAAGGTACCGTTTTTACATTCTGCAGATAATGGGCACTGGTACAGCAAGCTGCCGTTTGTCTGCATAAACTCAGCATGGGACTGTAATGCGGATAATGCCTTTTCATCAATTACCGGGCCGACATCTGTATGCAGAATCTCAGGGTTGCCGACATGCAGTTCCTGCATCGCGCCTATGATCATGTCGATTATGCCAACGGCGACATCTTCTTGTAAAAATAACACACGCAAGGCGGAACAGCGTTGACCTGCACTCTGGAAACCGGAGGAAATCACGTCATCGACTACTTGTTCGGGCAGTGTAGTGGAGTCCACAATCATGCAGTTTTGACCGCCTGTTTCGGCAATCAGGGGTATGCGTGATCCGGCACGCTGTGCCAGGGTGCGGGCAATGCCTGCACCAACTTCGGTCGAGCCGGTGAACATCACCGCTGATACTCGTGGGTCTGGTAGCAGATGCTCGCCCACCGCCTGTCCGGGCGTGATGATAAGCTGTACCAGGTTTTCCGGGAAGCCACAGCCAGCCATGAGTTGAATTGCGAGGCTGGCGATCAAACAAGTTGAATCGGCGGGTTTCGCCAGTACTGAGTTGCCGGCTGCCAGTGCGGCGGTTACTTGCCCTAAAAAAATCGCCAACGGGAAATTCCAGGGACTAATGCACAGGACTACGCCGCGTGATTGCAGTTGGCCGTTGCAACCCCAATCGCGGTGAATCCCCATTACCTTACGCCCTTCGTTGGCGTAGTAGCGACAAAAATCGACAGCTTCGCGCACCTCAGCAACGCCATCAAGAGTGACTTTTCCGGCTTCCAGGGTACATAGGGCGAGAAAGGCTGGCAGTTGCTGTTCCAATTTGTCGGCAAGCCGAAGCAGGCAAGCGCAACGCTCATCAATCGACACCTGGCTCCAGTTGCGATGTGCGGCCAGGGCAATATCCAATTTTTCAGAGAGTTCCGGTGCCGAGGTTCGGCTGACATAACCGAGTACCTTTTTGGTATTGGTTGGGCTGATCGATGCCAGTTGATTTTGTGACGCCGTGCTGCCACCGCGCAGATTGGCTGTGACCCACGAACGGATGTTCTCCGCCAGGATGCTCATGTGTGGCATATCAGTCACATCGACTCCCTGTGAGTTTGTCCGCGAGTCGCCATACAGGGCGGACGGCAATGGGATATTTGGATTGTTTTTCCTCGGCCAGCTACGGACCTTTGATACTGGGTCTTCGATCAGCGAAGCAAGGGGAATACTCTGGTTTACAATATTGTTAACGAAGGAGGTATTGGCGCCATTTTCCAGCAGTCGTCGTACCAGGTAAGCGAGCAGGCTTTTATGTTCGCCGACGGGGGCGTAGATACGCACAGGAACATTGGTTTCTTCTGCCAGGCGATCGTACAGGCCAGCGCCCATCCCGTGCAGACGCTGACATTCGAAGCCGCGTAAATCACCCCCGGCGCGTTCTAAAATGTAAGCCATTGTATAGGCGTTATGAGTCGCGAACTGAGGAAAAATACTAGCGCGGTTGTCGAGCAGCACACTGGCGCAGGCTTGATACGACACATCAGTTGAGGCTTTACGAGTGAACACCGGATAGTCGTCCAGACCGTTAACCTGAGCGATTTTAATTTCCGAGTCCCAATAGGCGCCCTTAACTAGCCGAAGCATCATTTTCTTGCCGGTGCGTTGGCTCAGATCAATAAGCCAGTTGAGCACATACAGCGCACGTTTTTGATAGGCCTGGACAACGACACCGAAACCTTCCCAGCCAGCCAGTTGCGGATCGGAGAAAACGGTTTCGATAATATCCAAAGAAATATCCAGGCGCTCGGCTTCTTCCGCATCGATTGTCATGCCGATATTGTATTGCTTCGCCAGGCGGGCGAGGTTCCTCAAGCGAGGCACAAGCTCCAGCATCAGGCGTTCGCTTTTTACAAACTCATAGCGTGGGTGGATGGCGGATAGTTTTACCGAAATGCCAGCACCCTGGTAAATGCCCTTGCCCGTGGCAAGTTTACCGATGTGGTGAATAGCCTTTTCATAGGAAGTATAGTAAGCATCGGCATCGCTCATGGTGCGGGCGGCTTCGCCGAGCATGTCGTAGGAATAGCGATAGCCTTTGGCTTCTAATTTCTCAGCACGCTTGCTGGCCTCTTCGATGGTTTGCCCCAACACAAACTGGGTACCCATAATAGCCATCGCCTGGCGCATGGCCTGGCGAATAATGGGCTCGCCCATTTTGCCGATGACTTTTTTGAGGCGGCCTATTTGCCGCCGCTTTTCTTCCTCGTTAAAACTGACTACACGGCCAGATACCAACAGCCCCCAGGCGGAGGAATTAACGAATAGTGAATCACTGTTACCGATATGTGAAGACCAATCGCCTGGTACCAATTTGTCACGAATTAGACGATCAGCCGTGGTGCTATCCGGTACCCGCAACAAGGCTTCGGCCAGGCACATGAGCACGATGCCTTCTTGTGTGGAGAGTGTGTATTCATTCAACAGGTTCTGGATGCTGGAACCGTTTTGTGCATCGTTACGCACTGCCTCAGCGAATTCCATGGCTGTCTTGCGAACCCGATGATGGCCGTCTCCAGGTAGCTGTGCCAGTGGTAGCAGGGTTTCCAGCAGGGCGGTTTCATCACAGCGATAATGCTGATGAATAGCGTCCCGTAGCGGGCTGACAAGGCAGGTTTGCTGATGTAACTTCATTATTTTTTATTCCTCTGGGCTTGTTCCTGGCCACTTGGAATAAAGTAGCAGTTTTTCATTCCGCGTTCTTCTTTTTACTGACAATCGTGAACTACCGTGACTATGTAGAGTATAGCCTAAGGTGAACACCTCATTAAAACACTGAGAGAGCTTTGCATAATTCAAAAAATGGCCGGAAGTGGGACTGTAGAGACTGTGTAAAAATCCAGCATTTGTCATTCCTGCACCACCCCGCCATTCCCGCACCCCTCCGTCATTCCTGCACCACCCTGTCATTCCTGCGCAGGCAGGAATCCAGTAAACCACCCAAATCCACAAGGCTTTTCCACAGCTAACGCAGTCTGGCGAGGATTTCTTGCACAGTCTCTTACGGCCTTGCTGCCTTGCAAACTCGATACAAGCAACTCTCTCTCTCGATCTACTAACAGAACTAACACTCAAGGAGAGGTTGAGAAAATAAAGTAGAAAAAATAGTTGACTAAAGATTCTGAGTTCAGGTAGGATTCGAAAATATCCCATTTTAGGATACTTTGATCTAAACGGATCAAGGGCGTGATAGCCAAAAAACACGACCACGTTTTAGGGCTTCCATCCAGGGATTAAGAGACAAGGCTGGGGCTGGAAAATTACTGATACCAGTATAACGGCTGTTAGTTTGAAACAATTTGACATCAATGGAGTACCAAATGAAAATTTTACAAATGCTTGCAGCACTGGTTAATTCTATGCTACCCCCCCCCCACAGCGCGTCCTGACATCTGGTAATGTCGCCGGTGTTGCGTCTGTAGTAAACACAGCAATACCTAAAACCAAAACACGAAAAAACATAAACCAACCAGAAAAGCCCAGGCGTTCTGGTATTTTAACGGCCTCTTGGCCGCGCTTCCTTGCCGCTACCTTATTCGCCCTGCTGTTTATCGCCCAGCCGAGCAATGCCCAGAATGTCGCACCAGTGGGCTTGCCGGCCATCAGCGGCACCGCGACCCAGGGCGGGACCCTGACTGCGGACACGTCCGGCATTACCGATGCGGATGGCTTTTTTACGCCTCCCAACTTCCTCTACCAGTGGAAAGCGGATGGCGCCGACATCAGCGGCGGACTTGCCGCGACCTTTATTCTGACCCAGTCCCAGGTGGGCAAGGCAATCACCGTGACGGTGTCCTATACCGATAGAGGCCGCAACGATGAAAGCCTGACCTCTGCTGAGACCAGTGCGGTTGTCAATGTGAATGACGCGCCGACCATCACGGGTATACCACGAGGCACAGTTGCCGAAGACAGCGCCTATAGTTTCACCCCGAGTGGGGCAGATGTGGACGCAGGCACAACCCTGGTCTATTCGATTACCAACAAACCCAGCTGGGCCACGTTCAGCGCCACAACTGGTGCCTTGACCGGCACACCGGGCAATGATGATGTTTTCTTCACCATGGGGATTGTGATCTCTGTCACCGACGGCATGGAGACCGCTTCCCTGCAACCCTTT
Organism: uncultured Pseudohongiella sp.; assembly: GCA_965261275.1. Lineage (GTDB taxonomy): Bacteria > Pseudomonadota > Gammaproteobacteria > Pseudomonadales > Pseudohongiellaceae > UBA9145. The sequence continues at coordinate 1,080,063 of CBDHCL010000003.1, forward strand.
AATCTCGTCGTCACCCCTGTGAATGACGCACCGACCATCACCGGCATGCCTGCTACCACAGTGGTGCAGGATCAACCCTACAGCTTCACCCCCGGCGGTGGCGATGTGGACGATGGCGCAACCCTGGTCTATTCGATTGCCAACAAACCCAGCTGGGCCATGTTCAGCACCACCACTGGGGCCTTGACCGGTACACCCACCAATGTCGGCAGCACCTCGGACATTGTGATCACCCTGACCTCTGGTAGCGATACCGTTTCCCTGCCAGCCTTTAATCTCGCTGTCACCATCGAGGCGGACAACACCGCCCCTGATGCACCAGTCATCACTCAACCAACAACGCCAACAAATGACGACAGCATAACCATTAACGGCAGCGCAGAAGCCGGTGCCACGGTAACACTGACCCAAAACGACACTGTATTGACATCACCCACTGCCACTGCTGGTGCCAATGGCGATTGGTCTATTGAGGTAACGCTGTCTGCTAATAATAATGGTGCCAACACATTCACCGCCACCGCAAGCGATGCCGCCGGTAACGTATCAACCCCATCCGCTGCCGTTAGCATCACGTTAGACACTGTTGCACCGACAGTAACCATTACCAACCCAACACAACTGGTCAGAACAGACGCATTCACGCTTACCGGCACCACTGAGGCAGGTGCCACGGTTGATGTGTTCAAGGATAGCACGTCCATTGGTGCCGTAAACGTAACGGGTACCACTTGGTCGGTTGCCACAACACTAATTGAAGGACTCAACGCATTCACCGCAACCGCAACCGATGCCGCTGGTAACACATCAACCGCTAACATCGTCATCACGCTGAATTCTAGCTTAGCAGCAGCACCAGTCATTACAGTTATTAACACGGTTCTGAATAACGCAAACGAACAGGGTGTAATATGTATAACGTTTGATGCAAATGTAGTATTCGATCGTTCTGCCGATGCTGCTTTCTTAAACGAGAGGCTAGGTGACTTTACTTTATCAAGTGACGCATCACCAGCACTAACGGTAACAGACGTTACCAGTTGTTTCGTTGATGGCGAGGCACCCAGAGACGCGATACAACTCACACTGAATCGCCAGATTGCCTTCGGTGAAACCGCCACCCTGTCATACACCAAAACCGGAACTGAACATAATACCAAGGGCATCAGGAGAGACCTTACCGGCGGCAGTGAACCGCTGGCGGATTTTTCTGACAAGCCTATAACCAATAACGCAATCGCACCAATAGAAGGACTAGAACTAGTATCAGCTGGAACATTTTCAGCAAATCAGATATTCCTATCTTTTGGCATTGAAATCGTAACTGCCAGTCCCGACCTAGTGGTTGCTGACTTTACGGTGTCCGGCGCGGCATCAAATCCAACGGTAACGGGTATTAGTCAAGTAGCGCCTTCGGCGCTGCTTTTGACCTTAGACGCTGACATTGTCGGCGGTGAGACCATCACCCTGTCATACGCAAAAACAGTAGGTTCCATTACGGGTGCTACCGAAGGAGGGCTTGAAGACTTTACTGATTACTCGGTAACGAATAATCGTCCTCTAGCAGCCCCGAGCATCAGTATCAGCCCCAATACAGTAACGGCAACAGTGGGCACTGCTATCGCGCCGATAACCATCGCTTCAACAGGCGGTACGGTTGCCAGCTACAGCATTGAACCAGCACTACCCGCTGGACTAACACTTGACACAACCACCGGCACCATTTCAGGCACGCCAACGGCGGTTGCAGAAGCAGTCACCTACACCATCACTGCCACTAATAGCGCTGGTACGAATGATGCTACGGTAGCCATCACCGTTAATGCCGATCCTGCGCCTGTCATTACGCCACCTGTGCAGTCTGCTGTACCGGCCATTACGACGGCATCAGCGGCTACGGTGAGTACGGCAATGTTCACTGTTACGGGTACAGCTGAGCCAGGGGTGAAGATAACGATATTGCAGGATGATCCTGAATGTGACAACAGTAACAGTCCAACAGGCACTGGTACTGTCGTGTCTGATGCTGAAGGTAACTGGACGATCGACATTACTCTGTGTGAAGGAGTTAACAACATCCAGGCAGTAGCGAGCATACTTGGCGAAAATCCAGACAAAGATCCATCAGCGCTCTCCGAAGCGATTGTGATCACACTGGACATCCCCGTTCCTGCACGTGAGCGGCTTCCTAAACCGGTCATTACGACATCACCGACTCTTCCGGTGAGTACGGCAATGTTCACTGTTGCGGGTACAGCTGAGCCAGGGGTGAAGATAACGATATTGCAGGATGATCCTGAATGTGACAACAGTAACAGTCCAACAGGCACTGGTACTGTCGTGTCTGATGCTGAAGGTGACTGGACGATCGACATTACTCTGTGTGAAGGAGTTAACAACATCCAGGCAGTGGCGAGCATACCGGGCGAAAATCCAGACAAAGATCCATCAGCGCTCCCCAATATGATTGTGGTCACACTGGACACCACCGATCCTGCACCGGTCATTACGCCACCTGTGCAGTCTGCTGTACCGGCCATTACGACGGCATCAGCGGCTACGGTGAGTACGGCAATGTTCACTGTTACGGGTACAGCTGAGCCAGGGGTGAAGATACGGATATTGAGGGATGGTTCTGGATGTGCCAACACGCCAAGACTCAGTGGTTCTGGTGTGTCTGATGCTGACGGTGACTGGACGATCGACATTACTCTGTGTGACGGAGTTAACAACATCCAGGCAGTCGCAACCATGGCGGGCAAAGCACCATCAGCGCTCTCCGAAGCGATTGTGATCACACTGGACACCACCGATCCTGCACCGGTCATTACGCCACCTGTGCAGTCTGCTGTACCGGCCATTACGACGGCATCAGCGGCTACGGTGAGTACGGCAATGTTCACTGTTACGGGTACAGCTGAGCCAGGGGTGAAGATAACGATATTGAGGGATGGTTCTGGATGTGCCAACACGCCAAGACTCAGTGGTTCTGGTGTGTCTGATGCTGAAGGTGACTGGACGATCGACATTACTCTGTGTGACGGAGTTAACAACATCCAGGCAGTCGCAACCATGGCGGGCAAAGCACCATCAGCGCTCTCCGAAGCGATTGTGATCACACTGGACACCACCGATCCTGCGCCGGTCATTACGCCACCTGTGCAGTCTGCTGTACCGGCCATTACGACGGCATCAGCGGCTACGGTGAGTACGGCAATGTTCACTGTTACGGGTACAGCTGAGCCAGGGGTGAAGATAACGATATTGAGGGATGGTTCTGGATGTGCCAACACGCCAAGACTCAGTGGTTCTGGTGTGTCTGATGCTGAAGGTGACTGGACGATCGACATTACTCTGTGTGACGGAGTTAACAACATCCAGGCAGTCGCAACCATGGCGGGCAAAGCACCATCAGCGCTCTCCGAAGCGATTGTGATCACACTGGACACCACCGATCCTGCACCGGTCATTACGCCACCTGTGCAGTCTGCTGTACCGGCCATTACGACGGCATCAGCGGCTACGGTGAGTACGGCAATGTTCACTGTTACGGGTACAGCTGAGCCAGGGGTGAAGATAACGATATTGAGGGATGGTTCTGGATGTGCCAACACGCCAAGACTCAGTGGTTCTGGTGTGTCTGATGCTGAAGGTGACTGGACGATCGACATTACTCTGTGTGACGGAGTTAACAACATCCAGGCAGTCGCAACCATGGCGGGCAAAGCACCATCAGCGCTCTCCGAAGCGATTGTGATCACACTGGACACCACCGATCCTGCGCCGGTCATTACGCCACCTGTGCAGTCTGCTGTACCGGCCATTACGACGGCATCAGCGGCTACGGTGAGTACGGCAATGTTCACTGTTACGGGTACAGCTGAGCCAGGGGTGAAGATAACGATATTGAGGGATGGTTCTGGATGTGCCAACACGCCAAGACTCAGTGGTTCTGGTGTGTCTGATGCTGAAGGTGACTGGACGATCGACATTACTCTGTGTGACGGAGTTAACAACATCCAGGCAGTCGCAACCATGGCGGGCAAAGCACCATCAGCGCTCTCCGAAGCGATTGTGATCACACTGGACATCCCCGTTCCTGCACGTGAGCGGCTTCCTAAACCGGTCATTACGACATCACCGACTCTTCCGGTGAGTACGGCAATGTTCACTGTTGCGGGTACAGCTGAGCCAGGGGTGAAGATAACGATATTGCAGGATGATCCTGAATGTGACAACAGTAACAGTCCAACAGGCACTGGTACTGTCGTGTCTGATGCTGAAGGTAACTGGACGATCGACATTACTCTGTGTGAAGGAGTTAACAACATCCAGGCAGTAGCGAGCATACCTGGCGAAAATCCAGACAAAGATCCATCAGCGCTCCCCAATATGATTGTGGTCACACTGGACATCCCCGTTCCTGCACGTGAGCGGCTTCCTAAACCGGTCATTACGACATCACCGACTCTTCCGGTGAGTACGGCAATGTTCACTGTTACGGGTACAGCTGAGCCAGGGGTGAAGATAACGATATTGAGGGATGGTTCTGGATGTGCCAACACGCCAAGACTCAGTGGTTCTGGTGTGTCTGATGCTGAAGGTGACTGGACGATCGACATTACTCTGTGTGACGGAGTTAACAACATCCAGGCAGTCGCAACCATGGCGGGCAAAGCACCATCAGCGCTCTCCGAAGCGATTGTGATCACACTGGACATCCCCGTTCCTGCACGTGAGCGGCTTCCTAAACCGGTCATTACGACATCACCGACTCTTCCGGTGAGTACGGCAATGTTCACTGTTGCGGGTACAGCTGAGCCAGGGGTGAAGATAACGATATTGCAGGATGATCCTGAATGTGACAACAGTAACAGTCCAACAGGCACTGGTACTGTCGTGTCTGATGCTGAAGGTAACTGGACGATCGACATTACTCTGTGTGAAGGAGTTAACAACATCCAGGCAGTAGCGAGCATACCTGGCGAAAATCCAGACAAAGATCCATCAGCGCTCCCCAATATGATTGTGGTCACACTGGACATCCCCGTTCCTGCACGTGAGCGGCTTCCTAAACCGGTCATTACGACGGCATCAGCGGCTACGGTGAGTACGGCAATGTTCACTGTTGCGGGTACAGCTGAGCCCGGGGTGAAGATAACGATATTGCAGGATGATCCTGAATGTGACAACAGTAACAGTCCAACAGGCACTGGTACTGTCGTGTCTGATGCTGAAGGTAACTGGACGATCGACATTACTCTGTGTGAAGGAGTTAACAACATCCAGGCAGTAGCGAGCATACCGGGCGAAAATCCAGACAAAGATCCATCAGCGCTCCCCAATATGATTGTGGTCACACTGGACACCACCGATCCTGCACCGGTCATTACGCCACCTGTGCCGCCCACGCCACCTACTGCACCTACTGCTTCGGCTGCGCCGCCGATCCTGGTCGATCCGCTACAGCTTAGCGCGGCGCGTCTCACTGTGGTGCTTGGCGAAACTAAGGAAGTAACCATCAGCGGCGGGCTTCCACCGTATGTGGCACCCTTCGTCAGCGGTGATTTAGGGGCGGTGCGTACCAGCATTGACGGCACCACCTTGCGTATTACCGGACTGCGTGTTGGCAAGGCGGATACGGCTCAAGTAAGGTTGCGCCCTCGAGGTTCGGCTTCGGGTCTTGCCCACCTGGAGGTGAAGGTAAACGCGCCACCGCTGTTAAACCCCGGGGACATCGATGGCTCCGGCAGCAAGTCGCTGTTCCGCGGCGGGGCGAGCAGCGACGGCGGCGAAACTTACTTCAAGGACAATGCCTTCTCGGTAGGTGAATCGCTGAATATCGTGTTTGTGATCACACCGCGCCGCTCTGACACAGGCGAGCAGGTCGATGTTGTGGTGGCGGCAAGAGAGACGTCTGCTCCTGACGCCGTGGTGTTGTTGACGCCGTCCGGGCTGGTACCCTGGGATGGTGAAACACTGTTCTTCTTCAAGCAAGACCTGACACTGGAGCGCAATAGTTTCATCAATCTCACCCCGGAGCCGATCACACTGTGGCCTGCGGAGGTGGGTAGTTATGAGTTGTTTGTTGGCTATCTACTTGCCGATGGTGAGTTGTTGTATCACCCGGAACCACTGAAGATACAGGTGGCTCCGTGATGGCAGAGATAACCGGGTAAGAAGCGTTCAACCCGAGGCAGGATCCGTCTATTGTAGTGTCATGGCTGCAACAGGCGACCTGTCTCGGCTCTCAGTCGGTCGATACCTTGATAGTTAGAAATTAGTGGAAATTAATAGAACGTGAGAAATTAATTAGAAATCAACAGTGCATAAAGCGGCCTTGCCTTGTGCGGCAGGGCTACTGCGCAAAACCAGTATTCGTCATTCCCGCACCAATTCTCTTACCCCTTCCTGTACATCCTGCCCATCCATGTAAATGTCCTTCTGTGTAAGTAACGCAGCCTGGCGAAGGTTTCCCGCCTTCGAGACGGTGGCTTGTTTGTGGCTCATGTTGTTATTCACTGGATTCCCGCCTGCGAGACTGTGCAAAAAACCCTCGCCAGGCATGCGTTACAGGCGGAAAACCCTTGCGGGTTTGGCTATTTTACTGGGTTCCTGCTTTCGCAGGAACGACGAATGTTGGTTTGTTGCACAGTCTCCTGCGCGGGAATGACGGAGTGGTGCAGGAATGACCGGGTGGTGCGGGGATGAATGACGGAGGGTGCGGGGATGAATGACGGAGGGGATGCGGGAATGACAGGCGGCGCAAGTATAGCAAGCCACTGAGCCAGCAGGTATAGTTAGTCCATGATGATAATCATGATTAAATGACGTAATGAAGTGTGTGATGGTGGCGGGCAGCCTTGCTTATTTAGTCAGGATACGCACTGCGAACAGGGACACTTACCGTCGCTTTCCAGGCCAAAAGCTGGCTACTATTGAGGGCGTTGCATAAGCACATAGCCATGCAGCGATGCAGGTGGCCAAGTCTACTCAGTTTATCGCGGTAGAAAAGGTTTGCTTGAAACCCGAAGGCTCTCATGGCATTGACTCAATTGTTTCCACGGTGGGCTTGTCGGAAAATGAAGTTTTTAGCTTGTTGTGAATATTTAAGTCATTGCTCAAACATAGTATTTTTTTAAAATTGGACTGATTTTGAATTAACCGACAGTCCCACGCTAGTGATATGCTTGTTGTTGAATACAAAAAATCCGGAAAACAGAAGGCAGAAATGCTGTGAAAAATAATGTCGCTGTATTACGAAACGAACTGACTGACAGGCAACTGTCAGGCTTCATCATTCCGAAAACCGATGAATATCAGAACGAATATAACGCTGGCTATGCCGAGCGATTGGCCTGGGTGTCAGGGTTTACCGGTTCTGCTGGTGTGGGTGTTATCACCCAGGATTCTGCTGCCTTATTTGTTGATGGTCGTTATACCTTGCAAGCGCGAAATCAGGTTGATCCAGCCATATTTGATGTTGACGATTTTAACGATCCAGCAATAGCTAACTGGTTGGCGTTAAATCTGAGCGGCAATATTCGCCTGGGATACGACCCGGCCTTGCATACTCGCCAAAGCATAACGATTTTTCAAAAAGTTTGCCTCAAACTAAACCTCACTTTGGTGGAGGTGCCGGAAAATCCTGTCGATTGTTGCTGGCTGGAACAACCTTCGCGGCCAGCAACGGATATTGTGGAACATCCATTGTGCTATGCGGGAGAACGGTCAAGGGATAAATGTCAGCGTATGGGGAAATTGCTGGATAATCAACAGGTTCATGCCCTTGTCATTGTTATGCCAGATTGTATTGCCTGGTTATTAAATGTGCGTGCTTCAGACATTCCTCATGTCCCGGTTCCCTTGAGTCACGCGATTTTATATGCGGATGGCAGGGTTGACTGGTTTGTTGATCTGGCTAGAACGCATTTTTCTAATGCCGGGGAAAGTCGTCATCATATTACTCTGTTAGCGCAGTCTGTTTTTGAAGAAAACCTGAGACGGCTTGCCAGCGAGGGGCGAAGGCTGATGCTGGATGAGTCCATGACTTCACTGAAGGTGTCAGCTATCCTGGATATAGGAGGGACCGAGTTGGTAGTCGGCAATCCCGTTTTTGATGCAAAGGCATGCAAAAATACGACTGAGCTGAATGGGGCACGAAATGCCCATTTCCGTGATGGGGTCGCCCTTGTAAACTTTTTGGCATGGCTGGATAGCGCAGTTGCTAAAAAAGATTCTCTGAGCGAGCTGGATGCGGTAGAAAAACTGCTGTCCCTTCGCAAACAACAACCGCTATTTAAGCAAGTGAGCTTTGACACTATTTCTGGAGCGGGCAGCAATGGCGCGATTGTTCATTATCGGGTTGACGCGCACAGTAATAAAACATTGCTTCAAGACAGTGTATACCTTGTAGATTCAGGCGGCCAGTATCTTGATGGTACAACCGATGTCACCAGAACAGTTATTGTTGGAAACCCGACTGATGAGCAGAAGGAGCATTTTACTCGTGTTCTGCAAGGGCATATTGCACTTGCCACCTGTCGTTTTCCTCAAGGCACCAGTGGTCATCAGCTTGATTGCCTGGCTAGAACGCATCTGTGGAAAGTCGGATTGGACTATGGCCACGGTACCGGCCATGGTGTAGGGAGTTATTTAGGAGTTCACGAAGGGCCTCAGCGTGTAGCCCCGTGGCCAAATACGGTCGCATTGAAAGCTGGAATGATACTGTCCAACGAGCCTGGTTATTATAAAGAAGGTGAATATGGTATCCGCATTGAGAATCTGGTGCTGGTTAAGGAGTCAGGCCAATACCCCGATTTTTTTGAATTTGAAACGCTGACTCTGGCGCCTGTTGATCAGCGTTTAATCAAGGTCAATATGCTTTCCCGTGACGAAATCGAATGGCTTGATGGCTACCATCGCAGTGTGTACGAAAAACTCGGCGCTGAATTATCTGAAAAGACACGATGCTGGCTAAAACAGGCTACCGATCCTTTAGTAAACGGCAACCAGGCGTTTTGTTAGTAGCATGGGTAATGAACTGTCTGACCGAGACCTGTTGTTTCGCAAATTTTGCCGCCTTGAGCCTGGTGGCGAAGTTCCCGAGGCATCCACATTGGGGCGGTTTCGAAGCCGGTTGCTCGAACAGCGGATACCTGTCGATTACTGTGAATGAGATTTAAAGAGAGTTCAGTGCTGTATATAGAGACTGTGTAAAAGACCGCCATGTGATTCCAGCATCACCCCGTCATTCCTGCGCAGGAATGACGAAGTTTGTATTTTTGCACAGTCTCATAAGAGCGATAATCTGTTCCCCTGCAAAATGACCTGCATTCCTTGATAAGCACCCATTTCCAGGCTCGTTTGGCTCGAAGATAAGCACGTTTTTGCCTGACGACTGTCGCTGCAAGGCACAGCAGAGGCCGATAATACCGCCACCTGTAATAGCAATTTCAATGCGGGTGCCCGTATCTGTATTGATGCCAGGGCTCGACATTTTTTAGAGTTTGATTTATCGCTTGATTTACAGACTCAGATTAACTGTAATCTATAAAACAGATAGTATGAATATCAGTCAGTGAGGTCAACCTTATGCAACGCCATACCTTTATGTGTATTGATGCGCACACTTGCGGTAACCCGGTGCGTTTGCTTGTTGGTGGAGCGCCAGCGTTAGCAGGCAGCAACATGAGCGAAAAGCGCCAGGATTTTGTTAAGCGCTTTGACTGGATTCGACGGGCGCTCATGTTTGAACCACGCGGCCACAGCATGATGTCGGGAGCCATTATTTACCCGGCGATGCGCGAAGATAGTGATGCGTCAATACTATTTATGGAAACCAGTGGCTGCCTGCCCATGTGTGGACATGGCAGCATCGGCGCAATAACGATTGCCCTGGAAAACGGTTTAATTAGCCCCCGCAAGCCGGGTCATCTGAAGATCGATGTACCTGCCGGTCTGATTGATGTGACCTACCGTAATACGGGCAACCGCGTGAGTTCCGTCACAATTCGTAATGTTGCGAGCTATTTGGCAGAGGCAGGAGTGCGCGTAGATTGTCCGGGCCTGGGGGTGCTTTCTATTGATATTGCCTATGGCGGCAATTACTACGCGATTATTGAATCACAGCATAATTACCGTGATCTGGACGATTATTCTGCCAATGATCTGCTAAGGTTTAGCCCCATAATTAGAGAACGGGCAAATGAAGTGGTCAATTGTGTACACCCGCAGGATTCGACCATCTCTGGCGTGTCCCATGTGTTATGGGCAGGAGCATCCCGTGGCCAGGGCAGTAGTGCGCGTAATGCCGTATTTTATGGTGATGCGGCGATTGATCGTTCACCTTGTGGCACAGGCACCTCAGCGCGTATGGCGCAGCTCTATGCACAGGGAAAACTGGGCATAGCCGATGAATTTGTCCATGAAAGCATTATAGGAAGTCAGTTTGTTGGCCGTATTGATCATAAAACACAGGTAGGGCCATTCTCTGCTATTGTGCCAAGCATTGAAGGTTGGGCAAAAGTTACCGGGTTTAATACCCTGATCGTTGATGAAGAAGATCCCTACGCGTTTGGTTTTAGCGTTGTTTGATGCCTGCGGAAATTAAATAGCAGAATTATCGAGATTAATATCCAGTGGAAAATTTCCTGCCTGTCATGCCTGCCCCGACCTCGTGTATTATTGCGAATGAGAGAGTGGAATCGAATTCGTTTCGCGTATAATCTGCGCCTTTAAAATACGCCTTGATTGGCGTTTCTCAGAACTGACGGCTGAAATTCTCCTTACTGGTGAGTTGTAAAAATTACTATGAATAAAGTCCGCACACGTATTGCCCCATCTCCAACCGGCGATCCCCATGTAGGCACGGCTTATATTGCTTTATTTAATCGCTGTTTCGCGCACCAGCATGAGGGTGAGTTTGTCTTGCGCATCGAAGATACTGACAAGCAACGCAGCAGCGACAGGTCCGAACAGGACATTTTGCGTTCCCTGCAATGGCTGGGTTTGTGCTGGGACGAAGGGCCAGGCATCGACGGTAAATTTGGCCCCTATCGGCAGAGCGAACGCGCACAGATTTACTCTGAGCATATTGAGCTATTGCTCAATACTGGTTCTGCATTTCGCTGTTTTTGTAGTTCTCAGCGGCTGGATGCCTTACGTCAGCAGCAAATGCAAGACAACACGCAGCCGGGTTACGATGGCCATTGCCTTGCTCTAAACGAAACACAAATTAGCACTAAACTTGCCGCCAAAGAACACTATGTTATACGCATGAAGATACCGGAATCCGGGGATTGCGAGTTTCAGGACATGCTGCGGGGGGCAGTCAGCATCAGTTGGTCTCAGGTTGATATGCAGGTGCTGATTAAGTCTGATGGCAGGCCAACCTACCATTTCGCGAATGTGGTGGACGACCATCTGATGGCCATCTCCCATGTGATTCGCGGCGAGGAGTGGATTAACTCCACACCTAAACATATTTTGCTCTATCAATATTTTGATTGGGAAGTTCCAGTTTTCTGTCATCTGCCCTTGCTCAGAAACCCGGACAAAAGCAAGCTAAGCAAACGCAAAAACCCCACCAGTATCGGTTATTACGAGGCAATGGGCTATTTGCCCGAAGCGCTATTGAATTACCTGGCCATGATGGGCTGGACAATGCCTGATGGGCGAGAGAAGTTCTCGTTAACCGAAATGACCGAGAATTTTGACATCAGCCGTGTGTCGCTGGGTGGCCCGATCTTTGATAGTGAAAAGCTGGATTGGCTAAATGGCAAATACCTTCGTGAAGACCTCAGTGATCAAGAGTTTGTCGAGCGATTTACCGCCTGGGCATTCAAGCCGGCAAAAGTGGAGCAGATCGTGCCTTTGCTGAAACAACGAGTCGAGCGCTTTAGTGACCTTGCGTCGCTGGCTGGCTTCTTTATCAGTGGCGATCTGAAGCTGGATGAAGCCAGCTTTACTCACAAGACTTTAGAGAAACAGTTGATTGTGAAAATTTTGCAATTTTCTCTCTGGAAACTGGAGCAAATACCGCAACTCAATAGGGAAAACGTAGAGCGCGAGCTGCACGCCCTGGCCGCGCAGCTACAATTGAAGATCAGAGATTTTTTATTTCCCTTGTTCGTCGCAATAAGTGGCAATGCAGTATCTACATCAGTTATCGAGTCGATTGGAATTTTAGGTATCGATATCACCAGAGCAAGGTTACGCAGCGCCATTTCAGTACTCGGAGGTATCTCGAAGAAGCAGGGGAAATCTCTGGCAAGAGAATTTCGCGAATTCTAGTGTCTTTGTTGACAACCAGACTCCCTACGTTGACAGGCTCACTGACTGTGCTTAGAATGCGGCTTCCTTCTACAGCGATCCTGGGGCCTTAGCTCAGCTGGGAGAGCGCAACGCTGGCAGCGTTGAGGTCAACGGTTCGATCCCGTTAGGCTCCACCAATTTTCCAACTTCAAACAATAGCAGTAATGGTTTGCTGGCAGCCTGTTCTCGGCGTGGCGGAATGACTGTTTGCTTTGGGGCTTGTGAAGTTCTGGCCAGGAACTGATGGCTACCGCCCAGAGCGGACGATAGCCAATCGACTTAGCGCTGGATATCGCGTCTGCTGTGACCTTTGTACAGTTGTCGCGGTCTACCGATGCGAAAAGGGCTGCTTAACATTTCGTCCCAGTGAGCAATCCAGCCTGGCGTTCGTCCGGTCGCGAAGATAACTGTGAATAAACTGGTTGGTATACCAATCGCTTTCAAAATAATACCGGAATAGAAATCAACATTAGGGTAGAGTTTGCGTTCGATGAAGTACTCGTCTTCCAGGGCTATTTTCTCTAGCCTGCGTGCAATTTTAAACAGGGGATCGTCTTCTACCCCTAATTCATCAAGCACTTCATTACAAATTTCCCGCATTACCGTTGCCCGAGGATCGAAATTTTTATAAACCCGATGCCCAAAGCCCATAAGCCTGAACGGATCGTCCTTATCTTTCGCACGAAGGATATAGCCCCCAATATTGGATACATCACCTATCTTGTGTAGCTGTGCAAGCACTGCCTCATTGGCACCGCCATGAGCGGGACCCCATAACGCAGCGATGCCAGATGCGATACACGCATAGGGATTAGCACCGGATGAGCCAGCTAAACGCACTGTCGATGTCGAAGCGTTCTGCTCGTGGTCTGCGTGCAACAAGAATATAGTATCCATAGCCCTGGCCAGTGTTGGGCTTACCTTCGGTGGATCACAGGGGGTGCCGAACATCATGTGCAGGAAATTTTCGGCAAAGCCCATGTCGTTTTGTGGGTACATAAAAGGTTGACCGACACCATGTTTGTAGCACATGGCAGCCAGGGTGGGCATTTTGGCTATGATTTTGTGGGACACGGCTTTCCGATGTTGCGGATTGTCGTTATCCAGCGTGTCATGGTAGAAGGCGGAGAGTGCTCCGACCACACTAAGCAGCATGGACATGGGATGTGCGGTACGTGGAAAGCCCTGGAAAAAACGGTGGATCTGTTCATCGACCATGGTGTGATAGCGAATGCTGTTTTCAAATTTTTCTTTTTCGCTGCCATTCGGTAATTCACCGTATAGCAGCAGGTAGCAGGTGTCCAGAAAACTGGCTTTTTTAGCTAGCTGTTCTATGGGATAACCCCGATGCAAGAGAACGCCCTTGCCACCATCGATGTAGGTAATATCCGATTCGCAGGCTGCGGTAGACATAAATCCAGGATCATAGGTAAAAAACCCCTGGCCAACCAGACTACTTACGTCTATTACATCCGGGCCAGCACTGCCTTCATGCACGGGAAGTTCAATAGTTTTATCAATACCGTCAATGGTTAAGCGGGCCTTCTTTACACTCATGCGTGACTCCTGTAGTTAGATTTAACTCTGGCTTTTTATTGAGAAAACAACTGCCTGGCAGCTTTGTTCACTATCTTGTTGGTACCTGTACAGTGGGTAACCAGGATGGCAATACTAGGTAGAGAGCGTGCTATTTGTCAAATTTTTCATCAGCGGCACTAACTGTCAATGACAGTTTATGTGACTTGCACCGGTCTAAAGTGATGGTTGGTTTCCGCTCTGGTTTAGCCGTGGCGGGTTAGAAATTCTGCCCTCGAAGCCACGCTTTTGAACGCGCAAATAGCAGGAGTGGCAGAACATTATCATTAATGCTGAAATTGGCGCTGGATTCGAGTATTCGTTGTATTCCGTGACTTTAGGACATATACTGCTGGCGCTTTTGAGTTCTTGAATAATGTAATTATTTCAATCAGTTTGGGCAAACTTGAAGAGTCCAACAGGCGCACTGCAACCCACCTTTTATTGGCCAAAGCGACGAGTAGAACGTGAACGATACCAGACCAAAAAATCTCGACATAACTACCTTCAAATATCCTTTGCCAGCAATTACATCTTTATTACACCGTGTTTCGGGTGCGTTTATTTTTGTGGGCGTTGCCTTGATGCTCTATCTGCTGGAATTATCGCTTCAATCTGAAGCCGGGTTTGCGCTGGTGCAAGAGCTGCTGGGCAATGTGGCAGTCAAATTACTTGCCTGGCTGGTGCTATCCGGCCTGCTCTACCACCTGATAGCGGGAATAAAACACTTATTGATGGATATCGGCTACGGGGAAAGCCTTGAGGGCGGTTTTCTGGGCGCCTGGCTCACTCTGGCGCTTGCTGGAATTGCCATTACCGTGGCAGGAGTATGGATATGGTGACAAACGTAACGAACCTGGGGCGCTCCGGACTCTACGACTGGATAATACAGCGCTTCAGCGCGCTCATCCTTGCGCTCTATTCACTTTGCATCCTGGCGAGTTTCGTTATGAATCCGGATATGGATTTTGAAAAATGGAGTGCCATGTTCGAAAGTAATACGATGAGATTATTCAGCCTGATTACCTTGTTTGCATTGTGTGCTCATGCCTGGATAGGCATGTGGACTATCTCCACTGACTACATAACACCGCTTCAGTTTGGCAAGCGAGCTACATTTTTTCGTTTACTGTTTCAGGCGATTTGCGTGCTTTTAATCACTGTGTACCTGCTTTGGGGCATACAGATTTTCTGGGGTAACTAGATGACGGCTATGCGCACACTATCTTTCGATGCGGTAATAGTTGGCGGAGGCGGAGCGGGCTTGCGTGCCGCGCTGCAACTTTCTCAGTCTGGTTACAACACGGCGGTAATCAGCAAGGTATTTCCGACACGTTCACATACAGTTTCAGCCCAGGGTGGAATCACCTGTGCGATCGCCAGTGCAGATCCCAATGATGATTGGCGTTGGCATATGTATGACACAGTCAAGGGATCTGATTATATCGGTGACCAGGATGCTATTGAATATATGTGCAGCGAGGGCCCGCAAACAGTATTTGAATTAGAGCACATGGGTTTGCCGTTTTCTCGAACCGACAATGGCCGTATCTATCAGCGACCATTCGGTGGCCAGTCGAAAAATTTTGGCAAGGGCGGGCAGGCCGCTCGCACCTGTGCCGCTGCCGACAGAACCGGACACGCCCTGTTGCACACTTTGTATCAAGGTAATCTAAAAAACAATACAGCTTTCTTTAACGAGTGGTATGCCACCGATCTGGTTAAAAACCAGGACGGAGCGATCGTCGGCATCATTGCCATTTGTATCGAATCAGGTGAAACAGTTTTTGTAAAATCAAAAGCGACTGTGTTCGCAAGCGGCGGCGCAGGTCGTATTTATGCCTCCACTACAAACGCACTTATCAATACCGGTGACGGTGTCGGCATGGCTTTGCGTGCTGGCTTCCCGCTGCAAGACATTGAGATGTGGCAATTTCATCCAACTGGCATACACGGTGCTGGCACATTAGTTACAGAAGGTTGCCGGGGAGAGGGCGGCTATCTAATTAATAAGGATGGCGAGCGTTTTATGGAACGCTATGCGCCGAATGCCAAAGATTTAGCCGGTCGTGATGTTGTGGCGCGATCAATGGTTCTGGAAATGCTTGAGGGTCGTGGCTGTGGTGAAAATGGCGATCACGTCATGCTCAAGCTCGATCATCTCGGAGAAGAGGTTTTACATTCCAAATTACCTGGCATTCTTGAGCTTTCACGAACTTTTGCACATGTTGATCCGGTCAGGGAACCGATACCTGTTGTACCGACTTGCCATTACATGATGGGCGGCATTCCAACCAATGTAAACGGACAAGCGCTTACCCAGAACGAAAAAGGTGAAGATCAAATCATCCCCGGTTTCTTTGCCGTCGGCGAAGTAGCCTGTGTTTCTGTTCATGGTGCCAATCGACTGGGTGGAAATAGTCTGCTCGACCTGGTTGTGTTTGGTCGAGCTGCCGGTAAGTATATTGAAGAAATGCTGCGCCAGGGTGTAGAACGGCGAGACGCCTCGGCCAGCGATATTGAATTAGCGCAAACCAGATTGTCACGCCTTAACCAATCCAGTTCCGGTGAAGGCGTTGCATCGTTGCGCGTGGAACTTCAAAACACTATGCAGAATCATTTTGGCGTGTTCCGGCGCGGTGACTTTATGCAGGAAGGGATTCAGAAGTTAGCTGATCTTCGTGGTCGAATCGCCAACGCGCATCTTGAAGACAAGAGTCAAACATTCAACACCGCTCGCATAGAAGCACTTGAGCTGGAAAACCTGTTTGAAGTGGCAGAGGCAACTGCCATTGCGGCAGAAGGTAGAAATGAAAGTCGGGGAGCCCATGCACGTGATGATTTTCGCGAGCGTGACGATGAGAACTGGCTGTGTCATTCGATGTACTTTTCTGCAGATAAGCGAGTCGGCAAGCGTGATGTAAACTTTTCGCCCAGGACGGTAGAGACCCTTGAACCGCAGGTTCGCTCTTATTAGAATCAGGTGCTATCGACCCGGAGCCAGATAGCACAGAACAACGCGCGTGCATGGCTGACACTTTACAGCGCCAAATGAAACGCAACAACGAAAAACGACAGCGATTTGATTGCAAATAATAGAAGGTGAGCCGTGTTAGTTAGCATATACCGTTACAACCCTGATACCGATGACAAGCCGGTTATGCAGGAGCTTGAAGTGCAATTACCAGAAGGCAAGGACTTGATGGTGTTGGACGTATTGGAACTGGCAAAGCAAAAAGACCCCAGTGTTGTCTATCGACGCTCCTGCAGGGAAGGTGTCTGCGGTTCAGATGGAATGAATATTAATGGGAATAACGGGCTCGCCTGTATAACGCCAGTGTCGCGGGCAGTGAAGCCCACTGGAAAATTAGTGCTAAGGCCACTGCCGGGCTTACCGGTGATACGCGACCTGGTCGTCGATATGTCAGTATTTTATAAACAGTATGAAAAGATAAAACCTTACTTAATAAATGATTCGGCAGCACCGGCCATTGAGCGCCTGCAATCACCAGAAGACCGAGAGAAACTTGACGGCCTGTATGAGTGCATACTCTGTGCCTGTTGCAGCACTAATTGCCCTTCCTTTTGGTGGAATCCAGATAAATTTATAGGCCCGGCTGGTCTATTGCAAGCCTACCGCTTTCTTGCTGATACCAGAGACACCGGTGATGCCGAAAGGCTTGCCGGCCTTGACGACCCGTTCAGCGTATTTCGTTGTCGCGGCATCATGAACTGCGTGGCTGTTTGTCCAAAAGGGCTGAATCCTACCCGGGCAATCGGGCATATCCGCTCAATGCTAATTCAGCAAGGAACGTAGTTAGTCTGACTCCTGACATTAATCACTGCTCGATATTGGGATGAACGTCGCAGTGCCCTGGCGGAGTTAAGAGGAAGCAGTATGCAAAACAGCTTGTTGGAAATCATGAAAAGCAGCGGGCATTTGTCCGCAGTCAATGCGGCTTACGTAGAAGAGTTGTATGAGAGCTTCCTGGGCGATACAGAATCAATACCAACAGAATGGCGTGATTTCTTCCAGTCCCTGTCTGCCAGTAACGGCAATGCCAACCCGGATGTTTCTCATGCCAGCATTAAAAATGAATTCAAAATTCTGGGCAAAAGAAGCCGCTATGCAGCCGTTTTAAGCAATGACGCGGTTGTCTACCCGGAACACGAAAGCAAACAGGTTCAGGTATTGCTATTGATCAGCTCGTACCGGGTACGCGGTCATCAAAAAGCGGATTTGGATCCGTTATCTCTCATGTACCGGGAACGAGTTGCTGATCTTGAACTTGAGTTTCACGACCTGTCCGCAATTGATTACTCCACCATATTCCAAACGGGTTCGCTTTTTATTAGCAAGGAAAGAGCCCCGCTGCGAGAAATAGTTGACACCCTGGAGCGCATTTACTGCGCGTCGATTGGCTACGAGTTCATGCACATCGTTAATCTCGAAGAGAAACAATGGATACAACAGCACATAGAGAGCAACGATGGCCACCCTGTTTTCGAGAATCGGGTCAAGCGCCACCTGTTAGAGAGACTGTCAGCGGCGGAAGGTCTGGAGAAACATCTGGATTCGAAATATCCGGGCACAAAGCGCTTCGGTTTGGAGGGTGGGGAAAGCCTTATACCGGCTCTTGATGAGCTGGTACAACGAGCCGGAAAATATGGAGCCAAAGAAATAGTACTGGGTATGGCGCACCGTGGCCGCCTGAACGTGTTGGTAAATTTATTGGGTAAAAACCCCGCTGATCTCTTCGATGAATTTGAAGGAAAGACGGTATATGAAAGTTCAGGCGATGTGAAATACCACCAGGGTTTTTCCTCGAACATCATGACCGCTGGTGGCGAAGTACACATGGCCATGGCCTTCAATCCGTCTCACCTGGAAATCGTTGCTCCGGTGGTTGAAGGTTCTGTTCGAGCCAGGCAATTTCGCCGCAAGGACAAAGAAGGGCACATGGTGCTTCCGGTTATCATACACGGGGATGCTGCATTTGCCGGTCAGGGCGTGGTAATGGAGACCTTTCAAATGTCTCAAACCAGAGCCTATAAAACCGGCGGCACGGTGCATATTATTATCAATAATCAAGTGGGTTTCACTACCAGCCGCCAGGACGATGCCCGTTCTACAGAATATTGTACTGACGTGGCGAGGATGATTCAGGCGCCTATTTTTCACGTAAACGCGGACGACCCGGAAGCGGTATTATTCGTCACTCGGCTGGCCCTTGACTTTCGTTATAAATTTCAAAAAGATGTCGTTATAGACCTGCTATGTTATCGACGCAGGGGACACAACGAGACAGATGAACCTTCAGCGACGCAGCCACTCATGTACGCGGCAATAAAAAGCCATAAATCGACGCGGGTGCTGTATGCCGAACAGCTCGCTCGCGAACAGGTCGTATCGGCTGAAGAATCTGATGCGATAAATCAAAACTATCGAACCGCGCTGGATACCGGCGAGCATGTCGTCAAGAGTTTGGTAAAAGAACCCTCAGTAGAATTGTTCGTGGATTGGAGCCCGTATCTTGGGCATGACTGGAGTCCTTATTTTAATACGTCAATACTCCTCAAAAACTTGCAGGCCATTGCAAGGAAATTGGCAGAACTACCAAAAGACTTCACCCTGCAACAGCAGGTTAAGCGAGTAATTGATGACCGTGCAAAAATGGCCGCTGGTGAGATTCCGGTTGACTGGGGCTTTGCCGAGACACTGGCTTACGCAAGTATACTAACCAGCGGCAACAAGATTCGTCTTACCGGGCAAGATGTGGGGCGTGGCACCTTTTCACACAGACATGCAGTTCTGTTTGATCAAAAAACTGGCAATACGCATATTCCGTTGCAGAATCTGATCGAAGATCAAGAGGGCTTTACTATTTATGATTCGCTTTTGTCAGAAGTGGCGGTGCTTGCCTTTGAGTATGGCTACGCTACAACGATGCCGAATGCTCTGGTTATCTGGGAAGCACAGTTTGGTGATTTTGCGAACTCGGCGCAGGTCGTCATCGATCAGTTCATCGCCAGCGGGGAGCATAAGTGGCAGCGCCTGTGTGGTTTAACATTGCTGCTACCGCATGGTTACGAAGGGCAAGGGCCGGAGCATTCATCTGCCAGGCTTGAACGGTTTCTGCAACTATGTGCCGAACATAATATACAGGTCTGTCTGCCAACGACTTCGGCACAAGTGTTTCACATGCTAAGAAAACAAGTGCTGTGTCCGCTGCGCAAACCGCTGGTGGTGATGTCACCGAAAAGCTTGCTGCGTCACAAGGAGACGGTGTCTACGCTACAGGAAATGGCAGAGGGCAGCTTTCAGGTAGTGCTGGATGAAACGGATGAATTAACAGCGGAAAACACTAAAAAGCTGATTATATGCAGTGGCAAGGTCTATTACGATTTACGCGCAGAAAGGCGTTCGCGTGCAATCAATGACATAGCCATTATTCGACTTGAGCAGTTATATCCCTTTCCTCACGAGGAATTCGAGAAGTGTCTTGGCCAGTATAAGAATTTGAATTCAATTGTATGGTGTCAGGAAGAACCCATGAATCAGGGAGCCTGGTATTCTAGTCAGCATCATTTAAGACGCGCCATACAAGAGTATTTTCCAAATGTTCACCTGGAATACGCAGGTCGGGATGCCGCCGCCGCCGCCGCAGCCGGTTACCCCGCACTTCATCTGAGCCAGCAAAGAGAATTTGTCGATCAAGCATTACGTTATTAGTGCGCTAACGGCGCACAGGAAAGTGTTAAGGACCAGCTATGACTATTGAAATAAAAGCACCCACACTGCCAGAATCAGTTCCCGATGGAACGATAGCGAGCTGGCACAAGAATGTTGGTGATACAGTAGCCCGGGACGAGCTGCTTGTTGATATCGAAACTGACAAAGTGGTTATTGAGGTTGTGTCGCCTACCGATGGCACACTGAAGGAAATACTAAAAGAAGCCGGGGAAACTATTGTCAGCAACCAGGCTATTGGCAGTGTATTGGCGGGCACTGCAACTAAAAAAGCCGAAGCTGAAGCCGAAGTAAGGCAGCAGCCTCAGTCAGAAGCAACCAGCCAGAAACCTGAACGGCTGCTAAGCCCGTCCGCCAAAAAAATGATTGAAGAAAACAATCTGGACATTGCAGCCATCGTAGCCAGCGGCAAGGGCGGGAGAATCACCAGGGAAGATGTGCTGCGTAGCATGGCTAACAAGCTCGACGTGCCCACAAGTGTGGCTGGCGCTGGTATTGCTGTCTCAGAAGAAGGTCGCCTGGAAGAGCGTGTCGCCATGACCCGGCTTCGCGCAAAGGTCGCTGAAAGGCTACTACAGGCTAGTCAAACCACTGCCATGTTGACAACTTTTAACGAAGTCAACATGCAGCCGGTGATGGGAATACGCAGCCGTTATAAAGCAGAGTTCGAGAAGGCCCATGATGGCGTGCGCTTAGGCTTTATGTCCTTCTTTGTGCGTGCTTGTACCGAGGCGTTAAAACGCTATCCTGCGGTAAATGCCTCGTTGGACGGTTCCGACATTATCTACCACGGTTACCAGGACATTGGTGTGGCTGTATCTTCACCACGCGGTTTGGTAGTTCCTGTTCTACGAAACGCCGACAATATGGGTCTGGCCCAGGTGGAGAAAGAAATTCGTCAGTTTGGAGAAAAAGCCAGAGACGGGAAATTGGCCATTGAGGACATGTTAGGTGGAACCTTCACTATCTCCAATGGCGGCGTGTTCGGTTCCTTACTTTCCACGCCAATACTGAACCCCCCGCAAACTGCAATTTTGGGGATGCACAAAATACAGGAGCGAGCAATGGCTGTTTCTGGTGAGGTAAAAATTTTACCCATGATGTATCTGGCGCTTTCCTATGACCATAGAATGATCGATGGAAAAGAAGCCGTCCAGTTTCTGGTGACTGTCAAAGAGTTGTTAGAAGACCCAACGCGGCTATTGCTGGAAATATAAGCCAGTGTCATCAAATAGAAAACCGGGCTAACGGATGCAAGAAAGCCCCAATAACCCTTACAAGTTTTGAGAAAGCCTTATGCCAAAAGAATATGATGTTGTCGTTATTGGATCTGGACCAGCGGGTTATGTAGCCGCTATTCGGTGTGCCCAATTGGGCTTTAAAACCGCCTGTATCGAGAAGTGGCTTAACAAGGAAAATAAGACAGTTTTTGGCGGAACCTGCCTGAATGTCGGTTGTATTCCATCCAAGGCTCTGTTGGACAGCTCACACAAATACACTGAGGCGCAAAACCACTTCCAGGTTCATGGGATACGTGTTGGCAAGATCGCTATGGACGTGGCAGCAATGATTGCTCGTAAAGACAAGGTAGTAGACCAGCTAACCTCAGGAATCAAGGGGCTCTTTAGCGCGAATAAGGTTGACGGGATTGCCGGTACTGCCAGAGTCGTCAGCAGCAGCAAAATTGAGGTGAGCGCCGCCGATGGAACAAAACAAGAACTTACTGCCAAAAATATAATAATTGCCACTGGTTCTGTGCCCATTGATATTCCACCAGCGCCTATAGATCAAGAAACTATTGTCGATTCGAGCGGTGCCCTGGAATTCCAGGCTGTACCAAAACGATTGGGCGTAATTGGCGCCGGTGTTATAGGTCTCGAACTAGGCAGTGTCTGGGCCAGGCTTGGCTCCAAAGTAACTGTATTAGAGGCTTTAGATGATTTTTTGCCGGTTGTTGACCGGCAGATAGCAAAACAGGCAATGAAGATTCTGGGCAACCAGGGTCTGGACATTAAAATGGGCGGCCGCGTGAATGGCAGCAAGCCTGGCAAAGGTGCAAAGAAAACCGTCATCGTTGAATATTCCGACAAAAAAGACGGTGCGCAAAAAGAAACCTTCGACAAGCTGATAGTCGCTGTAGGCCGAAGACCCCTGACAGAATCCTTAGTCGATGAATCCGTAGGCATCGAATTGGATGAGCGCGGCTTCATCAAGGTAGATCAACACTGCGCCACGAATGTTGTTTCTATTTATGCAGTGGGGGATGTGGTTCGTGGACCCATGCTGGCTCACAAGGGTATGGAAGAAGGAGTGATGGTTGCGGAACGTCTGGCGGGCAAGAAGACCCAGGTAAATTATGACCTGGTGCCAGCTGTCATCTATACTCACCCGGAAATTGCCTGGCTTGGAAAAAACGAAGAGCAGTTAAAAGAACAAGGCGTGGACTACAATGTTGGTGTATTTCCTTTTGCTGCCAGCGGAAGGGCGCTGGCCGCGAATGATTCCGAAGGCATGGTAAAACTACTGGCCGATGCTAAAACAGATCGACTATTGGGCTGTCATATAGTGGGGGCAAGCGCCGCTGATTTACTTCAACAAATCGTTATAGCGATGGAGTTTAGCGCGAGTGCGGAAGACATTGGCTTAACCATGTTTTCCCACCCGGCTCTGTCTGAAGCCGTACACGAGGCCGCCCTGGCTGTAAACGGGCATGCAATTCATATTGCGAATCGAAAACGCCGCAAATAGTTACAGTGAGAGCTTTGCATAATTCAAAAAATGGCCGGAAGCGGGACTGTAGAGACTGTGCAAAAATCCAGTAAAACACCCAAACTGGCAAGGGTTTTCCACAGGTAACGCAGTCTGGCGAGGGTTTCTTACACAGTCTCTGAAGCCGCATTTCCACCACTTATGCAAGGGTCTCACAGTGGCGTAAAGTAGTAATCGAATGATGGAGCATAAATGAACTTACATGAATATCAGGCGAAACAGTTGTTTGCCGACTATGGCTTGCCGGTTTCTGCCGGGATAGCGGTAGATACTGCTGAACAGGCTGCCGCTGCCGCGATAAAAATTGGTGGCGACAAATGGGCAGTAAAGGCACAGGTTCATGCCGGGGGTAGAGGCAAGGCTGGCGGGGTCAGGTTAGTTGACAAGCCAGAGCATGCTCAAGCCTTTGCTGAGCAGTGGCTGGGGAAAAACATGGTCACTTACCAAACCGATGCCGGTGGTCAGCCGGTGAGCAAGGTGTTGGTTGAAACCTGTACCGATATTGCACAGGAATTGTACCTGGGCGCAGTTGTTGATCGCTCCACACGACGAATTGTTTTTATGGCGTCTATCGAAGGGGGGGTAGAGATTGAAAAGGTGGCAGCTGAGACACCGCAGAAAATTCTAAAGGCAACAATCGATCCGCTTATCGGAGCCCAGCCCTTCCAGGCAAGAGATTTGGCTTTTCGGCTTGGGCTAAAAAACGCGCAAATCAGACAATTTACCGATATATTCCTTGGCCTGGCCAAACTTTTCCAGGAAATGGATTTAGCTCTTGTAGAAATTAATCCATTGGTCATTACCGACACGGGGAATCTACACTGCCTGGACGCAAAAATTACCATTGACGGGAACGCGCTTTACCGACAGCCACGTCTTCGTGAAATGTATGACACGAGTCAGGGAGACGAACGAGAATCACAGGCCGCAGAATGGAACCTTAACTACGTCGCTCTGGATGGCAATATCGGCTGCATGGTAAATGGTGCTGGCCTGGCCATGGGCACTATGGATATTGTGCAGTTATATGGTGGTAGCCCGGCAAACTTTCTCGATGTGGGGGGCGCAGCCACCGAACAAAGAGTAACAGAGGCATTTAAAATAATTCTTTCCGATGCGAACGTAGCCGCTGTATTGGTTAATATTTTTGGCGGTATCGTGCGCTGTGATTTAATCGCAGAGGGAGTTATCGCTGCGGTACATGAGGTAGGGGTTAAAATTCCTGTGGTGGTTAGACTAGAAGGAAACAATGCCGAATTTGGCCGAGAAATTTTACAAAAAAGCGGGCTCAATATTATCGCTGCGACCAGCTTATCCGACGCTGCTGAAAAAGTTGTCACTGCTGCCGGAGGTTCACAATGAGCATTCTTGTAGATAAAAACACAAAAGTTATCTGCCAGGGTTTTACTGGCGCGCAGGGAACCTTTCACTCCGGGCAAGCTATCGAATACGGCACGAAAATGGTGGGCGGTGTGACCCCGGGCAAGGGCGGCCAGGTTCATTTAGATTTGCCTGTGTTTAACACAGTGCAAGAAGCCTGTGACGAAACTGGAGCAGACACCTCAGTCATTTATGTGCCCGCCCCATTTTGTAAAGACTCAATTCTGGAGGCAGCAACAGCGGGCATACGACTTATTGTTTGTATCACAGAAGGGATACCCACATTGGACATGCTGCTAGCCAGGGAAAAATGCGATCAGTTGGCTGTCAGGCTGATAGGCCCAAACTGCCCCGGGGTCATTACGCCGGGAGAGTGTAAAATTGGCATCATGCCGGGTCACATACACCTTGCTGGCAAAGTGGGCATAGTTTCTCGCTCCGGCACTCTTACCTACGAGGCAGTAAAGCAAACCACGGATCACGGTTTCGGTCAGTCATCCTGTATAGGTATCGGTGGTGATCCAATTCCAGGCTCTAACTTTATCGATATACTGTCCCTGTTCGAAGCGGACCCGCAGACAGAAGCCATTGTAATGATAGGGGAGATAGGGGGCACCGCCGAAGAAGAAGCAGCGGCCTACATCAAGGCGAATGTGAGCAAGCCGGTGCTAGCCTATATCGCTGGTGTAACTGCGCCTCCAGGCAAGCGAATGGGACATGCCGGTGCCATAATATCCGGCGGCAAGGGCACTGCTGATGAAAAATTCGCGGCGCTTCAGGATGCTGGAGTCAAAACAGTTCGAAGCCTTGCCGAAATCGGCAACGGCCTCAGTGAAATAACTGCCTGGTAGGTCGCTGGCCCGCTATTTCTTTTGCTGCAATTTTCCTGCTGTTGATGGCAGCAATTTGTCGCAAACAGGGCGCTTAATTTTTCTGTTTGAAAATGAGGTTCTAAAAGCGCAGTGTAGTATGATAGGCTTAGTCGAAATTCATGCAGAAAGGCTGAATTTGAGGGGCTATTTAGCTAGTAATTTTCGAATTAATAGCGAGGCCGGTCGATTGGTTACGAAGTACCTCAAACTTTTGGGGTTTGAGTAGTTTGGTAACCAGAAGATTGTCTTATTTCAGGGAAAGCTGTCGGGTGCGAGTGGTTTAGAAAAATCACAAAATTCCCAAACAGTTTCGAGGTATCAGATTTATTTGGTATCAGGGAAAAATAATAGTTTGTCGTGTCTGATTTGCTGGTTGCTGAAAGTAAGACAAAAGTATGACAAAGGTATGACAAAAGTATGACAAAAGTAAGACAATAGCAGCAGCCAAACAAATCAGATTTGATTATTTAACAAGAAAATAGGATGGCACATGAAAAACCGTCGAATTACAAAGATGAGTATGACTGCTCTGGCGTTGCTCATGTCTTGTATCATGGTTTCGGCTGAGGCTGCGGAAATTCTCGTAGACAGCAGTATTCTTGATCGGGCAATGGACGTTATTGGAGGCAAGAACAGTGAACTGGCTGCAACGCAGGACGAAATTAACCGCCTGGCAAATGCCAGCAGTGCAACCTTTGAGGACTTTAAGCGACAGAACGATGCCCTGGAAGCGCTGTTAGTACTCAATGCAGGGTTTCGCAAGTCAGTTTCTATCCAGAAAGATAACATCGCCACTCTGGATGAATCTATCGCCAGCGTTGAATCGATTACTCGGGAAATTCCCTTATTGATGGAAAAAATGCTTTCCAGCATTGAGCAATTTGTCGAACTGGATTATCCCTTCCAGGTTGATGAACGTGCCAATCGACTTCAATTCGCCAGAGATGCCATCGACAACCCGGATGTATCCATCGCGGAGAAATTTCGCCAGGTATTAGTCATTTATCAGACAGAAGCGACTTATGGGCGTACCAATGCCACATACCCTGACACCATCGAGATCGATGGCGTTGACCGGGATGTGAACATTGTTCGAATCGGCCGTGTCGCTCTTATGTACCAAACAACTGATCGTCAGGTTACCGGCACTTGGGATAATAAGGCCAGGCAGTGGGTTGAATTGCCCGCCGGTGCCTACCGAACCACAGTACAAAAAGCCATGCGCGTTGCCTCAAATGTGGACGCACCCGGCATCATCGAACTGCCTGTAATGGCTCCAGAGGTGGCACAATGAGAAATTTAGTAAAATTGACAAGCCTGACTGTTTCAGCGTGTGTACTGGGGCTGACAGCAAATTTTGCTGCTGCTCAGAACGCCTCCACCTTATCTGACTTGCTGGACCTGGTTGAGAACGATCGCATAGCTGAATCCGCAGAATACCAACAGCGTCAGCAAGAATTTGAGCAAAACGCGAATCGCCAGCAACAAATTCTGCGAACAACGAATCAGCGAATCTCGGAGCAAGAAGCAGAGCAGTCACGACTAAGTGATCAGTTCGAGGCGAATGAAATTATCATCCGCGACAAACGCGACATCCTGCGCGACCGTCGGGGTGACTTAAATGAGCTATTTGGTACGCTGCAAGGTGTTGCTGGTGATTTTTTGAGTAATTTTGAAAACTCCCTGATCAGTGCCCAATACCCGGGTCGAAGCGAGTATCTGGAAGGCTTTATAGAGAAAGCGGGCAGCACCATTGAGCAGTTGAACCCTGAAGAAATAGAACGCTTCTGGTTTTACATGCAGCAAGAGGTGGTGGAATCAGCACGCGTAGTTAGCTATAACGGCGACATTGCACTGCCGGCCGGTGACAGGGTTAACCGCAGCATCGTTCGGATAGGTAATTTCAACGCTATCTCTGAAGGCGAATACCTCAGCTATAACGGCGATATTGGCCATCTCCAGGTATTACCCCGTCAACCCGATAACTATTTGCTTAGAGCAGCCAGCTCTCTGGAAAATTCTGACGGCGGCTTCACCCAGGTGGGGATTGATCCCACCGGTGGTGTTGGCGGTCAGGTAATGGCTAACCTGGTTAACTTCCCCTCTGTGGAAGAGCAAGTCAGAAACAACTCAGGCACGATTGGTTTCATCATTATCGGTGTCGGTGTGATTGGTATTTTAATAGGCTTCCTGCGTCTGCTTATACTGTCGCTGGTATCTATAAAAGTACGCGGCCAACTCAAGAGTGATAAACCATCCAGCAATAATCCTTTGGGTCGCGTGTTGTTGGTGGCGGAATCTAATCCAACTGCCGATACAGAAACCCTGGAATTGAAGCTTGGTGAGGCAATCCTGCAGGAAACGCCGTCATTGGAAAGCATGCTGACTCTTATCAAGATGATTGCAACCATAGCGCCGTTGGGCGGCTTGCTTGGTACAGTTACCGGTATGATTCAAGTGTTCCAGCAAATTACCGTTTACGGTGCGGGCGACCCAACAATCATGGCGGGTGGTATTTCATCGGCCTTGATGACCACTGTATTAGGTATTGTTGTGGCGATTCCCACTATCTTTATGCACACGGTAGTCAAGAGTCGTTCCGACAACATCATCCATATCCTGGAAGAACAGGCGACTGGAATGATTGCACAGAAAGCTGAGCAGTCGGTAGCCGGTTAATCCAGTAAGCAGGGGAAGATACCATGTATTTTGCATTTCTGGATATTATCGATTCCGTGACACTGTTCATGTCGCGTGGCGGGCCTGTACTTACCTTCATTGCGGCGCTTCTGCTGGTTAAGTGGTCGCTGGTATTCGAAAGAATCTGGTATTTGAATACCACGCATAAGGCCAATGTGAAGAACACACTGGCCGAGTGGAATGCGCGCGCTGACACCAAGTCCTGGAGCGCCCACCAAATTCGAACCATGATGATTTCCAAAATTTCACTGGACGTTAGAAACACCTTGCCGATTATTGAAGTATTAGTGACCATCTGCCCTTTATTAGGGCTGATTGGCACGGTGACCGGCATGATCAACGTATTTTTTGTCATGGCTGTCACCGGTGGTGGTGATGCCAAGTCAATGGCTGGCGGTGTGTCGATGGCAACCATACCTACAATGGCCGGGATGGTTGGTGCTATCTCCGGGATTTTCGCTTCGAACTATTTGAAGGCGAAAGTTGATCGAGACCTGGAGTTACTGGGCGACCATTTACCACTAAGTGACTAAGTGGAGCCGAACCAACCCAGGAATGGTTCGGTTCTCACTGCGTAGTTTCAATAGTTTGATCGCGGTTATTTGAATCAAGGTGAAATAATGAAATCAGGTTTAATGAAAAAGAGGGGTGACGAAGAAGCGGGCGAGATTGATCTCACGCCAATGCTGGACGTTGTATTTATTCTTCTTATCTTCTTTATTGTGACATCCGTATTCGTCACCGAAGCGGGTATCGAAGTTACCAAGCCAGAGGCTTCAACTTCCGAAGGCAAAAAAGGTGACTTAATACTTATAGCAGTAGGGCCTGCCGGGGATATCTGGATCGATGGTGATCAGGTCGATCCCAGGTTTATTCGTTCCCGATTTGAATTACGACTGGCAGATGCACCGAATTCTGCTGTGATAATTCAAGCTGATGCCAATGCCGCTAATGAACAGGTACTGCTCATATTAGAGGCGGCCAGAGAAGCGAACATTCTGGATGTATCAATTTCAGCGGAGGCATAGACTATGATCGCAATAAGATGGGTTGTATCCATGATGATGGCGGCCGCAATCACCCTGGGTCTGTTTTACTTCATGCAGGCATTGATTGCTACTGGTGCGTCTTTAGATCAACGCATGTCTGTAGTGAAAATTGTTGACGCGACAATGCCTGACATCGAACTGGAAGTTCTGGAAGAAATTGACAAGCCAGAACTGATTCAGGATGACAGTGAGGTAGTGGAAGACGTCCCCGAGCGACAAGTCAGTTTATCTGATGGACCTTCGCTTAATATCGAACGCGCCTCGGTGGAAATTGACACCGGGCTGCAACTAAACAATGCCTCTATCTCGGCAACAGATGGGGACTTTTTACCGTTAGTGGCAATCGCCCCGCAATACCCAACGCGAGCCGCTCAGCGTGGAATCGAGGGCTGGTGTCTGGTTAGTTTTGCCGTGGACGGCCTGGGCAATGTAGACGAAGAATCAATTATTGTTGTCGATGCGGAACCCGCTAACATCTTTGACCGCTCCTCAATACGCGCAGCAGGCAGATTTAAATTTCAACCGCGTGTCGTGGATGGACAGGGTGTGCGGGTGGAAGGTGTGCAGTATGTGTTTCGCTATGAACTAGAGGACGATTAAAGATGAGAATAACCAACAGGCTTGAGCTGGGGTTCCTCGTAGCTGTGTTAAGCGTCGCCTTGTTGCCGACTCAGTTCACTTTTGCCGGCGAAGAGCAGCGCGCTCCACCTGAAGCGAGAACATCGGGTACTCTTGGCCCGGCAGTATTGCGTGCCATTAGTGAAATCCAGGAGCTAATGCAACCGGAAGATGAAGATGACGAACCGGATCTGCCCAGAGCGAAGGCAGAACTTGATGACTTGTACAATCGTCGTTATGAGCGCATGAATGATTTTGAGAAATCTACAACACTTAGCTTCTATACCAACTACTACCTCAACACTGAAGATTACGCAGGTGCTATTGGAATCTTTGAGCAAATGCTGGATATTGAGACCCTGCGCGCTGATACTCGCCTGCGTACTCACCGTTCTCTGGGTCAGCTCTACGCATCAGAAGAGAATTGGCAGGGCTCTATCGATAATTACGAACAATGGCGTAATCTATCGGAGGTGGAAGACGATATTGTCTATCGGGGTCTTTCCTATGCACACTACCAACTGGAAAGGTTTGAAGAAGCAAAGCCATTCTGGCTGGCGAGAATGGAATTAATACTGGATAGCGGCGAAGCGCTAGAGCGAGATGATTACGCCTACCTGAATGGCTTGTACTTTACACTTGAAGATTTTGAATCCGCGCTGGAGCTTACCAAGACCATGGTCGTCTTGTATGACAACAAACAGGATTGGCAAAACCTCAGTGCTATCTATTCCACGCTGGAGAACGATGATCGTGGCGTTCAGGCTTTGAATCTGTATTATCTTAGAGGGATGATGGATGATGACAGGCGCTATGTAAACCTGGCGCAATCACTGGCCGGAATGGAGGTTCCCTATACCGGTTCCAAAATCCTCGCCGAAGGCATGGAAAAAGAAATCGTGGAGCAGGATGAGGAAAATTTGGTGCGTCTAACGCAAATGCACCTCATGGCCAGCGAATACCAGAAAGCGCTGGCACCTGCGCGGGCGGCAGCAGAGGCCGATGAAAGCGGAAATGCTTACGACACGCTGGGCTATATCCAGTATGTGCTGCATGACTACGAGGCAGCGATCGAAGCGTTTCAGGATGCGATAGCAAAGGGCGGACTAAATGACCGTTCTGATACACTGCTCTTCCTGTCCAGGGCCTATCTGGAGCTACAGAATTTTGATGCCGCAGAAGAGGCCGCAACCGACGCAGCGGACGCTGGAGACAAGCGTGCAAGCCGCTCGGCGCGGGACTTCCTCCGCGCTATAGACGGCAGACGTTCATTTTACAATACCATCGCCAGGCGTAAGAAAGATGCGATAGATTTCTATCGATCATACCCATCGTTACAGTAGCAAACTCCGCCAGGGACTGGCTTGAAATACTGAGCCAAGGCCCCATTTATAAAACCCAATCAATCAGCGAAAGGCTGATGATCGGGTTTTTTTATGGGTCGGACAGGCACTTTTGAGATAACTTTTGAGATAACTTTTGAGATAACTTTTGAGATAGACAAAGGAAGAGGAAAGATTGATGGCAGCAAAAAAAGCAGAAACCAGAGGGTTTGAAACCGAAGCAAAGCAATTGCTTCATTTGATGGTTCATTCCCTGTACAGCAACAAAGAGATATTTCTGCGAGAACTTATCTCCAATGCATCCGATGCGGCAGATAAACTCCGTTTTGCCGCACTTTCACAGCCAGAATTGTTAGAAACAGGTGGTGAACCCAAAGTTCAAATTGATTTCGACAGCGAGAAAAATACCCTGGTCATTAGCGACAACGGCATTGGAATGAGTCGCGATGAGGTTATTAGTAATCTTGGCACTATCGCCAAATCAGGAACGGCACAGTTTTTGGAATCTTTAACTGGCGACCAGAAAAAAGACTCTCAGTTGATCGGTCAATTTGGTGTCGGTTTCTACTCGGCATTCATTGTTGCCGACGAAGTGCAGGTACTGACGCGCAAGGCGGGTGCTGCTGACAGCGAAGCAACTTTCTGGACATCCAGGGGAGAGGCAGACTACTCACTGGAAGCCAGCAAGAAGGCCAGTTCTGGTACTGAAATAACCCTGCACCTAAAGAAAGAAGAAAAAGAGTACGCGGAAGCTTACCGCTTACGCAGCATTGTAAAAAAATACGCCGATCATATTTCCATACCAGTATTCATGGAAAAGCAAAATGTTCCAGGCCAGGAAGAGGCAGCGGGAGAAGAGGCTGCTGATACCAAAAAAGGCAAAGCAGGCAAAAAAGAAGAAAAGCCCAGGGAATACGAAGCGATAAACGAGGCTAAAGCCCTTTGGACGCGCTCCAGAAAAGAGGTCAAAGCCGACGAATACAAAGAATTCTACAAGTCGGTGAGCCATGATTTTGAAGACCCCCTGGAATGGAGCCATAACAAGGTTGAAGGCAAGCTGGAGTACACAAGCCTGCTCTATGTGCCGGCCAGGGCGCCTTACGATCTTTGGAATAGAGATTCCGCGCGCGGTCTGAAACTGTATGTTCAACGTGTGTTCATCATGGATGATGCAGAGCAGTTCCTGCCCTTGTATCTACGTTTTATGAAAGGCGTCGTCGATTCTAGCGACATTTCCCTGAATGTATCCAGAGAGATATTGCAAAAAGACCCGGTGGTTGATTCCATGCGTAGCGCATTGACGAAAAGAGCATTAGACATGCTTGCCAAGATGCGCAAGAAGGACAAAGACAAATACAACAACTTCTGGAAAGAGTTTGGTCAGGCATTAAAAGAAGGGCCAGCCGAGGACTATGCCAACAAAGAGAAAGTGGCAAGGCTACTGCAATTCACGACGACTCATTCAGACGCTGACGAGCAAGATCAGGGCTTGGAAGACTATGTTTCCCGTATGAAAGAAGAGCAAGAAAAGGTCTATTACCTGGTGGCCGAATCTGTCAAGGCGGGTCGTAACAGCCCTCACCTGGAAATATTCCGCAAGAAAGGAATAGAAGTAATTCTCATGCACGATCGCATTGATGAGTGGCTGATGAGTCATTTACAAGAATTCGATGGCCGCCAGTTTCAGGATATTAGTCGCGGCGAGTTAGATCTGGGTAAATTGGAAGACAAGCAAGATAAAGAAGATCAGGAAAAAACCGGGAAGGAATTTGTTAAGCTGATTACACGTATTAAGGAAAACCTGGGCGAAAAAGTAAAACAGGTGCGGGTCACGCACAGGCTTATAGACTCACCCGCCTGTCTCGCCGTAGATGAGCATGACATGGGCATGCAAATGCGCAAGATAATGGAAGCATCCGGGCAAGCGGTTCCTGACACCAAGCCGATATTTGAAGTAAACCCCAATCATCCGCTGCTGGTTAAATTAGACAAAGAAGCTGACGAGGATCGATTTGGAGACATAGTCGCCATCCTGTTCGGCCAGGCAGGTCTGGCAGATGGTGTGCAACTCGAAGACCCGGCGGACTTTTCCTCAAGGCTGAACAAACTGCTATTAGAGTTGATTGACCAGTAGCAGGAGAGTTCGCTGTACGGGGTTTGCTGCTAATTTTTCTCTAATTACATTTGCTCAAGGGTCTGGATGCCAAGTAAATCCAGCCCTTGTTGCAATGTTTCCGCAGCAAGGGCAGACAAGGATAAACGGGAATTTCTTAGATCCTCCCCGGCTTTCAGTATCGGGCAGGACTCGTAGAAACGCATAAACAGTCCTGCCAGCTCATACAAATAATTACAGAGAATGTTTGGATAACCGTCTTTGGCGACCGTGTCGATGATTTCAGATAGCTGTAGAATCTTGAGCAGTAAATTTCTTTCTGCCGGTTCAGAAACTGACGTAATTTTGTAAGTAAGCAAGGCATTTTCCTGCTTCCTCAACAGGCTTCGAATTCTTGCATAGGCATACAGTAGATAGGGAGCGGTATTTCCTTCAAAAGAAAGCATGGCCGACCACTCGAAAATATAATCGCTGCTTCTGTTCTTCGACAGATCCGCGTATTTAACGGCGGCAATACCCACTTTGTCGGCGATTGCTGCACAACTCGCCTGATCAAGGCCGGGGTTCTTATTTGCCACCAGCTCATGCGCCAGGCGTATAGACTCATCGAGAAGGTCAACCAGTTTGATGGTGTCTCCTGATCTGGTTTTGAACGGACGGCCATCGCTGCCCATCATGGTTCCGTAAGCAATATGCTCAAGTGAAATACCTGTCGAGACAAACCCTGCGGCGCGTGCCACCGCGAACACCTGCTGAAAGTGCAATGACTGTCTGGCGTCAACCACATACAGGGAACGTTGCGCATTCAAGTCAAAAGAACGGTACTGAACTGCCGCCAGATCGGTGGTGGCATACAGGTAACCACCGTCAGATTTCTGAATAATAACCGGCAGGGGATCACCGTCTTTACCGGTGAACTCAGGCAAGAAGACACAAGCTGCCCCATCAGAGACAGAGAGCAACGAGGCTTCGTCCAGTTTTTGTACCACAGTCTGGAGTTCGTTGTTATAGAAGCTCTCGGCCTTGAGGTCTTTTCTGCTCAGCGTGATATTCAACTTGTCATAAACAATCTGGCAGTGTTTCAGTGATTCTTCGATAAACTGCTTCCAGACCGCCAGGTGTTCGGTATCGCCGCCTTGTAATTTGACCACGCTGGACCTGGCAGTGTTCGCGAATTGCGGGTCGGCGTCGAATCGTTCTTTTGCGGCACGATAAAAAGATTCCAGATCAGCCAGCTGCGTGGGGAGATCACCTTTATCGGCCTCAACTTCCTTCATATAGGCGATCAGCATGCCAAACTGCGTACCCCAGTCACCGACGTGATTCTGTCTTATGATTTGGTGGCCCTGGCGTTCCAACACGCGAGCCAGGCAATCGCCAATGATGGTGCCACGTAAATGCCCTACATGCATTTCTTTGGCCAGATTGGGCGAAGAATAATCAACAACAATCTTTTCCGGGCTTGTAGTCGGTGGAATAAGCTGGCTAATATCCTGCTGTATTTGCTCAGCTCGGTGCAATAGCGCAGCATCGGCGAGGTGTATATTGATAAAACCCGGCCCGGCGACCTCCAGCTTGCTGATAAGCGCATTTTCTTTAGCCAGCAGATTATCCAGCACAGCACGGGCAAGCTGCCCGGGATTAGAGCCTGTCTGTTTAGCAATCGACATTACGCCATTGGCTTGATAATCGCCAAATTCGGGTTTTGATGCGGTAATCACATTGGCATTGCAGTCGGCAACGGCTGAAATTTCAGCTAAACTGTCACCAAGGAGCTGATTGAGTGTGTGCTTCAGGGTATCCATCGAATTCGACAACAGCAAAAAGGAGAAGATTATACACCATTATGTAGAACACAGATTGATGTAAAATACCAATTTCTTGATTTTTTTCTCCAGCAAAGCCCACTGTCGGCCATGAGTTAACACTATGCGTGTCAGCGAAGCAGTACAGCTCGTTAGAGTTGAGAAAGCCCATCTTGGTCAGCGACTCGATAATTTCCTGATACGGCAGCTCAAGGGCGTGCCCAGAACACGGATCTACAGGCTGATACGTCGCGGCGAGGTTCGGGTCAATAAAAAGCGCTGCAAGCCAGAGCGCAAACTAGCTATGGGGGACGAGATTCGGATACCGCCTTATACCGGCAGAGATAGCCCTCAAATTGGCAAACCCAGCCGCGCTTTACGGGATTTTCTGGTAGAAAGTATTCTACTTGAGACGGAGCAGTTCCTGGTTATTAATAAGCCGGCCGGGCTTGCGGTTCACGGAGGCAGCAATATCCGCCTTGGCCTTATCGAAGCATTGCGCCAATGCAAACCCGAATGGCGCGGTTTAGAACTGGCGCACCGACTGGATAGAGCCACTTCCGGCTGCCTTGTTATTTCAAAAAACTCCGTATTTTTAAAGCATATACAGAATGCACTTAAAGTTAAAAATGTCAAAAAGAACTACCTTGCGCTAGTACACGGTAAATGGCCGCGCTCACTGCGGTACGTAGACGCCTCTTTACAAAAAGAAGCGGTGGGTGAAAACGAACGAATTGTCAGGGTCAGTGAGGCAGGAAAACCATCCCTCACCCGATTTTCGCTGAAGCAGCACTATGCTGGCGCCAGTCTTATTGAGGCGATGCCGGAGACCGGACGCACCCATCAGATTCGTGTTCATTGCCAACATGCAGGGCATGGCATAGTGGGTGATCAAAAATACACGGCCAGGGCTGCCAAAGACCCTCTGCAAAAGGTCAAAAGCCTCTGTTTACACGCCTGGAAAATTGAATTCAGTCAGCCAGATGCAACAATGCCGATAAAAGTACAGGCTCCCCTCGATAATCATCTCGAATCTTTGCTTCGAATATTGGATAAAAACTAATTATTACAAATAGTTAAAGAATTTATTTAAAGTCGAAATTTTTTTATAAAACTTTGACAGATGGCATACATCCGCCTATTATGCGCGCCTGATGTTAGATAGCCCTGTTCCAGTCTATGTTGACGCCCGCAAAATCTTCCTGCAGCAAGGAAATATTGACGGTCGCCTCAGCCTGGCAAGGCTGCCCCGGTTTGTTAACTGTTTGGCAGATGACCGTGGCTCAGTGTCTGTAGTGCTTAATTTTACGCTGGACGATGCCAGGCAGAGGCTTATTTCAGGCCATTTGCAGGCGCAGGTACATGTTATTTGTCAGCGCTGTCTTACTCCTCTGGCTATTGAGCTAACGGACGACATAAAGCTGGCGTTATTGAAGGACGAAGAGGCAGCTAAGCGGCTAGCCCCGGCGCTTGATCCCTGGTTTTGCGAGGACCACAAACTGAACCTGGCTGAACTTGTGGAAGAACAACTGATTCTATGTCTGCCCCTGGCCAGTTACCACGATAGTGGTGAATGTATAAGCAGAAAGAACTATGTTTCTGGCGAGTCAAACGAATCAGCAACCAACCTGGCTGAGAATCCATTCAGTGTGCTTAAATCACTTAAAAAAAGTGACATAACTAATTGAAATAAATAATAAAGAATTTTATCAGGAGATTGAAATGGCAGTTCAAAAAAGCAAGGTCACCCGTTCACGGCGTGGCCAGAGACGAAGTCATGACTCGCTTTCGGGCCCCACCTTGTCAATGGATAAGACTACCGGTGAGATTCATCGACGACACCATGTGACGGCCGATGGCTTCTATAAGGGCAAGAAAGTACTGGATTTGGCCGAAGACCAGGCTAGCTAATTTTGAATTCGAATAAACGCATAGCAATCGATGCTATGGGTGGCGACGGAGGGGTTAAGGTAACTCTGCCTGCTTGTCTGCAAGCCATGGAATCAAATTCTGGGCTGTTGGTCTATCTGGTGGGCGACAATGACCAGATAGAGCCTTATCTGACTTCAATTTCGCCCACTGTCGCCAGCCGCATTCAGGTCGAGCACACGGCTGAAACCATAGGCGATGATGACAAGCCGGCGAACATTCTGCGCAGCGGCAAACAGTCTTCCATGTACAAGGCAGTCGAATTACTGAAGACCGAACAGGTCGAAGCCACGGTTAGCGCGGGCAACACCGGCGCCTTGCTGATGATAGGCCGACACCTTTTAAAGACCATCAGTGGCATACAAAAACCCGCTATGGTCGCCAGCATTCCGGCTGCCACCAAACAATGTTACCTGCTGGATGTAGGCGCCAATCCCGAATGCAATGCACAACAACTGTTTGAATTCGCTGTGATGGGTTCAGTGCTGTTTGAATCGTTACAGGGACAAACAGCAAAAACAGGCTTGCTCAACATCGGCTCTGAACAATTCAAGGGAACGGGCGAGGTCAGGAAAGCAGGCAGGCGGATGAGCCGATGTTCGGCTTTTAATTATGTTGGTTTTATTGAGGCCAATGAATTATTTGAGGGCAACGCCGATGTCGTGGTGTGCGATGGTTTTGTTGGGAATGTGATTATAAAAACCAGTGCTGGCGTTGCCAATGTAGTGAAGAAATTGCTTTCATCCCCAGCATTTTCGGAATCCGGGAAGGATGAGAAAACGGTAAAGAGAGCAAAATTATTCGGCCACCTCAGTGAGCAGATCAACCCGCATCGCTTTAACGGAGCCAGTTTGCTTGGGCTACAGGGGAGCATCGTTAAAAGCCATGGTAATGCAACGGTTGAGGGTTTTGCCTATGCCATCAGCCAGGCGGTCAAAGAGGTGGATAATGCCGTGCCTCAATTGATCAGGGAAAAAGTAGCCGCCATTATTGAGGCAAGCTAAACGCCAATTCGTCACCCCCGCCTTGAGACTGTGCAACAATCCAACATTTGTCATTCCTGCGCGCAGGCAGGAATCCAGTAAAAACACACAACCCACAAGGATTTTCCACGGGTAACGCAGCCGGGCGAGGGTTTCTTGCACAGTCTCCTTGCCAGAGGGGGGTTTTAAAGGCAATAATAAATAAAAGAGGTTAGAAGACAGAAATGCAAAAATTCGGTTTTGTCTTTCCCGGGCAGGGTTCA
Source organism: uncultured Pseudohongiella sp. (assembly GCA_965261275.1). GTDB lineage: Bacteria > Pseudomonadota > Gammaproteobacteria > Pseudomonadales > Pseudohongiellaceae > UBA9145. The sequence goes on from CBDHCL010000003.1 coordinate 1,118,528, forward strand.
CAAAAGTCTGGTCTGCTGGCGGAGTTAGCAAGTAGTTCTCAAGTTATCGAACAAACATTCGCGGAAGCGTCTGCGGCTTTGGATGTAGATCTTTGGGAAATCACGCAGCATGATCAAAATAAATGCCTGGATCGCACCGAAATCACCCAGCCAGTTCTATTGGCAGCATCAGTCGCAATATGGCGGCTGTGGAACACCCAACAAGCGCCACAACCCTGCGTATTGGCAGGTCATAGCCTCGGTGAGTATTCCGCACTGGTCTGCGCCGGTGTCATTACGTTCGAAGATGCTATACAGCTGGTGCATCAGCGCGGAAAATTTATGCAATCCGCTATCTCTGCTGGCAGCGGGAAAATGGCCGCCATCGTGGGGCTTGACAAGGATCAGATTCAAGCGCTTTGTGAGCAGGCTACTCAGGGACAGGTAGTTTCTGCTGCTAATTTTAATTCACCGGGGCAGACGGTCATTGCCGGCAATTTGGAAGCTGTCGAAAGAGCCATGGTATTGTGCAGGCAAGCTGGAGCCAGGCGAGTTCTGCCACTGAATGTTAGCGTGCCATCCCATTGTGAGCTCATGAGACCAGCCGCTGAGCTTTTGGCGGCAGAGCTGGACAAAGTCCAGTTCTGTGATGCCTCGATAGCGGTCGTACAAAATGTGAATGCAAAAATAAACGATGACCCTGAGTTGATAAAGGAAAACCTGGTAAAACAGTTGTATGTGCCCGTCTTGTGGGTAGATTCAGTTCAACTGATGCACAAAACCGGTATTGACAAGCTGGTAGAATGCGGCCCGGGCAAAGTGCTTGGCGGCTTGATTAAGCGTATTCAGCCAGAATTGACTTGTTTTGCCAGCGACAACAGTCAAAGCCTGGCCAGCGCCATCGCTGAAGTGTCCACCTGACAAATGACTGGATGGCCGAGACCGGAATGTGGAATGGCGGGAGTAAGCAATGAATGATTCAATGACGGTTGCCCTGGTAACCGGGGCAAGTCGCGGTATAGGACGGGCTATTGCCATCAATTTAGGCAAGCGGGGTTTTACCGTTGTCGGTACGGCCACTACTGAGGCTGGCGCGGGCAAGATTAGCGCTTACCTGAAGGAGCAAGCACTGGCGGGGGAGGGCATGTGCGTCGACGTCTCCTTAGACGATTCTGTAGCAGCGCTGATGAAAGCGGTTGAAGCAAACTACGGCTTACCCACTGTGCTAGTCAATAATGCCGGCATTACCAAAGACAATTTACTCCTGCGCATGAAGGCAGCAGAATGGTCAGCCGTGATCGATACCAATCTGAGCTCAATGTATAGACTTTGCAAAGCCTCTGTAAAGGGGATGACCAAAGCCCGCTGGGGCCGAATAATCAATATCAGCTCGGTCGTAGGGTCCAGCGGTAACGCAGGCCAGTCAAATTATGCAGCCTCAAAAGCTGGCATCGAGGGCTTCAGCCGGGCTTTGGCAAAAGAAATTGGCTCAAGGGGGATTACTGTTAATTCCGTAGCACCTGGTTTTATCGACACAGACATGACCAGAAACTTGCCCGAAAAACAGGCTGAGGATCTGCTCTCATCAATTCCCCTGGGTCGGCTGGGGAAAGCGGAAGAGATTGCTGCCGTGGTAGGATTTCTTGCCTCAGACAGTGGTGGCTATATCACTGGAGAGACCTTGCATGTGAATGGCGGCATGTACATGGGCTAGAGTTCATTTGGCCTGGGTATTTGAGTTTTATCGGGGTTTATGGCAGGCAGCTAATTTTTGAATTTAAACATTACATCGCCTCGAAATAGAGGTAAACTTGCGTTCTGGATTATTCGCTGGCTATCTGCGAGGCTCGCGAAAAGGAGTTAATCGATAAATCGGAATCATCGGGGTTGGTTCAGGGGCTGATGGAAGGGTCACTGGCAGCATCGCAAAAAAACTGTATTAGGAGCTAATAATAGATATGAGTAGCATTGAAGAGCGCGTTAAGAAAATTGTCTGCGAACAACTAGGCGTTAAGGAAGGCGAAGTAAAATCTTCTGCTTCTTTTGTAGAAGACCTGGGCGCTGATTCCTTAGACACCGTTGAATTGGTAATGGCTTTGGAAGAGGAATTTGAAACTGAAATTCCAGACGAAGAGGCTGAAAAAATCACCACTGTTCAATTGGCTTGTGACTATATCAACTCACACCTGTAACACTGAACAAGACAAAAACTGGGCTACTCTGGTTTATTCTTGAGTAGTTTTTGTTTATCTGGCGATAGGTGATTTTAGTCAGGAGAGCAAACCGTTGAGCAGCAGAAGGGTAGTAGTTACCGGTCTCGGCCTTATCACCCCGGTTGGGAATGATGTCGAAACAGCCTGGGAGGCCATCAAAAATGGTCAATCTGGTATCAACAGGATTGAGCATTTTGATACATCAGGCTTCAGTACGCGATTTGGCGGTACCGTCAAAGGTTTCGACTGCAGTGACTATATGTCTGGCAAGGAATCTCGCCGCCTGGATATTTTTATGCACTACGGCATCGCTGCCGGTGTGCAGGCTATCCAGGATGCTGGTTTGGATGAGTCTACTCTTGTCCCACAGCGGGGAGGCGTCGCCATCGGTTCAGGTATTGGTGGTATAGGCAGCATTGAAGAAGCCACCCTTACGATTCGGGAATCCGGTCCCCGAAAAGTGTCTCCGTTCTTTGTTCCCGGCTCCATCATCAACATGATTGCCGGCACACTCTCGATTCAATTTGGATTGCAGGGTCCGAATATAGCGGTGACTACCGCCTGTACTACCGGCACTCACAATATCGGACTTGCCGCCAATATGATCGTCAGTAATCAAGCCGATGTTATGGTGGCCGGCGGAGCCGAAATGGCTACTACAGCAGTCGGTCTTGGGGGATTCTGTGCAGCAAGGGCACTGTCTACCAGAAACGATGACCCAATCCGTGCCAGTCGTCCCTGGGACAGGGACAGGGACGGATTTGTGCTCAGTGACGGTGCTGGAATCATGGTGCTGGAAGAGTACGGGCACGCGAAGAAACGCGGCGCAACTATTTATGCAGAATTAACAGGCTTTGGAATGAGCGGTGACGCTTACCACATGACATCGCCATCCGAAGGCGGTGCTGGCGCAGCACACTGCATGGAAAACGCTCTGTCAAGCGCCAGAATAAATCCATCAGCAGTGGACTACGTGAATGCACATGGTACATCGACAATGGCTGGTGATATCGCCGAAACCCAGGCCATTAAAACTGTGTTCGGCGACCACGCAAATAAACTGTACATTAGCTCCAGTAAGTCCATGATCGGTCATCTTCTCGGTGCATCCGGTGCGGTTGAGTCCATCATTTCTGTGCTCACACTACGAGATCAGGTAATCAGTCCAACCATTAATTTGGAGAACCCGGGTGACGGTTGTGACCTCGACTATGTGCCGAATGAAAGCCGCGACAGAGAAGTCAACATAATCCTTTCAAACTCCTTCGGTTTCGGCGGCACTAACGGCAGCCTGATTTTCTCCCGCTTGCGTTAATTAGCGCATGGCCAAAGATTTTCGAGTTACGGCGAAGTGCTTTACACCCGGTTATCAAGGAATCAGGACATAGCCTTGGCCAAATCATCAGGGGCTTGTCGGAAAATGAAGTTTTTAGCTTGTTGTTAATATTTAAGTCATTGTTATTAAACATATTATTTTTTTGAAATTGAGCTGATTTTGAATTAACCGACAGTCCCATCAGGGGATTCGCCAGGAATAAAAAGAGCGTTAACTAACAGGTCTACTGAAACGGAAGCATCATCCGCTTCCATTTCAGCCACGTGAGATTGGTTGGTTTTGAATATTTTAGCTGCTTCAATTTGGCTCAATTTCCCTTTGCTACACCACTCTTTCCGCGTCACTCAAGGCGTATTTCAATTCAATCCACACTACTTCGTCAGCGGAAAGCCCTAATGAGACTGTGCAAAAACCCAACATTTGTCATTCCAGCACCACCCCGTCATTCCAGCACCCCCGTCATTCCAGCACCCCCGTCATTCCAGCACCCCCGTCATTCCAGCACCCCCGTCATTCCAGCACCACCCCGTCATTCCAGCACCACCCCGTCATTCCAGCACCACCCCGTCATTCCTGCGAAAGCAGGAATCCAGCAAACCACACAAACCCGCAAGGGTTTTCCGCCAGTAACGCAGCCCGGCAAGGGTTTCTTGCACAGTCTCTAATGCAGCAGTTCCCCATGATAATACAGGAGCCGACCTTCAAATGACCTTACCCGGCGAAGAAGGAAATACTGACAAGCCGACCCCGGTCAGCCCTTCATTTCAAAATTGAATTTTTAGTTATGCTTACTGGCTTCAACAAACATAGAATTAAATTTCTGCTGATAGCTACTGTTGTTTTAATCTTTGGCTGCTCGTTCTACATATTCAACGCCCTGTATTCGCCGATGACCAGGCTCAGCTCGGCTAATTCCGCAGACGAACAAGCGATTATAGAGATTACCGAAGGCAGTTCTCTGTCTCGTGTCACCTCGGAATTACAGAGTCTGGGTTATATTCAGCACCCCAACTTGTTTAAACTTTTGGCAAGGCTACGGGGGGTCGAAAATGTGATTAAAACCGGTGAGTACGCATTGGAAGCTGACATGACAGCCGCCGCACTGTTGAGCAAGATTGTCAGCGGCGATGCCTTGCAATATCGCATCACACTGGTTGAAGGCTGGACATTTGCACAAGCCCTGGAAGCAATTTGGGAAAGCGACAATATTGCAGAACGCCTGGCTTCGCTTAGCTTGATGCAAATTGCAGAACGCCTGAATCCGGGTCGGGATAACCCCGAAGGGTTGCTCTTTCCAGACACCTATTTTTATACAAAGGGAACAACTGATCTGGACCTGTTACTACGAGCAAACCAGAGACTGGATACTGTATTGAATTCTATTTGGGAAACGCGAAGCCCTGCATTACCTTATGCGACTCCGTACCACGCGCTAATTATGGCATCGATTATTGAGAAAGAATCAGCAATCGATAGTGAACGAGGGCTGATCGCCTCAGTTTTCATAAACAGGCTAGAGCGTGGCAATCGTTTACAGTCCGACCCTACGGTGATTTATGGCAGGGGAGAAAATTACACCGGCAATCTTGGTCGAGCAGATTTATTGGAAGAGACGGCCTATAATACCTATCGCATTAATGGCTTGCCGCCAACGCCAATCGCTCTAAGTGGTGAAGCCTCTATTCGTGCGGCTCTTGCTCCCGCGTCATCTGACTATTTATATTTTGTTGCCAGGGACAATGGCAGTCATCAATTTTCAAGAACATTAGAAGAACACAATGTTGCAGTCCAGAAATACCAACTCAATCCAGACAACTAGCGCTACAGAAAGCGGGGCCTTTAGTGTGAACAGCACTACAGATGAGAAACAATATGACACCTAGGCGTGGATTTTTTATTACCCTGGAGGGTGTAGAAGGTGTTGGCAAAAGCACGAATATTGAGTTTATTACACAGTATCTTAGTGAGCGCAGTATCGAATTTGTTCTCAGCAGAGAGCCAGGTGGCACACCTTTGGCGGAAAAAATTCGCGATCTCTTGCTTGCAGTCCATGACGAACCACTAACAGGGCTTAGCGAACTGCTGCTGGTGTTTGCGGCCAGAGCGCAACATTTGGAAAAGCTGATCAAACCAGCCCTGGACGAGGGGAAATGGGTGATTTGCGACCGTTTTACCGATGCCACCTTTGCCTACCAGGGCGCTGGGCGCGGCTTAAACCCGGGCAAGATAGCAGAGTTGCAAACCATGGTGCAGGGCAGTTTACGGCCCGACCTGACCATTATTCTGGATCTTGACCCGGCAATTGGAATGGATAGAGCCAGTAATCGTGGCAGCCTGGACAGATTTGAACAAGAAAAGCAGAGCTTCTTTATCAAGGTGCGCCAGGCCTATCTTGAGATTGCCTCCAGGGAAACGGAGCGATGCCTGGTGATAGATGCCTCCAAACCGCTGCAAGAAGTTCGGGTAGACCTTTTGCAGGCACTCGAAAACAGACTACCAACTGTCGAATAATGAGCCCTGGTGAGAGAGATGCTTATGAACCCACAGCCTGATAATTCTAGCTCAACATTAAGCGCGCCGTTTCCGTGGCAAGTATCACAGTGGCAACGCGTAAACACAGCCTTCAATTCCACGCAACTCGCACACTCCTATCTCTTCAGTGGGGAAAAAGGACTTGGAAAGTTTTTGTTTGCACAGGCTTTCGCCAATTTCATGTTGTGCCTGAGCCCTGCTGATGACAAGAACAATTCGTCTGCATACAGGCGAGCCTGCGGGCAGTGTACTAACTGCCGTAAAGGGGGCAGCACGGCTCACCCGGATATATTTCGGATTGAGCCAGAGGAAGGTAGCAAGAACATCAAGATTGAGCAAATCCGTGCGCTTTCCGAATTCGTAATCCGTAGCAGCCACTCAGGCGGGGCAAAAGTTGTTCTTATTCAAGATGCCCATCTGTTGAATAGAAACGCCGCCAATGCGCTTCTAAAGACTTTGGAAGAACCAAATAATAACACCTATCTTTTCCTGATTTCCGACCTTCCAGGCAAATTGATGGCAACGATCCGTAGCCGTTGTCAAAAACTCCACTTTGCTGCCCCGGAAAACGAACAAGCCTCAAATTGGCTGCGCGGGGTTTTAGGCGATGGCAATATCGATGCCCTGCTAAGTGCAAGCAGCAATTGCCCATTAGTTGCCCTGCAACTTGCCGAAGGCGACTCGCTGCAATTGCAGCGACAGTTTGTACAATGCCTTTGTGACATAAAACAGGGCAGGGCATCGATTCAGTCTGCACTTGCAGTAGCCGCCAGGATTGGAGAAGCAGAGGTTTTGCAGCACTTTGCCGCATTCTTGACTACACTTACCAGGTACAGTCTTACCGGGCTTAATGCAGAGGCGGAGGGTTCCGCTATTCAGAACCTGCTTGCGTTGTCGAACCCGATAGAAGATAGAGAAGCAAGCCAATCGCGTGGAATTGCACTGCTTAATTTCTACGCGGAAGTAGAAACAGCCAGGAGGCAATTATCATCCAGCACCAACCCCAACCCACAGTTGATCATGGAATCTTTACTATGGCGCTGGAGCAAACTAGCCTTGAATGCTGCTACCGCATAATCTTCGATAAATTCGACAAAGAAGAAACACCTTGAGACCCTTGCATAATTGTCGGAAATACGGCTTCAGCCGCGCAAGGTAGTTGTAGATGGCGGGACTTATGTACAGATGTACGGGTTGCCAATTTTGCATCCTTACATGGATGTAACCTGGTAGAACAATGCAGGAGCAATTGTCGAGGAGCAAAAATCGGTAAAGTCCCACTTCCGATCATTTTTTGAATTATGCAAAGCTCTCACCTTGCCAAAATGACTGCCAGCAGAACAGGGCAGGGAGACGATTCAATGCCAGTGGCCAGCAAACTACTTTCCATACGGGTAGAAGATCTCACGGTGTTACGCAGCGCCTACATGCCTTTTCTAAAAAATGGCGGGCTTTTTATCCCTGCCGGAAATCCGTGGCAAAAAGAACCTCCCGCCGCACAAAAACCTGCGTTAGGCAGTAGCGTCTTTCTCATCCTGCAATTATTGGATGAGCCAGAAAAAATCGCTGTTACAACAAAAGTTGTGTGGATAACGCCAGCCAGCTCCAGGCCCGGACAATGCACGGGGTTTGGCTTGCATTTTGATAACCATGATTCACCTGCCAAATCAAAAATCGAAACCTTGCTTGCACAATGTTTGGATGCAAGCAAGGAAACACAAACCTTATAAAACCTTCGCCTAATTGCTGGAAGCGCGGCTTTAGAGACTGTGCAAAAATCCAGTATTTGTCATTCCTGCGAAAGAGACTGTGCAAAAAACCACCACCCCTGGTCACATTCTCATTACTGCCCTAATTCACCGACCTTGCTGGTATTTTAAGCCGATACACCGCCTCTGTAAAAATACCCAATAATTACAGTAATAAACATCCAAAACCTGACTCAATTATGATACAATAACGAACATAACTAACTGATTCTAATCATTAAACAGAGGCTTTATGAGTGATTACATACACGGTTTAAATCGCCAGCAACAACTGTTATTCCCAGAGCGGCTAGAGGATTATGTCAGCGAGGATGCGGGTGTTCGTGCCATTGATGCCTATGTGGATAGTTTAGAGGTTGATGCCTTGGGCTTTAAGACAAGATATAGCGACAAAAACAACAATGGCCGCCCCGCCTTTTGCCCAAAATTGATGTTGAAACTCTACATTTACGGCTATACCAATAAAATAAGAAGTTCCCGCCATCTAGCTCGGGAAACCCATAGAAATATCGAGCTTATCTGGTTATTGCAAGGCTTAAAGCCCACCTATAAGACGATTGCTAATTTTAGAAAAAATAATGCCGCAGCACTCAAGAATACATTTAAGGAATTTGTTTTGCTGTGCCAAAATATCAATCTCATTGAAGGTCAATTAGTGGCACTGGATGGAGCGTTTTTGCGAGCCAATGCGTCCAAAAATACCTTGATTGTTAAAGCCACTGTGGATAAAAAAATAGCCAGGGTAACGCAGGCTATTGAGGACTACCTGAACTTATTAAACACCACAGACCAGCAGGAGGAACCGGAACAGACTCTGGATAATCCTGATTTGATTGATAAAATACAAGCACTTAAAGAGCGCAAACAAAAGCTGGAAGAGGATTTGAATACCTTAGAGCAATTGGACAAGAAGCAACATAACACAACCGACCCGGATGCCGCATTGATGTGCAAACCAGCGCATCATCTGGTCGCTTATAACTGCCAAATCGTGGTGGATGACAAAGCAAAGCTGATTGTTGCTACGGATGTATCAAGTCAAGGCAATGACGCACAGCAGTTGCATCAGATGGCAAGTCAGGCGAAAGAAACCTTAGCCCTTAAGACTTTGGCTGTGGTTGCCGACAAGGGCTATCACAGTGCAAAAGAGATAAAGAACTGTGTTGATGACAAAATCTACCCAATCATCCCGCCAATTGATACGCAACAGAAACAAAAGAAAACGGGCAGATATACTAAAGAGGATTTTGTCTATTGTTGTACATCTTAGAGGGTCGCAAGACGAATACACCTGCCCCAACAACAAAACACTGACAAAAACAGCAAGCCCAAGCCTATCCAAAGGTAAGCCTGGGTTTATTTATAGCACCAGTGCCCTAGATTGCAAGGCTTGCCCTTTGCGTAGCAAGTGCCTGACAAAGCAAACGCCTCACCGAAGAATATGGCGCTGGGAACATGAAGCCTTTATGCAATCCTGGCGCGAGTTGATGCAAACAGAATCAGCCAAGGCGATTAGCAAAAGAAGAGGATCGATTGTGGCGCATCCTTTTGGCACCATAAAGAGGTCATTAGGTTGGGATCACTACTTGCTCAGAGGCAAAGAAAAAGTATCCGGAGCCCATGGTTTTGATTGGGCACTGATTATGTTTTGCTATAACTTTAAGCGTGTTTTGAACATGTTAGGCACCATGCTGTTCAATAAGCTGTTATTGGCTATAAAAGCAGGCAATATTGAAGCCGTAATGGAAGAAATCAAGCGACATCTTTCTTTTTGCGTCCACTATTCGATGGTTTATGCCAGAAATGCCTATTTTTGCAATAAACAAGCTTATTTCACCTGCCGGCTTTTCATAAGAATCCTTTTTTACCCGTACAGGACTCAAAATGCTCAATAGTGGATTGGTGAGCTGGCGTTTGTTGCACAGTCTCGAAAGCAGGAATCCAGTAAAATCCACAAACCTGCAGGGGCTTTCCGCAAGGAACGTCACCTGGCCAAGGTTTCGTACACGGTCTCTGTCCTGGAATACAGCCCTGGCAGCAGACAATAAAAAGAATTACGCACTACCGATAGCTGAACCAGAATCAATGGGTTGATTTATTGGCACTTACCGCTTTAACAACATAATCTGCGACTTTGAGGACGCGAATGACAAAGACACTCGAAACACGATTTGCAAACCTGCGCTGGGATGATTTGGAGCAATGGGTCGGCGCAACAATTTTAAAGCGCGGTAAGAGCTATCAGCATTGCGTGCAGGATTTGGCGATAACGGAGGATGGCCATCTTATAGCCCTGGTCAGCGGAACACAGCAGTATATTACCCGGGTTTGGTTGAAGAATGGTGCGCCCGACTGTTATTGCAGTTGCCCTTATTGGGCTGCTTGCAAACACGGAGTTGCCGTCATTTTGGCTTATCTTGATAACATCCAGTCAAATACGCCTGTGCGCTTGCTGCAACCTGAAGAGCTGGAGGCGCGTCTATCTGTGTACGGCATGGCAGACGACGAGGGCAATGAGCCAGGCATGGATACTGAGCAAGCCCGCACGGCACTTAAAAAACTCAGCAAGGCACAGCTCATCGAGTGGGCGATGGAGATATTTGCCGATGATTCATCGTTCTTCGATACCCTGCCTGGCGTAGAACAATTCGCAGATATGCCTGTGGATAAGACCATAGCCAGGTTACGCCAGCAAATTCGCAAAACCACCAGTGAACGAGGCTGGCACGATGACTGGAATAATAACGGACATATCCCCGATTATTCTGTGATTCAAAAACAACTCACAAAACTGTTGCGAAGCGGACATATTGATGCGGTGCTGGAACTGGGTGAAGAATTATTTACGCTTGGCAGTAGCCAGGTGAGCGAGGCAGACGACGAGTGGGAAACAGCCGACGAGCTAATCAGCTGTTTGGACATAGTGTTTATAGCAATGGGTAAAAGTCAAAAACCGGTTGCCGAGCGGATGATCTGGTTTTGGGACAAGTTACTGCATGATGACTTTGCCTTGCTCGATAATATAGAACCGCCCATAGACGATATTGCAATGACCAGGGCGGACTGGCTACAAGTCGCTGAAGCGTTTACTCAGCGGCTGACAAATTGCGACAAACCGAACAAGACTAACGGCTGCTTCTCAGACAAATACCATCGGCAGAAAATATTACGTTATGCATCGAAGGCTTTAGCCCAGTCAGGTGAGTGCGAACGTGTCATTCATCTAATGAGCAGTGAATTGCCGTATAGCGATAACTACGTTGAACTGGTCGATTACTTACTAGCAAACAAAGCCTGCGAACAGGCTGAACATTGGGCATTACAAGGCTTCGATAAAACGATTGACTCAGCACCAGGGCTGGCCTGGAACCTGGTTGACCGGTTGCTGGATATAGCGCGGGAACGCAAAAACTGGTCGCAGGTTGCGGCATTCCAAGTCGTTATTTTTCTGCAAAAAACCAGTGTCGAAAACTATCAGCTAGTCCAAAAATACAGCAGCAAAGCAGATTGCTGGGCACAGGTTCGAGCGGGGTTAATCGGTTTTCTGGAAACGGGAGTATCCCCAATGTCGGCTGCCGATTGGCCGTTACCAGATACAGCACTGACGATTCCAAAATCAAAATACCGAATGGAGCCACCAGATTACCATGAACTCATCGACATTGCTTTGTACGAAAAGCGTACCGAAGATGCGTTGCGCTGGTTTCGGCAGGCACCTAATAAAATATTCCACGCCGAAGCGATTGCTCAGGCTGTTAAGAAAACACACCCCGACATCAGTCTTAAAATCTGGCAGGGCAAAGTCGCCGGACTGATCGCCCTGGTGAAACCCAAGGCTTACCGCGAAGCCATACCTTGTTTGAAAAAAATACAGTCACTGATGCAAAGCCTTGAGCGTAGCGATGATTACCGAGGTTACATTGCCAGTCTGCGGCATCAACACAAAGCGAAGCGAAGGTTAATAGAAGAGCTGGATGCACTGGAGAATAAGGGCAAGAAAAGCCGACGGATTTTGGATGATTAAGCGTTACAGGCATGAGCCATCACTTGCTGTTTGCTATGGCTGCTGTTGTTTTTATAGAAACGAAACTGTTTTTGATGCAATTGAAAGTATTGCTTGATGAAACCTTTTACCTTCTATCCTTGAAATTAATTTTTTGAATGACCACACCCAAACAGGCGCTGGAATCGGCCACAGCGTTTTGCCCTCCAACTTCACTGACCAGTTGCTTTGTAAATTCCTTCATCAACCCGCGCTGTGATTTCGGGGATATTTGGCCTGGGTTCTTTCAGCCGCTGTTCTGCCTCAGCCAACCTGCGGCGCAAGATGTCTTTGCGCGTGTTTAGGGCAGCCACAGCCTTATCTGTTTTTGCTTCCAGCTTTTCGTACTCAGCCCTGGCAGCTTCGCCAGAAAAGCCTTCAACAACCAGGCTTTCCCCCGCCACTACAAGCGACCAAACAGTGGCAAATTTCACTTCGCAATGCACACCCGGCCATGTTGCCGTGCTGTATGACAAAAACGCAGCTTCATACACCACGTCAAATTCATCCAGTTCTTTTCCGGCATGTGCTTCGACCGCGTTGATACAGGCCGAAATATTTTCTGCATCCCCTGCGAATGCTTCTCCTGATAGAACTGTGAGTACAGCAATTGTACTCAGCAATGCAGATATCTTCATGAGTTGCTCCGTTTGAATCTCTAAGGGTTCAATTCCCCGCCGCATACTGCGACTATTAGATGAGATGATGTGATCCAGCATTATATGATGCCAGCGCGAGCGAGGTAAAGCACATGTCCCAATAAAGGTAATAGGAGTGATTCGAGCCAGGAGGTGCTTGAAACTGAGCGTCAGTGAAGCCAAAAAATGCAGGGCTGAAAACTGGGTAGAAATTCGGAAAATATTCAAGCCTGGTTTCCAGACAGGGGAACACCTGGCCTGGCCATGCCATGTCCGAGACTAGCCAAGGCTGCAATGTGCATGACTCAAAGGAGTTTGATAATCTGCTGGGTGGTATGCGCGGACAAGTTTACGCAGACAGTGCTTATACCCACAGGGCACAAGTGCCAACAAAGACAATGACGAGAAACTGGGTAAAGCAAACAATAGAATCCTGCACCGAGCTTATCGCAACACGCCATTAACGACGCAATAAAAATCGCAGAATAAAATGTATAGCAGTGTCCGCTATGTGGTTGAACGCACCTTTGGCTTGCTCAAACTGCATCACGGATTAGGCAAGGCAAGATACATGGGGTTAGCCAGAAAAAAAACCCGTACACAGCTGATTGCCATGAGCCATAATCTTAAAACCGGGATGAATATTTTCAAACAGCTGCAACGTTTACAGGAGAGTTGCGCCTAAACGGGCAATAAAACAGATTAAAACCCACTAAAAGCGGTTAAAAGTGCCGAAATAGAGCCTTTTTTGGTGTCGTACTGATGATTGAGAGAACATGGGCGAAAAAATGGGGCAAATATATAAAAAATCACGTTGTTTGTGAGTTGTGCCGAGTGTTTTGTGGGTTATGCAAAAGTCTCAAATACTTAAAGACAGCAAACAAAAGCTGGAAGAGGATTTGAATACCTTAGAGCAATTGGACAAGAAGCAACATAACACAACCGACCCGGATGCCGCATTGATGTGCAAACCAGCGCATCATCTGGTCGCTTATAACTGCCAAATTGTGGTGGATGACAAAGCAAAGCTGATTGTCGCAACGGATGTATCAAGTCAAGGCAATGACGCACAGCAGTTGCATCAGATGGCAAGTCAGGCGAAAGAAACCTTAGCCCTTAAGACTTTGGCTGTGGTTGCCGACAAGGGCTATCACAGTGCAAAAGAGACAAAGAACTGTGTTGACGACAAAATCCACCCAATCATCCCGCCGCCGATTATCCTACCTATTGACACGCAACAGAAACAAAAGAAAACGGGCAGATACACTAAAGAGGATTTTGTCTATTGTTGTACATCTTAGAGGGTCGCAAGACGAATACACCTGCCCCAACAACAAAACACTGACAAAAACAGCAAGCCCAAGCCTATCCAAAGGCAAGCCTGGGTTTATTTACAGCACCAGTGCCCTAGATTGCAAGGCTTGCCCTTTGCGTAGCGAGTGCCTGGCAAAGCAAACGCCTCACCGAAGAATATGGCGCTGGGAACATGAAGCCTTTTTACAAGCCTATGGTGAGGTAATGCAAACAGAATCAGCCAAGGCGATTAGCAAAAGAAGAGGGGCGATTGTGGCGCATCCTTTTGGCACCATAAAGAGGTCATTAGGCTGGGATCACTACTTGCTCAGAGGCAAAGAAAAAGTATCCGGAACCCATGGTTTTTATTGGGCATTGATTATGTTTTGCTATAACTTCAAGCGTGTTTTGAACATGCTGGGCACCATGCTGTTCAATAAGCTGTTATTGGCTATAAAAGCAGGCAATATTGAAGCCGTGATGCAAGAAATCAAGCGACATCTTTCTTTTTGCGTCCACTATTCGATGGTTTATGCCAAAAATGCTTATTTTTGCAATAAACAAGCTTATTTTACCTGCCTGCTTTCCATAAGAATCCTTTTTTACCCGCACAGGACTCAAAATGCTCAATAGTGGGTTGGTGAGTCGGCGTTTGTTGCACAGTCTCCTTCGCAGGAATGACAGGATGGTGCAGGAATGACGAATGTTGAGTTTTTGCACAGTCTCTTATGCCGGGATATGGTTTAATCACTGCTCGCTACCCTGGAAAAAATCATGCTAATTAAACAAATACCAATCCGTAATGCCTTGCGAAACTATATGTATTTGCTGGCCTGTGAGCAGACCCTGGATGCAATTGCTATTGACCCACTGGATCATGCCTTGTGTTTGCAAGTAACCGATGAGCTGGGGTGGCGCATAAAAGTTGTTGCCAACACACACCACCACCATGATCATATTGGTGGTAATGGGCCAGTGATTGCCGCAACAGGTGCTGAGTTGGTTGCCCATACTGAAGCCATGCGCGCGATACCGAATGTGAATAGGGGTTTGCAAGCCGGCGACACATTGCAGTGTGGTGAGCTACGCCTGAAGGTGATGGATACCCCGGGTCATACCATGAGTCATATTTGTTTCTATTTCTCTGGTGCTGCGACCGAGAAGCCTGCTTTATTTTGTGGTGATACATTGTTCAATGCAGGCGTAGGGCGCTGTGATCTGGGTGGCGCGCCCAGGCTTATGCACCAAACTTTTGTTGATCAAATTTATCCATTGGCAGATGACGTACGCGTTTACCCGGGGCACGATTATATTGAAAACAATTTGAAGTTCACTCTCGACCGAGAACCTGACAATCGATCAGCGCGGCAATTGTGTGCTGATTTCGAACAAAAACTGAACGCTGAACAATTTGTCAGTAACATCGGTCTGGAACGAGAGATTAATGTTTTTTTCCGGCTAGACCAGGCTCGGGTGCGTGCCGGTGTTGCCGCGAGCCTGGCTATTGACGTGAACAAACTGGATGACCAGGCAACCTTCATTGGTTTGCGTCGTCTACGCGATAACTGGTAATCCTCCGCCTGAGTCATGAGCTGCTGTAAACTACAGCGTCTCTCTCGGCAGGCAAGTGAAAAGAAAATTCCCTCAAAAATGGCTACTCGGCCGCAAGCGACCGAACTTACGCCCAATTTGATTGGCCTTCGACCAACCGGAATTTTCTACTTTTCATCTACCTTGACTCGGGGGCAAGCCCACCGAGATTTCTTTTGTTAAATACTGGCCTGGCACTGACTTATCAGCAGAACGGAGACTGCCAGAGTAGCGGCAGCGGCGGATACAGGCGTGCGTTGGATTGCCGCTGATCGACAGGCGCAGAGTACGCTGCGGACTGTCTCAAGCCCTGGCTCTCACTTAATTCGGGCAGCCTGGAAGCTGGAGGAGTCTCAATTTATCAGGAAGTTCTCGATACTCTGCACGGCTTGTTCTTGCCGGGTGAGCATGAAAAGATGCCCGCAATCAAAAGACTCCAGGCTTGCGTTCGGGATTTGATTGGCCATTATTCTGGCATTGGCATGAGGAATAATCGGGTCGTCGGTGCCAGCCATGACCAATGTTTCTTGTGATAACTGATGTAACCAGCAGGCGCTGGTCCAGCCCGTCACTGCGGATAGTTGTTGTATATAGCCCAGAGGATTTGGTGGCGACATCCTTCGCGCGTGATTACTACTCAGTGCCGCGTTGCTGCGGAAGTCACCACCGTAAATTGTTGGCGCAATACTCTTGAAATAAGAGGCGCTCATGTAGCGCAGTGGTGACGCCATGTGCAGCAGTACATCCAAACGTGGAGGCACCATTACCTGCCCCATGGATGTGGCCGCGAGAATTAACTTTTCTGTTCGGTTGGAATAATAGCGTGCGAATTGTTGCGCAACGACTCCTCCCCAGGACACGCCCATGATATTCGCCCTGGGAATATCGAGGTGGTTCAGCAAGGAGACACCAATAGCGGCAAAGCTCGTCATGCGGAAGCCGACAAAATCCATCGGTGACCCACCTATGCCCGGCATGTCAAATGCAATAACCGGTAAGGACAGCTTGCGGACAACTGGTTCCAGAATTTCTATGCTGGCACCAATGCCATTGAAGATGAGTAAGGGCGTTCCTTCAAACTCATCCAGGGTAGAAATAATTCTGAGTTGGTACTTGTCTGTCTTATCCGTGTAAATTCGCATTCGATAATCCGTTTATTGTGACACCATGACCAGTCTACTCGAAAACACTCTATTCGAAAACACTCTATTCGAAAACAGTCTAGTCGAAAACATTCTATTCGAAAGTCTCACCCTCATTCGAAAACATAAGTCCCCGGTGCTGCATCTTTGGGCGCAAATTTTACGCTGCCCAGCTGTTGTGGCGCAGTGATTTCACCGTTGGCCCGCTCGGTGAGCCAGCCTGACCAATGGGGCCACCAGGATCCGGCATGTTCTTCTGCCGTTTCAAGCCATTCTTCGGCGCTGCCAGAAACATCCCTGTTCAAATAAAATGATCGTTTGGAATTTCCAGGCGGATTTAGCAAGCTTTGGATATGCCCCGCCGTGGAGAGCAGGTAGCTAACTTCTCCACCGAATAGTTTTGTCGAACGGTAGCAGGCTTGCCACGGAGTAATATGATCAGTGGAGCCACCGGTAATAAACACATCACAATCGACCTTTGATAGCTCTATCGTCACGCCCTTGATCTCCAGTGAGCCTTTTTCCCCGAATGGATTGTCACGAAAAATGTTGAGAAAGTCACTGTGCAATCTTGCCGGTAATCGCGTGGTGTCACTGTTCCAGAAAAGCACATCGAAAACAGGCGGTTTTTCACCATGCAAATAATTACTGACATGGTAATTCCAAATCAGGTCATTGGGCCGCATCCAGTTAAATATTGTAGCAGTGTCCTGTCCATCCAGAACACCCTTGCCAGCGGATTGTTTGCGTGCGCCCTCGATGGAATCATCGGTGGCGAAGAGACCGATCACGGAATCATCGCCTGCGGACTCAAGCACATTCACCATTAAGGTTAATGACTTGACTCGATCCAGAGTTCCCACGCCAGCGAAGTAGGCCAGCGTTGTGGCAAGGGTAATTCCGCCAGCGCAGGCTCCAACACCATTGATCGCGTCTTGCCCGGTAATTTCCAGACAGGCGTCGATAGCTTGATCCAGTGAATCCACATAGTCGTCCATGCCCCAGTCCCTGTTTTCCGCGGTTGGGCTGCGCCAGGAA
The DNA here is from genome assembly GCA_965261275.1 of uncultured Pseudohongiella sp. Lineage (GTDB taxonomy): Bacteria > Pseudomonadota > Gammaproteobacteria > Pseudomonadales > Pseudohongiellaceae > UBA9145. Next base: position 1,136,100 of record CBDHCL010000003.1, read on the forward strand.
ACGATGAACACCTGAAAACCTTCCTCCAACAAATAGCGCACGAAGCTATTTTTTTCGGAAAGGTCATACAGATAGAACTTGTTGATCTGCGGGGGGACAATAAAAATTGGCCTGGCCTTGACCTTTTCGACCTGCGGCTGGTACTGAATGAGTTCCAGTATTGGCAGCTTGAATACTACCGATCCGGTAGAAGTTGCGAGATTCTTGCCGACTTCGAACGCAGATTTATCGACCTGTGACGGCATACCGCCGTTGTCTTTAAGGTCACCAAGGAACTGTTTGAAACCGCTAAGCAAACTTTGGCCACCAGTTGTATACGCTTTTTTCAGTGCCGATGGATTGCCCAGCAGATAATTCGTCGGTGCCCTGCTGTCTACATAAAGCTGCACCATGAACCGGGTTCTTTCTCTATCGATGTCTTCGATATCCAGAGCATCGACCCATTCCAGCATGCGATTTTCCCAGGCAAGCCAGCTCTTTAACAGGTTGGCGTAAAGCGGATTTTCCACAAAGGACTTGTCGGTAAATCGCCTGTCGTTCGGCGCCGGTTTCAAATCAGATTGGTTCATGGCAATGCTGAACCAGTCTCGCCAGAGCCTGGTTGTTTGCCTGGCCATAATCGTCGGCTGCTGCATTCCCTGGCGGATAGCCTGGCGTGCAGCGGCCATGACATCGTCCATGGACATGCCAACTGTCGGGTTCAACGTCATTATGTTATCTGTACTTTTATTATCGTTCACAGGATTCCCCTCTCTCGAGTAGTGCCAATAGCCAGGTAATTTTCGGTCTGACCAGTTTTCTTCTTCTTCCTCTCTTCTTAATTTGCCTTATTTGCCTTTTTTGTCACTGTTACTGTTGCCAGTCGGCCTGGGCTTTGACATGGCCGGCATCAACGGATTCATTTTTAGCATACTGGTGAGAAAATTTCGATGCATGTCTGCCATTGTCATCCAGTTCTTCAGAAACATCGACCCGGTGTCGGTAAGCTCATAGATTCTGCGCGCGGGGCCCTCTTTACTGGTATCCCAATTGGATGAGACCAGACCGGATTCTTCCATTTGTCGCAAAATACGATAGATAGAACCTTTGTTGTAGTTGCCAAGACCGGCTTCTTCCAGTCGCTGAGCCAGCTCGTAGCCATAGGCAGACCAGCCATTCAGCATTGCCAGTAAGTGCGCGGTAAGCATATCTCCAGTTGGGGACACTTTGGGTGATTCTGACTCTTTTTTAGCTTTGTCAGCCATGGCGGCAAATCCAGTTAAATTAAATTATATTAATAGTTGACATCTAAGTGCAAATTGCATATAGTCGCAGTTGTGGTTCAGGCACAACACGCCTCCTAATTCAGGAAGCACTGAACCCATAGTATAACACACTGAAATTATTGGAGATATTGAAAATGAATACTGAAACTACAAAAAAAGCCGAAACCACGAAAAAAGCCGGAGCTACTGAAAACGCTAAAAAGCCTGTCGACAGCTATTTCGACACTCTTGCGGACACTTCCGAAAAAGTAGTCGAAGGCTTTGGCAAGGCACGGGCACGCAACACTCGCATCCTGGACAAATTCCTTGAAACTGTGGAAAGAGGCCAAAAAGATATGTTGGAGCTTAGCCGCACTATTGCTGCTGAGCCTACTGCTTACAAGGCAAATCTTGACCGTGCCATGGAAACCATGACTCGCCGCCACGAATGTGCGCTGGATTTCGGCAAAACTCTTTATCAAGAGCAAAGTGAGCTGAGTGCTGCTGTTTCCGAGCGAGCAGAAACTCTTTTTGCGCCACTCAAGAATGCCGACTACGATTGGACTGCGCCCTACAAGAGCATGACTGAGTTCTGGTCTGCCAGCGCGAAGTAATCTGGCTGAAAAAAGCTGCACCCAACAGCTAATATTTTAGGTAGACTCTGGTTTCAAGGAATTGGAGTTTACCTGGAAAATTAGCTACTGGAAATAGCCAGCCTATGTCTTACCGAGCGCGAAGAAGACGGGAGCTAAGCGGCGGAGTATTCAGAGAACGGATTTTCAGGCAGCAGTGCCAGCTCAGCCAGGCCATGGCTATGCACATGACCTGGTGATTGAGCATTGCAACGCTCCGCTGTGGCGGGAAGTGGCCAGCTTAAAAACAATCGCAGTGGCTTGATTGGCAGAAATCTCAAACCATCTTGTGCAACCGGTCACTACCGCTGCGGATTTGTTTCATAGTATCTTACAACCCGGCAAGGTACAGGCTGCTCAACTTGCTGTCTACTCGAAGAAAGATGCTGTGGCAGATTGTGGCTCTTGCATGGAAGACAATGCGAGCAAAAATATTGGGGTAAATTGCACGCCTATTGGAATGGTTGTGCATCCCTACGTTTATCAGCTGATTGCAAAACGGCTCGCCGAAAATAGTAAAACACGGTAGAGCTACTACCAGTTCTATCGGAATCAAAATCAAAACCAGGAGCAGGAAGCAGATGACTGACAAAGATAATGACAATTTAGATCCATTACGCCTTATGCGTGACTGGTTCATTCAATCCGAAAAAATGTGGAGCGACGCCATGACCGGTATCTTGGCGGATGAAGGTGTTGCAAAAAATTCCGGCCGCTTCATGCAAGAAGCTCTACATACACAGCGTATGTTTAGTGAATCCATGGGGCAGTACCTGGCAAGCATGAATATGCCGTCGCGTAGTGACATATTAGACATGAAAGATCGTATTTCCCGGATAGAAGAGACCCTCAATACGGTTCTTGTGGAGCTGCGCACCCAAGGTAAACAGCAAGCGGCTGGAGATAACACTGCTGCAACAAAAAAAAGACCTGCCCGTACTCGAAAAGCCCCGAGCAAGAGTGAGTAATAAATAGAAACCATCTTGAACGCGAGTTCCACACAAATGCCTGACGCTGGCGAGGAAATCTCACCGGCAGAACTCGATTCCCGTGTTGAGCGAATCGTTCAACGTACCATTGAGCGTAACATTCCTGGCTTGGCCGATTTGCCCCAAACAGAATCAGAACTGGAAGTGGGGAGCAGTGCCAAAGAATTAGTGTACATTCGCGAGACCGCTCGGCTTTATCACTACGACGCCCTGGTAGATGAAGTTTATCGGGTGCCTATACTCATTGTTATGTCGCCGGTTGCCAAAGGCTATATTATGGATTTGGCCAGGGGACAGAGCTTTGTTGAGTACCTCCTGAAGCAAGGTCACGATGTTTATATGTTGGACTGGTTGGCACCGCGCATGGATCAGAAGCACCTCGATATGGCTACCTATGTATGCGATCTGGTCGGTGAGTGCCTGGACCAGGTTGTCACAGATTCTGGTGAGCCCGAGCTAACGCTGCTTGGCTACTGCATGGGAGGTCTGCTAAGTGTCTGTTACGCCGCTTTAAATCCTGATGGCCTGATTAAAAACCTGGCGTGTTTCACCACGCCCATAAACGGGGACGGTATGGTGCTGCACAAGCGCTGGGTAAGCTCGGATAATTTTGATATAGAGCGTCTCATTGAAGAATTCGGCAATATTCCCGGTGAAGTCATCAACGCATCGATACAAGCCTTACGCCCCTTGCAACGCAAGGCAAATCAAATGCGACTGCTCAACAATATAGACGATGATGAATTCGTTAAGGCGCATTTACGTTTTGACCGTTGGGCCGTAGATCAACTGCCGCTGCCAGGCGCCCTGGCCAGGGATTACAGTAATGATTTCCTGAAAAACAATCTTTTCGTTACTAACAAACTTGAGTTGAGAGGCAAGCGTGTTGATTTCGGCAATATCAGGGTGCCATTTTTACATGTTGCCGCCTCGTTCGATCATATCGTTCCGGAAGCGGCCTCGCGTGATCTTATCAGTCTTGTTGGGTCTGAAGAGAAACAAGAGATTATAGTAAGAGGCGGACACGTCAGCCTGGTTGCTGGCGGCAATGCCATCTACCGTTTATGGCCACAATTTGATCAGTGGGCAAGTGAGCGGGCAGAATAACAAGTGGAGACCTGCATAGCTCAAAAAATGGCCGGGAGCGGGACTTTAATCCCGCCATCTACAGCTAGCTGGCGCGGCTGAAGCCGCACTTCGGACAGTTAGGCAAAGAACTGTGTTGACGACAAAATCCACCCAATCATCCCGCCGCCGATTATCCCACCTATTGACACGCAACAGAAACAAAAGAAGACTGGCAGATATACTAAAGAGGATTTTGTCTATTGTTGTACATCTTAAAGGGGAGAAAGACGAATACACCTGCCCTAACGACAAAACACTGAAAAAAAGGGCAAGCAAACGCCTCACCGAAGAATATGGCGCTGGGAACATGAAGCCTTTATACAATCCTGGCGAAAGTCTATGCAAACAGAATCAGCCAAGGCGATTAGCAAAAGAAGAGGAGCGATTGTGGCGCATCCTTTTGGCACCATAAAGCGGTCATTGGGCTGGGATCACTACTTGCTCAGAGGCAAAGAAAAAGTATCCGGAGAAAACGCATTGAGGGCTTGTCGGTTAATTCAAAATCAGTCTAATTTTAAGAAAATAAAACGATATTCCTGAATGTTAAATTGATTCTTGCCCGCTGCAAGCCTGGAACTCTGGGTAACTGATGTAACCAATTACTCTGCATGGTATTGCCCATTAACAGTAAGCTCCCGTTTCTCAGTTGCAGCTTGTATCTCTGCGCGAGGGCAGTGTGTTTGTGTTTTAACTGAAACTCCCTTTCAGCGCCTAGACTAACCGAGGCGATGATCGCTCGTTTACCCAATTCTTTTTCGTCGTCCGCATGCCAGGCAACACTGTCCTGACCGTTGCGGTAGTAGTTAATGAGCACCGAATTAAAACGCAGCCCGGTAAGCTCGCGCACACGAAAATGAATATCTTTGACTGTATTATTCCAGGGGCAGGGTGTTAGTCTCACACCAGAATAGCCATACAAGCTGGCACGGTTGCCCATCCAGCATTGCAGTCTGGGTACTGCTCGAAGCCTGCCTGCGATCTTCAGGTATTCCTGCTGCCAGGGAATCTCCTTTAGCAGCGCGCTCATTAGCGCTTCAGTTTCTGCTGCGTCGAAAGCTCGCGGGTATTCCAGCAGTTGCGCGTCCTCAATATCATGTTCTATGCACTGATCTGGGTGATCACCTTCATCGAATAGATTCGCCTGCATGGGGTGGCCTAAGTATGTTCTCGTTATGGTAGCTGATGCATAATGTTCGCACAGTAGCGTAGCGCGTAGATAGTATGCCAAACAGCATCACACTGGACTTAAAAGGATACAGGAACTTGGAAGAATTTAATTACGATTTGTTTGTGATAGGAGCAGGCTCTGGCGGCGTAAGAGCCTGCCGCATCGCAGCCAGTTTAAATGCCCGGGTAGCAGTCGCCGAGGAACGTTATTTTGGAGGAACCTGTGTCAACGTCGGCTGTGTGCCCAAGAAGCTGTTTAGCTATGCTGCCCACTACCGCGACGACCTGCAGGACAGCGCTGGTTTCGGCTGGGATTTCGATAATATTCGCTTTGACTGGGCAAGGCTGAAGAAAAATAAAGACTTAGAGGTCAAACGCTTAAACGGCATATATAAATCAATACTTGATAGTAATGAAGTCACCGTATTTGAGAGTAGGGCGAGAATTTGCGGGCCTCACGAGGTGCAAGTGGAAGACAGGCTTGTAACTGCTAAATATATTCTTATAGCAGTAGGTGGCTGGCCCTGGATCCCCGAGTTTCCTGGCTCTGAGCACGCTATTAGCTCAAATGCGATATTCAGCCTGGATCAGTTACCGGAAAAAATCGCGGTCATCGGTGGTGGTTATATTGCCGTGGAGTTCGCCAGTATTTTTAGCCGACTGGGCTGCGAAACCACCTTAATCTACCGTGGAGAGCAGTTATTACGCGGCTTTGACCACGAGATACGGCATTTTATAAGCGCCGAGATAAGCAAGTCGCTGAACCTTATTCTGGAGGCAGATATAGATAATATCTCTAAGGAAAATGCTGGTTTAACAGTCAGTCTTAGTAATGGCGATGAAGTTGTTTGTGAGATGGTGTTGTCCGCAACAGGCAGACGCCCCATGACAGCCGATCTTGGCCTGGACACCGTGGCCGTGCAAACAGCGGACTCTGGTGCTATACAAGTCAATGATGATTTTCAGACCGCAGAGCCCAGTATCTACGCAGTTGGAGACGTAATCGACAGGGCGGCCTTGACACCCGTGGCGCTGGCTGAGGGGCAAATCGTGGCGAAATCCTTATTTTCGGACTCCAGGCAAGAGATGAACTACCAGAACATACCGACTGCCGTGTTTTGCCATCCCAATCTTGCTACCGTGGGCTTGACCGAGAATGAAGCGGTAAATCAGGGAATTGAGGTCGATATCTACATAGATACCGTAACAATGCTCAAACACACCCTGAGTGGCCGCAATGAAAAGTCGATGATCAAATTGGTCGTGGACAAGCAAACTGACAAAGTCATCGGCCTGCATTTGGTCGCAGCCGATGCCGGTGAGTTGGTTCAGGGGTTTGCGGTCGCCATGAACAGCGGAGCGACCAAGGCAGATTTCGACCGAACCATAGGCATACATCCGACATTAGCCGAGGAGTTTGTCACAATGAGAACCAGAAGGGATTCGGGTGCTGATTGATGTTGTAGCGCTGAAATCTTCGTAAAAAGCTTCGTAAATCGTTATTTGCCGGGGGTCGAGCCTGGTCATGGCCATTCTGCCAACACGTTTTCCCGCTTTCCACTATTTCCGGTAATAAAGATTACCGGAAATAGTGGATCAAGTTCTCAGTTTTGCCGATTAGTTCAACGGATCGCGCTTTTAGAAGATGTCCCCCGCTTTATTGGTGGAGTCATTTACCTCAACCTGGAGACGATAGAACATTGAACCTGTGAGCTGGCGGAACACCAAAAGTAATGGTTTGTTGTGTTGCCAGGAAATGGATAAGCCAAAAAGCCACCAGTTATTTGAGTGACAACGGTATTGATGTCACTCTATAGAGCCTGTGCAAAAATCCAGCATTTGACTGGATTCCTGCCTTCGAGGAATGACGGAGGTGGTGCAGGAATCCAGTAAAACACCCAAATCGACAAGGGTTTCCACAGGTAACGCAGCCTGGCGAGGATTTGTTGCACAGTCTCTATAGCCTGTGCGGCGGGATTCATGCCCAGGCTGAAGGCTGAGCTTGTCAGTCAAGAAAACGAAGGCACAGCACTTTAGAGGGCCACGAATAACTGATCCAATCCGGTTTCTTGCAGCACTCCCTGCACTTCCACGGACTCAGTTTGGCTCAAATTAGAATATTCTTCGCGAATCCACTGCAAACATTTGACTTGATAGCGAAAAGGCACCTGCTCCCAGGCGCGGCCGTCTAGCGTCAGTTTCAATAGTTCTTCGTTATTGGCCACCGCCTCGGCATTGGCTATCAGGTAAGGGGCATACAAGCGCCCTACTTCCTCAAGGATGCCGACTACGCTTTTCGGCAGTGGCCACAGCCCTGACCAGTCACCTTCAAGCAGTTCATAGCCTGATAGATCTTCCAGCACTTCAGTCCAGGCGTGAACACGCGGCCAGCTTTGCAAGATTATCTGCTGCGGTGTGGGATCAAACAAAGCCAGGCAACTGAGTTGGCCAAACACAGCAAAGTCGCAGCTAGATGGCCTTTTTCCAAGAATAAAAGGCATATCAGTCAAATGGTTATCAAGTAACTCAATAAATCGCTTGAAGCTTTGTTCTATGCTCTCCCGCGTAGTGGAGTTAGAACCTACATAACGTAGCCGTGAAATTTGTCGCTCTCTAATTTCCTCACTACGCGGTCGGATTTCCGCGTCAGTGGCGCTAATATTGACCCAGCGGGGCAGCAAGTCCCCGGCCTTACGGCTATCAGCCTCGTAGGACCAGCGGTAATGAAACATGGCCTTGGTGAGCCATTCATCGGCATAGTCCTCGATGATGGAATTGAGTAATGCCAGTATCGGCTGATCAGGTATTACCGAACGTCCTGCATGAGTTTGTTCCAAACTGCGTAATATTGGGGTGCTATCGCAAACTGCCTTCTCCTCGCCCTGCTCATCCTGCTGATAGAATGTTGGCAGTAACGGGACTCTCGGTTCTGCTCTTCGTCGATACCGGGCCGGATCAGGTCTAATCAGCTGCCTGGATACTGGCAGCAATCTGTAAGGAATTCTGCGATAGCGTAGCAGAGCCAACATTTTCCGCGTATAGGGAGAGCCGGGGGCTCCCATTAATTCAACCGGCTTTAGAGAGTTTGCCATAAATACCTGCTGCACCTTATTGAATACAAAATGTCTTTAGTTCTGTGTTGTTACGCGGATGGGGCAAGCGAGCACAGTGGCTGGCGATGCCTCGCCCTGTTGCGGCTTGTTGTTCCAGGTGCGTGTGCCCTGCGGCACGAAACCCTGTCCACTTGTTCATTTTTGCGCACAGGCTTCTCATCATTGACAGGGATAATAAGTGTATCCTGCACCACCTCATCTCTGCCACAGTCATCACATAGCCATCAGTCTGAACAAATTGCTGATTGGTGTTGTACATTGGTTTCAATTTAATAATGCAGCGGATTTAATTTGTGCATACACCGCCCTGTCTTTTTTCAGATTAAGTTGCTGCACAGAGTATTCCGACACCTGTGATAATAATTGCTCTCCACCCACGTCCAGCTTGATTAGTCGACTTCCCTGTTGCGGCTGTGAACTCATGGCGGTTATTCTGGCGGGCAGTATATTCAATATACTGCTACCGGCAGGCCGTTGCAGGCAGAGGCTGACATCCCGTGCCCGAATACGAAGCCTGACCTGCTTACCCAATTCTGCTGCGCTGCTGGTGACTGGAAGCTGTAAATCAATACCTCCCGGGCAGCTAATCGTGGCCAGATAAGGCAAGCTATTAGCCTGGATAATTCCGGCAAATACACTAAAAGCGGTATCGCTGCTGCCAAGCCCTCCCTCCATGTTTCCCAATACTTCCTGAATAGGGCCGTAATCGCTGACCTTCCCGGCGTTCATCAGCAGTAAGTTATCCGCAAGCCTGGCAACTTCTTCTGTTGAATGAGTAACATAAAAAACAGGTATATCAATCTGTTGCAAGAGGCTTTCCAGAAAAGACATCAATTGAGACCTGGTTGCCGAGTCCAGCGCGGAGAGAGGCTCGTCCATAAGCAGCAGCTTGGGTTCGGCCAATAGCGCACGCCCCAATGCCACCCTTTGGGCTTCCCCGCCAGACAGCCCCCGGGCTGAACGATTAAGCAGCTTATCAACACCCAAGATATTGTAAAATCCTTTTATATCAATAAGTTTTGGAGCTTTTTTAAGCCGATTTTTACCGTACAGCAGGTTTTCTTCGACACTAAGATGGGGGAATAGACCAGGGCTTTGAAACACCACACCAACCCCACGCTGATCCACCGGAGTTGCGTGTTCCGGGCCTTGCCACTGCTCACCGGCGATATTGACCGTGCCGAAGGTCTGCTTTTCCAGCCCCGCTATAGCCCGCAGCAAAGTAGTCTTGCCACAACCAGAGGGACCAAACACGGCAGTGACTCCCTTTGCTGGAACCTCGAACCTGGCCTGTAACTGAAAGTCACCTTTTTGCAGATGGATATTAAGCGATATCATGTCGCCCTCATCAAACTGAAGCGCTTGTTTACGCTATAAATCGACAACAGTACGAGAAAAGACAAAATTAGCAGGCTTCCGGCCAACCAGTGTGCCTGGCTGTACTCCAGTGCCTCCACGTGGTCATAAATCGCGATCGAGAGAACCTGTGTCTGTCCTGGAATGTTGCCGCCAATCATGAGTACCACACCAAATTCTCCCAGTGTGTGCGCGAAACCCAGTACCGCCGCCGTCAAATATCCCAGCCTGGACAGCGGGAAAACCACAGAGTAAAAGCGGTCAAAGTGCCCTGCTCCCAAAGTTGCGGCAACTTCCAGGGGTTTAGAACCCAGCGCAACGAAGCTATTTTGTAGCGGCTGCACCACAAAGGGCATCGAATAAACAACTGAACCAAAAACAAGCCCCCAGAAAGAGAAAGCCAGCGATGGCAGCCCTAAAGCAGCGCTGAGTCCGCCTATGGCACCGGTGGGTGAAAAAGCCAGCAGAAGATAAAAACCCAGAACCGTAGGGGGTAACACCAGGGGTAGAGCTATCACGGCCTCAATGAGGCTTCGTAGACGGGATTGCGTACGCGCTAGCCACCACGCCAGCGGGGTGCCAACAATCAACAGGATAACTGTCGTCGTTGCGGCCAATTTGAGCGTGATGAACAACGCACTGATATCAGAAGGCGACAGCATTCAGGGGCTTATACCCGGCACAAGGTAGCCGTAATCCGGTAAAATATTACTAACATTGTCACTCAACATAAATTCTGCAAATTCGCGACTTGCACTTGATTCAGTGAGCAATACCATGTCCTGCTTAATGGCCTGGTAATAGCAGCCAGGAACCAGCCAATGTGCGCCATGTCCCCCGACTACAGATGACAACACCTGAGAATAGGCGACCAAACCGGCATCGGCATTGCCGCTAAACACGAACTGGAATGTCTGCGCAACGTTTTCCCCCGTGACCAGCTTGTCACCAAGACTGTCGTTCAATTTGAGCGCAGTCAATAACTCAATTGCGGCCTGTCCATACGGCGCCAGGCGTGGATTTGCTATCGCAATGCGGGTATAACTCTCTGTATTTAATAAATAATTCTCGCCAAGTATAAGCTGATCGTTGGAAGACCAGAGTGCTAGCTGCCCATGGGCATAGGTTTTACGGCTGTCTCTTATGCCCCGGCCTTCGTCAACAAGCCGTTGCGGTCGTTGTTGATCTGCCGACAGGAAGACGTCGAATGGCGCACCGTTACGAATTTGCGCATAGTGTTTGCCACTGGAACCGCGAATAAGTCGAATTTTATGCTCGGTGCCTTCCTCAAATGCCTTTTTTATTGCCTCGGCGGCACTGGCAAAATTGGAAGCCACCGCAACATTCAAGGTGTCTGCCTGCAACCGGGAGCACGAAAGAAGCAGTATCAGAACCAATCCCTTGTACCCTATGCGAAAGAATCTGTTCGCTGACACCAGTCTCAGCCCGCTGTATAGTTTGTATAACGCGATATTGTATAGCTGATTCTGCTGAATACAAACGCTTCTGGGGACGAATTCAGGAATACGACCGAATTCAATCGGGTTCCGTAAGCTGTCAAGTAAGTCGCCATTGCACCGACTAACTGGTTAGCTTCATGGCAATCGGCCCGTTGAAGGTGAAAAATTGTGTGTAACCGGCTTATTTTTATGAGGTGAGACCTGTATAACTGTCAGAAGTGCGGCTTCAGCGGCGCAAGAGCGTTGTCGCTGGCGGGGCTTATGTACCGGCCATTTTTTGAATTATGAAAAGCTCTCAAGCCAGGCTCTATTCAAAACAAACTCTGGGAATTTTGATTCATGCCAGGCAGTAACTCTCCACCGGCTTTCTTCGACACCCTTGATGAAATGCCCAATCCATTCAAACAGCCGGTGAAATCTCTGGATCACCTGCTCATCAATGCCTCAGATGACGCGCTGGCCGACTATCAGCACGCCAGTGAATTTATTTATAGCTATCGTGGCAGCCCGGATACGTTCAGCACCTACCGGCGAGAGATTGAACACTTCCTGCATTGGTGTCTGCTTGTCGTAAAAAAAACGCTAAGCCAAATAGTGAGAGGAGATATTGAATCGTATGTAGAATTCTCCAGGCAGCCCCCCGCCAAATGGATTGGTAAAAAGAATGTAGCCCGCTTCCTGTATCGTCAGGGCGAACGTGTACCTAATGCTGACTGGCGCCCCTATGTGCAGGTAAACGGGGAATTTGTGGTCTCACAGGCCACACTACAGTCCCTGTTCAGTGTTCTCAGCAGCTTTTTTAATTTTCTTATCCAGGAAACTTATATTTCGGCCAATCCGGTGGCTCAAATCCGCCAGAAGAGTAAATTCCTGCGGAAACAGCAAAGTCAGGGCAAGATACGTCGTTTGTCTCCCCTGCAATGGGATTTTGTGATTGAAACGGCTGAAACCATGGCGGAACAACAGCCTTTGCTGCACGAACGAACGCTTTTCATCATGAACGCCCTGTTTGCCATGTATTTACGTATCTCTGAATTGGTCGATACCAACCGTTGGCAGCCGCAAATGGGACACTTCCAGCCGGATCAGGAAGGCAATTGGTGGTTTATGACGGTGGGCAAAGGCAATAAGGAACGAGAAATATCCGTCAGCGATGCGATGCTGGATGCGTTAAAGCGTTATCGCCTGTCGCGCGGACTACCAGGGCTGCCTGTGCCAGGTGAAGCAACAGCCCTGATTCACAAAACCAGAGGGAACGGGGGTATCAGCAGCACCCGACAAATTCGTGGTATCGTGCAGAAGTGCTTTGCCCGGGCAGCACAGAAGATGCGAGACAATGGTTTTATCGATGACGCAGAAAGGCTGGGTGCCGCTACGGTTCACTGGTTGCGTCACACCGGTATTTCAGAAGATGTCAAGCACCGGCCGCGAGAGCATGTGCGCGATGATGCCGGCCATGGATCAAGTGCCATAACCGACCGATATATCGATGTGGAGCGCGCTGAGAGGCATGCCTCGGCCAGACAGAAACTAATTAAATAGTGTGCTAAGCGGCATCAACAGACAGGCAGTATCTGAACCAATCTGGATGTTTTCCAGACTCTTATTAAATGTCAAAGCCCTTCTCAGAGGCGCGGATTTCGCTTAGTCTCTAGTTTCATAATCAATGAGCCAGCACGCTGCTACCCAAACCAGGATAGCTTGTCGCGCAAACCTCTTTTACAGCAAGGAACCAGGTGGAGAACCATGAATATCAGCCTATTGAAATTCAAACGACGCCGTGCCATCCAGAACAGCGCAATACTTGCCTGTTCCTTGCTGCTGGCAGGGCTCACATCGGCCCTCCTGGCTCAGGAAGATCCTGCGCAGTTACATACTGTTCTCGACATAGATGCACTCTATTCCCCTCTCTCCAGCCAGGCAGTTCATGGAGAAACCGCTGTTAGCCTGCTACGGGAGCTCGAAACCAGGCACTATTCTTCGGTTCAAATTGACGACAATTTCTCGTCCCTTGTTTTTGACAGTTACATCGATGCGCTAGACGGTTCCAGGCTGTATTTTCTGCAAGACGATATCGATCAATTGAGTAGTTACCGGTATACACTGGATGACAGCCTTAAAGATGGCAGTGTCGATGCTGGTTTCGCTATTTATAATCGCTACTACCGGCGAATTCTTGAGCGCATGATCTACGCCATTGATCGTGTAGAAAATCACATCGAAGAGATGGATTTTACGCTTGATGAATTCATAGAAATTGATCGAGAAGACGCACCCTATGCGGACTCCCTGGCCGAGTTAGACGAGCTCTGGCGGCGGCGCATCAAGAACAGTGTGCTGAGTTTGAAGCTGGGCGATGATGACAACGATGAAATCAGGGAAAAACTCAGCAAGCGCTATCGGAATCAGCTAAGCCAAATTTTAAAGACTAATGACAAAGACATATTCCAAACCTATTTGGCGACTGTGGCGACGGCAGTTGATCCACATACATCGTATTTCTCGCCCATAGATTCTGAAAATTTTAATATGAGTCTGTCGCTGTCCTTGCAAGGCATAGGCGCTCAACTCACGACCGAAGAAGAATACACCAAGGTTGCGCAGCTCATTAAAGGCGGTCCTGCTGAGCGTGGTAACGAGCTAAAAGCAGGTGATCGAATCATCGCGATTGGTCAGGGAGTTGATGGCGAATTGCAAGATGTCGTTGGCATGCGTCTGGATGATGTTGTAGCACAAATTCGTGGCGAGAAAGGCAGCATTGTTCGGCTCAATGTCATCCCGGTTGATTCTGTTAGCGAAGCGAGTGCGACTGTTGTCAGCATTACCCGTGACACTGTTAAATTAGAAGATCAGTCTGCCAAAAAAGAAGTGATCGAACTCAGTTACAACGGCGATATTTACAAAATAGGCATTATAGATTTGGCTACTTTCTATTTCGATTTCGAAGCCGCCTCACGAGGAGAACCCGATTACAAAAGTTCGACTCGCGATGTACGCGCCCTGCTGGATGAACTTAAAGAAGAAAACGTGGATGCAGTAGTGGTGGATTTGCGTAACAATGGTGGTGGAAGCCTGAATGAAGCCAACCAGCTTGTGGGCCTGTTTATCGAGACCGGTGTAACTGTGCAGATACGTTATTCCGGGCTACGCAATGGCTTCACACGGTCATTTGGTGACAACGATCCTGAGGTTGCCTACAACGGTCCATTAGCGGTATTGGTGAATAGAACCAGCGCCTCGGCGTCGGAGATTTTTGCCGGTGCCATTCAGGACTACCAACGCGGCATGGTGTTGGGCGGTCAAACTTTTGGCAAGGGAACAGTGCAAGAAATTATTCCTATGGACTATGGGCAAGTGAAGCTTACCCATTCCAAGTTCTACCGCATCTCCGGTGCCAGCACTCAACATCGCGGGGTGATTCCAGATATTACGTTTCCGGATTTTTATGAAGCCTATGAAGACATAGGTGAAAGTAGTCTGGATGGAGCCCTCCCCTGGGATACTGTTCGAGCAGTTGAATATAGACCCTACCATGCAATTCAGGCGCTACTGCCGGAGCTGAAACAACTGCACGACCAACGCGCACAAAACTCGCCAGACTTTATTTATCTCCGTGGTCAAATTGAACGCACCCGCGAACTGCGACAAAGGCAGCAGTTGTCTCTCAATGAGTTGATGGTAAAGAACGAACGCGAAGAGAACAGGCGTGAAGAATTCGATGCAGAAAATAGGCGGCGACTTCTTAAAGGCCTGGCTCTCAAGGAATGGATTGAAGATATAAATGAAGCTGAGGCTGAGGAACAGGCAGAGGGAGAGAGGGAGAGAGACAGAGAGGGAGAGCAAGCTGAAGTGGCTAACAACGACCCTGGTCTGGTTGATGATGGCGCCGAAGAGGACGTTGCCGACGATGAGGGAGACCCCCTGTTGCTGGAAAGCGGCCGCATTCTTGCCGATTTTATTGCCCTCAATGCAAATCGGGTAAGTGCTGTCAGCAAATCTGGATCTCGCTAAAAAAAAGCTCTCACTGGGAGAGCCTTCAACGGGGTTAAGCTCGGGGAGCTTCAATCAATTTGTGGCTGATTGAGTTGTCATTAAACCAGCTAAATCTAACGACGGTATTCTGTAAAAATGGCGATGCTGGGGGCAATTGTGGCTACAATGTGGCAATCGCTCGTTATTGAACAGAAGCGCCCTCACCTTTCTCCTTCGGTTCTCCTTCGGTGTCGAGTGAGTTGAAGCAGCGTGAGTTGAGTTGTTGACTGTAGCCGGAATTATAGTAAGATTCCCCACCGTGCTGCGGAGGGGTGGCAGAGCGGTTGAATGCACTGGTCTTGAAAACCAGCGAGGGTGAAAGCCCTCCGAGAGTTCGAATCTCTCCTCCTCCGCCATTTTTTAACGCCGCCTGATCCTGGCGTGACACGCCCCCCCCTACCCGGATAGAGTCACATAGGGGAAAACCGGCAATAGCAGCAATCGTCGGGTGGCCGTCACGACAAACCAGTTGCTGCCCCCTGTACCGACGAAAATCGGCGGCAGGTTCAACAAATAATTACGGGCTATAGGCGTTGAAGCTTTCTTCCTCCACCAAAACGAAATCATGGCTGGTGTCTGGCTTGCTGACGAATCCGTGCCAGCGGCGGCATGAGCTTATCCATACTGGTTTCGCGCCGGGTCTCGTCCGCCGGAAACCAGCGTACCTCCGGATTCAGAATAGCGTGCGGTGATTGCGGGAATTTGGGGTGGAGTGCCATGATAAAACTCTATTCAGTCAAGGCAATTCTGTCAAAACAGCAGCAACCAGTATACCCGCGAATGCAATCAAATCGTCAGCATGGTTTTTAATCACCACCGCCACTTGTTCATAGTCAATATCCCGATACTGGTGGGTAACGATGTTTCTGAAACCCACCATGCCGATTAACTTCTTTTCCAGTTCGGCGTCTATAATGCCTGCCTGCCGGAGCAGGGTAAAACTCCCGGCACTGTCTGCTGTCCACCCCAGTTTTTTTGCCCGTATCGTGTGGTTTGCCATGTCCAACACCTGTTCGCAAGCCCGTTGCAGATTCAGGATGACGATGTCCTGTTTGTCATAATCTTCCGCAAGCGGCAGATTCGACGGCTTTTCCCACGCGCTGCGGGCACGCTGTAAACAACGCTCAATACTCTGTTGTTTTGACAGTAAAATATCGCTCATGGCGCAAACACCCGTCCGCTGCTAATGATTTCTCGGCGGATTTCAGCGCGCTCGGCGTTCAGCTTGTGATACATCGAAAGAACAAGCGTCTCAAACTGAAGCCGCGCCGCATCATCGGCACAGTACAGCAGTCGCCCGGTGCGCAAGATTTCCGCCTGAAAAGTCGTGTCCACACCACGCAAATTGATTAAATCCGCATACTCAACATGAATTTTGGCAGCCACCTCAGTCGCCAACAAATGCCATTGCCAACGATCCGTATTTCGGGATTCACCGAACGGCAGCAACACGGCAACATCCAGATCACTGTCCCTGCGCTGGTACTCGGTGCCCCAACTGCCATAGAGATAGATGGCTTGCGTGTCTGGGTGTGCGGACAGGATTGGGGCGGTGATGTTTTGATGATTCATGGGCTGTTTTTCATTCACCAAAAATATCAGTTCTCAATTCTGCATAAATTGCTGTGTCGGGCATTATCAACGGTGCGAAATGCTCGATCAGAAAGGTTGTATAATATCCTCCGGGATGCGGGATACCAAGCCGACTTTCCGCCTTTTCATAAATTTTCTTAATTACCATCTAACATAAGCCTATCTTCAGCAGCTTTTCCGGCATCGGTGGCGTTCTGAGTGCCGCACAAGCAAGCCTGGGAATGAGGTCGCTCAAATCAAAACGACGATTGAAACGATACTGAAATTCTGCCAAGTATCGCTGAGCATATTTAGGTCGAATAGCATGCCAGGTACTGCGTAAGGAGTTCTTTAAGTTACACAGAATTGTATTGATCCACCTGATTATAGAACTCAAGAACTCGGGTTTTTCGACAGACGCTCTCCCGCCGCCGCACACAATCTTGTCATGCAAGCAAGCGGCCTCGACAACGGCATTAAAGCACGCCAAACCATCGGAGATAACGGTACTGCCCTCGGTCAGATGTTGCTGACTCCATGACTTAATTGCTTCAATGACAAAGAAACGCCAAAGTCCTGCTCCAGCTGCTGCACACTGCCGCGCTTGCGCTTGCGCTTGCCTTGCTCTGGGGGGATTAGCAATGCGTGCCATCACGCAATGGAACAGGGCTTCATGGGAAGCACGATACCGCCTCTGCGACAACAGGGTATCGAACGACAACTGGCGATAGACCGCGCCATACACTTCATGGATACCCAGCACCACCCGTTGTTCTTCCACCATCTGCCTCAGATCAACATTCAAGGTGGCTTTGGACGATTGAGCTTTTGCTGCTTTCGCCTCAAGCATCTGTTTGGCGACCGTCTCAGGCGGAAACAAACCAGGCTGATGCTGGGCTTCAATCTTCGCCTTGATGACTTCGGCCAAAATCTTCAACTGCGCCAACTCCTCGCCATCCATGGCAATGCCGACATAACGCACAATCTTTTGCTTGACCTTATCGCCGACGCGCACGGATGAAACAATCTGAACCGATTGTCTTGGGCTATTGGGTGTAGATTTAACGCGAACGAACATGGGATGAGCCTACACCATGCCATCGCCGAAATCAACACAAATATTAAGATAGGCACTACAAAGCAACTTCTCTACTACCCCCGTGTGTTTATTGGGCTGTGGACGATCTGCGCGGGGTGGACCGTCGAAGTCGGGAGATTTTATGCGCCGTCAAATGTGATGTTCAGGCTGGTGGACATTGCCACAATGTTGCCATGAGCGCTCCCCCTCACTTACTTGCCTGTTACGCGCAAGCTATCTGTCCTAATATTCAGTTAAAACAGTGGCAACCAGTATGCTGGCGAAGTCAATCAAATCGTCCGCATGGTTTTTAATCACCGCCGCCATCCGTTCATAGTTAATATCCCGATACTGGCGGGTGACGATGTTTCTGAAACCCACCCTGCCGGTTAATCTTTTTCCAGTTCAGCATCTATAATGCCTGCTTATCGGAGCAGGGTAAAACTGCCGGCACTGGTACTCGGTGCCCCAACTGCCATAGAGATAGATGGCTTGGGCGTTCGGGTGGGCGGCAAGGATGGGAGCGATGATGTTTTGGTGGTTCATGTCGGTAGAAAACCAACACTCCCCTTGTGCAGGGATTGCGTGAGGTCGGGGTGGAGTGCCATTTTTACGCTTCATCCTGCAAGGATTTTGCAGCAAAAATCGTTAAATGCAATTCTTCATCGCGCACTTCATAAACGGGTTTCCTGCCGCTTAATTCCTCACTTTGTTGCAAGATAATACCGACACCTTCACCACGGCGTTCTAAAAAATGTTTTCTTTGAGCTGTTTGACCGATGCTATCATCGTCAATTATTACTTCTGAAAGTAAGCGTGCCAAAAGTTCGTTACGGGTAACTTGATTGTATGGCAAATTATCCACCGTTAAAGTATTTGCCAATGCGCCGGGTGAGCAAATTTCCAGGCGGTCAGCAAACATAAATAATCTGATTTTTGAGCCTTGTTTTGCGTAATCCCGGTGTACTACTGCGTTGACTATCGCTTCAAACACAGCTTGCATGCTGTACTGGGGTCGATCCTCGCGGCCGCTTTCCTTACGCGCAGAAACGGCATTGTGTTTCTCTACAAATTTATAAGCAGCGATTATTTGCTGATCTAAGGTGCCTTTGAAATCTTTGGCATCCAGTTGGTAATTCGCGTCTTTATTAAGTCCTTTGTAGCAGACTGCACAAATAAAACTGTTGTATAGATATTCGTCCGATTGTTCACTACACATCAACAATCCAGCGACTGATGCACGGTAGTCACCCTGATCATCAATTAAGATGTTTCGTTTCAAAAGCAGGTTGTTTTCCTCATCAACAGTATCTGTAGCACTGATAAAACGGGCGTATAAACTTTTTTGCAAAGTTGCTTTAGCGGTATTGGGTACAAACTGTTCACAAAATTGAATAATGCGCGCTTGCGAGCGGCTTTGACCTGCCCGCAAAACATGTTCTGTACTCATTTCTCTTTTGCTATTACCGTGTCGATAGAAATAACCATTCTTGCTTTTATGGAGCCAAAGACTTCGCTCAATCTGCACATAAACCACATGCTTTTCTTCACCGGTTTTACCTGGTTCCGGTATCTCAACGCCATCCACATAAAAATCCACGATGGGAGGTTGGACAGAATCGTGACAAATTTCGCTAATATAGGCAATCAAGACAGGGACATCTGCAACACCAATGCCCCTGATTTCACGGGTCTTATCAGCAACCCCAAAGATCACCGCGCCGCCTGATTGATTGGCGAAAGCGGCGAATTCATCGGACAAACTGTCCCTGTGTGGTGCTTTTATTTTGTCACCGCGAACAATCACTTCCTTGAACTCCACCCCGGAGCTTTCGCCCGTGTTGATTTTGTCTAAAATGTCGTAGGCGGTTAACATCTGTCAAGATTCCAGATGAATGCGTTTATAGCGTTGCTCAAAGGCTTTATCACCACCTTCCAGTGTGTTACAAATGCGCGCTCTGATGGCTTTGGATTGGAGGCTGCCGGATGTTATGTGTGATTGTCCGTGCGTCACAGTCAAACAATGCACCATTTCAGCATCACCATTGACCACGATATTGGCATTGTGGGTAACCACAACAATCTGTCGGTTAGTTTTGGTCGCTCTAATATCTTGCACAATCAAGCTATAAATCAGGTCGTTATCCAGGTCATCTTCTGGCTGGTCAAGCAGCAATGGTTCATCGCCATAAGCAAGAATAAACGCCAGCAAGGCGGCAGATTTTTGCCCCGGAGAACCCTCACTGATTTTCTTATCATTTTCTCCATAGGTGATTTGCAAGGCATCTTCGGGAAACCATAGCTGCATATCTGTCATTGATTCGGCTGGCAAGCCCTGCAAATGGGTTTGAAAGCGGGCATCCTTGGCATCTTTTTTATTGCCGCGAATAGCGATTACCCGTTCCTTTGCCTGCTCCCATTCTTTTTCGTCAATAATCTGTTTCAGTGCTTCAATATCTTTGCCGAAACGACCACCTGTCTGCAATATGCCCCTGATTTGTTTTTCCATATCAAGCCATGACTCGGCAAACGGTTTAACGCTTATTCTGACTGACAGATTGCCCGCTAAAACACGCTCAAGAAACTGCTGTCTGCGTTCTGTCAATTTGCTGCGGTGGCTTTTGGCTTGCGTGATTTTTTCTTGGTATTGATTTGTTAATTTATCTTGTTGCTGTCGGTAAATCACTATCTGTTGCAGTTCTTTTTCGACCAGCGCGCGCCTTCGCAACAAATCAGGATAGGTTTGCGGATCAATGCCTTGTTGCTCGAACCTGGCATGTAATTGTTGGTACTGTTGCAACTCAACATTGAGTGTTTTCATCCAGTCTTGTTGGGCTTTATTTTTTTGCCAGTGCTGCAAGTCTGCGGTCTGCATTTCAATAATCTGGCGGATTTTATCAATCTGCTGTTTCCATTGTTCTTGTTTCTTTTGTAGTTCGGAAAGTATTTTCGGATGTGCAGCAAAAAGGTTCTGATTGACGGTTGCTATCTCTGTATCCGTAAGCACTTCACCCATGTTTTCCAACAGTGTTCGCCAGTGTTGTTCAACCTGATCAATCTCATTGATCTGCTGTTTACGCAATTGATAATTTTGCAATATGTCTTTATGGCCGGATTTTTCCACCTGTTCTATCTGTCTGGAAAGGTCATTTAACTGCCCTTTTAGCTTGTTTTCTTCGGCGATTTTCTGACTCAGTTGAGAATGCTGTTGAGCGATTTGTTTGCAACTGTTGACACAATTCTGAAATGCTTTGCGATACATATCAAACCCAACCTCGGGTACTTCATCAATAATTCCCAGCAAGCCTTGTGGGTTTTGTGCCAGGTTAAAAATTTGCTTCTGGCTGTAGATTCTGACCGGAAACAACGAGGGAATTTCGCCGTCCATCCCCTGCCATTCTTCTGTCACCTCATTCCACTCCTCTAATGATGGTGCTTGAGGTGTTGCCGCCCAATTGAGACGATAACGCGTGTCGCCTTTGCGATAAACGAGCTGCAAGATACTGTCTTCTGTTAGCAGTCCGTCCTCATCCGTGTTGAAATATTTTTTATAATCATCTGTGAGTCGATCGGGTAATTCTTTTTCCCGTCTCAAAGCAAAACGCATAAATTCCAGCAAGGTCGATTTGCCGCTGCCGCGTCCGCCGATAATCGTATTGAGAAAGGGACTGAATTTACAGACCAACGACTCGTTGCCCCGGCCCATATACTGCGCTTCACTGATTTTAATTGATTCAATAACAAATTCCGCATGCTTGTTGGGTTGCGATTGCATCTCCCGATTAACCGAAGCACACCCATCTATCAGTGCCAGTTTTAGCCCCTCAATGGATGGTTCATCCATTTTCACCCAAGTGAAATCTCCAAATTTTTCACTCCGAAAGTTATGGGTGTCGGAACCGCGTACTTCAGTCCAGTTTGTTTTTTCATCTATGTACAATTGCGGTTTTTCATAGTTATCATCTGCCAACTCCATAGCATAGATGCTGGAATTGTCTAAAACCTGCTTGAGGCTGTTGCCTTGAAGTGTTCGCAACAGCCCCTTTTCCTTATCCGCATGGGCCGGAATGGCAAGACCGCCTGCGTTGACAATTTCATTTACAACTTCAGTAACAGACTTTGTGGTAACTGTGTTGCTTGTACCTTTTGTACCTTCATAGCCAACCGCACCAAGCAGTCGGTCAATATCGCCGGCGGTTTTTCCAGGGTCAAAGATAGCCAGAATATGAACACCGCCATTAGCAGAAATTTCAACACCGGGGAACAGATGCAAAGGTTGATACCATGCGGGATTATCACTACGGATTTGTTGTAAGCTTGCTTTTAATGAGTCTATCCATGCGCCACTGTTGTGATCGGTAATGGCTATGCAATCAATGCCTTTTTCCATAAACTTCTGTAACCAGAATGTTGTGGTAACCGTATCTTTATCTTCTTGAGAACAGCCTTGTATAAAATCATTCGAGACAGGGGTGTGCGTGTGGAAATCAAACTTCCACCACCGGGCGCCCGGAAAATTCCAACTATTCATACCCCCACCTCCAAAATAGTCATTGTATCATTGCCGAATATATCCACCACCTTGACGGCGATCTAGCGGAGGTTCCTGCGCAGTCTCTTCAGCCGCGCAAAACAGTGCAGATAACGCCACTAAATCGTTTTCCGTGCTGCTCGCTATGATATGCTTGTCGCCCACAAGTCGCCTTATTGAAGTTCAAACTGTATTTGCAGGGATGCCGTAATGCGTTGCCTGGCATAACTGAAGCCGACTTCATTACCATCGGTGGCTTGTCTGGATCGAGTCGCTGCTTGAAATGCGATAGGATCAGGACGTGAAGCAAGCTCATCGCGTACGTTCAACACAGGACCTAATTTTGCCCCCAGCTGCTCGGCTATGACTTGCGCTTTACGCTGACTATTGGCAATGGCATCCTTGAGTGCGTCAAGATGTAATGTTGTTATATTGCTGTGGCTCATGTTTGGGCGGTAAACCCGCAATAAGGGTAGCGCGCTAAGCTGAGAGACTAAACGACCATAACTGTCCAGCTTACGCAAGGTGATGCTAATGTCCTGAACGACGGTTTCACCGAGGTAGTGGCGTTTATCATTACGCCATTCATAGGCTGGATAGGCACTGATACGCGAGTTGTCGATATCGTCTGCCCTGACTCCAATCTGATGCGTAATATCAAGCACCCTGGCGACCGTTTTATCAACCGATTGTTTAGCGCTGGCGATACTTTCGGCGGTTTTTTCTATCGATAATTGCAGGTGTAACGTGTCTGGCACCGCTTCCACATAACCACTCGCTTGCACGGTCACCGAGCGCGAATTATCCGCCATGGTTACCGGGGCAAGCAGTAGTGACAGGAGGAAAAGAAAAAAATGCGCCCATCTGTTGCGTATAGCCCCACCACACATAGAATTGTTGTTCATTTGGATTATCCCGATATTTTCATTTGAATTCATAAGTGTAACCCTACCCCTCTTAAGGGCGCCTCTATTAAGCAGAATATTTTTGTGAGTTGTCAGTAAGTCCCGCACGGAAAATCGCAAGTATATGGCACACTTGCGAATTTGCCTATGAATTATGAATATAGAAAAGCGGGAAAAGATTGTTAATGGACGTGTGCAAAGTCTTGTTTTTCATATATTCGTGTCTCGGTATAAATATTTGCACCACCGTTACCTTCACATGGAAATATCTGCCTATTTTCTAATACAGGCCGCTGGCGTCCAGTTAATTATTGAATAAATTCAGTTGGTTAGAAAACATATCATTTTCAGTGCCATGTGATTTGTCGAGAAAGCCCGTGTTTAAAGGGGTTTTCTCGAAAAGAGTGATCGAAAATATCTGTAACAATGTGTAGAGAGAATCATCCAGATTGAGCCGCTTCTTTATAATGGCTATGAGCGCATACATTGAAACAGCTGTCCATATTTGGGTTTTCACTGCGTTCTCCGAGGTTCCGTAAAACTGCTTTATGCGCTGATCCACTTGAGGAATAATTCCACCTGCCAGCGTGCTTTGTACAGCACGTAAATGGCGGCTGCCGGAGGATTAAACAAATTGCGCAGAAATATCAGGGTTTTCCCCGTCTCGGTATCTTTGAAGCGAATACGCTGTAGGTGGAGGGGGTACTTCTTGTGACTGTAGAAGCCCGCCAGCGCCACCGTTTGCTTATCCATATATTCCCCTTGGTTTTGTTGTTTCAATCCACGCGCCCCGTGCGGGGCGCGACATCCGGAATGCCTTCTTGCAGATTTACCAGCGTTGTTTCAATCCACGCGCCCCGTGCGGGGCGCGACATCCGGAATGCCTTCTTGCAGATTTACCAGCGTTGTTTCAATCCACGCGCCCCGTGCGGGGCGCGACCAAGCAATACGATATTCCTCAGCATATTCGTCAGGTTTCAATCCACGCGCCCCGTGCGGGGCGCGACAAAACATTAGCAACAACTACATCTGCGCTTGATAGTTTCAATCCACGCGCCCCGTGCGGGGCGCGACACGAGTAGGTAGTTCTACTCAATTCGGCATAGGAGTTTCAATCCACGCGCCCCGTGCGGGGCGCGACCGTGTGGATTAGTTTCTCCTATCCCAAACTGATTAGGTTTCAATCCACGCGCCCCGTGCGGGGCGCGACGCAGCTCAAGGCGGGTAATAACAGCGCCGACCTTGTTTCAATCCACGCGCCCCGTGCGGGGCGCGACCAGAGTCCAAGGCATATAAATGGCTAATGAGGTCGTTTCAATCCACGCGCCCCGTGCGGGGCGCGACGATGCCGGATTAACTGCCAGGTGTTTTGATACCGGTTTCAATCCACGCGCCCCGTGCGGGGCGCGACTTCTCTCACCTGCCGGCCAAACAGGATATGATGGGTTTCAATCCACGCGCCCCGTGCGGGGCGCGACATAGCCTCAGCCGAGGCAGTGACAGGGCTGCGCGGTTTCAATCCACGCGCCCCGTGCGGGGCGCGACCCTGATGTGTCAAGCAGCTGCGAACCCTGGGCGCGTTTCAATCCACGCGCCCCGTGCGGGGCGCGACGGACAGGCAGGCAAGGGCCAGGTATCCGGATTCATTGTTTCAATCCACGCGCCCCGTGCGGGGCGCGACTCGACGGCATCGGCGCGAAGCTGGGTACTGGCCGGTTTCAATCCACGCGCCCCGTGCGGGGCGCGACTATAACCTCTGATATTTCAAGCACGGATTTTGTTGTTTCAATCCACGCGCCCCGTGCGGGGCGCGACCCAGAATTGGTAATTCTAATCAGTTTGGCATAAACGGTTTCAATCCACGCGCCCCGTGCGGGGCGCGACTAATGGGACTATATCAAGTAATAGTGGATTAACAGTTTCAATCCACGCGCCCCGTGCGGGGCGCGACGCAGGCAGAGTTAGAGAGGGAGCTTGTGTACACAGTTTCAATCCACGCGCCCCGTGCGGGGCGCGACTTCGAGCAACTTTGACTGATATTTCATGGACTGTCGTTTCAATCCACGCGCCCCGTGCGGGGCGCGACTGGAGCAATAACATTTATTTGACAATTTGCATCAAGTTTCAATCCACGCGCCCCGTGCGGGGCGCGACTGCCATTGCCATTGCCATCGCCCTTGCCACTGCCGTTTCAATCCACGCGCCCCGTGCGGGGCGCGACACAGGCTGGTGAAGGCATCGTTGACAAATTCAGAGTTTCAATCCACGCGCCCCGTGCGGGGCGCGACACACCGCCATCAGTGTTGGCCACCACGGGTTTCTTTGTTTCAATCCACGCGCCCCGTGCGGGGCGCGACCAAGCAATACGATATTCCTCAGCATATTCGTCAGGTTTCAATCCACGCGCCCCGTGCGGGGCGCGACTTCTTCAGCATTTAACCAACCTATTTGCTTTTTTGTTTCAATCCACGCGCCCCGTGCGGGGCGCGACACATCAGAACCTACGCCTTGAACGGCCGTTGCAAGTTTCAATCCACGCGCCCCGTGCGGGGCGCGACAATCTAAACCAATATGTCTTGGTGACGTAATCCAGTTTCAATCCACGCGCCCCGTGCGGGGCGCGACCGTGCCACCTCCTCCAATTGAATATTCTTTGGAAGTTTCAATCCACGCGCCCCGTGCGGGGCGCGACAATCTCGCTGCTTACCTTACCGGGCACACTGGAAGTTTCAATCCACGCGCCCCGTGCGGGGCGCGACCAGTCTCGCTGCTGCAAGACCGGAGCGCAGCAAAGGTTTCAATCCACGCGCCCCGTGCGGGGCGCGACTTCGTCAGTTCAGGTAGATCAATACGGCAATCTGGTTTCAATCCACGCGCCCCGTGCGGGGCGCGACCAATCACCAGATATCACTACTTCAGATGATTCCGGTTTCAATCCACGCGCCCCGTGCGGGGCGCGACTTTTATCTCGCTGATCAGCCCAATATTAATACCGGGTTTCAATCCACGCGCCCCGTGCGGGGCGCGACTTATGCTACCCGCCATTCGTTGCGCGGCTTGCAGGTTTCAATCCACGCGCCCCGTGCGGGGCGCGACCTGTTTTTATCAGCGCCGCCCTGAACACATTGGCAGTTTCAATCCACGCGCCCCGTGCGGGGCGCGACTCGACCAAAGGTTTGTCGGCGGACGAGCTTGCCAGTTTCAATCCACGCGCCCCGTGCGGGGCGCGACGGCAGCGAAACAAGAACAGTCATAATCACAGCCAGTTTCAATCCACGCGCCCCGTGCGGGGCGCGACATTTTGTCGAAATATCAGACGGGGTAATATCTGGAGTTTCAATCCACGCGCCCCGTGCGGGGCGCGACGCCTTCACCGATGCCGACCACGCCAAACTTGATGGTTTCAATCCACGCGCCCCGTGCGGGGCGCGACGACTACAGGTAGGGGTTATTTGTCGATTGGTGGCGTTTCAATCCACGCGCCCCGTGCGGGGCGCGACCCGGACAGCTTGCTATCAGCTATCGAGTCATCTGCGTTTCAATCCACGCGCCCCGTGCGGGGCGCGACAGCTTATTGCTACATTAGATGATCCGCTTGTTCAGTTTCAATCCACGCGCCCCGTGCGGGGCGCGACCAATGTCACGCTCGGGCTTTGGGGAGCTAACATTGTTTCAATCCACGCGCCCCGTGCGGGGCGCGACCATCGGGTCTAATAATAAAGAGCTTGATGAAAATGTTTCAATCCACGCGCCCCGTGCGGGGCGCGACCTCTGCGGGTAGGGGTTATTTGTCGGTTGGTGGCGTTTCAATCCACGCGCCCCGTGCGGGGCGCGACACTACGGGTAACACTGCAAAGATACCTCGCATAAGTTTCAATCCACGCGCCCCGTGCGGGGCGCGACCACACAGACTGGCAATGAGATTATTGATCTGATTGTTTCAATCCACGCGCCCCGTGCGGGGCGCGACGGTCGCATTCTATCCTACTGTTATTGTTAAAGAAATAACCGATATAACGCTAACCATAAATTCCAAATTGTAAAAGAACAAATATCCCGTCGATCATAAAACCATATTATTAAAAATCAAATGGTTACGATTCCGCTAACCGGCTGCTGATTCTATGATAACGAACAGTTGGCGTTCACACAATCAACGAATCTCGAAGCACATCTGGCGTCTCTTTTGTTCCATGATGTTCCACTTTGTGCTTCCAGTTGGAGCCAAGATAATAAAACCGCAAACTGTCGAGATTAGCATCATAGGCTTCCAGCAATGCGGATTTTAGATTCACCCATTGGGCTGGGGTTATCTCGCACTCGAAAACCGAATATTGCACGCGAATACCATAGTCTTTACACAGTTTACTGATGTGTCGTAAACGCTTGCTGCCCCCAGCCCCGCTCACATTTACATCATAGGTTATTAACACTAACATGGCGACTCTTCAACGAACCAAAAACGGCGGATAGCATTCCATATCATCACGCAAAAATTTTGCCAATAACATGGATTGTACATGCGGTAACAGACCAATCTGAATTTTCTCTCCGATATAGGGATGCTGCAAATTTTCCTGCTTTCGCTCTTGCCATTGGGTAAGAAACATTTTTCTGGCATCGTCTTTCATTCTGATAGCGCCGCTGGCTTCGGTTATAAAATCAGCTGATGTAATTTGTTTGCGGTTAATTAAAGTCAGCACGAACCGATCACACCACCATGCTCTAAATTCTTCCAGCATATCCAGCGCCAAACTTACCCGTCCGGGGCGGTCGGTATGTAAAAAGCCAACATAAGGGTCTAATCCCACCCCTTGCAGCGCCGAGGCGATTTCATGGGTCAACAAGGTGTAGCTGAATGAAAGCAGTGCGTTTACTTTATCAAGCGGCGGTCTTTTGGTTCTGCCTCTAAATGTGAAATTCTTTCGCTGGTTTTCCAGCACCAAGCGGTTGAATACAGAAAAATAGCGGGCGGCGGCATCCCCCTCTATGCCTCGTATTTGATCGACATCGGTCTGGTGTTCCAGCCGTCTTATGCTCCCTGCGAGCATGGTTACAACCTGCTTTATCGAATCATCGTTGCCATGGTTGCGTTGATGTTTCATCAGTATTTGTCGGCTATTGGTCAGTTTTGCGGCTACAAAAAGCCGCGATAACACGGCGGACGCATTATCGGACAGCCGGTATTGTGTGCGGCGTAACAGCACATTGCCGCTTTGTGGTCCCTGCACCCGCCCTTGAAACTTGCCAAATCCAGTAAAGAACGAAAGTCCAATGCCTTTTTCACCACATGCCGCCATGAAGTCAGGCGATACCATGACCCGGCCAAAGCAAAACAAATTGCCAATCGCATGAAACGGCAGTTGCAATACTTTTTTCCTTTCCTGCTCAATAACGATGGTTTCGCGTTCTTTGTGCACATAGCTACCATCGGTAGTAATGTACAGATTATTGAGTAGTTTCTTCATCGTAAAACATTTTTTTCACATACGAACCGCTGTGATCCTTGTGTTGTGGGGAGCATCGCTCAATAAACGAGCAGGCTTTGCATGAGGGGGAATAAACTGCTTGCGGCAGTTTTCCGTCAGCGAATAATTTTTTTGTTGCCTTGATAATCGCCAGCGTTGATGTTCTTAGCGCATCGTCAATATCAATCCATTCGCGCCGCCGAACCTGCCAATACCAGATTGCCGCTTTGTCTATCTGCTGCTCGGTCATTTCCTCCAGACACAAGGCTTGGGCACAAAGCTGAACACGGTCACAATCCGCCACTTTGGGTTTGCCTCTTTTGTATTCAATGGGCATGACCGCGCCAGAATCGCGATTCATTTCCAGCAGATCAAGCTGACCATGCACACCCAATTTTTCCGAGCAAACCTGTACCCCGCGCTCAGAGCGGATATTGCCGCGTGTTTCCGCTTCGCTACTATGTACCCGTTCGTGTAGCTGGCTACCCTTGGCGGTGAGATAATTGTCCATCCACGCCCGTTCGATGTGGATATAGGCGCATTGCCTCGGGCAGAAGGCATAATGCTGGAGGGCGGAAATCGGGATGGAGATGTTTTGCACGGTTGGTCACCGATCTACTCAATTGGTTGTTTGGTTATTCGGGGCGGTGGCGACATTCCATGTGATTCTCCATTATTGTCGAGTACGCCCTTCTCCCTAAACCCGTTGAATCAGCTCGACTTCTGCTGGCATATCTGATTCATCTACCGTTACGCTATAGTCTGCGAAATCTCTCGGGGGCTTATCTTCACTATTGAGCGTTACTTTGATGCGTTGAAAAAGTTTATTGGCATGGGCGTTGCCAAGCAGGCTGTTGTGTTTGAATACATACAGTCCACGAGTGGTCATTTCCCCTCGGGCAGCAGAGCGATCATGCTCAAACATTTGCTCAAGAGCAGTGAAAAATAACTCCAGGTCTTCTTCTGAAAAGCCGGTTTGTTGGGCGAGATGTGCCGAGATAAAACCATGACATCGATATAACCCGTAGGGAACGGTATGCTTGCGCCCCATCGTTCGATTATCCCCATCCTGTTTTTTCGCTTCTTCTTTTGTCGCAACCGCCATTCTGGTGATCGAATGCTCTTGCGAAACTATCGGATTCATGGATCGCGCGAAAGTCAATTGAACGGGACCGCGAACTTGTCCACAATTGATGTTTGTGGACATCACCGCACCAAAAGTACGCACATCAAAGAAATTCGTACAAATCCATTTACGCGCTTTCTCAACGGTTTCGCTCGTGCCTTTACGTCCCTTTTCTTTTTTCAAATCTTCTTCAGCACCAACGGCAATAAAAGCTTTCTCATGTGTCTCATTAAGCACTGCTTTTTCTCTAACATAAATGTCGTAGGGTGGTTCATCGCCTTTACTGACGCTCACAAAATTACGCACCTTGCGCTTCAGGCAGACATCGGTAACAAGCCCGCGACCCGTTTCAGCGTCAATGCGCGGCATATTGCCCGCATCCGGGTCGCCATTCGGGTTGCCATCCTTAACGTCGAATAACAATACAAAATCGTAACGGTTTTCTAAATTCATGCTTGCTCTCCTGATTCTTTGGGTTGTTTAGGTGTGAAAAAATCTTGACGCTGGTGGTAGTAACCCACAGCGAAGCGACCCTGATCCTGAAGGTTCAGGCTTGCAGGTAAGTCCGGGAGTATTTCGCTCATAATTTCACCAATAAGTTTTTCAAAATAGATTTTACGCCCGATCGACTCCAATTTGCTTAGATGGTGGTTTTTGAGTTTCAGTAAAGTAGGAAATACGCTGACCGGGTTGCTGGATGCCGCTCCGTAGTAACGGTCTTTGATGGTGGCGTTAATACCTGGATTTGCTTCTTCCTGTGTTTTTTCCAGCACAGCAAAGAGCCTGCCTAAACGGTAAGCGGGATTCGTATTTTCAATATCCAAAGCCATTTTTATATTCTCCTGATAGTTTCGGTTCAAGCAGGCTTTTATGAGCGCAGCCCGCTGGTAATTTACTTCCCTTTCTGCTTTGCAACGACGAACGGCAGCGGACAGCAAAGTGAAAGGATAGGGTTGTCCAGCAAGAATGCTTCGCATCAACTCACCTGCAAGATTCGGGGGTATGTTTTCGCTTTTTCTTTGCGATGCTATGTTGACCAAAAGTAAGAATAATGGCAGATAGGACATTTCATGTGGGGCGTGCGTTATCTCCAAATAGTCGAAGTGTTGTTTGATGCGTTGCGATATTTTAGCCACCGTTGCCACCTGCCAAAAGCGAATCGAAATACGTGACGCATTCGGGGACAATCCTAATACATAAAAGCGATTTGTCGACACATCATCCTCATGCCGCCCTTGATAAACTGAATCAAATACTGCTTTTACTGCCCGTGTGTAGGCATCGGGGTCGTCTTTAACTTTCTTCGGGGTTGAGCCAAAAATTGTGCCGAAATCAGATTCAAATGAATGGTTTTCTTCTGCCCAAAAAATTGTTGACGCATCGCCGACTTGAATACGTTGTTCTGATCCTTTCCTAAGCAGGTGGTTCAAAGTAGTTGTATAAGCAAAACTGGCTTCTTCTCCCACCGGCGCATTAGCACCTTGTTCTTTCCCATATGATTTGAATGAATCTTGGTTGAAGGAGACAATATTCCCCCCGGAGCTCTGTGCGCCCCATACGCCTTTAATGGCAGGATGTAATCGCTCCATCTGATTTTCTTCGCCTGTTACCAAGCAATAGGAAGCCTTGCCATGTGAATGATTGGTGTTTGCAAGTATTTCTCTCAATTCTGGCTTCTGACAAATCAAGCAAGGTTCACCAGCAATCCGAAAACTGACATTAGGATTTTTTTCGAGTGTCTCCCATGTAGCAGTGTCTTCCTGAATAGACTCTCGGTCTATTTTATTCAAAAAACACATGATAGCCCGAATACTGACATCCGATGTATCAAGAGATTGAATTCTATCTCTAAAAGATTGGTGTTGTTTGGCAACACGTTCTGGTTTGTCTCGGGTATCAATGCCCAGAACATATTCGACGTTATCCCAAAGCAGGTTGCTTTTAATGCCTACGCTTCGTTTCACGGAACACGGAACCAATTCATTGGTATTTGTATCTGGATGTTTTTCATCACGAACGATAGTCTGAACAAAATTTCCATCAATATCTATTTCAATGATGACAGGAATATTTTTTACTTCAAATCCGTATGATGGGAGTACACCTTCGGAGGACGTGCTTTTCCTGTCATAATATTGATTTAACGCCTGCAAAATCATCCCCGCACCTCCGCGCTATCCCATTCTGGAACATCAATTGAACCATCTTTTTTGAGTGTCGGGTTAAAAAATCGTGGCGAAGGAGATTCTGGCTTGGAAAAGTCCATGTCATAAAGCATCCAGCCTAGCGGACGGTCTTGCTCAAACGGTAAGGCTGATGGCTCCTGTTCGAAGGTTTCAATCAATCGCCAATCAGCGGAAAATTCGCGTGTACCAAGATAGGGTTGATTAAAACACTGTCCTTTTCTCGCTCGCCTCTTAAACATCTCGGCGAATTTCATGTAGGTGTTTTCGGAGCGATCCGCGTCCGCGCATTGCAAATTTGGGTAGTGGTGAATATGTTTGCTGTCATCCTGTAATGAGAAACGCGCATAAAGCCGATAGGCAACATCGCGCAGAAAAAGCCCGGCTCTTTGCTGGCGATCGTCTTCAATCAGAATATGCAAGTTTCTGTTGCCGCCATTCATTACCTGTTTGACATTGTTGGTGCTGATTACGGATGCCACTTCATTGCGGCGCACATTGACCCAGTTAATGGGTTTTAGTAGCTCTATTTTGTTAATGTGCCAGCGCATGGCTGGCTTCCAGAGTATTGCCTCGAATATAGCCCGCGCCGCCGATGGGGTAATAACATCGTAGGATACTCGCTCGACTTTCATTTCCGGTCGCGTGAAACAGGCGAAATCACCGGTAACTTCAAGACAAAAGGTTTCTTTACTTGGCATATAAAAGTTTCCTCTACAGAACAGAATTGCTGGGCGCGAGTTCTATTTCACCCGTCAGCAAGCCGAGTTTATCATGGTAAATTTCGCTATTACATTGAGCGTAAAACCCTGATGATACCTCTTCGATATCGCCCCTGGCGAGCATCGCATTGAACTGGTGATTATATACTGTAACGCTGTAACGCTGGAGTTTTCTTAATAGTTCCCTGTTCGGGTGAAACCCCAATTCCTTCAACCAGTCGTCAACCTCTTTCCCGTGCCTTACATATATCGTATGGGTATTATCATCGTCAATCATGCGGAATTTAAGCGCGGCAGTGCGAAATTGAATCTGTAAGCGTCCAGCGTCGCGCTCCAACAAAGCATACATATTAGCGGTATCGGTCTCTACCTGATGGAACAAATGGTCAAAGTAGCGTTCAAATATTTCCGGGCTATCGATAGATTCCTGTCCGTCAAGACAACTCAGAATCGATATGCAAGATGCAATAGCCGTTCCGATTGTGCCTTTGGGCGGGGTTGAAGGTGGCACGAACACCACAACATTTCCCTTCCCCTTTCCGGCATCAAGTTTGCCTTCACGATTACAGCGACCGCCAGCCTGAATGATTGAATCCAGCCCAGCCATCGCGCGGTAAACCACCGGAAAATCAAAATCAACACCTGCCTCCACCAATTGTGTGCTAATCACTCTGGTTGGCTTACCGTCCTTGAGTCGCTTTTTAATTTCATCAATCACGCAAGAGCGGTGCGCCGCACACATAAGAGCCGAAAGATGGTAAGTGCCCGAGGGCATCGACTCAAGCATCAACTCAAACAAATCCTTTGCATCCTGTCGCTTGTTGACGATGACAAGCACTGAATCATATTGTGCTAACTCTTCGGCTATCTCAACCCAGCCACGAGAGGTCTCAAAATCTTTTGGTAACTTATAGTGAACCCGTTTAAGCTGGGCGTAGTATTCGTTGGGATTGCGAACAATTTCCGTGCTGCTTAATCCCTCAAGTAATTTTTTCCCAAACGGGTTGTTTTGTTCATCTAGTCCGGTTGGGGTCGCTGTCGAGAGAATAAATGTAACACCATAATGTTCTGCCAGAAGTGCCATGATTTTCCGAATAGGCGCAAGGTGTTGTAGCGGTAACAACTGAATCTCATCGAGAACGACAACGCTATTGGCTATGTTGTGTAATTTGCGACAACGGCTTGTGCGAGCGGCAAACAGCGACTCGAAGAATTGCACTGTGGTAGTAACCACAATGGGCGCGTCCCAGTTTTCGGTGGCAAGTCGAGATTTGGCATTTTCCTGGTATTCTTTATCTGGCTCGACATTGCTGTGATGTTCCAGGATTGAATCACCCAGCGACCCAACAATTTCCTTAAATACCGTTGCTGTTTGTTCAATGATGCTGGTGTAGGGAATGGCGTAAATGATGCGTCTCTTTTCGTGCTGGACAGCATGTACCAGCGCAAAAGCCAAACTCGACAGGGTTTTGCCACCACCGGTGGGAACCGTTAGCGTAAAAATACCCGGTGACTTTTTGGCGGCTTGCCGACATTGAAATAAGAATTCCGCTCGAATTTTGTTGACCGGCGACGACTCAGAGTTTTGCGTCTTGGTCGCCATGTTCGCATTGAAAGCGTCCAAGAACTTACCAAGCGGAATGGCTACGGGTCGTTGTTCAGAACGGTGCGGCGACATGAATGACTCTGTATCCAGAAAATCAGCATCCACCAAACAGGAAAACAACATACGAATCCACAGATGCGCCCCGCTCGGGTCTTCGCCCGGACACGGCGTTGTCGGTGCATCGCAAGAAAGAACGTACTCTGGAATTTGCTCACGAAGGGCTTCTTGCAAAAGCGGTTTATCACGTTCAAGCACTTCACTAAGCGGGGCACCTCTGGCTTTGTCGCTTTCATAATCTGGCAACCCCGCATGATGCCCAGCAATCATATACGCAAGCGGTAAACCCATGCCGCCTAGTTTGTCTCGTGCATAAATAGCACCTGTCGATGCGTGATTGGTTCTCGGGTCGTTGTCTTTCTCTATGTGTGCATCCGGATTTATGCCCGTGCCACGTTGTATATATGCCTGAAAAGCTGCACGATACTTGCCTAAATCATGCCAAAGCCCTGCGGGATAAGCCCAGTCACCTGCACCAAACTCTTTCGCAAACTCTTGTGCTTTTTTTGCGACCTTTCGCAAATGATCTTCCAGCAGGTGTATGTCAAAGCCTTTTTCTGCGGATGAATTTTCTTTTGCATGGGCTATGTATTTCATGTTTTTTCGAGTATCTTTATCGGTTAATCGTCTTTGTATCCATAAGTGTAACACTCCTAAGCCAGCCAAAGAGTACACTCGTACTCTTTTAACTAAACAGAAAAAGCCCTAAAACATAAATAGATACCCGTTTGACTGCACCCGAAAGATACCCTATTTACCTCACGAATCAGCAACATTGCCTACTGGGGGCTTGTCGGTTAATTCAAAATCAGTCCAGTTTTAAGAAAATAAAATGTTTAATAACAAGGACTTAAATATTCACAACAAGCTAAAAACTCTATTTTCCGACAAGCACACTGGCATAAATCGCTAAAACCATAGGCAGAAGCAAACCAACCATCAGCCGTGAAACTAAACGCAATACAAAAGGGGCTTGTCGGAAGTTGCTCAACCCCTTCCTGTAAGGCGAGGTTTATCGCCGCGATGAAAGTTAAAATAACTATTTAAGATCAATGGGTTAGACTCTTGTGGAGGAGGAGGGATTCGAACTCTCGGAGGGCTTTCATCCTCGCCTGTTTTCAAGATCGGTGCATTCAACCACGCTGTCAGCCCTTCGCGATACGGTGGGGAATTTTACTATAATACTTGCTCTAGTCAGCATCATAAGCCTTTAGTTAGATGAGCAAACGTCAAATCACGACGAAATTCGTTGATTTTTTGCAGCTTACGGGTATGATTATTCACCATGCAGTGGGGGTTTAACTGTCCAGGCT
Organism: uncultured Pseudohongiella sp.; assembly: GCA_965261275.1. Taxonomy (GTDB): domain Bacteria; phylum Pseudomonadota; class Gammaproteobacteria; order Pseudomonadales; family Pseudohongiellaceae; genus UBA9145. The sequence continues at coordinate 1,171,782 of CBDHCL010000003.1, forward strand.
GTTGAAAAGTCGGACCGTCATCCTCATATCTGTATAAAGCCTGAGCATTCCAGGTCGTTACCTGGTTCAGGCATTACTTTATTCCACCACCAGTTGGAGATAACCATGAACGAAGTTGAGTTAAATATTGGTCGAAGTCAGGAGTCGGCACTGTCTGCCAACAAGGTAGTTCGCAACACCTATATGCTGCTGTCCATGACTCTGTTTTTCAGTGCAATTTGCGCGGTAACCAGTATGGTTATGCAAGTTAGCAACGGTCTGGGCTTGGGTTTTCTGCTTGGCGGTTTTGTAATGACCTTCGTAGTAAGATCAACTTCCAAATCTTCGAAAGGTCTAATTGCGGTGTTTGTATTTGCCGGGCTAATGGGCGCAGCACTTGGCCCCATTGTTTCGACGTACATGTCAGTGTACAGCAACGGCTCGACAATTGTTGCCCAGGCCCTTGGCGGTACCGCGCTGATCTTTTTGTCACTGTCAGGCTATGCGCTGACGTCGGGCAAAAATTTTAATTTCCTGGGTGGTTTTATATTTACCGGAGTGATGGTTCTGCTTGTCGCCATGATTGCAAATATATTTTTGGAAATTCCGGCGCTAAGCCTGGCAATATCCTCTGCTGTTATCCTGCTGATGTCTGGCTTTATTTTGTACGACACTAGCCGCATCGTGAACGGTGGTGAGCGCAACTACATAATGGCCACTATTTCCTTGTACCTGAGCATCTTTAATATCTTTGTTCATTTACTGAACTTACTGGGCGCATTGACTGGCCGAGATTAGAAATTCTGGCTTCTTTACAAGTAAAACCTCGTTTAAAACCCCAGCCAGTCTGGGGTTTTTTATTGCCAGGATTAGTTATCTTTAGCGCGCTGGATTAAACTCTGTTCGTGAAATTCTCATTAGTCATTTATTCTGCCCCCTACTCTTCCGAAGCCGCCGCATCGGCTTTTCGATTTGCCAACACGCTGCTGGAGCAAGGCCACGAACTTTATCGACTGTTTTTTTTCGGTGACGGCGTTCACAACGCATCGAAGCTAACCGTGCTGGCTCAGGATGAACAAAACCTCCAGCAACAATGGCATGAGCTCATTCAACGGCACAATCTGGATTCCGTTATTTGTGTTAGCTCTGCTATCCGGCGCGGGATAGTGAACCAGGCAGAAGCTGACCGGCATAGCCTTAGCGGGGCCAGTGCCTACGATAGTTCCGGGATTGCCGGCCTGGGCCAGCTCATCGACGCCACCATGCACTCAGATCGTGTGGTGAATTTCGGGTAGCTTTATGGCAGATTCTGTGGCTAGCAAAATTCCAGTGAAGAAAACTATCACCTTCATTAGTAGAGCAGCACCCTATGGGCAAGACCGGGCCAGGCTTTGCCTGGACATGGCACTGGCCTCTGCTGTTTTCGAACAGCAGGTTAATTATGTATTTCTTGATGACGGGGTATATCAATTGCTTACAGGTCAGGATGCCAGCGCCATTACCAGCAAAACATTAGGCCGCGCCCTGGAAACCTTACCGCTTTATGGTATAGAAAACGTGGTCGCGGACCAGGAATCGCTAAGCACACGGGGGTTGTGTGAGGCAGATATCTTGCCGCAGATAAAACCCGTTAGCAAAGACACTATCGCCAGGCTGATACAAGATTCAGACACGGTATTCAACTTATGAGCTGCTTGCACACAATTAGCCGTGGCCCGCACTCGCAGCTTTTGCAGACCTGCTTAGGCAGCATTAAGGAAGGCGATGGCCTGCTCTTCATTGAAGACGGTGTTTATTATTCTACAGCCTCCCCTTCGCTTGAAAAAATCCCTCATTCAATTCGCCTGTTCAGCTTACGGGAGGACATGCTAGCCAGGGCAATTCACACAAGAGCTGCCGATAACGTAGAATCCATCGATTACCATCGCTTTGTTGAACTCAGTTGCGAATACGACAAAGTAGTGAGTTGGTTTTAATTTGGCGGTAAACCTCATGACTAATTACCTGAGAATAGCCAGCCTTGAGATTCCGTTAGATGAACAAGGTTATTTACAAAATCTTGATGACTGGAACCATGATGTTGCTGTCGCATTAGCCTTGCAAGAACAAATTACGCCAGGCCCATCCCACTGGGAGATATTGAATCTACTTCGCGCTTTCTACGCAAGACATCAGCTTTCACCGGCAACAAGAGCGCTGGTAAATCTGGTTAGGCGAGACTTGGGAAATGACAAGGGGAAAAGTGTTTATCTGATGAAATTGTTTGGAGGCAGCCCGGCCAGGACTGCCAGCAAGATCGCTGGTCTGCCCAAGCCAGATAACTGTCTCTAAAAATTTCTTTCCTGCTTATGCCGGCCTTAATTCTTCCCTCTCGCCGTTAAACCAGGAAAGCTTGTTGTGCAGGCTAACCACCTCGCCAACGATGATTATAGTGGGTGCTTTGATCTCGTTGCTCACGGCAAGCCCGGCAATGTTTGCCAACGTCCCGGTTAACACTTTCTGAGTCGTTCTGGTCCCCTGTTGAACCACCGCCACTGGAACACTGGCGTTCATGCCATGTGCAAGCAACTGCTCGCTGATCGCCGGCAAACCTGCAAGCCCCATGTAGAAAACCAGGGTTTGTTGTTCTTTTACCAGGATGTCCCACTGCAAGGGAACGCGACCGTCTTTGGTATGCCCGGTAAGAAACCGTACCGACTGAGAGTAGTCTCTATGAGTAAGGGGTATGCCGGCATAGGTCGCGCAACCAGAAGCGGCTGTTATACCCGGCACGATTTGAAACGGGATTCCTGCCTTTGCCAGCGCTTCCAGCTCTTCTCCACCGCGGCCGAATATAAAGGGGTCTCCTCCTTTTAGACGCAGCACTTTTTTCCCTTGCCGAGCCAGTCGAACTAACATGTCATTGATGGTTTCTTGCGCGGCGCTGTGGTCGGCTGTTTGCTTTCCCACATAGGTTTTTTCTGCATCCGGTCTCAGCTTTGCCAGTATTTCATCGGATACAAGTCGGTCGTACAACACTATGTCAGCCTTGTGCATCAATCGCAGTGCGCGCAGTGTCAACAAATCAGGATCGCCTGGACCCGCGCCAACCAGGTAGACTTCACCTGACAAACCTGCCTCAGCCGAATCATTGAGCTGTTTTTCCAATTCGACGCCAGCCTTGTCATCGTTGCCGCTGTAAACAAGTTCTGGCACATTGCTGCTCAAAACCGTTTCCCAAAAACGCAGTCTTTCCTGGAAGTCGCGAATTTTCTTCCTGACCTTGCCTCTGTAAGAGCCGAGCAATAGTGCCAGCTTGCCGATCCTTGAAGGAAGCATGATCTCGTTTAGTTGTTTGAGTTGGCGGCTAAGCACGGGGGAATTTCCGCCGCTGGAAATTGCAATAACAACGGGTGAGCGATCTACTATAGACGGCATGATGAAGCTGCCAAGCTGGGGCTGATCGACCACGTTGACTGGCATATTTGTCAAAGAAGCCGCTTCGCTAACCCGTTTATTGACCACGTGATCGTTGCTGGCAGCGACGGCGAGAATAGCGCCCTCAAGGTCTGATTCAGTGAAGGCTTTCTCCTCCACAGAAATCCCGTAATCAGCGCACAGGGTTTTTAACTCCTGGCAGAAAGTTTCAGCGACGATGTGTAAGCTGGCACCGGCGCGTAGCAGCAAACTTGCCTTGCGAAATGCAATATCTCCACCGCCGACAATCACACAGGTTTTATTCCTGATATTCAGAAATATAGGCAAATGTTCCATCAGGCAAGCGACTCGATGCCATTCATGCGGGAATGCAGAACCGAAGGAATACTGATGCTGCCATCTGCCTGTTGGCCATTCTCGAGAATGGCGACCAGCGTTCTTCCTACCGCAAGAGCAGAGCCATTAATTGTATGCAGTAGTTCAGGTTTGCCCGTTTCCGGGTTACGCCACCGCGCCTGCATGCGTCTTGCCTGAAAATCTGTAAAATTGCTGCAAGAGGAAATTTCCCGGTAACAATTTTGCGATGGCAGCCAGACTTCCAGGTCATAAGTTTTAGCAGAGCCGAAGCCAGTGTCGCCACCACACAAAATAACTTTCCGATAAGGCAATTCCAACAGCCGCAGAATTTTCTCGGCGTTTGCCGTTAGTGCTTCCAGGGCAGCATCCGAGTCGTCGGGTTTGCTTACCTGAACCAGTTCTACTTTCTCGAATTGATGCTGGCGAATCATGCCCCTGGTATCCTTGCCATAGCTCCCGGCTTCCGATCGGAAACACGGCGTGTGGCAGGTGAACTTCAAGGGCAGTGATTCAGCAGCGACTATTTGATCCCTAAGCAGATTCGTTACCGGCACTTCTGCGGTGGGAATAAGATAATAGTCTTGCTCACCTCTTAGCTTGAAAAGGTCTTCCTCAAACTTGGGTAATTGGCCGGTACCGTGCAGTGAATCAGCATTCACCAAATAAGGCACGTTGACTTCCATATAACCATGTTCCCGTGTATGAATATCGAGCATGAATTGAATCAGTGCCCGGTGTAATTGCGCAGTACGCCCGAACATTACTGCAAACCGCGAACCGGTTATTTTTGTGGCCGATGCAAAGTCCAGGCCCTGCTCCAGCGCTTCACCCAATTCGGCATGATCCCTGACTTCAAAATCGAAACATGCGGGGGTTCCCCAGCTCGACACTTGTTTGTTAGCGCTTTCGTCTATTCCTTCAGGCACGGACTCATCCGGGACATTAGGCACGGTAAGCAAATAATCCGTCATCTCATTCTGAAGTGCGTTCAGTTGTTCTTTTTTGCTTTCCAGCTCGGCCTTGATTCCTTCCATCGATTGTAATATTTCAGACACATCCCCGGCGGCGGCCTTCGCCTTGCCAATCAATTTAGAGCCTTGCTTTCTTTGGTTCTGCAAAGACTCTGTTTCCAGTTGCAGGGTTTTACGCTGACTGTCGAGCTCAGATAAGCGATCAATGTTCAGAACAAACTTCTTCTTACGCAGTGCCCGGGCTATTTGCTCAGCGTTATTACGGATTTTTTTCGGATCTAGCATGCAAAACCATTCCTGAAGAGTAAGTCAGAGCAACACTCTGCTGATCTGCATGCCGACAAATGCAGCAAATAAGCACAGCAGCACGCTGCTGACGATGTAAAAAAGAGCGGTATTGTAGTGGCCTTGCTCGAATAACAACAGGGCATCCAGGGAGAAAGCAGAAAAAGTGGTCATCGCACCGAGGAACCCGACAACCAGGATTGGCCGCCATTGTTCTACTAAATGTAACTTCTCGGCAAAGACAATAAACAGGACGCCAATCAAGAAAGAACCCAGCACATTCACAGCAAAAGTGCCCAACGGAAACCCGCTACCATTAAAACTCTCCACAAGGCTGCTAAGCCAGAAGCGTGAAACAGCACCGGCTGCACCTCCTAATGCGATTGCTACATAATAATACACGGCAATTTACCCTGTTGACTTGACTTGACTTTGCATGCAGCGGCAAGGCCGGTGCGTTTGAGCTACCGGCCTGCGCTACTGAGAGAAGCTGTTTTCTATAATTTCAATATTTTCCGGTGGCAAAAACTCAAACTGTGCGTCAGCGATAGCCTGGTTGCGAATAACATTGTCAAAACGCCATACGGTTCGTTGGCCGTTCTTGCTGTCAAGGTAGATAGACTCCAGTTCGCTGCGCATGAAATTTATTGAAATAATTTGGTAAACGCTATCCGCGGCCAGTGGCGTAAGTTCAAATTCTTGATGTTCGCTGTCCTGTTCGTTGACGCTTAGTATAGTGTACTCTTCTACAAGGTTTTCGATCTCACCACTTAGTAGCTGAGCGGCCAGCTCGGATCTGGTACTATCCCATTGCTCTATAAGCACTTGCTCCAGATCAGGTTGATAATTCCAAAGTTTTTTGCCGTTGCTTACTATTAGTTCAGGAAATGGGGAAAGTGTTTCCCAGTAAAAGCCATCCGGCTTTTTAAGTAACATTTGAATTTCACTCTGTTCCAATATACCCCCATCGGATTCCACTATGTGCTGCACGACATCGGCCGAAAGTGTACTAATTTCCGCCAGCAATGATTCCAGGCGTTCGAAATCCTGTTGCTGCGCAGTAACGACAGCGACCCACGAAGTGATGCAACAAAGCGCGCAAAAACCTGCTGCCTGTGTGAAAGAGTATTTCATTATTCTGTAGCGGCTTATCCAGGGTTTAGTCGCGAGGCGGAGGTGGTGCAATAACTTCTCGGGAGCCATTACTGCCCGTTTCTGATACTACACCGGCAAGTTCCATGGATTCAATCATCCTCGCTGCCCGATTGTAGCCGATTCGCAGCTTTCGCTGTATTGAGGAAATCGAGGCTTTACGTGACTCGGTGACAAAGCGTACTGCCTCGTCGTACAGCGCGTCGTCTTCCTCGCCTTCAGCGCTACCAGAATTGTTCATGGCACCCATATCCAGATCATCAACACTTTGCGTAATCGATTCCATGTAGACCGGCTGGCCGCGCTGTTTCCAGTCCGCAACCACTCGATGCACTTCCGCGTCACTCACGAAGGCACCGTGTACGCGAGTTGGAATGCCTGCGCCAGGTGGCAAGAATAACATGTCACCATGACCCAGCAACTGTTCCGCACCGCCCTCGCCTAAAATGGTTCTGGAATCTACTTTTGACTGCACCATAAAAGAAAGTCGGGTGGGCACGTTGGCTTTTATCAATCCAGTCAAAACATCCACCGATGGCCGCTGTGTCGCGAGGATCAGATGAATGCCGGCAGCCCTTGCTTTCTGGGCAATACGAGCGATCAGTTCCTCTACTTTTTTGCCCACCACCATCATCATGTCAGCCAGCTCATCGACTATAACGACGACACAGGGCAATGGCTCCAACTCCGGGGCAGATTGCTCTTCCTCCAACAACATCAGGTCAGGCTTCCAGGTAGAATCCAATAGTGGTTTGCCTATTTTCTTCGCGTCGGTAACTTGCTTGTTAAAGCCGGCGAGATTTCGAACACCAAGGGCCGACATCAGTTTGTAACGCCGTTCCATCTCAGCAACACACCAACGTAATCCATTGGCGGCGTCTTTCATGTCTGTAATTACCGGTGTCAGCAAATGCGGTATGCCGTCGTAGACAGAGAGTTCCAGCATCTTTGGATCTATCATGATTATCCGCACCTGCTCTGGTGTGGATTTAAATAGCAGGCTCAGAATCATCGCATTGATACCGACAGATTTACCCGATCCGGTGGTGCCAGCCACCAATAAGTGAGGCATTTTTGCCAGATCGACTATGACTGGCTTGCCGACGATATCGTGACCTAGCGCCATACTGAGGGGGGACACGGCGCGATCAAAATCCGGTGACGACAGCACCTGACCAAGCTGGATAATCTCGCGTGTTTCGTTGGGTATCTCGATACCGATTACGGTCTTACCCGGGATTACCTCCACCACACGAACAGAAATGACCGCCAGTGAACGCGCTAAATCTTTTGCCAGATTGCTAATACGACTCACCTTGATTCCCGGCGCGGGTTGCACTTCGAAGCGGGTAATCACCGGGCCGGGGTTCACAGCGGTGACTTCAATCTCGATGCCAAAATCTTTCAGTTTCAGTTCCAGCAGTCTGGACATGGCTTCCAGAGATTTTTTAGAGAAGCCTGATCCATTCGTTTCTTGCCAGGCATCCAACAAACCGATGGCCGGGAGTTCCCTAACAGAGGAAGTCGCAAACAAAGTTCCCTGACGCTCTTTTTCAACACGTGCGCTGTTGGGCTGTTTCTTTTCTGCCGGCGCCTTAATTTTGGGTGGAACACGCTCACGTTGCTTTTCTATGTGTATATCCAAAACCTTCTTGCGGCTTTCCAGGCGTTCCCTGGTTGCCCGTTGTTGCTTTTTGTCCTGCATCCATTTCTGAATTTTTAGCGTAGTCATGGCGACAAAATTAATGGTCGCCGCACCGAGTCTGTCGATCACAGCAAGCCAGGAAATCGTCACCACAATGGTGAGTCCGAACAGGAACACGGCCAGCAACAACAAGGTGCTACCCAGTGTAGCGAGCACCGGGATGCTCAAGTCAGCGACCAAAGAACCGACAATGCCCCCTGCCGAAGGGAGTTCTTCGGTAATGCTGAAGTGCAGTGTGGCCAACCCGCAAGCGGAGATAAGCAGCAGGATAAACCCACCTGATTTCAAGCCAAACAGTGGCCAGGAAAACTCAGATTCCAGCACCGATTCACGAAATGAGCTGCAAACCTTGTACACCAGCAAAGCGGGGAACGCAAAGGCCAGATACCCCAGCAGGTACCAAAAGATATTTGCCAGCCAGGCACCATAGACACCCACGGCATTCATCACTGCATCGCCGTTACCCGTTGTTGTAAACCCTGGATCGCTGGGGGAATAGCTAATAAGCGCAATCAATAAAAACAAGGCCAGCAAAGAGTAAGCAATCAGGGTACCTTCACGCAGCAAACGCTGCATCTGGTTGTTAATTTCCGGGGCTTTCCCATTGCTATTCATAGTTACGTTTTTCAATTTATTCAGAGACCTGCATGTAGTTTATACTATCGTTTCGAGAATAGTTAGAAGCAATTCCTGCTTTTACGAGAAGTAATAGAAGGGTTCCCCGGAGTATTCGCTGACGAAAATGCCTGGCCAGGTTATTTTCTCTCTTTTCAACAGGCACAGAACAAGCTAAAGTCGAAACCCTTATCAGTTTAACGGTTCCCCAGGCTTAACATTGAGTAGAATATGCCCTCAGGGTCTTTAAATTTGGCAGTTTGCCATCATCTATCAGGCATTCACCGACGAGCTTCAGGCAGCCCCTTTACGTTGGCTCTTTATTACGCAAGCATTACTGCATGGCAGGCAGCAGTTCTATGACAGAAACACAGCATCATCGATTAATCATCCTGGGTTCTGGCCCCGCCGGTTACACGGCGGCAGTTTATGCAGCACGGGCAAATTTAGACCCGGTTGTGATTACCGGCATGGTACAAGGCGGACAGATGACAACCACTACTGACGTGGATAATTGGCCAGGCGATGTGGAAGGGCTTCAAGGGCCTGCGCTGATGGAACGCATGAAGCGACACGCGGAAAAATTCGATACCAGGATTATATTTGATCATATCAACGCTGTAGACCTGCAACAACGCCCTTTTCGCTTACAGGGAGACAGTGCAGAATTCACCTGCGATGCGCTAATAATAGCGACCGGCGCTTCGGCCCAATATTTAGGGCTGGATTCGGAAACCGCCTTTATGGGCAAAGGCGTTAGTGCCTGCGCAACCTGTGATGGATTTTTCTACCGCAACAAGCCGGTAGCCGTTATCGGGGGGGGGAACACCGCCGTTGAGGAGGCTTTGTATCTGGCTAACATCTGTTCCCATGTAAGCCTGGTACATAGACGTGATTCCCTGCGGGCGGAGAAGATTCTACAGAAGAAGTTGTTCGAGAAGGCAGACGAAGGCAAGCTAAGCATCCGCTGGAACCACACTCTGGATGAAGTGCTGGGCGATGCTATGGGTGTAACCGGTGTCACTATAAAAAACACCGCAAGCAGTGAACTCAGCAAGCTGGATGTGGACGGAGTTTTCATTGCTATCGGGCACGTTCCTGACTCAGAAATTTTTGCAGGCCAGTTGGAAAGGCGAAACGGCTATGTTGTGGTCAACACAGGAATCAGCGGAAACGCAACCCAAACAAGTGTTCCCGGGGTTTTTGCCGCTGGCGATATAGCTGATCAAATCTACCGACAGGCAGTAACCAGTGCCGGCTTTGGTTGTATGGCCGCACTGGATGCCGAGAAATTCCTGGACGCCTGATGCCAACAGACCTGGCTAAATAGATGCCCCTACCCTGGCTGAATGCAGACACCCGCTTTCCAGACAGCCATCTTGCGCTTTCAGATCCCAATGGCTTGTTGGCGGCCGGTGGTGATTTGAGCGCGGAACGCCTGTTACAAGCCTATGGCAGGGGTATCTTTCCCTGGTATGAAGAAGGCCAGCCTATTCTCTGGTGGTCACCTGACCCGCGCATGGTACTCTCGCCAGATGACTTGCGAATCAGCAAGAGTTTGCGAAAGACTCTCAAAAGATCGTCATACAGGCTCAGCATGGACACTGCATTTTCAGAGGTCATCAGATGCTGTGCTGAGCCACGGGGAAACGACGCAGGCACCTGGATTACCAGCGAAATGCAAATTGCCTATTCAGAGCTGCATGAAGCAGGTTTTGCACATTCTGTAGAAGTTTGGTCAGGGAATGAACTGGCAGGTGGTCTTTATGGCGTTGCCCTGGGACAGATATTTTTTGGTGAATCCATGTTTAGTTTTGAGCGCAGCACTTCCACGATAGCCCTGGTAAATCTTGTAAAAAAATTGCGGCAGTGGAACTATAAACTCATCGACTGCCAGGTTAGTAGCGAACACTTGAGAGCCCTGGGTGCTACTGAAATTAGCCGAGATGATTTTGAGCAAAAATTGCGCGAGCTATTGCCTCAACGAATGCCTCAACGAATGCCCAGGCCATTGCCCGAAGCCGGTAGAATGGGACGCTGGGAAATTGACACAAGCCTTGATAGTTAGAGATGGGCAAAGACTTACATGAATTCTGAATCGAAAATTAGCGAAACCATTCGACTATTTCGAACATCACCACACCTTTGCAGTTACAAGGATGATAAAATAGCCTCCACGGTATTTGTGGACTGGGCTGGACTTTGCTTATTTGGCGAAAATACGGCACAATACGGCCGCTAATAAATTCATTGAGGTTTGCCAATGGCAAAAGAAGACCAAATTGAAATGGAAGGCGAGGTAGTAGACACCCTTCCCAATACAATGTTTCGAGTAAAGCTGGAAAATGGCCATATTGTCACGGCTCATATATCCGGCAAAATGCGCAAAAACTACATCCGAATTCTAACCGGCGACCAGGTGCGTGTTGAACTTACCCCCTATGACCTGAGCAAAGGACGCATCACCTACCGCGCCCGCTAACTCCGGGCCTGGCTCAATTGCTTTTTTTCCCGTTGTTTTCTTTCTTTAATCGTGAGTACCAGCTCGTCATTTTCGCAGCCGACTTGTACTTCGCCACCGTTATGGGAAAGCCTTCCAAACAGGATATCTTCCGCCAGCTCTTTCTTCAGCTTCTCCTGGATTAATCTCGCCATCGGTCTTGCGCCCATGGACTCGCTGTAGCCGTGGGTCACAAACCAATCCACCGCACTGTCATCCAGCTGTAGCAAAACCTTTTTTTCATCCAGTTGTACCTGCAAATCAACCAGAAACTTATCAACAACTGTGCGTATGCTTTCAACCGTCAAGGCACCGAATTGAATAATGGCATCCAGCCGGTTTCGGAACTCTGGCGTAAATGTTTTCTTGATAATCTCCATGCCATCGCTGGTATGGTCTTGCTCAGTGAATCCGATAGAAGAACGCGACATTTCTTGCGCTCCCGCATTGGTGGTCATAATTAAAATAACATTTCTGAAATCGGCATGACGCCCATTGTTGTCTGTCAGGGTGCCGTGATCCATTACCTGGAGCAGTAAATTAAAGACGTCAGGGTGAGCCTTCTCAATTTCATCCAGCAGCAGAACACAATGGGGATTCTTGCTTACCGCTTCAGTAAGCAGCCCGCCTTGATCGAAGCCCACATAACCCGGAGGCGCACCGATCAAGCGCGATACAGTGTGCCGCTCCATGTATTCAGACATATCGAAACGCAGTAATTCTATACCCATGATTTTCGCTAGCTGACGACTTACCTCGGTTTTACCGACGCCCGTGGGACCAGAGAACAAGAAGGAACCAATAGGTTTTTCATCGTCATTTAAACCTGCCCTGGCCAGCTTGATAGCAGTGGCAAGGGAATCGATTGCCTTGTCCTGGCCGAACACAACCATCTTCAGATTTGGCTCCAAATTTTTCAAGGCATCAACATCCGAGCTGGAAACGTGTTTAGGGGGTATTCTGGCGATAGCGGCAACTACTTTTTCCATGTCAGTGACCTGGATCAGTTTCTTGCGCTTGCTGCCAGGCTGTAGCCGTTGAAAAGCACCCGCCTCATCGATGACATCAATGGCCTTATCCGGCATAAAGCGATCGTTGATATAACGGCTGGCTAATTCCGAAGCGGCCTTTAACGCCTTGTCGCTGTAACGCAGATCATGATGCTCTTCGAAGCGTGATTTCAGCCCTTTTAATATACGGTAGGTAGTGTCGATATCTGGCTCATCGACATCGATCTTCTGAAAGCGCCGCGATAAGGCTCGATCCTTCTCGAAGATGCCGCGATATTCATGGTAGGTGGTGGAACCGATACAGCGCAAATTACTGGAAGTAAGCACCGGCTTGAGCAAATTTGACGCATCCATTACACCGCCGGAAGCCGCGCCAGCACCAATGATGGCGTGAATTTCATCAATGAACAGTATGGCCTGCGGGTTTTTCTTGAGCTCCCCCAGCAGTGCCTTGAAGCGCTTTTCGAAGTCTCCCCGGTACTTGGTACCCGCTAAAAGTGCGCCCAGATCGAGTGCGTAAATAACGCTGTCGGAGAGCACCTCGGGCACCTTGCCTTCGACAATTAATTTTGCCAGACCTTCAGCGACAGCGGTCTTGCCTACCCCGGACTCACCCACCAGTAATGGATTATTTTTTCTACGTCGAGATAACACCTGCACTACCCTTGTTACCTCGTCTTCACGCCCAATAAGCGGGTCTATCCTGTCCTGTTCTGCTTCCTGGTTTAGATTGGTCGCAAAAATATCCAGCGGCTTGCCCGACGTACCGCCTCTGCCCTCTTCGTCGTGCTGTTCTGGCGCAGATTCATTATCGCCTATCTGCCCGGGAATTCTGGATATTCCATGTGTAATAAAATTGACCACATCAATCCGTGCTGTGTCCTGCTGCCGCAGAAAGTACACAGCCTGACTTTCCTGTTCGCTAAAAAGAGCCACCAATACATTAGCACCGGTGACTTCACGCTTGCCCGAGGATTGCACATGAAAAACGGCACGTTGTAATACCCGCTGAAACCCAAGTGTGGGCTGCGTTTCTCGATCCTCTTCAGATTCGGGCAGTAGCGGTGTGGTAGCGTCCACAAAATCAACTAACTCACCGCGCAATCGGCTTAGGTCGCAGTCGCAAGCTACCAGCACGCAGGAGGCCACTTCGTTATCCAGTAACGCCAGTAATAAGTGCTCCACCGTCATGAACTCATGACGTTTTTTCCTGGCAGCCCGGAATGCTTCGCTGAGTGTTGTCTCTAAATCTTTGCTTAACATAGTTACCCTTTTCTCAATCATTAGAGTTGACTTAATGAAAGTTAAATTTTTTTGATTCTGCTTTTTGGTGCTATTTTGTGAAACCTATCTACCCATCTATCTACCTACCTGTCTACCTCCACAGAGCACAGCAAAGGCTGTTCGCAGTCGCGCGCGTAAGCATTAACCTGAGCCGCTTTTGTTTCGGCGACATCCTTGGCAAATACCCCACAAACGCCCTTTCCTTCGGTATGCACTTTCAACATAATTTGAGTCGCTTTCTCTACATTCATGTCAAAGAATGAGCGTAACACAGCAACTACAAAGTCCATTGGGGTGTAGTCGTCATTTAGTAAAACCACTTTGTATAGTGGCGGTCGTTCCAGTTTTGGTTTTTCGGTGATGACGGCATAACCGGATTCGTGATCGACACGTTCATCGCTGTCGTTACCCGAATTGGCAGGAACAGACAGTTTTGAGACTGTGCAAAAATCCACCACTTGTCTTCCCTGCACCACCCCGTCATTCCTGCGAAAGCAGGAATCCAGTAAAACACCCAAACCTGCAAGGGCTTTCCACAGGTAACGCAGCCCGGCGAGGATTTCTTGCACAGTCTCTTTTGCCACTAGCTCGCTGCCATTTAATTTTAGGTCGTTCTTGTTCATATCGCTGCTATTCGTTAAATCAACCAGTGGGAATTAAGTTGCCGTGGAAATCATTTTGCGAAAAATCGCCGCTTACCTGTGCCGCTCTGATATCGAATCCCTGGAAAAGCGCCTAGTATACAGTTTATTTTGGCTCCCTCCCTTAATTTCAAGCTCAAATCCTGGCCGGGTCGCGCTGTAATCCGGGTAGTCGGCTTTGACATTGCAGATTCAATGCTGTATAGCGTTTGTTGTGGCTACAAGCCTCGAAGTCAAAAAATAATAAAAAGTACGGAGTTCTCTCATGAGTACCGGGCAGGTAAAGTGGTTTAATAACGCAAAAGGTTTCGGTTTTATAGTACCCGATGAAGGAGGCGATGATTTATTCGCACACTACTCCGCCATCGGCATGCACGGTTATAAAACCCTGAAAGCCGGACAAATGGTGTCTTTTGATGCCATCGAAGGTCCAAAAGGACTGCATGCTGCAAATATTCACGCCGTCGATGATGCACCTCCAGCGTCTGCACAGCAACCAGCATCAGAACAACAAGATTCACCCCCTTCTACGACTGATGATACAGAGCATGAATCGGCGCCCGAAACCGGGTGCTCCTAGTGTATTAAGGTTGTCATTAGGCTTGCTAAAATGTAAACAGTGGCTTGTTTGTGGCTCATGGCATTAGTCACTGGATTCCTGCTTCCGCAGGAATGACGGGGTGGTGCAGGAATGACGACGGGGTGGTTTCCTGCTCTCGAGACTGTGCAAAAACCCAACATTTGTCATTCCTGCTTTCGAGGCTGTGCAAAAATCCAGCATTTGTCATTCCTGCGAAGGCAGGAATCCAGTAAACCACACAAATCCGCAAGGGTTTTCCGCCAGTAAGGCAACTCGGCGAGGGTTTCTTGCGCAATCTCTTTAGCCAGTGCCCGCCTTACCGATACCAGTTGCATGCCTCAAATTCTGTTATTCAATAAACCGTTCGGGGTGTTGTCTCAATTCACCGCAGAACCGCCCCATAAGACGCTTGCCGAATACATTTCGCAGAAAGGCTTTTATGCCGCCGGAAGATTGGATAAGGACTCTGAGGGACTGCTCCTGCTCACCGATGATGGAAAGCTACAACAATCTATTTCCAACCCCCAATACCAGAAGTGGAAAACCTACCTGGTACAGGTTGAGGGTGAAATTGACCAGGCCGCTATAAATTGTCTGTGCAGCGGCGTTCGCTTGAAAGATGGCGTTAGCCAACCTGCCAGGGCGCGACAAGTTGATGAACCCGACCTTTGGGAACGGCAACCACCGATTCGGGTTCGCAAGCAACTCCCCACCAGCTGGATCGAACTCTCGATATCCGAGGGGCGCAACCGGCAGATACGCAGAATGACGGCTGCGACAGGGTTTCCGACCTTGCGCCTGATCAGGATTAGAATAGCGCAGTGGGAATTAGGGGAACTTCAGCCCGCTGAAATCAAATTGGTAGACGTGAAAGCGTACTAGATTTCCCAACGATTCAAAGCCGTTTTATCTGTCTGTCTGGATTCAACCCAGTTGCTGTCTTTGCCGGTTTTTTGTTTCTTCCAAAACGGCGCCTTGCTTTTTAAATAGTCCATGATGAACTGTGCCGACTCAAACGCGGCATGTCGATGCACGCTGGCCGTTGCTACAAAAACAATCTGTTCCTTGCTATTGAGTTTCCCGATGCGGTGAATAATTCTTGTGGCTAGCAGCGGCCATCGTTGCTCGGCCCGGGTTTGTATTTCGTGCAAACATTTTTCTGTCATGCCGGGATAATGTTCAAGATAAAGAGATTGCACCTCGTTTTGTTGCTGATCCGGGTCAGCCATGTCATACAACTCTCTCACCAGGCCAGTAAAAGTCACTATTGCCCCTGCATCTCCCGCACGTTCTCTTAGTGCGGCGTACTCTTGAGCCAGTTCGAAATCCTCGTTTTGCAGGCTAATCATGAGTCTATCCGCCGCTCATTGGAGGAAAGAAAGCGATTTCGTCATCGCCAGCCAGCAGGTGTGCGCGATCAACAACGGTTTGATTCACTGCGACCAGCACTTTGTTGTTGTCCTTGAATACCGAATCAAAATGTGGATTGGTCGTTAGCAAATGATCAATCAAACCCTGCACCGAGATGACTGATGGCGGTAGCTCCATCTGTTCCTGATCTCTATGCAGGGATTCTCTGATGCCGGCGAAGTAGTGAATGCTTAACATGACCGGCTAAACTGCCCCCCGACGTTGGTAGTGGCCGCTGTTGCCGCCCTGTTTCTCATCGAGACAAATGCCTTCGATTATCATGTTTTTATCTACCCCCTTACACATGTCATAGATGGTCAGCGCGGCCACAGAAACAGCAGTCAGGGCTTCCATTTCGACGCCGGTCTGCGCGTTCACTTTACAACAAGCGCTAATGAACACACAGTTTCGCTCCGCATCAAGCTGTAAGGCAACATCGACTGAGGTCAGCAGCAAGGGGTGACAAAGAGGGATTAATTGGGAGCAGCTCTTGGCAGCTTGAATGCCCGCAATTCTGGCGATGGCGATCACGTCGCCCTTTTTGTGGCCACCGGCGGTAATTAGCTCTACTGTGGCAGCGGCCATTCGTATTCTGCCACTGGCGGTTGCGATGCGTTGCGTAGGCGGCTTTTCACCCACGTCCACCATGCTGGCGTTACCCTTGCTGTCAATATGGGTCAGTTTGCTCATAATCTGTAACCGTTGCTTAATTGCCCATTATCCATGTTTCTGGCCGTGAGCTAAAGCCTGAGCCTGAGGACTAAGCAATATTTTGGTTTCATTGCCTGGGGGATTGATCAAAAAGGTTTTTGACGGATGCCATTCAAGTACCCTGCCGGAGTCTGCTTCGAGCCAGCAGCCGCTATCCTCCTGTGCGCTGCACTTTCAACCTATTATACTTTCAACCTGCACTTTCAACCTGCACCTTCAGCCAGCACTTTCAACCTATTATACTTTCAACCTGCACTTTCAACCTGCACTTTCAGCCAGCCAGCCTTGACAGATCCGCGGCTGCCAGCGACACTGCGCCCTGATACAGAAATCTGCCAGCCTGGCAGAGTCATCCTGAATTCGATCAGAACCCCTGTTTCAAGCTAATTTGAATGGCACATTCTACCCTCCAGGCGTGATCCCTGAACTAAACTAAACCCGCTAAATTAATTGACTTCAGCCGGGTCACCCAAGCCGCGAGAATTTATGTCCGCACTGGATACATCCACATCCCCATCAGACAGCAAAGTCATTGTTGGCATGTCCGGTGGAGTCGATTCTTCCGTGGCTGCCTACCTGCTTCAACGACAGGGTTTTCAGGTAGAAGGGCTTTTTATGAAGAATTGGGAGGAAGACGATGACAGCGGGTACTGCACGGCCAGGGAGGATCTCCTTGACGCACAGTCAGTTTGCGATTCCCTGAATATACAGCTGCATAGTGCGAATTTTTCCGCTGAGTATTGGGACAATGTGTTTGCACACTTCCTCAAGGAATATGCTGCCGGGCGCACGCCGAATCCAGACGTTGTATGTAATAGAGAAATAAAATTTAAGGCGTTTTTGGAATACGCCAGTGAGCTGGGCGCTGACTTCATCGCAACAGGTCATTATGTACGCAAGCTAACCACCGAACAGGGAACTCATCTTTTAAAAGGACTTGATGACAACAAAGACCAGAGTTACTTTTTGTGCGAAGTGAGCGAAACCTGCCTTAGAGAAAGCCTTTTCCCGGTCGGTGAACTGGATAAATCCGAAGTACGGCAGCTTGCCGCGAAACTGGGTTTGCGCACCCATGACAAAAAAGACAGCACCGGTATCTGCTTTATCGGCGAGCGTAAGTTTAAAGATTTCCTGGAACAATACCTGCCTGCACAACCTGGCATTATTGAGACAATGGATGGCGATGAGATCGGCAACCACAGTGGACTGATGTTTTACACCTACGGTCAACGGCAAGGTCTGGGCATTGGTGGCCTGCAAAATCACGGTGAAGCTCCCTGGTATGTTGTAGACAAGGATTTGAGGCGCAATGTATTGAGAGTCGCCCAGGGCTCCGAGCATGAAACCTTGTTCTCTGGTAGTTTAACTGCCAGCGTCCCCGCGTGGGTAAATCAGGGCTGTATTGAGCTACCACTGCGCTGCAAAGCCAAAATTCGTTATCGTCAGCCCGACCAGGATTGCACAGTCACTGCGCTGGCCGATGGCTTATTACAAGTTGATTTCGATCAGGCCCAGCGAGCCGTTACACCGGGTCAGTACGTGGTGTTCTATCAGGGTGAGCGTTGTTTGGGGGGATCGGTCATTGAACAATTCCAGCGCTGAATTGAGCCGCCGAGAGTGGCAGATCGTAGCGCTGGCTGCTGTTTGTCAGTCGGTGACAGTAGTCGCGAAGCCAGCGCTTCTTTTATCGAATTTATCGAAGCCGAGAGCAGGAAAGCACTGACAATAGACGGCGCAAAATACCTTCTTTTATTTAACAACAGGAATGCCACAGTTACTATGCAACTATACCAACCTACAGATAGCAAACAACTAGAACAGCAGCAAGGAAAAACGTGATGGCAAATGATTCAGACAGCAGTTCCCTATTGGCAATATCGCCTCTTGATGGCCGTTATCAAGGCAAGTGTGATGATCTGGTGCCCTACTTTAGCGAGTTTGCCCTCATGCGCTATCGCGTTTTAGTGGAAGTGAAATGGCTGCAAAAATTAGCAGCTCACGAAGAAATTGAAGAGCTTCCCGCCATTAGTGCCGCCGGTAGCCATTATCTGAACGCTCTCATCGATCAATTTTCCATTGAAGATGCGAAGCGCATAAAGGAGATTGAAGCGACAACTAATCACGATGTAAAAGCGGTGGAGTATTTTATCAAGGAGAAACTTGCCGGAAACACCGAACTCAGCGAACACCTGGAATTTGTCCACTTTGCCTGCACCTCAGAAGATATTAACAACCTGGCCTACGCGTTAATGTTACGCGATGCCCGTGACAAGCCTGTGTTGAGCCAGATGTCAACACTTATTGAGAAGCTGTCAGTTCTTGCGAAAGAGTTTTCCTCGCAGCCACTTCTGTGTCGTACTCACGGTCAGCCAGCCTCTCCCTCAACTGTCGGAAAAGAATTCGCCAATGTTGTTTATCGCTTACGGCGTCAGCTAGAACAAATTTCCGACAACGAAATACTTGGCAAGATCAATGGCGCGGTGGGTAATTACAATGCGCATTATTCTGCCTACCCCGATATCGACTGGCAGAAAACGGCTAAAGAACTGGTAGAAGAACTTGGTTTAACCTGGAACCCCTACACAACACAGATCGAACCTCATGATTACATTGCAGAAATATTTGCCGCCGTTGGTCGCTTTAACACCGTGTTGATCGATTTCAATCGTGATATTTGGGCCTATATTTCCCTAGGCTACTTCAAGCAAAGAACGATTGGCGGCGAAACAGGTTCTTCTACCATGCCACACAAGGTCAACCCCATAGACTTCGAAAACTCCGAGGGAAACCTTGGTATTGCTAACGCAATCATGACACACCTCGCTGAAAAATTGCCCATTTCCAGATGGCAGCGAGACCTGACTGATTCCACCGTGCTGCGTAATATTGGTACCGGCCTGGCTCACAGCGTAATTGCTTACCGTGCAACGCTAAAAGGCATGAGCAAACTTGAGCTTAATGCGGATGTTATCGATAGAGACATAAACTGTTGCTGGGAGATATTGGCTGAGCCAATACAAACTGTTATGAGAAGGTACAGAATTGAAAAACCCTATGAGAAACTAAAAGAACTTACCCGGGGCAAACAGATTGATCAAGCCAGCGTCCATGCCTTTGTGAACGATCTGGCCATTCCCGACAAGGCCAGGAACCAGCTGCTGCAACTGACGCCAGCAACCTACCTGGGCAATGCCACACAGCAGGCTCTCTCTATTTGAACACGCTAAATTTGAAGCAGAATTTTGATGCAGTAAACTTTCTGCGGCAATACTGGCAAAAAGAACCGGTTTTGCTCAGCGGGCTGATCCCCAATTTCAGGGATGTAATTACAGCGGAAGAATTGGCTGGACTAGCCTGCGAAGAATTTATCGAGAGTAGGCTGGTCACAGAGTTCACAACGGGCGATTGGCAACTTCGCAACGGCCCCTTTGCAGAATCTGATATCACGACCTTACCCGATACTCATTGGACCCTGCTGGTGCAAGCGGTTGACCAATGGATTGACGAAGTCGCCGATATTAAAAAGCTATTCAACTTTGTTCCTGACTGGCGAATTGAAGACATTATGATCTCCTATGCCACAGCGGGCGGCGGTGTTGGCCCGCATTTCGACTATTATGATGTATTCCTTCTGCAAGGCCTGGGGCAACGGCGTTGGCAAGTTGGCTCACGCTGCGCGGCCGATTCGTCATTGCGGCCAGGGACAGACTTACGTATCTTGCGAGACTTCGAATCAATCCAGGAATTTCAGCTCAATGCGGGGGACGCCCTGTATGTCCCCCCGCGCTACGCGCATTGGGGAGTCGCCGAAACAGAAAGCCTCTGCTATTCGATAGGTTGTCGCGCACCCTCTTTCGCAGAGATGATTGAGGGTTTTAGTGATTTCCTGATTAAGGACAATGATCCTGCTTTTCGTTATGAAGACACGAATTTATCCCCGGCCAGTCGGCACGGTGAGATTCGACCCGAGCTGGTAACCCCCAGCTTTCAATTGCTTTTGGAGCAGTTCAGCAAGAAACAAAAATTCATTAGCTGGTTTGGTTGTCATGTCAGCCAGCCGAAATATCCTGAGCTAATTAACAGGCCGGAAACTGCCATCGCCGCAGACGAGTTTGCCGATTTGCTTAACAGTGTGACTTATCTGCAACGTAATTCCTGTTCACGCTTTGCCTTTATCGAATCGAGTGAAGAATCCGTTGTGCTGTGTTTCGTCGACGGCGCCATGATGCGCTTCGAATCGCCGCTTCTGGAATACATTGCCCGCATTTGTGGAGAGCAAGAATTAGATGGTGACACCCTCGTCGATCTGGCCCGAGAACCGGAAATAGCAGAATTGCTGCGGCAACTGGTAAATCAGGGTAGTCTTCTGCTTCCTGAGTAAGCCTCCTGGTCACTTCAACACATTGCGACAAGCCAGTAATCACCATGCCCTCTTCCCGCAAAGGCAGCTTGATGCCTTATTGTCATTCGATGAACTGGCCAGCCTCGGCTTGACCTCTATTCGGCTACGGGTCGCCAGGAAACTCGCTGGCGGTACAAAACTCCTGCCTGAGCTGATCATAACTTTCTACGCACGGGTATTGCGGAAATTGTTCGATGACATTGGCCGGCGCTCTAAACAGTATTCCTGCATCAGCCTCTTCTAACATGCTGGTGTCATTGTAAGAATCACCGCAGGCAATGACTCGAAAGTTCAAGTCGTGCAGGGCTTTCACTGACTGCCGTTTGGGGTCTTTCTGGCGTAATTTGTAGTCAACAATGCGCCCTGCGCCATCGGCAATCAAGCGATGACAAAACAAGGCTGGAAAGTCTAGCTGCCTCATGAGCGGCTGAGAAAATTCATAAAAAGTGTCAGATAACACGATGAGTTGAAAGCGTTTTTTTAACCAGCCTATGAATTCTTTAGCACCAGGTAACGGTTCCATGGAGGCAACCACTTCTTGAATGTCAGGCAATCCCAAGCGGTGTTGATCTAATAGTGCCAGTCTTTGCTTCATTAACACATCGTAATCTGGAATATCGCGAGTGGTAGCGCGCAGCTCGTCGATGCCGGTTTTCTCCGCGAATCCAATCCAAATTTCCGGGACTAACACTCCTTCTAAATCAAGGCAGGCTATTTCCATAATTGCTTATTTCTCCACTATTAGGCTACATAAGTTAATTTAAGGCTCACACGGCAGAAACAAGTCAGGCTTGCCAGCGAGCACCATCCGACCAGTAAGGCAGCGCCAATTTAACAGATATTAACGAACCGGGACAGTGACGCGCTGTCGCTACTGGCTATCTACTGGCAGATAGCGGCATAAAACCCGAAACGATACCAGCGCATGGTAGAATAGTTTGATTTAGACTGCCTGGCCGCCTAAAATTATTAAAATTTTCACGTGGAACATCGGCCTGCCTCAGCCGCGAAATGCCATAATTTAATCGTTCAGTGAGAGAACATGGTTACCACGCCTTTACCACACCCAACAAATAATCGAGAATATGCCCGGATTAAACAGCGCTTTGGTGCAGTATTCCTGAGCGGCTTATTCACTTCAGACGCTCCCCGTACCCGACTGCGATAAAACCCCGGGATTATTACAGCCATGATATCAATAGAAGAAGTGCGGGAACTAAACAGCAAGCTCAACGAGGGCGAGCCTAAAGAGATAATCAGCGCGGCAATAGAACTACTGCCTGATTTTGTTCTTTCATTCAGTGGCGCGGAAGATGTGATGCTAATTGACATGATAGGCAAACTGCACCCTAAGCCCGCTATATTCACCCTGGATACTGGTCGGCTACACCCCGAAACCTATCAATTTCTGGAAACAGTCCGCAAACACTATGGGCTGCGAATCGAAACGCTTCACCCTGACCCAGAGAAACTAAGCCGACTCATCCAGAAAAAAGGTCTGTACAGCTTTTACGAAGATGGACATGAAGAATGTTGCGGTATTCGCAAAGTTGAACCGCTTGCAGCCAAACTGGCTACAGTGGATGCCTGGATCACCGGCCAGCGTCGAGATCAAAGCCCTGCCAGAGCAGAGCTGCCGGTAATAGAGATAGATTCCAGTTTCTCTACAGAAAAGCATACAGTGGTGAAGGTAAATCCACTGGCAAACTGGCGCTCCGGGGACGTTTGGAACTATATTCGAATGTTTGATGTTCCCTACAACAGGCTTCACGACTGTGGTTTTGTCAGCCTGGGTTGCGAGCCTTGCACGCGGCCTATAGGTCCGAACCAGCATGAGCGTGAAGGTCGTTGGTGGTGGGAAGAGTCCACCATCAAGGAATGCGGCTTACATCGAGGGAATCTGGATCGCACAAGCTAGCGCCACGGGGATGCTCGCGAGCCGTATCCTGCGCCTGGCATTGGTGGAAGAATCTGCTCCAGTTATAATTCTGGCAAGGCAACACCGGCAAATAAAGACGCCACCTCCACTCTATTGGACATGGCCAGGCTTTGTTGCACCAGCTCTTTCTCCAGGTGCGGAGCAAACATCTCAATAAAATCATACATATAGCCCCGCAAGTAGCTATTTCGTCTAAAGCCGATGCTGGTCGTGCTCGCCTCGAAGAGGTGACTCGCGTCCAGGGCTACCAAATCGGTGTCTGCGACCGGGTCGTAGGCCATGCTGGCCACAATCCCTACACCCAGCCCCAACCTCACGTAGGTCTTGATCACGTCTGCATCAGCCGCTGTTAGAACCACCCTGGGCTGTAGTCCCTCACTCTGGAAAGCTTCATCGAGTTTGGATCTTCCGGTAAAGCCAAAAGTGTAGGTAACAACGGGATACTGCGTTATTTTATAAAGACTTAACGCACTTTCATTAGCCAATTGATGAGATCGGGGCACCAGCACTGCCCGATTCCAGCGATAACACGGCAGCATCAGCAGATTGGTGTAAAGTTCCAGCGCTTCGGTGGCAATGGCGAAATCCGCTGCCCCATCTGCGGCTGCCGCCGATATCTGCGTGGGGGTTCCCTGGTGCATGTGCAGGGAAACATCAGGGTATTTGTCTATGAAGTACCGTATAACGCTAGGCAGAACATAGCGGCATTGCGTGTGGGTGGTTGCGATGGACAAGCTGCCGCGCTGCTCATCGCTATGTTCCAGCGCTATGGCATTGATTTTGTTGATTTGCTGCAGAATTTCACCGCTGCTTTCCAGAATCTCCCTCCCCACCGGGCTTATCTCCACTAAGTGCTTTCCGCGCCTGGAAAAGATTTGCACGCCCAACTCTTCCTCCAGCAAGCGGATTTGCTTGCTTATACCGGGTTGAGAGGTGTACAGATGTCGCGCCGCTTGCGAGACATTGAGACCCCGCCTGGCCACTTCCCAAATGTAACGCAGTTGATGTAACTTCATGGGCTTTCGCGCTTATTGCCAATTGTAAGAATCAGTATTTTATTCCTTTTAGTTATAAAAATATTCCTAAATATTCCTTTATTGTATATTTGTGTGGCTCTACTCTCTGCCCTGCCCATTATTTCACGGATTTACAAGCACTCATGGATATATTGCTTCATATTCTGGCGGGAGCTGCCGTTGGCTTTGCCATTGGCCTTACTGGCGTCGGCGGTGGTTCCCTTATGACCCCTCTACTGCTGCTTTTTGGCTATCCAGCGCCGGTGGCAATAGGCACAGATCTACTGTATGCCGCCATCACCAAAACCGGAGGTGCGCTGTCCCACCACCGTCAAGGGAATGTGGACTGGCGCATAGTACGCTGCCTGGCAATCGGGAGCATTCCCACGTCTATCCTGGTACACGGATTTTTGAGCCGCTACTCCTTGCAGCAGTCTGAAAATTTTGAAGATCTGCTCACCACCAGCCTGGGGATAATGTTAATAATAACGTCCATGATCCTGATATTCAGGAACTTACTAAGAAAAAGAGCCATAGACAATGAGCCAGCGAAGTTAATGGGGGTGCTGCACAGCAACCGCACGGTGGTTACTGTGCTGATGGGAATACTACTTGGGGTATGTGTAACGCTTTCGTCGGTCGGGGCCGGTGCCTTCGCGGCGGCTATACTACTGATCATTTACTCGCAAACCGACGCAACTCAAATCATAGGCAGCGACATCGCTCATGCTGTACCACTTACCTTCATCGCCGGCCTTGGTTATCTGTTTGCTGGTTTTGTGGATGGCAGCTTATTGATAAGCCTGCTGTCAGGCTCCCTGCCTGCAATTCACCTGGGTTCCAGGCTCAGCAATCGAGTGCCGGAGAAAACCCTACAGAGCTTACTAATCGTGCTATTGCTTGGCCTGGGTCTCTATTACACTCTAGTACAGCCTATTCAATAGTTTACAGCAGATAAAAAATGGTATCTATTTGATAGTTTGCTATTATTGATTAGCTACCCCGTGCGGGACATGGCCGGTAGCCACGTGATTTCTAGCCGATTCACAGTGTTCTTCCTGATCATCAAAGAAAACATCGGCGTCGAAGGCGCGCAGGAATTCGCCTTTCTCCAGGCCACCCAGGAACAACGATTCATCAATGCGAATATTCCAGGCTCGCAGTGTACGCACCACCCTCTCGTGAGCCGGGGCGGCGCGGGCGGTGACAAGACAGGTTCTCAGCGGGGTCTCCCCGCCAGGAAATGCCATCTGGATCTGCTGCAAAGCGGCCAGCACCGGCTTAAACGGGCCGCCGCTTAGAGGTTCATTCGCTGCCTCACGTTCATTTTCAGTAAAAGCTTCCAGCCCTTTGTTTTTAAATATTTTTTCCGAGTCGTCAGAGAACAATACCGCATCTCCATCGAAGGCTATTTTGAGCTTTTCATGAGGCGCCCTGTTTTTTTCCGAAGGCAAGATAGTCGCTGCCGCCACTCCAGACTCAAGCGCCTGCCTCACGTCTGCGCCATCTGTGGACAGAAACAGATGACTATTAAATGCGGCGATGTAGCGATACGGGCTGTCACCACCACTGAAGGCGGCGCGACTGATATCAAGCTGATAATGTTGGATGGAATTGAAAATACGCAGGCCCGTGTCCGCACTATTGCGGGACAGCAAAATCACCTGCACCGGTGACTCTTCCAGCAGATCATTCAAACCCAATAGTTTCTGTACCAGCAGAAAGGCATCGCCAGGCTCCAGTGCCTGGTCTTCCTTTGAGATTTGATAGCGTTGATAGGCATCCAGTCCTTCCTCTTCGAAGACACGGTGGCTTTCCTCCAG
Organism: uncultured Pseudohongiella sp.; assembly: GCA_965261275.1. GTDB lineage: Bacteria > Pseudomonadota > Gammaproteobacteria > Pseudomonadales > Pseudohongiellaceae > UBA9145. The sequence continues at coordinate 1,197,579 of CBDHCL010000003.1, forward strand.
GTTGAATAAGGCGCGGGAGGAAATCGCAATTACCAGAGGGTCTATCTTTGCCTGAGTTACCATTGAAGCCTCGTCGTTGTAGTCGCCACCATGATAGTTCGCCACGGTAAACCTTGCCATGCGAAAATAGTATTAGAGACAGAATGAACTACAGTGTGTAATCTCTTGTTTAGTTAACTAAAAATACGACGGTGGCGAGTAGCGCAAGAGCCATCGCAGCAACCGGGACAGAATGCCGAAACAAAGCCACGCAGGCCGCATTGGGCTTATTCGTTCGGGCGGTGGTGCAAGGGTGGCTCACCAGGCCGCTGTGCCTGGCGCCATCGTCAGACTGCTCCCGGTGAACGCTGAATCGGCGGAAACAGCACGCTCACTGTTGCCTGATGCAGCACTAATTAATTTATTCTCCCCGGGCACTAAAAGTCGAGCCGATGCAGAAGATTAGCCTTCCGTCTTTTCCCTGTAGCAGGCACCAGTACCAGCAAGCCCGCAATAACCGCCGGGGTTTTTAGCCAGGTATTGCTGATGATAATCTTCAGCATAATAAAAATTCTTTAACTCACTGATTTCAGTTGTAATAGTTCCATAAGTTTTCTCAGTCAACGCGGCCTGGAAAGCGGCAGCGCTGGCTTCTGCCTGAGCTAACTGCTGCGACGAACTGGCATAAATTGCCGAGCGGTACTGAGTACCAGAGTTGTTGCCCTGGCGCATTCCCTGGGTTGGGTCATGAGATTCCCAAAAGGCAGTCAGTAATTGCTGATAGTTAATCCTGACTGGATCAAAATAAACCAGCACCACCTCAGCGTGTCCGCTGCCACCGGAACACACATCCTGATAAGCGGGGTTCACCGTCACACCACCAGCGTAACCCGCAGCAGTGCTATACACGCCATCCAGTTGCCAAAACAGTCTTTCAGCGCCCCAAAAACAACCAAGCCCGAAAACAGCGTTGTGCAGGTGGCCAGGTACCGGTTCTATAAAACGATTTCCAGACACGAAGTGTTCTGGCACTGGCAGTATTGCCTGCTCTCTATCTGGCAGGGCTGATTCGGCGTCCGGAATTTCATGACTTTTGCGGCGAAGCTGGAACAAGGCTGGTTTTCCTGTCTATAGATTGAATATTGAAGGAATATTGAAGGAATATTGAAGGAAGATTGAATGATACACTCTAATCGGTCAAACTGCTGCGACTTTTACAATCGGAAAGGCAAGCAAGCTAATTCAATAAATTCATGTGGGCTTAGAAATGCACTCACGATTCGCCATTAATAGAAAAACGGGTATCAGCGCATTTTCTCTGCTTGTTCTTTCCCTGCCTATTTTTTGCAATTTACCTGCCAGGGCCGATTTTGATCTGGCAATCAGTGCTGCCTCTGAGCCTCATTCAGTAAGCATCTCTTCGAGTAAGACAATCATGAGCACAAGCAGACTTGCCAATAATGCTCCCATTATTCCCTTCGAGATAGCAGTTCCCGATTCTGCCATCAGTGATTTACAACATCGGCTGGCTAACACCCGCCTGCCAGATCAGATAGCGAACACCACCTGGGAATACGGCACAGATTCCAACTACCTCAGGGAGCTGCTTGATTACTGGCAAAATGATTTTGATTGGCGCGAACAGGAAGCTGCGTTAAATCAATTCGATCAATTCAAAACTGAAATTGATGGTTTGGAAATACATTTCATTCACCAGCTCGCGCAGAATCCAGACGCCATGCCTCTTATGATCGTGCATGGCTGGCCAGGCTCTGTGGCGGAATTCAGCAAAATTATAGGCCCCTTAACCGACCCCGAATCCCATGGCGGAACCCGGGCTGATTCATTCCATGTTATAGCCCCTTCCCTGCCGGGATTTGGTTTTTCGGAAAGACCGAATCAGCCCGGTTACAGCGCGGAGAAAATTGCCCACATTCTGGCGGCTCTTATGCAACGCCTTGGTTACCAACAGTACGCAATAGCCGGAGGCGATTGGGGTGCCATCATCAATCGTCACCTGGCCAACAATTATCCGGAACGTTTGACAGGCTTGCACTCGACTATGGTTTTGGCGGCGGCTCCCGAGGATGAAAACCAAAGAAATAGCGTGACAGCCACCGAGCGTGATCTACGCTCTGCTCGCGGCGCCTATATGCAAAACGAAGTTGCTTATCAACAAATTCAAAGGACTAAACCACAAAGCCTGGGTTATGGCTTAAATGACTCACCAGCCGGCCTGGCGGCCTGGATAGTCGAAAAGTTCCATGGCTGGACCGATATGCCGCAAGACGCTAGCGGGCACCTGGATAATCATTTCACCAGGGATGAGTTACTTACCAATATATCTATCTACTGGTTTACACAGACGATTACCTCTTCTACACGTATCTACTACGAGAGCAACAAAACACCGGTGGCCAAAGCGATCGCCTATATTGACGTACCCACGGGTGTAGCCGTCTATCCGGCCGAAATCTATATCACTCCAAAGTCCTGGGTCGAAGCATCCTATGATTTGCGGCATTATGCGTTGATGGAAAAAGGCGGCCACTTCGCGGCACTGGAGCAACCGCAAAGCTACGTTAACGAACTTAACACATTTTTCCGTTTACTCCGCTAGAGTCCTGGCCTAAAGTTAGCACCAGGTTTCAAACAGCAAAAATGCGACCAACATCATTAAACTGGAATGAGCAATGACTGAGAACAGAGCAACACAAGCGAATGAAATGAAAGGAATTCTTGCCTGGATAGAAAAGTCAGGTAACAAACTTCCTGATCCAGTATTCATATTCCTCTATTGTATCGCGGCAGTTATTGCGATCAGTGTAGTAGCCGCCCTGGCTGGCGTCTCAGCCGCCCACCCCACCCAGGTAGACGCTGCCGGCAATGCGGTTATGGTCACTGCCGAGAGCCTGCTTTCCGCCGCAAATATCCAGCGCCTGCTGGTGGAGATGCCTGCTACCTTTACCGGTTTCCATCCTTTGGGCTATGTGCTGGTAGTTATGTTAGGTGCCGGCGTCGCCGAACGTTCCGGCTTGTTCGCCGCCGCCATGAGTGGTGCTGTTTCAAAAGCGCCTAAATTATTGCTCACGCCGGCTGTCGCCCTGATTGGCATGGTGGGTAATCTGGCAGCAGATGCCGCCTATGTGGTGTTAATACCCCTGGCGGGCGTTGTTTTCGCGGCGGCCGGCCGACATCCTGTCGCTGGTATCGCGACAGCCTTTGCTGGTGTGTCCGGTGGTTTTTCTGCCAACCTGTTACCGGGTCAGTTAGATGCCCTGCTATTCGGCATCACTGAAGCCGCAGCGGAAACCATACAGCCTTCATGGGATGCCAACATCGCCGGTAATGCCTACTTTATTATGGCCATGACCTTCGTGTTTCTCCCGGCGATCTGGTACGTCACCGATAAGATCATAGAGCCTCGCCTGGCACCTGTTGCTGCTGGCGATGCGGAAAGCAGCACTGCGGGTATCATTAAAGATCCCGGTACAGCACTCACTGACCTGGAGCGTAAAGGTTTGGCACGCGCGGGTTATGCCTGCCTGGCCATCATCGCCCTGGGGGTATTCCTCACAATAGGGCCGGGTACACCATTAATAAACGAAGATGCCAACCCTGAAGCAAGGTTTACCCCAATGTTTCAGTCTTTGGTCGCAGGTTTCTTCTTCTTGTTTTTAGCCGCTGGCTGGGCCTACGGTTCTGCCTCCGGGTCGGTGAATAGTCATCGGGATATCGTAAGGATGATGAGCGATGCGATGGCAGACCTTGCCTACTACCTGGTATTGGCTTTTGCCGCCGCGCATTTCGTCGCCATGTTTAATTGGTCAAATCTTGGGCTTATACTCGCTATTAAAGGGGCAGCGGTATTAGAAGGCTCAAGCTTACCGGATTCAATATTAATGGCATTGATAATCTTGTTTGGTGCGACGATCAACTTGTTTATCGGTTCCGCTAGCGCGAAGTGGGCTTTGTTGGCACCGGTGTTGGTGCCGATGTTGATGTTGATCGGCATTAGCCCCGAGATGAGCACGGCCGCCTATCGTGTTGGCGACGGTGCCACCAATATCATTACTCCGCTTATGCCCTACTTCCCCTTGATCCTTATCTTCTGTCAGCGCTGGCAAAAAGATTTCGGTTTAGGCAGCCTGGCTGCAACCATGCTGCCCTACTCTATGGTTCTATTGGGGTCTGGGCTGTTGCTAACTATAGTCTGGGTAATAGTAGGCATACCGCTGGGACCCAATGCCCCGGTTGAATTCATCTTGAGGTAAATCAATTTTGGAATGCCAATACCCCTTATAGTTTATTGAGTTATCGCAAAGAGCCATCCCAAAGAACTAGTGCAAAAAATATCGTAAGGAAAGAGGAATTAGACTACATGTATCGATTTATAAGCCCATTCGCAGCTCAGCAGAGCTGTGGCGCAAGCTGCAATAGTACGGCTCAGGAAATCGAACCCTGATTAAATCTGCTCTCTTTGTTTAGCCATGTTTCAAGAGCGACAGGACGGCGACAGCGGCAATGACTCACAATTCCCCTAATCCAGGCAATTTAGCTTCCTTTATCCCGGTTGCTCTGCCAGGTATTGCTGTTTCTATTGCCGGCTCAGCCACGGCCGCTTCCGGCGTCAGCCCGGCAACAGGCAACTTCTGGGATATGGTGATTATTTTAGTGGTGTTTGCAGTGACAGCCGCTAGCGCAGTTCTGCCCCTGGCCGCTCTTAGACAATGGAGCAGGAATTGGAAGATAGTGGCAGCCTTACCGCTGTTAGCACTACTGCTATGGTTACTGCTCATCACGCTGTCGAAGCAGATTGACCCCCAATCTCACCAATGGTGGGAGTTGGAAGTCTTCGCCTGGGCCATGATGAATATGGTTTACATGGTGACAGCGATGACGGCGAAAAGGGTGTTCGCCAGGAAGGACAGTGAAAACGCTGCGAAGGAATAAGTGTTGCCGCTAGCTGGTTTCGACCTTATCGGAAAAATTCAGCGCCCAGTCAGTAAACCCCCCATCCATGCTATACGCCTGTTCAAAACCTTGTTGAGTAAAATAGGCCGCAGCGCCCTGACTCATATTGCCGTGGTAGCAATAGATAATCAGTGGCTTGCTGAAGTCGGCGCTGTCCACAAAGGGCTGCACACCGCCGTTATCCAAATGGGCTGCATTCACAATATGGCCGTTAGCGAAAGATTGCTCATCCCTGATGTCCACAATCTGCAGCCCGTTGTCTGGCGCGGCCTTCAGTAAGACTCGCGCCTCATTCACGTCTATCCGTTTAATGTCCATTACACCCTGCATTTCAGCGTTCTCAGCACATGGATGATAGCAGATTACAGCGAAGAAAAGGCTGCAATTATACTGCCCTGTTATGCTTGGACAGCTTGTTTGGAGATCAGGGCAAGCAGTCTATAAGCAATGAAAGCAGTGCCTTTCAAATTCTTGTTCATGAGACAACAGGCAAATGTGGCCAGCTTTACAGGACAAGGCTGCCCACCACCAGGAATCCGAAAGTGGCAATTCCCGCACTGAGCAAGGCATACGGCAACTGTGTTCTTACATGGTCTATATGATCAGTGGCGGAAGCCATTGATGCAACCACGGTTGTGTCACTTATTGGCGATGCATGGTCACCGAATACAGAGCCAGACAGTACCGCCGCCAGGAACAGGGAACTATTCAATTCTAATGGGATTGCGATCTGCATGGCCAATGGAATCATGATGGCGAATGTGCCCCAACTTGAACCGATGGAAAAGGCGATAAAAGCGGAAATAATAAACAACAGAGGCAGCAGAAGCACCAGTGGTATGCTCTCTTGTACGAGTCGCGCAACATAGGCACCGGTGCCTAACAAATCCGCCACATCACCCAGCGCCAGGGCGAAGAGTAAGATCAGGGTGACCGGCAACAAGCCCCCTGCTCCCTTCAAGAATATTTGCATTAGCTGTTCCAGGTCCATGCGGCCTTGTTGCAATACCAGCAGCCACGATGAAACCAATGCCGCCAGCACTGCCCATAGAACAGAGGTAGAACCAGAACCTGCGCTAAGGTCTCCGTCCCCGGTTATATAAAGACCCAGGGGCATACTTGTCACCATTATCGCAATAGGCACAACCATAAAACGCGCCTTATCCGCGTCTGTACGCTCCACCTGCTGTGAAAGAATGGATGGGTCAACCATGGGGGTTGCATTCGGCCAAAGCAGGCCACCGGCCTCCGTTCTAGCCTGTGCTTTTTTCATTGGGCCTATATCGATATCGCGGTAAATCACAAAGGCACTGAAGCAAACCACTGCAACAGGATACAAATTAAAGGGAATCGCATAGAGAAATACATCGATGGGATTTTCGATAGCCGTTGAGTCCAACAGGCTGATAATGACAGCTCCCCAGGCATTCAAGGGAATAAGCACGCAAATAGGTGCCGACGTTGAGTCAATGATGTAGGCAAGTTTCTCTCTTGAGATTTTGTAGCGATCGAACAAGGGACGGGAAATAGCACCGGCAATCAACAAGGTAATATTGGATTCGATAAACACCACAATGCCGGTGAACCAGGCCAGGCACTGCGCCTGCTTGCCATTGCTCACCCAATTGCGATGCTCCAGAAGATGAATGAAGCCGCGCACGCCGCCCACTTTCTCAATGGTTGCGATCAAACCGCCAATGACCAGAGTAAACATCAATACCCGTGTATCACCGGCATCGGAAAACACATTGACGATGCCATCCAATGCCAACCCTATTCCGGTGAAGGGATTCACCGACTGCAACAAACAGAATCCTGTCCAAATACCGGCACTGAGCGAAAGAATGACCTGGCGGGTCATAATTGCCAGCACTATCGCCAATAAGGGTGGTATAACAGACATCCAGTTTGCTTCGTACATGGGGTAGGCATCTCCTTCTGATTACGAATGTAAATCCATTGGCTCTAGCGCAAAGCCACCATAAAAGCCACTATAAACGACTGCGGCGGAAAACAGTATAGGCAATCCCCGGCTTTGCTGAAACCAGCCACCGTACTGTCACCGTACTGTCACCGTACTGTCACCGTACTGGCGAAAGAACAAGGAGCAGCATAGTGCGCAAAAACCGTGCGTAAAAACCAGTCGCGCATCAGGCGTTTCTGTGCTAAATGTAACACTGACGAAGCAGATCCAACAGCAATAAAACTTCGAATCGGCAAACGAATTATCACAACCGCAGCGGCCTCCACGCTGCCCCAAGTGAGGTATTTGATATGGACCGACGCACTTTTTTGAGTAACATGAGCACCGCCACTGTCGCCTCCATCGCGGGCGCAGTAACGCTGTCCCAGAAGGCAGACGCCCTGGAAGAAGCCATGAGCGTGGAGTTGGATAAACGTATTGCCACGCCTGTCTTCTGTAATATAGATCCGACACCGGACCCGATACCCGGTGATACTCGCCCCTACTATATGCACGATGACCCACGGCTGCCAACAATGCCGGCGGCGCCCTCATTGGCAGATTTCTTCAAACTTCGTTTCGCTCCCGCCAACCACGTCTTGCAGAGTGCCAGATTCGCCAGCATCAATGGCATGGATGAAAAGATAGTGCTCGCTTGCCTGTTGCATGATATTTGTGTCTCAAACCTGGTGCGCACCGACCATGGCTATTGGTGCGCGCAAATGGTGAAGCCCTATGTCAGCGAAGAGATAAGCTGGGCTATCGAAGCGCACCAGGCATTGAGGTTCTTTGCAGATGAGTCAGTAGGCTATGAGTACCCTGAGGCTTATATTCGTTTCTTCGGCGCCGACTACAAACCTGAACCCTATATCGTTGAGGCCCATGAGAAAGCCAGGAATCATCGCTGGTACATGACGTCACGCCTAATCACATTGAACGATCTTTACTCCTTCGAGGAGGGCGTGGTAGTTGATGTCGATGATTTTACCGACATCATCGGCAGGCACTTTCGGCAGCCTGAGGAAGGCCTGGGTTTCGATGGCAGCCCGGTGGCTCATATGTGGCGCAGCATGATCTGGCCAAACAATTTCTTGTAGAGCCAGCACCCATTTCAAATTTCATGACTAGAAGCGTGTATCTAAATGCAGGTCTTGCGGGAGTAACCTTGGCACTGCCGCTCTACCTTTGGAGTACTCTATACCCTGCGACAGAATGGTCACTTCTCGCCATCGTCCCGCTCGCGGTCATGCTCTTCATTGGCAGTTGGACGCCAGCTGTGGCCTTGAAACGGGCCTGGTTTCTCGCTGCTCTGCAACCAGAGTCCTCTCTGTCGAAAATCCTTACAGGTCGAATCTACGCATTTACCTATTCGGTAATATTCATTGCCATAGCCATACCGATCCTGACATGGCAGGCACTCACGGCAGCGCGAGAAGAAATTCTTGGCCTTGCCGCTCTGTTCCTGGCAGCAAGCAGCCTGTCACTTTGGATGCAGCCTTGGCTTCAGCACCATTTCCAACAACCATTTTCATGCTCCGCAGGCATTACTTTTGGCGCATGGATCGCCGCCATAGTCTTTATTCCGGTTATCGCATGGATCAACTGGAACTTTGTTTATCACCCCGGATATCTGCAAACTTCGAGTTTGGACGAAGCTATCAGGCAGGCTATGAAGGAACTGCCTCCACGTAGAGGCTGGACAGCCGAGGTTTTAGCCCCATTGTATGCCATCGAGGCCACTAAACTCTGGATGGTCGTGCAATTAGGGCCATCGCGTTGGGTGACAATTCTGTACAGCCTGGATACCGCCTTTATCGGCTTTATTGTGGCGAAGACAAGCACGCTTCTCACGAATTTCGTACAAATCTTTAACAGGAGAAACCACATTGACGACACCTGAAACAGGCGATGCGCATACGCCTGCCCAAAACTCGCAAACGAAAAAACTTGACAGCCCCACACCTTTACAGAACAGGGCAGCATCCCGCTCTTTTTGGGCCACCATCATCGTGCTGGCCACTGCAACCATTGGGCTTATCATAGCAAGTGCCATCCGCGCCCCTAACTCCGATTCGGAGCCACCGACTTCAAGAGAGATTCCAGAAACTATACTGGAGGGCATGTTTACTGACGCTAACAAAGAATCCCTAAAAGCTGTCGTGGCAGAAATTGATCCCGCTCTGTTAGATGTCTATGCCCCTGTATATGCGGCGATCCCTATCTATGTCGATTTCCATTACTCTGTCCTTGGGGAATACACCGAACTCACAGAAGCAGTTCGCAGACAGGCAGGCAATAGCCTCTACGAACATCTCTTCAATGGCTTTGGGGAACGACTAGAAGACGCTGGATCAAAACTGGATCAGCAATATGTCGATGCCTACAAAAAATCCCTTGAAAATCAGATCAAAAGAGAATTTCCCTCGGAAAGCACACAGCTCCCGCCAGGAAAAATAACAGAAATGACTCTGCAAAAAATGATGGACAGAGCGCGATATACCGTCCCTCTTGCCACCACCGCAGCCACCATAGTTGGGAGCGGAGCTTTGAAAAAAATAACTGCCGGAATGGCTTCAAAACTTGCCGTAAAAATAGCAGCGAAGGCCAGTGCTAAAGCGGCGGCGAAGGGCGGTAGCGCACTCGCAGGTGCAGGCACTGGAGTCCTCGTGTGCGCTTGGAGCGGGCCGGTCGCTGTAATCTGTGGAGTTGGCGGAGGTATTGCTGCATGGCTCTTTGTAGATGCCGTGGTTATAAACCTGGACGAATATTTCAACCGATCAGAGTTCGAAAAAGATATTCGAGCCATGATTGACGAAGACAGGGCAGAAAAAGAACTCTTCTTTGAAAAGGCGTTGCAAAAGAAGGGCTTGGAGATGGATGATTTTACCATGAAATCTCTACAGTCAGGCGAAAATAAAAACTGAGTTCCCAGGGGGCGTTCTCATTTATGCTAACCAAACAATGGTCGACACTAACGGCAGCATCGCCAGGTAATTTCTCGCTAATCGTTCGTACCGCGTCGCTATTCTCCAAGAATGCTTGAGCTTCTGAAAAAGCCTCTCTACCAGATTAGGCTCAAATCACTTTGTCGTAGCCGCGCTCTTCTATTCGATTCTTTCGGCCCTGAATCACTGCGACAGCAGCACCAGCCCTGACTTTCTCTACAAACGCATCCGAATCATAGCCTTTATCTGCCAAAATATAATCGGCCTGAAACCCTTCAATCAGAGCATCGGCCTGACCATACCCATACGCCTGGCCTGCTGTGAGAAGTAAACGAACCGAGTTGCCTATGCCATCCACTGCCGCATGTATCTTCGTACTCAAGCCACCACGCGATTTTTCTTCTGCTTCCCCGACTTGTGTGTTTTTTTGCCGATCCATGCTGGTGAACCCGAACAATACTGTCATCAATCATCAGATATTCCAGGTCTGGATTCAGATAGCCCTTAGAGACCTGATTGCATTGCTTTGGATGTGGCTGGACATATCAAATGGTGCCGGGGCCGGAATTGAAAAAGTCATTTAACATATTGTTAATTATCAGTTTTTATGAAATTCGTTATTGAGTATACCGTCTTAAATACCGACACTATTAAATGCGCCATCAAATCAAATCAGAATGTTCACTCTTCAACCACGAATTAAGTTGTGCCCAGAGTTGCTCTGCATGCTTAATGCATTCTGCTACGGCCTTGTCGGCCACTAAATCGCCAGAATAATCGGCGACATTGCGTTGCTTACGCAAAGCATCAAGTACAATCATAAGGCCTGTATCCAAACCGATGGTTTTAGGTAATGTCTGGATCATGGTTTGATGATGACCGGGCTTACTGGTTAGCGTTCTGTAACCACTGGCTTGAAGAGCGGCATTAGCCATTTGCATAATAGCTTTGTAGGCCGCGTCAAAACGGTTCTCGTTGCTGACAGCTTCAATCTGCGCATCGTTAATATTGCGTTTAGCGGCTTCTATCAACCGCTGAATCATAAGGGCATCAGGTTCGACACGCTCCAGGCTCATCCCGAGCAAATTATCCAAGGTCATCAATATCCCCCATTATTTTGATAACTGGCTTTTCCAAAACGTCGCGAATAAAGGCCGAGTTTGCTTTTTTAGCGGTTTGCCATTCCTTAACACTATAAAGTTTTGGGTTAATTTCCCGACCTAATACACCCTGCACGGCGTGTAATGCTTTTACTGTATCAGAGAAGCCCACTTTACCCACAATCAGTAAATCAATATCGCTATTGCTAGTGGCTTTACCACTAGCAATAGAACCAAAAACCATGGCGACATCAATGTCGTCTTTCAGCGGTGCCAAAGCATCTACTAATATATCCGCTACACCAGAGGTTTTACGCAGAATACTGGATAACTCCTCAAAAATTAAGCAGTCTCGGTTGGCTTGATAGCTTACCTGATTACCCCGGCTGAATTTTTTGAGCACATCAGCGTCAGCCAATTTACTTAACTCTTTGTGCAAAGTACCTGGAACAGTGCCAGTGATTCGTGCTATTTCCCGAACATGGTAGGCTTGATCAGGTCGCAGCAGTAAGAGGCACAACACGCGTCTTCGGTATTCCTTGAATAATATATCGGCTAGAAGTGATGACATATCGAGCTCATAAAGTACAGGCCAAACAGTAGTGTAGCTAAAAATGCTTCGAATGTAGCTATTACTGCTTCAGTTGTCAACTATACCTGATGCTAGTGGAGCCCCCTCCTGCAGAGGGCTAACTTTAGTCAAAACAGCTGAATAATCTATTGAAAAGGCTTTTAATCCCGCCTGCCTATCAAATCAGGTATTTTCGGGTATAATCAGGTGGCGTAATCGGGTATGGGCCTGATATGCACAGAAATGGCTGATAAATGAAAGAACCAATAATCCCCATAAGCCAAGATCTTCTTCAGCTTATCGCCGAGCTGGACGAGTTCAAAGGCAAGTGGGAATTACTCAAAACAATGTCCCCCGAGCGGCTTCAGCAGTTGCGGAAAGTCGCGACTATCGAAAGCATCGGCTCGTCCACACGGATTGAAGGCGCAAAGCTAACAGATATCCAGATTGAAACGCTACTATCCAACCTGACCTCCACCTCATTTAAAACTCGCGATGAACAAGAAGTGGCTGGTTATGCCGAAGCTATGGATATGGTCTTTCAGGCCTACGAAGATTTACACATCACTGAAAATCATATCCGGCAATTACACCAGGTATTATTAAGGCACAGCACTAAAGACGAACGCCATCGGGGTACTTACAAAACGCTTTCCAATCAGGTTGTCGCCATCGATGAACAGGGTGTGGAAATCGGTATTGTTTTCGAAACCACCACGCCCTTTGATACCCCAAGGGAAATGGAAGAACTGATTGGCTGGACGCGAAAAGCTATTGATGAAGCATCAATGCATCCTTTGTTAATTATCTCCGTGTTTAACGTAGTCTTTCTGGCTATCCACCCCTTTCAAGATGGCAACGGAAGGCTGTCTCGTATTCTTATAACACTCATGCTGTTACGTGCCGGTTATGACTATGTACCCTATGCATCGTTAGAGAGCATTGTTGAAGAAAACAAAGACCTCTATTACAAAGCCCTAAGGCGCACGCAGACAACCCTAAAAACCGAAGTGACAGACTGGCAATCCTGGCTTGGTTTTTTTCTGCGTTGTTTGAAAAAGCAAAAGAGTAATCTTTCCATTAAGTTGGACAAAGAGCAGTTAGATAAAGAGCAACCACAAACAAATGACGATGCTGATTTACCCACCCTATCTGTTCAGGTGCTGGAGTTGTTTGGCAAAAATGACCGACTCACCATTGCTGAAATGGTTGAGCTGACCGGAGCAAACCAGAATACGCTTAAAGTTAGATTGCGGGAGTTGGTGAATGCAGGGCGACTTCAACGACATGGTAAGGGGCGTGCAACGTGGTATAGCGCTTGAACTACAACTAATACAAATTAACCCTGTAAATAATTCTGTGTTGTAACTGCCTTTGGTTAAACATAATTGTTTATCAGGAATCTAGTTGATCTAGAATCCACTGTTTAGCAGCCGTAGAATTAAATGCCTTTCGTCCGTATCCCTTCGTTAACAAATCTTCAGGCAGATACTCATCATACTTTTCTATCAGCTTTTGTTGAATAGAAAGTGTCCCAGAAAGTTCGGTTTCATCCGCTAGTTCATTGTTAGCCATATCAATTAAGCAATGTTTTATGTCATCTGCTTTCGAATTCTGAACTTCAATAACACCGGCAAAATTACTGCATACAAACCCACTTCTAATGAGAAAAACAGTAAGTGTGTTAATTACTTTATCGCCCATCCATGAAAAAATATAACAGTGCTTGCCACTTTGATAAACGGGTTGCTCTTCAAGGTTGGCTTCTTTAAAAAGATACACTCCTTCTTGAAATAGCTGTCTTCCAAAATTATCCACAAAATCTATTTTCTGATTGCCAACGTCAATGCGATAGTCACCAGTGAGATAGATACTTAACATTTCTTGTCGAACCCTGTCATGAATTGACATGCCGCTACCGTTAAATTTTGGAGGTTTACCGCCCTTTGTAGAAGTCACGTAGATAACTTTCTTTTCATCATCAATATCCGTGACCTTCCATCTACGGCCACCAAATATAATGTGCTGACCTTTAAGAATAAGCGAATCAACCGGAAGCGTTCCAAGCGTTTTACTTCCGGCGACGATGCGGAATTCTTCTGGTGTTTTAAAGACAGCATAGAAGGTATAGGAATTGGTAAGACGCTCGCCTTCAATCCCCAAAACCAACTCACCGCTATTTAGTTGCTGTATCAGTTGGACTGTCCCCATATGGGACAATAGTTGCCTGAAGTGCTGAATTGATATTTCTTTGAAAGATCCTTGCTCACATAATAAAGAATAAAGCTGGTCTGCTCTGACGCTTCCCCATTGTGCAATTACAGCAAGAATCTGGTGCAAAAATGTAGAGAGGTGCATTTGCTCTGTATCTGCCGGTTCAAACCAATTATCTACAATGAGCAATCGAATCATTGCTAGTGACTGAACCAGCTCCAATCTAAGACCATCTACTATATTGGATTTATCGCTCAGTTCATTTTCAGCGATGAGCATTCGTAAAATGGAAGGGGAATTTCTTCTACCGGATCGACCTAATCGCTGACGTAAACTTGATACCGAATGTGGAGCAGTAACCTGAATGACAGAACTCACTTTACCGATGTCGATACCTAACTCTAATGTCATGGTACAAATGGCTGTAGTAGGTAGGGTTTCTTTCTGCAATCTGGCTTCTAAAGCTTCTCTGAGTTCTTTAGCTAAAGAACCATGATGAGGGAAAAATTCATTCGGTATGACTTGCTGTTCGCATAAATCACTTAACTGTGCGGCAATGCTTTCCGTCCGGCTGCGGCTATTTGCAAAGACCAGATGTGAGTCACCTCTACAAAGTTTATAGATTTCTTGACAAATCTGCTGTTCAGCAGAGGTACGTGCTTCATCAACCATGATGTCTACCGGTTCTAAATATCCCTTAACCTGAACCTTAATAGTGCTTTGGTGCTGACTGCTGGTAATGGTTTCACAAGGCAGGCTTTTATTCGGTCTGAGAGAAAGCGGTACTTTTTCAAGCTCTCCGAGTGTCGCACTTAGCGCAACTCGTGGAATAGGATTAGAGATTCGACCAGTAATATGTTCAAGACGGGTGAGTAGAGAAAGTAATTGCTGACCTCGTTCTGCTCCGATAAACGCATGAAATTCATCAATTACGATATATTTGAGTGAGGTGAAGGATTGTTTCACCCATCCCTGCTCTCTGACCAGGAGTGATTCCAAGGATTCAGGGGTAATAAGAAGAATACCTGAAGGATTGATTCTGGCTTTCTTCTTTTTGGATTGAAGGCTATCACCATGCCACGGCGTAACCTGCATATCCAACATTTCACTTAAAGTTTCGAGCCTGCGGTACTGATCGTTAATCAGTGCTTTTAAAGGACTAATATACAGAATACCAAAGCCACTTTCCTCTTCGGCAATTGCACTACACGCAGGTAGAAAAAAAGCTTCTGTTTTACCTGCCGCCGTTGATGCACTAATCAGCACATCTCTATCACCAGCTAGAATCGGTGCAATTGCCCGTTTTTGTATCTCTCTTAAATCAGGCCATCCCTGATTAAATAACCATTTTTGTACACGCTTATCAAGGCGCTGATATTCCTCTATCATAATTTGAAATCAGCTAGTCCATCAGAATTCAAAATTTCACCTGTCTCTTCGTTCACCATAATTTCATCTGTATCACTTGGACGATCATCCTCAATTGCAATAGATTGAACTAACTGCGACCATTGCATAGAAGGATTTTGTTCCAAGACTGCCAGCATATCTAAAAATGCCTTGATGGTATTTCTTGGTGTACGGAAATAGGCATCCCCGATAGTCTGGCTGCAATGGTGTAGAAATGATTTAAGAGCATCATCTGGCACTAGATATTTAGACGTGTCACCTTCGGCAAATACATGACGAAGGTTCTTCAGGAGAATATAAAGTTCCTCTGGTGTTAAGCTCGCTAGGTAAAGTGCTGGGGAAGAATAATCAATCACACCTGCTCGCTGTGCAAAGCTGTTTTCAGCTAAACGGGATTGCAGTGCTTCATAGCTATATAATCCCCTGCGGGGATCTAATAAAAACTCCGGTGTTCCACCCAATAGAAATCCAAGATATTCAGCTGAACCCTGAAGGCAGTCATTAAGTATCCGTAGAATTTGCTCATAGTTAGATGTACGTGCTTGCGTGCTGCTTAATTTATAAAGATTGACCATCTCATCCAGATTAACGAGTAAGCCTTCATAGCCTGCCTGACGTACAAATAGGCTCATAAGCTTTAACGCATCATAAAACGAGTTGTCCGAAATAATCGTTCTGACATCAAGATCCCTTCGGGCATCTGTCTTAGTCGTATATTCAGCACGTAACCAACGAATAGCATTTGATTTTAACTCTTCGTTATCCTGCTCATGACCGTTCCAGTAAGCATCAATGACTTTTGCAAAATCATATCCGCCAACCAGCTCTGATAAAGATGTTAATTTTTGATGTATTACTGTTGAAACATCGCTGTTCTGTTCATCTGCTTCTTTACGAGCCTGAGTTACAAACCGTTCTACAACACTGGCTAAGGCATTTCCATCTGGTTTATTACGGGTTGCCAGATTCCTCATAAGCTCAGAATAAAGATTCCGTGCCTGACCTGAAGAAGCGTGTACACGTCGATCCGGTGAGAGATCTGCATTGACCGTAACCAGTTTCTTTTCAAGAGCAATGGAACGTACCACGCTCAGAAAAAATGTTTTCCCTGAGCCATAATCACCAATGATAAGCCTGAATGCTGCGCCACCTTGAGAGATTCTTTCAATGTCCTTATACAACGCTTTGACTTCATTGCTTCGTCCTACCTGAATGTGCTGAATCCCAATTTTGGGAGTCACGCCAGATTTCAGTGATTGAATTATTGCGTCACGTTCTTTTAACCGGATACGTTTTTCCATAAGTTTAACCTTCTATCTCTTCTACGATTTCCTGATCGACATAAATAGCGTCACCATCCTCTTCAAGTACAGCTGCATCCACTTTATCAAATGACCAGTCATTAATAGTTTCCAATGCTCCGCTAACCATCAGACTCGAATCACGGCACAGTGCTTCCACTTCTTCACGAGTCCATTTATCTTTTCGTATCAGGCTTTCAAACAAAGCATAATGTTGTTTATCAATTCCGGTTTCTTCCTCTACAGCAGTGCTATCCGTAGCTGAATCATCAGATTCGCTTGCGGGTTCATCCTCCATGAATATAGCGCCCAACATGCTTTGTACATCTTTGGTTTCCGACTCATGTATTGCCAGGATACTTTCATCTAAATGGAATGAAGTGGAAGCAGGCGAAATAGTTTCTGATTGAGGGCTAACAGGCCGCACTCCAGTTTTACTTGATGACATCCCATGAATGTCTCCAGTAACCAGGGCTTTGTCGAGACCTGGCAAGGTATAGAGTTTTTCGAGCTGCTTGATTTCTTTTGGGTCTATTTTCCCATCAGCCATTGCAACACCTACGAGTATTCGACTAACGGCGGCTTTTTCAGTTTCTCCAAGCGTTCCCACTCTAGCTTTTAAGCCAGTGACATTTGAAGGCGTATTCAGTCTCCATACTAAATAGGCGTGTAGTGACCGTTTCTCGGTGGGTGATAAATTAGTATCGTGATCAATAAGCTGAATTAATAAGTTTTTTCTGTTTGATCAACATGTGAATCAATCGTGGCAACCATTGCACCTAGTCGTAATGCCATCCCCATTTCATTAAATTCTTTGGATGGTTCGAAATATTTCCCGTGTCCTTCAGTAAACAGAACCAGCTTTCCATCTGGGCTCGCCTTCGCATGATGGTAACGTGTATCAGGTGCTATGCCATAACCGGATTTTTGAGCAAGATTCTGAATTAATTCAGCTTCTTTTTTATTGATCTTGGCAGGTAAAAGCGATTTGGTATATGTCCAGAATTCCTCGACACTCACCAGACCATTCTTTGTTGAGATGGCATCATCCGCCCATTTCTGAAACTTCCCTAATCCTGGCGTAGCGCCCAAATCACTAAGATCGTCCGGCAGCAACAAAACAGCTTCAATATCCGTGCGGGACGTATCCGGTTTAGCAAGATACCGACTATAGGCATCCAATTCAGATGTACATTCATCTGCGATGGCAATCAACTTATTTGTAGGGCCTTTCAAATTGCCAGGATCGGGAAGATCCTGTTGAGGGAGTGATATGCCACGCAAGGAAGAGCTGGCAGGATGATACTCAATCTTTAATCGTGTTTTATTGGGTTTGACGACAATTCCGCCCCCATATTTTTTGCTATAGAGGCGTGTAAACATCTGACTGAATTCATAGCCACAACGCCTTGCCGGTTTCTTTAGGTTATAATCCGGATAAAACCGAATCCATGCCAATGCCAGTTCAGCGGGAACGGGCTTTTCTTCGCTTACAGTAGTGGCAAGGCGATGTTTAAATAGCAGAGAATCCCTTTGAGGACTTTTTTCAAGTTCTGGATGTGATACTACGTGAGGGCGTAGTAGACACA
Source organism: uncultured Pseudohongiella sp. (assembly GCA_965261275.1). Classification (GTDB taxonomy): domain Bacteria; phylum Pseudomonadota; class Gammaproteobacteria; order Pseudomonadales; family Pseudohongiellaceae; genus UBA9145. The sequence continues at coordinate 1,215,625 of CBDHCL010000003.1, forward strand.
TTATTTCCAATAGACGTGTGGCATAATTTAAAAAAGAACGACTACTGCCGTAAATACCCCTTAATCTTAGTATTTCGTCAAACAAATATTTAAATTCTGTATCATCCACTGACTGTTTAATTGAATCAACAGTTATACGTCTTTCAAGGCCATAGAAGTATATAAACACATAACCCAAAGGCGTTTCTGGATCACTTCTGTTGCCGGATAGCCAGCTAAGGAAAGCACCACGTCCTTTAGGTGTGAGTGAAATAAATTTAGGCCAATAGCCTAAACTTTCATCTTCAAAGCTGGACGGATTGTTTTCAATCTTAAGCGAGTCGTCAATCAATGACGCTTCAGTTCCATATCCATCTAATGAACTGAGCTTTCCACCAAAATAAAAGTTACCGCTAGAAAATGTTTCTCCTTTTATGGTGATGGATTCACCGGATTTTATCCATTTCCCTTGCGTTTTGTTTTTGCTTTTTTCTTCGTTATAGCCATAAGAAATACTAGAGGTAGCTAAATCGTCGTCTTCATCATGATTACTATTCGCTACTACCCGATTGGTCATGGTTATACGAACTTCATTTTCGGAACTTGGTCTATTATTCTTCTGAGCTTGCTGTTCTGAGGGCTTTGTCATTGCTTTGATGACGTAGTACAACATTACGGCACCTCCTATATAATAGCCAGAATTCCATATTCGCCTCAATCGTTATTTCTCACGTTATAGTTAGTTGTTACCATCAGCTAGACCTCAATGTTCTTCAGGGTAGTTTGTGGCTTTTCTTCTTCTCTTCAATCCATTGCTCAATATCTTCTTTCTTAAACCGCCAGCTTCCTCCGACTTTAAAGCCAGGCAGTTTGCCTTCGGCAGCGAGTTTATATGCCGTTTTCTCAGCCAGTTTCAGGTAACTAGCCACCTCTTTTAAGGTTAATATTTGATCAGTCATACATTTCTTACCTAGAGACACTTGGAGAGAATATGGGAAAATCGGGGAACGAGCAATTAAAAACCTCTATACAATCAGAAAAGGCCAAGTATTGGGGGGGACTCCATTTTTTACCAAATAAAGCTTTATCCTATTAGAGGCTTAGCGGCCACCATATGCTGCCGCACTTTATTTACCTCTCCCCGCAAGCACCTATCCAGTCACTTTCCTTTCCCAATGCGATAATTATATTCTTTACCGTCAGCCAATGACGATACTGCGTAGCTGCTTTAAGGTGTCGAATTTTTGTATCCATATACCACTTCAGGTGTTTGAGTTGATATTGGTACGGGCCAACTTGAAACCTCCTCCATATTAAAGCCGCAATTTTCTTTGCACGCTGTGTATGTTCCTTAACGCGAGTGCTTCGATTTCCCTTTAGTTTTCGATTTAACAAATGCTCCATATGCCGTTCGGCTTGTTGTTGGTTAGTCGGGCGCATAATTTTTCAATACGCTATTTACTGCTACCAATATAGGCTGCAACCACATCGGTACGATTATGCCCCAATTCTTGGGCGAGAATGGTGCGGGCTTTTTGATCCAGAATTTTATCGACTTGTCGTTTTCCGGCAATAACCGGCGCGGGATAGCCGGTAATGGCTTGATAGCGTTCGCAGGTATAAGCGGCTCGCATATCGTGAAAACCATTGATGGGTATCTGTTTTGTCATGGCGCGCCACTGGTTATACCGGTGGACTCGCCATTGCTTATAGCTGCTTTCAGGCGGAATTAAATTCTGTTCTTTACCTTGTATAAGAGTCGCGGCTTTTAGGGTTTGCAGACACGGGGCACTGACTGGTATCCACCGGTCTGACCCTTTGCCTCGTCCGCCCTTGGTGCCTTGGGTAATATTGATACGCCCGTATCGCTTGGCCTGCCGGAGGGCTTTGCGGGTATTGAGCAAAGAAGCTTCTTTAAAACGCAAACCCAGATCACGGGTAAGCTGAGCAATTAACATTGTCCGGTTTTGACCGGGTTTAACAGTGATGGTTTTTAATATGTCCGGTCTGAGCGTTGCTGGGATAGTTGAGCGAACGTGGGAGCGCTGTCCGATAGTCTGTGCGGGCTTGATCGTCAACAGGGTATCTTTACGCATGGTTTCCAATACCACATTGACGGTTGATAATCGGTTTTGGGCATAGGCCACGCTGACTGCTCCGTTGTTCACCTGCGTTTTTAAATAATCGCTGTATTGATTCAGCACCGTTTGATTGATCTTTCTTGTGTCGTTAATACCCTGTTCTTTCAAATAATGGGCAAACTGATTCCAGCGTTCTTCATGGGTAGCACGAGTACTGAAATGCCCCTGACCATAACGGTCAGCCAGAGCATTTTTACCGCCCCATGCCAGTTGTTTGCCATAGCCATAATTTCGATTGCCGCCCACGTTGCCCATATAAACCCTGAAACTGGTAAGTGTTAAACCGGATTAAGCACCGGTCGTGCTGTGCTGTTTCGCTCAGCCTGCGGAGGTGTAAAACCTCAAGGACAAATGACTGGCTCCTCATGCTTGGTACGCCTGAACAGGGGTTAATGCCTGCGGGTTGCGTACTGTGCCTATTGATCAAACCATGTGAAGGGCTTGGTTGTTGGTCGCATGGATGCCTATGTCGGCGTTTTTACTACTTTTGTATCAGCGGTGTGGCTGCTAATACTTTGTTTTGGTGACGATTATTGCCTGATTTTCAGCCCCGTCTCTGTGTAAATAGCCCACAGAGACGGGTTGGCGCATCGTTGCCGGTTTCTCACTATTGGCATCACCTCCTTTTCGGTGAGTAGATTAATGGAAGGGTGTGTTCGTGAATGTGTGTGATCCCGGTTAATGGGTTAAACAGGTATCAAATCATTCACGGAATTGGCTCCAATGAAACCAATACGCCTTCATGCCAATTGCTCATGAAGGACTTGCTTGCAGCTAGGTCTGTAGCTGCCACAGATAAGTACGGCTACTAGAACATAAAGCCTATAGCCATGACTTCAATAAACTGTTCAAGGTGTGGAGAAAGTTTTTTTGTGTTCATGGTGACGACACTCGCCCCACCACAAGGCACGTTGTCGAATAAAGTTTCTGCACGGTGTGAACGGTTTTTGCGTTGCTTTCTCCGTCTTTGCGCATAGCATAAGGCCGCTATACACAAAGACGGAGACGTGGGATGAACTGCAAAATTTTGAGGCTAAAGGAAGTAAAAGAGATAACGGGGTTATCTCGCTCAACTATTTATGCGGAAATAGCAAAAGGGGAATTCCCCAAACAGGTTCAACTAACAGGCAACCGATCCGTAGGCTGGCATGAAAACGCAATTATTCAGTGGGTTGAATCAAGACAACAGGCTTAAAGAATTGGTAGGGAGACACCATTAAGACGCATTTTTTAACGGGTAATCCTGCACCAGGCTTTCAGTCGGTATATTCAAGCCTGCATGTAACTTTCGAATCATGGTCAGTGTTAATTTGCGGCGATAATTCAGTACTTCAGAAACTCGGCCCGAGCGACCAAGATAAGGAACCAGGTCTTTATCTTTAAGACCGTATTGCTCCATGCGAAAGCGAATGACTTCAACAGGGTTTGGTTTATCAATAGCGAAGTTTTTAGATTCGTAGGCCTCAACAAGCGTTCCTAAAACATCCAACTCGTCGCCTTCTGGAGTATCTGCCTTCGCATCCATCAGCACCATAATACGCTCTAAAGTCGCGTCATAATCCTCTTCAGTTTTAATAGGTTTGATATTCATATTTTCACCGCATCTATTTGATCGTACATCTTATGCGTTCCCACAAAACGTACATATACCATTCTATAAGGGTAATTAATTTTTACAATTAGCCGATAATCATTACCCTTAATGTTAAAAACAACCCGGCTGTCTTGAAGTACACTCGCATTACCGAATTGGGCTTTTAATTCTTGAGGTGAAGACCAATCAGCTTTCAACACCTCGTCATGCCAAGCTTCTAATTGCCCTTGGGAGTCAGCGTATTCAGGCTGCTCCCAGAACTCTCTCAATGTCCGTTTTGATACTATACGCATGTACTTCCTTTTCCTCCCATTATGGGAGGTTTTGTGATTTTGTCAAGTCTGCCATCTCGGTACTATCACCTTCAACCTAGCCGGCGACATTGGAAAATATGGGCACAACCTTGCCCGTTACCCTCATTTCATCTAAATAGTCTGCCCACCACTGCATCATCTTTTGTCGTTCTTCAAAGTAGCGTGCATGGTGTGTATAGGCAGCTCTAACGCTGTTATTTTCTTTGTGGGCGAGTTGTCGTTCAATCGCGTCAGGGTTAAAGCCGGTTTCATTGAGAATGGATGAAGCTGTTGCCCTAAAGCCATGCGGCACAGCCTTGCTTTTACCTGAGTGTGTGCCATCGTAGCCCATTTTAAAAATAGCACGCCGCATAGTATTGTCAGACATTGGTTTGTCTCGTTTTCTTTCCGAGGGGAAGAGTAAGTTGTATTTACCGGAAAGCGGCTTTATTTGCTCGAGTACTTCCAGAGCTTGTCGAGATAAAGGTACGAGATGCTCGTTGTTCATTTTCATGCGATCAGCGGGTATCCGCCATACTTTGTCAGCCAGATCAAACTCATGCCACATGGCACCTCGCAACTCACCCGAGCGAACAAATGTTAGAACCAGTAGCTTAATCGCTTGTTGGGTAAGAAAGCGGCCACGGTTGCTATAAAAGTTTAAGTTTTTCAAAAACAGGGGAAGTTCTTCACGTGGCAAAGATGCTCTGTGCTGCACCTTTCGCTGTTTTACGATACCGTCGAGATCATTGGCAGGGTTGTTAGTAGCCATGCCATGCTGGATTGCAAAGCGGCAAGCAGCGCGGATGGTTTGTTTAACACGGTTAGCAACATCCAGTGCGCCGCGTGATTCAATCTTGCGAACAACTGCGATTACTTGCTTGGGTGTGATTTCGTCAATGGACAAATGGCCGAGATCTTTAAGTGCATTATCTTCAAGACGCTTGATAACTCGGTCGGCATGTTCAGGCGTCCATGTATCTTTATTGTGTTCCCACCATTGTCTGGATACATCGGCAAAGTTGCTCATTAGCTTGGCGCGTTTTTCTTCTTTGCGTACTTCGCCGGGGTCTTGATCGTTGCTTAGCTGAATTTTGGCCGCCCGCAGTTTTTCACGAGCATCTTTTAAGCTGACTATGGGGTAGACACCAATAGCCAGGGTTTTGCGTTTGCCGTGAAAACGATAATCGAAGCGCCAGTATTTAGACGCATTCTTTTTGACGAGCAAGTACATACTGCCGCCATCCGACATTTTGTAGTCGGTGGCTTGAGGCTTCGCTTCTTTAACTTGTGTATTCACTAAAGGCATTTGACGGTACCTAGTTGAATTGAACCGCTATACCGTCAAAATTACCGTCAATTTTCTTGGCTGTCAAGCTATGGCATTGGATGTTAAAGAATCAACTAAATATGACAACTTATTGATTTTATTGAAAATATATATTCTACAGGATTTCTTCGGATGCTACTGGAAAGTGTAAATGGTGCCCGGGGCCGGAATCGAACCGGCACGAGGTTTCCCTCGAGGGATTTTAAGTCCCTTGCGTCTACCAATTTCGCCACCCGGGCATTTTGCGGGATGGGCTTAGCTTGAAATGGAGGCTGGAGTCGGAATCGAACCGGCGTTAACGGAGTTGCAGTCCGCTGCATGACCACTCTGCCATCCAGCCTTTATCTCATTTCATGCGTAACAAAAGAGCGCGCACTATACCAAAACTGCTGGCTTTGAACATGGGTTGATTAGCGAAAAGTGTAAAAATATTCTCGGCATAAAGTAAGCATCAAGTGCGCTGCAAGCTGCGCCAGTAATCCCCGCATTAGCCACCACTTCTTGAAATGAGGCTAATTCAACGTGGAATTGGCAGGCAACGATCAGTTCGCAACTAAATCAGGTTTTACTGCATGGAAAATCTGCGACTCTGTGTGTAAAGAGAGTTAAGGAGCCAAAATTGGAGCGGGAAACGAGATTCGAACTCGCGACCCCGACCTTGGCAAGGTCGTGCTCTACCAACTGAGCTATTCCCGCACTTTGAGCTGTTATCACTTCTTGAGCAAATCCTGCAAGGCCAGGAAATACGCTTGCCGGGAGCAGTACTCGAAAGAGGCGCTTATTCTAATGCCTAAGTTATTCAAGTCAAGCTGAACTCGCCGCTATCTGGCAATTCTTATCGCTTTGGGAACAGTACCGGCCAGGCTGCCCGAAAATATTGCGCCATTGAAGTAATGCTTAATACGGCGGCAAGATATATCAGTGCCAGGCCTGACCACAGCAGCCATTCTGACAGTGCGGAATTGGCCAATAACATGGCGATGATAGCCAGCATCTGAACTGTTGTTTTCAGCTTGCCAGAGAAGGCAACGGCCACTGTGTCGCGCATGCCCTTCGCTGCCATCCATTCGCGCAGTGCCGACACCAGCATCTCTCTGGTGATGATGATGCCAGCGCCCAGTGCCAGGGATGGGTGTGCGGAAACCAGCATGATCAGGACAGTTACAACCAGCAGCTTGTCCGCCACCGGGTCCAGGAAAGCACCGAAATCCGAGGATTGGTTGAGCTTGCGTGCGAGGAAACCGTCTAACCAATCGGTAAGACTGGCAATTGCAAACAGGATGGCGGCTAGCCAGGGGCCGAATTGTGTATCCAGGTGATAACAGAGGATAACCACTGGTATCAGGGCTATCCGGCTGAAGGTGGCGATATTTGCCCAGTTCATAGTCGTTTAGTCTTTGCTTTGCCTTGCGCTGTCGCTGGCATTGAAATATTTTGTGTTTTATTTACAGGGTGAGACCTGTCTTTGCATAACTGTCGGAAGTGTGGCTTTAGCCGCGCAAGATAGTTGTAGATGGCAGGACTAAAGTCCCACTTCCGAACATTTTTTTAATTATACAAAGGTCTCAGGGTGTTGTAATTTTAATTGTGTAGAAAATAAAAACCAACATCCCAAAATTTTAGGCAAGCCTGGAATCAGCGGGGCGTCTAGCTGTTATGTAAATAGGCATAGATGTTTTCGGCCAGTTTTTTGCTAATCCCAGTCACTTTTGCAATTTCTGCTTCACTGGCCTTATTAATTTCCTGCTGTCCACCGAAGTAGCGCAGCAATTCCCGTCGGCGTTTCGGTCCCAGCCCGGGTATGTGCTCCAGCGTAGATTGCTTACGAGCCCTGGCGCGTCGAGCCCGGTGGCCGCTAATGGCGAAGCGATGGGCTTCATCCCGTATTTGCTGTAACAAGTGTAACGCGCCTGACTCGGTGGCGATGGCAATTTCCTTGAAGCGATCAGCGCTGGCTAGAAACAGGGTTTCCTGCCCTGCCCGTCGGCTTATACCCTTGGCGATGCCCAATAGCTGAACCTCCGCTAGCTGAAACTTCTCCATTACCTTCCTGGCCCGGGTTAACTGGCCCTTGCCGCCGTCTATTAGCAGGATATTCGGTATTTTGGCTTCTCCCCTGGCAAGCCGCGTGAAGCGGCGGTTCAGCACCTGCTCCATGGCCGCATAGTCGTCCCCGGCGGTAATGCCCTTGATAATAAAACGCCGGTAGTCGCTCTTCACCGCACCGTTTTCATCGAAAACCACACAGGAACCCACCGTGCCCTCGCCCGAGGTATGACTAATATCGAAGCACTCTACTCGCGCTGGCATAGATTCCAGTGTAAGAGAATCTTGTAATTGTTGAAAACGTTTATAAATACTCTGCTTATTGCTGACATAGGCATGCAGCGACTCTCTGGCATTGGTCACCGCAAGCTGCAACCATTTGGCCCGGTGCCCTCTAACCCGCATAGACAGCTTCACCTTGCGCCCAGCCACATAGGACAAGGCTTGCCAAAGCCCTTCCGCATCCTCCAACTGCTCTGGAACAATGATCTCTGCGGGGATGTTGGCGGCTTTATCATCACCAAGATAAGCCTGGGAGAGAAAGGCCGAAAGCAGCTCCGCACGGCTATTGGCGAGCTTACAGCGAGGAAAGAAGTTCTTGCTGCCAATGATTCGACCCGCTCTGACGTAAACCACATGCACACAGACATGGGCCTGCTGTATCTCTGCGGCGACAATGTCGGCGTCATCTCCCTGGTTGGTGACGATTTGCTGCTCCTGCATACGCCGCAGCCCCATAATTTGGTCTCGAATGACTGCCGCACGCTCGAAATCCTCTTTGGCGGCCGAGCGTTCCATGTTGGCGGTGAGTTCCTTGATCAAGGCATTGCTCTTGCCCTGCAGGAACAGGGTCGAATAATGCACATCCCTTGCGTAGTCCCCGGTGCCTATGGCGGCAACACAGGGCGCTGTGCAGCGGTCAATCTGGTACTGCAAACAGGGACGCGATCTATTTTTAAAATAGCTGTCCTCACACTGTCTCACCTTGAAAACCTTTTGTAATACTTGAAGTGTCTCTCTGGTCGCATGGGCACTGGGATAGGGACCAAAGAAGCGCCCGGCGCGCTTGCGGCTGCCTCGGTAGAAACCCAGTCGTGGGTATTCGTCTTTGTCGGTCAGCAAGATATAGGGATAGGATTTATCGTCCCGTAGCTGGATATTATACGGTGGGCGGTGACTCTTGATCAGGGTTTGCTCTAACAGCAGGGCTTCGAGCTCACTATTGGTCACGGTGATCTCGATATTTTGGATCTTATTCACCATGGCCAGGGTTTTTCTGCTTAAACCTGAGCGTCGAAAATAGCTCCCCACCCTGCTCTTTAAGTTGCGCGCCTTGCCAACATAGATAACCTCACCCGCCTCATCCAGCATACGGTACACACCTGGACGGCTGCTTAACCAGGACAGGAAATGCTTGTGATCGAATGTAGCGGTGATTTCGGAAGACATAGCACTGCAATGGCCGGGCGCACGGTCGCTTTGGGAACAGATTGCCCACGAGGTTAGCGGATGCCGCCCGCAGTCTCAAGCGCAGGCTGGCGTTATTGCGGAATTAGCATCCTTTAACCGGTAATCAAGTCAAAATTAGGTAGCTCTTCGAGTTCCCGACTGTCTTCAGCCAGACCCTGTTTCCCGGCCAGCGTAGCAGGCTCAACATCGCTGCGAATAGTCTCTTGTGGGGCAGTGAAAGACGGCTATAGGAGACAGCGCAAGAAACCTTCGCCAGGCTGCGTTACTTACACAGAAGGGCATTTACATGGATGAACAGGATGTACAGGAAGGGGTAAGAAGATTGGCGCGGGAATGACGAATATTGGTTTTGCGCAGTAGCCCTGCCGCACAAGGCCGCTTTATGCACTGTTGATTTCTAATTAATTTCTCACGTTCTATTAATTTCCACTAATTTCCACTAATTTCCACTAATTTCTAACTATCGGGGTATCGACCGACTGAAACCGAGACAGGTCGCCTGCACAGCCATGACACTGCAACAGGCGGGTTCTGCTCGGGTTGAACGCTTTATCCCAGGCTTATCTCAGCCATCGTCTCAGCTATCACAGAACAACCTCTATCTTCAAAGGCTCCGCGTGGTACAACACCTCACCGTCGGCAATTTGATAGCCAATAAACAACTCATAATTACCCACCTCGGCAGGCCATAGCGTGATCGGCTCCGGGGTGAGATTGATGAAGGTATTGCGCTCCAGTGTAATATCTTCCTTGAAGAAGAACAGTGTTTCGCCATCATAGGATACCAGCCCGGACTCTGTCGCCAACACCACGGTGTCAGGAGCAGACGCCTCTTTTGCCATCACCACAATGTTGGCCTGTTCGCCTATATCGGCGCGGCGCGGCGTGATCACAAACACGATATTCAGCGATTCACCTGCCGAGAAGGCATTGTCCTTAAAGTAGGTTTCGCCGCCGTCGCTGCTCGCCCCGCCGCGGAATACCGACTTGCTGCCGGAGCCATCATCGTTGTCCTCGGGGTTTAATACCGGCGGCGCGTTTACCTTCACCTGCAAGTAGCCAAAACCCGAAGCCGAACCTCGAGGACGCAACCTTACTTGAGCCGTATCCGCCTTGCCAACACGCAATCCAGTAATGCTCAAGGTGGTGCCGTCAATGCTGGTCCGCACCACGTCTAAATCACCGCTGACGAAGGGTGCCACATACGGTGGAAGCCCGCCGCTGATGGTTACTTCTTTAGTTTCGCCAAGCACCACAGTAAGACGCTCGACGCTGAGTTCTAGTGGTGGAACGACGACCAATGGTGTTGGAATGACGGCTGTCTTTTCAGCTAGGCGAAGTATGGTTCCACCACTACCTACGGCCCAAGCGTTGTTAGCGTCAATAGAATATACAGACCTTAAATTCTTCTGAACGTCTGGGTCAGTGTGAGGATCAATACTATTTTGGGGAATCCATGTCTTGCCACCATCAGTTGTGTGAAGTATGACTAACCTCACAGCATAGGGTGAGAAGTTGAAAGAGTTGCCTACGACGAAGCCGTTCTTGGCATCAGCAAAGTGTAAAGAGTTCAATAGTAGGACGTTAACGCCTGAGTCAAACTCTGATTTGAGCCAAGTAGAGCCACCATCAGTTGTGCGAATTATATCTTGAATTCCACTTGTACCTGTTCTATTGCCTACGGCCCAGCCGTTCATAGCGTCAACAAAGTACACAGACTGTAAGTGATTTGTGAAACTATCATCAACGGTTTGGGCAGTCCAAGTAGTGCCGCCATTAATTGTGTGAAGTATGGTTCCGTTATGGCCTACGACCCAGCCGTTCATAGCGTCAACAAAGTGCACAGACTCTAAAGTAATAGCAGGATCCCCGGGGGCTAAAGCATTCCTGACAGCATCGGTGGTTTGGGAAGTCCAAGTAGCGCCGCCATTAGTGGTGTGAAGTATGATTCCATGATTTCCTACTACCCAGCCATTGTTAGCATCAACAAAGTGTACAGAGTTTAAAAAAGTGTTAACACCACTCGTTTGGTGATTCCAGGCAGGATTATGAATAATACGTTCACCGTTGGAGTTAGCCGTGTGTCCCACAATTTCTGCGGTTGCACCAACACCACCGTTAGTTGTGTGAAGTATGGTTCCGTTATGGCCTACGACCCAGCCGTTCATAGCGTCAACAAAGTGTACAGAGTTAGTACCACCTACATTTCCATCTTTTATTGGAAAAGGTTGTTCTATCCAGGTAACGCCACCATCAGTTGTATGAAGTATGAACATAGACTCACCAGCTATCCAGCCGGTTTGAGAGTCAGCGAAATGTACATCGCCAAAACTGTTGGCACCCTCAATGTTACTGCTTTGTTCTGTAACAGTAATTGCTTGTGCACTGACATTACCCGCCTGGACGATAAACAGCAGGGCGAAGCCGATGGCGGCAAGGAAGCGTGACCGGGTTGCGGTTAAAATGCCAGAAGACTTCGGCATTGGTTGGTTGATTTCTTTTGCTGTCATGGTTTTATTCCTCGTTACTTTCGTGTTAATTTGCTTATATAGTGTCTTTAATTGCGTTCGAAGCCATCCCCCAGCTATAATGGAAAGACGGGGCTAGCCTATTAATTAATTAATTGATTGATTGATTTCCGTTCCACTCAAGAGTATTTGTAAAACATTTAAAATTCATGCTGTACCCTCTTCATTTCCATTCTCCCCTTCCATAGGGTGAGCTGATCAAGCAGCCTCTAGTGCAAGCGATGCTACTGAGCATTGATTAGCTTGTCAACACCCCCCCCTTTATTTTGCTGACACTGGTTGGTGCCGACCTGTTGCTAAACGAACAGAGGGGCAGCCGAGGCTTTCTGCGTTTTGGGAATTTCTATCCGGGACAGGGGTGCTGATACTAGCCTGCAAAGGTTTGGTAGCTCGCCAACACCCCCAACGCCGCCACGAACATTGCGCCCATGCGAATAGTGAGTTGTGACGACAACACCTGCATGTCCTTTTTTATTTCGAGCCGGAGTGATTCGATGTCTCTGTGGATGATTTCAATGTCTTTTTTGGTCTCGGCCCGGAACGATTCGATGTCTCTGTGGATGATTTCAATGTCTTTTTTGGTCTCGGCCCGGAACGATTCGATGTCTTTGTGAATGATTTCAATGTCTTTTTTGGTCTCGGCCCGGAGCGATTCAATGTCTTTGTGAATGATTTCAATGTCTTTTTTGGTCTCGGCCCGGAGCGATTCAATGTCTTTGTGAATGATTTCAATGTCTTTCTGTGTGGCCAGCCTCAGTGCTTCTATGTCTGCACGGATTTTCTCAATATCCTGCCGCAGCAACGCAGTATCCTGCTGTACCGCCGCAATATCCTGCCGTAGCAACGCAGTATCCTGCTGCACCGCCGCAATATCCTGCCGCAGCAACGCAGTATCCTGCTGCACCGCCGCAATATCCTGCCGTAGCAACGCAGTATCCTGCTGCACCGCCGCAATATCCTGCCGCAGCAACGCAGTATCCCGCTGCACCGCCGCAATATCCTGCCGCAGCAACGCAGTATCCTGCTGCAGCAACGCGATATCCTGTTTGCCTGCCACGTTTTCATTCAAAATCCGCGCCTGCAAAGACACGACGGCCTGCGCCTGTTCTTCGACAAAGCCGCTGCTAACCAGCTCTTTTACTTCTTGATAGGTATCCAGTACTTGAGTCATGCCAACAGTATAGCTTGTTATGTCTGTAATGTCCTTTATTTTACTAACACTGGTTGGTGCCGACCTGTTGCTAAACGAACAGAGGGGCAGCCGAGGCTTTCTGCGTTTTGGGAATTTCTATCCGGGACAGGGGTGCTGATGCTAGCCTGCAAAGGTTTGGTAGCTCGCCAACACCCCCAACGCCGCCACGAACATTGCGCCCATGCGAATAGTGAGTTGTGACGACAACACCTGCATGTCCTTTTTTATTTCGAGCCGGAGTGATTCGATGTCTCTGTGGATGATTTCAATGTCTTTTTTGGTCTCGGCCCGGAGCGATTCGATGTCTCTGTGGATGATTTCAATGTCTTTGTGAATGATTTCAATGTCTTTTTTGGTCTCGGCCCGGAACGATTCGATGTCTTTGTGAATGATTTCAATGTCTTTTTTGGTCTCGGCCCGGAGCGATTCAATGTCTTTGTGAATGATTTCAATGTCTTTCTGCGTGGCCAGCCTCAGTGCTTCTATGTCTGCACGGATTTTCTCAATATCCTGCCGCAGCAACGCAGTATCCTGCTGCACCGCCGCAATATCCTGCCGCAGCAACGCAGTATCCTGCTGCACCGCCGCAATATCCTGCCGCAGCAACGCAGTATCCTGCTGTACCGCCGCAATATCCTGCCGTAGCAACGCAGTATCCTGCTGCACCGCCGCAATATCCTGCCGCAGCAACGCAGTATCCCGCTGTACCGCCGCAATATCCTGCCGCAGCAACGCAGTATCCTGCTGCAGCAACGCGATATCCTGTTTGCCTGCCACGTTTTCATTCAAAATCCGCGCCTGCAAAGACACGACGGCCTGCGCCTGTTCTTCGACAAAGCCGCTGCTAACCAGCTCTTTTACTTCTTGATAGGTATCCAGTACTTGAGTCATGCCAACAGTATAGCTTGTTATGTCTGTAATGTCCTTTATTTTACTAACACTGGTTGGTGCCGACCTGTTGCTAAACGAACAGAGGGGCAGCCGAGGCTTTCTGCGTTTTGGGAATTTCTATCCGGGACAGGGGTGCTGATGCTAGCCTGCAAAGGTTTGGTAGCTCGCCAACACCCCCAACGCCGCCACGAACATTGCGCCCATGCGAATAGTGAGTTGTGACGACAACACCTGCATGTCCTTTTTTATTTCGAGCCGGAGTGATTCGATGTCTCTGTGGATGATTTCAATGTCTTTGTGAATGATTTCAATGTCTTTTTTGGTCTCGACCCGGAACGATTCGATGTCTTTGTGAATGATTTCAATATCTTTCTGCGTGGCCAGTCTTAGTGCTTCTATGTCTTTCTGCGTGGCCAGCCTCAGTGCTTCTATGTCTGCACGGATTTTCTCAATATCCTGCCGCAGCAACGCAGTATCCTGCTGCACCGCCGCAATATCCTGCCGCAGCAACGCAGTATCCCGCTGCACCGCCGCAATATCCTGCCGCAGCAACGCAGTATCCTGCTGCAGCAACGCGATATCCTGTTTGCCTGCCACGTTTTCATTCAAAATCCGCGCCTGCAAAGACACGACGGCCTGCGCCTGTTCTTCGACAAAGCCGCTGCTAACCAGCTCTTTTACTTCTTGATAGGTATCCAGTACTTGAGTCATGCCAACAGTATAGCTTGTTATGTCTGTAATGTCCTCCCCAGCCTCCTCTATCACGCTATCGGCTCTCCTTGTTTATTTGGTGCCACCGTTTCGATGGCTTGGGTAGTATTGTCGGATATTGACATTATTCGACAATACTACTAGAGTAATCCTGAACACTCTATGGAGGCACTCAAGATGGCGAGTAGCATGAACCTATCTCTAACCGATGAGCTGAGAGACTTTGTCGACAGCCGTACTGGCAATGCTGGTGTCTATGCCACAGCAAGCGAATATCTCCGAGATTTAATCCGCCATGATATGGAGACTCAATCGATAGTCACCCATGTGGCGGGTGGCCTGGACGATCTAGCCCACGGCCGTTTCTCTAATAAATCGATTTTAGATATAGCAGAAGAAGACTGATTCTGATGGCAGGGAAGCGCAGACACTATATTCTGACTGAAACAGCCGAGCGAGATTTTCGAGAGGCTCGGCGCTGGTCATTGTCTCGGTGGAGCAAGGAGTTAACCAGGCAGTATTTTAATGATCTGCATGAAAGTGCTCAGATTATTGCGCAGAATCATGAGCGATTTGCTTCAACAGAGCATATTGACAGCACTGAATTGAGTATTCATCCCGTCCGGGAACACTACCTTGTGTACGTCCCAATCACTGGTAAACGTATAGTGATTGTCTCTTTAATTCGACAAACCCGTGATGTTCCGGCGATTCTTAAAGCCACTGGTTTTAGCATTCAACGGCAATTGAAAGAGATCTATGAAAAGCTGGAGCAGGGAATGATACCCAACGTGAAAAGATGAGGGGGGGGGGGGGGGGGGGTTCTATGTCTACAGGATTAGCCGACTCACGTTGTTATTCTGCTGTGTGGCCAGTGTGTGATTTGAGTGGGGCTTTATAGGCTCTCACGGGATATTTGCCAGAGGTCGATATTTTAACATATTGATTTACCTGATTACCTCTGACTGAAATGAGTTTGTGGTGGTGAATGGACGGTGAATTGATAATTGATAATGACGGTTAGGTTTTGATAAGAATATTTGACTGGATTCCTGCTTTCGCAGGAATGACAGGGTGGCGCGGGAATGGCAGAGTGGCGCGGGAATGGCAGAGTGGTGCGGGAATGACAGGGTGGTGCGGGAATGACAGGGTGGTGCGGGAATGACAGGGTGGTGCGGGAATGAGGAATAGCGGGTTTTGCACAGTCTCTTTCGCGGGTCAGCCATTCAAGTGGTTTCGAATTAACTGCGGAGAAACGTCCGCTCAGTGTCCGGCTGATCTGAAACGGGGAACGGCGCAGCACTTACACAATCCTGACCTCAGTCTGCAAGGCAATACCAAAGCCCTGCAAGACGGAACTACGCATGTCCTGCGCCAGCAACAACAGCTCCTCGCCAGTGGCATTTTCCTTGTTCACCAGCACCAGGGCATGCTCCTCGTGGACTGCGGCTCCGCCTCTTTGCTTCCCTTTCCACCCTTTTTCCTCTAGCAACCACGCGGCGGGAAGCTTAACCAGATCGGGGTGGCCGGTATCCCAACCTGGCAGCTCGGGACAGGACTGGAGTAATGACTGATATTTGCTGCGGGATACCACGGGGTTCTTGAAGAAGCTGCCTGCATTGCCAATTTGCTTCGGATCCGGCAATTTGCGGCGGCGGATATCGCATACCGCATCAAACACCCGCTGAGGTGTAGGCTGTTGCCCCGCCAGCGCCTCTTTCAGGCCAGCGTAGCCGAACGCCGGTGCCGGCAACCGGGACAATTGCAGGCTCACAGACAGCACCACCAGCTTTCGTTCGGGGTTTTGTTTAAAAACGCTGTCGCGGTAGCCAAATTCGCAATCGGCTTTGCTCAGATGGAGTGTCTCGCCGCTGTTGAGATCAAACGCCTCTAATTCGACAAAGAATTGCTCCAGTTGCACCCCATAGGCACCTATGTTCTGGATCGGAGCCGCACCAACCGTGCCAGGTATCAGTGCCAGGTTTTCAAGGCCATACAGATTATTTTGCAAGCAAAATATCACTAGTTCGTGCCAGTTCTCTCCCGCCGCTACACGGAGCATGCCTGCGTCAGGCAGCAACTCCTTGCCGGTGCAGTTCATGGACAAGATCAAGCCTGGGTAATCCTTGATAAACAGGGTATTGCTGCCCTCACCCAGGACCAGTATTGGCAGGTGCTTGCTGGCGGCAAACTCCCGTGCCTGATGCAGATCCGCCGTCTGTCGTATGTTGGCAAAATAGGCCGCCTGCTGCGTGACGCCAAAGCTGTTATAGGGTGTCAGATCCACTTGTTCCTGTAGTTTCATAGTGGCTAGACCTGCCCGCCCTGAAACTGGCCTTGCAGGTGCAGCAGCAGGTTCGCACAAGCGATCTCCAGTAAATCCAGCACCACTTCGAAACCCTGCTCTTCACCACCGAAATAAGGGTCTGGCACCGATTCAGGCGAGTGCGGGGAATAGTCGAGCAGTAGTTGTACCTGAGCGCGACATTGAGGCGGTGTGGCCTGTTGTAAATGCCGGAGATTGTCCCTGTCCATGGCAAGCAGGTAATCGAATTGCTGGAAGTCAGCGGCAATCACCTGCCTCGCGACTTGCTCCTGCAATGAATAGCCGCGTCTGGCAGCCGCCGCTATGGATCTTGGGTCGGGGTGTTGGCCGCAATGGTAATTGCTGGTAGCAGCCGAATCGACTTCAATGACGTCAGATAAGCCTTTATTTTCTATTAGTTTTTCTAACACGCCCTGGGCAGTCGGAGAACGGCAGATATTACCCAGACAGATCATCAATACTCGACACTTTTTTGGCGAGGTATTGGATTTGCCTGAATTTGACACAGCGATAGCAGCCAGCCCTAAGCCGCACTGACATGAGCGCGAACTATTTCGAGGTCGCGCTCGGTGTCCACGCCCGCAGGAATACTCTCGCTGGATACGTCCACGTGTATCTCAACGCCATTATAGAGTGCGCGCAGTTGCTCCAGTTTCTCGGTGACCTCCAGCTCACAGACAGGCCACTGGGTAAACTGATTCAGCACCGCTACGCGGTAGGCATAGATGCCAATATGACGGAAACAATTCCTGGCGGAGGCGCTGCCCTGCCAGGGAATTGTCGCCCGACTAAAATAGAGTGCATGACCCTGCGCATTGATAACTACCTTAACGCTGTTGTCGTCACAGATTTCTCCCCTGGCTGTTATGTTTTCGCAGAGTGTGGCAATACCCACTTCAGCATGTTGTTCAAGATTTTCCGCTACTTGATTGATTACATTGGGCGGAATAAGAGGCTCGTCAGCCTGCACATTGACCACTAAATCCGATTCTGCCATCGATAGTTGGCTGCTCACTTCCTGAATACGGTCGGTGCCAGAAGCATGGTCGCTCCTGGTCATACACACCCTGGCGCCAAATGCTTCTGCGGCTTTTTGGATACGCTGGTCGTCGGTGGCAATAATCACTTGCGCCGCCTTGCTGGCCAGGGCTCTCTCGTAGGTATGTTGTAACATCGGTTTCCCGGCTAACTCCAACAGTGGTTTGCCGGGCAAACGGGTCGCCGCATAACGGGCCGGGATGACAGCGGTAAAGCTCATCGGTATTTCTCACATTCCTCTGGCGACAACTCTCTTGCCTCATTACGCAACATAACCGGCACATCGTCTTTTACCGGAAAAGCCAGAGCATCTGCAAAACAAATTAATTCCCTGGCTACCCGATCATACTGCAAATCACCTTTGCAGAGCGGACAGGCCAGAATACTCAGTAATTTTTGATCAAGCATGATTGCAGACTCCTGGCCTCTGAAATGCGATAAACCGACTGTAGTTTTTGGTCCAGCCAGTTGTTTCTAAAGAGCGGCAAGTTCACGGACTCGCTTAACAAGGCGGTCGGTAAATTCACGTTCCAGACTAACGTCCACTGACAAGTACCAAAAGTTTGCTTTGGCGAACTGTCGACATTTTACCGCATCCTTCTCTGTCATTACGACAGGTTGATGTTCATCCATGTCTTTTTGCTCAAAATCGGCGACAGTAAAGGTATGATGATCGGGAAAGCTGAATGTTTCCACCTGGTAAGGCAAGCCTTGCAATAAATCGTAAAAGCGTTGCGGGTTGCCTAAAGCGGAGACAGCCTGTAGTTTGTTGCCCATATTAAAGGGCGCACCAGAGAATGGTTTTTTTTCGCCACTGACAAGATTGACCAGGGAACGCGGTTCCACCCGCATGAGGCTCGCGTTCCCCAGGTCGGGTAGCTCTGCCGCCGGTTGCCCATTGATCACAATCTGATCAACTTCTTTTAGACGCGCCAGTGACTCCCTTAAAGGCCCGGCGGGAAGGCAAAAACCATTCGAGAAAAGACGTTGTCCATCGACCACAACTATTTCGATGTCCCGGTAAAGCTTGTAATGCTGCAAGCCGTCATCGCTCAACACGACATCGACATCTTCGGCAGCCAGCAACGCTCGCAGCGCAGCGCAGCGATCCGGGGCTACAAACACCGGACAGCCCGTTTTCTCGGCAATCAAAAAAGCTTCGTCGCCCGACTCAAGCACACTGCTATTGGCATCAACCGAGAGCGGGTAGAACGCTGCATTGCCAGCGTAGCCGCGGCTGATTATCCCCGGCTTGAAACCCTGGGCCTGTAACTGGTTAGCAAGGGTGATAAGCAACGGTGTTTTACCGGTTCCACCCAGGGAGATGTTGCCAACAACGATTAGTGGCACCTTGAGGTAGTCGGGCGCGCTATTTTCTTGCTGTGATAAGCGCCGCAATTTGATCAGTAACTGAAATAGCAGCGACAGTGGCCATAACAAAATTAGCCACCCTGCCTTTTTATGCCAAGCCCGTTCTAGAAAACTCATTCAGGTGTTGCCGCAGCACTCTCCGAAAACTGTATTGCATGAAGTCTTGAGTAGCTTGCTTTTTTCGCCAGCAATTCCTCATGGGTACCAGACTCCACAATTTTTCCCTTCTCCATGACTAATATCAAGTCCGCATTTTCTATGGTAGAAAGGCGGTGGGCAATAACAAAGGTAGTACGACCTTTTCTCAGGGTATCTAAAGCGTCCTGGATATGTAGCTCAGATTCGGAGTCCAAAGCAGACGTGGCTTCATCGAATATTAAGATAGGCGCGTCCTTCAACAATGCCCGTGCGATGGCAAGCCGCTGTCGCTGGCCACCAGATAGCAATACCGCATCATCGCCTACCTGGGTATCCATGCCCTGCTCCAATAGATCGATAAATTCCATAGCGTGGGCATCATTGGCCGCCCTGAGAATTTTCTCGTGATCAATGACTTCGTCGCCATAGGCTATGTTTTCTTCCACCGTGCCATTAAACAAAACCACCTGTTGGCTAACCAGGGAAATATTTTCTCTGAGATTCTCAAGTGTAAAATCTCTTAGAGGCACCGCGTCGAGACTAATTTCACCCGCATCATTATCATAGAAGCGCGCGATCAATCCAACCAAACTGGACTTGCCGCTGCCAGATTTACCGACTAATGCAATCGTTTGTCCCGGCTCGGCGGTAAAGTTTATATCCGTCAGGGTTGGTGCATTTTCTTTGTAGGAGAAATTGACGTGCCTAAATTCTATGCGACCGGCCGCACGTTCGATGGTATGTGAACCTGTGTCTCGTTCGGCCTCTTCGTCTAATAGTTCAAACAGGCTGACGGCGGCGGACATGCCCTTTTGAATCACAGAGTTTATCTGCGTCAATTGTCGAATCGGTTTTGCTAATAAGCCAGCCGCACTGAGAAAAGCAACAAAATTGCCGGGTGTATTATTTTCGAAAAAATTGGGAGACAGCGCAAACCACACCAGGGCAGCGATTGCCATGCTGACAATTAGTTGTATGAGCGGTGTGCTGGCACTACGGGTCAATACCATTTTCATATTCTGGCGACGGTTACGCTCACTGGCGCTTGCTAATTTTTGCGTGACAAATCTTTCCGCATTGAAGGTGCGGATCACTCGGTGCCCTTTAATTGTTTCGTTGGTAATCTGGGTAACTTCACCCATCGAGTCTTGCATCTGGGTGCTGTAGCGACGAAATTTTTTCGCCGCGATGGACACTATTTTGCCGACTAGAGGCGCTATTAGCAAGAAAGTAAGACTGAGCTTCCAGTCCATGTACATCAAATAGGCCAACAGACCTATCACGGTAAATCCTTCGCGTACTGCCACCGCCACCGCATTGCTTGCGGCACCGGTAATCTGTATAACGTCGTAAGTGAGTTTCGAAACCAGACCTCCTGAAGAATTTCTGTCGAAATAACTGGCCGGCAATTTGATGAGATGATCTATCAGCTCGCAGCGTAATTTATGCACGATATGGTTGGAAATACTGGACAGGTAATAACTGCCCATGAACCCGCCTATACCTCGTACCGCCGCCAAGCCAATAAAGGCCAACGGGGCCAGAGTGCGTATTTCGCTATATTCTTCGTCGGCGATAGCATCAACAATCCAACCCAGCCACCAGGTGGCGCCAAATGCGGTGACGGCAAAAATAACATAGCCCAATATGGCGGCGGCGAATGCCAGACGATGGGGAACCATATAGCCAAAACATCGTCTATACAGGCACCAGCTTTCTTCTTGGTCTATTTTTGGCTCTGCTTTGCTCATAGTGGGTTTGTTAAGGCGGCTCCTTCTTGTTCAAGTTCCGGTGGCCGCTGGGTCGCAATAGTTAAGCGGGTAAAACCCGATTGTCCAATGCCATCCAGTGCCGTGACCACCGACTGATGAGTTGCCTCGGCATCGGCTATCAATAAGACAGGCAAACTTCTATCACCGGCGGATTCAATTTTCAAGCCGCTTACCAGCGTTTCGATTCTGGAATTGACGAGAGCCTTGCCGTTAATGAAATAGCTACCGTCTCGCGCGACCACTATTTCGAGCTGCGCGGGAACGCTTTCTGTCACCTCGGCATTCGCCTCAGGCAGATTGACCAACAAGCGGGTCTCCCGACTAAAAGTCGTGGTCACCATAAAAAAAATGAGCAGCAGGAATACCACATCGATCAGTGGTGTGATGTTAATGGCGAGCTCTTCTCGCCTGGCTCGTTTAAATTTCACTGCACATTCAGCTCAAATTGCAGATTAACTGTACCTTGATTATAAGGAGCGTTGCTGTTTCACTTCAACCTTGCGGTCACTGTGGAGCGCATCGACCAATTTAATCGACTCCGATTCGAGATTCAGCACCAGGGAATCCACCTTCCTGGTAAAGAATCGATGAAACATGTAGCTGGGAATCGCTACTGTCAGACCCGCTGCAGTGGATATCAAGGCTTCAGAAATACCCCCGGCCAGCGCGTTTGCATTGGCTGTTCCCTGCAACATGATCTCGCTAAAAACCCTGATCATGCCAATGACAGTACCAAGAAGCCCAAGCAAGGGACTAATCCCTGCAATGGTGCCCAGGGTATTTAGATAGCGCTCCATATCGTGAATGACCTGCGCCGCAGCCCGCTCTATGCTCTCTATCATTGCAGCACGACCGTATTTAGAACTGAGCAAGCCTGCCGCCAATATTTGGCCCAATGGCGAGGACAATCGCAGCTCGCGTAACTTACTGGAATCTAACTGGTTGTTTTTTAACCAGGTCCACACTTGGGCGAGTACATGCTCCGGGGTAATTCGAGCGCTGCCAAGACTCCAAAAACGCTCTATCACGATGGCAATTGCCACAATGGAACAAACAATAATGGGCAACATCAGCCAGCCGCCAGCCCTGATTATTTCTACCACGTATTTGCTCCAGATAACCGATTGATAACTCTATCATATCCAGCCAGGCTCGGCTTGCCCGCGTTAGCAGCTTATCGACATCTTTGTCGGATCTGATTAATGCCAATAACGAGAATTTTCTTCTCTATAAAGCTTTGGTACACTGGATTTCCCGACCGCATCAGCCTGCGAACTAAATTCGAAGCTAATCATGCCGGTATTGGCGGTGAACAGAGCAACACTGCCAAAGTCCAGATAGCGCGCAAGCACTTCCTCGTTGGGGTGATTAAAGCTATTTCTGTAGCCGGCAGAAAACACGACATAAGCGGGTCTTGCGTGTTTGAGCAGGCCGTAACCAGAAGAACTGGCACTGCCGTGATGCGGAGCAATCAAGACCGTGCTGGCTAATTGTTTGCCGTAACGCAGCACCAGGTCTATTTCCGCTTCTCTTTCGATGTCGCCGGGTAATAATAGCCGGATTTCACCAAAAATGACCTGTAGCACACAGGAGTTATTGTTCTCAGACGCATAATCCAGCCTGGTTTGCAGAAATCGAAACTCGACCCCGTCCCATTCCCATGAATCACTGGCCGCGCACAGGCTCACCTTCAAATCACTCTTCAAATCGGCATCATTACTGATCAACTGCCTTATAGTCATGCTGGATTCCAGGCCACTAAGCCCACCTGCATGGTCGTTATCTCCATGGCTGATCACTACCTTATCTATCGCAGCTATTCCCAGTGAATGCAGCACCGGGACCAGCACGGCAGAACCTATATTAAAATCAGGACCAAGATTGGCTCCAGTGTCGTAAACAAGCACATGTTGCGCAGTTTCCAAAATCACCGCCAGACCCTGGCCCACATCCACTGTATGAAATCGTAGCAGGTTTGTTTCCGTTTCTGTCTTCGCTACATTTCCCATCAGGGAAAAAGCAGCATCGGCAATTGGCAGCAGTATCGGCATACAAAGCGGAATGACTAAAGCGCGCCCCACCACAGCACTGGGAAGAAGCAACAATAAGATCGCAAAAAACAGGGGCAATACATGCCAGGACGAAAGACCTGAAAACCCAAGGACAAACATTTCCGCCCCGGACTGTAAAAAGTAGCGCATAAGCCAAACAAGTTTTATAAGAATATTTTCTACCGGGACAAACAACACTTCAGCCAGGGATTGATTGATAAGGCCGGCAAAAAGTGCGAGAAAACAAAGCGGCAGCACCAGAAAACCGACGATGGGAATGGCGATAATATTTACCAGTGGCGAAAGCAGGGACAATTGCTGATTCCAAAAAACCAGCGGCAGCGACAACGCCAAAAAGACCACAAACTGCGGTTTTACCAGGTAATAGATGGTGTTTGCCAGCTTCTCTCGAAACGACTTGTGCAGTTGGCCTTCAATAAAAGAAGCCTGTTTACCATTCACCGCGAACAACAACGCCGCCACGGCGGAAAACGACAACCAAAACCCGCTGCTCGTCATCGCTAACGGATTCAATGCCAGCACCACCGAGAGCGCTAACAGATAACGAAACGACACCAGATACTGTCGATTACTCAGGCTGCCCAACATAAACACAGCAATCATGATTAACGCCCGCTGGGTAGGTAGAGTAAAGCCCGCCAGCAAGGCATAAACGAAAGCCGCCAGCAAGGCAACAAAGGCGGCAGTTTTCTGTGCGGGATAAGCAAATGGCGATCGCCGCAATAGACGAAGCAACAACATAAGTAAATAGTAGAAAAAACCGGCAACCATGCCTATATGCAAACCGGAAATAACAAACAGGTGATTGCTGCCAGTGGCACTGAACAGCTTCCATTCAGATTGTGAGATGGCACTTTTGTCGCCCAAAGTAAGCGCCAATACCAAACCAGAGACGGGGGATCCGGCCATGGCCTGTTCTATCCTGGATTTCAGCCCATAGCGCCAGTAATTAATAAGTGCTGAAGCTGCTGCTCCCGGGAAAGGCGCGAACTCAGCCAAAAGCTGATTGTTTTTCGTGTTTCGCACATAACCTTTGGCGCTTATTCTGCGCTGGAACAACCAGCCCTCGTAATCGAATCCACCGGGATTCGAAAACCCGTGGGGTCGATTTAGTCGCACAGCAAACCGCCAGAGCTGGCCAGGTACTATCACCTCGGTGCCATAGTAATTGAGCAAGACCTTTTTCTGCACAAAGTCTGACTCACTGTCTGTGATGTTGAATTCAAATTGCTGTGCGATTGCCGACCTTTGCGGAAGACCAAGCACCACCCCTTCAACCAACATGGTCATGCCTTCCAGTCTTTCAGGCAGGCGCTGTTGCAGCAATCGCTCTGCCCAAATCAAATGCCATAACAAACCGGACAGGATACAGCAGAGCGGGAACATCGTTTTCGTCAACAGGGAATGAGGGTAAAGCCTGGCAACAACGAAGCTGATAAGCAGAACCAAACAGAAGCCAAACCGGGCTGGGGGTAATGCAGCAGAGACATCACTAAAGAAAGCCGCGCCTGTTATCCCGGCACAAAACAACAACAGGGCATAACGCACCGCAAATTCTCCAGGGCTTCAATACCCTAAAGCTAGTGAAGACTGGAAAAGAATGCGAGACTGGAAGAAAATTACTCGGCGCGCAGCGCTTCTGCCGGTTGAATAGCCGCCGCTTGTCTGGCCGGATAGATTGTTGCCAACAGCGACAAACCCAACACCCCGGCTGCTACCAGCACAACATCCATCAGATGTAATTCGGCCGGCAAGAAATCAATGGGGTAAACTTCAGCGTTCAATAACTGAATAGAAAAACTGCTCTCTATAAACGCGGCGAACTGACTGACATTGAGTGACCCAATTACGCCAAGTACGACGCCAATACTGATACCCATCAGCCCGATAAAGCAGCCCTGCCACATAAAAATGCGGTTGATCGTCTGTGGGCTGGCTCCCAGCGTTCGCAAAATTGCGATATCACCGCGCTTATCGCGAACTATCATAATTAGACTGACCACCAGGTTGAATGCTGCCACGCCGATTAACAACCACAACATAAAACTAATTATAGCCCGTGAAAATTGGATGTTCTGGTAAATAGCTCCCAATGCTACCAGCCAACTCTCGCTGTACAAACCTGCGGGCAGGACACTATCCAACTCCGATCGAACAGCTTCAGCCTGCAATACATCCGTGGTTCGCAGATGCAGCGCATTGAATGGGGTGCGTAGTCGGAAAAGCGAGTGGGCGGCAGCCAGATTGATCAGAACCAGCTCGCTATCTAATTCTTCCGAGCCCACCCGGTAAATGCCAACCACCTCAAAGCCCTTAAATGTTGCCAGAGGCGTTATCGGGTTAATTGAAATTGAGGTAGAAAAAAGACGGACATTGTCACCCAGTCCTACTCCTAAACGATTCGCCAAACTTTGCCCCAAAACCAGGCCCCATCTTTTACTCTGCAAGAGATCGAGACCGCCCGAGCGCATGAAACGGTTAATCGCCGAAGACCGGGCTTCAGCAGCTGCGTCTATTCCGTTGATGATGACGCTTTTATGGCCTGTACTTGTTGCCGCAACAGCAGGCGCCTGGATAACCGGGGCAGCAGAAGAAATCGAAGGATTTTGTGTGACGATAGAGTCAATTTCTTGCCATTGTGCCGCACTGAGATTTTCGTCAGAACCAAGAGTGATATGTGGCACCACAGCCAAAACACTTTGTCGCATTTCTTTATCAAAACCATTCATCACCGATAGCACGATGATCAGAATAGCGATGCCCAAAGCGAGACCAAACACTGAAATAGACGACATGAACGAAACAAGATGACTGCTCTTGCCTGCGCTCACATAACGAAACGCCACGAAGCGGGATAAGGCCACCGATTTAGCTGTCATGCAAGATGCCATCAGCGAGGGTCAGTTTTCGTTGCAGGGAAGAAGCGAAAAGCTCATCGTGAGTCACCACGATAAAACTAATCTGCAAACTTGAATTCAATTCATTCATTAAGGCATGAATACCCGTGGCGGTTTGTCTATCAAGATTTCCCGTGGGTTCGTCCAGCAGCACACAACCTGGTTCAGTTACCAATGCCCGTGCTATGGCGACACGCTGTCTCTCTCCGCCCGATAATTCGGCGGGCTTGTGCGTTAGCCTGGTCTCCAAACCAACACGTTGCAACATAAGCCGAGACTTCTCCAGAGCAAGATCTGACCCCATATTTGCTATTAGCAACGGCATACAGACGTTTTCCTGGGCCGTAAATTCCCCCAGCAGATGGTGAAACTGATAAACAAAACCCAAATGTCTGTTTCGCAATAAACCCCTTTCGGTTTCATTGACCTGCGCAAGGTCTTTATCGTCTATAGTTACCTTGCCACCGGTAGGCAGATCCAGACCACCCAACAAATTGAGCAGCGTGGTCTTGCCGGAACCAGAGCTGCCTACGATCGCGATTTGCTCTCCGCGACGAATTTCCAGATTCACGTCCCTTAGCACCCGCACAAGCTGTGACCCTTGTGAATACGTTTTCTCAAGATGTTCGCAGGTCAATACTGTCGATTTGCCAGTCATGTTTATGCGTATCTCAATACTTCAGCCGGTTGTATCTTGCTGGCACGATAAGCCGGGTACAGCGTGGCAAGAAAACTAATAGACAGGGCTGCAACACAAACTAATGCAAGTTCCTGCCAATTAATCTGCGTTTGTAAGTGGGAAATAAAGTACACATTTGAAGCGGTGAAAACTGAATTAATCAATCTTTCCAATAGCAGGCTCAGATCAGTAATATTTGCGGCCAAAATAGCGCCTGTCACGGCACCGGCCACTGTGCCGGCCAGGCCTGCTATCAGGCCCTGTACCACGAAAATTTTCATGATGCTGCTTTTACTCGCACCAAGAGTACGCAAAATGGCGACATCGGCACCTTTGTCAGCCACCGCCATCACCAGTGTAGACACTATATTTACCGCGCCCACTACAACAATCATCAATAACATAAAGCTGGTGAGTATCTTCTCCAGCCTGAGTGCATTAAATAGACTTGCCTGCGCTTCGTTCCAGGGCTGGATGGTCATGCCTGGATGGTGGGCGAATGCCCGTTCGGCAATTGCCCTGGCATCAAAAACATCAGCCACGCGCAAACGTAACTGCAAGTTTGAGCCAGAATTGCTCGCAAACAAGCTTTGCGCCTGCGATAAATTAATAAGGGCTGTATCGCTATTGCCGTAGGCACCAAAATCGGCAAACCCAACCACGGTAAAACCTTCAGTGGCTGACAAGTTCCTGGCCAGCAAACTGCCCAGGGAGATCACCGAGATGTCTGCTCTGCTGTAAATGCCCAGACTACTTGCTAATCGGGTACCAAGTAGTATGCCGTTTTCCGTGTTCACCAATACCTGCAGCAGGTCTCTATAGCGCGCATTCGGCTTGTCGACCACTGCTGCTTCCAGCGCGCCTTCGACTCCGCGCAAATTAACAAATCGATTCTGACCCTGATGCAGGATACTGGCTTCACCTTCCAAAAAAGGGGCGGCGGCTACTATCTGGGGAGCGCTGGTCGCTGTGTCTGCGAGTTGCTGCCAATTTGCAGCGAGTGAGGCGCCGGAGACCGTAACATGAGGCACAGATTTCAGCGCCTCATTACGCAAGGTGGCGATAGAGCCATTCATCACCGACAGAGCCACGATAAGAATCATGACGCCCAAACTGACACCAAGCATTGAAATCAAAGAGACAAAAGAGAGCAGGAAGTTTCGCTTGCGTGTGAGGGTATAACGCAAACCGATGAAAACAGAAAACGGTTTAATCATGATTTAGCCTTGTTGCTCCAGGCTAGTGATAGCACTAAAACCAGAACCAGAACAGATAGCCAGCCCCTGGAATCAGTGTGACCATGGCCCGCGATTGGCACTGGAATAGTAGCGGCAAATGCGATGAGCAATCCGTATTGTCTACGCCCTGGTTTACATTTGCCCAGCGTGTCGTTGTAAAAGTCGTTGCACTGTCTTAAAACTGACGGGCGTCACCGGAGTAGAAACTTCACTGGAGATGGCACGCAAAGACTTACCCTGCTTTTTTAAATTCACGATCTTTCGAAGCACTCTTTGCTCGGTCGGGTTTTCGATAAGCCGACCATTCTGGTGAATCATATAGCCATACGGACGGCTACCACCCAGATACCGCCCTTGCTTGCGTTGTCGTTGTTTAACAGCCTTGATTCGCTCCGCTGACTTACGCTTCTCAAGTGCGCTAAATACTTTTGTTACCTTGGCAAAACTGAGCATTAGCTCTGGATCAGTTATATCGCCACCCAGCTCGACTATATGCAGACGAACAGATTTTTCCTTGAGTCTCTCCAGCAGCGTCAATGCCCCATGGCTTGAGCTACAGATACGCTCGAGTTTGCTACACAAGATCACATCGCCCGGCTTTAGTGAATTCAACAGGAATCTGCCGGCATCCCGTCTACTAAACTCAAGATTCCAGCTACAGTTGGAATCCTTTAATGCCTCTGTCATAAGCCAGCTTTGACGCAAACAGTACGTCTGAATTGCCAGCATTTCCGGTTCCAGTATGGCGTCCAGCTCATCTTGCTGTAACGAAGCCTCCAATTCAGAGGTACGGCAGTAGGAATAAATAGTCATCAATTTTGCTCCTTGCAGTTGCGGTGTTTAGCGGATAATTGGCGGCCACCGCACTATTTTTTGTTTTTATTCTGTTCTTGTTCTGTTCTTGTTCTGCCTGTCTTAATTTTTATTGTTCAGATATCAATCTGAATCAACTGCGCGCTGTCTGGTCCAATTCTGTACTTTGTCAGCAGGCTCTTGACTTTCGTGTCTTTGTACCAGCAAAAGCACAGCGGCGGCTATTAGTAACACAGGACTTTGGTTTTATCAAGCAGCTGTCCTGGTTCAGTACATGTGAGACAAATCAGGCGGCCGCCGTGAGTTTCTGATAATACCGCATAGGTGTCATCAGTGTGTCCTGCTGTCCAAATCTCCAGATCGAGTACCAGGCTTGCTATTTTGCTGCAAAAATCAGGCGGCTTGCTGCACGACTCTTTTCTCCAGGCTATTCGCTGCGGAATCGAAGATTGAGCCAAGAAGTCGATCAGGCGTCAAAAATTGATGCGGGTTGTTGTTTCTTTGCGAAAATTTTCTCCAAAACACCATTTTATCAAAGTATTAAATCAATCAATCAATCAATCAATGTCAATTGAGTCTCAACGGCATTACTGTTATATTCCGTTGTCAGGCTCCCTCTACTTGCATAACAAGAGGGGGCTTCTGTGATTTGCTGGCAGCACCATCTATTGTCTTGTTGTCGCTGGATGCAGAGAAACTGAATGTCTACGGCAGTTAGTCCAGAGCCCAGAGGGCAGTTCTAGCCTGGTGACATTCTTGCTAAGGCTCATGCCCGAGGTATGGCCTACCGAGGCAGAATTGCAGTTTCATAAGACTGAATGCTCTTACAAAGTGCTCAGCCGATAACCGCAGAGACTGCCAACCCATTAAACAGTTATTTTACGTCATGCCATTCAGGACATGACCAGACAAACCGGATAAGTTTAGGAATTTATACCCGAGCAAGCCAGCTACCCGCTAGTAGAATGCTGGAGTGCAGCGCTAACTAGCAAGCTGGCAGTGACACAACTACGCAGTACGACTTTTTTAATTACAACAATTACATGAAAATGGAACGGCCTTATACAGGCAGTACGCAGGCACATAACTTCTCGCAGTAAGTCCGTGGGGAGTTTGCTATTGTTACTATATTAAGAATTTACTGTAGTTGAAGCGCTGGCACCGAACCAGGCTTCGTCGTTGCCACTGAACGGACCACCCACTTTTTTGGTGACAGTCCACTCGCAAATATTCATTCCTGAGCTTCTTATCTGGTTCAACAAAAAGTGAACCTATTATGAAAAGAATGCTTATTAACGCAACACAGGAAGAAGAGCTTCGTGTTGCTCTCGTCGATGGCCAGAAACTCTATGATCTGGATATCGAAAGTCGAACCCGAATTCAAAAGAAAGCCAATATCTACAAAGGCAAAGTGACTCGGGTGGAACCCAGTCTTGAAGCCGCCTTTGTTGATTTCGGGGCTGAACGCCATGGTTTTCTCCCGCTCAAGGAAATATCGCGCCAGTACTACGCCAGCGATGTGAAAAGCAGCAATATCAAAGAACTGGTGCCTGAAGGCACACAGCTCATCGTGCAGGTAGAGAAAGAAGAGCGTGGCAATAAGGGCGCTGCTCTCACTACCTACGTGAGTCTGGCTGGTCGCTATCTGGTATTGATGCCAAATAACCCCAAAGCAGGAGGCATCTCGCGTCGCATCGAAGGGGATGAGCGCGCTGAACTACGAGGCGCGCTGCGCGAGCTAACTATTCCCGACGGTATGGGCATGATCGTTCGAACAGCCGGGGTTGGCAAGGCGCAGGAAGAATTACAGTGGGATTTAGACTACCTGTTTGCATTGTGGCAGGCAATTCAAGAGGCGAGTACCGAGAAGCCAGTTCCCTTCCTGATCTATCAGGAAAGCAATGTCATCATTCGCACCATTCGTGACTATTTACGCAAAGATATAGGCGAAGTTTTGTTTGATACGCAGGAATCCTATGATGAAGCTATCGCCTTCATCAAACAGGTAATGCCTCAATATGAAAGCAGAATAAAGCTGTACGACGACAAACTGCCTCTATTTAATCGTTATCAGATAGAGAGTCAGATCGAGAGTGCGTTCGAACGTGAAGTGAAACTTCCCTCGGGTGGCTCGGTTGTTATCGATCCAACTGAAGCACTTGTCTCTATCGACATTAACTCTTCCCGAGCCACCCGTGGTGCCGATATCGAAGAGACAGCAGTAAACACCAATCTTGAAGCAGCCGATGAAATTGCAAGACAATTGCGCTTGCGTGACATGGGCGGGCTTGTGGTCATGGATTTTATCGACATGAACTCCAGCCGTAACCAGCGTGAAGTTGAAAACAGAATGCGGGATGCCTTAGAACCCGATCGTGCCAAAGTTCAGGTAGGACGCATCTCACGCTTCGGATTACTGGAAATGTCCAGGCAGCGTCTACGGCCCTCATTGGGTGAGACCAGTGCCATCATCTGCCCTCGTTGCAGTGGCCAGGGCAGTATCCGCGATGTTGAATCTTTGTCCTTGTCTATCTTGAGAATCTTGCAAGAAGAAGCAAACAAACAAAAATGTCAGGAAGTCAGGGCCACCGTTCCATTGATTGTCTCCTCTTATCTGTTAAACGAAAAACGTGCTGCACTGGCAGAAATAGAAGAGCAAGGTTCAACCAGGGTCGTTATCCTGGCTAATCCCGAGCTGGAAACGCCGCATTATGAAATTACGGCGGTTAACCAGGAAGATGAAACCTATGAAGTTGAAATCACTGCCGTTGCCGAGCCTGCACCTAATGCCAGGCCGACCACAGCAGCCGCTACTGTGCAGAGACCATCGGTAAGCAATGTCCCGACACAACGAACACCGCCTCCGTCTCCACCCGGGGAAGGTTTCTTTGCCAGATTCTTTGCCAGATTCTTTGGTAAATTCTTTGGTAAATTCTTTGGCAAATTCCTTGCCAGCCTGTTTGCTTCTCCGAAAAAGAAAGCCGCACAAACCAGGCAAGTATCTCAGGGCAATAACTCTAATCGCAATCGCCAAAGCTCGCGGAATCAGAATCAGCGCGGCCAACAATCTCGGGGCAATAACCAACAGTGCAACGAGTCGCGCCGCGATCGGGGAGCAAAACAGTCTAATCAAAACCAGCGCCGCAATCAGCCTGCCAGGAATGGCAATGATGCAGCCAGGAATAAACCTGAACCTGAAAACCAGAACAATCGGGACAGATCCGCAGCGTCCGAAAAATCGGAGCAAAAACCACAGCGCAGACCAGCTAATAAGCGGCCACGCAATACCAATCAGCGTAGACGCGGACCCAGACCTGAGCAAGCCGGGGCAAATGGCAACAAAGCGGAAGAAAATACAGCAGCGAGTAATCAACAGCTTGCCCCGGCTGTTGTGAATGAGGCGAACGGCAATGCGGCCGACAATTCACAGCCGCAGCGAAATCAAACAGCCACGCAACCGAAAAAACCGCAATCTGACGATCGCCGTGAAAGCCGCGTTAAGGATGCCCGGCCTGGCTCAACCTCCACTGTGCAAGCGGCTAGCGCAAATACCGGGTTCGGTTCTGCTGCACCGGCCGGGCAAGCCAGCAAGCCTGTCGTTGCTGAATCCGAGCCGCCCGTAGCAACTGCTGTAGCCGTCGCTTCTTCGGCAGCGACTGAAAAGGGCCGAAGTGGCAATCAGGCGAGCAATAGGTCTGACACACAGTCTGCAAAACCTGAAGTCGGGAAGGCGAAGCCTGCACAAGCCGCTCAGACTGACAGCAGAACCCCGACAGGCAGTGCTAATCAAGAACCATCTGCCAGGCCAGCTCAAGCGGTGGCCAGAGAGAAGCCGCTGCAGCATGAAGACAGGGCTGTGACCAGTGCGACTATCACCCCTGCTCCAGCGCCAGCCGCCGCACAAGAAACCCTGGTTTCAGCCAAACAAAGTGGTACACCCGTAGTGCCAGTAGCCGCCTCCGGGCGAGCGCCGAATGATCCGAGAGAGATAAAAAAGCGTCAAATGGCGGAAGTAGCCGAGCAAACAAAAAAAGCGTAAAAATACCTGGCCGGCTCCTTCGTCGTGAAAGTTCGCCGTGAAAGAAAGACACAAAAAAGCCGGCTTATCCAGGCCGACTTTTTTGTTTGCTGCGCTAGTGTAAACTTGAACCTGCCTGCTATAACGCTGCGTCAAGCTCCGGCAATACTTTAAACAAATCCGCTACCAGGCCGTAGTCTGCCACCTGAAATATAGGCGCTTCTTCGTCTTTGTTAATGGCGACAATTACCTTGCTGTCTTTCATTCCCGCAAGGTGTTGGATAGCACCAGAAATACCCACGGCAATGTACAGATCAGGTGCAACGATTTTACCTGTCTGACCAACTTGCATATCGTTCGGTACAAAGCCAGCGTCCACGGCTGCTCTTGAGGCTCCTATGGCCGCCCCTAATTTGTCCGCAACTTTTTCCAGCAGTACAAAATTTTCACCATTTTGCATTCCCCTGCCGCCAGAGATCACGATTGATGCCGCCGTCAATTCTGGGCGTTCCGAAACAGAAAGCTGCTCACTGACAAAGACTGCCTGCTCTTGCGCACTGACAAAATCGCAGCTTTCGATTGCTGCGTCACCACCCTTTTCCGCCTCCGCATAAGCTGTTGTCCTGACCGTAATCACCTTTACTGAATCAGATGAGCGCACTGTCGCCATCGCGTTGCCAGCGTAAACCGGGCGCACAAAGGTAGCGGCGTCCTTCACTTCAACGATATCAGAAATTTGCGCCACACCCAGAAGTGCTGCCGCTCCAGGCATTAGATTTTTGCCGGTAGTTGTTGCCGCCGCTACTAAGTGAGTATAGTTCTTCGCTAACTCCACGATAAGTGGCACAACATTTTCCGGTAATTGATGCGTGTATTCTGGCGCATCGGCTGTGATTACCCTAGCAACACCAACAATGTCTGCCGCAGCACTTGCCGCTGCCTGACATGCACTGCCCGCTACCAGCACATGAATATCATCGCCTATAGCAGCGGCGGCCGTAACAGTGTTTAACGTAGCTGTCTTGATCGAAATATTATCGTGTTCTGCAATAACTAAAATTGACATGGTAACCACCTAGATGACTTTAGCTTCAGTCTTTAATTTGTTGACAAGTTCTTCGACGGACTCAACGATAATGCCTGCACTTCGTTCCGCTGGCGCTACTACGCTCAGGGTTTGCAAGTTTGACGTGATATCAACTCCCAAGTCACTCGGTGTCGTCGAATCGACAGGTTTTTTCTTTGCTTTCATGATGTTTGGCAAGGATGCGTAGCGCGGCTCGTTGAGACGAAGGTCGGTGGTAACGACAGCAGGCAGAGTCAGCAATACTGTCTGTTCTCCACCGTCAACCTCACGCGTCACTTCGATCTTGCCATCCTTTAGCTCTGCCTTGCAGGCAAAAGTACCCTGAGGGAAATTGCACAAAGCCGCCAGCATCTGACCCACTTGATTATTGTCGGTGTCTATCGATTGCTTGCCCAGAATCACCAGATCAATCCCTTCTTTCTCCACCACGGATCTGAGTAACCTGGCGACGGCCAAAGGTTCAACTTGTTGCTCCGTTTCGACAAGAATGCCGCGATCCGCACCCAGCGCGAGGGCAGTTCGGATTTGTTCCTGACAGAGCCGAGACCCAATTGAAACGGCAATGACTTCATCCGCCGCACCAGATTCCTTGATACGAATAGCTTCTTCTATAGCAATTTCACAGAAAGGGTTGATGGCCATCTTGGCGTTGGTTAAATCGACTCCAGTGCCATCGTTCTTTACCCTGACTTTTACATTCGCGTCGACCACGCGTTTTATAGCAACAAGAATCTTCATGGATTCTCCATAGTTATGTTTGAAGTTATGTCTAACAAAAACAGGTGGATTTAGGGGGCTATTGAAAAATTCATTTCCAGCAGCCGAAAAAAGTGGCAATAATGCCGTTTTTACCCGGTTAGGTCAACCTCCGGCCTCTTCCGATACGAGATGATACTGAACGGGAGCTGTCCTGGCCTCCAGCCTATTCCTCCAACTCCAACACCAGCCAGGGCAGCTATTTGCCTGACCCATTTCTCTCTCTAGATATCGCTGCCTCTGTCATCATTCGGCATCATATCGATCAAATTCAAAGAACACGCCGTCACTCCAGACACCGCTGATTATCTTCCCTGATTCAGATTTAATTTCCTCGGCCAAATTCACCAGTCGATAAAATACAGCGCGGTTAATTAAGCCGTAGAGTCCATTACGGACATGAACTACCGGGTGTGGTTCGGCACAGGCAGAATCTACGTCGATACGTAATTCATGGGCATTTCCAGCCTTGAACTGCTCACCCATGTTAGTGGTGAAGGACAACAGCTGCATGTCTCCACGCCCATCGACATCCATTTCAAGAATCACAAAAGGGCAGTCCTCTACCTTAATGCGGACCTTCTCTGCCGGTGTTACCAGATAGTATTCCTTATCGTCACCCAGCATTAATACAGAAGAGAAAAGCGCCACCATGGCTTTGCGGCGGATTGCCTTTCCCTCGTGAATCCACGTACCGTCTTTGCGAATCAGCATATCGATGTCGCCGCAAAAAGGGGGATTCCACCGATGCACGGGAGCCGGACCCTTACTCTTGATCTTCCTGACCAGGGCAAATGGATCCAGATTGGCTTTTCCAGTTTTGTTTTTTGACTCTGTTATAACCTGGCTCTCCTCTTTATGCGGTGATTCAAATGCGGTGATTCAAGACCGCTCGATCCGGCAGCTTGATAGTAAGCCGGGTACCGCTCTTTTCCAGACCCTCTCTCCCAACTTCCAATTATCCATTAATTCCCCAGGAAGCAGGCGTAATCTGAGGGAGAGGATTGAGAGAGGGGGGAGTAAATCGTTCCCTGTATCGAGTTTGTAGGACAGAATAGTTACAAGCCTTGCGTTGTGTGCCCATTGGGTGATGGATGGTTTTGTTGCTAACTCTTGTTGTCAACCCGTGTACAGTCAGGGTTTTCTATGGTTCAGGGATTTTTATCTGGGGATATAGGTACTGACACTAGCCTACAAAGGTTTGCAAACCCCCCAGGATTCCGACCACTGCCGCCAGCATTGCGCCCATGCGAACAGTGAGTTGTGACGACAACAGCTGCATGTCTTTCTTGATCTCAAGCCTGAGCGATTCAATGTCTTTGTGAATGATTTCAATGTCTTTCCTGGTCTCGGCTCGGAGCGATTCAATGTCTTTGTGGATGATTTCAATGTCTTTGTGAATGATTTCAATGTCTTTCTGTGTGGACAGTCTTAATGCTTCTATGTCTGCACGGATATTCTCGGTATCCTGTCGCAGCACCGCAGTATCCTGTCGCAGCACCGCAGTATCCTGTTGCAGCACCGCAGTATCCTGTTGCAGCACCGCAATATCCCGCTGCACCAAGGCAATATCCTGTTTGCTTGCCACGTTTTCATTCAAAATCCGCGCCTGCAAAGACACAACGGCCTGCGCCTGTTCTTCGACAAAGCCGCTGCTAACCAGCTGTTTCACCTCTTGATAGGTATCCAATACTTGAGTCATACCAACAGTATAGCTTGTTATGCCTGTAATGTCCTCTATTACTGCTGATTCAGCACTTCCCTGGGTGCAGGCAGCAAATAAGTGTTACACTTTTCCGCCAATACTACTCTAACGCCCGCTAACGCCAAGTATGTATGAATACACTAGCTAACAAATGCCTAAAACTTTAGCCGAATCGGCTTTCAACGAGATTTTTGTCAACGACACCCCCATACTGGATGTGCGGGCACCGCTTGAATTCCAGCGCGGTGCATTTCCGGCCGCTGAAAACATTCCCCTGTTGCATGACGATGAGAGACGGCAGGTAGGCAAATGTTACAGGAATGAAGGGCAACAAGCTGCCATAGACCTTGCTCAGACACTGCTCAGTGGTGAAAGTAAGCTACAACGCCTACAAAGCTGGAAAAGTTTTTTTGAGACAAATCCGGCCGCGGCTATCTGTTGTTTCCGAGGTGGGCTGCGCTCACACACAGTGCAACAATGGATGCTGGAGTCAGGCATCTCTGCTGCCTTGGTAGAGGGCGGTTACAAGGCACTGCGGCGCTATTTGATGAAGACCATAGACCAGGTCAGTGAAAACTCACAACTGATGGTAGTAGGAGGGAAAACCGGCAGCGGCAAAACACATCTTGTCAATAGCTTGCGTTTTGGTATTGATTTGGAAGGTCTGTCCAATCATCGGGGATCCGCCTTTGGTCGGCGAGTTCTGCCTCAGCCTACCCAGATAGACTTTGAGAATAGACTCGGCATTGCCTTGTTAAAATTACCCTTGTTGAAGGCTCGTCCTATTTTTCTGGAAGATGAGAGCCGCGCCATAGGTTCCTTGTCTATTCCTAAATCATTGCATGACAAAATGAACGCCTCACCAATAGCGATGCTGGAAGAGTCACTGCAAGCGCGTGTTGACACTATTTATACGGACTACATAAACTCGAATTATCAGGATTTTGTTAACCGCAATCCGAACCGGGCTAAAACCAATTTTTCCGACTTCCTCACCGGCAGTCTGGAAAGAATTCAAAGGCGCCTCGGTGGCGAGAAGTACCTGGAACTAAAAAGCATCATGGAAAATGCCTTGCAACAAAAAAACACGCAAGAAGCGGATGCACTGCACAGGCAATGGATAGAGCGACTTTTACAGGACTACTACGACCCAATGTATGAGTATCAGATGAACAAGAAATTGAATCGTGTTATCTTTCGCGGATCAAAACAAGAGTTTCTGGCCTGGGCTTCTCACTTGAATAAAGAAAAGGGCTGAACCATCCCCATCCATCGCTTCAATATCAAACCCTTGCTGCCGTCATTACAGAACGGAGACACCCTGCTCACGCCAAACAATCGCAGCGTCGATGGCATATTGCGTGAATTTGCTAATCACAAGCAATCCGGTGCGCAACCGGCATCAGCCTGGCTTCGCCCGTCAGTGTTCGCGATAGATGTCTACCTGCAACAACTCTGGCAAAAAGCGGCGGCACAGTGCATCTCACCATTTTCCGGGATTGATTTGCTGGACCGTTTTAACGAACAACAATTATGGATACAGGTTTTACAATCAAGTTACGACAGCTATCCCTTGTTAAATATAGAAGAAGCCGCCAACTCAGTAGCCAAAAGTTATCAGTTGTTCAAGCAATGGGATGCCGCAGATCAAGCTGATATCGAGCGCTACACTGCCGCGGTCGATTTTCAGGTATTTTTACAATGGAGCAGCCAATTCGAGGCATTATGTACTCGTCGCAAGCTAATAAGCCTCAGCGATGCCAGCCGCTTGATTACTTCAAATATCGGAAAACTACGGGGCTTGCTTCCGCAACAGCTTGTCCTGGTCAACTTCAATCAACCGCCTCCACTGTACTCAAAACTGTTTGACGCCCTCGCGACTGCCTGCCGCATTGACTGGCACCGGTACAGCAATGAGCAACAAAACCTTAAAACCGCACTTCTTGCCAAGCCCGGCAGGCGCACAAAATATCAAGACAGCGCCACCGAGATTAACGCCTGCATAGCCTGGTGCCTACAAAAAGTCAGAGAGAATGAGCAGGCTCATATAGGCATCGTTATTGATCGGGGACGCACTCTGGAGCCGCTGATTGAAGAAGCCGTATTCAAACTCAATCAAGGTCGCGGTGTCAGGAATTTACACACAACCACCCTGCTAAACAGATACCAGAGCAACGAAACTTTAGCGGACTTGCCCTCAATCAATTTTGCTCTGGCTATTCTTGCGTTAAATAACGAGCTGGTGGACAGCGAGCGGTTTTGCAAAGTACTGCAATCGGCTACCTGTATTGCAGCAGACCTTGAATCTCAGGCTCGCATTGCGCTGGAGGTCTATTTAAGGAAAAGCGTAGAAGCGCAGCTTAGGCTCAGCCATCTGCGAGGCATAATGCAGCAAAAGAACAAAGACCATTCCTGCCCTGTTCTGGCTGAAGCTCTATTGCAGTTTAGCGAAGCGGCACGGCATGAAAAGCCACGGCAGGCATTGCGCCACTGGTTGCACTTGTTCAATCGTCAACTTCAAATTCTGGGCTGGCCCGGTAGCGGCGACGGCAATTTGGACAACGACGTAGCGCGTCAATGGCAACAAGGCCTGGGGCGACTATCCGCCTCGTCTGATCTACTGGGCAAGATGTCTCTGGCTACCGCGCTGCACAAGCTAAGTTCTTATTTGAGACAATCTAATTCCAATCTGCGCTTTGATGGCCGCCTGCAAATATCATTAGTCGATATTGAAGAAGCGCAGGATTTTGAATTTGACTCCGCCTGGATTCTGGCGGTGGATGACCGCAATTGGCCTCCTCCGGTGAAGCCGGTTTCCTTTCTGCCTTACAGTTTACAAAAACAGCTATCCATGCCGAACTGTTCACATCAGCAACAACTAGAAACAAGCCTGTCACAATTGATTCGGCTACGCAGCAACACCAAAGAAGAATTGCTTATTAGCCACCATTGCCTGGAAGAGGATTTGAGCATTAGAGCCAGCGCACTGCTTAATGAGATAGAGTTTGTCAACACACAGGATGAACAGTTAGCTGACAAACCAGCACCCCTAATGACAAAACCTCTGGAAATACTCCAGGAACAGCTCCACATCCCCTTGTCAGGCGAAGAACAAATTCGTGGCGGAAGCGGCCTGCTAATCAAGCAATCGAATTGTCCTTTCAGCGCATTTGCCAGCAATCGTTTAAAGGTATCCAGGCTGGGCGAATTTAGCGCAGGACTAAACCCGATCGCCAGAGGCAAAGCCTTACACCTGGCACTGAAAAAACTCGGTGACGCACTGGAAAACTCCGATAAACTACAGCGATTATCGGCGCCAGAAACAGAAACCCTTATACACAGCTCGCTGGTGCCGGCAATCAATTCGTTGAGAGCGAAGTACCCGGAAACCATGTCACCCGCATTTACAGAGCTGGAACAGATTCGGCTCGCCAATTTACTTCACGGGTTTCTGGAATTGGAAAAAGCACGCTCCCCTTTTACCATTCAAGCGACGGAAGAAAAGCTAAATTGGAGCCACTCCAGGCTTTCACTTTCATTTATAATTGATCGCATAGATCAGATTGAAGATGGCTCACTCCTGCTCATCGACTACAAGACTGGCCTGAAGAGCAACTTCGGCTGGTTCGATGACAGACCCGATGACTTGCAGCTTCCGCTTTATCAAATAGCGCTGGCAAACAACCAGGACCAAGCAATTAGTGCCACACTTATCTGCCAGATAAATGCACAGAAAACTGCCCTGTTTGGCACAACAGATCTTGACACTATTCATCCGCAAACAAAGCCACTGTCTAAGCTCAGGGGCTTTTCTGGCAACTGGGTCGAGTTACAGGCGCGTTGGAATAAAGTCATTCATTCCCTGGTTGATGAATTTGAGTCAGGGCTGGTTTCTGTGGCACCTGCCCGAGGCAGGCTGACCTGCCAATATTGCGAATTTCCTGCGCTGTGCCGAATTAACGAATTCGGGCAGCGTCAACTTTCAGCGACTGACGAAGAGCCATGACGAAGAACTATAAACAACAGCCATGAATAAACAGTTCGAACCAATCATGGATTTCGAGGCCAGGCAGAACGCGCTGGATATTACTAAATCCTATGCGGTACAAGCCCCGGCGGGCTCTGGAAAAACTGAATTACTCAGCTTGCGTTTCCTGCGTTTGCTCGCCGTGTGTGAGCAACCCGAGGAAGTTCTCGCCATTACCTTTACCAGGAAAGCCGCCAACGAGATGGCTGAAAGAATTCTCACCACCCTGGCCTGGGCGGACAAGGTCGATGCCAGGCAAATTGAAAATCAACTTGATCGGGATAGGTATAGCGCGGCGAAAAGCGTGCTGGCGCAAGATAGAAAGAATGAATGGTCGTTGCAGCAATTGCCCAATCGATTGAGAATTCAAACCATAGACAG
The DNA here is from genome assembly GCA_965261275.1 of uncultured Pseudohongiella sp. Taxonomy (GTDB): domain Bacteria; phylum Pseudomonadota; class Gammaproteobacteria; order Pseudomonadales; family Pseudohongiellaceae; genus UBA9145. The sequence goes on from CBDHCL010000003.1 coordinate 1,256,118, forward strand.
TTTCTGTCACTTGTTGGCAAGTAGACTGCCCGTTCTCTCGAATTTTGGCGGCTCGTTACAGGTCAGCGAGAACGTAAACGATTGTTATCACCTGGCAATCCAGAATTGCCTGAAATTATTGGATCAAGAGAGTGCAGTTTCTGGCCCAATCGCCGAACTGATGCTGCATTTTGATAACGACAGCAACAAGATCGAAAATCTGCTTCTGGAGTTATTGAAACAGCGCGAGCAGTGGATCGAAGACATCGTTGGCGTTGTTCAGTCACCTGAGCAAGCTGTTTCCTATTTGACTGAAAACGTATTGGAGTTAATCGAAGAATCGTTACAGGCGGCAGCAACCCACTTGCAAGCCTGGCAGGCCCGGTTAATGCCCTTGCTGCATTACGCCACAGAAAACCTCACCCGGGATGGCGCTACATCAATGCTATCTGCCTGCGCGGGTCTCGATGAACTTCCTGATACTGCTCCCGCCAAGCTTGAATGCTGGGTCGGCTTGACTGCCTTGCTACTCACCACGAACAAAGACAAGCCCGCATTTCGTAAGACAGTCAATAAGAACACAGGTTTTCCCGCAGCTAGCGGCAGCCAGGAAAGCAGACAGCTTTGTAGCGAGAAAAAGCAAGACATGGTTGAGCTACTCGAATCCCTGTCCGAATCCAGGGAGCTATTGCAAGCGCTGGACTATTTACGACGGCTTCCCGAGCCAGACGAAGAAGCCCAAACCTGGGAATTTTTGGCAAGCCTTACCAAAATACTACCTGTCCTGGTGGCGCAACTGGAACTGGCCTTTGCTGGCCGGGGCAAGGTGGATTATCCACAGGTAAGCCTTGCCGCCTTGCGCGCCCTGGGAACTGACGAGGCACCCACAGACCTCGCTTTAAGCCTGGATTACCAAATAAAGCACGTTCTGGTTGACGAATTCCAGGACACCTCCTCGGCACAGATGAGCTTATTGCACAAACTAACAACAGGCTGGGAGCCAGATGATGGCAGAACCTTGTTTGTGGTCGGTGACGCCATGCAATCCTGCTACAGTTTTCGTAACGCGAATGTAGGCTTGTTTATAAAACTGAGGGAATCTGGTTTGGGCAGCATCAGGCTTGAACCCATAGATTTACTTGCAAATTTTAGATCGGATGCAGGCATTGTGAATTGGGTAAATCGACTTTTTGCCAGGGCATTTCCGGAACGCAACGACATCTCCAGGGGCGCTGTTAGTTATTCCAGGTCAGCAGCAGTACACCCCGCTGACATAGCCAGCGCCGTTTCCACCCGCTGTTACCACTATGGCGAGGGCAGTAAGACCGAAGCCTGTCTTGAAGAGGCGGCTTATATCACCGATGAGATATCGCGACTGCGCGCACATCATGCTGAAGCCAGCATCGCCATATTAGTGCGTAGCAGGTCACACCTGGAATTTATTCTTCCCGCCTTGCGTGAAGCCGAAATCCCCTGGCTCGCCAACGAAATCGATAAGCTTGACAGCCAGAGAATCATTACCGACATGACAAGCCTGACAAGCGCCCTGTGTAATCAGGCAGACAGGCTTTCCTGGCTAGCTCTGCTACGCGCACCCTGGTGCGGTTTAAAACTTGAAGACTTGCATAGTGTGGCAAACTGGAATCCAAAATTTAGTATTTTGGAGAGCCTCAGGCAGCTCACCGCCGAACCAGCGCAGCACAATTTGAGTCCTGACGGCCTGGTAAGACTAAAAAAAGTAACACCGCTATTGATCAACGCGATTATGGATAAAGCGCGCTATCGTCTAAGTCGGGTGATGCAATCCCTGTTTGCCGATCTGGATGGCGCGCAGACGCTACAATCGGCGGCGGAACTCGACAACCTGGAAAAATTCTACGAACTTGTCCGCGAGTCAGAAGTTGCGGGAGACATTGAGAATTTTGCTGACTTTCGACGCAAGATAGCAAACAGTTTTATTTCTACACCAGCAAATAGCCAGCACAACAACCCCATCCATGTAATGACTATTCACAAGTCAAAAGGGCTGGAATTTGACCATGTGTTTTTGCCCGGCCTGGCCAGAGCTAGCCGCGCAGATGACAAGTCACTTCTGCTTTGGCAGCAAAGGCTTAACCAGACCGGCAACAACAAGTTGTTTCTCGCAACCCTGTCAGCGACCGGCAGCGAAGATAGCAGCCTGTACAAGTTACTCAGGTTTGAAAAGGCAGCGAAGGCACGATTCGAGACTACACGTTTGCTCTATATAGGCATAACCCGCGCGATGAAATCCGTCTATTTATCGGCGGCATTGCCAGATAAAGGCGGAGAACCCGACAAACCTGATTCGCGCAGCCTTCTGCATACCATTTGGGATAGTTTGCTGGCGGAAGATGACGCCGATTCGACGTTTGCCTGCATACCGGTTAACGCAACGGCTGTCGGGCTGCTCTATCAGGAAAATCTATTGCTAACAGCACCCACCCTGTCGCGCTTACCCGACAAATTTTTCAAACCTGACCAGGCTACTGACGAAGCACGGAATTCAGCAATAGAGGAGCCAGGCGAGAACAGTCGAGACGCGCCGCCTGAATTCGTGCAGGACAATCAATTACCGGTACAAATTGGCAAGCTGATACACGAGGCTCTACAGAACTACCTCGACAATTCGACTCTGCTACAAGCTGAAAATCTTCCCGGGCTGCAACAGCGCTGGCAAAGACAATTACAAAGTTTTGACTTCAGCAGTGAGGAAATACAAGCGGCGCTCGGGCTAATTGAACGCTCATTAGTGGCCACCCTGGGCAATGACAAAATTAATTGGATATTCGACAGCACGCTTGAAGCAAGCGCCGCCGAGTTAGCTATACAAACCTGTAGCAATGGTTTTCTTCGAACCCATGTCATAGATCGCACGTTCATCGACAAGCAGGGCCAGCGCTGGATTATCGATTACAAGTCATCAGGCAAACCAGAGAACTTGTCTATTGCAAATTTCCTGGATGAACAAATGCAACGGCACGCAGCGCAACTGTCGCGCTATAAATCCTTGTTCAGGAAAGAGAGTAATCGAGGCATTAGAACCGCCTTGCTATTCACCAGCCTGCCACAACTGGTGGAATACAATAACTGAGACTAATCGGCAACAGGCAAATACTGCTGTCTGTCTTGCTCTGCGATAGCGTAAATGCCGGGAGCGTTACGCAAATAGCCCTTGTAATCCATGCCGTAGCCAAACAAGTAATGATCCGCCACATTCAGACCGACAAAATCCGCCCTGGCCGCTGCTGTTTTCCTGTCGTGTTGCTTATCGAGCAGCACCGCCGTATGCACTGAGGCACATCCCTGTTGCACACAATAGTCAACGATCAGCTCCAGGGTTTTGCCGACATCGAGAATGTCATCGATCAGCAGTACCGCCCTGCCCTGCAATGATTCACTGGGGTAGGTTTTCCACTGCAAGTCTTTCCCGCTGGTAGAGCCCCGATAACGAGTCGCGTGTAAATAATCCATTTGCAGTGGAAAGTTTAATCGTGTTGCCAGCCTGCCGCTGGTGACCAGGCCACCGTGCATAATACAAATGAGCAGAGGGTTTTTGTCGTGCAATGTCGAACTGACAGCCACTGCCATGTGATCCAGCGCCGCTTCAACTTCCACCTCTTGGTGCAAGCACCTGGCGCGGCTCTGGACTTGCAGAATCTGCAACGGGAGCATCGAGTTCAAGATTCCTGCTCTGTTCCGGTGGAAATAAGTCCGTCCAAACCATCCAGGGTCGTCGTTGGAAAGGCAAAGTCCGCTCCATGGGAGTGAACTATCCCAACAATTTGTAACAACACATCTTGCTTGATCTCGTGAAACCGAATCCAGTTGCTTGTCCTGGTGAATGTGTAGATGAAAAAATCAAGAGAATATGGAGCATAGCGTAAAAAATTAACGATCAAGGTCTGCTCCGTATCGATTTCGCGGTGAGATTGCAGCATAGCCTTCACGTCTTTCACGATAGCCTCCATCTTCGTCGAATCTTGATAACGAATGCCTATGGTTTCCTTGATGCGTCGATTACTCATACGCGAAGGGTTTTCCAGGGAAAGCGTGTTAAACACCGAATTGGGTATGTACAAAGGCCTCTTGTCGAAAGTTCTCACCACGGTCAATCGCCAGCCGATCGTCTCCACCGTTCCTTCTATTTCTCTGTCTGGCGATCTTATCCAATCGCCTATGGCAAAAGGTCGATCCAGATAGATCATCAATCCGCCAAAAAAATTGGCCAATAGATCTCTCGCTGCAAAACCAACTGCTATACCGCCAACACCACCGAAGGCTAACAAGGCGGCTACTTCAATACCCAATGTTGGCATCGCTATTAGAATGGCAGAAATTACCACAGACAAGCGCAGCAGTTTGGCTAATGCCTGTACTATAGTGGCATCAAAGGCCGCGCCTGATGCTGTCACCGCTGTTGGCTGATTAGTAAGCAAATGAGACTCGGCTCGCGTGATGAATCGCACTAAAAACATGGCAACGAGTACAACGAAAGTGAGTTGCCTGAACAAGTCAAGATTCTCAGCCGAGAAAAGTTCGGTATCTACATAGCCGTCACTCACTGCAATTCCCCACAGCAGACCCATGATCAAAACAAACCAGCTCAGTGGCACTCGCGCGGCATCAAAAAGTGCGTCATCCCAAGTGTTGGTCGTCTTTGCCACCTGCCGCTCAAGAACCTTCAGCAGGCGCATCGCGATATAGCGACCTATCAGGGTGATGGTCACCACGGCAAATAATTCAACACCCCAGCCTAAATCCCTGATCGCATCCAGCATTAAAAGAAAATCGTCCACTTTCTATATCCCCCTCGCAAACCTGGTTATTTTTGTTGTTAAAATTAGCTACCGTGAAAAACTGACTATCAATTGCTCAGCCTCATGCCATCTTTCCGATTCGTATAAATTCGATTGTACCGACTCGGGTCTGGCAAGCATCTGCCCTGTTCTCGCGTTGCCGATTTGACCTTGCTTATCAAGATAATCGACTAATTCATGTGCCTGTTTCGGACTATTACAAACCAATACCATGTCACAACCTGCAGCAAGGGCAAGATTTGCGCGCTGCGAGATTGTACCAGCACTGTGTGCGGCATTCATGGTGAGATCATCGCTGAAAATCACGCCGTTGAAAGCAAATTCTTCACGCAGGATTGATCGAATCCAGATTTCCGAGAAACCTGCACAGTGTTGGTCAACTGCGGGATACGCTATGTGTGCAGGCATTATCGCATCCAGCGCGTCCATACATACAGCAAAGGGCTGCAAGTCACTGGCCCGAATTTCATCCATTTTACGCCGGTCTGTTGGCAACTCTGTGTGCGAATCCGCCATCACATTGCCGTGACCCGGAAAATGCTTTCCAGTAGCAGCCATTCCCGCTTCGTGCATTCCAGCGATATAGGCTAAGCCTAGCTCGCTAACTTGCGCCGCACTGGGCGAGAAGGCCCTGTCTTTTATAACCGGGCTACTGGCGTTAAATAAATCCAGCACCGGTGCAAAACTAATATCAATGCCAAACTGTAGCAGTTCTACAGCCATCGCCCACGCGCACAAGCTGGCTGCTTCTAAACCTTGCTGAGGCTTTTGCTCATACACAGCTCCGATGCTTCGTAGCGGAGGAAGTGACAGAAAGTGTTCGCGAAATCGCTGCACCCGGCCACCTTCCTGATCCACAGCAACAAGCAGACGGTCATTACACTGCTTGATGGAAGCCACTAAATCACTTAGTTGTTGCGGAGAAGCATAGTTGCGACTGAATAAGATAACAGCGCCAACTTGTGGGCTTGACAACAAGTCACGCTCCGAAGTCCCAAGGGTCAGCCCCTCAAGGTCAAGCATTACAACACCAGATTCCAATTGCTCAGGCTTCATTACGGTTTCTCAAAAGTTAAGGAATTGATTATCACAAAACTATTTGGCGTTAGCAAAATCAGTTTTTTAATGGGTTCAGCCACTTAGCTTTCGCTATTAAATTGAATCATAAAGAAGTTCGAGAAATGTCAAAAAATTTCGCTTTCAATTCGGGCTTATATATCACTATAGTGACGCTGTAACGGAAGTTGCAAGGCAATCTTTACTACAACAAGGAGTTCACTTAGTTAATTCTGTACTACCCTGGAGGTAAGACAATGAATAAAATCCTGCCCGAAGTTTCTGCCTGGTATCAAGATTTAGCCAGCGGAAGCCTGTTTGAAATTGTCGCAGTTGATGAAGACAGCAAGAGCATAGAGTACCAACTGGTTGATGGCGAACTCGGTGAATACGATTTCGCTACCTGGGAACAGCTTTACATAAGCACCGCCGCCGCACCAGAAGACTGGCGCAGCCCTTATGAACTTAATTCCGAGGATCAAGCCTATTCAGACCAGGTCTTTGTGCCCGATAATTTCTCTGGCGTACTGTTGCACATTGAACCAGACTCGCTGGATTCAGGCGATGACTTTCAGATTTCCTGAATCATGGTGCTTGCTGGATAGAGCGGATGTCCACCACTTCCTCATCGTGTCCTAAAGTTTTATTGCCATTGCCTGATAACTGTATACAATTACAGCAATTATTCCAGCAAGGGACAGTCATGCTTACACTCACACCCAGGCAAGAGGAAATTCTTGCCTATATCAAGGACTACCTGCAAGAGACCGGGTTTCCTCCAACTCGCTCTGAGATTGCAAAAAAAATGGGTTTTAAGTCGCCAAATGCTGCCGAGGAGCACTTGCGCGCACTTGCCAGGAAAGGCGCTATCGAGATATTACCCGGCATTTCCAGAGGTTTACGGCTGCTTGTCAGCGAGCAACCAGGCTTGCCCATTATTGGTCAAGTCGCTGCCGGAAGCCCAATACTGGCGCAGGAATCCATCGCCGATTATTGTGATATTCCCCCTGATATGTTTTCTCCCCGGGCAGACTATCTACTTACCGTGAAAGGCATCAGTATGGTTGATATCGGAATCTTCGAAGATGATTTGCTCGCCGTACACAAAACTGTCCAGGCCAACAATGGAGATATTATTGTAGCCAGAATAGATGATGAAGTTACCGTTAAACGCCTGGAAAAGAGCCGCAGCAAGTACAAAATCAGGCTCTTGCCTGAAAATCCTGACTACGACCCTATCGAAGTTGACTTGCGCAGCAGTGACTTCTCAATCGAAGGGGTTAGCGTAGGGGTAATTCGGCGCACTATCTGACAACAGCTGACAACAGCGTTCGGGTTCATGCCTTGTGCCAGCCTGTATGCTGTCACACAGTCCTGTCTATTTCTTCTTTTTCGCTGCTGTTTTCGCTTTCCTTTTAACTGTCCCGGCTTTTTTCTCAGGCCTGGTGACCAGCCACCTGCCACCCTCATAAAAAGCTTTCCAGGCGGTGGGCTTCTTGTCCACTTCAGTTTGTACATACTGCTCTTTCGTCTTGCGGCTAAAACGAACAAGGGTCTTATTCCCCTCATCATCCGCAAGCGGCGCCTGCATGATAAAAGCGTACTTGGGATCAATCTCGTCCTTATGCGGCAGCAATTCTTCAACAAAAGGCGCCCGGGTCTCACGATTTCGTGGAAACTTGCTGGCAGCCAGGAACATACCGGCCGCTCCGTCCCTCAGCACATAGTGGTCATCGACAGTCTCACAAGCCAACTCCGGCATTGGCACTGGAGCCATCTTTGGTGGAGCGGCCTCGCCGTTGCGCAAAAGTTTGCGCGTGTTCTTGCAATCTGCACTGTTACACGCAAAGTATTTTCCGAAGCGGCCTGTTTTTAACTGCATGTCTTGAGCGCATTTATCGCATTCGATAATTGGGCCGTCGTAGCCTTTTATTTTGAATTCGCCGTTTTCTATCTCATGGCCCGGGCAATCCGGGTTGTTGCCACAAACGTGTAATTTACGCTTCCCATCGATTAGATAAGGCTCCATTGCCGTAGTACAAATTGAGCAGCGATGCTTCTGACGCAAGCGGATATTTTCCTGAGCCTCTGCTTCTTCGACGGTGTCAGTGCGGATCGCGTCATCACCCGGAGTTAGATTAATAGTGGATTTACAGCGCTCCCTGGGCGGCAAGGCATAACCGGAACAACCCAGAAAAACACCGGTGGAAGCCGTGCGAATTTGCGTGGGCCTACCGCACTCAGGGCACTCTATATCTGTATCGGTGGGATTATTCGTGCGCATTCCACCTTCTTCAGCTTCAGCCTTCGCTAACTGACTGGTGAAACCGGAATAAAATTCGTCTAATAGCTTTTTCCAGTTTTTCTTTCCGCCCGCTACTTCGTCCAGTGACTCTTCCATTTTTGCGGTGAAGTCGTAGCTCATTAATTCAGCAAAGCTTTCCTGCAAGCGCTCAGCAACTATGTCACCCATTTTCAAGGCATAAAACCTTTTACTTTCGGTGCGCACGTAACCGCGATCCTGGATCGTAGAAATAATGGATGCATAGGTGGACGGGCGACCAATCCCCCGCTTTTCCAATTCTTTGACAAGGCTTGCTTCCGTATAACGCGCAGGTGGTTTGGTAAAATTCTGAAACGGTTCCAACAACTGGAGCTTTAAGCGGTCACCTTGTTCGACGGCCGGCAGCAGCACATCTTCATCTTTGGATGGCATCACTTTCAGGTAACCATCGAACTGCATGATTCTTCCCCTGGTGCGTAATTCAAATTCTGCGGCCGATATTGTTATTGAGGAACTTAGATACCTGGCCGCTTGCATCTGGCAGGCAAGGAAGTACTGCCAAATCAAGCCATACAGGCGCACAGCATCCGCTTCCATCCCCATTAATTTGCCCGCAACCACTTTTACTTCTGTCGGCCTGATTGCTTCGTGAGCTTCCTGCGCTCCCTGTTTGGAGCTATACAATACCGGCTTCCCGGTGAGGTATTTGTTACCGAAGCTTTTTTCTATATAGTGGCGACACATGGCGAGAGAGTCATTGCTGAGATGGGTTGAATCGGTTCTCATGTAAGTGATATAGCCCGCCTCATAGAGACGCTGGGCCATTATCATGGTTTTCTTGACCCCAAAGCCTAACCTGCTGCTCGCTGCCTGTTGCAAGGTTGAGGTAATCAGTGGCGGCCTGGGCTTAGATGAAGTCGGTCGGTCTTCACGCTTGAGTACCTTAAAATCTGCCGAATCGAGGATGGCAAGCGCGGCGTCCGACTCTTCTTTGTTAGTGGGGCGAAAATTATGGCCATCCTGCCTAAGCACTTGACAGCGCAGCTTCTCTTTTTTGGCTGTAGTCAGTTTGGCAAAGATTTCCCAAAATTCCTCAGGAATGAAGGCGCGTATCTCCTGCTCTCGTTCGACCACAAGCCTTACAGCGACAGACTGTACCCTGCCGGCAGACAATCCGCGTGCGACTTTCGTCCAAAGTAATGGTGAAACCATGAAGCCCACGACACGGTCAAGGAAGCGCCGTGCCTGTTGCGCTTCGACATAGCGCATGTCAAGTTTCCCTGGCTCTTCGAAGGCATCGGTGATAGCGCGTTTGGTTATTTCGTTAAACACAACCCGTTTATAACGCCCGGGGTCACCACCTATAGCTTCCTTCAGATGCCAGGCGATGGCCTCTCCTTCTCTATCAAGGTCAGTTGCCAGATAGATGTTATCGGCATTTTTCGCAAGTTTTTTCAGTTCCGAAACGACTTTTCCTTTTCCGGGTAATATTTCGTATTGCGCAGCCCAATCCCTCTCAGGATCAATGCCCATTCTCGTAACAAGTTGTTGTTTGGCCTTCTTTTTCTTGAAGAGAAGCTTTTCTTCCGGCACCATCTTGCGGGTTGCAGCCGCAGCGGCGGCACGGGCTTTTGTGTCGATGGCCTTGCCGCTGCCGCTGGTGGGCAGATCTCGAATATGCCCGACGCTCGACTTAACTATGTACTCAGAACCCAAGTACTTGTTAATGGTTTTTGCCTTGGCGGGTGACTCAACTATTACTAAAGATTTTGACATTGGCTATGTGTTTTCTCTGCATCTCGTGGTTGTGACGGCTCAAACAGCGCACATATATAAGGATAAGTTGCAGACGGGTCAAGTTTTCTCTCAAAAAACTTTTTGCCAGGATTACAAACCAAAGCGCCCGATCATGGCAAGTCAGTACTATTCAAAGAGTTTGTGAGGGAAGCAAGCCGCCGAATCCAGCACTGATCCGTTTGTTTTTAAGATAATTACTGGAGATCTGTATAAACCCGCCCGGACAGTTCACTAAACCGATAAAATAACCCTCATCCAATCAGTTTGAGGACGCGCTAAATCTCCAGGCAACAAACTGCCCGCTATTCCAGCACCAGCTTCGTTATTCATCCCTACGCCATCTCGTCATTCCCGCAAAGGAAGCTGGGTAAGTAAGCCTCGCCAGGTTGCGTTACTGGCGGAAAACCCTTGCCGGTTTGGGTGTTTTTACTGGGTTCCTGCGAAGGAGGAATCCGGTTAAAGGTTCTTTTTAAAACCCGGGCATCATTTTCAATTTCCCACAGAAGGGCATTTACATGGATGGACAGGATTGGCAGCCTGTTCTGCGGCCATGTAAATGGCACCACTAGCACTATTTATGAGTGTCGGACAAAACCGGGCTCTGGATGCCGACTTGATGCAGCCAGCCATGATTATCTGGCAATTCACCCTTTTGAATTCCGGTCAGAAGATCATAGAGTTTCTGCATCCCGGGAGCGACTGACGAACCTGCCTCCCCCACTGTGTGCCAAAGTCCATCGAACCATATCTTGCCTATTGGAGAAAGCACAGCCGCCGTCCCACAGGCTGCGGCTTCTTGAAAGCTGGAAAACTCGGCGCGCAGGTCTATTGGGCGTTCTTCTGTGTGCAGATGCAAGTCTTCCCGCGCCAGCGTCATGATTGAACGCCTTGTAATACTGGGCAGAATAGCGTCAGACTTAGGGGTAAGGACAACCCCCTGTTTCGTCATAACTATTATATTGGCAGACCCCGCCTCATCAATATAGCGGCCCTCGGCAGAATCCAGGTACAAAGCCTCATTTGCTCCCAGTTCTTGAGCCAACCGGGTAGCGAGCAAGCCACCCGCATAGTTTGCGCCGACCTTAAAACTGCCCGTGCCGTTCGGTGCCGCACGATCAGCTTCGGAAACAGCCAGGCTAATCACCGACAAACCTGCCTGTTTGTAATACGGGCCCACCGGTGAAACGAAGACACGAAATTCATATTGACGGGCTGGTTTTAATCCGAGATTTTCACCCACACCGATTATCATCGGACGGATATACAAAGAAGCACCGGAACCATACGGGGGTATCCACGCATAATTCGCCCTGACCGTCTCTTCTACGCCGCGATAAAACAACTCTCCATGAACTTCAGGCATTAGCAATCTTGCAGCGGCCAATTTCATGCGCTCGCTGTTCAGGTCGGGGCGAAAGAGTAACACGCGACCGTCTTCGGCAGTCTGCGCCTTCATCCCTTCGAAACACTGCTGCGCATAATGCAAAGAAGGCGCTCCTTCGTGCACGGCAATAGTTTCACTACGTATAAGCTCGCCTTCATTCCAACTGCCATGTTCCCAGTTCGCGCTGAAACGAAAATCGGTACGTCGGTACTGAAAACCGAGATTGGCCCAGTCCAGGTCTTTTTTGTCAGTGTGCATGTTTACTTTTGCGTCCAATTTGGCTGGTTCCGTTGTTTGCTCAGCTTGCCATTATCGGTTATAAGCCATGAAATATCTATACGTGCAGCCGAGGCTGTAACTGGCTCTAAGCCTGTTCATAAGATAGACTTTCCCATTTTTTGACTATGACGCAGAGGCGAAGAAATGAACCTGGTAGATATTGGTGCCAATCTTGGTCACGCATCTTTTGAGCATGACTTTAAAGAGGTCGTTGACTCTGCGCTGGATGCGGGGCTGAGTCACATTATCATCACTGGCACCGATGGAGATTCCAGCGCGGCCTCTCTTCGCCTGAGTCAGTCGCAGCCACAGCTCTTTAGTAGCACAGCCGGGTATCACCCCCATGTGGCAGACCAGTTCAATGCAGCAGCACTGGCCTCCATAAGGGGCTTGGTCAGGCAGGAAAAGGTGGTCGCCATAGGTGAAACTGGTCTCGACTTTAATCGTAACTTTTCCAGCAAGGATTCCCAGCTACAAGCCTTCGAGCAGCATCTGCAACTGGCGGCCGAAGTGCAGAAACCCCTGTTTCTACACCAGCGGGATGCGCATAAAGAATTTCTGGGACTACTACAGAAATACCGCAAACTGCTGACAGGAGGCGTCGTACACTGCTTCACCGATAACGAACAAGCGCTGGAGGACTATCTGGCGTTAGATATGTACATTGGGATTACCGGTTGGATATGTGATGAACGCCGTGGTTCAGAGCTTCGGTCACTGCTGCCTAAAATCCCCAATGACAGACTGCTAATCGAGACCGATGCCCCCTACCTGCTGCCGCGCACCTTGTCTCCCAAGCCAAAGAGCAGACGCAATGAACCTAAGTATCTGCTTGAAGTGCTGAATACTGTCGCCAAATACAGTGGCCGCACGGCCTCTCAACTGGCAGGCGAAACCAGTAGCAACGCCGCCGCTTTGTTCAATATAGTACTGGCGGACAACCAACCAAAATAAGCAGGACACACGGCGAGCGGCATCCGTGAATAATTGAGATTCGTGGGTGGAACGCTACCCTGATGACAATCTTTTTGGCCTTCGCCCGGAACCCTGGCAGATCAAAATAAGCCAAGCAGTTCCTGCAAACCGAATGGCCAGGCTACTTCCCTTTCAGTAACGGCGTTTTTAACCACCGGTATACGAATGCCATATTGATCTATCAGGGTTTCATCGAAACTTATGTCAACAGACTCAAGTTCAAACCGGATTGATTCTGCCTCCATGGCGACCAGCAGTTGCTCGGCCTGTGCGCAAAGATGGCAGCCATCTGTGGTGTAGAGAATAAGTTTATTCACGCTGTAACGATAAAAGAATTTCTTCTATAAGCGGCGGGCCACGATAGATAAACCCTGTATAAATTTGTAATAGATCTGCACCCGCACGCAAGCGCTGCTGCGCATGTTGCGCCGACATGATGCCGCCAACGCTGATGATTGGCATTTTTTCACCTACATGCGCTTTTATTTGTTTAAGCACTGCACAGGACAGAGCGTTGAGAGGTGCGCCACTCAGGCCACCGGCCTGGCCACTGTAAACAGGGGAAGTGACTGACGATTTGTTCAACGTGGTATTGGTTGCGATGACTGCATCCAGCTCTCTACTCAACAGACTCTGGCAACAGGATTCAATTTCAGCGGCCGCTAGATCCGGTGCCAGCTTAACTGCAATCGGCGTGTAACTTCCGTACTCCTTGTGCAGCAGGGCTTGCTCCTCTTTCAATTCGTCCAACAAGCTATTAAGCTCATCGCCGAACTGTAAACTACGCAGACTTGGCGTATTAGGCGATGATATATTTACCGTCACGTAGTCAGCCAGTGAATAGCATTGCCGCAAGCACTTGATGTAATCCTGATTGGCTTGCGCAACTGTTGTGTCAAAATTTTTCCCGATGTTTACAGCTAACACACCGCGCTTCTTTAGCTCGCTGATTCTCTCACAAGCGTAGCTAATGCCTTTGTTGTTGAAGCCCAGGCGGTTAATAATTGCCTGCTCAGATTTCAGGCGATACATCCGTGGTTTCGGGTTGCCTGGCTGCGGCGCTGGTGTCAGCGTACCCACTTCGATAAAACCAAACCCTAACGCCGACAGGGCATCGACATAGTCTGCATTTTTATCCAGGCCCGCTGCCAGGCCAACCACATGGGGGAATTTAATTCCCATTACTTCTTTGCCTTGCGCTAATTCTTTAGTATTGGCCGCGAGCAGAGCAGACAGACCCATGCGATGAGCTGTTTTCAGGGCACGCAGGGCAAAGTTATGCGAAGCCTCAGCCGGCAAGCAAAAAAGAAGGTTTCTAAGTAATTTATACACAATGGAATCGCTGCTTTAGCTGTCTTGTCTCTCTTGTCTATAGCCCTGGATTGTACGCAGCAATAGACTCCGCTAACTGCGGAATGTATCGCCCAAATTGACGCTCCAATAGCTGACGGAATGCGTGCCAGCAGAAGAACGTCCTATTTCTTATTCACCGTTTGTTGAGCCAGGGATTGCAGCTCGCGCAACACAACTGAAAACATAGAATAGTCAGGCTCTGGTTCCGATTGCAAGAAATGCAACATTTCCCTGGCGCGATGCAAGGACTTTCCATGCAGCTCACTCCATTGCCGCACCCGCGCATTTGCAGAACCGGACTTCTTGATTGTGGTTACAATATTGGCCGTCAATACGCGCTGTTGCCAGGACAAATCGTCCAGATAAGTTTCTCTCGCCAGAGCTTGCCAATTATTGAGCACCCGTAATTGATTGATCATTTTTTCCAGCCAGTTGAGCTGAAGCTCTTCACCGACGGCGTAATAGACATCAACTACTGCTGTCAGATTCTCCCCGGTGCGCTCACTGATTTCGATAAAACTTGTAGCAGGGAACAGGAATTCACACTGGGTTATTTGAGTAGCCAGAGTCTCCGGCACTTTATTCGCAATCAAGTCACTGTGCTTTTCAGCAAACATGGTTTGAAAATCAGGCGGCAGCTTCGCTGGAAAAAGTTGTCGAACAGACTCGATCTGTTTGACAAATTTCGAATAGGCCAGCGCAAAATCCACGGTGCTTGCCCGGTTTCTGAGAAGCCAGCGTGTAGCCCTTCTTAGTAACCTGGTTAAACGTGTCATCATCGCTGCTTGAGTAGCTGCTCCAATTTTGTAGTCCAGTGTCTCTATCTGCTCCCAGTATCTTTCAATTTGAAAGATGTCTTTTGCGATTATCGCTGCCTTCACTACCTCAGCGCAGGACGCGCCAGTGGAATCCACCATCCGGTAGATAAAACTGGGGCCTACAAGATTAACCACAAAGTTTGCCAGTTGAGTTGCCACCAGTTCGCGGCGTAGCGGATGAGACAATATTTCCGTTCGATATTTCTCCACCAGACTACCGGGAAAGGCCGCGTACAGATAATTATGCAAATAATCTTCATCGATATACTCTGCACCGACTAACTCTTGTTTCAGGTGCATTTTCATATAAGAGGTTACTGTCGATATTTCCGGCCGTGCAAGGTACTGTTGTTTTACCGTTCTTTCTTCCATTTGCTCGGTGGTTGGCAAGTATTCGAACTCACGTATGAGGCCGGCATTTTCTTCCAGGTAGGAGATCAACCCCGCGTATTCCTTGTTACGAAACCGCATTTCAGAATTCGCCAAACCGATGGTTTGCACTTGTCGATAATTGTTTTCCAGCACCAGTTCCGACACTTCTTCGGTCATGGCCTGCAACAGTGTACTGCGCCTTTTTTCAGTTAAGCTGACCTTCTGATTCAGGGTGTTTAGCAGTATTTTTATATTTACCTCATGATCCGAGCAATCGACGCCCGCCGAGTTGTCGATAAAATCGGTAAGGGAAATGCCGCCGCGCATGGCATATTCGATTCGAGCAAGCTGCGTTAAACCCAGGTTGCCGCCCTCACCCAGCACTTTACAACGCAGTTGGTTGCCGTTAACCCGCAGCGAATCATTCGCCTTGTCTCCCACCTCCAGATGGCTCTCAGTCGTTGCTTTCACGTAGGTGCCAATGCCACCGTTCCACAGCAAATCCACCGGGCTGGCCAATAGTGCAGAAATAAGTTGGTCTGGAGTCAACAGATTCTGTTCAATGGCAAAACGCGCTTTCATTTGCGCTGAAATAGCGATTGATTTGGATTGACGCGAGAAAACGCCCCCACCTTTTGAGAGTGTCCTGGTATTGTAATCCGTCCAGGAAGAGCCTGGTTTTTTGAACAAGCGCGAGCGCTCGGTGAAACTGCGCGCGGCATCTGGCTCCGGGTCGATAAAAATATGCAGGTGATTGAAAGCGGCTACCAGGCAGATATGCTTCGACAACAACATGCCATTGCCAAATACATCACCGGACATATCACCTATACCAACAACAGAAAAATCCTGCTGCTGAATATCAACGCCAAGCTCCCTGAAGTGACGTTGCACTGAAACCCAGGCACCCTTTGCCGTAATTCCCATTTGCTTGTGATCATAACCATTGCTTCCACCCGAGGCGAAACCATCTCCCAGCCAGAAACTGTAGGCAGCAGCCAGGTCGTTCGCTATATCTGAAAAAGTCGCCGTCCCCTTGTCCGCCGCCACGACCAGATAGGGGTCGTCATCGTCTCTGCGCAGGACAGAAGGCGGTGGCCGCACTTTATCTCCCACTAAATTATCAGTTATGTCCAGTAGTCCGCGTATGAAGGTTTGGTAGCATTGAACCCCAAGCTCAGCCAGTTGTTGCCGGTCCAGGTCAGAGGTATTGCGCTTTATAACAAAACCTCCCTTCGCCCCCACTGGCACTATGACGGAATTTTTAACCTGCTGCGCCTTAACCAAACCCAGTACTTCTGTTCGATAATCCTCACGCCTGTCTGACCAGCGCAATCCGCCCCGAGCAACTTTTCCACCGCGCAGATGCACAGCTTCCACCTGGCGTGAGAAAACAAAAATCTCGAATTTTGGCGTTGGCCTGGGCATGCCCGTGATTTGACCTGGATCCAGCTTGAATGAAAAATAATTCTTTGCCTGGCCCGTGTTCGAGTCCATCTGGAAATAGTTTGTGCGCAGGGTTGCATCGAATAAATTCAGGTAGGCACGCAACACACTATCTTCAGAAAGGATGGTTACATTCTCAATTTCGGCCAACAACTGAGTTCGGCTTGTTGCCGCCTTGTTGTCTGAACTGGCCAGCTTTTTTCTGCAAGACGGGTTAAACAACTCATCAAAATACTGAATGAGCAAACGGCAAAGTTGCCGGTGGTTTGAAAGAGTCTCCGCGATATACATAACGCTATAGCCAAATTGAATTTGCTTCAGATAAGAAGCATAGGCTCGCAGCAGAGCGGCATTACGCCAACTAATTTCTGCGGTGGTAACCAGCTCATTAAAAGCATCGTCATCGATTTCTTCATTCCAGACTGCAATAAAGGCATCTTCAAAAATTTTTCTGGTTTCGTCGCTATAGCGGCCAAGGGGCTTGGCTCTGTATAAGGAAAAGTCGTGCAACCACACCACATCATTGGCGTTGAGCTGTAGCTTGAAGGTTTTTTCGCTGACTATTTTTAGACCCATGTTTTCCAGGATCGGGACAACGGTGGAGAGGTGTAGTTGTTCCGCGTAACTATAAATTTTAAAGCTGAATTCGGCTTGTCCATCAACGGCACAGGGGGACAGGTTCACTGCCACCTTCGCGGATTTTGCCACCCGTTCAATGTCTAAAATATCGGCAACCGCAGTCTCACCGCTGTAAGACTCTTTGTAGGCCAGAGAAAAACAGTCGGTATAGTCGGCGAGTAATTTGCCTGCCTCTATGTCGGAATGTTGAGCCTGTAACGCATCGAAGAAAGATTCTTCCCAGGGCTTAATCAACTGAACCATTTCCGCTTCTATTTCCCTGGCGTCGTAGTCAACATTTTCTATTCCTGGCACATGTAAAATAAAATGCGCCCGTGTAAAAGAAGACTCTGACGCATAGACATTGCATTCGACTTCCTCTGCATACAGGCGATCTTGCAGAAGCTTTTCTATCAGCAATCTTATTTTGGTAGAGAAGGTGTCTCGTGACACATACACAAGACAGGAGAAGAATTTTCCATACAGGTCCTTCCTGATAAACAGGCGACTATCCCGAGAATCCTGGATGCGTGTTACCTCGGTCGCTGTGTACAATAACTGACTTCGCCGTATCTGAAATAATTCATCTCTGGGACATATACTGATAACCTGAAGCAAATCTTTAATATTATGACCGTTCTTCGCGAAGCCGGACTGTTTAAGGACAGCTTTAACTTTCTGACGAATCAAGGGTATGTCCAAAACTTTCTGAAAATAGACGGTTGAGGTATACAAGCCCAGGAAGCGGTGCTCTACGGACACTTCGCCGTTGTCATCAAACTCTTTCAACAACACATAGTCACAATAGGCCGGGCGGTGAACCCTGGAACGAGTTCCGGACTTTGCGAAACTGCATATTTTCTTTTTAAGAATGAGTTCGCCAGCACCTTTGGACAAGGTAGACATATTTACTTTCGGTTTTATGTCTGATTTAAACCGGGACACACCCAGCAGCGATTTTTTTTGCAATTCGATGACCGCGCTTTCCCCACCGCCTGTAATGCAGTATTTTTCATAACCCAGAAAAGTGAAGTGATCAGCGAGCAACCAGGATATAAATGCAATAGATTCTTGTCTATTGGCTTTGGAAGCGGGAGCCCTCTTTGTGTCTTTCGCCAGGCCGTCCCGAATGCTGGCCATCTGCTTGCACATGGCGGGGTAATCCTTGACCGCAGCGCCGACGTTTTTCAAGGTGTCCCGTATTTCGTTTTCCATGTTCTTGCATTCAGCCTCATCAATCCGAACGCAATCAAAACAAATGAGGGCTTCGGCCTTGATGCCCAATGCTGGTGCTGCCAGTATCCTTTTCAGTTTGCCTAACGCTGAATGTTGTTTGCGTCCCGTGCCGGCAATGACCGCTGCAACCCGCTCGGCATAGAAAACAGCATTGTTTAGACGTTTGATGACAACCGACGACCGCAGTAACGCCTGCCGGGTAGAATCAACCAGAAAAGGCATATCATCCAACAGGATAAGAATTTGCGTGCTGCTGCGTTGATCGCGTTCGACAGCATCGAAGTGTCTTATTTGTATATTTGGCCTGGCGGAATCGCGGCTTTGTACGAAATCCCAGGCCTGCATCAAGCTCCGATAGATGAATTCATCGCTAAAAGTGTTCAGATCAGTTCTTGATGTACTCGCGAAATAGCGTCCTGCAAATAGCGTCAGGGAATCTGCTTTGCTCGCAGAGAACTGTTTGCTTATTTTTTTACTCAGCTGCAGAAGCTTTTCATGCTCAAGTAAGTACTCAGTACTCATGGTTGTTTTCCTTTGTAAGCGTTAGCGCCGAAGGCCACGTCGTGCCCGCCACTAAAGAGTAAATTCGAACCCCGCCCTTCCCCATTTGCTACACCTTTTGCCAATCAGTTTTCATACAGTCCAGTCCCGCGCAGTAATTTCAGTCATGACTCGCGTTTCAAAGACTGTGCAAGAACCCCACGCCAGATTGCGTTACTGGTGGAAAACCCTTGCGGATTTGTGTGGTTTACTGGATTCCTGCTTTCGCAGAAATGACAAATGCCGGATTTTTGCACAGTCTCTTCAGGGCAGCTACATCCCGCTACATTCAGCTACAATGCTGACCTGGACATACACTTCAAAACGTTTAAAATCCCTGACTTCGCCTTATGCGCCACATTGACTACAGAGAATTATCACTATGAGCCATCACGCTATAATAACAGAACTCAAAGATTGGTTATCGCATCAAATTATAGGCCAGGAACGCCTGATTGATCGCTTGCTGATTGCACTACTGGCTGATGGCCATTTGTTGGTTGAAGGCGCTCCCGGACTTGCGAAGACGAAAGCTATCAAGGACCTTTCCAGAGCAATAGAAGGCGACTTTCACAGAATCCAGTTTACACCCGATTTACTGCCAAGTGATATCACCGGCACCGAGGTATACAGGCCCGAAGATGGCACCTTCCGCTTTCAGCAGGGGCCGGTCTTTCATAACCTGGTATTGGCGGATGAAATCAACCGCGCCCCGGCTAAAGTACAGTCGGCACTGCTAGAAGCCATGGGCGAGCACCAGGTCAGCGTAGGCAGGGAATCATTTCAACTGCCTCCTTTATTTCTGGTGATGGCGACACAAAACCCCATCGAACAGGAGGGCACCTATCCCTTGCCCGAGGCACAGCTAGACCGCTTCTTGATGCACGTCACCATCGCTTACCCGCAAATAGACGCAGAACGAAAAATTTTACATCTGGTCCGCAACGAAGCGGCCAATAAGGTGGCGGACCCACCAAAAGAAGTCGCCCAGGATGACCTGTTTGCAGCCAGATTAGACATACTCGACATGCACATGGCGCCCGAGGTCGAGGAATATATTATTCAACTGATCATGGCAACACGGAAACCAGAAAATTACGGCGACGACCTCGCCTCCTGGCTGGAATACGGAGCCAGCCCCAGGGGCACGATCTCGCTTGATCGTTGCGCCAGAGCTCATGCCTGGATTCAGGGTCGTGACTTTGTCAGCCCTGACGACGTGCAAGAAACTCTATTCGACTGCCTGCGTCATCGCATCCTGTTGAGCTTCGAGGCTGAAGCAAGTGGAATCACCGCTGACAGGGTATTAGAGACTATTCGCGAACGCGTTCCTTCCGCCTGAACGTTTAACCAGGGCTTGTCATGTCAGTCAAACTACAAGTTGACCCACACCACAGCCGCTACCAAAGCACCGGGGCGGTGATCACCCTGCAAGAGATGTTGGTTCAGCGCCATGCTGCCAAGAATCTGGACTACCTGGCGCATACTCGCTCAATCGCCGGAATCTCTGGGCTGCATCTTTCAAAGATGCGCGGTCGCGGGCTCGATTTCGAAGAGTTTAGACCCTATCAAGCTGGCGATGATATTCGCCTCATAGACTGGCGTGTCACTGCTCGTACAAACAGACCTTTCACCAAAGTGTTTCGGGAAGAGCGCGAAAGGCCGGTAATCGTAGCGGTGGATCAGACCCACACTATGTATTTTGGCAGTCAGATAGCCTTCAAGTCGGTTCTCGCGGCGCAGGCGGCCGCCCTGTTCTGCTGGCTGGCCATCGATAACGGTGATCGAGTGGGTGGCCTGGTGTTTTCTGACCAGGACTCTTCTCTGGTGCGCCCCAGGCGAAGCCGTCGCTCGGCCTTGCATTTGCTGAATCAGGTGTTTCTTTATAACCAGCAATTGCAGCAGGTAAAAGACCCCGAAACCCACCGTGAACCGGGGCCGGATTTTAAACCGGGTCTAGCCCATGCGCTGGGCCAAATCAGAAGGATTACGAAACCAGGCAGCACGTTGTATGTTATTTCCGATTTCATGACGCTGGATGAGAAGGCTTTGCAGTATCTGAATCAGTTGTCGCGACACAACAACGTAATTTGCTGCATGGTGTACGATGCCCTTGAGGAATCCCTGCCTGTTCCCGGCATCTATAGCATCACTGATGGAGCTAACAAAGGTGCCTTGAACACGCACAGTAATAAAGCACGAAACCGTTATAGGGAACAGTTTCAGCAACGCATGAAGGGGCTGGAGTCAGAACTCGACAAGCTGAAAATTCAGCTCATCAAGATACGGACGAATCAATTGGTTGTGGAGCAAATCCGTCAATGGATAGTACAGAGCTCTTAGCTCAATTAGCTGATATACACCTGCCGCCGCCGGTGAGCTACTGGCCACCTGCGATTGGCTGGTGGATTCTGGGCTTGCTGGTGCTGGTAGCGCTGGTATTGCTGATTCGGAAATTTGTCAACTACAGGCGTCAGCAGAAGATTTGCCACTACGCGCAAGCCGAGTTGAATCGCTGCTACAACCGCTATTCCCGGGCTGAAACCGATACCGGGGACAATAGCAAACTGGCCTACGTAAACCGCTTCAACGCGGTTATTCGTCGAGTCGCACTGGTTCATTACCCACAAGCCAATGTAGCCAGCCTGGATGGAGCCTGCTGGCTTGATTTTATCCGCGAAAAAGGAGAATCTTCCCTGATGACTGAAGAAATGGCCGCCGCCTTGCAGTACGGGCGTTTTCAGACAAAATGCGATATCGACGTGGACGCCATGCAAAGCTTTGGCCAGCAGTGGATCAGGAGTCTCTACAGCGGCACTGCCAGATCAAAAAAACCTGCCGCGACAGCCACACAAGGATTACGCGCAGATGCTTGAATTTACCTGGCCCTACGTATTCCTGGCACTGCCACTGCCCCTGCTGGTATACCGGGTGCTGGCTCGTGCGCCACGGCAGGACGCTGCCTTGTACGTTCCCTTCTTCAGCATTCTTAGTCGCCTGCAATCCGATAACGAAAACCTGACCTCAGGCAGATTACTCAATCTGATCTGTTGCACTCTGATCTGGTTACTGGTGGTCATTGCCTCTGGCAGACCGCAATGGCTCGGTGAAGCTGTGCAACTGCCCTCGACGGGCCGCGACCTGATGCTGGCGGTGGACATCTCTGGCAGCATGGAAGCGCAGGACATGCTGGTTGGAAACCGCCAGGCATCTCGAATCGATGTGGTGAAAGCGGTAGTGGGAGATTTCGTGGAACGTCGCGAAGGCGACCGCCTGGGTCTAATTCTGTTTGCTGCCCACGCCTATATTCAGGCACCCCTTACTTTCGACCGGCAAACAGTAGGCACGCTGCTCGCTGAAGCCGAAATTGGCATCATCGAAGAATCTGCTACCGCCATTGGAGACGCAATTGGATTGGGAGTTATACACCTGCGAACCCGCCCGGAAAATAGTCGGGTAATGATCCTTTTGACCGATGGTGTGAACAATGCCGGTGCTGTTTCGCCGCAACAGGCCGGGCAGTTGGCGCGCACCGAGAATATTAAAATTTATACTATTGGTATTGGCGCAGACCAGGTCATTCAACGCACCTTTTTCGGTGCAAGAACCATCAATCCTTCGGCTGAATTAGATGAAGCGGCACTCACGCAGATCGCCGAATCCACCGGCGGACGCTATTTCAGAGCCAGAGATGTCAATGACCTGGTAGAAATTTACCAAGAGCTGGACCGTTTGGAAACTATTGAACAAGATGAGCAGACCTATAGACCCACCAGGGTTTTGTTTTATTGGCCTTTGGGAACTGCCGTACTAATCAGCTTTCTATTAGCCCTGCTCTCCATTCCATGGATGTCACTGGCAGGCAGGGCAAGATTAGCTGCTATCGAGGATGAAGCCCAAGTGGATGCCGCCAGCAGAGGCAATGCCTAGTGGACATTCAACTACCAGCCAGCCTGATCGAGAACTTCCACTTCCTGAGACCTCTTTGGTTGCTGGCCTTGATTCCGGTGCTGGTATTTTTTGTGGCGATGTGGCGCATCAACTCCGTGGTTACGGCCTGGGACAAGGCTATTGATAAATCCCTGCTGCCCTTTTTGCTGGATCGAAGCAAAAACGCCTCGCAACGAACCCCTTTAGTGCTGTTAGTGGTGGCCTGGCTGCTATCCATCCTTGCCCTGGCCGGACCGGTTTGGGAACAGTTACCGCAACCAGTACAGAAACGCGAAGATGCTCTGGTTATCGTGCTGGATTTATCCCTTTCAATGTTTGCCCCGGATCATGCGCCTAACCGCCTGGATCTGGCCAAACGAAAGCTGCGTGATATTCTGGATCTGCGACAGGAAGGCCAAACCGCTCTGGTAGTCTATGCTGGTGATGCCCATACCGTTACGCCTCTCACCGACGATGTAGTCACCATAGCCGCGTTAGCCCCTTCTCTTAGTCCTGCTATCATGCCTTTACTTGGCAGCAATCCAACTGCCGCGCTGGCGCTGGCCACAGGCTTACTCGACGATACCGAAACAAGTCGCGGCAAAGTCCTGCTAATGACCGACGGAATAAGTGGCTTTGCTGAAGAGCTGCTGATTACGGAGCAATTTTCGGACAATGACTACGAATTGCTCATCATGGGAATAGGCACCGAAGAAGGCGCGCCTATTCGCACTAATGACGGCAATTTTTTGAGCGACGAATCCGGCGCCCTTATCATTCCACGCCTAAACCGGAATGTGCTGCAATCTCTCGCGAATCGTGTCAATGGACGCTATCACGACATCCAACTGGCAGATTCAGACCTTGCTTATCTACTCACAGATTTTGAATTACTGGACGATGAGCAACTGTCCGATGTCGAACAAGAGTTTGATGCCTGGCATGAGTTTGGCCCCTGGCTATTATTACTGGTTCTACCTTTGGTCACCCTGAGTTTTCGTCGCGGCTGGTTATTTGGTTTTGCCCTGGTCATTAGCTCAGGCATGATGTTAGCCGGCCAGCCAGCACAGGCGCTTGACTGGAAAGATCTCTGGAAAACCAAAGATCAGCAAGCGGCTGAAGCCTATGCCAACCAGGAACATTCCACGGCGGCTGTGCTGTTCGAGTCAACAGACTGGCAGGGGGCAGCGAATTACCGGGCGCAAAACTACGAAGCAGCCATCGCGGCTTTTAGCGCAGCCGACACCGCAGATGGTCATTACAATCGCGCTAACGCCCTGGCTCTCGCTGGCAACTATGCCGAGGCCATAGCGGCCTATGAGCTAAGCCTGGGAATCGATGAAGCTCATGCCGATGCCATTCAGAACAAGGAAATAGTTGAGCGATTATTAGCACAGGAGGAATCAGAAAACAGCGAACAGCAGCAAGCTGACGATCAGGAAAACCAGTCCGAACAGGGTTCTGAAAACGAATCGGAACAGGATTCTGAAAACAGCGAACAACAAGATCAGGAAAGCCGGGAAGCTAACCAGGATCAGCAGCAACAACAGCAAAACCAGGCGCCAGATGAGCAGGAAGGCTCTGAGTCCAATAGCGAGCAAAACACGCCAGATGAAACCACTAATGAAGAATTCGAGGAACAACAGTCGCTGGAACAGTGGTTACGGCGTATCGACGATGACCCTGGCGAGCTGTTACGGCGTAAATTTCGCTATCAATACCGTCAACGCCAACTCAACGGCACCACTAATAGCCAACAGAACGGGGGGCAGATCTGGTGAGGATGCTCTCCAAAATCACAATGCTCAGCCTTTTTCTTGGTGCAATGGTTTTAACCACAGCAAAGGCACAGGACATTGAGATTTCAGTTGACCGCCATGAAGTTGCTCGCGGTGAAACCCTTACCCTGACTATTCGCTTGTATGAACAGCGTCAAGGCATGCAATTAGACTTGACCCCGCTCACCAGTCAATTCGACGTACTGGGCACCCGAACTTCGAGCCAAATACGAAGTATCAATGGTGCTGTCGAGGCATGGACTGACTATATAGTCACCTTGTTTCCGCTAGAGGAAGGTGAACTCACCATCCCCGCCCTGGAGATTAACGGCCAAACCACCGGGGCAATCACCATTACGGTAGTGAATGAAGGGCCGCGCTCTAACCAGTCCAGCGAAGAGCTGTTGCTGGAAATTGAAACCAATAAGGAATCTGTCTACGTTCAGGAGCAACTGCTTTTTAGCGTTCGCCTGTATTACACGATCAACGGTATCAGGAACCCGCAATTCACCGAATTGGCAATGGAAGATTCGGTTATTCAGCTAATCGGTTCTCCTGATCAGTACGAGAAATTAATCGATGGTGTGCGCTATGGCGTCTACGAAAAGCACTATGTTATTTTCCCTCAACGTAGTGGCCCGCTGGTAATCCCGGACATTTTGTTTCGTGGCGAGGTCAGCGACGGCTCCAGTAACTTTGTCTTTCGCAACCTGAATACGCGAAGAGTTACCGCCTTTGTAGAGGGCATTACCATCGATGTAAAAGAACGACCGGCGCTCGCTCAGAACACAGACTTCTGGCTACCAGCAGCACAGCTCAGCCTGGAAGAAAGTTGGAGCACCGACGTCTCAAACCTGAAAGTGGGCGATAGTGTGCTGCGAACTGTCACCATGACAGCGGCAGGTCTGGATGGAGCAGTACTACCTCCATTCAGTGACATGGAAATTGAAGGAATAAACTTATATCCCGACCCGCCCCGGATCGAACGCACATTTGTCGATGGCGCCATTGTTGGCACTCGTATTGAAACCACCTCTATGGTTCCCATAGACAGTGGCAATGTGGCCATTCCAGAGATCACGATTCCGTGGTGGAATACAGAAACTGATCAACTGGAAGCGACTGTAATCCCGGCAAGGCAACTTGTCATAGCCACCGTTGCCGGAGAAATTCCCGCAGAACAAACTGTTGCCAGTACTGAAAATATAGAAGCCCTGTTGACAGCCCTGCCGGTGGTTGATCAAGACATGATAGATGAGCAGGCGCAGGCAGAATTCATTGAAGTAGAAGCAACCTGGCTGCGCTACGGCATTGCCCTGGCATTCATCCTGGTCGTTTTCAGTATTTACAAACTTGCCATCGCTGGCAACAAGCGCGAAATTAATACTTACCTGCGACATCTCAAGGCGCAGATTGCGGCAAGCTACCGTCCAGAAAACAACGAAGCCGTTGCCTACAGGCATCTGCTTCGTGCCTGCGCATCCAATGACCCCAATGCGGTTAGACAAACATTGCTGCGCTGGTGTGATCACTATCTGGACGATAGACGCGTGGTTAGCATGGAGGATATTTTGCAGCAATCTGAAGCACCCGAGCTTCACCAACACGCCAGCAATATCCAGTCTGCCCTATACCAAACCAACGGGGGACAAACCATTGGCAGCGCGTTCGATTCCAGGCCTTTACTTGCATTGGTAGCACGACTCAGGAAAAGCAGGCAGCGAATACGCAAGCAACAGCAACGCGAAGATCAGTACACACTGCCACCACTGTACAAAACCTGATTCCACCTTGCGGACGCCCCCACATGAGTGACTCGCGCCTCGTCTACAGCAGCTCAAATTTTTCAAATTGTCCTGGATGCCATAAACCGTTACGCAAGTGCCGCTGTCGACTGGTTCAAGACAAAGGCAAACCTCGGCAGCCAGCCGAGCAGCTAATTCGCATAGGCAGAGAAGCAAAAGGGAGAAAAGGAAAAGCAGTAACCCTGGTGAGCGGTTTTGATCTAAGTGAACCGGACATAAAAGCCCTCGCCAGGAAATTAAAAGCACTTTGCGGAGCAGGCGGTACTGTTAAGAACGGAGCCATCGAAATTCAGGGCGACCACCGCGAACAGATAAAACAAGAACTTGAAAAAGGTTTTAAGAATGTAAAACTGGCCGGCGCCTAACAAGCCACATCAGAGACTGTGCAAAAATCCAGACTTCGTCATTCCTGCACACGAGGCTGTGCAAAAATTCAACATT
This sequence comes from uncultured Pseudohongiella sp., assembly GCA_965261275.1. Lineage (GTDB taxonomy): Bacteria > Pseudomonadota > Gammaproteobacteria > Pseudomonadales > Pseudohongiellaceae > UBA9145. The sequence goes on from CBDHCL010000003.1 coordinate 1,283,047, forward strand.
CGTCATTCCTGCACCACCCTGTCATTCCCGCGCAGGAGACTGTGCAAGAAATCCTCGCCAGGCTGCGTTACCTGTGGGAAACCCTTGCCGGTTTGGGTGTTTTACTGGATTCCTGCTTTCGAGACTGTGCAAAAAACCACCACCCCTGGTCACATTCTCATTACTGCCCTAATTCACCGACCTTGCTGGTATTTTAAGCCGATACACCGCCTCTGTAAAAATACCCAATAATTACAGTAATAAACATCCAAAACCTGACTCAATTATGATACAATAACGAACATAACTAACTGATTCTAATCATTAAACAGAGGCTTTATGAGTGATTACATACACGGTTTAAATCGCCAGCAACAACTGTTATTCCCAGAGCGGCTAGAGGATTATGTCAGCGAGGATGCGGGTGTTCGTGCCATTGATGCCTATGTGGATAGTTTAGAGGTTGATGCCTTGGGCTTTAAGACAAGATATAGCGACAAAAACAACAATGGCCGCCCCGCCTTTTGCCCAAAATTGATGTTGAAACTCTACATTTACGGCTATACCAATAAAATAAGAAGTTCCCGCCATCTGGCTCGGGAAACCCATAGAAATATCGAGCTTATCTGGTTATTGCAAGGCTTAAAGCCCACCTATAAGACGATTGCTAATTTTAGAAAAAATAATGCCGCAGCACTCAAGAATACATTTAAGGAATTTGTTTTGCTGTGCCAAAATATCAATCTCATTGAAGGTCAATTAGTGGCACTGGATGGAGCGTTTTTGCGAGCCAATGCGTCCAAAAATACCTTGATTGTTAAAGCCACTGTGGATAAAAAAATAGCCAGGGTAACGCAGGCTATTGAGGACTACCTGAACTTATTAAACACCACAGACCAGCAGGAGGAACCGGAACAGACTCTGGATAATCCTGATTTGATTGATAAAATACAAGCACTTAAAGAGCGCAAACAAAAGCTGGAAGAGGATTTGAATACCTTAGAGCAATTGGGCAAGAAGCAACATAACACAACCGACCCGGATGCCGCATTGATGTGCAAACCAGCGCATCATCTGGTCGCTTATAACTGCCAAATTGCGGTGGATGACAAAGCAAAGCTGATTGTTGCTACGGATGTATCAAGTCAAGGCAATGACGCACAGCAGTTGCATCAGATGGCAAGTCAGGCGAAAGAAACCTTAGCCCTTAAGACTTTGGCTGTGGTTGCCGACAAGGGCTATCACAGTGCAAAAGAGATAAAGAACTGTGTTGATGACAAAATCTACCCAATCATCCCGCCAATTGATACGCAACAGAAACAAAAGAAAACGGGCAGATATACTAAAGAGGATTTTGTCTATAACGAGGAGCAAGACGAATACACCTGCCCCAACAACAAAACACTGACAAAAACAGCAAGCCCAAGCCTATCCAAAGGCAAGCTTGGGTTTATTTATAGCACCAGTGCCCTAGATTGCAAGGCTTGCCCTGTGCGTAGCGAGTGCCTGGCAAAGCAAACGCCTCACCGAAGAATATGGCGCTGGGAACATGAAGCCTTTTTACAAGCCTATGGTGAGGTAATGCAAACAGAATCAGCCAAGGCGATTAGCAAAAGAAGAGGGGCGATTGTGGAGCATCCTTTTGGCACCATAAAGAGGTCATTAGGCTGGGATCACTACCTGGTCAGAGGCAAAGAAAAAGTATCAGGAGAAAATGCATTGATTATGTTTTGCTATAACTTTAAGCGTGTTTTGAACATGTTAGGCACCATGCTGTTCAATAAGCTGTTATTGGCTATAAAAGCAGGCAATATTGAAGCCGTAATGGAAGAAATCAAGCGACATCTTTCTTTTTGCGTCCACTATTCGATGGTTTATGCCAGAAATGCTTATTTTTGCAATAAACAAGCTTATTTCACCTGCCTGCTTTTCATAAGAATCCTTTTTTACCCGTACCCGACTCAAAATGCTCAATAGTGGGTGAGTCGGCGTTTGTTGCACAGTCTCTTTCGCAGGAATGACAAATGTTGGATTTTTGCACAGTCTCGCAGGCGGGAATCCAAACATGATTGTGCCGACCATGTAGACATACGAACCTGCACATGATTGTGGCGATGCCTGGTTTGGCTTCTGGATTCCTGCTCCCCGCCTACGCGGGGACATGCTTCGCAGGAATGACAGAGAGGGGTAGCTGGATTGAAGATAAGAACCCACATTGGAGGATTTAGCTGGACTGGATTTTTGTACAATCTCTTTAGACTGCCTCAAGAATCGAGATTCAATACAAAACGACCAGTGGCAGCACCCTTTAGCACTTGAGCCAGGCTGGCTTCAAGTTCATCAAATCCAATAACTGTGCAAATTTGGTCGAGATTGTCCAACTTCCATTCTGTCGCAAGCTTGTACCACAGTTCTATTTTTGCCTCTATCGGCAACTGCACAGAATCGACACCAAGCAAATTCACTCCACGCAATATAAATGGAAAGACAGACGCATTAAATGCTGGAGATTGGACAAGACCACAGGCGGCTACACTGCCACCATAGCGTAGAGATTTAAGAATAGTAACCAGTGTCGCCCCGCCAACGACATCAACGGCGGCGGCCCACTCTTCCTTTAACAGGGTGCGTGACAGCTCCTCACTGAGACTGAAACGAGCGACCAGCTCATCTGCGCCCAAACTGTCGAGCAAGGCATGAGCCTGCTGTTTCCCTGTACTCGCAGCGACACGGTAGCCAAGTTTGCCCAGCAGGGCGACAGCAACCATACCCACGCCACCACTGGCACCGGTGACAAGAACTTTTCCCTGTTCAGGCTTCAAACCGTTTAGCAGTAATTTTTTAATGCACAGCGCAGCAGTAAAACCCGCGGTGCCCAGCACCATGCTTTCTTTGGCACTTAATCCCTGCGGTCGTTTAACAACCCAGGCCGAAGGTACTCGAATAAGCTGCCCAAACCCCCCGCTTGTATTCATTCCAAGGTCATAGCCGATGACGATGACCTCATCGCCCTCGTTAAGCCTGGTACTTGAGGAACTTATCACGGTCCCAGCCGCATCAATTCCCGGAGTATGGGGGTAGCGTGATGTTACGCCCCGGTTTCCACTAAAAGAAAGTGCGTCTTTGTAATTTAGCGAGGAGTATTGCACCTTTAGCAAGGTGTCAGCTTCTGGTAATTCATCAAGCCTGCGCTCAATAATTTTCGCCCGGAACGTGCCGTTATCCAGTTCTGACACCTGCATTGCCTTAAATTTCTGCAAAGTCTACTCCTTCTGCTAAAACGATTAACACACAGCGTCAAGCCAATTTCGCCAGGCGACGTCAAATTTACTGAACATTATTTTACTGATAATTATTGCTGGTTGATTTGCCTAACCAGTTGGAAAACAGCTTCTCTACCGTACCCTGAAAAACAGCGCTAATCTTGTCTTGCAGGGATTTTTGAATCTCAAATTCTACTTCATAAACATCAGCAGACTCGCAGGCAGACACTATACACTCGTCACTGGTGTTAATCTCATCCAGCATATACCGTTCTTTGGCCTGGGTTCCCACCCATGTTTCACCAGTTGCTATCTTGTCAATGTCTACACCGGGCCTATGGTCTTTAATCCACTTCTTGAACAATTCATGCATTGTTTCAACTTCTTCTTGTACTTTGTTCCTGCCTTTTTGGGTAATCTTGCCAAATTGCGTCAGCGTACGCTTGAACTCGCCAGCACTTATAATTTCATAGTCTACTTCATGCTTCTTTAGAACGCGGTGGAAGTTTGGTAACTGCACCAGCACTCCGATGGAACCGATAATGGCGAAGGGAGCCGCTACCAAACGATCAGCCAGGCAGGCCATCATATAGCCACCGCTTGCGGCGACTTTGTCCACGCAGATAGTAAGTGGTATTTGTTTGTTTTTTATTCTCAATAACTGTGAAGAAGCGAGGCCATAAGCGTGTACCATGCCACCAGGGCTTTCCAATCGCAGCAGCACCTCGTCTCTGGATTCCGCCAAACTTAAAACGGTGGTGATTTCCTCCCGTAAGGAGCTCACTTCCCCGGCTGCAATATCACCGGTAAAATTAAGCACGTACACTCTTTTCTTTCGGGTATCGGCTGGTGAGGAAGCTGTTTCTGTCTGCTTTAAGGCTTCTTTCTCTGCCTTGGCCTGTTCTTTTACTTCTAGCCTGGCCTGTTTCTTCTCGCTCTTATGTGCCAGTTTAAGCTGCTCTTTAGCAAGCACGGAGTGACGCAAGGTATCTTTCATGTCGTCGAAGTGCTCATTTAGATGAGTCACTTTTATCTGACCCTTCTTGCCGCTCCTGCGTTGTCTATTTCCACTGGCACCCAGGGCGCCAAGCACGATGACAATAGCAATCACTATGGTCCCTGCCCTGGCCAAAAACATGCCGTACTCGATCAAATATTCCAAGCGACTTTCTCCTGTGACAATACCGCTGAAGGCTGCATTTTGCCTTTTATAAAGAAGGAATTCAAAACTAACTAATCTTGCCGCTTTTCACTTTTGCGACAAGGTGTTCTATTAACTCGCCAGCAACACTAATCCTGGCCGAGGGTACAATTGGTAGTGAGTCGATGTCGTACCAATTGGCTTCGGCAATTTCGGTCGGTTCCGGAATAATATCGCCTGAATAATAATCGGCAAGAAAGCCGAGCATAAGCTGTGACGGAAAGGGCCATGATTGACTTTTAATGTAACGAATATTGGTAACTTCAATATTCACTTCTTCTTTCACCTCCCGCCTCACCGTTTCTTCCGCTGTTTCGCCAATTTCGATAAAACCTGCCAGACAACTGTGGAAATTCGATTTAGTGCGAGAACTGCGGGCTAAAAGTATCTGCTTATCCTTCACAACCAAAACAATCACGCAGGGATTGATGCGCGGAAAATAGTGTTTCGAGCAGTGCACACAGACAAGGGCACGTTCCGCCGCATGAGTTTTAGTAGCGCAGCCACAAGTGCCGCAAAACTTGTGCGTGTTATACCAATCCATGAGCTGGCACGCCCTGCCCGCCAAAGCAAATTCGTTTTGATTCAATGACAAGAGTAAACTTCGCAGCGGGCTTGGTTCAGCCTGTAGTGATAAAGAAATATCTTGTCGTAGATTTACTGCGATAAGCGCAGATTCATCATAATACCCTATAAGAACGCACTCTGCCGTCTCGGTTAGCAGCTCTTTTATGTGCTGACGCTTCCACAGGAATGATTCACTACGAACCATAAGCTGTGATTGAAAAATCAAAATGAGATTGTCTGAGTCACTAAGCTGGGCTGTACTCAAAAAGTGATTCTGCTCAGGCATTGACTCTCGACTTTTGCTTGAATTTTATTCTGCCCACAAGGAAAACCTGGAACAGGAGAAAATTGAACGCAGGAAATGGCAGTGTTGCCCAATAAGGCGCAACACTGCTCACAAAATTAAGCAAGTGGACGGGCAAAGAAATCAAAGAACATAACCATGATTATTGAACAAGTAGTCAGTGTTATCAACATTACCGGCAAACCTTTCCTAAACCACAGTCCTGGCGTAATCGCCAGGCTTGGGTCGCCCGCGTCTTTCGCCATTTTCTCAGAAATAGTGACGATAAATACGTTGGCCGTAGAACCCAGGTGAGTGCCGTTGCCGCCCATTCCCACGCCGGCTGCCAAGCCCCACCATAGAGGGGTGACATTGATACCTTGAGTCTCCATACCCAGAATGATTGGAATCATCGCAGCGGTAAAAGGAATATTATCAATCGCTGCAGACAGCACCGCAGATACCCACATCAGAAGAACCGTTGCAGTAAGCAAATCACTCTCTACATACGGAATGATAAATTGACCGATGTATTCCAAAAATTGGCTGTGTTCCACACCACCGACGATAATAAAGAGCGAGATAAAGAACATCAGCAGCGCCAATTCGGTGTGAGCAAACGCCTCTTCCATATCGATATCCTTACCGATAAAAACCAGTAAGGTAAGACCGAGAGCTGTCACAAACCAGGGTTCCCAATGCAGGGCGTTGTGCATAATGAAGCCAATCACCATGATGCCAAGAACCGCCAGCGAGCCATACCATGTTTTTGGATCAGAAAGTGGTTGTCTGTCCTTTAAATCTAATGGCTGTGGCGTTACCGCCAACTCTTCTTTAAACAGATATCTAAGGAAAAACAGGATGACTATCCAGGCGACGAACACCATGGCACCCATGTGAATAACAAAAGCATTGAATCCTATGTCTGCCGCCGAACCAATCATGAGGTTCGGTGGGTCGCCGACCAGGGTAGCAACGCCACCGGTATCCGATAACAAGGCCGCCGCCAGCAGAAAGGGTATTGCACTGACACGCAGGGATTTACAGATCAGGATTATCAGCGGACCAAAAATAACCACCGTGGTCACATTATCCAGCAATAGGGAAAGCACAGTAACCAGGGTGCCCATCAGTGCCATCAGCATGAACAGTCGTCCCTTGCTGTAATCGGCGATGGCATAGGCCAATTGCTGAAATCCGCCGGTAGGGATCATGATGGCAACAATCGTCATCATGCCACCTAAAAGAAAGACCACGTTCCAATCGATAGCGTCAACCGCTTGTCCCGGGTGATAAAAGCCGAATATCTGACCCGCTACAATCATAACAGCAGCACCAGCCATGCCACATTTCACTCGATGTATGCCGTGAATCCCTTCCGTGAATATCGCAATGAATGTCAGTGCCAGAATAATTCCTGATACCATCATTTCGGTATTCCAAACAAGCGTTTCCATAGTTGTACTTCTCCATCGAGTTAGTATTAATTTTACACGGGCACAGTGCTGAGGCTACTGCGACCTATTCAGGCTGCTGCTTGATACCGAAAACCGAAGCAGGCCACAGCGCCTTGTATTTGTTAGATATTTTTATCCAATTTAATCGGCACAATGGTGCTAGATACTATAGCTTCTGAATTATCGATTCAAGCTATATTGCTCAGTATATTGCCCGGTTATCAGGGTGGCTGGCGAATCAGCGTTCAGCATCCAACTGAAGCCAGAGACAGTTTTGTCCGCTGCTATCTGCTATTTCTTGCAAGCGCCCTTGATGCGCCGCCAACTCGTCGGGGCGAGCCTTTATGACGGCTAAAGCCCCGCGTTTCGTATCACGCTTTTTGGCTTTGCTACGGCGGGTGGCCTGGCTGGATTCCTCTTCGGCCAGCAACAGGCTCGACTGCCCACTGGTCATCACCAAATACACGTCGGCAAGTATTTCCGCGTCTAACAGCGCCCCGTGCAGCTCCCTTTGTGTGTTATCAACGCCATAACGCTTGCACAGGGCATCCAGACTGTTTCTTTGGCCGGGATGCTTTTCCCGGGCTAGTAGCAGGCTATCCAGCACCCCGCAAAAACTGGACAGTTTACTTGCGTCAGAGTGGGTGCGCCCAAGCTCGTGATCAAGGAAGCCCAAGTCGAAAGGGGCGTTATGTATCACCAGCTCGGCTCCGTTGACAAATTCCAGGAACTCAGATTCAAGCTGATGAAAGCGAGGTTTATCGGCAAGAAAATGAGAAGTTAGCCCGTGTACCTCGATGGCAGCGGCGTCAATTTCCCGATCCGGGTTTAAATAACAGTGAAAGTGCCTGCCGGTGAGTTTTCGATTGTCAATTTCCACACAACCAATCTCAATAACCCGGTGCCCTTGTTCAGGGTCCAAACCGGTAGTTTCTGTATCCAGTACAACTTGTCGCATACGTTTCTCTAAATGAAGGATGCCGCAGCCTGCTTAGACAATTCGTCTATGCCTTGATTCGCCAGTCGATCCGCTATTTCATTTTCTTCATGACCGCTGTGGCCCTTTACCCAGCACCATTCGATTCTATGCTTTGCGACCAATTCATCAAGCTGTTTCCACAGATCAACATTCAATACCGGTTTCTTGCTTGCTGTTCGCCAATTTCTCTTTTTCCAATTACCCATCCATTCAGTGATACCCAATAGTACATATTTCGAATCGCTTGTTATTACAAGATCACATGACCTGGTTAAGGTTTCCAGCCCTTTTATAACGGCGGTAAGCTCCATGCGGTTATTCGTGCTCAGTGGCTCACCTCCGTGCAGTGTTTTCTCGGTGTCGCCATGACGCAGTAGAACCCCCCATCCGCCAGGCCCCGGGTTTCCCCGGCAAGCACCATCGGTAAACATTTCAATTGGTTGCGGCACAGGTATTCCAGGCGATGTGGGGGTTGAATTTGGCAGGCATTACGAAATCAGTGAATCTTCGCGCGTACATTTTCGGCGGCGGGCATCACGGATGGTCTTGCTGGTAAAGGTATCCAGCGCGGCAGTATCGGCGTCAAGGGAACAACCTGCTTGCTACAGTGAATGTAATACACACCCCCCAGCGGGCTGCGGATGCTATTGCCAAATTTTTCGAGGCCTGGTGCATGTTTTACCAACTTTGAAAACTTCAGGGGCATGAAGTGTAAACCGTATGACACTGTATCTATATGGAGATTCAATAACTTCAGCCAGTCGGTAACTCTACCCTTCGCGATGAACCTGCCACTCCATGGTACAATTTTCTTGCTCTTAAAGAGCTTCCAAAAACCCCAAACGCTATAAGGATTGAATCCTATGATTAGCATATGCCCCCCCGGGCGTAATACCCGCGTCGCTTCGCGCAGCAAGCGATGGCTATCCGCTGTGAAATCCAGGGCATGATGAATAACTACTACATCGATACTTTCGTTTGCCAATGGCAGCTCCTCGTTGACGGCAACGGGTTTTGATGAGCCCGCTCTATAACTTGATGCAAAGACTATTTTGTGCCCAACCGGGCTGTCATCAATCAGTGAGTGCTCATCGCTGAATCCAAGTTGTAGTATGTGATAACCAAACAATTTTTCAAGGATCGGCTGTATCGCTTCCATTTCGGCTCGCAGAACTGCTTCACCTTGCGTGGTTTGAAACCATCGAACGGTTTGAGCAGAAACCAAATCCGTTTCCGGCATTCCGCGCAGGGGGTGCCGGGGAGTCTGGTATTTTGAAAGCCGGTTCATTGTGCGAATTTTAACCTCATCTACCTGCTATTACACGCTGACATGCCAGTTTAAACGCAATGGCGACAGAAATTAAGTAAGCCTTGTCAAGTCAGCCAGGTGCTGGCGTCTATAAAGGCTTGTATTACGGCGGTTTCCTTATACTATGTCGTTATACTATGTCCTGATACTCTATTGTCGTCTTTATGCGTACGGCACAGGAGTGATTAGCGAAATCCATCCGCTGGCAGCTTTCCTGGACAACGGCATCCGGGCTGGTAAGCAAGCACACGGTACTGAGGTCTGCGCTGGCAATGGGACGCCAGTTAGTAGATATTTGAGCGACAATGAGCTGGTCGAAGGCTCGGCAACGAAGTTGAAGTTTTTTCTACGCCAGGAGCCTGGAAAGATTCCTTCTGATTCCAACGACAATTAAGCATTCTCCAGGTTCAGCTATTTTGCAAAATTTAACAAAAAACCGCCTTCTTGTCCTCGCCTTAGGCGTGCTAACTGCCTGCCAAAACATTGATTTGCCAGGCCCCGCCATTGCCAAGCCACCAACTGTGGTTATTGCAAGCAATAAAGCGGCAATCATTGTCAGTGAAGCGGCGGAAAAACAGGTAATTGAAGATACCGCACGGGTGAGTGACTCGATTGATCCTGAGTCGAAAAACCACCACAATTTATGGGAAAGAATGCGCGATGGCTTTCAGCTCAACCAGCACTACACGCATGAAGTGGTTGAAAAACAAATTGCCGTGTACGCCAGGCAGCAACATTATTTTGATTTACTGCACGAAAGAGCCTCTCCCTTTTTATTTTGGATTGTAGAAGAGATTGACCGACGCGGGCTTCCGCAAGAATTCGCCCTGCTGCCCATGGTGGAAAGCAGCTATAACCCAAATGCCTATTCCCGAGAACATGCTGTTGGACTTTGGCAGTTCCTGGGTGCCACTGGCAAAAGCTTTGGCTTGCAACAGGATTGGTGGTTTGATGGACGTCGCGACCCGTTGGCCTCGACTATTGCGGCACTGGACTATATGGAAGAGCTGTATCAGCAGTTCAACGAGGATTGGTTGCTGGCAATTGCTGGCTACAATACCGGTGATGGCAACTTGCGCCGCGCAATCCGGCGCAGCGGTATTCCTGAACAAGAAGCCAATTTCTGGGCGCTTAACCTGGCGAGCGAAACCAAAGCGCATATTCCAAAGCTTCTGGCATTGGCTGCGATAATTTCGGACAACGAAAGATGGGGTGTTGAACTCCACCCGCTGGCTAATCAAGCCACACTAAGAGCTGTGAATATTGGAACCCAGATTGACATTTCGCAAGCGGCCACTTTAGCTGGAATTGAGCGTGAACAACTGCGTTCCTTAAACCCGGGATATTTACAATGGGCCACACATCCCGAGCAGCCGCAGCACTTGCTTCTCCCGATTGAAAACGCCGATGCGCTCAAGGAAGCCCTGACCAGGCTAGACAAGACAGAACTATTGGCGTGGGATCATTATGAAATAAAGCCAGGGGACAGCCTGGGGGCGATAGCACAGCGACTGAATACCCGGGTAGAACTATTGCAGCGCTTTAATTCCCTCCCTGGAAGTCGAATAGTAGCGGGGCAGTCTTTATTGATTCCCCGCACAAAAAACCCTGCCTGGCCCGCATCAACCCGTGGATCGGAACGCAACCGAGCCAGGGCGCAGCCTCAGGTTCCAAAACGCTATACGGTTCGCAGAGCTGACACCATGGATCAAATTGCGAGAAGACTTGGCGTTGACTTACCGGACCTCTTGCGATGGAATGATCTACATAGCGGCGAACTGATCTTCCCGGGTCAGACCCTTCACCTTACAGCCGAGCAGGCAGGAATCAATTAGGCATGATGGACATCATTACTGGAAAATCCGCTACAAAGGAGTTTTTTGGACATCCCCGAGGGCTGGTAATCTGCTTTCTGACGGAAATGTGGGAACGTTTCAGTTATTACGGCATGCGCGCCCTGCTGATATTTTATTTGACCCAGCATTTTCTGTTCTCTGATCAATCTGCCTCCAGTATCTACGCGGCCTACATATCTCTCGTCTATATCACCCCGGTTATTGGTGGTGTGGTAGCTGATCGTTATTTAGGGCCAGTAAAGGCGGTCATTTTGGGGGCAATATTACTGGTAGCCGGACATTTCGGTATGGCTTTTGAGGGCAACCAGGCAGTAGAGATTTCCGTTGCAGGTGAGTCTGTTGTTGAGCGTGATCCGTTCTACTTGCAAGTGTTCTACTTTTCATTGGCTTTGATAATCATGGGAGTTGGTTTCCTGAAAGCGAATATCTCTACTCTGGTAGGCTCAATGTATGAGCGCGAAGATCCGCGTCGCGATGGTGCTTTTACTCTCTTTTATATGGGTATCAATGCCGGTTCCTTTCTGGGTGCGATTATCTGCGGATTTCTATTGCAATATAAGGGCTTTAGCTGGGGTTTTGGTGCAGCAGGAATCGGTATGCTGTTCGGCCTGGTAGTCTTTATTAAAGGGCATCACCTATTTGGTTCAGCCGGCGCACCGAAAGACCCGGAAGCCTTGAAACAAAATGTCCTGCCGGGTCTAAACCGTGAAATTGTAATCTATCTACTTGCTTTTATTGGCGTGCTGGTTTGTTGGCAACTAATGCAGGCTCCTCCTTTGGTGGGGGGACTGGTTGGCATCGCCCTGGTAGTGATGACCCTAATCGTCATTATCTATGCTTTTACAAAGTGCGAACCCATGGATAGAAACCGAATGCTGGTTTGCCTGTTTCTTATGAGTTATCAAATAGTATTTTGGTCCCTGTGGGAACAAACAGGAAGTTCTTTGAACTTAATGGCTGATCGAAACGTCGATCGGATCGTTTTTGGCATTGAACTACCGGCGTCAATTTTCCAATCGGTTAACGCATTCTTCATTATTACCCTCGCACCAATTTTTAACATAGCCTGGATTTCGCTTTCTCGCCGTGGTTGGGAACCCTCAACCCCAATGAAGTTTGCATTGGCATTGATTCAATTAGGGCTGGGATTCTTGTTTTTAGTGTACGGCGCTTCAATAGCCACCGACCCGGCCCGGATAGCACTTATTTGGCTAGTGCTTTTATACCTGCTCCATACTACCGCCGAGCTTTGTCTTTCACCTGTCGGTTTATCCATGACCACCAGGCTGTCAGTACCAGCTGTTGTAGGCATGATGATGGGCTGTTGGTTTCTGGCGATGGCCGGAGGCAATTACATCTCTGGCAGCATAGCGGCAATGACCGGCTCGGATACAATTGGTGGTGAAGTCGTAGACCCGGCTGCTGCCCTGGCGACTTACATGGACGTTTACTTTAGCGCCGGAATTGGCAGCATTGGAGTTGGTGTACTGGCCCTATTCCTGGTTCCAGTGCTAAGCCGTTTTATGCACGGTATCAGGTAATGTTGCGAGCCGCAGACCAGCGCCGGCGCTTGCTTTAGCAGAAACTTCGGGGCAAACATGGGTTTTCCCGCAGAATACAATAAAATACAGTAAAATAGCGCCTTGGCGGATCAACACGATAAGGAAAGAAGTATGGGTTATTTAGCAGGCAAACGAATTTTGATTCTTGGCGTGGCGAGCAAGCTGTCAATTGCATCTGGCATAGCCGAAGCCATGTATCGGGAAGGAGCAGAACTCGCTTTCACGTATCAGAATGAAAAACTAAAAGACAGAGTGATAAGGTTTGCAGAATCATGGGGTTCAAATCTGGTTTTCCCTTGTGACGTTTGTAAGGATGAGGAAATAAGAGCGCTATTTTCAGAATTAGCCAAATCCTGGGACGGCCTGGACGGCATAGTCCATTGCCTGGCCTTCGCGCCCGGCAACGAACTCGACGGTGACTACGTAGACATAACCACCCGACAGGGATTTCTAACAGCCCATGAAATTAGCTCTTACAGCTTTGTTGCGCTGGCTCAGGCGGCAAAATCCATGATGGAAGGCAGCAATGGATCACTGCTGACTCTAAGCTATCTGGGCGCTACACGGAGTTTGCCGAACTACAATGTAATGGGCCTGGCGAAAGCGAGTCTTGAGGCGAATGTACGTTATATGGCCGCCAGCCTGGGGCCGCAGGGTACTCGTGTCAATGCTATTTCTGCAGGCCCAATCAAAACTTTAGCAGCAGCAGGGATAAAGAGTTTTCGAAAAATGCTGAAACACAATGCCAAACAAACACCGCTGCGGCGTAATGTGACCATAGCAGAAGTTGGCAATGCGGCCAGTTTTCTCTGTTCCGACCTGGCCTCAGGAATAAGCGGTGAAATCCTGTACGTCGATGGCGGCTTCAACACAACCGCCATGGGATCTCTGAACGACTTGTCGGCAGAGAGTTAGTTACAATGAGTTAGGCACAAAGAGCCAGGTACAAAGAGTTAGTTACAGAGCCTGCTCACTAATTCGAGTCTCTATGTCAGCATTTTCTTGCAGTGTTCCCATATAGGCCTGGAAGTCACTATTGCCCAGATCAGCAATAATGGAGCTAATCAAATCCTCTCTTTCAGTCTCGGCAAGAGCTTCAATGGACCCTGCTGTTATTTTGTTCAGCTCAACTATCACCGCAGTATCGTTCAACAGGATTAAATTGTCATACACCGTGGTTTCTTCTTCGGCCAGGGACATCTCAAAAACCCGCTTCAGGATTTCTCTGTTGACGCTGTCGTTCGCTCTGCCGGTTTCCTGTTCTGTCAGCCACTGTAGCTCGTTATCGGCCAAAAGTTGATCCAGGGATTCACCGTTTTCAAGCACTGTCATAATCTGATCACTCAATTCCTGTACCGCATTTCGCTCCATCCCGGTTCTGAGCAATACGGCTATTTCTGGCTCAACCTCTGCCAATGGCAGTGCGCTGGCCTGTTCGAATTCCAACACATTCAGCACAACTGCCCGGGAAGGGTCTAACTCCAGCACTTCGCTATTATTTCCTTCCAGCAAAACTTCTTCTGAAAACGCAGCGGCGAGAATCAATTGATTTGAAAATAGTCCACTGGCACCGGAACGAGCAAATGTATCACTTATCAGGATGTCCAAACCAAGTTCACTGGAAATGGTTTCCAAATCTCCCGTTTCGAAGGCCAGGTTCGATAAATTGCCCAGGTGCTCTGCATAGAGCAGCTCAACCTCAGAACTTTTTAACTCTCTTTCAATTCGTCCAGCCACTTCGTCAAAGGTTTGGAATGATTTTTCAGAGTCCTCAGTTAATTTCACGATATGTACGCCAAACTCAGACACGACAGGAGCCGAAATTTCATTAACAGCCAATGTTGATAGCGCTTCCTCCAGCACCTCTGGAAAAGCCGTGCCATCTGTGAAGCCTATATCGCCTGCTTGTTTTGCTGACACGGTATCGGTTGACAGCTCCGAGGCGAGCGCGCCGAAATCTTCCCCGGAGTCGATTCGTTGCCTTGCATTCGCGGCAAGCAGCAGCGCTTCCTGTTCAGATAGATCTCCCCCGACCTCGAACAGAATATGGGAGGCGCGCTTTTCTGCAGAACCTTCAAAGGCGGCTTTTTCGGTTTCGTATTGGGCTAACACCAGACTTTCATCGAACTCCAATTCTTCGGCGATCAGGTTTTTATCCAGCATAATGTACCGCACCATCACTGTTTCTTCCTGAGTGAAGTCGTCCTGGTTTTCGTCATAGTAGGTTTGAATTTCGTCATCACTTATGGCCGTGCCCAGGGTTCGAGTGCCCAGAGGAATTGACAGATATCTAAAATCCCTGGTTTGGGCTGACAGGCCGGCAATTCTGTCTAGCTCAGCATCTGTGACGAAAGCGGTACCGCTATAGGCGTTCACCAACTGAGCCAGCAATATCTGCTGCTGTAGAGCCTCTCTATATGATGGCACGCTAAAACCCTGGCTCGCCATGGTGCGTATCGCGAAATCGGTGTCAAAAACTCCGTTAATCTGAAATTGCGGGTTTTCAACAATGAACCTGTCTACCCTGTCACTGGATACAGACATCGCGGCATTCTCGGCCGATTGACGCAATATCACCTCTTCAATGATCCGCCCCATGGCTATCTGCTCAAGTACACCCGGATCTACAGTATCGGCACTGCCACCGATAGAATTCAGGATATTCTGCGTACTCGACTGTAGCTGCGCTGCTGAAATTTCTTCGCCGTTAATCTCGGCGACAGGGGGAGACGTGATAAAACCACTCATGATCGAATCCACCCCGAACAGGGCAAAAATAGCCACAATAAACCCAATAATGATCTTGGCTATCACACCTTGTGAATTGTCCCGTATATCTTGCAGCATAGTATTTCCTACATTTCATCGAATTGCTGGTCAACTGCCCGGCTTCGGGAAAGTTGGGCAATGTTGTTCGAAAACCAAAAAAGGCGCATCACAGATGCGCCCTGGCAAATAATTGGGAACTGCCTGGATAATTGAACCAGACTATTCGATCAGATCCTAATACTCTGGGCGACAAGATTGCACAGTGACCAGGATTATTGCTGAAAGAAAATTCCAGCAATAGTAGTGAACTTGCCGCTCAATCAACTCAAATTAAGAGTTCACAGAATCCTTCAGTGCCTTACCCGCTTTAAAGCTGGGTACACGAGCCGCTTTAATCGGAATGGACTCGCCAGTCCGGGGATTACGGCCTGTTCTGGCCGCTCTATGTTTAGCGGCAAAAGTACCAAAACCTATCAACACAACCGGGTCTTCTTTCTTCAAAGAATCCGTAATTGTGTCAATCATCGCATCAATAGCACGACCAGCAGCAGCTTTAGGAAGGTCCGCACTGGCGGCAACAGCATCTATTAATTCTGATTTATTCACGTTATCCCCTTTTTCTTGATTGAAAGTGTTTTTTTAGCATCGAACGCGTAAAATACTGGCGTACCGATGACAAATTACGGAGTCAAAATATCATTGAATCAAAATACAGTATTTCCAGGCTCTGGTTTGATTTACTGCTTTTCCCAAAAATATGACGTGAATCCACCGTATCAGCGCGTCTTTATAGCAATTGCCTGGAAGCCATGTCAACACAAAACACGCGCTGTCAGTGAGTATTTATGTGCTTTTCATCATTACTTTTATCAATAGCCTCTTGCTTTGTGTCTTTCTCTGATGAGAGGTTTTTGTCATCGCTCAAAGCCATCGGTTGATGCTGAAGTGCCTGTTCCAAAACCTGGTCAATCCAACGAACAGGAATAATCTCCAGATCAGCCTTAATATTGTCTGGAATTTCTTTCAAGTCTCTTTCATTGTCGGCAGGAATTATCACGGTTTTAATATTTCCCCGGTGTGCAGCAAGCAATTTTTCCTTAAGCCCGCCAATTTTCAATACCTGACCACGTAAAGTAATCTCGCCGGTCATGGCAACATCTGCCCGAACCGGAATTGAAGTGAGTACAGACACCAAAGCCGTACACATGCCTACCCCGGCACTCGGGCCGTCTTTAGGTGTGGCTCCCTCGGGAACATGGATATGCAGGTCGTATTTTTCGTGAAAGTTAGTTGCCAGACCTAATGATCTTGCGCGGCTTCTAACGACAGTTAAGGCGGCCTGAATAGATTCCTGCATGACATCACCAAGTGACCCTGTCTTAATGGTTTTTCCCTTCCCTTGTACCGCTATGGTCTCGATTGTAAGCAATTCGCCGCCAACGGAGGTCCAGGCCAGACCATTGACCTGGCCGATCAGGTTTACTTCTTCAGCTTTGCCATAGTCGTACTTTCTTACGCCCGAAAACTGCTCTAATTGCGCGGAATCAAGGTTTATCGTTTTGCTGTCATCTTGCAAGGAATTACCCTTGACCACCTTACGGCAAATTTTTGCTATTTCACGCTCCAGCCCACGGACGCCCGCTTCGCGCGTGTAGTACCGCACCAAATCTTGAATAGGTTCCTGATTGAATAATAATTCTTTGGCTCTTACGCCGTTGTTTTTCCTTTGCTTTGGTATCAGGTAGCGTTCCGCTATGTTTATTTTTTCTTCCTCGGTGTAGCCTGGAATCCGAATCACCTCCATGCGATCAAGCAGAGGTTCAGGGATATTCATGCTGTTTGAGGTGCAGACAAACATGACTTCCGACAAGTCATAGTCCACCTCAAGGTAATGATCGTTGAAACTATTATTCTGCTCTGGATCCAACACTTCCAGTAGCGCAGAGGCTGGGTCGCCACGATGATCCATGCCCATTTTGTCTATTTCATCCAATAGAAATAACGGGTTCTTAACGCCAACTTTTGCCAGCTTCTGTAACAATTTCCCTGGCAATGAACCTATATACGTCTTCCTGTGGCCGCGTATTTCCGCCTCGTCTCGTACCCCGCCCAATGCCATACGCACAAATTTTCGGTTGGTGGCCCTGGCGATGGATTCACCAAGTGATGTTTTACCGACACCAGGCGGGCCTACCAAACACAAAATAGGCCCCTTGAGTTTCTTGACGCGCTTTTGAACTGCCAGGTATTCCAGAATTCGCTCTTTGACTTCTTTCAATCCGTAATGGTCGTTCTCAAGAATTTCCTCAGCCTTCACCAGGTCCATTCGAACTTTAGAACGCTTCTTCCACGGAATACTTACCATCCAATCCAGATAGGTTCGTACTACCGAAGCCTCTGATGACATGGGTGACATTTGTTTTAATTTACTCAACTCGGCTATTGCCTTTCCTTTTGCTTCTTTAGGCATGCCTGCGTCATCAATGCTTTGTTTCAGTTCTTCTGCTTCGTTAGGAACATCATCCATTTCACCCATTTCTTTCTGGATGGCTTTTATCTGTTCGTTCAAATAATACTCGCGCTGGCTTTTTTCCATCTGCTTCTTTACGCGACCGCGAATACGTTTTTCCACCTGAAACAAGTCGATTTCGGATTCTATCAAAGCCATTAGATGCTCAATACGAGCCGGTAAAGCAACCAGCTCCAATATGTTTTGCTTCTCCTGAAGTTGCAGGGTCATGTGATTCGCTATGGTATCGACCAAGCGGCCTGGTTCGTCAATACCAGAGATTGAGGTCATCACTTCAGGTGGGATTTTCTTGCTCAGTTGTACATATTGTCCAAACTGAGAAAGAAGAGAGCGAATTCGCAGGGCAGATTCTTTGCCGGCAACAGCTTCGGTAAAAAGAACCTTGGTCTCGGCGCCAAAATAGCCGGCATCAAAGCTGAGCTTTCGTAGCTGCGCCCGGTTCATGCCTTCTACCAAAACTTTTACAGTGCCGTCGGGCAGGCGTATCAATTGCAAGACAGTGGCGATGGTGCCAATTTGGTAAAGATCGGTCGTGGCCGGTTCGTCATCTGTCGCTTTTTTTTGTGCAATTAACAACACTTGTTTATTGCTGGCCATGGCCACTTCCAGGGCCTTGATTGATTTCGGCCTGCCTACGAAAAGAGGTTGCACTATTTGCGGATAAACCACCACATCTCGCAGTGGCAGGAGAGGGAATACTGTGCTGTTGTAATCGCCCGCAGATATGCTCATATACTACTCTATGAATTTAATGGACACGCACATCAGGTGCGCACTAAAGATAGATTATGCAAGCTGTTAAGCCTTCGTCAGAGATGGAGTCCAGCGCGTAAAAATCAAGACAGAGGGGTGCTTTATCCACTTTTTACCCACTCTTTATTCGTCACTCGTCATTCATCTGCTACAGACTTGCTCTGCTGCTCGATATTTTCATACAGCAGCAAAGGCTCAGATTCACCTTCGATTACGCTAGCATCAATAATCACCTTGCTAACCTTGTTCAGGGAAGGAATTCGGTACATTGAATCCAGCAACACCGTTTCCATTATCGAACGCAATCCCCTGGCACCGGTTTTGCGCTCCTGCGCCTTTCTTGCTATAGCCATAAGGGCGTCATCACGGAACTGAATTTCGACCCCTTCCATTTCAAACAGTTTTGAATATTGTTTGGTGAGCGAGTTTTTGGGTTCCCTGATGATTCGCATCAGGGCATCGAGATCTAACTCGTCCAATGTTGCAATCATGGGCAAGCGGCCAACAAATTCCGGAATTAATCCATATTTGACCAAATCTTCAGGCTCTAGCCCACGTAGAGTTTCCCCGACCTTGCTTCCATCATCTTTGGACCTGACTTCGGCCGAAAACCCTATCCCGCTGTTATCCGAACGGTCTCTAATAATTCGATCCAGGCCTGCAAATGCGCCACCACAGATGAATAGAATATTTGCCGTATCCACCTGCAAAAATTCCTGCTGGGGATGTTTACGCCCCCCTTGTGGAGGCACAGACGCAACAGTGCCTTCGATAAGTTTCAATAGCGCCTGCTGCACGCCTTCACCAGAGACATCCCTTGTGATTGATGGATTATCAGATTTGCGCGAGATTTTGTCAATTTCATCAATGTAAACGATGCCAATTTGCGCTTTTTCCACATCGTAGTCGCATTTCAGCAGCAATTTCTGAATGATGTTTTCAACGTCTTCACCAACATAGCCGGCTTCAGTGAGCGTGGTAGCGTCGGCAATTGTAAAGGGTACATCAAGAAAGCGGGCGAGTGTCTCGGCAAGCAGTGTCTTGCCTGTCCCGGTAGGTCCCACCAGTAGAATATTGCTTTTACTTAGCTCGACTTCGCCATTAGATTTGTCGTAATTAAGCCGCTTATAGTGGTTATAAACCGCGACTGAAAGCACTTTTTTCGCGGTTTCCTGACCAATCACGTATTCATCGAGGGTATCCTTGATTTGTTCCGGGATGGGTAGCTTGCTCGAGTTGGTTTCTGTGTCTTTCTCTTGAATCTCTTCTCGAATGATATCGTTGCATAAATCCACACATTCATCGCAGACAAAAACTGATGGGCCTGCAATTAACTTGCGAACCTCGTGCTGGCTTTTGCCACAAAATGAGCAGTACAGCAATTTGCCGTTGTTATCGCCTTTATTAAATTTATCGCCTGACATCTATATTACTACACCCAGCCATCTCAATAAAACCCTGATCATGAGGGGGTTTTCTTAGCCTTTTCAAGACCGACACTGACTGCGGCCACCTTGTTGAACTCTTACAAGCCCGGATATTCTCTAAAGTGAAGGCATCCAGAGCGAATTGCAAGCCTAAATCAGTCAATTACTTAATTGTGTATGCTTTCTATGCTCTTATTATCTACTCTTCGCTCAATTACTTTATCCACCAGGCCATATTGCCGGGCCTCCCGCGCACTCATAAAATTATCTCTCTCAGTATCTTTCGCGATTGTTTGCTCGGATTGGCCGCTATGTTCTGCCAGTAATACATTCAGACTTTTACGCATCTTGATTATTTCATTGGCTTGTATTTCTATATCTGAAGCCTGGCCTTGCGCTCCGCCACTGGGCTGATGGATCATCATTCGTGAATGTGGCAGCGCCAGTCTCTTCCCCCTGGTTCCGCCTGCCAACAACAGGGCTCCCATACTGGCTGCCTGGCCTATGCACATAGTGCTTACATCAGGCTTGATAAACTGCATGGTATCGTAGATGGACAAGCCGGCAGTCACTGAACCACCGGGGGAGTTGATATACAGGTGTATGTCTTTGTCAGGATTCTCAGATTCCAGAAAAAGCATCTGGGCGACAATCAGGTTGGCCATATAATCTTCAACCTGCCCGGTCATGAATACCACACGATCTTTTAATAATCGGGAGTAGATATCGTAAGAGCGCTCACCACGCGCAGTTTGCTCTACCACCATGGGTACCAATGCAGCCCTGGTTTCGATGAAGGGGTTTGCCATTAATTCACGTTCCTCTAAATAGCGTAGTTAAATATTCGGTAGTTTGGGTCGTTCTTTACGCTGAACGAATCTCAAGTCTCTGCTACTTCGCCTGGCGATTTTTCTTCGGCCGTAATCAGTTCCAGGTAACTAACATTCCTGTCCACCACCGAAGCCTCAGCAATGATGTGGTCAAACACTTGATTTTCAAGGACTGTGGACTCAATTGACGCAAGTTCTTTTTCATTTCCGTAGTACCAGTTAATGACATCGTCCGGCGATTCATAACTTGCCGCTAATCCTTCTATCGCTTCGCGTACTCTTACCGGATCTGCTTGCAAGCCCTGTTGCTGTACGACTTCTCCCAACACAAAACCCAGCAATATCCGTCGCGTCGCTCGTTCTTTAAACAAGTCATCCGGCAGCATATTTGCATCAATGTTCTGCCCGTCAGCAAACTGTTGTAAAGCCTGTTGGCGCAATTTCTTGATCTCAACTGCGAGCAGCGCATCGGGTATATCTATCTCTACGGCTGCAACCAGGCTGTCCATTAGCCTTGTTTCCAGTTTACTACGACTCGCCGTCTTCAACTCCCGCTGCATGGTATTGGTCACTTCTTCGCGAAAGGCTTCGCCCCCCCCTTCCTCAACCCCAAAGCTCTTATAAAACTCTTCGTTTATCTCCGGTAGAACCTGTTCGCTCACAGAATTCAGGCTTATGTCGAATTCGACCTGCATCGCTGCAAGGTCCCCGTTGTGGTAATCCTCCGGGAATTTTAATGCCAGCGTGAACACATCCCCAGGATTCTTTCCTTCTATTCCTGCTTCAAAGCCCGGGATCATGTTTTTCGACCCCAGCACCAGATCCGCCGCCTTGCCGCTGCCGCCTTCAAATTCTTCGCCATCTAAACGGCCTGTGAAGTCTATATTGACCTTGTCTTCGTTGGCTGCTGCCCGCTCCGTGCTTTTCCAGGTCTGCCGTTGCTTGCGCAGAGTCTCTATCATGTCATCAATATCTGATTCGGAGATTTCCGCTCCCAGTCGTTCTACCTCAATTTTTGAGAAATCTGGCAGAACAATTTCTGGATAAACCTGGAATGTTGCTACGAATTCCAGGTCTTCACCCTCATTCAAGTACTTCAGGTCAATACTTGCCTGGCCTGCGGGCTTTAAGCTCTCCTCATTTATTGCCTGCTCGTAGGCCTGACTCATTAGCTCACTCACCACTTCCAGCCTCACCTTGGCTCCAAACTTACTCTTTACGATCTTGAAGGGAACCTTGCCTTGTCGAAATCCGTTTAGCCTCACGTTTCGCGCGGCTTCTTGTAAGCGGTTATTGACGGCTGTATCGACTTGCTCACCGGGAACAGCGATGGTCATTTTTCTTTCTAGTCCTTGAGTAGTTTCAATGGAAACTCGCATGTATAAACCTCTTCATTCCTGAGCAATAGCCAGGAATTGTTAATGCCTGGCCGTATTGAGATATTGTACTGAACAAATCTGGATGTGGGTATTGATTAGCGACAGCCAGGCAAACTGATTGGACAACTCATTGATTTTATAAATTTTCAATACGTTAACGGGCTGTCACCATGGCCGCAAGCTGCGCGATTTTCCCATATTGACAGGGTAGTTTCAATCACAGGTTAGAGCCTGTACAACAGGCTCTAATCGAGCAAGTTTTATAATCGACACCAATCAATACATTTTCAGAGGCCTCAGCATAACCCCACAAGACAAGGTATTCGTCTCGACCGCTGATCTGGACCACCCAATTCTTCGCAGCCTTGATGCGACTGAGGCTGTATTGGACTGTCGGAGATTGAGCGATTACTGCCCTCTATCTATGCCTCTAAAACAGGCCGCCCCAGCTATCCATTGCTGACGCTGTTGCGGGGCTTGTTGCTCGGACTACGGTATCACTTGTCCGATGTGCAGTTGGCGCAATGCTTATACCGAGACCGGTTGTTGCGTAAATTTTGCCGCCTTGAGCCTGGTGGCGAGGTTCTCGAGGCATCCACCATGGGGCGGTTTCGAGCCCGCCTGGTCGAACAGAATCTGTGGGATCAATTATTGGCCGAGATCAATCGTCAGCTCGACGCCAAAAATAGCATCCTGCGCGAGGGTCGCATCAACATCATTGATGCGACCCCGATAGAGGCGGCACAATCGGGCTCAGGCAACGGCAAAGACGGCACTATCTCGCTCGGTCTCGCTCGGCACTGCGGTGTGGCGGTGAGGGAGGGATTCGAACCCTCGAAGCCTTTCGACTTACACACTTTCCAGGCGTGCTCCTTCGACCACTCGGACACCTCACCGTTGCTCTCATGCAGGCAAATTGCACGCGTAAGCCGGGCTTAGCCCTCTCGAATTCTTGAGGTTTGCAGCTTGGCTAATCCCCGGGCACTATTCCTCAAATCCAGAGCGGCGTAACCTTAGCTTACCGCCCTTGCAAATTCAAGCTGGTAATTTACTGTCTGATTAATCGCTTGTTGACTGAGTCATGGCCAACCGGAGCGGTACTGCGATAAACATTAATATCCAGGCCGCCGCGACGCAGGAAATTCATGCCAATTCTGAGTGCGCTGGGCTGGCAGGCCAGCAGGATGTCCCTGAATATGCGTTCGGCACATGCTTCGTGATAAGCCTGCTGCCAACGGTAGGTAAGCAGATAACGCAATAAGCCAGGTTCATTAATTTTCTTGCCGGTGTAACGCAATTCAAAACTCCCCCAATCTGGCTGACCCGTCACCGGACAATTTGATTTAAAAAGATCAGAATAGAGTTGCCCGTCATCGACCTGGATAGGTTCCGTTGAAAGCAGTTCGGGATCTGTCTGTTGCGATTCACATTCTATATCCAGGTTATCAATAGAACGACCAGCTCTAAGCTGCGGCCACCAGCCTTGCAATTCACCTAAAAAATGAATGTCTACTTTTACCTCCGAGAGACTGATGCTGGATAAATCCTTCGCTAGCAGCTGGCGGACCGTCTCAACACTCTCATAGCGCTCCTGATTCAGTGAGTTTAGATACAGCTTCAAAGACTTCGATTCTACAATATTTTCTGATTCAGCGTTAAAGAAAAACTCCGCCACAGCCACTTGCGGTTTACCTTTATTATTTAGCCAGGACAGTTCGTAGGCTCGCCAGTGATCTACTCCATACAGCAGAATTTTTTTGTCGATATCCAGCAAGTATCTGTTAGCCCGGCGTGGAATGGGATAAAGAATATCTGGCTGGTACTGTTGCGGGTTTTCTGCCTGGCTGCCCAGGAGATTTTCTGCCATTGAATGAGCCGTTAACTAGTTTCTTAAACCAGTTCCCTTCCTTAAAAGTACCAGACAGCAGCTATACAATATGACTATGAACAGGCTCAAAATAAAAAACGCCCAACCGATGTCAACATCGGAGCTGCCTAAAATACCGTATCGAAACGTGTTCACCATGTAGAAAACAGGATTAAGCGAGGAAACGAATTTCCAAAAAGGAGGCAGCATTTCAACTGAATAAAAAACACCACCGAGATAAATCAGGGGAGTCAGCACAAAGGTCGGGATTACCGATATATCGTCAAAACTGTTAGCAAACAAGGCATTGATAAAACCGGCTAAAGAGAACACAATCGAGGTTAACAACACCACTGCAACAGTAATGCCCGGGTTCTTGATATTCAGGTCGGCGAAGAACAGTGACATTACCGTGACTATAGTACCAACAGCTAGCCCTCGCGCCATCCCGCCAACGATAAATCCTGACAATATGATGTAATTCGGTACGGGTGACACTAACAGTTCTTCAACACTGCGCTGAAATTTATGGCTAAAAAATGAGGAGACCACATTTGAGTAAGAGTTTTGAATAACCGACATCATAATCAACCCGGGAACTATGAATTCCATGTAGTGAAATCCGCCCATCTCCCCTATTCTTCTGCCTACTAAATTTCCAAAAATGACAAAATACAAGCCTATGGTTATCACGGGAGGAACGAGGGTCTGTAACCAGATTCTGGAAAAGCGCCGAATTTCCTTGATTACAATTGTTTCGAAAGCGATGTATTTATGATTTGATAACACGGCGCGTCCCCCCTTCAAGTTTGGAAAGAAACAATTGTTCCAGGCGGTTTGTTTTGTTCCTCATGCTGCCGATCTTTACCTTGCTTTCGCTGAGCTTCGCAAAAACATCATTGATACTCAGGCCGCCTGAAACAGTAATTTCGAGGGTATTTTCATCAATAATTTCAAGACTGGCGTTTTCCAATCCCGGATTAAATCCACCTGGCAGTGGAGAAATAGTCTCTAAAACATAAACCTGGGAATCAAGCTCCATTAGCAATTTTCGCATAGTGGTATTCTCGATGATTTTACCTTTGTCGATAATTGCGATATTTCGGCAAAGTTGCTCAGCCTCCTCCAGATAATGCGTTGTCAAAATTATTGTTGTGCCACTGTTATTTATCTCAGTCAAAAATTTCCACATCGAGCGGCGTAGCTCAATATCGACACCAGCAGTGGGTTCATCAAGTAGTAGCAGGCGCGGTTCATGCACTAAGGCACGGGCGATCATCAGGCGCCTTTTCATGCCCCCTGATAACGAACGGGACCTGTCATCGCGTTTTCCCCAAAGCCCTAGCTTGCGCAGGTATTTTTCGCATCGCTCACTGGCCAGTTTACGAGGCAGACCGTAGTAACCGGCCTGGGTCATTACGATGTCTCTAACTTTTTCGAACTGGCTAAAATTCACTTCCTGGGGAACAACACCAAAATCCAGCTTAGTCTGGTAAACATGCGTATCGACGTTCTTTCCGAATACCTCCACAGAACCCGATGTTTTGTTCACCAGGGTGGAGATAACGCCTATGGTAGTGGACTTGCCAGCACCATTGGGACCCAGCAGAGCGAAGAAGTCGCCCTGCTCAACTTGCAGTGAAATACTCTTCAGCGCCTCAAATCCGTTGCTGTAGGTTTTCACCAAATTTTTAATAGAAATAGCCAGGGTCATCGTGGTTTTATCTTCACGCAGTAGGAATACCCGACACCATCAGAGCCGAAGTAACAAACTAACCGCCTGTGACTGCGCGGCTGCTGGAGTATGTCGATTATTAGCTGGTTTTTCAACTCTCTCTCACTCACTCCCCACTCATTCTCCTGGCCTCCTCCTTGCTGCTGGCTGAGAGCTATGCCTGGCTGATTTTTTGAAACAAAAAAGCCCGGCGTTAACCAGGCTCTCGTAGTTGGCGTCCCCTAGGGGTTTCGAACCCCTGTTGCCGGGATGAAAACCCGGTGTCCTGGGCCTCTAGACGAAGGGGACCTGGACTTTCTACTGCTAATTCAAGCAGCGGGGGATTCTAAGAAGCTTGGCCTGTACAGTCAAGAGCAAAGCCTTACTATTACGATAATAACTTCTATCTTCTTCCCCTGGTCAAGCCCTGACTCTGTATCCCCTGTTAATTTGCCGCAAAAATGACCTGCTGTGTGAATCCTGCTCTGGAGACTGCGCAAGAAACCCTCGCCAGGTTACGTCAGGTGTGGAAAACCCTTGTCGATTTGTGTGGTTTACTGGATTCCTGCTTTCGAGACTGTGCAAAAACCCACCACCCCTGGTCACATTCTCATTACTGCCCTAATTCACCGACCTTGCTGGTATTTTAAGCCGATACACCGCCTCTGTAAAAATACCCAATAATTACAGTAATAAACATCCAAAACCTGACTCAATTATGATACAATAACGAACATAACTAACTGATTCTAATCATTAAACAGAGGATTTATGAGTGATTACATACACGGTTTAAATCGCCAGCAACAACTGTTATTCCCAGAGCGGCTAGAGGATTATGTCAGCGAGGATGCGGGTGTTCGTGCCATTGATGCCTATGTGGATAGTTTAGAGGTTGATGCCTTGGGCTTTAAGACAAGATATAGCGACAAAAACAACAATGGCCGCCCCGCCTTTTGCCCAAAATTGATGCTGAAACTCTACATTTACGGCTATACCAATAAAATAAGAAGTTCCCGCCATCTGGCTCGGGAAACCCATAGAAATATCGGGCTTATCTGGTTATTGCAAGGCTTAAAGCCCACCTATAAGACGATTGCGAATTTTAAAAAAAATAATGCCGCAGCACTCAAGAATACGTTTAAGGAATTTGTTTTGCTGTGCCAAAACATCAATCTCATTGAAGGTCAATTAGTGGCACTGGATGGGGCGTTTTTGCGAGCCAATGCGTCCAAAAATACCTTGATTGTTAAAGCCACTGTGGATAAAAAAATAGCCAGGGTAACGCAGGCTATTGAGGACTACCTGAACTTATTAAACACCACAGACCAGCAGGAGGAACCGGAACAGACTCTGGATGATCCTGATTTGATTGATAAAATACAAGCACTTAAAGAGCGCAAACAAAAGCTGGAAGAGGATTTGAATACCTTAGAGCAATTGGACAAGAAGCAACATAACACACGGATGCCGCATTGATGTGCAAACCAGCGCATCATCTGGTCGCTTATAACTGCCAAATTGTGGTGGATGACAAAGCAAAGCTGATTGTTGCTACGGATGTATCAAGTCAAGGCAATGACGCACAGCAGTTGCATCAGATGGCAAGTCAGGCGAAAGAAACCTTAGCCCTTAAGACTTTGGCTGTGGTTGCCGACAAGGGCTATCACAGTGCAAAAGAGATAAAGAACTGTGTTGATGACAAAATCTACCCAATCATCCCGCCAATTGATACGCAACAGAAACAAAAGAAAACGGGCAGATATACTAAAGAGGATTTTGTCTATAACGAGGAGCAAGACGAATACACCTGCCCCAACAACAAAACACTGACAAAAACAGCAAGCCCAAGCCTATCCAAAGGCAAGCTTGGGTTTATTTACAGCACCAGTGCCCTAGATTGCAAGGCTTGCCCTTTGCGTAGCGAGTGCCTGGCAAAGCAAACACCTCACCGAAGAATATGGCGCTGGGAACATGAAGCCTTTTTACAAGCCTATGGTGAGGTAATGCAAACAGAATCAGCCAAGGCGATTAGCAAAAGAAGAGGGGCGATTGTGGAGCATCCTTTTGGCACCATAAAGAGGTCATTAGGCTGGGATCACTACCTGGTCAGAGGCAAAGAAAAAGTATCAGGAGAAAATGCATTGATTATGTTTTGCTATAACTTTAAGCGTGTTTTGAACATGTTAGGCACCATGCTGTTCAATAAGCTGTTATTGGCTATAAAAGCAGGCAATATTGAAGCCGTAATGGAAGAAATCAAGCGACATCTTTCTTTTTGCGTCCACTATTCGATGGTTTATGCCAGAAATGCTTATTTTTGCAATAAACAAGCTTATTTCACCTGCCGGCTTTTCATAAGAATCCTTTTTTACCCGTACAGGACTCAAAATGCTCAATGGTGGGTTGGTGAGTCGGCGTTTGTTGCACAGTCTCTTTCGCAGGAATGACAGGGGGGGTGCGGGAATGACGAATGTTGAGTTTTTGCACAGCCTCTTTGGTGTGACGCCGGAAAAGAAATTCCGGCTGTCCGCTATCTGTTCGCTATCTCTATCTTGACCCCCTATTTAGTCTATGCCATTCTCAGCGTTGTCCTGTTCCAGACGAAAATACAAACAGTAGCAGGCGGTAAGTTTACAGACCTGAATAAATCGGCCGATGCACTCAGGAATCTGCCAGGGATAATGCCCCACTAGTCAAGAGCTGCCGGGGATACCAGGAAACCGACCATGAGCAAAAAGCGTCAGAGCAAAACTGATGACGAAACCCGCCCAGGCATTGATCAAAAATTGATCAAGGAAGGCACAGCTCAACTAAATAGTGAGATTCAGGTGCTTGAAGTCTGGCTGCTGGAGCTAGATGCCAGTGGAGAGGAAAACTCCGAAGTTTCTGCGGCGAGAAAGTCGTATAGCGACATGCTTAGCAGCCGTAAAGAAATGCTGAGCACGTTGGCAAGGCAGACCAGGCTTCAGGCTGTAAGCCGTGATTAGACTGGCTCTATCCGCGTATTCTGCCCACGTATTCTGCAACCTGGCCTCCACCAGGCAATAAGTAGTCGTCTCTCCATGCTGTCAGAACAACAAGCTAAAACCATGCTGTCCCTTCAGGCGGCGATGAATACCAAAATAGACCCAAATTGGGTTGCTGCCCGTTACCCCTATTTAAGAGCCGTGGTGATAGAAGCTACTGAAGCTATCGAACATCACGGTTGGAAGTGGTGGAAGAAACAAGAGAAGGATTTGGCTCAACTGCAAATGGAATTGATAGACATTTGGCACTTCATCCTTTCGGAGCTGCTGTTGCAGGAAAACGGAGACGAAGCCTCCACTTTGGACAAATTGCAGAGCTTATTGGCTGAGACTGAGCATAAATCAAACATCAATTTCGATGACCAGGTGTACGCCGTCGATTCTATCGACTTGCTTGATCAACTTGAGCTTCTAATAGCTCTTTCTGCCGGGCGTCGAATCGAATTGTCCGTATTTTCTGCAATCATGAATAACTGTGGAATGGACTGGACTGCGCTCTATTGCCAATACGTTGGCAAGAATGTGCTGAATTTTTTCCGTCAAGGCAATGGCTATAAGGAGGGTAGCTACCAGAAGCTTTGGAATGGCCGTGAAGACAACGAGCATTTAGTCGATATTATGGCCACACTGGATCCCGAAGACAGGCAGTATAAGGACAAGTTGTACACTGCCCTTTCTGCTCACTACCCGAACCAGGAAAAGGCCGGGTGAATGGCCGGATGAAAGTCCACGACTACGAAAGTTCGTTAGTAATAGGCGTTTTCTTTCACCGAGTGATCGGTGACGTCTCTCACTTCCCTGAGTTGCGGAATCTGTTCCAATAGCGCTTTTTCTACACCGTCCTTGAGAGTCATATCTACCATTCCACAGCCTTGGCAACCGCCACCAAAGCGCAGCACAGCCACATTTTCTTCAAACACTTCTTCCAGCGTTACATGACCGCCGTGAGCGGCGAGCCCAGGATTGATTTCGTTGTAAAGAATGTAATTCACCCGATCTTCGACCGGACTGTCATCAGATATCTTTGGAAGGCGTGAGTTCGGGGCTTTTATCGTCAACTGGCCACCCATGGCATCCTTTGCAAAATCTACTACCGCCTCTTCCAAAAAAGGTATACTATGCTGCTCAATGAAGGCTTTAAACCCTTCATATTGTTTCACTTCGTCGTCTTCTTTTTCCTCTCCAGGCCGACAAAATGAAATGCAGGTTTCAGCTTTCGGTGTTCCTGCATCCAGAATGAAAATTCGCACTGCTATACCCTCACAATCTTGCTTTTTAAGCAGTTCCGTCAGGTATTCTTGTGCAGATTCGGTGATGCTGACCATATAATTCTCTCGCGCTACCAGGTGGGATTCTGACAATGATACTCCATTCGGCGAGAAATTAGAATACCCGACTGAAACACCTGGTTATTTTGCTAATGCTCAATCATGCAGTCTTTGCTAGAATTGGCCGCTTTTTTGGTCACGGAACGGTGGCTTTTCCAGACAGGTAAACGGGCATGAAAACCAGGGAATCAGAATCAATCCTTCGCAATCTACTCAAGCAGCGAATTTTGCTACTTGATGGCGCGATGGGAACCATGATTCAATCGCACAAGTTATCTGATGCCGAGTTTCGTAGCGAACGCTTTGCGGACTTCCCTCATGAGCTTGCCGGTAATAATGACTTGCTCAGCTTAACCCAACCCGAGATTATCAAGCAGATTCATCTGCTGTACCTGGCTGCCGGGTCAGATATCGTAGAAACCAATACATTCAACTCTACGCGAAGTTCACAGTCCGATTATCATCTTGAGGAACTCAGCTACGAGCTGAACCTGGAGGCTGCAAGACTCGCCCGGCAAGCCTGTGACGAAACCACCGCAGTGACTCCGGATAGACCCCGTTTCGTGGCGGGCGTTCTTGGTCCCACGAGCAAGACAAGCTCCCTGTCACCGAGGGTGAATGATCCTGGTTTCAGGAATATCAGCTTTGACGATCTGGTTGCTGATTACAGCAATTGCACCAATGCCCTCATAGAAGGCGGTGCTGACATCATTATGGTTGAAACTGCATTCGATACACTCAACGCTAAAGCCGCAATTTTCGCCATCAAACGATGTTTTGAAGCACAAGGTCTGGTCTTGCCTATTATGATTTCAGGCACTATTACCGACGCCAGTGGCCGTACTTTGTCAGGCCAGACTGTGGCCGCTTTTTGCAATTCAGTTGCCCACGCAAATCCGCTCTCAATAGGATTGAATTGCGCCCTGGGCGCCGAGCAGCTACGCCCGCATATCGAAGAAGCTGCTTCACTGGCCAACTGCTTCGTATCGACACACCCAAATGCTGGACTGCCTAATGAATTTGGGGATTACGATCAGTCGGCTGAGGAAATGTCGGCCATTATTGCCGAGTTCGCGACTAGCGGCCTGGTAAACATTGTTGGTGGTTGTTGTGGCACAACGCCTGAGCATATCAGGGCAATCTCTCAGGCAATAGAGGGAGTATCGCCACGGAAAATCCCGCACCGCAAACCCGCCTGCCGATTAAGCGGTTTAGAAGCATTTACTATTGATGAGACGTCCCTGTTCGTCAATGTCGGTGAACGCACCAATGTTACCGGCTCAGCCAAATTTGCACGTTTGATAATCAATGAAAATTTCGACGAAGCACTTGAGGTTGCACGACAGCAAGTAGAAGCCGGTGCCCAGATTATTGATATCAACATGGACGAGGGCATGCTCGATTCTGAAGCGGCCATGGAGAAGTTTTTGAAATTAGTTGCTTCTGAGCCTGACATCAGTCGTGTCCCCTTGATGATCGACTCTTCAAAGTGGGAAATTATTGAGACAGGTCTCAAATGCTCGCAGGGCAAGGCGATTGTAAATTCAATTAGCCTGAAAGAAGGCGAGGAAGATTTCCTGGCCAAGGCCGGGCTGTGCCTGGAGTACGGTGCTGCGATAATTGTCATGGCGTTCGATGAGAATGGTCAGGCGGATTCTCTGCAGAAAAAAAATGCCATCTGCAAGCGCAGCTACGACCTATTAACGCAAAAGCTACAGTTTCCGGCAGAAGATATTGTCTTCGACCCAAATATATTCGCGGTGGCAACCGGTATCGAAGACCATAATAACTATGCGGTAGACTTCATCGAAGCTTGCCGTTATATCAAAAAGAATCTACCTGGTGCCTTGCTATCTGGCGGTGTCAGTAACGTGTCTTTTTCATTTAGAGGAAATAATACGGTACGCGAGGCAATTCATTCCGTCTTTCTTTATCATGCCATTAAGGCGGGGCTTTCCATGGGTATTGTCAATGCCGGGCAATTGACCGTGTATGACGATATTCCCAGCGAACTAAAAAAAGCGGTAGAAGATGTAATTCTCAACAGAAACAGCAACGCAACCGAGGCTTTACTGGAGGCCGCTATCCCTTATAGCGGCAGCGGTGGCAAGCAAACTGCTGAAGACCTCACCTGGCGTGAGGCCAGTGTCGAAAAACGCCTGGTTTATGCCCTGGTCAAGGGGGTTACCAAATTCATTGAGGAGGACACCGAAGCCGCGAGACAGAAAGCTGACAAGCCTATTGAGGTCATTGAAGACTCGCTCATGAAAGGCATGGACGAAGTTGGAGATTTGTTTAGTAGTGGCAAGATGTTCCTGCCCCAGGTTGTCAAGAGTGCGCGTGTCATGAAACAGGCCGTCGCCTATCTATTGCCCTACATCGAAGCAGAAAAAGGGGGTGGGGTACAAACCAAAGGGAAAATTTTGATGGCCACCGTGAAAGGCGATGTTCATGACATCGGCAAGAATATCGTTGCTGTTGTGCTTGGATGCAACAATTACCATGTCATCGATCTGGGCGTGATGGTTCCTTGTGAGAAAATATTACAGGTTGCCAAAGCCGAAAACGTCGATGTAATCGGCTTGAGCGGGCTGATTACTCCCTCACTTGATGAGATGGTGCATGTGGCCACTGAAATGCAGCGCCTGGATTTTAACATTCCACTGTTGATTGGCGGTGCTACTACATCCAAAGCGCATACCGCAGTCAAGATAGAGCAGCATTACTCGAACGACAGCACTGTTTATGTGCCTGACGCCTCCAGAAGTGTGTCTGTGGTTAGCACCCTTCTGAATGCTCAGAACAAACCAGACTACCTGCGCGCCGTTCGTGAAGAGTACCTAAAAATTCGTGAGAGAACTGCGAATCGTTCCAATAAGCGAAAACTGATTGCTTATGAAGCGGCCAATGCAAACCCCCATACGCCAGATTGGAGCAATTACCAGGCAGGCAAACCTTCCTTCCTGGGAACAAGGGTGTTTGCCGATTATTCATTAGAGGAACTGCTGGATTACATAGACTGGACCCCTTTTTTTGTTACCTGGGGCCTCGCCGGGAAATTTCCCGCAATTCTCGATGACGAAAAAGTTGGCAAAGCTGCAACAGATCTATTTAATGATGCAAAGTCCCTGTTGAGTAGCATCATTGATGAGCATTTGTTGACAGCAAACGCCATTGTCGGGTTTTGGCCAGCTTATAGTGACTCTAACGATGTGCAGTTGTTGCACAGCGATGAATCTGGAAGCCGCTTGCATGTTCTTCATTTTTTAAGGCAGCAAATTGCCAAAGACGATGGTCTTGCTAATCTATGCCTTGCTGACTTTATAGCGCCGCAGGATGGCGATTCGAACGTGACTGATTATATAGGGGGCTTTGCTGTAACCACAGGAATCGGTGCCGACGACTTAGCCGCCAAATACCAGCAACAGGGCGATGATTATAATGCAATTATGGTCAAAGCCCTGGCCGACCGTTTAGCCGAAGCCTTTGCCGAACGCTTGCATGAGCGCGTTCGTAAAGAATTCTGGGGCTACGAACTGACGGAAGAGTTGTCTACTGACGAACTCATTAAAGAGAAGTACCGCGGCATACGGCCGGCTCCAGGCTACCCTGCCTGCCCAGACCATTCCGAGAAGGAAGCACTGTTTTCGTTGCTAAGCGCATCCAGCGAAATCGGCATTGAGCTCACCGAGAGCTTTGCCATGAATCCCGCTGCAAGCGTCAGCGGATTCTACTTTTCACACCCCGATGCCAGGTATTTCTCTGTTGGGAAAATCACCCAGGAGCAGGTGGATGATCTTGCCAACAGGAATGGCAAAGCGGTGGCAGAAGTGACAAAATTACTGGCACCGAATATGGGTTGAGCGTTAAGGCGACTCAGGGCATTGAATTAAATTACAGGAACAGGAATAGAAACATCTATGTATAGATACGATGGCTACGACCAACAGATGCTGGCAGACCGCGTGGCACAGTTTCGCAATCAAACCGATCGCTTCATTGATGGCAAATTAACCGAGGCGGAATTCTTGCCGCTGCGATTGCAGAATGGCTTGTATATCCAGCGTTTAGCCCCGATGCTGCGGATCGCTGTGCCCTATGGTATGTTGTCATCGACGCAGTTGCGTAGGCTCGCCTATATTGCAAACCACTACGATAAAGGTTATGCCCATTTCACTACAAGGCAGAATGTTCAATTTAATTGGCCTCACCTGGAAGACGTGCCAGACCTGCTTGAAGATCTCGCTGAAGTAGAAATGCACGCCATCCAAACCAGCGGTAACTGTATTCGAAATACAACAACTGACCAATTCGCTGGTGCCGCCGTTGATGAACTGGAAGACAGCCGGGCCTATTGCGAAATTATTCGCCAATGGTCGACATTCCACCCCGAATTCGCCTATCTCCCCCGAAAATTCAAGATTGCCGTTTGCGGCACCGCAGTCGATCAGGCAGCGACCCAGGTGCATGACATCGGAATCTATTTAATCAGGGGTCCTGCCAACGAGGTCGGTTTTCGCATTTTGGCTGGCGGCGGCCTCGGTCGTACACCCGTCATTGGCCAGGAAATATTTGACTATGTTGAGAAGAAGCATTTGCTCACTGCCCTGGAAGCTATTCTACGGGTCTACAACCGCGAAGGCCGGCGCGATAATAAGTACAAGGCAAGGATAAAAATACTGGTTAAGGAGGCTGGTGTAGAGGAATTCAAAAACAAGGTTCTGCATGAGTGGGAATTGCTAAAGGACTCTGCCTTAACTCTGACCGACGAGGAAATCCAGCGCTGTCAAAATTTTTTCGATGAGCCTGACTATGTTCAACTGAGCGGGAAATCTGAGCAATTAACAGAGAAGTTACAGCAAAATTTATTATTCGCTGACTGGTATCATCAAAACGTACGCCCGCATAAGAAAAACGGCTACGCCATTGTCACCGTGTGTTTTAAAGAAACCGGAGTAGCCCCGGGGGATGTGACAGACCGACAACTAGAAACACTGGCCGACCTGGCTGATCAATACAGCTTTGCTGAAGTCCGAATAACCCATAATCAAAACATCGTTCTGGTCGATGTTCAGCAGCGGGAATTATACGCACTGTGGAAACAGCTCAAAGCCGGTGCAATGGCCAGCCATAACCTGGGTTTACTAACAGACATAATTTGCTGCCCGGGAGGGGATTTCTGCGCCTTGGCCAATGCCAGGTCGATACCGCTGGCAGAGTCTATTCAACGCCGGTTTAATGACCATAAAGAGTTGCAGGATATAGGCGAGGTTAATATCAATATCTCGGGTTGTATGAACGCATGTGGTCATCATCATGTTGGTAATATTGGAATCCTTGGCGTCGATAAAAAAGGTGAAGAGTACTACCAAATTTCTCTGGGAGGATCTTCAAGGAACACAGCGAGTCTTGGGAAAATAATTGGCCCCTCTTTCGCCGAGGAAGAGATTCCCAGCGTAATAGAGAACATAGTTGGTGTGTACAAATCCAGGCGCAGCAATGATGAGAAATTCCTCGACACCTACAATCGTATTGGCCTGGAACCTTTTAAGGAAAAAGTCTATGCAAAAGCTGATTAGCAAAGATTCGCTCATCGACAATCGCTGGACCATCCTGAAAGCTGCAACAGGGCCAGAGGTTCTTCAGGCGCTGCCAGGCAAAAACTTAATAGTACCAATGAAATTTTGGAAGTTATTTAACGAAGAGCTTCTACAATACGCTGGCGATAGTGCAATTTGGCTGAATTCCCATGAGCAGGTGAGCCAAATAGGGGGACGCTTACACGAATTAGTCATGATTGCATTGAATTTCCCGGTTTTCTCAGATGGCCGTTCTTATAGCAATGCACGAGAGCTACGCCAACGCTTTGACTACAAGGGTGAGATACGCGCCGTAGGAGATGTTTTACGGGATCAACTTTACTATATGTCACGCTGTGGTTTTGATACTTTCGATTTACGCCACGATCAAGACTACACGGTATGCCTGGAGGCATTCGAAGATTTCGAAACCGGCTACCAGGCCACCATCGCGGAACCTGTCCCCTTGTTCAGACGACGCTAAGCAGCCACAGGTCACGCAGAGCCATGGAACCCGATTCCCTGTTATTTTCATTTTTTCTCATCTTCACCGGTGCGGCGGTACTGTCAACTATTGCCTTATTTTTCCGTCAACCCCTGCTGGTCGCCTATATCTGTGTTGGTGCCCTGTTAGGTCCCTACGGCATGGGCTATATTTCAGATCCCAGCTTACTGAGCGATATCGCTGAATTCGGCATTATCTTCCTGCTTTTTTTGCTTGGTTTGGATATGCAGCCCAAGAAACTTCTTTCAACGCTGCGGAAAACCTTTCTGGTCACATTGGCCAGTTCGACTGTGTTTGTCTTGCTTGGTTACAGTAGCGGATTGTTGTTCAATTTTACCCAGTCGGAAAGTTTGGTAATAGGCTTTAGTCTGATTTTTTCCAGCACCATCATCGGCATCAAACTTTTACCAACCACTGTGCTACACCAAAAACACATGGGCGAGTTGATGGTAGGAATATTGTTGTTACAGGATTTTATCGCCATATTTTTACTAAGCTTCCTGGACGCCGGAAACTTACAGCAATCAGGGGCCTTACGAGTTCTGATTGCCTTCCCTTTATTACTCATCTTTGCCTACTTTGCCACGCAGCATATTTTGGTCAGGCTTATTGCCAGATTTGATCACTTTAAGGAGTACATTTTCTTGCTGGCCATAGGCTGGTGCCTGGGTTTATCGGAAGCGGCGTCTGCTCTGGGTTTGTCGGCGGAAATAGGCGCTTTTGTGGCGGGTGTGGCGCTGGCTACCAGCCCCATATCACGGTACATCGCGGAT
Organism: uncultured Pseudohongiella sp.; assembly: GCA_965261275.1. Taxonomy (GTDB): domain Bacteria; phylum Pseudomonadota; class Gammaproteobacteria; order Pseudomonadales; family Pseudohongiellaceae; genus UBA9145. The sequence continues at coordinate 1,319,986 of CBDHCL010000003.1, forward strand.
AGACTAAAACCCCTTCGAGATTTCTTTCTAATTCTGTTCTTTTTTACCCTGGGCGCTCAGTTCAACTTGTCGCTGTTGCCCGATATTATCGTCGCAACCGTGGTTTTGGCGGCGGCAGTGCTGGTCGTGAAACCTATTGTATTTCGCTATTTACTGAAAAGGTTTAGTGAAAGGAATCGTTTGGCTTGGGACGCGGGACTACGCCTGGGGCAGATTAGCGAGTTCTCCTTACTGATAGCCTTCGTTGCAACACAGTCCGGAATAATTGGAGAAAAGGCATCGCTTACCATTCAGGGTGCAGCAATTCTGAGCTTTTTGATCTCTTCTTATGTGGTGGTGCTGCTCTGCCCTACTCCTATCGCGATTAATCCGAAATTACGCAGAGACTAAGCGCCACGGGTTTAGAGATTGTGCAAAAACCCTCGCCAGGTCGCGTTGGCATGGCTTATTCGTCAACTAATTGTTTTTCCATCTCGCTCCGCAGCCTGGAAAAATAAGCGTCCCACGACTTGCCAATGACGGGTAGATTGTGGGACGTCAATACCACTGAAAATAAACTATTGACGCCATAGTCGTTTGTTAAGCGTTACTTTCCGTCATCCCATGAATTTAAGAAATCGGCTAGCACATCTCCATGGCAACTTTGTGGTTTACAAAAGCATCCCAAACGCTTTCCAGCTAACTTATAAACTTCGGATTTTTCTTTATTAATAAATTTTTCATAATCAAAGTCATATTTATATTTTCTTATAACCTCTTCACGACTATCACATTCCTCATACATAGAGTGAGGGTTACCCCAATATGAACCTCGACCGATATACTCATATTTCGGAGTCGATTTTTCAGAAGCGAACTCAATATCTCTTTTGATATTAATCACTCGAGTGATACAAATTTTAATCAATCGAAGAGGAATTTTTTTATTTCTCAAAAATATTGTTTCATTAATAAACTTCTCACCATCATCAAATATTATGGCGTGAGTTATATTTAAAGCATCAGTGTCTGGAATAATTGATAAGGTAACTCCTGGAAATTTCTCGCCAAATAGTTTGCCAATTAAATTATTATGGTCATCTGGATAGATAATTGAAAATTCATCAATATTTTCAATTACTTTTAATACTTTTCTATGAAACTTCTCAAAACAGTTAAATTGTTTTGGATAGAGTATTAATATATTTTTCATCTAATATAAATGCTTAACCTTTAAATTTAAATTTGAGTTTTCATTCAGATATTCAACAACCAAACGCCTATGACATAAATGCGGTTCATGCTCACTACATAACAAGCAACCGTGATCTAACAGAGTCGGCTTTACCGTTTTCTCAATTTGGCGCTGAGACATTAAATTAAGAAACTGATCTTCATATTTTTTCCAAGACATATCACCTTTCTTATACAAACTTAACATCTCTTTTGTAGGGGCAAGTTCTGGCGTATGAATATATTCAGTTCCACATAACTCTTTTAAAAGAAACCTCAGATCATCTCGCTTGGCAAAACCTGCTAGTTGTGACACATTATTTAAACGGATATCAAGTAGTGTTAATACCTTGAGAGTACCGAGTTCTGCGCTCTGTTTTATTTGCTGTTTAGCGAAACCAGTCAAGCGGCAGCTCCGCAACATTTCTTGTATTTCTTCCCGCTTCCGCAGACACACCGTTCATTTCGCCCGATCTTTGCGGCTTCATGATGGATGGGAGGCGATAGCTTTCTTTCCAGGTCCGTTAGATCCTCTTCCTTGTCCGGTTCAAACCCCAAAATAAAATGCCAGCCGTTTTCATGACAGGTATTGGCGATCATATCGACTTTTGAGTCATCGGCAACTCTTAAAATCAATGGGTTCTTTTTACTGCCCAGTTTGGCCACGATTTTTGCTTGCTTCCCGTTGTAATCACTACGCTTGCTTGAGTTTCATTGATAACTTTGAGTGCTCAATACTCAGCGCCACCCATTGTGCATTGAGCTTCTTGAACCGTTTATAGTTACTTATCTGGCCGCGTATATCGCCCACAAATTCCTTGCGAATATACTCCGTCCGGCTCTTCATATCCAGTGTATAGCTGACCTGATAATAAGGCCCAGTCTGACTCTCCCGGTCCTTGTATTGCTTCGTCAACGATCCAGGGCGCATAGCGCCCAGTAATGCTATGTCACCTTTGATCTTTGTCATACGCCGTTCAATTTGTGCGAGCCTTTTCCTTGTCATTGATATAGCATATACATACTATGTTAGTTTGTCAAAAGGACACTGTCTATGCTGTGGATCTATTGGTGGGATGCAATCATTTATCTTCGCCCGGCTTGCGCTCGTACCCGGACATTTATGTGGTTCGCCGTCTGTGTGGCGGGATTGACGGTTCGTACCGAACGAATGGGGGTGACGAGTATTGTCCGGGCGCTGGGGTTACAGGGGCGGTTTTATGACAACTTGCTGGATAACTTCCACAGCACCGGCATTAAGTTGGACTCAATGACGGTATTGTGGTCTCAACTTGTACTTCGACTGTTCCCTGGTCTGGTTCGAGTGAATGGCCGACTCGTGTTGGTGGGGGACGGCATTAAGGTCTCCAAACAGGGCAAAAAGATGCCTGCTGTGAAGCTGCTACATCAGGAATCCGAGTCAAATACCAAAGCGGAGTACATCATGGGACACTCCTTTCAGGCCGTCTCTATTCTTTCTCGTGCCGCCAATAGCGTGTTCGCTGTGCCGCTTGCCGCGAGGATTCATGAGGGGACCGTGTTATCGAATCGTGACCGGCGTACCCTGCTCGACAAAATGATCAGTCTACTGGCGATAGTCAGTATTCAGGAGCCGTATTATTTTGTCGCCGACGCCTATTATGCCAGCCAGAAAGTCGTTAATGGGCTTTTGAATGAGGGGAATCATTTGGTCACCCGCGCCAGATCAAATGCGGTTGCCTACCAGCTGCATCATCAGCAACAGCCGAAAAAAAGAGGGCGGCCACGTAAGTATGGTGACAAGGTAAAACCAAGATCACTGTTTGGGTTGGTCGCATTGATGGAGGAGGCTCAAAGCCCTGTCTATGGCGAAAAAAACGTAGCTATCCGATACGCAGTCCATGATTTATTATGGAGACCGACCGGCAGTATTGTTCGGTTTGTCATTGTCGTTCACCCAACGAGGGGACGCTGTATACTCATGTCTACTGATACGTCATTATCGGCCCTCGATATCATTCACCTCTACGGTCTGCGATTTAAAATAGAGCATGCCTTCAAGCAGGCGGTTCATGTTATCGGTTCTTTTTCATACCATTTCTGGATGAGCGTAATGAAGCCATTGGAGCGACGCAATGGTAATCAGCACCTTCACCGGGAATCAAAAAAATATCGCGATGGCGTCAAGCGAAAACTGAAGGCTTATCACGTCTTTGTACACGCGGGGATTGTTGCTCAAGGGCTACTTCATTACCTGGCATCTTGCCACACTCGGCTAGTCTGGAACTCTTTTGGCTCCTGGCTTCGAACGATCCGGCCCGGTCTAGCTCCGTCCGAGTTGGTGGTTGCCACTGCGCTACGCAGCAGCCTCCCGCATTTTCTCCTGGATACGGATTCTCGTACAAACTTCGCGAAATTCATCACGCAACGGCAAGACCTTGATAGAATGGCGCTATTTAGGCTTGTGTCATGAGACTAACTCGGTACTCATGAGTTAAAATGGTAATCTCCCGAATGGATGCAGGGTGTTTTCGTTACTGCAGAAACCGACTTAAATCCAGCGCCGAATTTACCAATCGAATTAACATCTTCTGCTTTTGTTGATGAGCCAGGGCTTCAGGAGTTAGCTTAAAGTGAATCTCTGCGGCTTGTGCATCATCGGCATTTTGCAAAAGCTCGTAGATAAAGTGGAATTTATCCGCATACATGTCGGCAACTAATTCAAGGGCATGATTCCCGTTGTCA
>CBDHCL010000004.1:0-175975 GCA_965261275.1 uncultured Pseudohongiella sp.
GGTTTTTGGCGACGATCCCAAAGGCTATGGGCAAGACCCGCAGAAAATCATTGATGATATTATTCAGCATCAATCGACGTTGCGGGCGGCGGATGTTGCGCGCAAGCTGTCGGGGGTGGTTCTGGAGCCGGATAGTTTTGCGCGTCTGTTCCGCGCGGCGATGTCGCATCCTGATCTCGTTGTACTGGCGGAAGACGGCGCTGGCGGTGAGGGCCGGATTTACAGCACAAAGCACCAGGTGGGGTTGGAGCTTGATGTGATGGATCGCGGGGTGCGTCTGGCACTCCAGCGGCCAGAGGATCATGGCTGTTATGTGCCGGGGCTCGGGTTTGATACGTTGCGGCAGGTTCTGAAGGACCGGGATCTGACGGAAGAACAGGGGGATGCGTTGCGACAGGGGGCGACCAATGCGCAGCTCAGCCTGATCAGCGGCGGATCGGGCACCGGCAAGACGCGTGTGGCGGCGGCTTTGGCTGAAGCGCATCTGGCCGAAGGCTGGCAGGTGCTGGGTGTTGCGCCAACCGGGATCGGCGCGGATCATCTGCGCGCTGCGGGGGTTGGTCGGGTGATGACGCTGGCGGGGCTGGAACATGGTCTGGCAACCGGGCGGCTTAGGCTTGATCCGAACACGGTGATAATTCTGGATGAGGCGGGTCAGGTTGGGGCCAAGAGTGCGGATCGTTTGTTTGCGCATATCGAGGCCAGCGGTGCCAAGCTGATTGCGCTTAACGACAACGACCAGTTGGGACCCTTTGAGGCCGCGCCGATCTTCCGGACTTTGGAAGCAAGGGTTGGCTCTGTTGAACTTGGGGTCGGGCAGCGTAGCCGCAACAGTGCGCTGGCGTTCACGCTGTCGCTGATGACCCATCGGCGTGGCAATGTTGAGGAGATGGTCAAGCGGCTTGATAATCTAGGGGTTTTGCAGGCTGGTCATACACGGGCGCAAAGTATCCGCAAAATTGCCGCCCAGTTTGTTGCCGACCCTGCATTGGATAAAATAGCCATTGCGCATTCACGCGCCGATGTCGCCGCATTGAACGATCAGATCCGCACTGAACTGGATGCACGGATGCCGGAACGTGTGGATCCGTCCGGAGAAAACCATCCTTCAGGTTCGATTGCAGATTTACGTCCTGGGGACCGGATCGTGCTGGGATCGTATTATGAAGCCGCACATCTCAGGGCCGGAACAAGATTTGAAGTTGCGCGCAGGGATGAGACTGGCGTTATCTTGCGGATGGGGTCCGGGGATGAGGCGCAGTTTCTGAAGTTTGAAAGTGAAGATCCAGCGTTTGAATATCGCTTCGGGTTTGCCACAACGGTGCAGGGGTCGAAAGGCTGCTCATATGATTCTGTGCATATTCTGGCCACGCCGGGCATGTCACGCAATCTGCTTTACACCGGGGCGGCATTGCACCGCCAATCGGTCAATATTGTTCTGCCAACCCGTGAAGCGCAGAAGCTCAGTGCGGCCCGTGCCATCCTCCAGACCGACGGCACTGCCCGCTCGGTACTGGATTACGGGTTTGATGCAGCCCTTGCGGCGCGCGCGGCGATGCAGGGCCAGGCGGTACAGGTGCGCGAGACCGAGATTACGCGCGGGGTCGCGCGCTTGCGCGGCTGGTTTGGTGGTGCATCCGGGCAGGTCTTGCCGCATGGCATCGGGGCAGAGGTTATGGCGGAGCTGATCGGCGGGCAGATTATCGAGAGCGGAAAAGCGCCATCGGGGGAGGTCAGGAGTGCTTTATCAGAGATGGTGACGCAGGTCAGTGATCCCGGCAGATGGCGCAAAATATCCCGGCAGTTGCCAGGGGGCTTTGTGGAAGAAGAAAGCCGGCTTGCGGTGTCAAAGGCGGGGATTGGTTCTGACGGGCAGGCTTTGCCGGTTGCCCGGGTTCTGGCGCGTGGCCAGTTGGCGGCTGAGCACATGGGCGAGAGTGAACTGGCGGCGCGGTTCGGGCGCGGGCTTGATCTTTACGCAGCGCGGGCCGATGAAGCCCGGCGCACGATGGGCATCGCGGCACTGGAAGCGGTGCAGGTGGATCATTTGCCGGAGGTTGCCTGGCCGGAGGTGCCCGGCCGGGCCGGGCCGGATGCGTTCGGGGATCGCCGCGAGGCCAGAAATACGCGGCAGCGCCGCCCTGCGCGATCTTTGCGCAATCTGTTTCCGACGAGCGAGGCCGAGGTTGCCAGGCGGCTGGTGGGGCTGATCATTCCGAACGATCGGCACGCACCCGGGTTTCTGGACGGGTTTTTGGAGGAATGGGACAAGCACAGCCCGCGGGCGGCAGGCCAGCGCGGGATGGATCTGTCACGGGCAGGTCTGGAGCGTGCGTCAGATAGTGGCGCGGAGATCGTGATAAATACGGGTGTGCCATTGGGGACTGCGCGGGCGGATGCGGGTACACCGGATGCGGGCCTCCAGCTGGATGGTCTGGCAGAACGCCTCACCGCGGGTACGGCGCAGGCGCAGGCGGTTGATCCGGATGCGACATCTGCGGATACGGATGCCCCAACGCGGCGGCTGGATGATCTGGCGCGCAGCCTCACCTCGGCGGTGTCGCAGCATATTGAATACTTCAGTGAGGTGCACGAACGGGATGATCTGCACCGTGACATCCGGCAGTTGCTGGCGGAGGGGCAGCGCTTTGCGCCGGATAATTCTGACAAGATTGAAGCGGCGGCCCGTGAGATCGCAAAAGCCCGGCGCATCAATGACATCAAACGTGCGTTGATTGCAGAGATCGAACCGTCCGAAGTTGCAGAAATGAAAGCCGTATACACCGATGAAGCCCCCTATGTTCATCTTGGTGGCTCGCTGCAAGACACCTATGAAGCGCAGCTTCCTGGGCGGCTGGCAAACATGACGGATGACCACAGACCAACGGAAACGGATCGTGATATCGTTCGTGCAACGCAGTTTCTGCCTGAAGACTCTGGCGAAGATCGCAAAGAACTGGCAGCGGAAGTTGTGCGCGCGGCTGGTTACGAGACGCTGCCGGAGGCTGAAAATCTGAAGACGGAACGCGGAGCACTTCTTGAGCGTCTGTCGTCCAGTGACAAAATCACGAAGTCACAGCAACCGGATTTTGCCGTAAGGCTCTACAAAGCGTTCACCCACAAGGAAGTTGATGCGCTTGCCAATCCAAAAGCCGCCCTTCCAGCCTCGCTGCCTGTGCAGCCGGAGATGCGTGGCATCCTTGCGCAGTTGCTCGGGCCGGTGTTTGCCAGCCAGAACATAAGCATTACGCCATGGGGCAATCATATGAGGCAAGTCACCCGGGGCAGGGACCGCGAACTTGAGCGTGAGCGCGGGTCAGGCAGGGAGCGGTAGGTGTCTTATTTTACAGAGCAGGAGGTATCTACAAACGATTTTGTGAATCTTAAAGTCCACCCCAAATTCAAACCTTTGCTTTATGCGGATGATAACAACTCCACGGAACTTTCCTCTTCCGCCCGTAATTCACGCGCAAGATCGGTCATGCCTGTATATTCGTAGTAATCGTCCCATTGGTCGTGGTGAATTTGCATTTCAAGAGCTCTTTCCTGTTCCCGAGCTTCTTCCCATTCCTTAATATGTTCGCGTCGTCGATTTTCCAGCATTTCAGCGTAAGGGCGGGCCAAACCATAGGCTACGCCATCCTCTTCGAAGTACCCGTTGTATCCAAGAAACCAAGCGCGATGAATTTGAGAACCCGCTATTAATTTGCGAATACTGCGCGGCATAATCCAGCCGCCCCAACCCTCAACGTAGACCCGTAGATAAATAGATTTGGTGATTTTCGCTAGTTTACGCCGCATAAACATCATGTCGGCAAATCCGGCATTTCAGCCCCCTCAAGCCAGAGCCAGCCCGGATAGATACCTTCTGCGGCGGCGTCCGCAAGGGCCGCACCCATCGCGGTGTCTTCACCCGGCGTTGCCACAAACATCGCGGTGGGCGGGGCCGTGTCGGTCAGCACCATGGAGGCGATGGGGGTTGTCAGGGGCAGGTTGAAACGCAGGGATTTGGTGAAGGAGCGTTTGGCCCCGGTTAGTACGTCGATCAGCTCTTGCTCGCGCATATGCTCGAACGGGATCCAGTTGGCTGTGGTCAGCATCATGCCGATCTCGTGTAAAACCGGATAGCCTGCTTTGGCAATACTGAAGGTTCCGATCAGCATGATATGGCTGTCGGGGATCATATCGGCGAGCAGGATTTTCTCTTCAAAGACTTTTTCAAAGCGTTTGTGCAGGTCAGCGCCGGCAAAGAATGCGCAGTCGGGCATCTGTTTGAAGGTGAACTTTGCCCCAAGCCGCGTTGCCTCGTGGGTTTTGTATTCTGCGATCAGAATGCCAAGCTGGGTTGTGCGCGATGAAGACTGTGCAATCTGGCTGAAGAAGGTCTGCCGTTTGGCCGCAAGCGCGGGTTTCAGGTCCGGCTTGAACGGTTCGGGCACAAACAGCTTTTCGGTGATCGGATGGCCTTTGGCGATTTTGTTATCGGCGGCCCGCATCAGGGCGTTGTGAACAACACCCCACCAGCGTTTGTCCTCCATACGTGGCACCCATTTGACCAGATCAGCCTCGTGCCAGAGATAATGCAGCACAGAGGTCAGGGTGAGTTTGGACGGGGCTTCTTTGGCCACGGTCGGGGCGGCACCGCCGCCAGGTGGCGGTGCTGCGGCCTTGCCGCGCATGGAGAGGGCAAAATCGAGTTTTAGTCGTGTTGTGCCGTCTTCCGGGGATTCATCAATCGCCGCGCCATGGACCTGTGCCAGTCCGGACAGTTCTTCCGGCGGCATCCAGGACGGGCAGTCCGGTGCGTGCGCCGCCCCGGTTTCCGGCATGCGCTTGACCAGAAACTTGCCCTGCACGTGCGCAATATACATTTCCGGGCGGGGATGGGTGCAGGCGCAGTGCAGCCGGTCTTTGCGGCCATGGGCGGCTTTGAGCAGTGTGATGCCTTCGTTGGTTTCCGGATCAACGGGTGTATTGCCAAGCAACCATGTCATGCGTCCGGCTCCCCCAGAAACGCTGCCATCAGCAGTTTGTTGTTGGCGGCAACGGTCGCGTCCGGATGGGTGTCGAGGAAGTTCTCCAATGCCCCGGCCAGCCAGGTGAATTCATCCGGCCGGTGCGCGATCTGCGCCATCAGGAAAGCGCCCAGCAGGATTTTGCGCCGGGCGTCATCTTTGCGTTCCTGCGCAGTTTTACGGCGTTTTACGGTATTCATCTGCTCCTCCAGTCTGCCCAGTTGCGAGCGTTTCGGTGTTTTGTTTTTCTTGAGCAAGTCTTGAAACATGGCGGTGATTTCGGCTGTGCTCATGCGCCGCCCGAAAAAGCCTGACTTGCGGGCCAGGGTGACCAGGCGTTTTTCCTCGCGCTGGCGCACACGTTTGATATCTGCGGCGATATCTTCGGCCATTGTGGTGACGGGATTTCCGGCACGCTCCCCGACAGGCTTGCGCGCGGTTTCCGCTGTTTTATGCTCCGGTTTTTTCACGGGCCGATATGCCTCCAGTATCCGGTGATCTGGTCCGGGCTGACCGGACCGATGAGGCTTGAATCAAGGGAGTGTGCAACCAGGCCTGCAACACTCAAAGAGCCACCCGGTTGTCGGGCGGCAATGCGTTTGAGGATCTGCGTTGCGTCCGGCGTATCGGGTGAGCAGAACTGGCCATAGAACCCGAACGCGGCATGGCTACGGCTCAAACAAAAGGTGACAAACGGCGCGGTTTGTGCAGGCGCACGCAGATAGAGCCCTGTGGGGGCTGAAGGCGAGAGGTTTCCGGTTAGAAACCCGCCGTAAACCGCCGCGCCCAGGCCGATTTCAAGGACGAGAAGTGCGGCATAGGTTTTTAGCAGTGTGCTTTGCCATTTTGTCGAGGTTCTGAGCCGCGCAGTGCTGCGGGCGCGTTGCTTCCAATTTGACAACGGCGTAACTGCAAAACGCTTCAGACTGCGTATTCCAATGTATTGGGCAATGTGCTTTAAGTATTCCATTTCGCCCTCCTCACAGCATGTTCAGTTTGGTTATATTGCCATTGCGCCGCGCAAAATCCGTAATCGGCCAGCTCTGCGCTGCACCGACCGGTAAACCATCGACGGTGACAACCTGGCGAAACAGCCGGCCGGGCTGATCCGCGCTGATGCGGTCTTCCCAGACACAGGAAGGCCAGTATTTGTAAGGCAGATGCGCGCCGAGGAAGGTCGCACGCACCAGCCATGCCTTGTTGTTCGGAATGCCCGGATAGTGGTTCAGAAACATCTCGACGGGTTTGCCGAAGCGCAATTCCTGACGATGGCGCAAAAGCGCGTTGGCCACCGCATGCAGACGCACCAGCACCCGGAACCCGTCCCGGTCAAACCAGTCGCCATCATCCCCGCCTGCGCCATGACCGATGATGCCGGGCAGGTCTGGCGGACAGAGATGATCAAAGACCAGCGGGCGTAATGCAAGATTGTCATAGTCGAGAATATCGGCGGGTTCGGCATCTTCCATCGGATGCGGCGCGTCTACATAAGGCAGCCAGCGCCCGTTTTTTGCCGGAGCGTAAAGGGTTTTGGTGGTAAAGCGGTTGCGATCAATGGCGACGGGCACCGGATCGCCGTCCAGGCCGTAAGCCTCGCGGCTTTGGAAGATCGAGACCGGCCCCAGCCCGTCCAGGCTTTCATAGACTGTATCGGTATCCAGGAGCAGGTTGCGCTTTGCGCCGCGCCAGAGAGCCGATGGGGATGGCAAAGACCAGCGCCGTTGTTTACGGCTCACCGGCGGTTCCGGAGCGTCTTCGATGGCGGGGGCAGTGGCGGGTTCGTTTTCCGACGGTATGCTTTTTGGCTGTTCATCAACTTTAAGGTCATCTGCGGTGACGCCTGCTATGTCCGGCTTTGCATCAGGAGATGTGCCGGCTCTCAGTTTCGCGGCCTCATATAACGACCCCAATATTTTCATGTCTCCAGGGCGCAAATCCGCAGATGTTCCAGCCCTGCGACGCGCGCGCTCATAATACGATCCCAGCACGATCCGGTCTTCCGGTCGAAAATCCGCAATTGATGCATCTGGATCCAGTTCATTGCGGATCAGTTTGTTCAGTTTGTTCAATGCGGTGACATCGGTGCTTTTATGCGCCATTTCCTCAAGTTCAGATCGGGAAATCACTTCATCCGGGCTGTCTTCGGGGCTTTCCGCTGCGTCAGTCGCAGCACTCTCGTCCGGTGCGCATTCAACAAGATCAAGCTCGTCCCTGACCGCGTCGACCTCGCGCACCCGTTTGTTCATATCCTTGCGGGTGAAATAGATCGCCTTGGACGCCAGTATGGGTTTGGTTTTGCGGGTAAAAATCAACGAACTGTGCAGGGGAAGCTGTGATATTTCGGTTTGGGTCAGCAGCGGGATCTCGCGGATTTGTTCAGACTGCCCGGCACTGGTCTGGCCGGAAAACAGCTGGTATTTCGCATTGGACGTTGTGTCGCTCTGGGTTTTGACAGACACCGTGTGTTTGCCCAGAATGTTTGACAATTCGCGTGCGCGCGCCGCGCTTTGGGCGGCAGAGAAAATCCGCACAGAGGTTGAGTCGACCCAGGCGTCCGCGCCGCCGTGCCCCCAGATTTTAACCATCTGCCCCCAGGACTGATACATCATCATCAGGTGCAATCCGATGGCGCGGCCTTCGTCGCGCACCAGCTCAAGTATGTCCATATTGCCAAGGCCTTTGGCCTCGTCAAGGATGAACAGGCGCCGCGCGCGGGGGTTTTCCGGCTGTTCGGTCAACCGCGCTGCGGTCAACATGCTGGCGAGCAACAAACGGATCATCGGGGCAAAATCCATCAGCACGCTCGACGGGATATTGATGTAGATATCGGTATCGGGTTTGAGGGCGATTTTGTGTTTTTCGCTGCCTTTGGGGTCGACAACGAAGTTGCGGATATCCTCGAACTCTCCAAAGCTGAACTTGTTGGTGATGCCTTCGATCAGGCTGACGTAGCTTTTGTCATCCTGGGCCTGAAGCCGCGACAGCTGGTTGCGCACAAAATCCTGTTTTGATTTTTTGGCAATCTTGCTGGCTTCTTTGACGGCAGCTTCCTTGGATAAGGACAGAAACGATGTGATCGCAAGGGGAACATTCGTGCAATTTCCACTGATGTAATGACAGAGCAACGCGGCCAGAAGCCCAACGGAGCGATCGCGCCAATGGTTGGAGTTTTCCGTCGCCCCTGCGCCCGCCGGGATGATTGTTTTGGCCAGCGACAGAAAAACCGAGGGCTGGTTTTTAATCAGCGGCGCGAGAATGCGAAACGGATCGAGCCCGTCTCTGGCCGATACTTTAATCGGATTAAACCCCATTTTGCGCCGCGCAGGGGCGGTTCTGGCGTAAAGATCGCCTTTCGGATCCAGAACAACGACGGGGCCGCGATAGGTCAGGATGTTGGGGATCACGATGCCGGATGTTTTGAAACCAGCGGATTCGGCGCACATCAGAACATGCCCGTTGCCGGTTTTGGGCGACATGGTGATCAGGGCGCCTTTGCCTTGTGACCCCCATGTTTTTGGCAGGCGTTCATCGAAGTCGGGTGTGTCATGAAGCGGATGGGTTAACTCGCCAAGCACGATCCCGCCGGCGGCGCTGAAATGCTTTTTGACATCTGCGGGGGCCGCCCAATATTCCTTTGGCAGATTAATACCCTTATGGCTGCCTGATGTGCGGGTGTTGCGTGAAAGACCCCGCAGTGCTTTAAGCCCGCCGATGCCCCAGCAGCAGATCAGAAAGGCCAGAGCGCTGAGGCCGAGGGCCAGCCAGTCGAACTGGCTTAACAGGTTCGGATGTTTGAACATCCCGATCAACCCGCGTTCCAGCGTGGACCACAAGAGGCCGATCTGCGGGTTCTGGCCCAGACCCGGCGAATAGAGACCCAGAAACCAGATGACCCCGAAGGCCAGGGCGAGATAGCGGGTTTCGCGTATCGCGATATGGCGGCGTGTGGCGCCTGCGAGGGCCGTGCAGATGCAACACATGGCCGAGAACGCCCCGACAAGGGCCACTTCCCAGCTGATGATGGCGGTGCGCGGCATGAGGAACACCAGCGCGTATGCGACTATGTTCAGGAACGGCCCCCCGATATAAATCAAAAGCATGGCGGTCAGCTTGTTATAGTTATGCATCAATCCGTCCTTTCCGGAAGTTTCATGACCAGCATGGTTTTGCCGGCTTCGGCATGGGCGGTTTTAATCCCGAACAGCTGCTCGAACTGGCGGGCAATCTTGCGCCTGAGCCGCCCGGGTTTCAGAGGCGCGGTCCAGTGGTCATTGGAAAAGGTGATGACTTCACGCGAACCGGTAAATCCGATTTGCATCCAGCGATAGAGGCTGAAGCCCTCAAAGCAGGCCAGAAAGGATGTGTTGGGTAAAGCTGTCGCGGGTGTCGGCGCCGGGCCGGGCCAAAGGCCGCCGGTGAGGCCGGGAATACCGATGCTCGCCGCGTATTCCAGTGTCGGCTGCGGGCATGTTTGCGCATCAAAGCGCCACATCTGCCCTTGCCCGTTTGCGGCCCCCTTTGTGGCATTACGCACACCGAGAAAAACCGTCAGGTTGTTTTCTGTGACCAGCCGACACCATAGGGCGATGGCGGCCTGATTATCAGAGCTGACGAGGTTTTCGCCGGTGATATAGCTGTGTCCCGGCATCATCCGCCCCGCAAGCCGGGTGTGGTAGCCCCAATCGGTCACGGCCAGCACATCGGATATATCAAGCGTTGCCAGGGAAAAAGCAGGTTGACCGCGATCCGGCGTGCTGGCGGGGATCCCAAGCAACCCCCAAAGGGGGCCAATGACAATCAGCCCGGCAAGCGCGCAGCCGCGCAACACTGGCCGGGGGATGCGCTCAATGCCGATTATCGCCAGTGGCAGGGCCAAAAGACCAAAAAGTCCGGTGCCGGGCAGAATGCTTCCCGTCGCCAGCAAAGGATTGCCCGGAAAGAACGGCAGGAGCATCAGGGCAAGGCACGCCAGTCCAACGCCGAAATACGCAAATATGAGTGAGATCATAACCGTGGCCGCCACGCCCGCCGGGATAACCCAAAGCGGATCATAGCCCATCCGGGCAAGACCCCAGCAGGATATGACGGCAATCGCGCCAAAATAGCTGGCGGCCAGTGCAAAGCGCGAGAGTTTCGAGCGGGTTAAAATTGCAAAGAAAAAAGGAATGGTTGCGACGGCAAAGCTCACGCCTGCGACAAAAAAACCGGTGTAGACCAGGCCCGTCGACAGGATTGCCAGAGCCGTCACCTGCGCCGCCCCCGCGCTGCCCGTGTGCGGTTTTTTCCATAAGTTTCGTAGTCCCTGTCGTTGCATGCTCACTCCAATACGTAGGGGTCAAATGTGTAGGTTCTGGTGATGCCTGTGCCTGCCTGCCCCATGGCCTCCCGGATACGATCCCTGCGCGACACGGTTGTGGTGCGCGGCGCCAGCGCGGGGCTGGTGACGCTGATTTTAAAGGGCGTGGCGCCGAAGGCGGCCAAATTCAGCCGGGGTCGCGCGCGCGTTCGCAGATTAAAGCGGCGTCCTTCCAGCATTGCGAGCAGGTTTTCCGGCGTTGTCAGCGCCCGGTTTCCGGCAATGCCATGATAGTTTGAGCGGCCCCGTCTGGCCCCGGTTACGCGCGGCAGCGCGGCCCAGATGCCCGCCAGGCAATTGGCAAAAGCAGGGGTGTTGGCGCGGTTCTGGCAGTTGGCAATGAGGTGCGCGCCAAGGCGGTCCTGCATTGCCACATCATAGAGTGCGGTTCGGTCAATGCGGTGCTTTTTGACCAGTTTTGCCAGGGTGGCCTTGATGATCTGGTATCCGCCCGCCGCCGTGGAGCGTGTATTTTTCAACCCGGCTTGCCAGGCCATCACCGCGCCCACCGTCATTTGCGTCAGGGGTTTTGGCGGCGCGGTGCGGATGCCGGTATAATAGCTGTCGTAATTGCCCCGTGCCTCATAGTGGCGCACGAAGGCCAGAATGGTCCGGTCAGTTGCGCGACCTGCGGCCTGATTTGCTGCTTGGGCGGGTTGAGCGGAACCGATGAATATGGTGGCGATCACGGTGGCCAGAATTGCTGAAAACAGCGCGGGGGCGATGCGACCAGTGACCAGATCAGTAAAGGTGTTCAACTTTAGCATGCGTCATGCTCCTTTTGCGAGTTTGGACATGGCGGATGGCACGGTAATGCAGAGATAGACCACGGTCACATCAATGAGCAGGGTCATCAGCGCCGATTGCAACCCGCTGGTGCCGCCGCGCAGATCCTGGGCAAAGACCTGCCCGAGATGGGTAATGAGAATGATGGTGGTGATTTGCAGTCCGGCCCCCACGACATAGAAGAAATAGCGCTTTGCATCACCGTGAAGTGCCGACAGCCCGCCCAACCCGATCACAATAACCCCGGCGGCGGCCACGATAAACAGCTTGGCCCAGGCCCAGGTCACCAGCCCCATGACAATGGCGGTGAGGACCATGACCACAAGCCCGATGGCATAGATAGTGGCCTGAAACGCCCAGCCCAGCGAGGCCACCCCTTCGGAGAAAGAAAACATCAGCACGGTTTTTGAGCGGGCATAGCCCGACAGGGAAAACCCGTCACCGCCTGTGGCGTCGGTTCCCGGCCTGAGAGCGGTTTCGGCCACCATGCCGATCACATCGCCAATGTTAAGGATGAGAAACATAAACAGCCCCACGCTCAGGGTCTTGAAGGCCAGATCGCGCAAGAGACTGGCAAGCGGATCGCCGTCAATGCCGGCGCGGCCAAAGCGCAGCACCAAATCCACCGTAAAGAGCACCAAAAGCAATGATAGCGCGGCTTTGGGGATGGTGTCGCCGAGCCGGGCACTGAGATCGCGCATCGCCGCGATCAGCGCGTTGAAATGTGCCGCCCGCCCGAGGCCGCGCCGGACCTGCCCGGCCAGCCGCTCCACCGCCGCGATATCCATCTCGCATTGCATCACCGCCCGGTAACTATTGGCATCAATGAGCGCGTGATTGCGGGCATAGCCTTCATAGACCGACAGCCCCTCCGCCCTGCCGCCGATCTGCGGCAGCGCGGCCCAGATGCCGGCGATCCGGTTGGCAACCGCCGGAGAATACTCCCCGGAGCGATAGCCCGCCCGGTTCAGAAGATGCAGCGCGATCTTGTCCTGGGCATGGCGCCCGAAGACCTCGCCCTTAGCCACCACGCCTTTGTCCAGCATGGATTGCAGGGTCGGGCGAATGATCTGATAGCGCCCGGCGGCACTGGAGACCGATGTTTTTGACGCCTGTCTTTGCCAGTCCAGCACTTCGGCGACCGTCATTTGCGTAATGGCGCGCGGGGGGCTGACCGTAACACCGGAATAAACCTGGTTATAGCCATCGGGCGCTTCCAGACTGGCGATCAGATCCAGCATGGTGGAGGCGGTGCAGGCGACAGCCGCGCTGCCGGATAAAATCAGGCATGTGATGACTGTGCCGGGAAATCGGGCCACCATCCGGCGCACCCGCCCCGGCAGTACCCGGGCCAACAGCCCGGGGAATACCGGCACAGCCCAAGTCAAGATCGTGCTGAACACCTGACACCGCCGCGCCCGACCCGATATGCTGCCGGCATGCTGCATCAGCGGCGCTCTACAATGCGCACGACACGGTTTGGATAGACCCGGCTGAACCTCTCACTGAGAACCTCGCGCGGTGGGGCGGTCTCGTTTTCGGGCAGGCTCATCACATGCGTTCTGACCCCGATACCATCAATCCTTGCCGTCACTTCATAACGCGGTGTGCGGTGGATTTTGTATTTCTTGCGGTTACTCATTGTTTTTGCTGTCTCCAGTCCCATGGCGGTTGAACGGCGCCCGTCCAGATCCCCAAACCGCGCTGGCGTGCGCGCGCCTCCGCAGCACTATAATCGCTTGAATAGCGTCGATAGGCAAAGGCCCAGCCGCTTTGCACCATCCAGGCCCCGATGTCATCCCCTGCGACATGGCAGCGGGCAATCAGGCGGCCATATCTGTCGCGCTCTATGCCCGAACGCGGGCTCCGACCCGCACAAGAGACACTCCGGCCCGTCAGGTGTGCGATGAGCCGGGCGGTGGCCACCCGACCGCAGCGCCAGAGCTTGCCGCTCGGTGTGGCGCATCTCTGCGCCTGTTCCGGGGCATCGATGCCCTGCAGCCGGATGCGCGCGCCGCCGATCTCGATTGTGTCACCATCGATCACCCGCGCTGGCCCGCGCATTGTGTCCTGGTGCTGGCCCGCCGACCGGCTCTGACCGGTTTTGCCCTGCAATCCGGCCAGGATGTCTCCGGGAAAGCCTTCACTGTGGGTGTTAAAGACAAAACCCGCAGCAAGCCCCGCCACTATTATGAATAAAGCAATTATGGTTATCGCTGAACGACTTAATTTTGGTCTCATGTGCTTTCCCGGAATGCACAAGCTACGCATATGCGGTCTCTGAACTTCTCGCGCACGTGATGCGCCATTGGCCGGCAGGGCCAACCGGCTTCTCGGGCATGTGATGCCCTGCCATCCCAACGGGCCCGAGAGGCTGCCAGTCCAGCGAAGCACATGCGATATGATATCAAAGAAAAGTCGTTCAGCTCTAATGTTGATCCACGTGTGGCACTGGCCGCTGTATCAAGCTCCTGCAACCCTGTGCGTTTCTGTTTTTTATGATGGCCCCATAACAAACAGAAACGCTTTATGCCGAAAAACCGTCTCATTCCGCACGCCGCCCGGCCAGATAATAATCCTGCTCGATCTGCACATTGAGAATGGTGCCGGCCTTGACCGCAAAGCTTGATCCCCGCGACAGCGCGCTTTCAAGATAGCGATCCGCCACCGTGCCGACAGAGGCCTGTGTGGCGGCGCGTGCGGCGGTGGCAAGATCAGAACTTGTGGTGTTTTTGCGCCCGGCGTTCTGAACCAGGTTCAAAAGGGCGCCACCCAGCAGCGCGGTGACAAAGCCTGTGCGCCGCCGGCCCTTGAGACCGCTTGCGCCGGCTGCATCAACGCCGCCGGCTTTTTGCAGATCCACGCTCGTGCCATCGGGAAACAGCAGTCTTGTCCAGTAAATAAACAGCCGCTTCTGGCCTTGGGCTGCGTCGTCGCCGTATGAGCCAAGCAACATGGAGCCGCGCGGGATCACCACATGCGCGCCGGTGAGCGTGTCATAGACATCATTGGTCACCTGCCCCCGGATCAGACCGGGCAGATCCGAGCGGATATCATTGATCAGGCTGGCCGGAATAACGCTGCCGGCGGCGAGCAACTGGCCGCGCCCGGTTTGTGGCGGGGTTATCAGGGCGGCTGACTGTAAAGTGGCTTGTGGCAGCTCAAACGTCTCTGCTCCCATGCCGGTCTGCCCCGCTTCCATTTCTTCAGCAATGACAACGTCTGCCGCGCGCCTCTGCGTCCGGATGCTCTCCACCGTAAACAGGCTTTCGCCAATCGGACTTTCCATCGCGGCGCGGCGGCGCTCAACGCGCCGCTGGATATCGTCGCGTGCCTGCTGGTCAAGAGCTTGCGCAAGGGATGTATCACCGGCCCCCGCCTGTGTGGGCCCTGCCGCTGTCACCGGTGCGGCGGTGCTTGTTGCGGGTGCTTGCGCCTCTGCTGCCTGTGTCTGTTTGAGGAGTTTTTCGGCCAGTCGTTCCAACTCGTCAACCCGGGCGTCCACTTCAGCCGCACTGCGCACCTCGGGGCCTTCGGCCACTTTCTCGCCGCCGCGCAGCCCGTCCATGACGCTCTCCCCGATCCAGGGAAACAAAAGCATCACCCCGATCACGATGACCACGCCGGTTGCCATGGAGATCACGACAGATAGAATTGACAGGCCACGTCCCATATTGATGTCCTCATTCGAGTTTCTGGATGTCGAAATGCGCGACCATAATGCCGAGCGGATTGACGGTGATAATCTCGGGCGACAGCTTTGCCGCGCGTTTGAGCACGAAGGTGCCGTTGAAGCGGGCCACGGACAGAATGCGCCCGGTGCCGCGCGCGCGTCTGGTTTCGCGCCATTCCACCAGCCAGCTGTTGCCGCCGACGAAGTTTACGGCAACGATCTCCACGGCAATGGTCAGGGTTTTGGCCAGCACAAAAGGCGAAAGTGTCGGGCTGCGGCCTATTTCGCGCATGGCGGTATCGGCCGGATCGCCCTGGGTCATATAGTGCAGCATGCGCCGCAGGTTTGATCTCAGCACCGCCTCGTCGCCCGGGATGGCCCGGAAGTTCAGTACAAAATCCGCTATTTCGCGCTTGACCACCGGCACCGGCCAGTCGCCCACGGTCACCGGTGCTTTTGCCGCCTCGGCCCGCCCGAGCGCGTCAACCGCGACGATATAGGGGACGTACTCGGTTTTGACGGCGGCCCAGACCGCAAAGCCAATGGCGCAGATCGCAATGGCAAGCGTCACTACGGCCATCATCCGCCAGCGCTCTGCCTGTCGGGCGTGAAACGCAAAGCGTTCATCCCAGTCGCGGCGCGCCTGCGCGTATCGGTCGCCCCGCGCAGCCTGATTTTTCCCGGCGTTTTGGGGCCCGGCGTTTTCGGGCGCCGTTTGCGCCTGTACAGCTTTACGCTTGTCACTCATGAGCCCCCACCTTTCAGAATATTCATCAGGGCGTTCCCTGCCGCCGCACTATCCTTGCCCAGCTCGCCGGCGATACTGCCGCCGCGCGTGGCGCCGGCCTTGGCGTAGCGCCCCCCGGTTCGGGCCGCACCCTGGGCCGCCCCTTTTGCGATCCCGCCCAGACCCCCGCCTTTGCCCATGGCCGACAGCCCGCCTTTCAGCCCGCCGCCTGCGGCGCCGGCGGCCCCTGCGGCGGCACCCTTCATGGCGGCCAAAACTGGTGCTGCGGCCATGGCAATCGCGACGCCGGCAATGGCGGTTCCAACCATTCTGGCGGCCATGGAAGAGCCAATGCCGCCGGCCAGCCCTTCGACGCTGGCCGGAACACTCAGCATCAGCAGGATCGCGACAATTTGCAGGATCAGAACATTGATGACGTTTTCCGCGCCATAGGTCGAGCCCGGGCGGTCACTGATTTCCAGAACAACGGTGGTCACAAGGGTAAAGATGATCAGCAGGGTCATCAGGTTGAGGCCCTTGCCAATGATTGTCTTGACGTAGGTAATCGCAGAGTCTTTTGCGATCTCCAACCCGCCGAAGCCCAGAACAATCATGCCCGCCAGCGCCACGATATAAAGTTCGGCATAGATGGTCACAACCATGCCCACCTGCACCGCCGTAATCACCAGGGTCAGGACGGCGGCCAATACGTAGAAAATCGACAGCGGCTCCCAGATCGACAAGCGGCCAAGAAGTTCAAAGGCGCGCGTGGCCCCGTCGCCGATAATGCCGCTCACACTGGGATCAATCGCCTCGCCGCCCTCGGAGGCATCATTGGCCAGGGTGATCGCCGCATTGGTTACCATATCCACGATATCGCTGGCATAGCGGGTGATAAACAGAACAAAGGCGACGAACAGCAGACGGTAGATAAAGCGGCTCAGAAGATCGGCAAAACTGCTGCCTGCCATCGTTGCCTTCCCAATGGTCAGAACAATATCGACCGTAAACAGAAACAGCAGCAACTGGCGGGCGCGCAGGCCCACGGTGTCGGCCAGCCGTGTCAGCAGGTTTCTGAACTCGTCAATGATACCGTTCCCTGCCCCGCCTGGCACAGAGACAGGTGCAACCCACGTCACCGGCGGTGAAGGCCCGACGGGCGGGGTGGGTTGCGCGCCTGCGGCCTCAGGAAGAATGAGCGGCAGCAGAGACAGGATTGCCAGGAGAAAAAAGGGCTGGGCTTGGGGCGACAGCAGGGTTACGGCTTTCCCTACAAGGTTTTCTATGGCCTTTTCCTGATGCGTTTTGCTCATTGACCAATGCCCAGAATGTCATGGATGGTGCGCCGGTCGCTCTCGCCCTCGTAGGATTCAATGGTTTCCCGGATCAGCACATCGGTCTTGCGTTGTGCGGCTTCCTTGCGGTCGAGATCGGCCAGCACCCGGCTCCAGGCGGCGGTGTTCTGTTGCGCCTGTGTGGCATTGAGCGCACGCAGATCGACAAGTTGGCGCGCCACCGAGCCGGTGAGTTCGTTGGAGATTTGCAAGGCTTTCAGATGCCCGTCCACGCCGCCAAACTGGCCGTTGATCCGGTCCAGCAGCTGCGCTTCGCTTGTCACATCGTCAAGCGTCAGGCCGACCTGGCGCAGCCCGACCTCAAGTGCGCCGTCCCAGACACCGAGCCACGCGTCATAGCGTTCAGATATCTGCGCATCCTCCAGCCCCTCGCCTTCAAACAGCGGGTTGGTGATCAGATCAGAGCGCAGAAATTGATCCAGCGTTTCCCCGCTCGCCGCTATAGCGCGGGCCTGGCCCATGATCCGGTGCAATTCGCGCACCGGCCCAAGGGCTTCTTGCAGATAATTTTCGGGCAGACGTTCGAGATTTTGCAGGATCGCCTGATAGGTCTGGATCTGGGTGGCCAGCTGGCGCACCTCGTTTAGCAAAGACTGGGTGTTAATGCCGAGGTTGCGGCCCTCGACGCCCACAAGGCTGGCCAGCTCGAAGTTATTGGCCAGCTGGGTCCATTCGGTGGCACCACCGGTCGCGGCCCCGCCGGCTGCGGCTGGCAGGGGTGCGCTGGTGGCACTGCCCAGAAGAAGAGCGGTGAACGCGGCCAAGGTGGTGCGCCGCAAGCAGACGCAGCACCGGCGTGGCGCCGTGCGCTTTGCTTTAATATTCAGGAGATCACCAAAAAGGCAAAACGCTGTAAATGCTGGAAGCTGTATCATGGGGTGGTTTCCTCTTGCGTGTTGGGCGTCAGGTAGGTCCGGGCGATGATCCGGGCGACATCGTCTTTCCAGAAGTCCGGATTTTTGGCGTAAAGTTCGCCGGCGCGTTTGCTGTCGGGGGCGTCTGTGTTGCCCAGGATGGACAGCGCCACCGGGCCGAGCAGAAAATCCACCACCCTTTGCCCGTCGGGTTTGACCAGGTAATAATCCTGTTTCGGCGTGATGGATGAAATCAGATCAATCTGGGTGTCATTCACCCCAAGGGCGCGGTATTGGTTGCGGGCCTCATCGGTTTTGGCAGCCGGGTTGGGCAGGAATATCTTTGTCTTGCAGCTTTCCAACAGTACCGGGGTGATGTCCGAGCCGGTCAGGTCGGAAATACTCTGGGTGGCCAAAACCACCGCCACGTTGGACTTACGGGCTTCCTTGAGCCAACCGCGAATGCGTTCGACAAAGATCGGATGCCGCAGGAAGGACCAGGCCTCGTCAAGAATGAGCAAGGTGGGTCTGCCATCAAAACGTTGCTCCAACTCGGCAAAGATGTAATCCAGCGCCAGTACGGCCACAGATTTGCTTTGTTCAAACAAATCATGGGTTTCAAAGACGGTCAGATCCGACCAGGACAGATCGCCATGATCCTGATTGAGAATGCCGCTCCCGTCATCGCCCTCAATGGCCCGAATTGCGTCGCGCAGCTCCGGGTCCTGCACATAGCCGCGTAAATCCGCCAGCGACATACGATTGGCGGGGTCATCCGCCTTGGCGCCGCCAGTCGTGGCGGATGAACCTGTCGTGGCAGATGAACCTGTCGTGGCGGATGAACCTGTCTTGAGAGCGTTCTCGATTGCCTCACGGATGTCGGTGCGCCGCGCGGGGGTGAGTTCCACATCCGCCTGGCGCACCAGTTCATGGACCCAGTTAATGCCCCAGTCGCGGCCGAGCGTGGACAGATGTGCCATCGGCGCAATGCCGGTGTTAAAACCGTCCGCAGTTTCCGCTGCCGCGCCAAAGGTGGTGAAGCGGCCGCCAAGGGCGTAAGTGGCATGCTGTGAGGAGCGGCGCTTGTCAAAGAACACAACCTGTGCGCCGTTGTATTTGAGGAATTGCGCCGCCATCAATCCCAAGAGGACCGATTTCCCCGCCCCGGTCGGGCCGAATATCAATGTATGGCCCACATCGTCGTGGTGCAGGTTAAAGTGAAACAATTCGCCGGTCTGTCCGCGGGCTGGCAGCAGTGCCGGTGAATTGGCGGGAAACAGCGGCGAGGGGTTGACCTCTTCGCCTTTCCAGACGGTGCGCAGTGGTATGAGTTCGACAAGGTTCGCGCTGGACATCAGCACCTCGCGCGGATTGCGGTGCGCATGTCCGGGCAGGCTGCCAAGATAGGTTTCCAGCGCGCCCTGTCGTTCCAGGCGGGCTTCAAAGCCTGCATCGAGAAAACATGTGGTGACGGTTTCCACCTGTTCTGCTAGTGCCTCAAACCCTGTGGTGTCAAAGCCCGTAGTATCTGTGGCAGATTGTCTGTCCTGCGGCGGATGCGCGGCACCAGGGGCTGCGAACAGGATCAGGACGCTGGCGAAATGCCCGTATCCGGTATCGCCGCGTCCGAGGTCAATGATCACCTCGTCGGCTTCCTGCGCCATCAGATCGGCATGGGCATCACGCTCGCCGCCGCCGCCCTCTGCGAGTTGCGCGGTGATGTCGGTGCCGCGCTGCCGCCAGAACCGGCGCAGCCGGTGCACCTCGCTGCGGGCCTGGTGCGGGGCCAGCGGTGCGTAGCGGGTCACCCACTGGTATTCGAAATCCAGGGTTTCCAGAGTTTGCAGTGTGCCGCGTCCAAATTCGACCGGAAAGCCGTCCAGGCTGATGATGGCGGCGGCACGACCGTCAATGTGGCAGAGGGTGTTCAGGCTGGATTGCGCAAAATCGACCCCCAGTACCCGGTCCAGATAAACCCCTTGCGTGTGTTCGGGCACCCGCAAGCGGCGTTGCCGTCCGCTCAGGAGACCCGCCAGAAATCCGGCCAGCGCATCAAAGTGTTGCTGGCTGTTGTCCGGATCGCTTGACGATGTTCCGCCCAGACGGGCGAGGTCCAGAACGCTGCCAAGCCGGGTTTCGACGAGGCGGCATTGTTTGGCAAACATCGCCAGGCTTTCCTCTGCCGCCAGGAACGGATCGGCGGGTTTGAATTGATAGACAATATGGATGTCGTTTCGAAACAGCGCCGCATCGGATGAGAGAATAAGCCGGGTTTCTTCTTCCAGCAGTTCCAGGGCGGGCGGTTTTGCCCGGGTTGTGTCGGGCGTAAGTTCGCCCAAAGCCCGGCGGTTGAAAACCACCCAGAAGGCGCTGTCCTCGCGAAACCCGCCAAACCCGCGCCCGAGCCGGGCCATGGCGGCATCGAGCACTTCGGGCTCCAGACTTTCGGTGTCCAGCCCGTTCAGATGCCAGCCGGCGAGAAACGCCCCGTCCTTGCAGCCGATAACACCGGGGGCCAGTATCTGCTCCCAGTTCAGAACGTCGGAAAATTCCGAGGGTTTGTTCACCGGACATCCCCTCCGGACCACGGGACCGCATAGGGATCCGGGTGCCGTCGGCCAGATATTGCCCGGCGCTGATACGGGGCGCTGAGGGCCCCGATGGAGGGTGCCGAGACCGGATAGACGCCGGTTTCGGCCAGGCGGTAGCGCCGCGCGATATGCAGCGTGCCGGCCACGGTTGCTACCGCCTCTATGATGCCGTCCCCGGTCGGGGTGAGGGCGACATCGAAGCCGGGTTGGTTGCGCCTGCCGCGTGTTGCACGGGCGGCCTCGTCGACGGCAAAGCCGCTCAGACGCAGGTAATGCAGGGCGCGGGTTTCGCAGGGATTGCCGCGCCGCGGTGCGATGATCACGGTTTCGCGCAAGGAGATGTTCCGGTGGATCAGCCGCGCAAGATCATAGGCAATCGCACAGTTTTGCGCCGGGGTGATCTGCGCACGGCTTGCCGGATCGCCCGGCGGGATGGGCAGGCTACAGCCAGCAAGAGCGACGGTTATGAGGACGGGCAGACAGTGGGCAAAGCGCAGACGGGCGGCCGGATGGGCGCAAGCCGCGCGCATCAATGACATCAAGCGTGCGGTCATCAGGGCGGAGGCCAGACGGGTGATTGCCAGACGGGTGATTGCCAGACGGGGCGTCCGCGATACAGCTGAACGCAGGATTGCTGAACGCAGGATTGCTGAACGAAAAACCGGCACAGGCATTACGATCCCCTCCTGATCCGGATGCGCTTGCGACCGTCTTGCAGCACAAAATCGCGCAACACCCGGTCAATGATGAACCGGGTGCCGTTCTGGCCCACGCGGTAGTTGAATGCCTTGTTGTCCGCGCCCGCCCCGCCAATAACCACCGGCAGGTCGCCCCGGTAGCGGCCGGGCAGATCAACATAGGTTTTGCGCCCGTCATTGTAGACCCGCAGCGGCTTGAACGCTGCTGTCCCCCGGATGCTGTAGTTGAAATCCAGCTCGCGGGCCGGCACCTTGCCGCGCGTTGTGCTGACCCCGCTGCGGGCAATGGCGGATGTGCGGCGGGTGTGGGCGGCGGCACGGGCCGCACGTTTGGCCGCACTGCGCGCTGCGATCTCTGCGGTCATGGTGCGGGCGCGGGTATCGGGATAGTCAAACGACAGAATATAGGTGCTGTGCAGCAGATCCTTCACCAGATTAACCACATAGACCCGCCGATCGGTCAGAACGACGAAATTGCTGCGCGCGGCGGC
This sequence comes from uncultured Pseudohongiella sp., assembly GCA_965261275.1. Classification (GTDB taxonomy): domain Bacteria; phylum Pseudomonadota; class Gammaproteobacteria; order Pseudomonadales; family Pseudohongiellaceae; genus UBA9145. The sequence goes on from CBDHCL010000004.1 coordinate 21,547, forward strand.
ATCCTCGCTGGGCTTGAAGGCAAAATAGGTTTGCGAGACCGGCGCGTCGCGATGGCGCAGTTCAACCCGCCAGCGGGCCGGATCGGCCTGCACCGGCGTATCGAGCACCTCCTCGCCGGCTTCCAGCTCCATCAGACACACCATGCCGGGCTGGCAAACCAGGGTCGGGATGGATGCGCCAAACACATGCACCACCCGACCGGCCCTGCCGGGCGTGACAATTCCGGTGCGCGCGTCCCAAACCTCTGCGGCGGCCCGGGTGTTATCGGCCTGGCCGCTATTGCCAGTTTGGGCGGGGGCTGTTATTCGGGCTGCGGCAGCGCCGTTCATACGGCTCTGTCCGGCGGGGGAGGACGCTTGGGGAATCGCCATGGTTCCGCCTGTTGTCCCCTCCCCTTCCACATCTTGTCCGTTGACGCCTGCGGCTGTGGAAAGGACAGTGCTTTGGGAGAAAGCACTGTCCGAAGGGGTGTTCGGGGCATCCGGTTGTTCAGCGCCAGGCGTTTCACCATCCGGTGTGTTTTTGGAGCCTGTTACGGGTTTGGAGGTCTGCGCGGATGTGTCCGTTGCGACACTGGTGGATCCAGTCTTTGTGCCGGTCTTTGCGCCGGTCTTTGCGCCGGTCTTTGCGCCTGTATCTGTCGCTGTGGCGGCGGTGTCAGCCGCGCCCTGATCCGCTTGTGCGTCCCTGTTTTTGGTGGCCGTCTGAACGGCAGTCTGATCCGGGGAGTTGTCTGTTGTCCCTGCCTGTGCTGTTTCTTCAAGCCCGAATACCTCGGAGAGCATATCGGTGCCTTCTTCGGCCAGCGCACTCCGGGGCGCAAGCAGGAGTGCAAGGATGACGGTTGCCGCCGATATGCGCATCACCGGGAAGCTGTCAACCCGACAAGGCGTGGCACGACCCGGGGTTTTACCGCTCCACATGCTGCACCTGTTCTGATGGCGTGATCATTGCACCCTCGGTTCCGCCAAACAGGCTGGTCACAACGGCTGTGGCACCGATGACGAGGCCAACGCCAAGAAGCATCATCGGAATACGCCGGGCAAAGCCGCCAAAATCATTGCCGGCTGCCAGCATGAACCCGGCCACAACGATCAGAATAATGGCGATGAAATAGCTGAACGGCCCGGTGATGAAACCAGTGAATTTCTCGAACGGTGAGTTGCCGCCAAAGATGTCGGTCGAGGCGGCGAGAACCGGATCGCTGAAGAAAACTACAGCAACGCCGCTCAGGGCGATGAAGCTGGCAAAACGGGGTAAGGTCTTAAACATGGGTGGTCTCCAATGATGGGGGTTGGCCGGGGGTTTCTGTGCGCCGGGCTATTTGGGTGATACGTGGGCACTCTGTGCCGCGCGCGACAAAGAGCACCATATCGAGTGCCGACAGGATGAAATCGCTCTGGTCTGTCGGGCTGACTTCACCGCATAAAATCCGCATGCGGTTCAGAACATCCCCTGCGGAATTGGCGTGGATCGTGGTGATCCCGCCCGGATGGCCGGTGTTCCAGGCTTTCAGCAGGGTCATCAGCACCGGGCCGGTGCGCACCTCGCCCAGCACAATCCGGGTGGGGGCAAAGCGCAGTGACGAGGCCAAAAGCCGATCGAGGCTCACATCTTCTGCGGTGCGAAACTGGGCGCAATTGGCCAGACCGGTCTGGATTTCCGGTGTATCTTCGAGGATCAACACGCGTGTATCCGGCGCGCAGTCGCAGAGATAAGCCAGGCAGCTGTTGGCCAGTGTGGTTTTGCCCGATCCGGTGGATCCGGCCAGAACGATGTTTTTGCGCGCCGCAATGGCCGCTTCAATCTCGTCTTTCAACGCCGTATCCGGTGCGAACTCTGCCAATGGCACGATCTGTTCCCGATGCCGCCGGATTGAAAATGCCGGACCGTCCGCAAGCGGTGGTAGCAAGGCCTCGATCCGGTGCGCCGTGCCGGGGATCCGGCCAGACCAGATCGGGCTGCTGCGCGCGATCACCGCGTTCGACGCCGAGGCACAGTTGCGGATGAAGCGTTCGGCAAAGGCCGGCGGCATCGTGCCGCAAGCTTTTGGCGGTTGCCCGAAATACTCCACGAATACCGCGCCATCGGGGTTCAGGGAAATCTCCACAACCCGGTTGTCCGCGAGATAGGGATAATGCCAACCAAGCAGGCGCGGCAAATCAATCATGGCTGGTCTCCTCGGCGTTATTGTCTGTGGTGCTGGGCACAGTTTTTTCTGCGGATGGGCGTTGACGCAACGGGAATACGGTGTGCCGCATCTGTGGACCCGTATTGGCAGGGTCATTTGCCCTGGCGCGCTCATCAGCCTCTGTCGCGCCGGAGCCTTGGGCGAAAGCCAGGAACTCTGTTGCATCCACTGGAAAATCAAGTGCGATGTCATAAATCACCTCGCCGGTTTTCATTTGGCGGATGGCAGACATCTGGCCCACCCGTGGGTAGGTCCACACTCCATCAGCGATGCGGATGGGAACGGTGATAGTGTATTGCTCAGGCATGGTGGTATCCTTTCTTATGAGAGGTCGCTGGCCGGCAGGGCATATGTTTATATGCCCGAGAGGCGATCAGGGCCCGGATTTTGGCCATCACCGCAGTCTCTTGTTCGCTGCGGCTGACTTCCAGCAAAGGGATGCTGGCCTCGTTCAAGGCACTGCGTTTGATCCGGTCGGCATCGCGCGCCTTGCGTGCAGATTTCGAGGTGCTGCCGAAATGCCCGGAGCCTTGCAATTCGACAACAAGTGCCACCCGATGATCGTCCGTGATCACCACAAAATCCGCGCGGCGGCTGTTCATACGGGCGAATTTGCTGAATTTGGAGCAGCTGAGAAACTCGCCGTAGCTGACTTGTGGGCAGACACGCGCGTTTGGCCCCCAAATCCGGGGCACCACACGGTCCAGAAGCGTCAGCAAACGCCCTTCGCCTTTATTGAGCAGGGGTCTTTGTTTGAACGGGGGACCTGAACCCAGGGAGCCACCCCAACGGCGACTGCGCGATGCGTGCCGTTTGTCGGGGAAGACATAAAAAAGCAATCCACAAATCCAGAGCAGGAAGATCAAGATCAAAATTATCAAACCAGGTGGAAAAGTCATAGAATGGCACCCCGCAGGTCGGTTGCTGCTTTGCCATGGCGGGTTTGTTTGTTACGCTGAGGCAATGAAATCACTATGACATGGAGTATTGATATGCCGCGCATCCATCCGATCCTGACCCAGCCTGATCTGCTTTTTGGCTGTGAGCGCATTCCGGTTGCGTTGCTGGGTGTGTCCAGCCTTATTCTGCTGGTTGCCGGCTTCGGGATCAGTCTCACCGGCATTATCTGTTGCGCGATCGTGTTTGCCACCGGCTTGAATGTGTTGCAAAAGATCGCCGCGTATGATCCGCTGTTCTTCAAAATCCTCTGGCGCCGTTTGTATCCGGTCAGAATACCGAACCATCTGCCGGCAAAGGCGGTGTTTATGCGGCCGCTGAAACCGAAAAAACCGGACAAACGCAGGGAAAAATGAGATCCGGGGCGTTGGCGTGGTCTGGCAGCCTGCGTGGTAATGTTGTGCTCAGAGGCCATCACACAGCCTTGCCTGATCGGCGCCCCGGGAACGGGAATGCGCCAGGCCCCACCTGCGGTCCCGTATTGGCGTGGTCGCCGGTTTTGGCAGGAACCGACCTTTGGGCGAAGGCAACCAGTTCTGTCGCACCCACTGGAAAATCAAGTGTGATGTCATAAATTATCTCGCCGGACTTCTCCTGGCGGAGGGCAGACATCTCGCCCACCCGTGGGTAGGTCCACTCTCCATCAGGGCCGAGGATGGGAACCGTGATTGTGTATTGCTCAGACATGGTTGTATCCTTTCTGTTGGCCAGCTCGAGTCAGGGGGTGTGGGATTGAATCTTCTGGCGTTTCGGGTCGGGTGTGTTTAACTAATGTCAGAAAAGGATATTCAGTCATGGCACAATCGGTCAGCATCGACACTCTGAAAGCATCGGAAACCCTGCAAGCCGCAGGGCTGGATGCCACATCGGCCAAGGCTGTGGTGGGCGTGATCAGCGAGGCCATCGCCACGACAGCGGCGACCAAACATGATCTGGAGAAGACCGAAACCCGGCTGACACAGAATATCAATACAGAGATTGCAGAACTGCGCGCCGAGATGAATATCGGCTTTACCACGCTGGACAAGAAGATCGACGTCCAGTTTGCCACGTTGGACAAGAAGATCGCGGTCCAGGGGGCGGAGTTGCGCGGCGAGATTGCCACTGTGCGCGGCGAGATATCGGACAGCGTCAACAGGATAACACGCAATGTAGCGGGTCTGATCGGCCTGGCGCTTGGTTTGGCGGCACTCTGGAGCGTCTTCGGCCCCGTCGCGTCAAAAGTGCTGTCTTTGTAAGGCTTTGCACCGCATGCCTGACCTGATGCGCGGGTTGGAGTGGTTTTGAACCCGTCATATTGCTGAAGAAAAACAGTCGCTGTCATGGCGCATTCTCCCCGGCGGGTTTCCCCGCTTTGCCATTCAAATCTGCTTCGGTTCCGGCCGGTTTCCGAACGGCTGCGCGCCGGTGCCCGCGTTCGGGTCGGTGCCCGCGTTCGGGCCGGTGGCTGTCGGCGTGGTCCAGCCTGATGTGCGGGGATGGTGTGCTCAGAGGCCATTATGCAGCCCCCATGCGTCGCGCGGTCATGCGTCGTGCGGTCATGCGCTTGTTGTGGCGCGGCGTCCGTGTTTGCACAGATGCCGCGCCTTCCTTTATATTGGAATTTCTAGCAACCATATAAAGGAATTCGCTATGAATTCGGGCGGGGGTTTGAAAAACAGTGTCAGCCATGCTGCACCCTCCGGTTCCGGTTTTGACGATCACGGCTTTTGCGATCCATGCGCATCAGGATAATGGCGCAGGGTGCGAGAATAACCGCGACCCACGGGCCATAGGTCAGGATAGACCCGCCAAGGGCTGTGTCGGGCGCAGAGGCCGGTTCAAACCCGTTAAACAGCGACAGGCCCATCAACCGACCCATCAGAATTCCGATAATGGCCAGACCGCCCGGCAGCGCCGCAGGCGTAAGACTGCGCGCCATCTTGCGACCCCGTGCGCGGGCATAGGCGTATGACGTTGCAAGGCTGATCAGCACAAACAGCAGAAGCGCCACCGGCGTGCCGCCGGTTCCGGCCACCAGACCGATCACCGCAAACAGATACACATCGCCCTGCCCGAGCGCATTGCGGGTTTTGAAGATGCGCACGGCCAAAGCCGCCACGGTCCAGATCAGCAGGCCGAGTGCCATTTCCAGCGGGGATTGGCCGAGGTGGATATTCAGGGCAGCCCCGTTCAGGGCCACCATCGCCAGAGCCGCGAACTCAATCTCGAACCGCGCCATATCCGTGCGGATCAGCAAGCCCATGAATATCATCAGAAGGAGTGTGTGTATCATCATTGGTGGGGTCATCCACTGTGGGGTCATCCACAATGGGGCCATCCACAATGGGGCCATCAACTGTTGGATCATCAACTGTAAGGTCATTCAGCGTCCCCCCGATTTTGCATTGTGGTGGCATCATCGGTAAAGCTGACGCCGAGTGCGTCGCAAAGGGCTGTGGCGCCGAGTTCCGCAAAGCAGCTCTGTCGTGCGCGGCGCGCGCGCAAAACGGCATCAACGTCGCGGGTGTTGGCCAAAGCCAGCAGTTCTTTCTGATAGGCCGCCAGCCGGGTGAGCGCCTTTACCTGCGCCGCGAGTTCGCGGCGCAGGGCAATCACCTGAAGCAGCGCCGTTGATCTGTCGGGGGTGGCGGTGTTGGTTGTGCTTGCCTGGGCGGGGTCGGTTTGGGCGGGGCCGGTTGGGGTAACTATCCCGGGCGCTGTTTCCTGGGCAAGGGTTTTTCCAGCCAGCGCAAGGCCGGCGCAGATCACAACACAGGCCATCAGAGTGTGCAAACGGGGTGCGGTCATGCACGGCGCGGTCATGCACGGCGCGGTCATGCGTGGAAGGGCTGCATATCCTGCAAGCGTTCCCCGTGGGACATCGCGCGCCAGTCTGGTTGGTAAAATACTCATGGGTCGGCCGGCTCTTCTGTGTTCGGGGGGCTGAGATCGCATCCTGTACAACTCCCGGTTACAATTTTTTTGGTGACAAGCTGGTCTGTGACCTCGGCCCGTTCTGTGATGATGCGGGTGCTGATCACTTTTGCGGCCGTCAGGTTCCCGACCCCGGTCAGATTTTTTTCACCCATATCCAGATCGGTTTCCATTTGGGTAGCTTTATCAGGCAGGCCGGGTTTTTGTTCCCGGTGCAGGTATGGCAAGACATCCTGATCCATGCGCAGCACCGCGATGGCAAGCTGGTCCCCGACCACGGGTGGGCTGATCCCGTCTTGGGCGGTCGCCTGTGTTTGAAGGGCTGTGAGATTGTAATCGAGGCCCGGTCCGCGCAGCCGGGTCGGCGCGCCTTCCTGGATCGTCCCGACCAGTCCAATGCCTTCCCCGCCGCGTGGCATGTAAGGCATGGTGTATTCACCGTCTGGCGTGAAGGCGCGGGCCAGTACAACGAGTTTCTCTGAGCCGATCGCATGGAAGATCACCTCGATATCGCGGCCAAGCGCTGTGCGCAGCGGTACGTCGCCGACCCATGCGATTTCCGCAAAAGTGCCCCTGCGCAGCGCCTTAATCATGCCAACGCCAACCTTATCTCTGATAAAGACTAGCAGACCCTTGCGCAGGGCGTATGTGCTGGCGGCCGTAACCACCTGTGTGAGTAGCCGGCTTTCCTGCACGCCGGCCTGCGCGCGGATGTAATGTTGGGCCAGACGCACGCCCTGCTGTGCCAGCGGCACCGCAATCATCATCACCAGCACGGCTTCAAACAGGCTCAAGCCGCAGCGGGCGTGGCGGGGGTATCTGGTGCGGCGGGGTCTGTGCTGTGCTTCGCCATGTGGTGCGGATGCACAGCCGTGGATGCCGTGCCGGCCCGTTGGGCGCAGCACCGCGTTCCGCGCGTATGTGAATATCCGGATCAGCATCCTGTGCACTCCTTTGTTTGCAGGCGTTTGGTCTTAAGGTGCAGCGTTGTGAGGCTGTCTGCTTGCAGCAATCCGAGCGCGGGTGGTGTGTTGTCGTCAGCCTTTGATGGGTCGGGTTCCACCACCACGTCCACACCTGTTGCGGTGAGATTTGTGACCGTCAGCTTATGCCCACCCAGATCCAGCGCGCCGCCGCCTACGAGTTTCGGCGGCGGGTGCCCCGCGCGGCGCATCCGCAGCACATATTCCGGATTGATCCCGGACAGCGGTGCGGTCAGAATGACCCGTTCCGATATACTTGCGTCACATGTGCGGGCCGGGCGTGGCTTTGTCGGCTCTGGTGATGCTGATTGCGGTGCCGCTGGCACAGCAGGGCGTGCGCCGTGACGGGCCAGCCGGGCGATGACGGCGCAGATCTGCGCCCTGCTTCGCCCGTCCAGAGCGCTTAGCCGCAATGCGCCAAAAACCTCAGTCCCGTCCTGCACCCGGCTGATCTGATACTCCAGATCAAAGCCGGGGATTTGGAGGGCGAGGCCCGCGCGCCGATAAACATCTCCAAACCGCCCCCGTGCAAACACAGGCAGATTCTCAAGTGCGAACGACATTACGCTTACGCCGGCTTCCGTCAGGCCCGTTGCCAGCGCATCCCGGTTCTCATGCACATAGTAATCAAAATCCGCCGCGATTGCCGCCAGTTGCACAGCCCTGGCCTCAGCGCGCGCCGCACTGGCGTGGCGCAATTGCGCTTGTGCGAACTGGCTCATGACGATGGTGATGACCAGAACAGCCAGCACGGCGGCCGGCATCAGCGCACCACGCCGGGTGCGACGTGGCGCTATGCGCGCGTCTTGATGCTGTGCCTTGCGGGGAAATCCCGGAGATGGCTGGCTGTTCTGCATGGTGGGCATCCTCAGAAGGTCAGTTTGACGTCGGTTTCTTCGTCGTTATCGTCCACGTCGCAGGCGATGCGGACGGCATCTTCGGTTATTCCATCGTCGTCATCTGTGAGGTCATCACCCGACCCAATCACAAGACTGTCGAGCCCCGCGTTTTTATTGGCAAATGTCATGGCGGCCGCTTCACAGCCTGATGGTGGCAAATCCTTCACAGTTACGTCAAACCGTCGGCTATTATCAGAGTTGGGGATAATGGTGATGGGGGTGCCGTAGGGCGAGAAAAACTCGTACACGCCGGCAGATTTCTCGCGCAGTTCCTTGGTGGTGAAGCCCTCGTTTTTCAAAAAATCCACAAGTGAATCGGCGGTATAAACACCGGAATATATGTGATCACGCTCGATGATGGCCACGGCGCGGGTCAGCTGCGAGCGCAGGGCGGCACTGCGTGTCGAGTCGACAACGCCGTTGTAAAGCGACAGTACGCCCACCAGTACGGGAATAAGAACCAGGGTCCATAAAGCGACATCGAACATCGTCACACCGGCGCGGCGCGCACGCGGTCGCCGCAGCGGAGCGGGTTTCACCCACGCAATCCAGGTGTCCTTTTTCTTCAGCGATTTAAGTTGTTGCAGAGCGTTGTTCACGCGCTGTGTCAGCGCAATCCGCGCTTGCTTCAAGCGGGTTTTGCTTGTGTTTAGGGTAAAATTGGTCATGGTCATCCTTTCAAGAGATGGTGCGCAGGCTGTTCGCCATGTTTAGCCGGGCGCTGTTTTTCGTTGAAGTGTGGGGGGTGTCAGCTTGTTTGGTTCTTTCTTGGCGCCCCCCTCACAGAATGCTTTGCAGTGCGGTAATGATCAACCACACGAGACCCGTCAGCAGAGCAGTCCCTATCAGTGTACCGAGCAGTACATTTCGCAAGGTCATCCCACCGGCATGGCATCGCCGGGGTGGACGCAGCCTGTCAGGCTCAAGCCTGTCAGGCTTGAGCAGGGCACGCCATGCCGCATTGTTCTTGAGCAATTCAAGCTGTTGCCGGGCGCGGTTGATGCGCTGTGTCAGCGCAATACGTGCCTGCTTCAGCCATGTTTTGCTTGTATTTCCGTTAAAATCAGTCATGGTCATCCTTTCAAGAGATGGTGCGCCAGGTGTCCTCTAAATCTGAGCTGGTCCGCTGTTATTTGGTGAAGTGAGGGGGGTGTCTTTTTGATTGGTGTCGCCCCCCTCACTGAATGCTTTGCAGCACGGAGAGTGTGCTTGACACGGTGGCCCCGATGGCGCCGGCAACCGCGCCCATCAGCGCCATGTTCATAATACGGGTTTGCACCTTCACGCGGGTATCCAGCTCTTCCAGCCAGCGGTCCAGAAACCCTGCGAAGGTCTCCACCCAGTCGTCTTTGCCATCAAGGGCGGCCATCACCGCATTCAAGTCACGGGCCGGAAAGTCATGCCCGGTTGCTTTGAGGGCCTCTCCCCAGCCGCGTGCGGTCAGTTGCACTGCAATCGCATGAATGCGGGACTTCAGATAGCCGCGCGTGCCGGTGCCGAGCTCATGCAGCAGCTGTGAATTCAGCGTCTCGCCCATGCGCCCCAGCTCGGTCACCGTAAAGATAAATCCGGTGCCGACCTGCAAGCGATAGAGCGAACAGGGCAGGAATTTGTCGAGAAACACCCGTCCCGGCCCGGCATAGCGCGGTAAAAACAGCCGTAAAAACATGAACACCGCTGCCAGCCCGATGAGCACCCACTGGAAATTGCCCACGAACCAGAGGCTGAAGTTGCCAATGGCCCGGGCGGCCGGTGACCAGCGCTCAAGCGGCGCCACATCGATCAGTGCCGGAAACAGTTCCGATCCCAGCATATAAAACACAACGCCCATCAGGGCTGTCAGCAGGGCGGGCATGGCCAGCGCGCCTTTGATCGCGCGTCCCAGCCTGTCCTGCTGTTCGGCCAGCCGCATGGCACCGCGCAACACCCCTGCGGCACCGGCCGATCCGATCACCCGGAACAACAGTGCCTCGGCCCCACTTGTATAGCGGGCAACCCGCTGGTCGAGATCGCCATACTGGACACCGGTGCGCAGATCCATGATCAACGCGGCCACTGCCGCCTGCCCGCCATCGCGCGCCACGCTGGCTGCGGTTTCCAGTGCCTCCGGCAGATCCAGCTTTGCATCCACCAGATCAGCCACCAGCCGCCAGGTGCGCGCCCGCTGGGCGGCGCCGAAGTTAAAACGTCGCCAGGCGTATGACCACGCGGCGTATGACCACGCGGCGTATGACCACGCGGCGTATGTGAGTGGTGTGTTCATCCCGCCGCTTTCCTTTTCGCTGTTTTTTGCATTGCCGCGCCCTGGAGGCTACTGCGTTGCGCGTCACTCATCCGCTCCGCCAAATCGCCGTGTTTGCGCAGCGCATCATACGGATCAAGCTGGCCCTGCAAGACCAGGTCGGTGAGTTTGCAGGCAATCGGAATACCGCCCATCCCGCCTGCGCTTTCGGGTTTCAGCCAATGGGCCAGCGCGCCGTTAAAATTCTTGTTCAGCACATGATCGAAATAAGCCCGGTCCGGCATAATCACTTCGCCCACCGCAATCTGGCGGCGGTAGCCTGCCCAGGCCAGCTTGCCGGCCTCATTCAGCGCGTCGCCGAGGCAGGTTGCACAGCCCTCCGGGTTGCGCAGATAGATGCGGTCACGGTCGGCCATGACCGGGGCAAACAGGCGTTGATCCAGATTGTTGAGGCTGGCGGCGGCCAGGGGGGTTTTACAATCGTCACAGAGGAGTGGTGCAAGCGTCTGTTTGATCAGCAGGCGCACCACACCCGATTGCGCCAGTTCTTCGGCCGGCACGCCAAGCGCCATCAACCGAAACGGAATGCCGTTGGCACTGTCCACATGCACGGTGGCATAGATCGCGTGGCCCGATGTGGCAAACTTCAGCGCTTCGCGGCCGCCGGCCCCGTCACGGATTTCCGACACCATGCCGACATCCGGGTTCATGCGCACGAAATTGCGCAGGGCGTCTTCATGCCTGGCCTCGCGTTCGGCCTCGTCGCCGGCCGATTGCAGCGGGATCTGCACCACGCCGGAGCGGTTCAGCCGGTACTCCACCGGATCTTCCAGGGTGGTGATCGACACATGACCCCCGTGGCGTTCGTAAAGTGCTTCGAGGGCGCGAATGAGTGTGGTGGATTTACCGTCGCCGGTTTCGCCACCGATAATCACGCAGCCATGCAGATTGGCGCGGGCGGCGGCCAGCGCGTCTGTGATCTCCGCATCAAAGCCGAGGTCTTCCAGGGCGCCGGTATCACTGTCGTCTTTGTAAAACAGCCGGAACACCACAAAGGAGCCGAGCTTTGTATCGCTCTCGTGAAAACCGCTCTGGCAGCGCAGCTTGACCACATTGGGCGGCATCGGGAACTCCGGCTTTGGAGAGATCGAATAGCTCTGGAACGCCGCGTCTTTTTTGGAAACATTACCGGTGCCTTTGTCCTGGGCATTGAAAGCAAAGCTGATCGCATTCCTGCCTTCCTCGGGTGTCCAGGGCTGGCCATAGTCAAACTCGCGGCCCGCCACCTTGAGGCGCACATAGGTTTTGGTGTCGTGCTGGTAGATTTTGAGATCACTGGCCCTGGCGCGTTCGGCCGCCGAGATCAGTTCCAGCAGACGGCGCTGGCCCTGTGTGCGGGCCACTTCCGCGCGCAGGGCTTCGGTTGCGGTCAGTTTGGCGGCGTAGAACTGTCTTAGTTCGTCCATGGGCGTGATTTTAAAGCTGGTGATCTCGGGCAGAACACCGCTGTCCTGATGCCGCATCAGGGCGCCGGTGAAGTCGTCTTCATAGCGATAGCCATCCGCGACATAGCAGGTGCCGCCATAATGCACCGCCGCAATGCAGGCAAAACCGAGATCACCGGTATCGATAATGCCGTTTTCCAGGGTTCTGATCTGTGGTTTGCCGAAGCTCGGGAGGTTTTTTAACATGGGAGGGTCTCGCTTGGGACAGTCTTAACCGGGACAGTCTTAACCGGGACAGGCGCGCCTGTGGTGGGGGCAGCGGAATTGCGGCAAATGACCTTGCTGGAGAAAAAAGGCAGGTTTGTGTCGGATCGATGCGCCGCTGCGCTGGCGCAAGAATTGCTCAAGAAAAAAGGCAGGTTTGTGATGATTGACGCGGCGGCTCCGAAAATCGCAGGCACCTGAGGGTGGTGCGCGGTCGGCGTCGCGCGGTGGTTTGAGGTGTTGGCCTTTGTGGTGCTGTGTTGCGCCATGTTCGCTTTGCCGGGCTGAGCGTTTCGAAGATGTGGTAAGCTTGGCTGCAACAATATTTGGAAAAGCTTTGAGCCGTTGACGAAAAAGCCACCACATATCCCGCCGGGACCGCCGGTCTGCGTGCCTGATGCCGGTCCTGATGCTGGGCCTGATACTGACCCGGATACACGGCCTGTTGCCAACCCGGATACCGACAGGCTCAGGCGCGAGATGCGGCGGCGGATTGAGGAACTGGAGGCGCAGATCGCCGCACTCAAGCTGTATCTCGCTGACTTCATTGTCACGCCCGCCCGTCCCGTTCCGCCGCCCATGGTTCCCGGGGATGACGACGCTGGTGATGCAGAGCGTTGAGTAGATCTGCCAGTCCTGTGGGAAAGCGCAGGAGATACGATATCAAAGAAAAGTCGTGCAGCTTTACCCATTTTGATCTCCCTGAAGTGTGGCTGTTGAGGTTTGCAAAATGTCGCCACAGCGGCGGTTGTAGCGCATGGATGGCGCATGGTCATATGTGGCATGGTCATCATTCCAAAGCCTCCCGATCACTGTCCGGGGTGCCGGACGCCGGGCTGTCGGGTTTATAGACATCCGCGAAGCTGACGGTTTTGAACAGCAGCCCGCCGCCATCGTCAAACGCGGGCTCTGTGAGCGTGCGCGCCAAGCTGCGTTCCACGTCCTGTTCCAGGATGATCACCCCGTCCTCGGTGGAAATACGCGCGATGGTCAGCCCGCCGGGCAGGGTATCACCGGCTTTTACCGTCAGGCGGGTGCCGCGTGTGGCGTCAAAAACCACGGCATGCAGTCCGCCGTCCAGGTTGTCGCCGCCAAACACCGTGCCGGATGTATAGCGGTCGGTGCATTGGGCCATGGCGGATTGGGCGAGTGCTGCGGTTTTGGCGGCGCGGAAAGTCTCTGGCGGGTTCAACGGGGGTTCCGGAGCCAGCGTGATGGGTGTGGGTGCTTCTTCAGCACTGTCTGCGGCGGTTGGGGTGGGTACAGTGTTGATTGATACGTTGGCATTTGAGGCCGCTCCGCGCGCCACATCGCGCAGGTGGGTGCGCAGGCGTTCTTCATTGTCCAGCAGTTGTTTTACCTGTTTCTGGCGTTCAATACAGACTTTGAACACTTCGCTTTCAAGGGCCGCGACATTCAGCGCGTCCGCTTCATCGTAAAGTGACAGATAGGCCGCGCGCAGGGCCTCGAACGGGCAGGACAGAATGTCCGTGCTGCCGGCCCGCGCGGGCGAGATGGTTGCGGGCTGGTGTTCAATCAGATCATCCTGAGATAGCCAGAGCGGCTGTGACGCTGGCGTATCGGCGGGTATCTCCTCGGTCTGGGACAGCCCAGGAAGGGCTGACAGAGCCAGACACAGGAAGGTGGTAAGGATATAGCGGGCGGCTAAAGCGTTTTTACTTTTTATAGAGCCATTATAAAAAGTAAAAACGCACAGGGTTGCAGGACGTTGATACATCGGCCAGTACCACAGGCGGCTCAACATGAACTGGAATTGCTTGAGCATCATTCATCCGGCCCGTAGATCGAGAAATAAATCCCCAGCGTCAAAGGATTATCAATGTCCTGCTTGAAACGGGTGGGGATATTTTTGATGATCCGCGCGTCTTTGACAAACGCGGCGTAGATCGCGCTGACTTGCTTTGCGTTCACACTGCCGTTGTTCGGGATGTTTGGACACACATCCTTAAACACGGGGGCGTATTCCTTTTGGAAGTGGCCTTCGTATTTTGTAGGGTGTGACCTTACATCAAGAGGGTTCAAATACCTTACCGAACGACCGCTATTGCCGTTATAAAGAAGCGGATATCCCCATTTAGCTTTACGGGATTTATGCTTAAATCCGATAACCCCCCCAAACCCTATGCTGATTTTTTCAGCACTCCAAAACGCATTCCATGCCGAGCCGCGCTTGCTATTTTTTAGGGCTGTACACGTAAAATATTTCCCATCATTACCGAAATATTCGACGGAAATCTTTTCTGTACTGGCGAATTTGTTGCCCCCTGGCGGACGATAGACAGAGACAAAATAATGCCCTGAGAATAGTTTCTGGATATTATTGGCATCAATGTTTGAAATGCCGTAATTGCGCATCTTTGTTGACCATTTAATGCTGCGTGGTGATGTGTCAAATGGCTGTGTGCGGTGCTCAACGGCCAGGGCTTTTTTGAGACGGGCGGCGATAAAGTGATGCGCTTCTGTGATGCCTGTTTCAGGGACAATCCACGGGGGTTTTGAGCCTGCTGTGGATGCTGTGGTCAACATAAAGCTGCCCGTGATCGCAAGCAAACCTATGGTCATATATTTATTTATTTTACAAATCATAGTTTAATCCTTTCTCACAATTAAAAATTAATATTTGTCGGTTCCGTGCCCTGCTTTTTCAGCTTGCGAGCGACTCATATCTCCCATTGGACCAAAGCCGTTGCCGTTTCGCTCGGAGTTTGTCTTGCCATCAGGGGCCTCGCCGCCACTGTTCCTGTTTTCCAGTTGTCTGTTTTGGCAGAGATCCCATGCTTTTTCATTACCTCTCCAGACGCACCCGGCTGGCTTAGGCGGTGGTGGCGGTGGTGGTGGCACGTAGCGGCAGGAGCGCACTGTTACAACCCATGCTGTATAGGCTGTGCTTAACTCGTCCTGCCATCCGTCACTGTGCCAGTCCACGCCAGTTACCGTTTTCTGACGTTGATATCTGATGTTGCCAGTATAGCCGGAGGGGCAGCTCGAGACCCTGGTTTTAGATGTCCGGTCATTGGCATTGCGATAGCACCTGTCGTCTGACACCGCCCACTCCCCTTCGATCTCGATCACGGCAGCCAGCAATTTCGGGAAACCCTGAAGATCAGGGCTGTCGTCAAATCTCCAGCGCCGGTCGATCTCACGAGCTTCCTTCATTTCGCCAAGCGGGTATCGCGGGTATTCTGCGCGGCAGACCCCGTCGCGGATTTCGGTTCTGTCACCGGGCGCGCTGCGTCGGATCCCGAATTTCCGCACCGCCGATGTCATATAGGCAGCGGTGTTCGCGGGCAGAGCACCGCCATATTCTGTGCCCATACAGGCTGGAATGATCTGGCTGCGGTCGCCGGTTTGCAATATCAAGTTGCCCCCCACCGTGGGGTCATCCGCTGCGGGGTCATCCGCTGCGGGGTCACCCGCTGTTTTAACAATCCCCAGCGGTTCACCGGTGAACGTTGTGTCCGCGCGGCGGGCGCGCAACACGGGGGCATCGACAATCTGTTGGGCGGTCAGCCCGTGCTTGAAGTCCGTGCCTGCAAAATAACTCAAAAGCATGCCGTCACAATAGCGAAACCTGATACCAAAGCCATCAATAACAGTGCTATCAAGGCTGGGCACAAGAGCCGCCGTGACCTGCTGGCGGGTGGTGATTTCGGCCAAGAGGTCTGCGGTACGCTTGCGTTGATCCGCTTCCGGCAACGTCGTGCCCCACTGCCAGGTGATATATTTGCGGACTTGCGCGTGGGCTGTGGTCAACACGCCGGTGTAATTGGCCGCAGCATTCAAAACCTCGCGGTCAAGCGTCCAGCTGTCGTAATCCTGCGCCAGCAGGGCCTGCGGAGTGAGCGCAAGGCTGCCGGAAAGTGCCGATGTCAAAAGCATATTTCTCATAGCATTTTGCCCTTTTCTGTGGGGACGGCGGTTTCCATGTCCGGGTTGGCGTCCCTTGGCGCAACCGCACTTTGTTCTTCAGCAATATCTGTGGGCGCGGCCTTGATGCCTGTGATGGACATCGGCACCAGCACCGCTCGGCGGGTGGTGATTTCCAAAGTGACGGTCTTGCCGCTGCGACTGAGTCGGGCCACTTCGGCCCCCTCGATGCGCCCCACCCGCGCGAATATCTCGTCAAACCCGCTTTTCAGCATCACCCGCACTTTGGCGTTCATGCCACCCGCGTTCGAACCGCCGCCCTCAAGCACAATGCTGTCGGCCAGGCCCAGAAACACCGCTTCCGTGGCGGCCAGCAATTCCGCCGGTGCCATGGACACGGGTGCCATTTGCGCCTGAGACACGCGTGCCAAAGACGTTGGGTCGCTCTGATCCGGGATCGCCTTCAGCAGCGGCACGTCAATCTCAAAGCTGGAAAACAGCCGGTTGCCGCGGAGCACCAGCGTGACCGTGCTGTTTGCATAGACCGCCTCCGCCGCTTGCCGTGCGATGGCGGCATCAAAGCCGCCGCGCAGCTGATATATCCGGTAAGCTACGGCGCGGTCATGCGCCACGGCAAGGTCATTTGCCAAAGCGGGGGCAAAGCCTGTGATGGCCGGATCGCGCATGGCGGGTGTGGCACAGCCTTCGGCGGTCAGTTGCCAGCCCGGTGCGGTTGGCCAGATACCGGCAAAGGCGGCCAGACAATTGCGCCCGAAACCGGCCTCGTCGCGGAAGGTGGTTAGAAGCGGCGCGATCTGTGGTGCTGCAACCACGGGTTTGGCGTGCTGCCCGGGAGATAAAAACAGGAAACCGGCGGCAAGCGCCAGCGTGGCGGTGCCTGCGACAGCGGCAATCTGCCAGACCGGTCGTTTGGGCGCGATCCTGCCCTCGACACAGACGGGGTCATCCACCGTGGGGTCATCCACCGTGGGGTCATCCACTGTGGGGTCATCCACATCGGGGGGACACAAAGAGCACATCGGAACGCGGCGGGTGACCTCTTCGGCGATATCTTCGGCCAGATCGGGCGCGATTGCCAGCCGGTCAATCTGGCCGGAACTGCACTCCGCTTCAATATGGCTGATCAGCTCTGCGCGGGTGTCAAACAGCCGCTCCGCCCCGATCGCCGGTTTGCCATTCACCAGAACGGCGGCAAAGTACAGATGCTGTTCTGTCAGCTCGAAAGCACAGAGAACACGGTTACCAATGACATGGTCAATCCGGTCCTTTTCGGACAAATCGCCCGCCAGCACGGAAAGCAGCGCCGCGACGCCAAGATATTCAGGCTCTTCCGGCACCAAAGCCGTGCGGTCATCCCAATGCAGTGCCAGGTTATTGGCTGCCAATGACCCAATCGATGACCCGACTGCTGCCATGGACCCGCGTCGCAGGAGGCTGGACGGCCTGCCGGGCCCCCAGGTCAGCCCGGCCAGAACCGGGCGATCGGCGTATGTGAATATCTTCGGCATCAGTTTACCCTCCGCCTGGCAGTCCGCACGGTTGTGCCGCGCCCTGCATTCCGCACTGCCGGCAGGATGGCCGGGCGCACCAGCACCACCATGCGGATTTTACGGGTCTTGCCCTTGGCGCTTCCCCCGAGCCCGATGAACCGCGCGAGACCGGTGCCCTTGTTGGCGCGGGTGGCGCTTTCCTGTTCATAGCCCGACAGCACCAGGGTTTCGCCGGGCGCCAGCACACTGTCGTTCTGGATGGCGCGCTGGTCCACGGTGGGGAGTTTGACGGTGCCGGCGTCAGAGTCTTTCAGATCGACCGTGTTTTGCAACAACGTCAGCGAGAGTTGAATTTTGTTACGGTCAACCAGTCTGGGCAACGCATGAATGGATATGCCCTCTTCAACCGTGGCGATGTTTTCCGATGTGGTGACGACCCCGTTACTATCGGTTGTGCTTGTCGTGCTGGCGACGTAGCCCTCCGAGCGCGTGAGCACAATCGGGGCAACAACACCGCTTTGGGCAATGGTGGAAGCCAGGCGGTAATCCACCACGCTGCCTTGCTGTGCCAGAGCTTTAAAGCTGATGGACTTGCCGCCTTTGCGCAGGGTGGCCACCCCGTTGCCGGCGAGCGCGCCGATCACCCCCGTAAGACTGCCCTCACTGCCCGCAGCTGAAAGCCCGACGGCAAAATCATCCGATTTGTCGGCATCGATAAAATAAATCGCGACCTCCAGCGCAATGCGGGTGGAGTAGATCGCTTCAAAATCCTCAATCACTTCGGCGGCCTTGCGTTGCACCGAGGGCGGCCCGAATACCGCAACCCGCCCGGCGGATTTGGAGGTTGTCACAGTGGCGGGCGGTGGTGCGACAGCGGCCAGCTGGGTGCTGAGATCATCCCATGGATCATAACCGCCAGCGCTGTGGTTGTGGGAGACACTGCGCCCGCTGCCCTCAAGGCCGCCAATCGAGGTATCAACTTTTGACGTGCCTGTTGGCAGCGACAGGCTGTAGCGTTTGGTCACCATCCGGTCAAAGGTGATGGCGGTGCCGTCGAAACGCCAGGCCAGATCCATGCGGGCGGCGATCTTGTCGAGGACTTTGGATAACGCACCTTCGTGTTTGAGCACCATTTTGCTGCCGATGGGGATCTGGATGACATCGCCATTTGCCAGGCTGTAAACCCGGCGGATATTGACCGGCAGGTCCGTTTGCTTCTTGATCAGCGTGGCCAGGGCCTTGATGCCGACGGCTGACCCGCGTGTGTCGATATTGATACTGCGCGCGCCTTCGAGTGCGGCTGGCAAGGGCGTGCCGCTTTGGGTGCCCTGTGCGACCACAACCGCCTCGCCGTAATACGGGCGATCCACCACATGCACCTTGCCGCGTCCTGCGGCCCGCAAGCGGTCGCGCTGGTCACCGGTCAGCTTTGAAAGCCGTGCGGTGGTGTCATTGGCGGATTTGATGCCGTCGCAGGCGGCAAGTGCTGTGAGGGCAGAGAGTGCCAGGGAAAAAACCGCCAGACGACAGGTCGCGCGGCGCAGACGCGCCCTTACGTTTGTTTTTTCTCCTGGTACTTTTACAGACAGCAAGTTCATAGCGGCCTGCCGATGCGAATAACCTTGTTGGCATAGACAGAGATCGCCAGCGGGCGGCCCGCGCCTTCAAAGCCGACAACCAGCTGATCCAGCGCGTCCTTGAAACTGCCGCTGATTTTAACCGGCACGGAGAGTTTCCATTCCTCAACCCCGTCGCGCACCACGGTATGTCCGGCCTTCCTGGCCCAGCGGGTGATGACATCGGAGACAAACTCCCCGGGGCGTGCGGTCCAGACGGGCAACGGCCGGTTCATCGGCTTGACGGCCACTGGCGTGGAAGCGGGTGCTGTTTTTGCCGCACCGCTTCGGGTTTTGCGCTGAAGCGATGCGGTTTGACGGGTTGGCGCCGCGCAGGGGAGGGTCAGCACGGTGCCGACCCGCAGGGTCGTGGCGGATTTTACGGTGTCTTTGTTGGCCGCGATGAGTTCGGGGTAGCGTTTGGCACTGCCAAGCCTGGCCTTGGCGATTTTCGAGAGCGTGTCGCCCTTGCGCACGGTATGGGTCGGACAGGGGATTGCCTGTTTTTTGGTTTTACGACCCTTGCGGCTGAAAATGCCGGCGGCATCCAGCGGACCTGTGGTTCGGGCCGCGCCTGATTCGTTTCTGGCGGTGCGTGGAGATGCCAGAGTCCCCGTTGGCACCTTCTGCCCCTTTGCGGATGCCAGACGTGATTCTCTGGCACGATTTGCTTTGAGCGCGGCCTCGAACGATTGCTTTGGCCTCTCGACTTCTCGGGCCAGTTTGGCCCTGCCAGTCCAGCGGCGCATGGAATGCCCTGCCGGCCCAACGGCTGCGGTGCTGCGCAGGGCGGCGGTTTTTGGTATCAGGGATTGCCAATCGGGGCAGCGGATGAGTGCTGCGGCTTGGGCGGGGGCCTGCCCTAGAAGCACAACGCTGGTTGTAAATGCAATGCAGAGTCTGGGGATGGTGTATACAAACAAGCGGATCTCCAAAAAATAGCGATAAACTATCTATGTACAAATATATTATATATTTACAGCGATGGCAAGAAATTGCACCCACCTACAGCAAATAATTTCGTTTAATCCGTAGGGTGTTCACTTAATGTATCGTAAAATTTTGCAAGAATTGCTTATTTAATGTGAAATTCTGGATAAAAGAGCTCTCCTGGATTCACCCCTAAGGCGCGTGCAATACCTTCAATTTTATCAACGCTAATGCTGATTTTAAGCCGCTCCAGCCCACTAATATAGGCAATAGTTACACCCGCTTTCGCAGCCAATTCTTTTTGTGTCATTTTACGCTGCATGCGGGCGGCGCGTATATTCTTACAAAGAATTTCCCGTAAACTTGGCTGCTCAAGCATACTAAGCTCTTTTCCCTTGATAATAAGGTCTTCTACACTGGTATCCAAGACAGCACTAATCTTTTCAAGGGTTGTAAAATAGGGCTCATTCACTTTCCGTTCCAACCGGCTGATTGTCATGGCATCACAAAGAGAGAGTGCCCCAAGGGCATCCTGTGTGAGACCGTGCTCTTTACGTAGATGCGCGACGGAACGGGAGAGATATTCAAGGGTTGCGGATGGTCGGTTTGCAATGCTCATTCTTGAACAACTGACACACCGCAAGATTAATGGGTTGATTTACATACAGAAACATATGCTTAAACATATCTTGTGAGAATCCCAAGATATGCTATATAAATTCAAATAAACCACAAGAGAAAGGAAAGTCGCCCCCCTAAAACGCAAAAACCTCCAAACGGGATGAACCATTCAGAGGAACGCGTCGGATATACCGTAGGAATTAGACTTCAGCCCCTTCTTCCTACTGTATTTCAGGCGTCGTGCCAAGCAAAATAACGCATTTGTGCGGATGAATTTTTGTACCCTACTGATTGGTTCCTTGAACAACAGAAAAGAGGGACAGCAATGTCACACAGATTACAGGCCCTGCGCAACCCGCAGGACAACCATACACAGGGATCACCACCACAGGATCCACAGCCCGCGTATCCGGTCTTGCCCGACGCGATGCAGCGCGGTGCGCTGGAAGGGCTGCTGCTCGATGTCAGCAAACATATCGGTATGTCCGACAGCCTGCTGAAATCCTTACTCACCATGCTGCGCGAAACCCGGCCGTCCGACTGGACCGACCCGACGCGCGAACCGGTCTGCTATGCCCTGCAAGGGAATATCGCGGGCTGCTTAGGCAAGAGCCCGCGGGCGGTGCGCAATGACGAGACCGCCCTGATCGCCCTGGGCTTTGTCGACAAGCAGGTGGCCGGCAACGGCAGTCGCTGTCGTCTGGTGTTTGCCGATGGCAGCGAGTTCCGGCAGGGCTTGTGCTTCAGCCCGTTGATTGAAGCGGTACCCGATCTGATTGCACTCCGGGCCCAAATGCGCTTTGAGCGCCAGCACAGAACCCGCCTGAAGCGCCAGTGCTCGGCGCTCAGGCGCAATGTCAAGATAACCCTGATGCGTCTCCAGCCGATCTATCCGGAGCATGCCGGGCTGAAAGCCATCGCAGAGACGTTTCTCAACTGGCCGACGCGTTATGCCAGCCTACAGTCCATCGCAGCCCTCGAAGCGCATTACGACGCGGTGTTAATCACCTCCGAAGCGATAGATGAACTTGCCCGAATGTTACCAGATACTTCCGCTCCAGCGGAAGCTGACTTCCGCCGATATATACAAGATACAACTCAAGATCACTCTGTAATTTGTAATGCCAGCATGGATAAGCGGGCTGACGGCACGCCGTCAGAAGATAATTCGTTAGCAGCTACGCCTGACGGCTCCGCTGATTGTTTAGAAAATAAGTGTGGCGGGGCTGAGGTCGGGGTCAACAGTGAATTTATCGAAAAACTGAACCCGCACCGGTTGTTTGCCTTGAGTTCTGAGGAGATGCGGCTTTATATCCGGCAGCATCAGGGGCAAAGACCATCGCCTGCGGCGATGGATTTTATTCTGGCGGCGATCGACCGGTTGCCGGAGTTGGGGATTAACCGCTCGGCTTATGATGCGGCGGTGGGGCAAATGGGTGATATGGCCACAGCGCTTTGTATTCTGGTGATTGACCGCAACCGGTTTCACCCGGAAACCCCGATCCAGAACCCCGGCGGGGTGCTGCGCGCGATGACTGCACGGCATAAAGCCGGAAAACTCAATCTGGTGGGCAGTTTGATTGGCTTGACCGGGAGGATGAAAACGTGAGGATGGGGGCAAAGAGTGGTGGAATTGTGGGGGGAGCACCCTGCCCTGCCCCATTGGACTGGCAGCGCATCACATGCGCGAGAAGCCCATTGGGATGACAGGGCATCACATGCGCGAGAAGCCCGTTGGGATGACAGGGCATCACATACCCTATTGGACTGGCAGCGCATCACATGCGCGAGAAGTCGAGAAGCCGTGTGGCTTTGGGTGAACTTCCCATGCAAGCGGGCCAAGGTCTGTTCCGGCTGGCGGCAAAATCGATGAAAGGAAAAACAACAATGACATATGAGATGACACACAGAAAGCTGAAAAAGCCCATGAACAACACCTTTCCCCCTGTCAGCGCCAAACACCTCACGGGGTTTTATGCGGCGCTGATCCGGCATTGCGAGGCGGAGATCAGACAAATAGGCGCGGTGCCGCTGCTGCTGGAAAATGCGATTCTACCTCCGAAGAAAAGGACAGGCAGATGACTAACTCTCCACTCGACCCGTTTTTCAAACCGCTCTCGGCTAAAGTGATGCCAAAACGGTTTATCGCCCCTGAAGGCAGAGAACCGTTGTCAGAAGAAGCCGCTATCGTGAAACAGCGTAAAGAAGTTTCAGCGGCGTTTAACCAGCGTTACCGAAAGAAGGCCAATGAAATTTGATAATGATGACAAAGATGGAGCGGGGCTGTGGGCTCTGCTGGAGATAACATTATAGGCGCCGTGGCGCGATTTGAGGTAAGGCAGACAGAATGAGTGAAAACGGAAAACAAAAACATCACCCACCGGTAAAGCCGACGCATGATGCGCTGTTCCGCGCCATCATTGACGACAAAGACCGCGCGGCAGCGCTTTTGCGCGATTACCTGCCGACCCAAATCAAGGATCGCATGGGGGATGCGGCCCCCAAACGGGTGGAGGGCAGTTTTATCGACGAGGATGCCCATCTGAAACACAGCGACGGGCTGTTCGAGGTCACGCTAAAGGACGGCAAACCCGCTCTCGTATACGTGCTTTTGGAGCATAAATCGGTTTCGGAACCGGCCACGCCCTTGCAATTGCTGGGTTATATGCTGCGCATTTATAGTCGCTTTGCCGATGGGCAGGCGGCGAAGTTGCGCGCCCTGCCCGTGGTGATACCTCTGTTATTCTATCATGGGAAATCAGCCTGGAATGTGCCGCAGATCTTTGGCGAGATGTTTGACGTCAGTGAGGATATGGCCCGCTATATACCGTCCTTCCGGTACGAGGTGCATGATCTGGGCAGCATCCCGATGGAACGCTTGTCGCGGGATCCCGAGGTTATGGCAGGGTTGGCCCTGCTGAAATTTGTGAAGCACCGGTCCGATATGACAGTGGAGCATCTGACGGAAATCCTGCGTGCCTTGTCCTTTGATACAAATTTTGCGGGTATCGTCTTCCACTATTTTGTGGCACGCTATGAATGGACGCAGCCGGAGTTTGCGGCTGCACTGGATGGAATAGAGGATGAAGGAGGTAAAGCCATCATGGGAACACTTGTAGAAACATGGGTGAAACAAGGTGAGGCTAAGGGCAAGGCCGAGGGTCTTGCTGCTGGTGAAGTGCTTGGGCACGAAAAAGGGCTGGCAGAAGGCCAGGCACGCGGCTTGGCTAAAGGGATTTCTGAAGGTGAAGCTAAGTCCCTGATGCGGCTGCTGCTAAAGCGCTTTGGCCCCCTGCCCCCGCCTGTGGTTGCACAGATTGCCGCTGGGAGTATTGAGGAACTGGATCGCTGGGTGGATCGTGTTCTGGATGCCCCTACGCTTGAAGCCATATTCGGGGAACGCCGCGATCACTGAAGCGGGTGCTGGACTTGGAAATTATTGGTGTGTAGCCCTATCATTTTTGGCTAGTGGTGGTTCAGTCTTTTGGTAAGAATTTTTCGAATGCGGCTACATACATAGTGGTGATCAACTGCCCTCGGCTCAGAATATTGAGTGGATCGAACCGCGTTCGGATCGTATCTAACTGGCTTGGTGTTGCATAGAAGCGCCCAGTAAGGGGCTCAGAGACATTGCTTGGCCCAATGTCATTTGGAAGCTCTAAGTCAACCAGACGATTTTTGTCGATCAGATCGCGTATGATTCCATTGTATGATTTTACGAGTTCACGCCCAATCATTCCTGTGGGTCGTCGATACTGTTTTGCAATCACCGAGATTTTCGTGAGCTGATGTTGAGGCAGGCGCAACTCAAACCGTGTTCCGATTTGATCTTCATCGATTTTTTGCTCGCGTTTTAAAACTATGTGCCTGGATGCCATTATGTTTTTATCCGACGTGGGCTTTACTTCTGGGTATGATGGCTTGGATTCTGGAGGAAGAGCCGGACCCTTCATTTGTTCAATGATTTTGGGACTGATTGGTTGCAACCGAGAAGAGCGGGATACTTTCTTAACCATTTATTTTGATCTCCTCTTCGATCTCTTCAAGTAAACGGCGGTATAGAAGGAGCACGGTTTGGAAGTGCCGCGCCTGGAGAGCATCTATTTGTTTTCCGCTGCTTTTCAGATCTTCAATAACCTTATGAAACAGGCCATACATATTGTAGTTTGCGAGGGTTTTATTTGGCGGGATAGTACTCTGAAGAAGAGGGAAAGACGCTATGAGATCTTCCAATTGCTGTTTTTGCCCAACGCTCAGATTTGAAGATGTGGGCATCTGCGAGATCAGCGTGCGGTATGGTGGCAACTTGTAGCCATCGCCTACAATTTCCTGAATCCAAGCCAGCGTGTTTTCTGCGCCGTCAACATCGGATTTGGTGAGTGCCGTCGGAACAATGATGAAATCGGAGAGTTGTAAACAGGCGAGTGCGAACGGACCCTCCCCACCCTTGGTATCAAGAAATACATAATCCGTACCATTGTCATCTAGCTGGTCTGAGAGAACTCCGAGTTCGCTTGCATCTTGTCCAAACAACTTGCTGACAGTAACGTTTGAATTCCAATATCCAGTTTCTGTGCCCGCTTCCTCCAGCTTGCTCATAGGGGCGTTTGGGTCTGTATCAATCAGATGGATTTTTTTGCCCATCTGTGCCGCTACCATTGCAAGGCCGACTAAGGTAGTAGTTTTGCCAACACCCCCTTTAGTTGAAATGCTTGTGATTATTTTCATTACTGCCTCATGTATTATTTTCGCGATTGCCATATCATGCTGGTGATTGAGCCTAATATAAACAACTTAGTAAGAATATGCAATATATGTTAGGTATATACAATATATTATATAATCTGTATATATTTAATATTGTATATAGTTAAACTATATCTAATAGTCAGTATAGTCAGTATAATCCGAAGTGTGGTGTGTTTCAGTGTGGCAGTGAAATTGGCTCAACTCATGGGATGTCGGTTCTAACCCAACAACTCCTCACACAGATACTCGGCACACTGACAACGACGCCTGCCGGCAATCCTCAAGCACCATAACAATCACGCGCGCAACGCCCCGTCACCCGAAACTGAAACCTGCAAACTCAAACGCCGGAAAGCCCGCGCAACAAACCCGTTGGCCTCGGCAAATGTGAAACCGTTTACGCGCACAAAAACCTCTACTCCAAAATCTCCGGTGAATAATTCGGGCTAGGGCAATCGCATGAATAAATTATGAACCCTTCGTTAACGACTAGCTGTAAGCTAAGGCTTGACGTATGTAAGCTGAAACCTTACATATTGAGTATGATAAAAAACATCGGTCACAAGCACCTTCGTAATTATTGGATCAAAGGTCAGACGAAAGGGTTAAATTCTGAATGGTTGCAAAAACTATACCGCATCATGTCGGCCCTTCATGCTGCGGAGGGGCCAGAGGATATGAACTATCCTGGGGCGCACTTTCATCAGCTTTCAGGAGAGCGAGCCGGGGTGTATTCCGTCAGGATCACGGGTAATTATCGTGTCACTTTCGAATGGGACACCGAAGGAGCCATCAACGTAAACATAGAGGATTATCACTAATGCTAGAACCCCATATCTCTCATATCCCAGCACATCCAGGGGAAATACTTCGGGAGGACATTCTTCCCAACATAGGTATGGCGAAGACCGCTGTTGCATGTGCTATCGGTATTTCCCGGCAAACGCTTTATGATATTTTAAACGAACGCCAGCCTGTGACCGCAGAAATGGCCGTCCGTTTTGGAAAATTCTTTGGTAACGGAGCCCGTTTTTGGATCAACATGCAACGCAATTGCGATCTGGCAATTGCCAAACAGAATATTGATACATCCGAGATTAAACCGTTTGCGGCCTGAGAGGATTTTATGAAATGGTTTGTTTGCCCTCGCATTGTATACATTTCGATAGTGCTGGAAGTGGCCCCTCAAAACTACTCTCATAAATCTTCGATCAAAAACCTATAGGACATTTGATAGCGGGGGGAGGGCGCAATTATCCCGTACCTTTAGTCAAATACCCCCTACCTCAAAACCGGACGTGCGCCGTGTTGTCCACACATTTTTCAAAACCATTTAGTAGTATTCATTATGATAATATTTTGATTACTACAAAGAAAACAACCAGTAAGTATTGCAAAACTGCGCAGGGGTGAAAGCCATTATAGATGGCCGCTATTATAACCTTATGGGCGGCGTTGGTTCATCGGTGTGGCTCTGGCTGATTGGTGTGGCTCACAACATCGGCAATTGCTGCGGTTCCATGAAATACCCCCGCCGCCGCTTGCGGTCCTCCAGCGCCAGCAAGGCCTCATCGGCCTCTGCATGGCTTTGATATAAATCCAGCCGCACCTGTCCGGACGCGCCAATGCGCCCCCATTCCCGCCGCAGGGTCCATTCGCCAAACAGATTGGGCAACACCGCCATGGAGTAAAACCGGTCCTGATTTTTAGCCGGGTCGCGTTTTTCCAGATAGCTTTGCATCCATTGCAAATGAGGCGGTGAGGTGGCCGGTGTCAAGAATGTTTCCGCACTGGATGGCAAGGTCATGAGATCAGACACGGCCACTGGCGCGCCACTCTGGCAGGGCAGGGGCGTTGGTTTGGTCGGATGAACGCTGCGGCGTGTTGCAATCCGGAACGGGCTGCCTTGCAGGTCGGGCACTGCCTGCCTGGGCAAGGTGAACTGTTGGCGTGGCGGGTTATCCAGTCAGAACGCAATCGACCATGGGAGATTTTGTTCTGACCCTGCGCCCGTAGGAGAGAGACCCCAGGTATCGAACGACCAGGGTGTGGGTAACCCGCCACGCGCCCAATGGGCAGCGCATTTCATGCCCCGCTGGTTGGCAGGGTCGGCTTGCCGTTTACCGGATCATGTGGCTACAGTCTCTGAATAGATCATAAGGGAAAAGCACAGATGGCGTTTACGGCGCGGCGGCGCAAGACTGAGCGGAAGCGTACAGCGCATCCGGCCGTTCGAATTGAACCTGATGCCGCACTGCGGGTTGAGGGCCAGCGGCTGGAACATTTTTGTTACGCGACGACGCTCCGGATCACCTGCGCCTGCGGGCATCAGGGTATTCTGCCTGTGAGCGCGCGCCGTGATCGCTATCCCCGTGGAACCCGGATTAGCGAAGCGCTTGGACATGTGCGTTGCTCACGCTGTCAGGGCAGTCGCATTCAATCGGTCAAGACGCTCGACTGACACAGTTTAGAGGGCTGCTGACCAGGCGATCCATGCTTCGGAGCTCTCTGGGACCAGCAGGAATCGAACATATTGTTTCTGATGAAGTCCTAAAAACAACGGCTGTTCAGTGTAAAACGAGGACGATAGCAACTTTGTGAAGGTTCGGGACCAGGCAGTTTGTTTTTTCTTCAGCACTCACCTGATCTGTCCATATTCAGCGACCCGCAGGCAGACCGCAGGGCGGCCGCATCTGTGGCATTTGCTGCGTTTCAACTCTTTGGGCGACCGCGTGCTGGAAGGTCGGATTAAAACTTTTCTGTCGGTGGCCAGCTGCCTGTCTGGCAGAGCCCGGCCCTGCGTTATTCCAGCCGATTGCCCAACCGCTCACCGCAGTCTTCAGGTGATCCGTTGTGCAATGGTTTCAAGCCTGCTGCCTGTCTGTCGCAGATAAAAACCAGCGTCAAGGATCACAAAACTTTTACAGGGGAGCGTCGAGAACGGCGCATAGGTCCCTGCGCCTCATACCGGCCGCCTTGCAAACACAGCCCTGCTTGCAGGCGGGCAAGCAGGGCCGCGTCTTTCAGGCGACCTGTCTCCTTCGGGGCTTCAATGTACGCGCCAGGCGTTGCGCTTAATCTGGCCGACAAGGCCGAAGCCAGGGGCACCAAGATATGATGCGCTGTGTTTGTCGTATCCGTGGAAGTGAACAGGCTATCGCCTGTCGCCCGGTCGCGCAAACGCTCCGTGCGGCGTTGCACCCGGCATTCCGGTCTGGCAGGGCGCGAGCACTCCGGTCGGTGGCTGTGCCATCGGTTTACGCTCTGGTCCGTTTTGCAAGCAAAACAGTCCCGCCGCTACACCCTCTTTCCCAACCCCTTCCTGCGTTTGCCTGCACCTGTCTGCCAGACCTGCCCAAAATCACACACACAGGATGTGGAAGCGGATGCAGCGGAAGCAGTAAATTGGGCCATAGATCAGGATCGCCTGATGGGGCCGTGAAGATAGACCGGGGACGGATCAGCATATGGTTCGTCCCTGCTTGCAAAAAGCGCCGCTAGGCAAACCTCGAAAAACACCCTATATTGCCAGAAAGGATACCAAACATGGCACATGCACTACAGATCGATACACTCGCCTTCACCAAGAAGCTCCGAGAAGCGGGGGCCGAAGAAGGCCTGGCCGAGGCCATTGTTGAAGGCCTCACCGCCGCTGATACTTCGGAACTTGCTACAAAGTCAGATGTTGCTAAAGTTGAGAGCGCCTTAAAAGTCGATATTGCCGAAGTCAAAGGCGAGTTGAAGGCTGATATTGCCGAGGTCAGAACCGAGATTGCCGAGGTGAAGGCTGAACTCAAGCAAGACATCGCCGAAGTCAAAGTTGAAATTGCCGAAGTTAAATCCGATTTAACAACGCTTATTATGCAAAGCAGTAACCGCACAATTTACATCATAGGCGGGCTGATTGGCTTGCTGTTCGCTATCGACAAGTTACTGCCGCTCGCAGGGCTTGAATAGCACTCTATATCGATGACAACGGCCTTGCCTAAGCAGTGGGGCCGTTTTTTTATGTCCGGTGATTTTCGGGGTGCTTGCCTTGTCTTTAGAATGCCGCCAAAAATGGCGGCGCGGCGCGGGTTACCCACAACCCTTCGTCGTTCGATACCTGGGGTCTCTCTCCTACGGGCGCAAGGTCTGTGCAAAATCTCCCATGGTCGATTGTGCAAAGACTGGATAACCCGCCCCGCCGATAGACGAGGCGTCTCTGACTGGATCGCAGCCTTCAGAAAGTGGCGCAGCCTTACAGTAAAAGACCAACCCGAAAGACGGTGTGGATACGATAGCAAGCGGCTATGCGTTCACCGCCGCTTTAAGGGCGGTGGCGGCACGAATGCTGACAGCCTTGTCGGCGTCCTTGCTGATCATCTCGCCGGTTGCCGGACTGCGTAACTCGCGGGCAGGGCGGTCACGGGTTTCAAACTTGGCAAGATCGGGCAGAGCCACAGCATCCCCTGCTGTCAGGCGTTTGCTGACAACTTTGGCAAGCGCATCCAGAACTTCGCTTGCCGTCTTCTGGGTGCATCCAGTTTCCTCTGCCAGATCTTTTATCAATGCGCTTTTGGGGATGGGTCGTGCCATATGGGGTTCCTTTGCGTGTGTTTCTGCTCGTGTGGCCTGAGCCACTTGCGGCAAACTATGCAGGGGATGGTACTGATTGCAAGTCTTGTTTGCTTCACAAGCAGTATCAGCGTGGCTTTGTAGGGGGTGTGGGTGCATTATTCGGTGTCAGCGATCGGTTTGGCAGTGGCAAACAGCGTGGGTTCGCTTTCGGGGCTTGGGCCATACCGTTTGATCCGGGTGGGCGTTGTCGTCTTCTTTGCCAGGTTAAGCAGTCATGCCATCTGGATCAATCCGGTGGCACTGTCTTTGCCTGCGGCGGCACAAACAATGTGGTTTATGTTGCTGGATCAGCGCAGACCTGCCTTGTTTCTTAAGATGGATCAATAAGCCTTGGCGCAGAGTGGACAAGGGCCTGCCCTATAGCAACGTATGCTCATTCCAGAATCCTTGTGCTTATAGACAGGTCATCGCATACAGCGAGCGTGGTGCATTAAGGAGCCAATATGACGTCATATTGGCTCCTTAATGCTTAAGTGGAGCAGACCCTCTTCAAGTCAAAAATTCCCCTTGGCCAAGGCCAATTCCGCGCGGAAGACAATTTTTAACGTGACCCCTCGGCTCTCCCCAAGGCTTTTCAATTTCCCATCGAAACAAGGAAGGACCTTACGATGACCCATAAATATTACAATGTTTGTATCGCCACCACAGGCAAAGACGACAAAACCTACTTCACCAAAGTCGGCGCGGCGTTTCCCGGCAAAGAAGGTAGCAAAGCCATCATGAACATCAAACTCGATGCCCATTCCCTCAACGGCGAATACGTCCTCTTTGCCTCTCGGGCATGTAATGCCCTGTCGGCCAGCGGCACCCAAAACCAAAACCGGCAACGATGACGTCGTCGAATAACCCAACTCCCAACTGGGCGGCCCAAAGTGGCCGCCCTTTTTTCTGTTGCAGCATTCTTACGGTGCTGTTGTCGTTGATCCGGTTTAGCGAAGCGATAACAGTGTTTTAAAGCAACAGGTTGCTTTAACGGATCTCGACCGATCCTGTTTTTGTGGCCCTTGGGGTTCGGGCAAGCCGAACGCCACTTCGGGCTATTGGGGGCCTGTTCCGGCCCCCTTTCCAAATTGTGGGGCTTCCCCATGCTCGCTTTAAAAATCAAAGATTTTGAAACCTGCGCGTGGGTCCAGTCCCGCGCTAAAGCGCGAATTTTGAAATTCCCCGCCCCTTTCTTTCATCGCATTCAGATTTTCAGAGCAGCGCCCTTACGGGCTTGTCTCAAAATATGAACCATTTGGGGAATAACCTCAAACACAGCGCAAAAGGAAACGTCAAAATGGCAAAAGTTGATATGCACGCAGTAATTACAAACCAAGTAATAGCATTATTAGAAGCTGGCACAGTGCCTTGGGTTAAGCCTTGGAGTATTGGCGGTTGCACATCCATGCCGCGTCGATCAACCGGGGCGTTTTATCAGGGCATTAATGTTTTAATCCTTTGGATGAAATGCACGGAAATGGGATATTCTTGCGACCAATGGTTAACCTATAAGCAAGCGGCAGCTCTGGGCGGCCAAGTCGTCAAAGGATCAAAGGCAACGCGGGTGGTTTATTACAACAAGACTATTGCTAAAGATGAAAACGACAAGGAAACAATCATTCCATTTCTGAAATCCTATAGCGTCTTTAACGCCAGTCAAATTGAAGGATTGCCGGCACAATACGACCTTGAGCCAGCAGAACCAGAGGTTTTTGAAAATGAAATCATTGAACAGGCTCAAAATTTTGTTGATGGGACAGGTGCAGAAATCAAACATGGGGGCAATCGTGCATTTTATGCGCGGAAACGAGACCAGGTGACCATGCCGGAGTTGAAACATTTTCACAGTTCAGAGGCGTATTTTCAAACATTGAATCACGAACTCATTCATTGGTCAGGTGCGAAAGCCCGGCTTGACCGGACCAAAGGCAAAAGGTTTGGTGATAATGCTTATGCCTTCGAAGAGCTGGTCGCTGATATGGGCGCGGCGTTTCTCTGCGCGCGTTTAAATATATCTCCGAACATGGAACAAACGGCGGCTTATATTCAAAGTTGGCTAAAAGTCTTGCGCGAAGATAAGAAGTTTATTTTCCGCGCCGCGAGCCAGGCATCAAAGGCGGCTGAATACCTATTCGATCTAAATCCGCAGCAGAATGGGCAGGAGGCCGCATAAGCGCACCCTGCGCGGAACGCGGCGCGGATGGCGCTGGAAGGGTGCCTTTGGCATGGCTAGTTTGCCCTTTAAAATACACAAAAACAACAGGTTAACACCCGTATTCTGCTTGTAAAAACACCCCGAATATGGTAAAAATAACCAAGTAAAACAACGCTTTAACCTAAGTTATCTATGCAAATAGAAAGGGTCTGAAATGTCAGAGAAACGCAAGAGGCTGCCAAGCCGACGCCCGTCCGAAGTGCGTAAAATCAAGATGCAAAATGGCCAGTCATTATATGTGACTTTGGGATATGACCCCATGGTTCCGGATGCGCCAAAAGAAGTGTTTTATGATCGCGGGTTTCGGGAGGGCGCAGAGTTGCAATTCATCGCCAACGATATGTGCATCATGATCTCTTTGCTGTTGCAGGCGGGGTATACAGCCAAGGATATTTCCAAGTCGCTTTCAAAAACCACTGTGGAAACTGCCAACCCAACGGCTGAGGTGTCACAGCACGGCTCGATCGTAGGGTTGATCGTGGAGCAACTACAGATTGCCCCGTCATGGATGAAGGAAGCCGGGAACCGCACCGGCATCAATGCCGATGTACATAAAGCGATTACAGGAGGTTATCATGCAAGATTATAACGCAGTGTCAAAATGGCATTTCGAGAGCGAGATCGGCGAGAAGCGCGGCATGGTGTCCCTGGCCGAACAGGACGGGATCACGGCGTTGCGTGTCAGGTTCGCCGACGGGGACACAGAGACCGCCACCATAGCATTGACGCTGGCGCAAGCCGAGTTCCTGATCGATGCGCTGCCCGCAGCTTTGAACGTGGTGCGGGCGCGTCAGGAACGCCGGGCTTGGGAGGCGTCGCTGTATGATCCCTTTGCCGATATTTGCGCGGATATTCCAGATAAAAACGGGGTGCCGCAAACGGGCCCGTCTCAGCCGGCCTCAAAGGCTGTGGCAAAAACACCAGCGCAAAAAGCATCCGCTGCGGGTGATGCCGAGGCAGTGGATGCGCCTGGCGGCACGGCAAAGCCGGACCTGCCAATCCCTGCGCGGCGCGGTGCGCCGTGGACGGCAGGGGAAGAAGCGCAGCTGGCAGAGAGCCACGGCGCGGGGCAAAGCGTGAGCGTGCTGGCGGATCAGTTTGACCGAAGTCCGTTCGCGATCACAAAGCGGTTGGAAAAACTCGGCCTTATCGAAGCGAAAGCCGCATAATCTGAAATCAAACTCCAGGAAATAGCAGAGCGCGGGATCGGATCAATCCCGCTATTCGGGGCCTTGGCGGAAAATGCTGTCGCCAAAAAAGCTCAACAACACTGCTACATTAACAACAAGAAACATTATGTGCGGAGCTGTTGGTACGCAATGTTAAAATGTTACCCCTTACACATTGTAAAACACCTAAATTGACCGATTAAGTCAATTTAGGGCGCATACAGGCCCAGATACACCCCAATAAATGTACGGTTTGTCTCATCCCGATTTGGTTTCTGCGGCTCTTTGATGGGCGTTAGCGGGGTCGCTTTGGCTGTTTTCGCGTTCGCGTTCCCGTTCCCGCCTTTTTATGGCGATTTTGATGCGCGCCTTCAATTTCACCTGGTAGAATGCGCGGTCGCTGTCCTGAACCTTACCTGCGGGTTCCATGTTCAATGTATATCGCTTGGGCAGGACACACATGGCGTTGATATATTGTGAGGATCCCAAATACTGGCCGAGGGTTTTGTTAAGTATTTTCTGCTCTTGGCTGCCGGCTTCAATGTTGTAGCGTTTTTCCAGCACATCGTTGAGGCCAATGGCGGCGGGAAAGGCGGAGGGGCTGCGGAAGTAAACGGGCAGTTCCGCGTGGGTTTCGAGTTTCAGGGCGGCGCAGAGCTGGTTCCGCAGCTTGTCGATGAAACCCGGGTGGAACTTCATGTAGTGCAGCTTGTCGTCGTTTTTCGGATGTCTTGACGTCCTGGCCGTGTCGATGCCGGTTGTGTCGGTTTGTGTTTTTTGCGGCATTGTTTTTGCTTCATTCATTGTTGATTGATCCGTTGGTACAATCTGTGGGCTGCCCTGAAGGCGGTTCTGGTTTTAGCTTCAACATCGACAGTTTCTCCGCTACGCGGGTTGCGACCCTTGTGGGCCCGGTACTGTTTCGGGCTGAAACTGCCGAAGCCTCGTAATTCCACCCGCCGTCCCTGTTCAAGCCCCGCGATAATCTCTTCAAAGATGGTGGTGACCGCCCGTTTGGCATAGGCGTCTGTTAGCGCATATTCCAGGGCGATCTTTTCGATGATTTCACGGCGCGTCATGGCCTGTTTTCCAGTTTTGTGGATGGGTAAAGCCTCTCGAAATTGCCGATCGTCCTCGTCTGTAACAGGCTTACGTGACCGGATCAATCACACATCCAAAAGGCTTTGACCTAATAGGCCAAAGCCTGCCCGCTGGCGCGGGATTACCCGGAAATCCATATCCGCTGATGCAACGGTTTCATCCGCGATCACTTGTTGCGATGCTTGCCGGTACAATGTCGGTTGTGCTCTTCAAGCAATGTGGTGATGTCGAGGCGCTTTTGCTTTGCGGTTGTGATGAGCAGAAGCAGGGCGCGCAATTCCTGCGTGTCCATCGTGTTGAGCCAGTGCAAATCATTCTGGCTGATGCGGGCGTGGAGTCTTTGCATCATCGGCAGGTGGCCTTCACTGACGGCGCGTGTGGATTTCGGGTGTGGCTTTGGCATGGATCGGTTTCCAATTTCGGGGTCATGCCGCAAGGTGCCACAGTTTGCCGCTTTTGCCAATCCTGCAAAATCACATAAACCACCAGTTTTGCCAAATCCCGCCAGCCTTGCCAAAAGCGCATAGGCTGCCAAAACGTGAGCAGCTGAACGCCAGATTTTCGGCCTCATGCGGGTGCGGTTTTCGGGCTGGCTTGCGGCATCCCGATCCAGACGCAAATCCCGCCGCGTGATTTTGGCATCAAATTCGGGCCTCGGCGTGCGTTGTTTTCTGCCCCGAATTGACCACCCCATCAAGGTTGTTTCCGGGCTTGCCGCGCGTCCGGTTCTGCGCTTGCCATCCGCATGACCGTTCCACGGATTGCAAGGATATTTGAGTGCGCGCAAATCTGCCAATCTTCCTTGTTTTCTTAGCATTGCCGCGCCAGCGGCAGGCTTTGACCTAATAGGTCGAAGCCTTTTGGATGTGCGATTATTGCCCGCATCCGCCGACCGCCGTTGCCAGTTTCCCGGGCAAATTCCAAGGCTGCATCTTTGGGGAGGTTTGAGGTTCTTGCGGCAAGGATGTGGCAAAATCCATCCTATATGAAAAACGAAGTTTTGACTAAGGGCACGATTATACATGAAATTGCAATTTCATGTTAACGGTGTTAAGAATGTGCATGGCGATTCCTCATTTCAATTCCAGAATCATCAGCCGAAAAGACGGTAAAAGCGCTGTGGCCAGTGCTGCCTATCGCCATGGCTGCAAGATGCGCGATGACCTGCGTGGGATAACGTTCAACTACAGCTACAAGGATGAAGTCAGCCATACGGAAATCACCCTGCCGGAGGATTGCCCTGATTGGGCGCGTGAACGCTATGGGGCCTTGGTCGGAGATTGTCCGGAAGCCCGAATTGATGTGGCGGCTGTCTCCAAACGGCTTTGGACAGACCTTGATCTGCATGAGGAACACAGCACTCATTCCAAGCGGGCCTTTGCGCAGGTGGCGCGGGATTTCAACATTGCATTGCCGAAAGAATTGTCGCCCGCCGAGCGCATAAAGCTCACTCGAGATTTTGTTCAAAACAGCTTTACTTCACGTGGGATGATAGCCGATTGGACGCTTCATGATCTGAAAAATAACCCGCATGTGCATGTGATGGTGAGCCTGCGATCACTGGATGCGGATGGCTGGGGGAAGAAAAACCGCGACTGGAATGACCGCTCAATGTTGCAGAACTGGCGTTCAGAATGGGCGCAAGAAGCGAATATAGCGCTGGAACGGGCGGGTCTGGATGAGCGGATTGATCCCCGTAGTTACGCAGAGCAAGGCATCGCGCTTGAGCCGGTCAGCCATGATCCGGATATAGCGACATCTCTGAAAGCGCGGGGCAAACGGGCGGCGCATGAAGAGATCTGCGCCAAGGCGCGGATCAAAAACGCAGCGTATCTGCGGGAATATCCAGAGCATATTCTGACGGTTCTGAATGCGGAACGGACGGTGTTTTCCCAAAAACATATCGAGAAGGCTTTTGAAAAACGCCTGGGAAAGAGTGGCGACATCGCTGCGTTGGTGGCGAAGGCCATGGGGTCGCCTGATTTGGTGCAGTTGGAGAAGACGGGTGCTGGGGAGGTTTTATACGCAACGAAGGCGCATATGTCGGCGGAGATAAATCTGCTGGTTGATGCGCTTGCGCTGCATTCTGAACGCCTTGTTGTCCCTGAGTCCCTCTCGGTGAGTGCTTCGCATTCACCCGTTGGGTTGGCAGGGCATTTCATGCTCGGGAAACCTGCCGGGTCTGGGGCTACGGGTAAAGTGGTGGACGGTGAACCAGGGTCTGGGCTTGGCGCGGATCAGCTCAACGCGCTGCAATCGATGGTTTCGGATTGTCGCCTGTCGCTGGTGACAGGCTATGCCGGGGCGGGCAAAACCCGCACGATTGCACAAGCTGTCAAGATTTGGGAAGATCGGGGTTTCGCGGTGATCGGCGGGGCCGTTTCGGGTAAGGCCACGCAAGAGTTGAGCGATATTAAAGGGCTGAACGCCGCCTCGCTTGCGGCCTGGGAGGCGCGTTGGTCACGGGGGCAGGTGCCGCCGCGTGGCCGTTTCGTGTTTTTCATGGACGAGGCTGGTATGGTTGGGGCGAGCCATTGGGAGCGGGTGCAGCGGCGCATTCTTGAGCTGGGTGGCAAGCTTGTGGCGGTGGGCGATCCGGAGCAGCTGCAACCGGTTCTGGATACGGCGGCTTTCGGGGCGGTGATTGACCGTCTGGGGGCGCAGACCATCAGCCATGTGCGCCGCATGGAGAATTCGGCAGAACGGGAGGCGACGGTTCAGTTTGCCCAAGGCGAAGCGGGTGCGCAGGCGGCTCTGGGGTATTATGAGGCGGCGGGGTGTACCCAGTATGAGCGCAGTGTGGCCGAGGCAATCGGGGTGCTGGCGGAAGCCTATTACAGCACTGGCAATCCGGAAGACAGCCGTTTGGCCATCGGTTATTCCAACGCGGATGTTGTTGCGCTGAACGCAGAGATCCGGTTGCAGGCGATTGCGCGCGGGGTGATCAATCAGGATTATGAGATTGACTACGGTTTGATCCGCCGGATTGATCGTAGCGGGCTGCATCCGAAGATTGAGATAGCACCGATGATCTTCGCGCCGGGGGAGCGCATTATATTCACCCGCCCGCACAGGGAGCTTGAGATTGCGAAGTCGGGCTTTGCCACGATTGAGGCCGCGCGGGTCGGAGAGATCGATCTTTTGCTGGACGGGGACGCGGGGCGGCGTGTCACAATCGATATGACAGCGTTTGATCATTTTGATTACGGCTATGCGGCGACAACGCATAAATCGCAGGGCATGACGGTGGATTACAGTTTTGCGCTCGCACATGGCCGGATGAACCGCCATGTGGCCTATGTGCAGATGTCGCGGCATCGCAAGGCTGTGCGGATGTTTGTGCCCGAGCGCAGATTTAAGGACATCTCCTTTGAGGAGGCGGTCACGCGCAGCGGCTATCTGAATATGAGTGCGGAAGTCCGGGCAGATCGCCAGCGCGGACGTTCAACGCCTGATCTTTCGGGGCCTGATCTGGCCGTTTCCAATTTTGAAGGGGCCGATTTTGGCGCACGCGCGGACTACCTGCCAGATAATGTTGTGTCTCATGATGCCGCGTTTCTGGCGGACGGGCATTTGTCGGGTGTTCTGAAACGGGTGTACGGGTTGCTGGCCTCGGAATATGTTGAAGAAACCACAGCGATGTTTGCGGATGATCCGCAGGGCTATGTGGCGCATCCCCAGGGTGTCATTGAGGATATTCTGGCGCATCAGTCGTATTTTAAGGCCGATGATGTTGCGGCTAAATTGTCCGCAGTTGTGCTTGATCCGGATAGTTTTGCGCGTCTGTTCCGCGAAGCCATGTCGCATCCTGATCTGGTTGTGCTGTCGGAGGAAGGCACGCTGGGTGAGGGCCGTATTTACAGCACAAAGCGCCAGGTGGCGCTGGAACTCGCTGTGTTGGATCGCGGGGTGGCACTGGCGTTTGGTGCGCAGGATCAGGCTTTGGAAATCAGCGCTGGCTACAGGATGGCGGCGATGGCGCAATGCGATCCGGCCCTCTCTCTGGGGGATGCGGTGCAGCACGGCTGTGAGGGCGCGCAGGTGCGGCTGATCACAGGGGGATCCGGGTCCGGTAAAACAACGGCACTGGGTGTTCTGGCGACAGCGCACGAGATGGCCGGCTGTGATGTTATCCCGGTTGGCGCCACACGGGCGGCGGCGGAAGTCTTCGGGGGCCATGTGGGCGGAACAGCAAGGAGCTTTGGCTCTCTGGAATACGGGCTGGAGCGGGGCACGATCGCGCTTGGTCCGAACAGTGTGATTGTTCTGGATGAAGCGGGCATGATGGGTGCGGGCGCGTCTTCGCGGCTTTTGTCGATTGTTGAGGCAAGCGGCGCCAAGCTGATTGCCGGGTTTGATCCGGCGCAGCTGGCCCCGGTCGAGGCAGGCGCGATATTCCGCGCGCTTGAGGAGCGGATCGGGTCTTGCAAACTGGGTGGCAGTCTACGTCAGCGCAGCCCGGCATCGCGGGCGTTTATTAAAGAGCTGGCGTCTTCGGGGGGTGCTGCCAATGACCTGGCAGATGATCTGATTGCGGGTCTGCCGGGGGATGCGGTGGTCGCCGGGTCATCGGCAACCGGGTCATCGGTTCAGTGTGATTTGGTTTGTGCCGGATCGCGGGAACTGGCGATATCGGTGCTGGCAGATGCCTACATCAATGACCCTGCGGCAGACAAGATTGCACTGGCGCACAGCCGCGCCGATGTTGCGGCCCTCAACAGAGCGATTGCCTTGCGGCTGGATGCAGGGCCATCCGCAAGAAATGTTCCTGACACCGCGCCGGATGATGCGCCGGATCAATGGGCTGCGCGCGCGGGCATCAAAGGGTTTGCGGTGGGCGACGCGATATGCCTGTCGGAATATTACGCGCCGGCGCGCTTGCCGGCTGGCACCAGCGGGGTTGTTGTCGCGGCGGATGCCGAAGGTTTCAAACTGCGTCTGGGGCGCGCGAATGAAGACAGGTTTGTTGTGGTCGGGCGCGATGATGTGGAGTTCAAGGCCGGGCTTCACTTTGCGCAGACGCTTTATGCGGCCAAAGGGCGCGGGTGCGCTTCGGTGCATATGCTGGGGTCGCGCGGCATGTCCCGGGCCGGGTTTTACACCGGCGTTGGTTTGCATGAATACAGGTTCAGCCTTGTTTTACCGGTTGCCCCGGATGCGGGTGCCGGTTTTCTCGGGGCCGTTTTGGGCCAGGATGGTCGCGGCAGTTCCGTCACTGATTACAGGTTTGATGCATTGGCGGCGCTGGCCGAGGTGAGTGATCACGCGGAGGCTTTGCATCAAACGCGGCGCGGCGCAAATACTCCCTATGTGATGGATGTTGTCGATGTGGATGCGGCGAATGCCGCCTATCTGCGGGCGCATCCGGAACATATTCTGACCTTGATCGGCATTGAGCGGACGGTGTTTACGCAGGCGGATATTGAAGCGGCCTTGAAGGCACGGCTTGGCTCGGGCGGGGAGGCCGAGAGATTATTGGAGCCCGTGTTCGCGCATCCGGCTCTGGTGCCGCTGGAGAGGTTTGGCCCGGGCGGCGGCCGGCTTTACACAACGCGGGCGCATGTGGTGACGGAAACCAATCTGGTTGCGCAGGCGCGGGCTGTGAACGCCGCGCCGTTTGCAGGTGATTTCAGCGTTGCTGCGGATGCCATATCAGAACAACTGGATCCTGTGCAAAGGCTGGCCGTCGGGGCGATGTCGGACGCGCAAAGAATTACGCTGGTGACGGGCTATGCCGGGGCCGGCAAGACGGCGGCCATCGGGGAGGCGGCCAGGATATGGGCGGCGCGGGGCTATGAGGTGATCGGGGGCGCTCTTTCGGGGCGGGCAACCGAAGAACTTGCCGGCATTGGCGGTCTTGAGGCGGCTTCGCTTGCGTCCTGGGAGGCGCGTTGGGAACGGGGTCGCGCGCCTGCAAACGGCAAGTTTGTATTCTTTATGGATGAGGCCGGGATGGTTGGCTCCGATGTCTGGGCGCGGGTTCAGAACCGGGTGATGCAGATGGGCGGCAAGCTTGTGGCGGTCGGCGATCCGGAGCAGTTGCAACCGATCTCGGATGGCAATGCGTTCAAAGCCCTTGAGGCAGAGCTTGGTGCGGCCCTGATTGATAAGGTCTGGCGCCAGCAAAGCGCGCAGGAGCGGCGCTATACCGAACAGCTGGCGCGGGGGGGTGCTCAGGCCGCTGCGGCGATACGTGCGTATCACGCGCAGGGGTCGGTGAACTTCCGCGACGAGGTCGAAGATTGTATTGGCGATGTGGCGGAGGCTTACTTCAGGTCCGGGGATGGATCGCAGAGCCGGATGGCTCTGGCTTATACGGGGCGGGATGTGGCGGCCCTCAATGTGGCCATTCGCGCGCAAGCCCTTATACGCGGTTTGGTGAGGGACTCCTCGGTGCTGAACTATGGGCAGATTGAACGGATTGTCCGCGTGGGCGGGGTTAAGACCGTCGAGACCGCACCGCTGATGTTGGGCGAGGGCGAGCGGGTGATCTTTACCAAGGCGCATCGTGATCTGGGTATTCCAAAATCTGCTTTTGCAACGGTTCTAAAGACACGGACCGGAGAGTTTGATCTGCTGCTCGACGGCGATGAGGGGCGGCGTGTCACAATCAATACGGGCCAGTTCAACGCTTTTGACTACGGCTATGCCGCCACGGTTCATAAATCGCAGGGCATGACACAGGATTACATCTTTGTGGTTGGTCATGGCTATATGGATAAGCATGCGCTTTATGTCGCACTATCGCGGCACAGACTGGCGGTTGAGCTGCATGTGCCACGCAGCCGTATCCCTGATCTGGCGCAGCTGGAAGTTATGGCAGGGCGGAGCAATTATCAATCGCTTGCGGCGCTGGAGGCCCCGAGTTCTATTCCGGGGGTTGTTCTGGAAAGTTCGGGTCGCGCCTTGTCGAAAGACGACATCGGGAGCCGTCTGGATCGGCTGGATACGCCCGTTGTCGCAGAGGTGTCTTTTGAAGCGGATGCGCATCTGGCGAGCGTTGCTAACCGCATGACCGGGTTGCTGGCGTCCAATTATGTGACCGGTGATCCGGTTTTTGGCGACGATCCCAAAGGCTATGGGCAAGACCCGCAGAAAATCATTGATGATATTATTCAGCATCAATCGACGTTGCGGGCGGCGGATGTTGCGCGCAAGCTGTCGGGGGTGGTTCTGGAGCCGGATAGTTTTGCGCGTCTGTTCCGCGCGGCGATGTCGCATCCTGATCTCGTTGTACTGGCGGAAGACGGCGCTGGCGGTGAGGGCCGGATTTACAGCACAAAGCACCAGGTGGGGTTGGAGCTTGATGTGATGGATCGCGGGGTGCGTCTGGCACTCCAGCGGCCAGAGGATCATGGCTGTTATGTGCCGGGGCTCGGGTTTGATACGTTGCGGCAGGTTCTGAAGGACCGGGATCTGACGGAAGAA
This sequence comes from uncultured Pseudohongiella sp., assembly GCA_965261275.1. GTDB lineage: Bacteria > Pseudomonadota > Gammaproteobacteria > Pseudomonadales > Pseudohongiellaceae > UBA9145. Next base: position 63,275 of record CBDHCL010000004.1, read on the forward strand.
CAGGGGGATGCGTTGCGACAGGGGGCGACCAATGCGCAGCTCAGCCTGATCAGCGGCGGATCGGGCACCGGCAAGACGCGTGTGGCGGCGGCTTTGGCTGAAGCGCATCTGGCCGAAGGCTGGCAGGTGCTGGGTGTTGCGCCAACCGGGATCGGCGCGGATCATCTGCGCGCTGCGGGGGTTGGTCGGGTGATGACGCTGGCGGGGCTGGAACATGGTCTGGCAACCGGGCGGCTTAGGCTTGATCCGAACACGGTGATAATTCTGGATGAGGCGGGTCAGGTTGGGGCCAAGAGTGCGGATCGTTTGTTTGCGCATATCGAGGCCAGCGGTGCCAAGCTGATTGCGCTTAACGACAACGACCAGTTGGGACCCTTTGAGGCCGCGCCGATCTTCCGGACTTTGGAAGCAAGGGTTGGCTCTGTTGAACTTGGGGTCGGGCAGCGTAGCCGCAACAGTGCGCTGGCGTTCACGCTGTCGCTGATGACCCATCGGCGTGGCAATGTTGAGGAGATGGTCAAGCGGCTTGATAATCTAGGGGTTTTGCAGGCTGGTCATACACGGGCGCAAAGTATCCGCAAAATTGCCGCCCAGTTTGTTGCCGACCCTGCATTGGATAAAATAGCCATTGCGCATTCACGCGCCGATGTCGCCGCATTGAACGATCAGATCCGCACTGAACTGGATGCACGGATGCCGGAACGTGTGGATCCGTCCGGAGAAAACCATCCTTCAGGTTCGATTGCAGATTTACGTCCTGGGGACCGGATCGTGCTGGGATCGTATTATGAAGCCGCACATCTCAGGGCCGGAACAAGATTTGAAGTTGCGCGCAGGGATGAGACTGGCGTTATCTTGCGGATGGGGTCCGGGGATGAGGCGCAGTTTCTGAAGTTTGAAAGTGAAGATCCAGCGTTTGAATATCGCTTCGGGTTTGCCACAACGGTGCAGGGGTCGAAAGGCTGCTCATATGATTCTGTGCATATTCTGGCCACGCCGGGCATGTCACGCAATCTGCTTTACACCGGGGCGGCATTGCACCGCCAATCGGTCAATATTGTTCTGCCAACCCGTGAAGCGCAGAAGCTCAGTGCGGCCCGTGCCATCCTCCAGACCGACGGCACTGCCCGCTCGGTACTGGATTACGGGTTTGATGCAGCCCTTGCGGCGCGCGCGGCGATGCAGGGCCAGGCGGTACAGGTGCGCGAGACCGAGATTACGCGCGGGGTCGCGCGCTTGCGCGGCTGGTTTGGTGGTGCATCCGGGCAGGTCTTGCCGCATGGCATCGGGGCAGAGGTTATGGCGGAGCTGATCGGCGGGCAGATTATCGAGAGCGGAAAAGCGCCATCGGGGGAGGTCAGGAGTGCTTTATCAGAGATGGTGACGCAGGTCAGTGATCCCGGCAGATGGCGCAAAATATCCCGGCAGTTGCCAGGGGGCTTTGTGGAAGAAGAAAGCCGGCTTGCGGTGTCAAAGGCGGGGATTGGTTCTGACGGGCAGGCTTTGCCGGTTGCCCGGGTTCTGGCGCGTGGCCAGTTGGCGGCTGAGCACATGGGCGAGAGTGAACTGGCGGCGCGGTTCGGGCGCGGGCTTGATCTTTACGCAGCGCGGGCCGATGAAGCCCGGCGCACGATGGGCATCGCGGCACTGGAAGCGGTGCAGGTGGATCATTTGCCGGAGGTTGCCTGGCCGGAGGTGCCCGGCCGGGCCGGGCCGGATGCGTTCGGGGATCGCCGCGAGGCCAGAAATACGCGGCAGCGCCGCCCTGCGCGATCTTTGCGCAATCTGTTTCCGACGAGCGAGGCCGAGGTTGCCAGGCGGCTGGTGGGGCTGATCATTCCGAACGATCGGCACGCACCCGGGTTTCTGGACGGGTTTTTGGAGGAATGGGACAAGCACAGCCCGCGGGCGGCAGGCCAGCGCGGGATGGATCTGTCACGGGCAGGTCTGGAGCGTGCGTCAGATAGTGGCGCGGAGATCGTGATAAATACGGGTGTGCCATTGGGGACTGCGCGGGCGGATGCGGGTACACCGGATGCGGGCCTCCAGCTGGATGGTCTGGCAGAACGCCTCACCGCGGGTACGGCGCAGGCGCAGGCGGTTGATCCGGATGCGACATCTGCGGATACGGATGCCCCAACGCGGCGGCTGGATGATCTGGCGCGCAGCCTCACCTCGGCGGTGTCGCAGCATATTGAATACTTCAGTGAGGTGCACGAACGGGATGATCTGCACCGTGACATCCGGCAGTTGCTGGCGGAGGGGCAGCGCTTTGCGCCGGATAATTCTGACAAGATTGAAGCGGCGGCCCGTGAGATCGCAAAAGCCCGGCGCATCAATGACATCAAACGTGCGTTGATTGCAGAGATCGAACCGTCCGAAGTTGCAGAAATGAAAGCCGTATACACCGATGAAGCCCCCTATGTTCATCTTGGTGGCTCGCTGCAAGACACCTATGAAGCGCAGCTTCCTGGGCGGCTGGCAAACATGACGGATGACCACAGACCAACGGAAACGGATCGTGATATCGTTCGTGCAACGCAGTTTCTGCCTGAAGACTCTGGCGAAGATCGCAAAGAACTGGCAGCGGAAGTTGTGCGCGCGGCTGGTTACGAGACGCTGCCGGAGGCTGAAAATCTGAAGACGGAACGCGGAGCACTTCTTGAGCGTCTGTCGTCCAGTGACAAAATCACGAAGTCACAGCAACCGGATTTTGCCGTAAGGCTCTACAAAGCGTTCACCCACAAGGAAGTTGATGCGCTTGCCAATCCAAAAGCCGCCCTTCCAGCCTCGCTGCCTGTGCAGCCGGAGATGCGTGGCATCCTTGCGCAGTTGCTCGGGCCGGTGTTTGCCAGCCAGAACATAAGCATTACGCCATGGGGCAATCATATGAGGCAAGTCACCCGGGGCAGGGACCGCGAACTTGAGCGTGAGCGCGGGTCAGGCAGGGAGCGGTAGGTGTCTTATTTTACAGAGCAGGAGGTATCTACAAACGATTTTGTGAATCTTAAAGTCCACCCCAAATTCAAACCTTTGCTTTATGCGGATGATAACAACTCCACGGAACTTTCCTCAGATATTATCCTTGCCGTCACATTTTGGATAGCGTACGCAACTCAGGAAATTGCCATTTTTACTTGGCTTTTGGACAAGCCAACCTTCTTGGCACTTGGGGCAGATAAGGTACGAGGCACCGCACGAACACGTTGCCTTGTTTGAAGAGCTTATTCGTTGAGGTAATCCAACATCACATTCTGAACATGCTGATAGTGTATGTCCGCAGAGCTTTTCATGCTCGCATTTATACCAGATTCGCCCGTCTTTTGTCGGGAACGGGACAAGTTGACCGCCACATTCAGTACATATTTCGACATGGTTTTGATCATTATCGACCCTAACAACTTCGTATAGCCGATCCTTCAGCAACTCACTCACAAATGCGGACTGGCTGGAAGCGGACGCCATCAGCGTTAAGGTGTACCGCGCGCGCGTCATGGCTACGTACATGACACGGCGTTCTTCGGCATTTTCAAAGGGTTCTGAATCTGGAGAAACTAAGCTGAGTAATGAGTCATCAACGATTTCTGATGGGAACCCGGTGCAGCCCCTATAGAGGTTCAGCAGTATCACATGATCCGCTTCTAATCCTTTGGATGCGTGGATTGTCCTAAACGACAGATGAAGATTGGAAAATTGTCTCTTCCAGTTGCTTAAATCATTTGGGATGACTTTTTTGTACCTGCCAAGTAGCAAAACACTGGCCTCTTTACCGACCAAGATGGCTTGCTCTGAAAGTTTTTGCAATACTTCTTGTAGTTTCTTATTAGCATCATCATGGTGGAATGTAGAAACTACTCTGATAGCAGGGCTTGTTGCTTCTCCAGCTGGGATGACCGTCTTTGTAATTTGAGTTGGGTTTTTCAGAATAAATTTTCGAGCTGCATACGCGATCTTATCAACAGAACGAAAAGTCCTTCCCAGATCGACCGTTTTGTGGACGGCTAATTGGTCGTCAAAAACCCCGCCGAACTCGCCACCAAAGTTACGCATTAGATTGATGTCTGACCCAGAAAATCGATAAATTGATTGCCAGTCATCCCCAACTGCGAAAACCCGTGCATCCCGATGCTGTTCTTTCAACACCTTCACTAAGCGCCCACGGCTTCGTGAGATGTCTTGAAACTCGTCTACAAGAATATGCCGATATGGGCTTCTATACCGTTCGGTTTCAACGTACTCTGTTGCACGCAGTATCATATCTTCAAAGTCGATACGGCTGCCGAGTCGGTTTTGATATTCGTGGAAAACAGGTTCGAAGATCGCTAAGAAGGCTTTTGCGCGCCTTCCAAGATTGAGTTTTTTTGCTTTTGCCTCGCATTCGGCCAGATTGTAGCCGCCACCTTTATAATGTTTTAGAAAAGTTACGAGCATCTTAAGAAAATTGTCGATCTGGTTCAGGGCAACAACTCTATCAAACAGCGTTTCGCGAGGTCGAGGTCTAAGGGTTTCGAATGGTGAGATTTTCGGCTCTTCTCCGCTTTGTTGAGTGATTCTAGGTTTTCAAATAGAACATAGATTGATTATCCGGGAGGGATGATTGTCTAATTTTGAGTTTGAAGTACTCGGTATCCCTGATGCCCCTGGCGCGCTTACGGATCATTCCTATACTGACATTACCAGCCTCTATCCTGGCGCTTGTTAGCTTGTGTTTCGCATAATTGCAGATGCCGACACAATGTTTTCTGAGCGATTTTGCGAACTTTTTCAGATAGAGCATGTGTGACTGATCTGCTATCAAGCACCAACTTTCCAGTTGCTCTGCCATCCCCTCAAATGAAGTGGCACTCCACAGATACTGAAGCTGTTCTTTTAAAACGTAGAGCGCATTCAGGTTGCTATTGCTATCCAACAACGTTTGCAGCTTGTTACTTTGTTTCTCACTCAACTTATCCGCATTTTTGAGCAACAGATAATGCGTCCCCTTCATCAGTTTTTTACCATTCGGATCGGCCTTCCTGAACTCAAGCCGGCGCTGATTATGGATAGCTTTGCTGTAATTTTTCATGACGTGAAAACGGTCAAACACAATGTCTGCCAACGGCAAGCACTCCCTGACAGCCTTTTGATAAGCAGGGCCCATATCCATAGCTACGGCCTTGATTTTACTGGATGTATCCGGGGAGAGATGTTTTAGAAATCTTGCAAACACCTCGGCAGTTCGACCAGCTTCCACCCAGACCAGATGACCTCCGACCATATCGTAGACCACCGTCATATAGTCATGGCCTTTCGCCCTGGCAACTTCATCGACACCAATATATTCCAAACCAGTCAACTGTGCAGGATCAAGCGCAGGGAGCGTTTCCATCAGGTATGCCTTGTCGATATTCTTTACTGTCTCCCATCGTATCCCCAAATGCCTGGAGACGGCCTGAATAGACATATGGCGGCATAATCCACTGATCAGTCGGCAAAACCGGTGGGTGAAACGGCACCCTTTATCGACAAAATCACACGCCTCAATGCGGCGCTCACCCTTGCTAATAAACACCTGGGCCAGTTCAATGTCGAGCACACATGGATACCCAAAAAGGGGGATATCCTTAACCTGCCGGCGAATATGCTGGTTGATAGTTCCCTTCTTGCCTGTGGTGGGGTCTATAGTGCTCCTGCGGGCGTCCCGGCTACAGTGAATAACAATCTTGTCACCCTCTTCGTCCAGTTTAATTTCATTTACACGTTGCCCCGTGAGGTTTAAAATATTCCGTGAGATGTTGATGGTCATATACCTGCTCTATGTAAAGTTGTCATAAACCAAACATATCAACAGGTTACTTGATGGTCAGCATCTTTTTTCACTCAACAAAGCGGAGAAGAGCCAGATTTTCTTAGCCAAGGCTTCGAGTAGACGGCCTTCCTCGCGCTCGTAGCTAAATGTTTCGATTAGTGTTGTTCCGTGGGAAGTATGGACTTCGCGCTTCCAGTCCATGCCCGCAAGATATTCATCTAGGTCAATATAAGGCGCCGTTGTAAAATGGTCTGAACCGTTCTCAGCTTTCTCGCGTCTCACACCAAAGTGTTCAATATAAACGCCGCTTTCTTTTAGGCGAAAATCTGGACAATAGTTACGTTTGCCCGTACTAGGAATGTGATGTTCGTAGTCTGGTTCATATTCATACTCGATGCCGTTTTCATAGAGCCAGTTCGCTATAATCAGCTCTTCGAAGCTTTTCACCTGCTCGCCTTGTAAGGTCCGCAGGTCGACCTTTTCGATGAACGTGTAGTAGTCGCATTTTTTCTGAAAATCCCATTCGCTTTTCTCTTCGAGCCGCGCGTAGGAGAACCAGCCTATGATGGATTTCGATACCTCGGGAACTGTCGCGACGAGGGTTTTCAAAATTTCCTTGATAAGAGCATGGAATTGCTTGTCATCGGTTGCGTGAGCCGCCAGCGCAGGCTTATTGCCTTCTACGTAACCGATGATACTGGTTCCCAATCCATGAAATGTTAACGCTTTTAGAGGTTCGCTACTACAACTCTTTATGCGTTCCGTCATCTCGGCGGCGGCGGCTTTTGCATATGCGAGTAAAAGAATTTCTTCTGGCTTGCGTATGCCTGCCTTGAGTAAATACGCAGCCTTAGCCGCGATCACGCTGGTTTTTCCTGATCCCGCTCCAGCCAGCACCAGTGTAGCATCCTCATCGGTGACGATTGACAGTCTTTGTTCTGGAGTGAGTGGATTTTTCTCGATTGTGTCGAAGAACTCCTGCCATCGCTCAAGTTCTTTTTTTTCAAATTGAGAAATTGCCTGTTCTCTACAGGACTGGGCGCTTTGAATGAAGCCGCGAATTTTCTGTACTTGACCGAAATTAGCGGTGCCGATTGCCTCGGAAGGAAGTTTGGAGAATAGGGTCTTTTCGAGTGTGTGGGCTTTGCCGAGGGTTGGTAAAAGAACGCACGCAGCCGGATACCTGGTTGGCTGTTTCAACTCATCTAGTGCCTGCAGAATAACATCAATTTCTTCGCGTTGCCGTTCAAAAGCCCCAACATTAAAATCAACCCAAGCATCACGAACCTTGCGGGAAAAGATCAGTGCTTGATCGTAGTTTGCGCCCTTAAGAGCGACTTCGCTGCCGTCATCAATCTGAATTCTGATGGTTGTCCCCAGCAAGCTCCTAAACCGCCCCTTGTTTATGACGAGGGGTGCCACAACACTCCTTAAGTGTATTTCCCTATCGCGCCGCGCATCGATGAACAATTCACTAGCATGATACTCCAAGCTTCGTGCATGTTTGCCGAGTGGGTTGAAAAGAAAAGAAAGGAAGGGCTTTGGTTGAATACGCATTAGGTTTTGTTAACGTACTTTTCGGAACAGTTCCATAGCTTTCAATTGGCGGCCAGAGCACTATCTGGGTGGATATCCCAATGTACTGAGAAAGATGGAATATATGAGGTCATCATACATTCCATCTTTCATGGGTTATACGAATAGCTTATTTTTTTGTAGTTTGATAGTCTGTACGCATTGGATTGCAGGGCAATCGCATGAATAAATTAGCAGGCGACAAATGAGGTAAAGGTTGATTCAATAAGTGATCTTTCAGATTTTAATGAGGTCACCTTCCATGTCAAATACTGACGCACCCGACAGCCACTCCCTTGATTTTCTTACGCATTTTTCAACTTTATCTGACCCACGACAACAAACAAAGCTGCTTTACCCTTTGGCCGAGATTTTGCTTTTGACGTTATGTGCCGTGTTGTCCGGGGCGAATGACTGGGTCGCTATTTCTGCGTTTGGGACAAAGAAACTGGCTTTTTTACGGAAATTCTTGCCATTTTCGGGCGGAACACCCTCACATGATCAACTGGGAAACATCTATGCCGCACTGGATGCCAATCATTTTCAGGCCTGCTTTATGGATTGGGTCGCTTCCTTAAGCAGCACCCTTAGCGGGGTCGTGGCGATAGATGGTAAAACCTCACGTCGCAGCTTGGATAAGGCTGGCAGCAAGGCTGCAATTCACATGATCTCGGCATGGAGTTCAGAGTTGAACCTGACGCTTGCCCAACGGCAGGTGGACGGCAAATCCAACGAGATCACGGCCATACCAGAACTGTTAGACCTCCTGACGCTCAAGGGGGCCATTGTCACTATAGATGCTATGGGATGTCAGCGTGATATTGCCGATAAAATCATCACCAAACAAGCGGATTATGTTTTGGCTTTAAAGGGTAATCAAGGGGCCCTTCGCAAAGACACAGAATTGTTTATGAAAGAACAGGACGCTGTATATTTTGCAAACACAACAGTAACTTACCATGAAACCGTAGAAAAATCTCATGGCCGTATTGAGATAAGAAAAGTCACTGTTTGCTCGGATATTGAGTGGTTGAAGGCGCGGCACAATTGGCCAGGATTGGAAAGCATCGTGATGGTCCAATACAGCGCAACACTTCAAGATAAGACCCGTTCAGAGACACGCTTTTACATCTCATCCATGACCTGTGACGCCGAAACCCACGCAAAAGCTATCCGCGATCACTGGGGTATTGAAAACGGGCTGCACTGGGTCATGGATATGGTGTTTCGTGATGATGAGTGTCGTATCCGTAAAGGAAACGCACCTGCTAATTTTACAACGATCAAGCACGCCGCCAGCAACATGCTGCGCTCCGTAAAAGGAAATCAAAGCCTCAGGCTAAAACGACACTTGGCCGCTTGGGACGAGGTTTTTCTTTTCCAGATAATAGATGGATAAAACTCATGCGATTGCCCTACATTGGATTGTCTGATTTTTTTGAAAATTCATCAGCCGCATCGACTTCACAATCAAGACCTAGCATCTCACTTTCCTCTTCCGCCCGTAATTCACGCGCAAGATCGGCCATGCCTGTATATTCGTAGTAATCGTCCCATTGGTCGTGGTGAATTTGCATTTCAAGAGCTCTTTCCTGTTCCCGAGCTTCTTCCCATTCCTTAATATGTTCGCGTCGTCGATTTTCCAGCATTTCAGCGTAAGGGCGGGCCAAACCATAGGCTACGCCATCCTCTTCGAAGTACCCGTTGTATCCAAGAAACCAAGCGCGATGAATTTGAGAACCCGCTATTAATTTGCGAATACTGCGCGGCATAATCCAGCCGCCCCAACCCTCAACGTAGACCCGTAGATAAATAGATTTGGTGATTTTCGCTAGTTTACGCCGCATAAACATCATGTCGGCAAATCCGGCATTTCAGCCCCCTCAAGCCAGAGCCAGCCCGGATAGATACCTTCTGCGGCGGCGTCCGCAAGGGCCGCACCCATCGCGGTGTCTTCACCCGGCGTTGCCACAAACATCGCGGTGGGCGGGGCCGTGTCGGTCAGCACCATGGAGGCGATGGGGGTTGTCAGGGGCAGGTTGAAACGCAGGGATTTGGTGAAGGAGCGTTTGGCCCCGGTTAGTACGTCGATCAGCTCTTGCTCGCGCATATGCTCGAACGGGATCCAGTTGGCTGTGGTCAGCATCATGCCGATCTCGTGTAAAACCGGATAGCCTGCTTTGGCAATACTGAAGGTTCCGATCAGCATGATATGGCTGTCGGGGATCATATCGGCGAGCAGGATTTTCTCTTCAAAGACTTTTTCAAAGCGTTTGTGCAGGTCAGCGCCGGCAAAGAATGCGCAGTCGGGCATCTGTTTGAAGGTGAACTTTGCCCCAAGCCGCGTTGCCTCGTGGGTTTTGTATTCTGCGATCAGAATGCCAAGCTGGGTTGTGCGCGATGAAGACTGTGCAATCTGGCTGAAGAAGGTCTGCCGTTTGGCCGCAAGCGCGGGTTTCAGGTCCGGCTTGAACGGTTCGGGCACAAACAGCTTTTCGGTGATCGGATGGCCTTTGGCGATTTTGTTATCGGCGGCCCGCATCAGGGCGTTGTGAACAACACCCCACCAGCGTTTGTCCTCCATACGTGGCACCCATTTGACCAGATCAGCCTCGTGCCAGAGATAATGCAGCACAGAGGTCAGGGTGAGTTTGGACGGGGCTTCTTTGGCCACGGTCGGGGCGGCACCGCCGCCAGGTGGCGGTGCTGCGGCCTTGCCGCGCATGGAGAGGGCAAAATCGAGTTTTAGTCGTGTTGTGCCGTCTTCCGGGGATTCATCAATCGCCGCGCCATGGACCTGTGCCAGTCCGGACAGTTCTTCCGGCGGCATCCAGGACGGGCAGTCCGGTGCGTGCGCCGCCCCGGTTTCCGGCATGCGCTTGACCAGAAACTTGCCCTGCACGTGCGCAATATACATTTCCGGGCGGGGATGGGTGCAGGCGCAGTGCAGCCGGTCTTTGCGGCCATGGGCGGCTTTGAGCAGTGTGATGCCTTCGTTGGTTTCCGGATCAACGAGTGTATTGCCAAGCAACCATGTCATGCGTCCGGCTCCCCCAGAAACGCTGCCATCAGCAGTTTGTTGTTGGCGGCAACGGTCGCGTCCGGATGGGTGTCGAGGAAGTTCTCCAATGCCCCGGCCAGCCAGGTGAATTCATCCGGCCGGTGCGCGATCTGCGCCATCAGGAAAGCGCCCAGCAGGATTTTGCGCCGGGCGTCATCTTTGCGTTCCTGCGCAGTTTTACGGCGTTTTACGGTATTCATCTGCTCCTCCAGTCTGCCCAGTTGCGAGCGTTTCGGTGTTTTGTTTTTCTTGAGCAAGTCTTGAAACATGGCGGTGATTTCGGCTGTGCTCATGCGCCGCCCGAAAAAGCCTGACTTGCGGGCCAGGGTGACCAGGCGTTTTTCCTCGCGCTGGCGCACACGTTTGATATCTGCGGCGATATCTTCGGCCATTGTGGTGACGGGATTTCCGGCACGCTCCCCGACAGGCTTGCGCGCGGTTTCCGCTGTTTTATGCTCCGGTTTTTTCACGGGCCGATATGCCTCCAGTATCCGGTGATCTGGTCCGGGCTGACCGGACCGATGAGGCTTGAATCAAGGGAGTGTGCAACCAGGCCTGCAACACTCAAAGAGCCACCCGGTTGTCGGGCGGCAATGCGTTTGAGGATCTGCGTTGCGTCCGGCGTATCGGGTGAGCAGAACCGGCCATAGAACCCGAACGCGGCATGGCTACGGCTCAAACAAAAGGTGACAAACGGCGCGGTTTGTGCAGGCGCACGCAGATAGAGCCCTGTGGGGGCTGAAGGCGAGAGGTTTCCGGTTAGAAACCCGCCGTAAACCGCCGCGCCCAGGCCGATTTCAAGGACGAGAAGTGCGGCATAGGTTTTTAGCCCGCATTTCCAGCCATTTCCGGTAAAAAAGTCACCGCCGCGTTTGACGGTGGAAAAATCACCTCGGATGCTGGTGTTCTACTGCTTGCTCAAGCCGAGAAACGGCTTGGGATTGCGCAACGCTTGGCAGCACTTATCCCCGATGCGCGCGATCCGACGCACGTGCAGCATCTGCTCCCGGATATTTTGTTCGCCCGCTATCTTGCGATTGCGGCCGGATATGAGGACGCCAACGATCTGGACCACCTGTGCCACGACCCCGCTTTCAAGATGGCGCTCGGCAAAACTCCAGAGGCCAAGGTTGGTCTCGTCAGCCAACCCACCATGTCCCGCTGGGAGAACGCGCCGGACCTACGCGACGTGATCCGCATGTCCTACGAGATGATCGACATCTATTGCGACAGCTACACCGCGCCCCCGGCAGCGATCACGTTGGATATTGACGAGACGTTCGACACCGCGCATGGCGAACAACAGCTCACTTTCTGGAACGGCTTCTACCGCGAGCGCGGCTATGCCCCCATCCATGTCTATGAGGCCGAAACCGCGCGGCCTGTCGCCTTCGTGCTACGGCCCGCCAAGACACCGTCCGGGCGTGAGGTCGCCGCCCATGTTCGACGCTTGATCCACCGCATCCGCACACACTGGCCAAAAACGCAGATCCTGCTGCGCGGTGACGGGCATTACTCCCGTCCGGAGGTCATGGCCTGGTGCGAGGCTCAGAAGGGCGTCGACTATATCTTCGGCCAGCCGGGAAACGCCGTTCTCAGCAGAGATCCCGTCATCACAGCCGACGCCGACGCCTGCGCTGCCATGAAGGTCGAGAAGAACCTCGCCACCCATAGAACCCATTGCGAGACGACCTACGCCGCCAGGAGCTGGAACGGCGTGAAACGGCGCATCATCGCCCGTATCGAAGTGACAGGCCTCGGTCTCGATATCCGAACCATCGTCACCTCACTCCCCGGTTCCACGCCGGAACGGCTCTACGAGGCCGACTACTGTGCACGCGGTCAGGCCGAAAATCTGATCAAGCTCCACAAAACCCAACTGAAGAGCGACCGCACATCGTGCTCATCCGCCTGCGCCAACCAGATGCGGCTCATTCTCCACACTGCTGCCTATTGGCTGCTCTGGGAAGTGCGCCAGGCAATTCCGGAAAGCGCGCCTCTGAAGTGCGCCGAGTTCACCACCCTCCAGAACCGCATCATCAAAATTGGTGCCCGTGTTATCGAAACCGCTACACGTATCCGCGTCGCCTTCGCATCCGCCTATCCAGATAAACAACTCTTTACACAGATACTCGGCGCACTGACAACGACGCCTGCCGGCAATCCTCAAGCACCATAGCAATCACGCCGCGCAACGCCCCGTCGCCCCGAAACTGAAACCTGCAAACTCAAACGCAAGCGCCGGAAAGCCCGCGCAACAAACCCGTTTGCCTCGGCAAATGTGAAACCGTTTCCGCGCACAAAAACCTCTGCTCCAAAACATCTGGTGAATAATCCGGGCTAGTGCCAACTATCAACGCGCTCGCGGCAAAGCACCAGCATTTGCTCGGCTTTGGCGGTGAGTTCAGCATCGAGGTTCGAAACCTCTGGCAAGGCGATCTGATCGAGTCCGACAGCAAGGCCTGTGGCCAACTCGTCCATGGCTGCATTGGCATCGCGGGCGGAAATCCCGGCGGTGGCTGCCATGCGTAGAAAATCAGTGCGACGCAGTCGGTCATCCTTGCCAGCCAGCTTTAGGGCCATGCGATCATGTTCCAGCCCAGGAAAGACGCGCGTGGTCACGGCATCATAGAGCGGTGCCATACGCACGCTCTCAAAGGTGGCGGCGCCCGGCGCGGCCACCTTGAGCAAGGCCAGATTCTTGAGGTGCATATCGCCATCGGCAATGAGCCAGGCGAATAGTGCGCGCTTAAGGATGACAAGCAGGTCATCCTCGGGCGCGGTGGAAAGTGGACGCACGGCGCGTGCGATCCGCTCGATCGTGCCGTCATATTTGGCGTCGGGGGGCAGATCGAGAACGGAGCAGATATCTTCTAACGCAATGCGCCGGTGATCATCGGTGCCGCCGCGTATATCAAAACGCTCAACTATCAGCGCTGGCGGCATCCCGTCCGGCATGCCGACCAGCGCAACAGCCGGTACTGCAAATCCGGCGGCCTGCCCGAGGCTCATGGACAGGTACTCAATGATTGGCAGCGCCTGAAACCCGCTGGTACCGGCAGGCTTCAAGATGTGGGTGAACGGTTCAGTCGTACTGGGAATAAGGCGCCCTTCAGGATCAAGAAACATTGGCGCTTTGATCTGCACACCCGACAGTCGCGGCATCTGGGCGCTTGCAAACAGGCGCGCGAGACTTTCTTCAAAGCTCTGCTCGATATCGCCGCGCGCTGGCCCCTCATAGTTGCCGGTGAAGACGCCATCTGCGCTATGTTCGTCCAGACGTGTTGAGATTACATCTGCCGGCAAGGTTGCAATCTCAGTAGGATCAGAGCTGATCGTGATGTTCGACATGTAGCGTTTGCCAGAGCGCAGTAATGCGCGCTCATCACTTTCCTTGAGCACGCGCTCCAGCCAACCTTCGGGCAAGAGTGAGAGAATAAAAGGTGGCAACTTGCCGGGGGTGCGCTGCTGCACCAAAGGCAGATCAAAGGCCTCTTCGGCCCGCCAGCGCCACTCAAAACCGTCATGGCGCAGTTCGCCGATCGACTGACCATGCCAGGTGACAGAAAAGCTGAGTGCGGCTTCGTTGCGCACTTCAACCAGAGACGGAGATTTAAGGAGATATCTCTCGGCCTGTTCACCCTCGCGGTACCATTCATTTTCCCGTGCAAGCACCCAGAGCGCATCTGCTGCCCCTTTGGGGTCGCCATATTCTTCGATTAGGCGGGCCGCGAACGCGGTGCGCATATCTTCAGTGATCGAAGCGGCATGCTCACTGCGGAGGCGAAATGCTTCGAGAAAACGGTGCCGTAGCGATGAGACATCGATCCGGAACTCACCAAGCCCGTCAGCAATCAGCGCGGGCGCGGTCGAGGAATGGGCGGGCGCGACATTCTGGATGATCTCCAACATCCTGATTCGGGTGCGCTGTGAGCGCGGCCCGCTTATGAACAACCGGCCATCCCGTGTTGGTGCGAGCAAGACTGCACTGGCGGCGGACAGATAGGCCCGGGGATAAAGATAGTTTGCAATGCGCACAGCATGACGCAGCACGGTGCCACCGACATCATCGTCGGCATCGACATAAATGCCGCGCATGAGCTGCACGATCCGGCCTGTTTCAGCCTGATAGTGTGCCCGCGCCTTGTCCAGATTTTTGCCAACGAGATAGAGCATTTTTAAACTTTCGCGTGTTTTATCTACGCGAAAGTTGGATTATTTCACTCCAAATGTCAAGTTATTATAACTTTCCCGTATTTCATATGCGCGATCGTTATAATTCACCTAGCCCCATGCTGACACTAGCCCCATGCTGATTTTCATGAGTAAACATGGATATGAAGCAGGGCGTTTGAACCTGCCATTCGTAGGCATTTCCACATTCGGGAAGTACCCATATGTGGAAGATTGGGATGCAATCAATGCCGATGTTGCTATTCTGGGCGCACCCTATGATTTTGGCACACAGTTTCGTGCAGGTGCCCGGTTCGGTCCGCGTGCTATTCGCGAAGCCTCCACTTTGTTTTCCTTTGGCCATGGGGGTGCTTACGATCATGAAGATGACATTACTTATCTTCCGTCTGAAACCACCCGCATAGTTGATTTGGGTGATGCGGATATAATTCATACAGATACGATCAGCAGTCATAAGAACATAGAATACGGCGTGAAGAAATGCCTGGATGCAGGGGCTATCCCTATCGTTCTGGGGGGCGATCATTCTATTAATATTCCTTGCGTGAATGTCTTTGAAGAGGATTGTGCCAAAAACGGGCCAATACATATCGTGCAAATCGACGCGCATCTGGATTTCGTCGATGAACGCCACGGTGTGCGCTATGGGCATGGTAATCCGATGCGCCGCGCTGCGGAAAAAAAATCCCAATTGCGGTAATGTCGGCTGTGTCGGACAAATCTGACCTTCATCAGATGGTTGCATTTCGACAGTGAGGGCGGAAAGTGGAAGTTCGCTGCGCGGCTACTAATCGGCCTAACTGGACGGAAGCTGCCATCTGATAATTCTCGGGTGTAACCCAACATGTATGGATGCCCCCTGTGTCAAGTGATTTTCGAACGGCGTGCAACGTGTGATCGGGTGCGGTCATGTATCAGGCCTCATATTGCAACACTTCTTGAATTTCAATCCACTGCCACAGGGACAGGGGCTATTTCTGCCAACCTTTTTCCCGCCGATATAAATCTTTTGCGGGATTGAATGGTTTTTCAGCGCCTGATGTTCTTGTTCTGCATTGATGGTTTCTTTTGAAAAACAATACCACCGGGAAAGTTCTTCAATGGCACTTGATATTTCAGGTTGTTCGTCTTCACCGCCCCAGACAGACCGCGTTGGCTCCTTTCCATGGTTGTGCTCAAAATATCGCTCAAAATCATCATATTCCATCCAATGGGGATCAATCTCGCCAGAGTGAAAAGCATTGCGAACCAGTGGCGAAAGTTCTGAGGCTCCAATGTCTGCAATGCAGTTTGCCCACCCCACCCAGAAGTAGCGTTCTTCGGCGTTTTCTTCCTTGTGAAACGCGTTGTAGAAGTTTTTCAGAATGGAGATGATTTCCGGACGGTGACCAGGCGTGTGTTTGGCAATTGCAGACAGTGTTTGAAACATGCCAGACCGAATAAACTCGTCTGTGTTCTCATCATGTATAGCCAAAATGATTGGCGCAAAATCGCCATCAAAAACGCTGTAAATCGCGCGCCATGCCATTGTGGTAATGCCATCGCCTATCAATAGGTCAAGATTATCCGGATCAATGCGCAGTACATCTATGAGGGGACGGAAGGCTTTGGTCTCGTGCCACTCCGCAAGAAGATAGAAGATAAACAGGAAGGCTTGCCGCCGTTCATCTGGCATATGCCCATTGTTTGCGGCGAGTTCATTGACGTAGGACAGGAATATCCCGGTCATCTCATCCCGCTGCTCTCCTGCTGCCAGAAGGGCTTTGCGCGGCAAAGGGACGGCACCTTGCTTACTCAGCTCGGTCATGATTGTTTCAGGTGTCATTTTTACGCCTTTTAGACTTCTCCCAACATTTTTTAGATGCCAGTATGATTTGTTGCATTATTTTTTGGGACTGCACATAGGCAGGGCTATTGCAGTAAACCAGCTTAACTTTTGTTGCCCTCTGCAACGCGCTGCCTCATCAGATCAGAGGGGCGGAAGGTCAGGACGCGCCGTGGTGGAATCGGAACGGCCTCTCCGGTTTTTAGATTGCGTCCGGTGCGCGCTGGTTTGTCGCGCACACTAAAGGTCCCGAAGGTCGGGATTTTTACGTTCTCGCCGTTCACCAAAGCGTCCGAGATATGTGACAATACGCTTTCCAGCAAGTGTGGTGCGTCATCCTCCGCCACGCCAGCCTCACGCATGAGGGCATTGCGTAAATCCACGCGCGTTAAAGTTTGTTCAGCCATATCTGTCCCTTGTTGGTTTTATGATGCATAGGTTTTTAAGACGCATAGGTAAAGTAATTTACGGGCTTAAAGCAATACCGATTAATGTTGATCCGCGCGTGGCTATGGCTGGTGTGTCTGCGTCCTGCAACCCAGTGCGTTTCTGCCTTTTATCGGCAGAAACGCTTAGCCCGGATTATTCACCGGATGTTTTGGAGCAGAGGTTTTTGTGCGCGGAAACGGTTTCACATTTGCCGAGGCAAACGGGTTTGTTGCGCGGGCTTTCCGGCGCTTGCGTTTGAGTTTGCAGGTTTCAGTTTCGGGGCGACGGGGCGTTGCGCGGCGTGATTGCTATGGTGCTTGAGGATTGCTATGGTGCTTGAGGATTGCCGGCAGGCGTCGTTGTCAGTGCGCCGAGTATCTGTGTAAAGAGTTGTTTATCTGGATAGGCGGATGCGAAGGCGACGCGGATACGTGTAGCGGTTTCGATAACACGGGCACCAATTTTGATGATGCGGTTCTGGAGGGTGGTGAACTCGGCGCACTTCAGAGGCGCGCTTTCCGGAATTGCCTGGCGCACTTCCCAGAGCAGCCAATAGGCAGCAGTGTGGAGAATGAGCCGCATCTGGTTGGCGCAGGCGGATGAGCACGATGTGCGGTCGCTCTTCAGTTGGGTTTTGTGGAGCTTGATCAGATTTTCGGCCTGACCGCGTGCACAGTAGTCGGCCTCGTAGAGCCGTTCCGGCGTGGAACCGGGGAGTGAGGTGACGATGGTTCGGATATCGAGACCGAGGCCTGTCACTTCGATACGGGCGATGATGCGCCGTTTCACACCGTTCCAGCTCCTGGCGGCGTAGGTCGTCTCGCAATGGGTTCTGTGGGTGGCGAGGTTCTTCTCGACCTTCATGGCAGCGCAGGCGTCGGCGTCGGCTGTGATGACGGAATCTCTGCTGAGAACGGCGTTTCCCGGCTGGCCGAAGATATAGTCGACGCCCTTCTGAGCCTCGCACCAGGCCATGACCTCCGGACGGGAGTAATGCCCGTCACCGCGCAGCAGGATCTGCGTTTTTGGCCAGTGTGTGCGGATGCGGTGGATCAAGCGTCGAACATGGGCGGCGACCTCACGCCCGGACGGTGTCTTGGCGGGCCGTAGCACGAAGGCGACAGGCCGCGCGGTTTCGGCCTCATAGACATGGATGGGGGCATAGCCGCGCTCGCGGTAGAAGCCGTTCCAGAAAGTGAGCTGTTGTTCGCCATGCGCGGTGTCGAACGTCTCGTCAATATCCAACGTGATCGCTGCCGGGGGCGCGGTGTAGCTGTCGCAATAGATGTCGATCATCTCGTAGCTCATGCGGATCACGTCGCGTAGGTCCGGCGCGTTCTCCCAGCGGGACATGGTGGGTTGGCTGACGAGACCAACCTTGGCCTCTGGAGTTTTGCCGAGCGCCATCTTGAAAGCGGGGTCGTGGCACAGGTGGTCCAGATCGTTGGCGTCCTCATATCCAGCCGCAATCGCAAGATAGCGGGCGAACAAAATATCCGGGAGCAGATGCTGCACGTGCGTCGGATCGCGCGCATCGGGGATAAGTGCTGCCAAGCGTTGCGCAATCCCAAGCCGTTTCTCGGCTTGAGCAAGCAGTAGAACACCAGCATCCGAGGTGATTTTTCCACCGTCAAACGCGGCGGTGACTTTTTTACCGGAAATGGCTGGAAATGCGGGAAAAAATGGGGCAATATCTGTCATGGCAGTGGGGCGCTTTCTGTCCAGTGTATCGGATGGCTGTTATACCATATTCTTTACACTATATCAGATAGTTACGCTCCACTGCCAACTAAAAATAGCTGCTCCGGTGAATAATTCGGGTTAGAACACCCCCACTGCGTCATTTAACAGGGCAATATTACGCTCAAATGCGCGGTCTTGCTGCAAGAAACCCGCCAGCTCGTCCTGGATCAGCGCCTCGATGGTGGGCAGTTCGCTGCGACGATCCAGCACCCATGCCCCGATCAGGATCATGCGGCGCGTCTGGTTGCGCCGCGCCTGCTCCGGGGAAATCACGGCTACATCGGTCTCGTTCTCTGTGCTTACCCCGCCGGCTGGATCGCTGAGTACCGCTGCCATGAAGGCAATATTGGCGGTGGCCATCCCGGGCTTTGGATGATCGGCAAGGTGGGCGCGCAGATCGGGCGCAAGTTCAGTATGAAGTTCTGGCTTGTGACGGAATTGTGCCACCATGAACCCGCCGAGCAGGGCTTTGCGTCTGGCGTCATCCGCGCGCCGGCTCCGGCTCTTGCGGGCTTTGATTTGCACAATTTCGCGTTTGCGCTTTTGCAGGATGGAGAGTGGGCGTGGCTTGCGCCCAAGCGCGTCTTTCAGCATCTTGCGCAACTGGGGTGCTGTGAAGCGGCAGTCAAAGAACCCGGCTTGCGTGGCCGCCTGGACCAGGGCCGCCTCGGCCCGCTCCCGCAAGCGTGGCAGATCAGCTTCAAGCGCGGCCATGCGTTCGTCATCCGTGCGTCCGGGTCCGCGGCGTTTTCCGGCTTTTGCGGGTTGCGCACCCTTTGGCGTCGATGTTTTTGTCTTTGGCATTTCAAAATCCTGAGTATGCGTAATTTGTGATAAGGGCGGGTTTTCGCCTGCCCCGAAATCTGCGGAAGTGCCGGTATGGCATGGGGGCGGTTATTCTAAGCCACGGCTTGCGCCACCATGTCTGGATGCCGGGCAATCACCTGCACATAAGCAACCGCGAAATCAGGCGCTGTCGCGCGGGCCTGCTCCCAATCGCGCAAGGTGCCGACCGGCACATGAAACCGACTGGCGAACCCAACTTGTGACAGTCCGAGCGCAGTTCTGGTCTTACGGATCAGCCTGGCGCGTTGCCCACGATCCATCGCCTCGGGGGTTACGTCAAAATCTTCCGGGTCCGCTGGATCAGAAGGGAGAATGATATGCTCTTTCTTCACTTTTATTGCTCCTTCTCACAGAAATAAAGCGGGGCAGATCGTGCCGCCAAGTGAACACGCCAGTAAACAGTTTTCCCTCCATCACCCCGATCACCTTGAACCGCTCTTCTTTGTCTTCGGGACGGATCGACGGGACGATCAGATGGTTGTCATCCTTGAAAATTCTGTCGCCGAACGCCAGGGATAGCCCGTGCCTATGACGGTTCATGGAATCTTTGTCCGGATCGAACCTGCCTTGCATGGATGATATATATACGGGATTACCGTAATTCACAATCATATTTTACACTTTGTGGTTTCTCCAATCCAGTAACAAATTCAGGGCGTGAATTATTCCTTAGGGTACCTGGGCAGTTACGAATAATCCGGGTTAGACTGCATCCAACGCGGCGAGTTGGGTGATGAATTCGCGCTGTTTCAGCAAATGCTTTAGTGTCTCTGCCTTACCGCCACGTTTGGCAGCCTGAATCTCGATTAACGAAATTACGTCTCGTTGCGCGTGGCTTGCGCCGATGTCGATCAGGATTGGCTTGTAAAGATTAATCTGCACAACAGCCCGGTCATAATCGCCTTCCTCAAAGGCGAGCAGAGTTTTTGCCATTGGAATACCTACTCTTATGTGAACCTCCGACGACCAGTTTTGATGCGACTCGGCCCAATCCTGCATGGACGAAATGTGTTCTCGGGCCAAATCGAACCGTCCCGCCCGGGCCAAGGCAATGACGTTGTGCAGATCAGTGAAGGCCAGTTGGTGATCACCTTTCGAGCCAAGGGACGGTTCTATCAGTGCGTCCCATCGATCGCCAACGTCTTTGTCCAAAAATTCTAAGCGGATCAGGAAGGCCGCAGCGTTCTGCAAATCGAGGTAGAAGGTTGAGTCACCTTCCCTGATAGCAGAATCATAGAGCGCCAGCGCCTCGTCCAGTCGCCCGGATTCCAAAAGATATAGCCCCTTGTGCCACCACAAATGCCCTCGGAACGGATTCCGATCATCCCAGTGATCCGGAGGATAATCGAGCCAAGCGAGTCCCTCTTCGTAGCGGTGCTGCATCTCCAGCACATGCGCCACTGAGTGGATCGACCATAAGTCATTCGGATTGAGTTCTACTGCCTTGCGGCCATAGCCCTCGGCCTTACTATATTGCCCCATCTCTTCGAGTCCAAAGCACATCATGCCGTAGACATTGCCGCAGTTTGGTATGTCGTCTTTCCAAGCAGGTAACACTGCTGATGGAAGCGCCATGAGTTGCTGCGAACGGCCCATCCAAAAACTGATAAAATGGTGTAGCCGCAGAGCGATTATGTCGAGCGGATAGGCCACTAAGATGTTCGACCACAGCGCGGTCGCCTGAAGCCAGTCGCCCGTGATATAGTGCTGTAGCGCACCAAGATGCATCTGCTCCCGCTGGGTTACGCCAACGGACAACTCACGAGCCCTGTCATGTTCTTTCTGCGCCGGCCCCTCAGTTTTAGACGATTGCAGCATCATCAGCATATAGCCCCGCAGCACATGCGCCATATAGAATTCGGGTTCTTTCTTGATGGCGTTTTTGAGCGTAGGCATCGCACTGAGGCGGTAATCCAATAGCTCGCTCACAGCCTGGTTGAAGATCGAAACTGCCTCGGCATTCCGCGCTGACAGAGTATATCCTTGGTTGTCTAACATGTGTAATTTCCTCAGATTAATGCGGGCTGGTATCGATCCGCCCTTCGTTGCGCCTTAAAGTAGATCATCAATTGATTGCATATCATTTCGGCAGCTATCACAGTGAATGTATCCGTGGACTGGCGCGTCCGTCAGCGCCTGAAAAATCGCCTCCCACGGATCGGTTGGTCAACTATCGCCCGCGCTGCCTAACTACAATCGGCGAAACTCTTGCATCTACGAACACAACAAAGATTGTGCTCCCACCCTGTTCTGCGGTGGGCGAACTTTCTCTGTTCACCGTCAGCATACCGCGCGGGGATTGTGCCTTTTTGGCTTCAGGCCCGCTTGGAACCAGTTCACCATGGTTTGGCAATCAAAAACTGGCAATCCCAGTGTCTCCGAGATGTCCGCCGAAAATGGAGCAAGATTGGTGCACTCGCAAACAATTGCACCAAGATTGGGGTTCTCAGCCTTGAACTCGCAAGCTGCGGCAATTACCTCGGCTTGAAGGGTTTCAAACGGTACTGATGCATCACCTTCCTTGATCCAGCGTACGAACTCGCCATCTTGCGGCATACCTTTGACAGGGGTGTCGAGCGGAACATTGACGGCCTCGAAATAGGGGCCGTCAAGCACGTCACCGTTATAAGTCATCACACCAACCTGCTTTTTGGAGCCGATGATGGTCTGCACAAGTGGTACCTGCAACAATGCCGAGGTCGCAACGGGAATGCCGCAGTGATCCGCAAGCTCTTGCTGATAGATAGACAGGAACCCACAAGTTGTCGTGATGCCTTCCACTCCAGTGGCTACCAATTCAGTTGCGGACTCCTTGAATGGCTCCAAGAGACTCGAATTATGTAAATTGGTCATCTTCGAAGGCACCGCATCATGCACAACTTTGTAGTTGACCGGGAAATCCCACGTGGCTGCATTGCCGATATCACCTAGGTAGCGGGTGAAGAAAGTGCGCACCATCAAGATACCCAAGTCTACGCCATAGAAGATTTTTTTTTGACGGTCGCGATTAGAATCGTAGTCAGACATAGACGGAGGTTCCTTAGATTTTGGATTTTGGGTTAAGTTGGCCTGCCCGATCCACCACCAAGGCCAATCCGATCAGAACGATGGCCAACAGTGTTCTCATTTCCATTGACATAAGTTGATGACCGAGTGCACAAAACAGGCCGCCTAAACCGAAAACTAAACGCAGCGGAAGTGCCATAGGTCGCGATATGTAACCGATGGATCCCATCGCAAAGAGTGTGACCGCTGCGCAAAGGCCCGTGAAGGTGATAAAGATATCCAATAGCGGCGCCTGAAGCGTCATGGCCGGCGCAAATACAAAACTAAAACCCGCTACAAAGCCGCCGATGGCCATGCGGAAAGCATGTGCCCCGGACGCCATTGGGCTCGCTTTCGCGATGGCAGCTGCAGCAAAAGAGGCTGCGGCGACTGGAGGTGTCGCATCTGCCAATACTGCAAAGTAGAAAACAAAAAGGTGGATTTGCAGTAGAGACGCGTCAGTGGCAGCAGCCAAGATCGGTGTACCAATTGCTGAAGTGATAATATATGCGGGCGTCGTGGGAACGCCCATGCCCAATAGTAGGCACAGGCAAGCCAGAGTTACCACGATCCCAGTGACTGATGTACCTGCGATTGTCTTGATGATGCCGCCAAAAGCTAGGATCAGGCCGGTATTCGTCATCGCAGCCATAATAATACCAGCACACGTCACTGCTACCGCAATAATGGCGATAGTTGCTCCCGCGTTCACCAGTGCCTTGAAAATTTTATTTGGCGTCATCCGTGTATGCGGGCGCAACCATGAAACCAGCACGATCGTGATGGTCGCGTAGAAGGCCGCGTAGAAAGCTGAAAAACGCATCGCCATCATCGTCACAAGGACCGCTAGTGGGATCACCAGATGGATATCCGGCAGCAGATCCCGCCATTTCGGCATATCTTTTTCATCCATTGGCTGAATGCCAAGGCGTTTGGATTCCAAATGGACTGAGATGAGGATGCCGAAAAAATATAGCAGCGCCCCGAGAAATGCTGCAGAAATGATATCAAAATAAGGCACTTGGATCAATTCAGCCATCACGAAAGCGGCAGCGCCCATCACAGGTGGCATGATTAAGCCGCCGACCGAAGCAGACGCTTCGATTCCAGCCGCGATCGCGGGCTTGAACCCCAATTTCTTCATCATGGGGATAGTCACCGATCCAGTGACAACAACGTTCGCAACTGAAGAACCGGAGGTACTTCCAAACAGGGCAGAGGTGACAACCGAAACTTTGGCTGGCCCTCCAGAAAAGCGCCCGGCAACAAGATTGCCGAAATTCATAAAGAGTTTGCCAAGACCCGATTGCTGAAGAAATGCTCCAAAGATAAGGAAAGTCGCTACGATTGTCGCTGAGATTCCAGTCAAAAGCCCGAACATACCTGAGCCGTTCATCATATACATTGTCTCAGCAATCTGGCTCACTGGCATGTCGCGATAGTACCAGATTCCTGGTAGCAAGTCGGAAATGAACATGTAAAGGATCGTCAATGCCGCGAGGATGGTTAGCGCCATGGACAAGGCGCGACGAACAGCCTCAAGTACAAGCAACACCATAAGACAAGCTAGTACAATCTCGAGTGTTGTCAGCGGATCAAGAAAGACCGCACGTTCATAAACGCGCTCAGGATGAAGGTATGCGTAAAGCGGAGGCCCGATGGCCAGTGCTGCCAAAATCCAGTCCAAGATGGAGGGCCGTAAGTTGTTTTCTGCTTCAATGTCTTCCGAATACATAGTTTGTTTTGCTGGGAATAGTACGAAAACGACCGGTAGAAATAGCGTCATGTGAAGCGTTGCGAGCAATAGCGGCTCGGGATAACCCCAACCAGCCCAGTAAAAGTGGAGCAGTGCCGCTATAGCTAACCAGATATTGATTATTATTGCTGTTAAGCCTGTGAGGTTACGCATGATTTCCTACTAACACAAATTGATAGTCCGGGCCTCGGGGACCCGAACTATGTTGGCGTTATTTTAATTCATGTAGCCTAGTTCTTTGTAGGCGCGCGCGGCACCAGGGTGTAATGGCACCGGCTGGTTCTCCCATGCGATGTTCGGATCGAAGTTCGACAATGCACCAGAGATGTTTCCAAACTTATCCTGATTTTGCAGGAGCGACATCATGATGTCATAAACAAGCTCTTCGTCCAAACCTGCATCGGCAAGAATAACTGTAGAAAGCGCACTGGCTTCAACATCGGCATCATTGCCAGCCTGCAACTGCTTATAAGTGCCAGCTGGAATGTTATAGCTACCGTAGCCATACTGTTCGAACAATCCATCCATTAGCTCCTTCGGGAACGGGATGATTTTGGCTGCGCGGCGTCCAGCTTCCACTTCCATTGCAATTCCCGTTGGTGCGGTGCCAGCACCAAACAAAACGTCGACTTGCTTATTCTGGAAAGCAGCAACAAGCTGTGAATAGTCCGCATTGACAACCGTGCCGCCTTCAGCTTTCACATTATCTACTGGATTTTCGTAGAATGCCAAAATCCGCCGAAGGGTCAGCGCTTCTGAAGTCGCTGGCGAAGAGGTACCCACCTTTATGGACGGATCGGCAAAGATTTGGTCAGCGGTACGTGTTTCTTCCGCATCCACGATAATATGAATTTGCGAAGTCATCCAGGTCGACCCCAGCGAAGTCAAGTTCGTCGCGGCGGTATCATAAGGCTCAGTACCTTTCATGGCCGAAGCGGCTAGAAAATCGATTCCCATGGCTATCTGACTCACTCCCGCGCGGATCTTCATCGGGTTGTCTTTGCCACCGCCAGGAACAATGCGGATGTTAAGACCTTCGTTGTTTTCCATGACAATGCTGGCAAGCCCAGTCACAACTGTGAACCAGCTACCACCGGTTGAGCCAGCCGACCATTCGATGTTTTCGGCCTTCGCAGCACCAGTGATAAGAGCCACTGCCGTTGCGACGATCACAACATTCGTTTTAAAATTTCCAAGTCTCATAGTTGTTCTCCTTGTTGGTGGGTTGTATGCTGTTTTACCAAATGGCATACCATTATTACCTATTGTTGTAAACAGCCCCAGAGCAATCGCTCTAGGGGATCGCATGAACATTACGCGCCGAGTACCTGAAGCAGGAAGCGATTGTTCCACCCCGCCTTCTTACGCATGACGCGCAGGGACTTTTTTGGCTCTTGCCTTGTTCAGCAGGTTCATCGCCATGTGCTTGATGATGGCAAAATTCTTCGGGGCATGATCCTTTCATACGCGGCTGTCGTCGTCGCGGAAAGTCATATCCAACACCCGGTGCAATCGGTTTTCAATACCCCAATGGGAGCGCACAGCCTGTGCAAAACGTTTCACGTCGCGCGGCAATGACGCGATAAAGTATCAGGTTAGTGTGGTTGTTTTCCCACCAACTTCACGGAACGATATGACACGTCCAATGCTGGTCAGGCCAGCCCAGTCAGGATGCCTCTCACGCAGCCAATCTATGTCTTCGCATTGGGTGTAGCTGCGTGTCTCTATCCGACCCTTATCACCGTCAACCGTTTGTAAAGACCCGGTATTGTCATGTTCCCGTTCTTCAACCCACACTGTCACATCCTCGTAAAGACTGCCCTGATTACCCTTCAGTGCCAGTACGTAGTTAGCACCTTTGTCGTGTATCTTCCGGGCAATGCGACGCTGCCAGATGGAGTGGTTGCCGCTCTTCCTCAACGGCATCGTAATGTGCCAAGGTGGTGTTGTAGTGAAACAGCCACATAGATGAAAGGATGGCAACCATGGAAATAGATACAATGATCGGTGTAACTGCCCAGGTACCCTAAGGAATAATTCTCTTGCCTGAGGAATCCAAGTGTGATTCATTAAGATTATGATTTTTTCAAACGCACCCAAAGGTTATGTTTCCGTTGAGGCTTATGAAGAGCTGAAGCAGAAGAATGCACAAACGATAGCCCTGCTTGTGGCTCGCATTGAAGACCTTGAGCGTCGCCTCAGCTTGAACAGCAGCAACAGTAGCAAGCCGCCTTCAAGCGACGGCCTAAAGAAGCCCAAGGCTGAACCCAGAACCAAAAGTCTGCGGAGAAAATCCGGTAAAAAGTCAGGCGGGCAGAAAGGCCACAAGGGAAGCACCCTGTGCCAAACGGCAGATCCCGATCATGTTGAAGATCACTTTCCTTCTGTCTGCGGGCAATGTGGCACACCGCTGTCGCCATCAATGGCAGAGGATTACGCCGCACGACAGGTGTTTGACCTGCCCGAGCCACAGCCTCTGGTGACAACGGAACACAGGGCACATGTCTGCCTTTGCGGCCACTGTGGGGAAACAACCAGGGCGGCGTTTCCTCTGGAGGTGAAGGCACCCGTGCAGTACGGGCCACGCATCGCCGGAGTGGCAACATATCTCCAATGCGCCCATTTCCTGCCGGAAGACAGACTGGCGCAAATAATGGCCGATTTGTTCAATGCCCCTTTGGTTCCTGCCACTGTGGCCGCCATGAACCGCAAAGCATCAGAGCGGCTCAAGGGGGTTGCTTCTCACCTGCAGGATGTGATCGCCCAACAGGTCCACGTCAAACATCTTGACGAGACGGGTTTCCGGATTACGGGGTGCCTGCAATGGCTTCACGTTGCCTGTACACCGCTTCTGGCTTTCTACCGGGTCAGCAGCAAACGCGGTAATCTGTTATCCAATCTCACGGGCTGTATCGTGCATGATCATTGGCAGCCCTACTTCACGCTGGATGGTGTTACCCATGCGTTGTGCAATGCACACCATTTACGGGAACTGCAAGCGTTGGTCGAAATAGAACAGGAAGATTGGGCTGGTCAGATGCAAAGGCTACTGCGGCGTGCGCACCATGTCACACAGGCCGCGCGGGATAAGGGCGTGGCGGTTTCAACACCGCTTGTTGCGCTTATTAATCGGCGATACGACAGGATCATCACCGCTGCATTGGGTTTCCATGAGGAATTGCCTCCACTCGTGCCGCCAAAACCCGGAAGACGGGGGCGCAAGAAGCGACGGACAGGACATAATCTGGCTTTACGATTGCGCGATCACAAGGAAGGCACCCTGCGCTTTCTGACAGATCCCGACGTGCCCTTCACAAACAACGAAGCTGAACGCGACCTGCGGATGATGAAACTACGTCAGAAAATATCGGGAGGGTTCAGGTCTGAACAAGGGGCAGAGGATTTTGCCACCCTGCGCAGCGTCATCACAACGGCGAGAAAACAAGGATGGAACATCATCGAAACACTGATGATGCCTGCCGATCAGATTATTGCAAAACTGAAATACGCTTAAAAACAACCTGGGCAGTTACCTAATTTTATTAGATTTTTAGTTGCATTGTAACGTTTAAAAATCACCAAATCATTGGAAATGCTGCATATTTTCGTGTATACAAAATATATTATGCACAACTGATAGTTTAGATATTTTAAGCTAATCGGGGCTGGGGAACTGGAGCAATTCTTTGAATTGAGCGTCAGTTATGACCGACGATGAACCGGAGAAAAGTCAGTATGACTATCTCCAAAAAAATATGAGTATTGAAGCTTGGACGTGGGAATTTACACGCCGTGATCCCGCATATCAAAAAGCATGGGCGCGGCACGCTTGCCATTTTGACATTGAACAATCCGGGCAGGATATACCGATAATTACCAAAAAGGAGGCCGCTTCTGCTGCGCGGTTTGGCTTACTTTTTTTTCGCTGATCCAAAAAGGGACTCGGACTCTGTCCGTCCTTTTTGGTCCCCGGCTCATAATCCCTGCATATTAAAATGCACGCCCACCCGGCGCGACAAACGCGATAAATCATCCGGTATTATTCTTTCCGAATTGTCCTGTGAGCGGACAATCGTGCAAACCAGTGACGGCAGAAAACATCTGCTTTTATCAGAAGAAAAACACGCCTTGCAGCTTGTGCTTGACGCGGAAATTGATCTTCATGAAGACGCCTATTTTGAAATCAGGGCCTGTGCGCCCGGCATTTTGACCAGCAGATTGAAGCCCT
The DNA here is from genome assembly GCA_965261275.1 of uncultured Pseudohongiella sp. Lineage (GTDB taxonomy): Bacteria > Pseudomonadota > Gammaproteobacteria > Pseudomonadales > Pseudohongiellaceae > UBA9145. The sequence goes on from CBDHCL010000004.1 coordinate 91,765, forward strand.
TTCATGCCTTGATTCCCTATTAAAACGGGGCCGGTTCAATTCATCATATTGCATGATGCCCGCACGGTTTCGCATGACACCGGAAATACTTTATGCACTGGATTTGGCTGGGCATGGCCTGTCTCAACGGGAAATTGCCATCCGTATTTTTGGAGAAGAGGCTGTAAAAGACGGCTGGGATAACATAAGCCATCATGTGCAAAGCCGGACCTATCGCTTGCTGAAAAAAGGCCGTAACCTCATCAATAAAGGTCACCGGGTTTTCTTTAATCGCTCCCGAAAAGGCTGAACTTATGCCTACACGTTTTTTGGGCATGCAAAATACGAGTCTGCAAAACAGCCTGTCTCTAAATCAGAATTGATCGAAATATATTGATTAATCCTGATGGAGACCCTGAATGATGAGCGCGGACATTCCCCCTGATAAAACAAGCTGGCCCCCTGACAAAATAAACCAGCAAAGATGCTCATCGCCTTATCTCGATATTGAGGAGGCGGCGGACCGGCTCAAGCTAAGTCCGCATACGCTCAATAAATGGCGGCATGAAGGGCGCGGGCCTGTTTTTCGCGATCATGGACGGCGAATTGTCTATCATGTGGATGATCTGGATCACTGGTCAGAAAGCCATAAACGCCAAAAAGCCCGTCCGTACGGTAATCAAAACAGCGATGAAAGTTCAACTTCCCTTACCGATGGGGGAGGCAAAAATGACTGATTATCTGACCCGTGTTCATCTGCATTATGGCCGTGACAGTTTCAATTATTATATCCGTTTTGGTATTCCAAAATACCGCGATGACTATGCTGGACGCGAAGCATATGAGTATTATTCATGCGGTGCCATTTTTGGTTATATCCGTTGGGAGACCAATGAATATGGCACCAAAAGCTGGCGCTTTTTTGTCCTTCGAGGTGGCAATCCATCAACAGCGGTTTGTCCTATTCTGGGCATTACCCCCGGCGCAGAAGTGCTTCTGGATGTCTCCGGCAAGGCTCGCGTTCATCGCCTTTTTGAAGCAATTGACCTGATTGAGCAGGCCGAGATTAACCTTGCGGATGTTGCGCCGTGGTACTGGATTGGGGCCAATGCCCGGCTCAATGCGTCCCTTGATCCGCTTCCCTATGAAGCCAGAATGCACAATGCCTGGCTGTTGGAAAGGGCGGCATCTGCATGACCAAGAGGATGCGAATTCTGGCCCTTATTGGCTTTGTGAGTGTCATGGTATTGGTGCCGCTGATCGCCAATTTACCGATTAAAATTATCTATAATGCCTCTGCTTCTGCCCCCATTGGATTTTATCGCGTTACCCCAGCCAGCAGCCTGAAACGGGGGGCGTTTGCCGTCGTTCCGACGCCGCCCGGCTTCAGGATGATGGCGGCGAAAAGACATTATCTGCCTTTTAATGTACCGCTCATTAAACGGATTATTGCCCTGTCCGGTGATGAGGTTTGCCGTTATGGCGAGGTTATACTGGTCAACCAAAAACGGGTCGCCACGGCTTTAACAAGGGACAGTCAGGGCCGTGCTTTGCCTGTTTGGCAGGGCTGTATCCTTCTCAATGAAGACCAGTTTTTTGCCTTGATGGACAGGCCGGACAGTTTTGATGGGCGCTATTTTGGCCCCCTCAATACACAAGACATTATCGGCATAGCTGTGCCGGTTTTTACTTGCAAGACAGAGGGCAGTGAGATCATTGCGCCCGGTTAGGACATTCAGGCCAAGAAGCAAAAAAGGGACAGAGAGATGGCGCGAAGCGGAAGGCGAGATAAAAGGAATGTGGGCGTACCCCCCCATTATCCCAGTCTGCACATCGGTTTTTTGCGCCCACAGAGCTTGGGCTGTGTGGGCTATCAATTTGAAGAAATGGTGAAACCGTTGACTTTGACTAGCCCACAGTTTTCACGAATATGAAGAAATTCAATGACTTATAGATTTTGAGGTGTTCTTCCATTGGCAAACAAAGGTGATGATGATTTCAAACCAAAGCTGGGGCGGCTTCGCGATCTGGGGCGTAGTTCTGGCAAGCGTTTTGTCACCCGTGTCCTGAATGCTGTTGGTAAGAAGAACGCGAGGTTTCGTGGACCGAAACATACCCATGGATTTACCGGACGAAATATCGGACGGGGCAATCATGCGGCAGCCTTGGGAAAGCAGGGAAGTCAGGCACGGTTCCGGCAACGGCGTGTGGTCATCAAAGCCCGCTTTATCAAAATGGTCGGGTCAGGCTTTGCCAAAGCCGGGGCGCATTTGCGCTATGTGCAGCGTGACGGCGTATCCAAAGACGGCGAGCCGGGACAGCTTTACAATGCCACACAGGATGAGGTTGACGGAGAGAAATTCCTTGAGCAATCCAAAACCGACCGTCACCAGTTTCGCTTTATCGTCTCGCCGGAAGACGCCGCCGATCTGGATGATATGAAAATCTTTACCCGTGACCTGATGGCGCAAATGGAAAAAGACCTGGGCACCAAACTCGATTGGGTGGCCGTGGATCATCATAACACCGACAATCCCCATACCCATATTGTGGTGCGCGGTATTGCCGATGACGGCAAAGACCTTGTCATTGCGCGGGAGTATATGTCATCGGGGATGCGGGAACGGGCCAGTGCGCTGATGACTGACGAACTTGGGCCGCGTCAGGATCATGAAATAACATCAGCCTTGCGCCGTGAAGTGACGCAGGACCGCTTCACCTCAATCGACCGGAAACTTCTTCACATGGCTGAGAGTGGCATGGTTGATATGCGCGGGCAGCCGAGCGAAGGATATGTGCGTTTCAATCACTCTCTCCGGCTTGGCCGATTGGCGAAATTGCAGGACATGCAGCTTGCCACCCAAACCCAAACGGGAATCTGGCATTTGTCTGAAAATATGGAAGCCACCTTGCGCGATCTTGGAATGCGGGGTGACATCATCAAAACCATGCATGCGGAAATGGCCCGAAGCGGCAGGCGCGCCCTAAGCAAGGACTATGAAATTTTTCGTCCCGAAGATGAGCAAAATAAAAAGATCATAGGCAAGCTGATTGGCAAAGGCCTGTCAGATGAATTGGGCGACCGCTATTATCTGGTTGTTGAGGGTGTTGATGGTAAAACCCACTATGCCGATATTGGTCAGACGGCTGACATTGATGCCTATAAGACGGGCAGCATTATCGAACTTGCTCCGCAAAATTCAGGCCCACGCAAAACTGATCACACCATTGCTGACATCGCCAAGGCCAACAAAGAGCTTTATAGTGCCGATCTGCATGCGCGCCATGATCCGGGAGCCTCAAAAGAATTTATCCGCACCCATATTCGCAGACTTGAATCCTTACGGCGGCATAATATCGCCCGGCGATTTTCTGATGGGAGCTGGGAAGTGCCAAGGGATTATCTGCAAGAGGTTTCGGATATTGGCAAAGCGCAAGCCAAACGATCTCCGGTAACGGTTATTACGCGCTCGCAGTTTTCCTTTGAGGTACAGACACAGGCAACCGGCGCGACCTGGCTTGATCGAACCCTGCTTGATCCTGCCAAAATACCCATGAGCAATAGGGGTTTCGGGGCCGAGGTGGCCGATGCCTTGAAACGACGGCGTGCTTGGCTCGTGCAACAAGGGTTTGCAAAAGAGACAGACAAAGGCATTCGCTATCAGCGAGGTCTTTTGAAAACACTGGAAAACCGCGAAGTGATGAAAGTGGCGGCCAGCATTACAGAAGAAACCGGCAAGACATTCCGGCAATCCAAAAAGGGCGATAAAATTGAGGGCACCTATTCAAAACCCATTGAACTTGCCAGTGGCCGCTATGCCCTGATCGAAAAATCCAAAGAGTTCACCCTCGTGCCATGGCGTTCAGTTTTGGAGCGGGCGCGCGGACAATCCGTCTCCGGCATCATGAGCAGCGGCGGCAGCATCTCATGGAATATTGGCCGTATAAAAGGGATTGGGATTTCTTGAAAATATTATAAATAACTTGCTTTGAACGTAGGGCCTGTTGATATTCAGGATTCACATTTGCTTTGATTTGTGATTCAAGCTTCCAAAAGGGAGGCGTGAATGTTGAGCGAGCGGTTTATGATTAGTGACGCACAATGGGAGTTGATAGAGCCCCATTGTTTGGGCAAGAAAAGAGACCCCGGACGGAGTGGGAATGATGCCCGTTTGTTTATGGAAGCTGTTTTGTGGATAGTGCGAACTGGGGCGCCATGGCGGGATTTACCGGTTGAATTTGGCAAATGGAATTCAGTTTTTTCGCGATTCAGATATTGGGTAAAGCGAGGTGTATTTCGTCGTATGTTCAAAGACTTATCCGTGGATAGCGACTTCGAATATACGATGATCGATGGCACGATCTGCAAAGTACACCGTCACGGACAGGGCGCAAAAGGGGGACGCAAAATCAAGCCATTGGAAAATCCCGAGGCGGAATGACTACCAAAATTCTGGCTCTGACCGATGCTCTTGGTAATCTGATCGACTTCCGGCTGATGCCCGGACAGACGCATGATCTTGTGAAAACCCGTGAATTACTGGCGGGTGTTTGCTGCCAAAGTCTATTGGCGGACAAGGCATTTGATGCCGACTGGCTTCGAGAATTATTGGCCGAACGGAGCATAGAGGCCGTTATTCCACCAAAATCAAACCGTATAAACCCAGCCTCATGCGACATGGAGGTCTACAACTGGAGACATCTCGTCGAAAACTTCTTTCAGAAACTTAAAGAATTCAAACGGATAGCAATGCGGGCGTGCAAAACTGATATCAGTTTCGAAGCCATGATCCACATTGGAGCGACAATCATTCGTACACGATGAATCTCAACAGGCCCTAGTTGTTTATATTTATCAGCATATTTTTTTGTTCATACTTTATCTAATTATACCATTTGTTACCGATGCTGAAACTTCCTCTCCTTCTGGCTTAGGAGAAAAAGTGATTACTTTATAGTGTTTGCATGAAAATTTAAGAAATTCATCTATTTCATCAAGGTTGATATTTCCCTTTTTTAAATCGTCGGGATGGATACTGATTATCAGCTTGTCTGCTACATTCAGAGTTTTTGAAGCATCTATATAACTTTCAATAATTTCTTTAATTGCGGTTGTACGATTAATATTTGTTATTCGTCCGTGGTTTGTACTAATTAGCGGTATTGTAACAACTGCATTACGACCTGATTCTAAAGCAATATATGTCCAAAGTTTTGACAGGCTGAGCAAGAAATCATCTACAGAAGATTCAACCCTGTTATTTTCTTTTTTCTTGGAATTGACAAGCAGATAAAATATCTTGCTTTTTTGTTCAATCTCAATGGTTGTTCCAATATCATGCGGTAGACTCGATAAATCTATTTTCTCAGATATGTCATTTTGCAAATGCTCACTCTTGTCTGAATAAAATTCAGTTATTAATTTGTTTTGAAGGCTCTTTGCTTTTCTAACATTTCCGCCAAGAGATACGTCAAAACAATCATTAAATGGGATTACTAGGGAACCAGAATTGTTAAATGCATCCCCAACTTTTACCTCAATAAAATTATCTTTATCTCGTAACTTGTGCGTAAATGAAATTTGAGGTTTGTTTTTGATAAGGGATATTATCAGTATAGCAACGAATGCGATTAGGAACGCGATGATACTTTTTAAATATTTATCTATATCTTCTACTGTTGAATAACTGGCCATTTCAACGAACAGCCAAAATAACCCTATTCCTGTTACAAGATCAGCAATTATAGACTTAAAATTATGCAGCCATCTTTTTATGTTGTATTTCATAGGCCAAGCTGCTGATAAACTGAATCCTTGTAGTAATACGCTCCTGTCTTGCCGGAATTTTTGTATTCAATATCTGAGGATTGCCAATTATTAATTGCGTGTTCAATAATTTTTTGTTTGAAGCTTACATGAATAGCAAGCTCATCTCTTAAAATTGCAGGGCAACGGTCGGAGTCCATGCTTTTTTTATTATTTAAATTAACAACAATAATTGGAATTTTTCTGCTAATTGCCTGTTCAATTTCCCATCTCACAAATTTATAAAGGTTTTTTGTTGAATCCCCGACAAGCAAAATAAAGACCTTAGTGTTACGCAGTCTTTCTGCGAGTTTAGCCTTTATTGTTTCTTCTGAAGAATATGACATTAAATTGTTTAGATCATGCGCGTCGTAAAAATTAAACGATGTATTGTCGCTCATCTTCCACGCCTGCATAAGCCTATAATAGCGAATATCATTATCGGCATCAAATGCTACGTATGTTTTGTTAGTATATGTTGCCATATGTTAATTCCTTAAATTAAAGGCTATCACCGTTCTAATATTCCGAGTCGTGTAAAACTACAGTCCAGAATATACCAAAAATTGCATTATTCTGAAAGTCTAATCCATTAATCGCAGCTTCTACCCATCCGGGCAGCGCTTAAACAGCTTCTCATCCGCACCCAGAAGTTTCAGGGCTGGTGAATTTGGCCCCGGCGAAGCCAGCCGTAATTCATCGGATGAGATGTTTTTGAGATCAAGCTGAACGGTTTCATTCATTGCGGAATCTTCGAAGCCCTTGATGAAGGTAAACTCGGTGCGATGGTCGAATAGCATGATGTCGATGGTCTACCTCAATCCAAATTGAAAACATAACTCCGCATTACTCATACGAAACCATCTCGCAAAAGAAATTAATTTGTTCCATTTGTTTTAGATTGCTCACGGGTGTATGGGCCAGACTTGGATTGCCGACGACTATGGCGAGGGCTTGAGCTCTTGATATGGCAACGTTTAAGCGATTTTTGGAAAACAGAAAATCTATACCCCTTGGACTATCCGCCGCATCGGACGTGCACATGGATAAGATAACGATGGGGGCTTCTTGGCCTTGAAATTTATCAACGCTGCCTATTCTGGCCTCACCATTCAAGGCTGCGCGCAGTAAATTTACCTGATAATTGTACGGAGCAACAAAAAGAATATCTTTCCAATCTATGTACCGCGCATTTCCATTTTCATCGGGCCAGAACCTTGCGCCGATTAGTTCATCTGCAAGGGTTTTGATTTTAGCAACTTCTTCTGGGCTGCCTTGCGTGTTTCCTTCATGTTTTATGGGTTGAAAAATCACACCCGAATTCTGTGTAATAATAGGCCCTTTGGTTTGCACAATATGCTTATTCGCGCTTTCATCAGACGATAACTTGCCTTCATACACTTGGGTAGAAATAAGCTGACAAACATCAGGGTGCATACGATATGTTTTGGGCAGGAAGACACCAATATCTGCGGGAATTGTAGCTTTATCTTCGAGTAGGTAATCCAGAATAGACATACCGCTCTCACCGGGATGAGAGCCTTGAATAGGTTGTCCAAGCTGCATTTGATCACCCATAAGAATAATGTTTTTGCAAGACTGGCTCATGCCAATCATATTGGCGACCGAAACTTGCCCAGCCTCGTCAATGAATAGATAATCAAATTCATCTTTGATATGCTCATTGCTAAAAGCCCATGCTGTGCCGCCAAAACATACCGCATCTTGCGGGGTAAACTTTGTTACGGTGGCAACGTATTCAACATTCTTTTCCTCAAAGATAAGATCGTTTTTATCCCCTCCTGCTTTCACAAGTAATGCGTCAATGCCGTTAACTTCTACATAACTTGCCACACCATCCATCAGATTGATGATGGCTTTATGACTGTTGGAAGAAATACCAACCCGTTTTCCCTGCCGCAGCAGTTCACCTATAATATGTTTTGCGGTATAAGTTTTACCTGCCCCGGGCGGCCCTTGAATGCACAAATAACTATCTTCAAGATCAATAGACGCCTTAATGACTTGGCCAATAAAATCATCATCAGTTTCGATAATATTACCGCCAGACCTCCCCTTAATTCGTGGTTTTGCACGGGCGAGAAAATCAACAATGGCGCAGGGTGAAAAATTAGTTTCAAGCAATGTTTCCACAACAGATTTGATGGCTTCAGGAATGGGTTTCGGGCCAACAAATTCATCTGGCAAGATATTAATACGTGCAGGCAATTTTTCTTTAAAAGAAAAAGAAATAAGACCGTTATCTGGGTCATAGTCTCTACGTGTAACTTTCATGCCCTCATGTTCAAGGACATAAAAATTCTTAGCTGCTCCCTTGAAAGGTTGATTAGTATCATACTGATATTCGTATATATAATTGCGTGATCGCGGCGTTGGTAGATAAGGCGAAGTGCTTGTACGTGTTAGCCCAGCGAGACAGTCCATGTCGTCATAGAATTCTATTTCAGTCCAGCCTAGCCTTTCATACAGGCGCCACCATGTTGGTTTGTTTTCCCGCCTGTGAAATTCCAGTGACCACGCAAGAACTTCAAGAAGGGCAGCGCGTTTCTCATCTTCCGTAGTTTTCATGCTTTTTAGAATCTTGTCGCGAAGACTTGTAATTTCCGTAACGGTTTCGGGGATTTCTTTTTCACCTTCACCATTTGGAACAAGATAGGCAATACCGTGCTTGGCTTGCTCGACACGCAACCATTCTGCAAGCTCTAACGTACTGTCACAGTCATCTATGTTGTAGTCACGAATAGATTTCAAAACGACAGAATTTTCCCATGTGTCACCATCAGGGTTTTCGCGCCAGTTTTCGTAGACAATGATACTTTCGCCACCAGAAGCCACATCCGTTTCGCGGGCAGGTCGATAAATATGCTCAACATTTTTGATGGAATATCGCGGTTCGCCAATCATGATGCCGTGACGAACTACAGTATATAGATCGACAAACACGTGATTACGCAGAAGATTGTCCACTTGCTCCTCGCAAACCCCGTATCGGCCCATAAGTTTGCGGATTGCGGCGATTTCGTAATTGGCATAATGATAAACGTGCATAGTCGGATCAGCCAGCCATAGGCCGTAAATCCAGTTTATAAATTCTATAAATATCTTTTTTTCTTGCGTGCTATCATGCGCCCAAAAATCTTTAAACGCTCGTGTTCCATCTTTCTCGAAATAGGTGTTGCCCCACAAATACTCCAGTCCGCCTTCAATATGAGGATAACCTTCAATATCGAAAAACACATCATTATTGCTATGAGGTGGCAAAATGGCGAGACCACGCTGTACGCCTTCTTCATGCGGCAAGATGACATATTCAGGCTTGTCCAATTCTCGCGAGGCTATCTGCAATGCGGTTTGTTCCTTGGCCTTCCGAAACACGCCCGAAACCATATTTGGGATAGTATTCAAATTACTATCCGCTAATTGCTGCATAGTCGTGATGCCAGACTTCTCCAAATTTTTAATTTGGGACCGCGAAAGATTAGCCACCTGTGACAAATGATCTTGCTCGGCGAGTTGCTTGCTTGCGAGTTCGCTCCAGCGGCCATAGTTCTTACTGTCGGCGGGGTTAGGTAGGTCTTTACTTGGCGTTTTGTGAAACTCCAAAAATGCGGATTTGAGCGATTTGTAATAGGCAAAATAGTTAGCAACTTCGAGCCTAGCTTCGGTGTTATCACCAAGGACTACAACCATTTGTTTGGGCCGCACGCCCTGTATTCTTTCGAGCATTTCGATGTAACAGCAAAGTTGCACCGCAAAATAGGGCTTTAATTTTTTAGAGAGCTTCGTATCCCAAACCTCGTAATGGTAATCACCAAAATTGGAAGTTCCTGGAACTTTTACCAAGAAATCCGTAAAGCCCCCAAATGCACCATAAGACAAATATCCTTGGGTGATAATTTCCTGCCCCTCTTGCATGGCAGCAAGGGTTGCTTTCGCTGTTTGTTCAGGTGTAGCACGTTTGGTTTCCAAAACTACATGCCCAGCATCTTTCAGGCTTTGGGTAAAACGGTCTTCATGCTCATAGCCCTTTTGTTGCAAGCTTGCCAAAACGGCATCTTCGCTATCCATAAACTCCGCAATCGAAGCATCCGATAATCTGTGTCGCTCCATAGCAGATGCATAAGCCGATTCCATAAATGTAATCAGGTCAGAGGGGGAGAAAATAATATCGCCAGAGGAATGATGCATAGCTTTAATACTATGTATCACTGGGATAAATGTCTACAACCCGTTGCTGTAATGCATATATACTCCCACGACTGAATTGACCTGATTTTTATGTGATCAGATGATTTTGTATTCGTCGTGTGATACCAACGAGCGTGGCCTACAACCTATGCGCCCAATCTCGCATACCGATTGATCGAATGCGCGAAGGTTGGTTCATGAGCTTGTTCCAAGCCTCACAGCAATGGGTGACAATGTCGTCGTAGTCTTTGAATACACGGTTGGAGAGCCAGTTATCGCGCATGAATTGCCAAATATTTTCATGGGGGTTCATTGCATGTGTGTCGCAGTACGGCATGACGAGTCCGGCACCCTTGCCTTTTGCTGGACAGATCGCGCCAAAAATATAGGCCCATTGGGTTCGCTGATCGTGCGGCGCACTGGGTCGGGTTCCACGTTTGGCCCACCGTCGCGTGATCTTGTTTTTTTGACCTATCCTGGCTTCGTCCTGCCACCAGAGCTCGATTTCTACGCCTGGGGTCAGACCGGCCCTGATCTTTTCCACCTCGGCGGGAAAGTTTTTTTAAACGCAACAATCGCGTCCCCGTCCTGCGCGTAGTGGCGCGGACGGGCGGAGAGCTTCCGGTAACCCATCTCGCGCAGAACCCGCCCCACCGTGCCCTCGGCGATTGAAACGCCAAAATCTTCGCAGAGCCAGCGCGCCAGATCGCAGCGCCGCCACCGCACCACGCCGTGGATCGCGGGGGTTGGGCCGCGCTCCACCATCTCCGCAAGCGCCCGGCGGTGTTCTGCTGTCAGCTTTGGTTTTGGCCCGACAGACCGGCGCGTGATCAACCCGTCTGCTCCGTCCACGTTGAACCGCATCACCCAGTCACGAATAATCTGTAGTGTCACGTCGCCGATCCGCGCCGCTGCGGTCCGCCGACCGCCGTCATAAATTGACGCCAGTGCCAGAAGGCGGCGCGTCTGATCGCTGTCACGGCTCGACCGCGCCAGTCTGCGAAGTCTGTCGCCGTCAAAGTCATCTCGAAGTGGTATCGCTGCACCCATAATATCCCCCATGTTTGTCGGGACATTGATTCACATATTCCGCGCCAAGGGAACCCTGAAAATGAGTCAGATACTATGTTCATTGGTATGAGATGATGCGAAAGTTGTCACTGACGGTATCGCGGAAATCTTTCCAATTTGCGGGCAGGGTTTGGCGGAAGAACTGTAGAATGGCCTCGGTAAACTGGTTGAATGTGGCGTAGTGCTGATTGTGCGTCACCCATTTGTGCATCACACTCCAGAGGCGTTCTATCGGGTTCAGATGTGGCGCGTATGGTGGCAGGAAGTGCAGCTTCACCTTACGGTTGGGGTTGTTGAGCCATGGCTGGAGTACTTTGGCATGATGATACCGAGCATTGTCCATAAAGACGTGGATTCTCGTCATTGTCGGATTGTTGCGCTCCAGCTTTTCCAACATCTGTCGCGTTGTCTGCGCGTTTATCTTTTCGGCTTCGACGTTTATCTTTTCGGCTTCGACAAAGGTGAATTGGAATGTCTCAAGATCAAGCGCACCTTGGATGTTCAACCGCTTGCGACCTGATGTGGATTTGATCGCGGTCTTCTGATCTTCGGGAAACCAGCCATGGGCTGGGCGGCTTTGGTGTGTGGGATGCACCGCATCCGAGAACACAACCATCTCATCATCATCTAACCCTGTCATCAGCGCCTCATAATCTGCGATGAAAGCTTCTTGTGCTGACTCATCGGCCTGAGCAGGCAGGGACTTGGGCTTTTTATACACAAACCCCAAGCGGCCCATCAGCTTCGCAGCACCTGACGAGCAATAGTTCTGGCCGTATTCTGCACGAATATACGCGCATATTTCAGAGGTATTGCGGACGGGGTTTGCGCTGAAATGCGCTTTGATCATCCCCTCTTGTGCCACTGACAAATGGCCCTGACGCTGGCTGTAATCTTTCAGGCCGAAAAATGACAATCCCTGAGCGGCAAAGGCAAACTTCCATTCCGTCAGAACCGTGGGGCCGATGTCCAGAATTTCACAAACCAGTTTGGCATCATAGCCCGCATCCAGCAGCAAAAAAGCCCGGGCTCGCTTCCACTCAAGGGCGTCCACCTTGCGGCGGCGGCAGATCGCTGCAAGTTCCATGCGTTGGTTGTCAGTCAGGTTAAGGGTTTTTGGGTACTCGCTCATGCGGGCACAATGCGATAGAGCTTCAATAAATGCGCCGCGTCAAATTGACTCGATAAACCAAAAATGTTCAGGTCAATTCAGTCGTGGGAGTATATATTCAATAAATATTCTTTTTTTTCGTAATGATTTTGTATTTTAAATCGGTGTTCTCCAACATACCAAAAATTGCACTATTCTGAAAGTCCAAACCATTAGCCGCAGCTTTCAACCGCCCAGACAGCGCTTAAACAGCTTCTCATCCGCACCAAGAAGCTTCAGGGCGGGCGAGTTTGGTCCTGGCGCGGCCAGCCGCAATTCATCGGATGAAATGTTTTCGAGATCAAGCTGCACGGTTTCATTCATTGCAGTGTCTTCAAAACCGTTGACGAAGGTGAACTCGGTGCGGTGGTTGAAGGTCATGGTAACGGAGCCGCTTTTCAGCTCCCATGAACCGGAACGCCATGGCAGCAGGCCGTAGCTTTTAAATTCGCGCCACCATTCGACTTTGCCTTTGCCGTCATTGTCGATCAGCAATAGAACATCCTGGCTGCATTGCGCCGCACTGCCAGACCATGCGCCGGTCAGTTTTGCCCGGTCACCACCGGTTAGCGCGGCAAAAAATCCGGCAGACTTGGCAGAAGCTTTGCTTTGTTCAAACTGCGGCGTGAAACGGGCGCGAATGGCATCAATGCTGGCCTGATCCTTTGCTGTTTTCAATTTACCGTCTTCAGCGCTTTGACGCTGAATATCCGCAATGGCGGTTGATTGCCCGCTGTTAGCGCTTTGAGCAGCCGCAACTTTGTTGGCGCGAATTTCCAAAATCCCGTCAGACGGATTACCCGTGGTGGTGATCCTGCCGGATACCAAAGCATCATTGCCTGTCACCCGGCCAAAGCTGTCTGGTGTGATGTCACTTGCAACAAAGGCAACAACGCTTCGGGCCTTCGATGGTTGCTGGTTTTTGGCAGCGCAATAGGCGTTGTAATGGGAAAGCCCTTGCCGGGCGGCATTTTGCAAAAGCTCGGTATCTAAGGCTTGCGCACGGTTATTCAACAAAATCAATATATCTGCGATCTGGTAGCATTGTGGTTCGGACATCCCACTGACAAGCAGGGCGGTTTTGACATCACCCCCATAAATGAACCACTGGCCCTGATTGAATTTCCGAACCTCATAATCAGCAGCAAATACCGAAGATGAGATGGAAGTAATAGCAATGAGCAATGCGCACAAAATATATCTCATAACAGCATCTTTTCTCTGTTGATTGGTAACTGCCCAGGTACCCTAAGGAATAATTCTCTTGCCTGAGGAATCCCGATGTGATTCATTAAGATTATGATTTTTTCAAACGCACCCAAAGGTTATGTTTCCGTTGAGGCTTATGAAGAGCTGAAGCAGAAGAATGCACAAACGATAGCCCTGCTTGTGGCTCGCATTGAAGACCTTGAGCGTCGCCTCAGCTTGAACAGCAGCAACAGTAGCAAGCCGCCTTTAAGCGACGGCCTAAAGAAGCCCAAGGCTGAACCCAGAACCAAAAGTCTGCGGAGAAAATCCGGTAAAAAGTCAGGCGGGTAGAAAGGCCACAAGGGAAGCACCCTGTGCCAAACGGCAGATCCCGATCATGTTGAAGATCACTTTCCTTCTGTCTGCGGGCAATGTGGCACACCGCTGTCGCCATCAATGGCAGAGGATTACGCCGCACGACAGGTGTTTGACCTGCCCGAGCCACAGCCTCTGGTGACAACGGAACACAGGGCACATGTCTGCCTTTGCGGCCACTGTGGGGAAACAACCAAGGCGGCGTTTCCTCTGGAAGTAAAGGCACCCGTGCAGTACGGGCCACGCATCGCTGGAGTGGCAACATATCTCCAATGCGCCCATTTCCTGCCGGAAGACAGACTGGCGCAAATAATGGCCGATTTGTTCAATGCCCCTTTGGTTCCTGCCACTGTGGCCGCCATGAACCGCAAAGCATCAGAGCGGCTCAAGGGGGTTGCTTCTCACCTGCAGGATGTGATCGCCCAACAGGTCCACGTCAAACATCTTGACGAGACGGGTTTCCGGATTACGGGGTGCCTGCAATGGCTTCACGTTGCCTGTACACCGCTTCTGGCTTTCTACCGGGTCAGCAGCAAACGCGGTAATCTGTTATCCAATCTCACGGGCTGTATCGTGCATGATCATTGGCAGCCCTACTTCACGCTGGATGGTGTTACCCATGCGTTGTGCAATGCACACCATTTACGGGAACTGCAAGCGTTGGTCGAAATCGAACAGGAAGATTGGGCTGGTCAGATGCAAAGGCTACTGCGGCGTGCGCACCATGTCACACAGGCCGCGCGGGATAAGGGCGTGGCGGTTTCAACGCCGCTTGTTGCGCTTATCAATCGGCGATACGACAGGATCATCACCGCAGCATTGGATTTCCATGAGGAATTGCCTCCACTCGTGCCGCCAAAACCCGGAAGACGGGGGCGCAAGAAGCGACGGACAGGACATAATCTGGCTTTACGATTGCGCGATCACAAGGAAGGCACCCTGCGCTTTCTGACAGATCCCGACGTACCCTTCACAAACAACGAAGCTGAACGCGACCTGCGGATGATGAAACTACGTCAGAAAATATCGGGAGGGTTCAGGTCTGAACAAGGGGCAGAGGATTTTGCCACCCTGCGCAGCGTCATCACAACGGCGAGAAAACAAGGATGGAACATCATCGAAACACTGATGATGCCTGCCGATCAGATTATCGCAACACTGAAATACGCTTAAAAACAACCTGGGCAGTTACGGATTAGCTTGCAAAGCCGCCGCAATGGGGTTTCCCTTTATCCCCTAAGAATAGGGGTTATGTCGCATGCATTCACTCTAGAAATAAATGTCTACTAGGCATATACTTGTAGTTAATTGAAGAAAGGACTTTTGATATGCACCCGCTTTTAAAGACAACGCGTCGCACTCCAGCACAGCCGCATGGTGTCCGCCCTAAGGATGCAACCTACGATTTTGAGAAAGGTATCTGGTGCGGGGCGAATGGCCCGATCTGTAATGACTCAAGCTATATTGCAGTAAGCAAAAAATGCGATATAGAAACAGGTGAAGACCAAAAGGGGCAATAGTTTGATCCGCGATGTCCAGGTCTTGATTTTGACCAGCGAGCTTGATCATGCGACAGACAAAGTTTGCATGCAGCTACAGGCAGATGGCGTTCAGTTTCTACGCTTGAATAGGGAAGATTTATCTGAACAAGAACTGACGCTTGATCCTATCCTAGGTGTTTTGGAGTGCCGCAACGAAATAGGTACTTGGCGGGTATGTGATAATCTGCGTTCTGTATGGTGGCGTCAAGGAACTTTTGATCGTCATTTTGCCGACCGCGACGCTTCTTTAGAAAAACAAATGTCTAAATCGCAGTGGGCTGCTTTTATGAGATCTATGATGGTTTTTGATAAGGCAGTTTGGGTCAATAACCCGTCAGCAGTTTATCGTGCGGAAACCAAGGCTGTACAGCTTTCCGAAGCTTCACGCTTAGGGTTTGAAGTCCCCAAAACTTTTATGACAAATAACCGTAATGCTCCAGTCGAGCGAAGTATTGGGGCGGATATTGCCCTGAAAAGCGTTGATACACTGTTGTTAAAGCAAGGGGCGGATCAATTATTTGGATACACCTGCTTTGAGCTTTGGAGTGAGGTTGCCAACGACTCTCTGCATCTGGCACCCGCGACAATTCAGCATGCTCTTCAGGAGAAAATTGA
This sequence comes from uncultured Pseudohongiella sp., assembly GCA_965261275.1. Taxonomy (GTDB): domain Bacteria; phylum Pseudomonadota; class Gammaproteobacteria; order Pseudomonadales; family Pseudohongiellaceae; genus UBA9145. Next base: position 107,699 of record CBDHCL010000004.1, read on the forward strand.
CCTTCGCGTAACGATTATTGGAAGTAGTATTTGGTGCGTTAGCGTTCTTAGTTGTGGAAACAAAATTGTTGGTGACTGGAGGCTTACACCTAAGAATGACATACAAATTCAAGATTACGAGCTGCCAAGATCGATTTCAGATAAATGCATCGAACTAACGAAAATCCTCGGTTTGAAATATGGCGCAATTGATCTTGCTTACTCTGAGGGCCGGTATTGGTTTATTGAAATCAACCCTACGGGCGAGTGGGGCTGGTTGGATTGTGATGAGCGTCCAATCGCGCATTACATATCTGACTTTCTAGCGTGCTCATGTTGAGATGCGCAGAAGCCATTTTCAAGGGTTTTTTAGCTTTGCCAAAACGTGTTATACTCGCTCTGTTTGTTCCCTTTTCAATGATGTGCGCGAATAAAAAAATCTTATCGCAAGATGTGAATAGGCAGCCATTCAATTCCCTGAAGAATAAAAAACTGAAAAAATTGATCGAGTCTGAATGGATAAGAGCCAAGGAGCTTGATGACAAGCTTCAGAAATTAACGGCAGCCTTGTCTATCGCAGTTACTGTAGGTGGGTTGGCTGGTACGACCTTGGTGCAGACCTTGAGCGGTTCAGAAATGAAATACCTTGTCGCAACGATATTCTTATTTTCCAGTATGCTTCTTGTCGTGGGGGTGTATATCGGTTTCACAGGACTTATGCCAAAGCCCCGCTATGGCTATGGTGCTGACTTCCTCAACAAAGTCACCAAAGGGGGCGAGAGCGCGCGTGCTGAATGGCTTGATGCTGCGACTAGTTTCCAAAAAGACAACCTCATACGAGCCAATCAGGCAACTGCCGCGACGATGTCTGTACGTAATGGCGTCCTCATCTTCGTGATCGCCCTGTCTATTAGCTTGCTCGTCACAGTAGTCGATGGAAATAACGAAAATAAATTTGATGATGCAAAAGTATTTCTAATTTAACGCGTGATATTTTCGGGTTACTACGATGTGGATGAACTTGCAAAGCCGCCGTTGTGGGACTTTTCAACCTGAAGTAAAACGTATTACGGGTAGTTAGCCGTTAAGGACTAAATATTACACCAAACGTATTTTAGTCAAACAAGTTGATCACTAATCAATTTGTCCGTTTATTTGGTGTGATTTACATTGTCGGACTGTTTTGTGAATGACCACCCAACCTTTCAATTGGCGAGCGCTATAAATTTCAGTTGCGAGCCCAAACTTACCACAAGTGTCATAATTAAACGGGTGAAAGCATCGAGGCGAAATAGTCAAAATCAGAAGCCGCCGATTGAAGCTTGTCTCTAGCAATCAAACTTAAATATTCTGCAAATGCACGGGCTTGGCAATTGACCTGTTTCGCTGGATTGAACTCAATGTCGGTATACGCATCATAGTCTACTTTTCTTTTGATCCAGTCAGAGTGCATTGCAAGTGATCTGATGTAGAGCCAATCATAAAAAGCATTCTTTGGTGACAGCGGATAGTCGGTGTTTTCGAGTTTAAAGCCGATAATTCGAGTTTGACCATTTTCCCTAATAAACCGCTTTGCCTCACGGGGTTTGAAATGGAAAATCTCTGGAAACGGCCCCGAAGCTTCAAATACCTTTGAACCTTGATATACGCTTTCAAGTGGGTAAGCTTTACCGTCAATTTCAATCTTGAGACTAAATGCACTGAGCTTTTGGCCTAACCCTTCCTCTGATTTGGACGATATTTCCAAGACACGTTTTATCCCACTATTCATGGCCTTATGATGCAGCGAGACAATATTTTTTTTCTTTTGAACTTCCGAAAAACCAGAGGCCCAATGAAAATCAAAAGAGCGTTCCTCTACAAGTCTTTTGCCATGGTAGTCTGGTAAAAATACAGGACGACTAGCCATATTATACTACCCCTTCAATCAAACTACGTGGCACTGCATTAGGTATTAAGATTTCAAATTTCTCGGCGGCAGCTAGTCGCTGCTGAATGGCAGGGTCTGACCAGTTGGTTCGTGTGTATATAACTTCAACATCTAGTTTTTCTAACGCTTTTTCTATGGGTAGAATTTCTACGTTATTTGCATTGGCAACCCCAAATGCAATTTTCGTATCTGGGATTTCCAAAACTTTGGGTGATATTGCAAGATAACGGGCATTTTTAAGCCTACCATCTCTTTCGGCAATAAATTTCATGCTATGATTTGTCGTAAAGCAAAGGCTAACATAGGGATCAATGCCACGATAAGTGTCAAGAGACCAACTAAGTGCGTTGCCGCCCGGAGCGTCTGGCCACCATTCTTCATCTCTCATGGTCGCTTTTGAAACCAAGCCCTTTTTATCAATAGAGTTAAAGTTAGCTTCATCTGAAAAATGATATAGATAACGATGTTGTTGGCTTTTTTCGATGGTCTCAATAAATTCGTCCAAGGTCATAGTCGCATTCCTATTTCGTTACCGAGAAAACTAAACAGCATCCTCAAAATTAATATGGGTGAGACAACAATGCCCGAAAAGTACCCAGCCTTCAATGACCGCTTTGTCACGCATTGCTGCCGCATAGGGTAGTATTTCGCCCCCTTAGTCACAAATTACCCCTATTATGCCGTTGCACGCCTAATACTTGTTGGTTGAATTTCCCACAATGCTTTGTTCAAGACAGAAACTTTGTTCATCAAAATCACATTACTTGCAGGATTGCCGAAGGGCAAACATAGATCACGCAAGCCCGGTAATATTGTATCACCATCCAACCACGAGATTAATCTGTTTCTATAGAGTGTGTCTATAGAGTGGGGTCTCTCTCCTACGGGCGCAGGGTCAGAACAAAATCTCCCATGGTCGATTGCGTTCTGACTGGATAACCCGCCACGCCAACAGTTCACCTTGCCCAGGCAGGCAGTGCCCGACCTGCAAGGCAGCCCGTTCCGGATTGCAACACGCCGCAGCGTTCATCCGACCAAACCAACGCCCCTGCCCTGCCAGAGTGGCGCGCCAGTGGCCGTGTCTGATCTCATGACCTTGCCATCCAGTGCGGAAACATTCTTGACACCGGCCACCTCACCGCCTCATTTGCAATGGATGCAAAGCTATCTGGAAAAACGCGACCACCAGAAAAATCTGGCCCGGTTTTACGCAATGGCGGTGTTGCCCAATCTGTTTGGCGAATGGACCCTGCGGCGGGAATGGGGGCGCATTGGCGCATCCGGACAGGTGCGGCTGGATTTATATCAGAGCCATGCCGGGGCCGGGGATGCCTTGCTGGCGCTGGAGGACCGCAAGCGGCGGCGGGGGTATTTCATGGAACCGCAGCAATTGCCGATGTTGTGAGCCGCACCAATCAGCCAGAGCGACACCGATAAACCAACGCCGCCCATAAGGTTATAATAGCGGCCATCTATGATGGCTTTCACCCCTGCGCAGTTTTGCAATACTACTGGTTGTTTTCTTTGTAGTAATCAAAATATTATCATAATGAATACTACTAAATGGTTTTGAAAAATGTGTGGACAACACGGCGCACGTCCGGTTTTGAGGTAGGGGGTATTTGACTAAAGGTACGGGATAATTGCGCCCTCCCCCCGCTATCAAATGTCCTATAGGTTTTTGATCGAAGATTTATGAGAGTAGTTTTGAGGGGCCACTTCCAGAGCTATCGAAATGTATACAATTTGGGGGGCAGAAACCATCCACAAAGGACGTTGCACAAAGGACGTTGCACATGTCAGTTCTGAATATTTCCTATGCCGAGCTGATAATCAATACAATCCTCTACGCTCATTCCATGGATATTGATGAATATAAAATAGGCACTTTCATCTCAGACATATCAGATAATATTACTAATCAGATATTAAGATATACCTGATATATTATATTATCGATAAATTTATTTATTTATTTATTTACTAATCTGATTAGTTTTGTTATCAGATTAGTAATATTATCTGATAATTAAGGATCGACATGCCAGTAATAGTATTAGCTTCCCCCAAAGGAGGATGCGGTAAATCTACAGCCGCAGTTATTTTGGGTACTGAATTGGCCGCGGCTGAAGGAACTGTTGTTTTTTTGGACTGTGACCCCAATCAATCACTTACGCGCTGGTCGGAGAAAGAAATTAAACCTAGCGGCAACATCACAGTGTTAAGCCATATAACTGAAAAAAACATAATAGAAGTGATAGAAAGCCACGACGATGACGGCGTTTTTGTGATTATTGACCTCGAAGGAGTAGCAAGCCTCATTTTAACTAAAGCCGCTTCTAGGGCCGATCTGATCATCACACCAATGCAAGCAAAACAATTAGACGCTGAAATAGGTCTAGAGGCTGTTGGGATGGTTTTGGATCAGGAAAAGACACTTCGCCGATCCATTAAGCATTCCGTGGTACTCACAATGACCAAGGCGATCAGATCAAAACAACACCGATCAATACTCGAAGGCCTTAAAGGCGCAGAAATACACTTACTGGAGCCAGAGCTTTTAGAGCGTGCGGCATATGACGGGTTGTTTAGGTTTGGGGGAGGGCTTCGCGACATACCGTCTCAAGGAGCAATGGATAAAGCCATATTGAACGCATCAAAGTTTACAGAAGCCGTTTTACAAAGACTCGGAGAAGAAGCATGAATGATGACAAGTTTAGCGCTTTTGATGTCAAAGCAGCGCTTTCTAGAAAACCCGACGATCTTTCATATATTTCAACAGTTAGTATTCCAAAGTCCGCAACCAAAGCAAAACCAAAAACGGTCGCGCCAGAAGTTTTGTCTGAAGCAGAAGAATTGGGGAAAAAACGCGGATTTGTAGATCGCAGTCCTGGTATTGAATCTGTTAAACGACCTCCAGGGCGGCCCAGAAGTATCTATACGGCTCAGCTACACACTAGGGTTAAGCCCGAGACACTAAATTTGATTATCAAAGATTCAGAAGAGCAGGGGTGTATATATGGTAAAATCGTTGAAGAGGCATTTGATCTCTACAGAAAAGCACGAAAGAAATTATAAGCACTGGACTGTCTAACCATTACAATCAGAGAGCAAAAAGTATCAAATCTGAAACGGGCGGCTTAATTGCCCCTCACATTTTTATGCTTCCCTAACTGATCTGAAAAAGCCGCGCGGTTTCTCAAACCGCGGGCCTTCCAGCCCAGACCTTCGGAGATAGAGAAAAGCCAACGGCACCCATCACCTTCAGGACAGTTTCAAGCTCGGGATTTCCAGTCTCGCTCAACGCTTTGTAGAGGCTTTCTCGGGATAAACCAGTTTTTTTGGAAATCGACGTCATGCCTTTGGCTCGCGCCACATCACCAAGAGCAACAGCAATGAGCGCTGTGTCATTGGTGGTAAACGCCTCTTCAAGATAGGCTTCTACGGTTTCGGGGCTGTCAAGGTAGTCAGCTACGTCGAACGGTGTTGTTTTAATACCCATTTTTTACTCCAAGTCGTTTGCCATAGATTTGGCTTTTCTGATGTCAGCCTGCTGGGACGACTTATCGCCGCCACACAGTAAAATGACCAATATTTCACCTTTTAAAACAAAATAGACACGATACCCTTTTCCCTCCGATATCCGCATTTCGCTGACGCCTTCACCGACAGGTTTAACATCCCCAGCATTGCCAAGGCTCAACCTTCTAATACGCACTTCAATTTTGGCCTTGGCTCTAGGGTCGCGAAGGCCTGTCAGCCACTTATCAAAGTCGCCTGTTTTGTGTATTTCTATCATGTCTAATTGTATCTCACAGGATACAATTAGCAAGTCATAAATTCAAAACTGTCAAAAACATTTGGAGTTGTCCGGTTTATGTACCATGGCAGTTGTCCGCTTCTGTTTTCCACGGGTGAGGGTTTTGGGAGCCGTAGGCGAGCAAGACCCTCACCCGTGGTTCGGCTGGTCGAAGCGGTTCACGCAGCCTGTTCTTTAACATCTTTAATCTCCGTTCCATCGGGTTCATACATGGCAAGCTTTCTGGGGCCATGGAACACCGCCAACTGGCCGTTTGGATATTCATGCACCCGAACACGGGCTTTGACGTAGTGGTTCCGATGGCAATCTGCGGGTATCTGAAGACACCGGTTTTTGTAGCGAACGGTGTTGTCTTTTCCGACCACGCGTTCTTCCTGCACACATAGAACGTTGGCCAGATCGCCAGCAAACGGCACAAAGGCTGATCCATCACCGGATGGCTTGATTGCAAATTTTTCATTATGGCCTGGCAGATACTCTTCGATCAAAAACCGATTGGCTTCTTCCATCGTCGTAATGCCGTTTAAGCGCAGTTCTTGAGGCAATCGGTTTTGAAGCGTCCCGAACATGCGTTCCGAGCGGCCGCGGGCCTCAGGCGAATAGGCCGGTATCAATTCAATGCCAAGCCGGGTTAAAGCCCGCCCAAATTGGGTCGGGTTGCTCTTGTCAACTTTGCCGCCAGCCTCAGGTGTGTGCCAGTAGTGGCTGCCTCTATCGGCATAGAGAGAACAGAATAAACCTTTTGAAACAATAACATCACTCACACCCGCAAAGCTACTCATCGTCCCTTCTTCATCAACAAAAAACGCCGAGTAGATATCGCTTGTCGCATCGTCCATCGTCACGATCAGATCCCACCATTTGCCCGGAACCCACTCATGGCTTGACCCGCCCCTCTCAGGCCATTTCATGGCCCTGCCGGGCAGCGCTTGATGCAACATCATCCCGGGAAGAGCGCGACGCTCGCGCTTGCGGCGATGGGCCCCACGCCGTGATGCTTTCGTCACTCTGCCACGTGCTTGCAGTGTCAGACGCACCCAATTATAGCTGTGATTGAAGTCATGCTCTGATACCAGTTTCTCGTGGAAATGCTTTGGGGTGAAATCCCAATATCGGGTATCAAACAGTGTCAGCATTTTACTCACCGTATCAACTGGAACACGGTTCTGGGGTACCCTGGCAAGACGGCGGTCAAACAGCCCGTCAGCACCTTCTGCCTCAAAGCGCTTACCGTATCGTCGAAAACTACGCTCCGACATCCCCAGAAGGCCCGCAGCCTCTCTCTGGCTCAATTTGCGCGCTTTGGTTTGGCCATAGTATTCTGAAAACTTCATTTGTCTTACTTCCTGTAATATTGCTGTCTGGTTCATTTTGCTTCTCCTTGCGGAGAACCTTAAAACCGGACAGATGCAATGTTACATAAAGCGGTCATATCCCATGTTATACCAACGAGCGTGGCCTACAACCTATGCGCCCAATCTCGCATACCGATTGATCGAATGCGCGAAGGTTGGTTCATGAGCTTGTTCCAAGCCTCACAGCAATGGGTGACAATGTCGTCGTAGTCTTTGAATACACGGTTGGAGAGCCAGTTATCGCGCATGAATTGCCAAATATTTTCATGGGGGTTCAATTCCGGGGATCGGGGCGGCAGCGGCAGGAGGGTGATGTTCTCGGGAACGTCGAGATTGGGCGTTGTATGCCACCCGGCCTGATCGACGAGAATTACAGCGTGGGCACCGGGGCCGACTTCACCACTGATGATGGCGAGATGGGCGTCCATTGCATGTGTGTCGCAGTACGGCATGACGAGTCCGGCACCCTTGCCTTTTGCTGGACAGATCGCGCCAAAAATATAGGCCCATTGGGTTCGCTGATCGTGCGGCGCACTGGGTCGGGTTCCACGTTTGGCCCACCGTCGCGTGATCTTGTTTTTTTGACCTATCCTGGCTTCGTCCTGCCACCAGAGCTCGATTTCTACGCCTGGGGCCAGACCGGCCCTGATCTTTTCCACCTCGGCGGGAAAGTTTTTTTAAACGCAACAATCGCGTCCCCGTCCTGCGCGTAGTGGCGCGGACGGGCGGAGAGCTTCCGGTAACCCATCTCGCGCAGAACCCGCCCCACCGTGCCCTCGGCGATTGAAACGCCAAACTCTTCGCAGAGCCAGCGCGCCAGATCGCAGCGCCGCCACCGCACCACGCCGTGGATCGCGGGGGTTGGGCCGCGCTCCACCATCTCCGCAAGCGCCCAGCGGTGTTCTGCTGTCAGCTTTGGTTTTGGCCCGACAGACCGGCGCGTGATCAACCCGTCTGCTCCGTCCACGTTGAACCGCATCACCCAGTCACGAATAATCTGTAGTGTCACGTCGCCGATCCGCGCCGCTGCGGTCCGCCGACCGCCGTCATAAATTGACGCCAGTGCCAGAAAGCTTGCCATGTATGAACCCGATGGAACGGAGATTAAAGATGTTAAAGAACAGGCTGCGTGAACCGCTTCGACCAGCCGAACCACGGGTGAGGGTCTTGCTCGCCTACGGCTCCCAAAACCCTCACCCGTGGAAAACAGAAGCGGACAACTGCCATGGTACATAAACCGGACAACTCCAAATGTTTTTGACATTGATTTTACCAGGTTTATGGATTATTCTACAAACCGCTATGATATTTAGAGAGGTCGGATTGAAAATAGAAGACCCAGTGTCAGAGAGCAAAATGTATCAAATCTGAAACTGGTGGCTTAATTGCCCCCCACATTTTTATGCTCTCCAAGCTCGGAAAAACTTTGCGACAGAACCCTAATAACTTGGTGGAGTAATTGCCCAAATGATAACTGTTGGCTCGTCATATTCATTGGCGTAACGGTGAGGTAACGAGCTTTCGAATGCAAAACTGTCGCCAGTCCGTAATTCAATACGTTTGCCATCCAGCCAAAGTGTCAAACCGCCTGACAAAATGATGCCTGCTTCTTCTCCGTTGTGCTCGTAGGTTTCGTTGCCGCTGCAAGAATGCGGCGAGAACGTGCATCTCAGCAACTCAATTCCCCGCCCGAGATTTGGCGACAAAAGCTCGTCTGTTATGCCGCTCTCGAATTTAAGGGATCGGCGGTTGTTACGTCTTACGACATAATCTGCTAGTTCATGGCCGTCGGAAGGCTGAACGCGAAAGAACCAAGAGATATTTACACCCAGCGCGCGGCTTATCGAGTGCACCGCTTTGATGGAGGGTGAGGAAAGATCACGCTCGATCTGGCTTAAATATCCTTGCGACAGTCCGGATGCCTCCGACAATTGCTTAAGCGTGATGCCACTGGCTTTGCGCAGGTTTTTTACCTCCACGCCGATAGAGATTTGAGTATCAATCATTGCGTCAAGATCGATTTCAGTTTCCTGAATGACACGGCCCCTCAATGCGACCGACCTTGACAGTGGGAGTTCTATCTTTTGCATCATTTTTGTTCCTATTTCGCTTCAGGTACCGGTTCGCGGACAATGTCAGATAAAGCAGTGGTTGTACATTCAGCCTGTGGATGAAACGTTATAGAATCCTTTGGGACGTTGTTTGGTCGGGTCGAAATGCGGCAATGCCACGACCTTGGACGTAAGACGTCTTTCGTGTCCATCCAACTGGCCAATTTCAACAAGGGTGCCCGGATCGGCGTATTTAGGATCGATACGACACATGGCGATGACGTGGCCAAGGATTGGAGAGCGGACAGCTGACGTGATCTCTCCGATGCGTGCGCGGCCCTCATAGATGAACTCGCCGTGCTTGGGGACGATGTTGGCGTCTATGACCAAGCCGACAAGGATGCTACTGCGTTCCAGCTTGCGTCTTTCCAGCGCTTCCCTCCCAATGAACGGCGCTGTTTTGGATTTCAGCGGCACTGTGAATCCGATACCCGCCTCGAAGGGGTCCGTCTGGTCGGAAAACTCGCGGCCGGCTAGAATAAGACCAGCCTCGATGCGCAACACACCCAAGGCCTCCATCCCCAACGGTAGCATCCCCATCAGCGCGCCAACGGCCCAGATGGCGTCAAATACTTCTTCAGCGTTGTCTGGATGGCAGAACACTTCGTAGCCAAGCTCTCCGGTGAAACCCGTACGGCTGATTAGAACGGACGTGCCGTGCAGGCCGCCGATACGGGCGACGGTGAACTGGAACAGCTTCATCTCGTCCAAGGTCGGTTGTAGCGGAGGCGTCCAGAAAACCTGCTTCAGAATATCTTGGCTCAGCCGCCCCTGCACCGCTACGTTCGCAAGGACTTCAGTTGATTCACGCACCCAGACGTCCATGCCCGTTTCTTTGGCCTGTTTCTGGAGCCAGTCGCCAGATGCATCATTGCCGCCGACCCAGCGGAAACCGTTTTCGCGCAGTTTGAAGACTGTGCCGTCGTCGATCATACCGCCGTGGTCGTAGCACATCGCAGAATAGGCGACGTCGCCGATGCCCAGCTTTTGAATATTTCGGGTCAGGCAGTAATCCATCAGTCGTTCAGCATCGGGGCCCGTCACTTCGAATTTGCGAAGCGAGCTTAAGTCATGAATGACGGCCTTTTCACGCGCGGCCCAATATTCGGTGGCGATACTGGATGTGCCCATTTTTTGGGGTAGCCAGTAGCCAGCGCTTGGCGCAAAATGACGTGTGTGCCGTGAAAAACAGGCGTGAAATGCCGTTTGTCTTGTCTCTTCCAATTCAGCCTCTTCATTTTTGCGCCACCCGATAGATGGCCGGATACGATCTATATTATCGTAGACACGAATGCCGATTTCTGTTGGTTTAAAATTGTTCGCCCAGCCGATGTCGTCCGGGCAAGCTGTTGAAATACAGACAAGATCTGTCAACGCCCGTTTCAGGACATAATCGCCCGGGCGCGACCATGGTTCGTTAGAGATAAACGCATCACTATGGTCAAGTTCTGTGTTGAAGAAGTAATTGACGGATGGCCACGCTTTTTTGGGTCGGATGCCATAGGGGGCAGCGGCGAGGCTCATATTGTCGGAACAGTTGATATGGCCGGGATAACCAAAATCATCGTAATAGCGTGCGGTACAGGCGACAGAAAAGACATCGTGGCGGCCACAGGTGGTCTGGATAACTTCGACCAGCGGCTCTTGATCTACGTTCCAGTATTTGGCGTGCAGGCCCGGCGTCGGCTGGACCGTACCATACATGCTGCGGGTTGTTGTCATGTCGATTTTGCGCTCGATCCCGGCATCAAGACTGCGACGACAAAATGCCTGAAAATCGGAACACTCACGCCCTTGCACATCAATAGTCTGAAAATATTGCCCTTTTTTGACCTCATAAGCCACGGCGCGTCCAGGATTGATAATGAAATCCTGTACTGTGTCTGCCAATGGCGTTGGCATGCCATGTTTAGAAAAATGGTCCGCGCCGTCTTTCCGTTTGATGTAGACAGTGATTTCAGTGGGCGGCAATTGCGCGTCCGGCGTCATTGACCGCTGTGGAAGGCAAAAGGCGAGCGTACCGTCTTGCTCGACAGTAAATGTCAAAGAAGATCCCGGGCGGGAGCCTTCGTCGAAAAGCAAGATTCCCTGTATGGATTCGATATCAAGCTCGCGTTTGCTGAAATGCGCCCAACGCTGACTGAAAGAAGCGTCCCGTTCTACAGCGTCAAGTAGGGCACGTGATTTAAGAGGGGTATGTCCGCCGATCACGCCGATGTCGGATACTCCAATATCGGAAACAAAAGTAACTTCGCAAGGCTGACATCCATGCCGGTCAACGACTGTCACTTCGTCACCGTTGGCGACGCTGAGAATCCGTGTGCCTTGTGGCGGGACTAAAATGCGTTCCATTCCTAACGGAAAGGCGTTGAATCCACGCCTGATGACTCCTCGGTTTACAAAGTTAGTGGACCCCATTGGACCGCTCACCATTAGTTAGGTTCGTCAGGCGAAACGATATGTTATGCACAGCGAAAATCCTCAATGACGCGGATACCGTGACCGCTAAATTCATTCATTCGGGACAGAAATTCGACCCCTTCTTGAAGTGTCAGCCGTTCGCTGACCAGTTGCCCCGGTTGCAATTTTCCCGCTTCAATCATTGCGAAGATATGGCGGTAATTGACGGGCGACATCCCGTAGGTCCCCACAATCTCCAGCTCTTTCGCGATAATTGTCGCCATGGGCAGGGCCGTCTCGCTGTCGTTGCCATTCATTAGGCCGACCTGCACATGCCGTCCGCTGACACCAAGGCTTTCTACCGAATTTCGACAGGTCACCTTGCTGCCCAAGGCATCAAGTGACACGTGCGCCCCGCCCTTTGTGATCTCGTGAATTTCTGCAACCACGTCGGCGGAAGTCGCCGCAGTGACTGAGGCGACGGCACCGAAGGACCGCGCGACGGCCAACGTCTCTTCACTGATATCGATGGCGATTGGTAGCGCACCCATGGCTGCTGCGATCATGATAGCTGACAGTCCGACCCCGCCACACCCATGCACCGCCACCCACTTGCCGGGGCTGACGCGGCCTTGCTCGGCCACGGCGCGGTACGCTGAGATGAAACGACACCCAAGACTGGCCGCATCCACAAAAGACATGGCGTCGGGGAGTCGAACAATATTCACATCCGATTTTGGAATGGCCGCGAACTGCGCAAAGCATCCCGGTGCCGTGAAGCCGGGATAGGTCGCCTGTGAACATACCTGATGCGCCCCTGTCTGACAGTGCATGCAACCGCCGCACGCGTTGATGAAAGGCGTCGTTACCCTGTCGCCGATCTTTAGCCTCGTGCCAACCTCTGCCCCGACGGACACGACACGCCCCGCCATCTCATGGCCGGGAATGTGCGGCAGCGGGATGTCAGGGTAATGCCCTGTCCACGCATGCCAGTCACTGCGACAGACACCTGCTGCGGCGACTTCGATGACGATACCGTCTTTGGGCGTTTCTGGATCGGGCACCTTTTCGATGCTGAGTGGTTTGCCAAATTCAGTAATTAGGGCTGCGTACATTATTAGTTCCTATGCTGATGTGTGGGTGACGGTCTTAGGCCTTGCGCAGATACGCCTCGATTGAATCGTCCATCGCGTCTTTCCAAGGTGTGTGATGCAATGGCGAAACCTTTCCGGTGACCACAGATTTGTAGCAATTGTTTCTAAAACCCATAATATCCGCCTTCTTGTGGTCTTCCCATTGGTCGATAAGTTCCACGATGGCGTCGATGTCGAAGTCGAGGTAATCCGTTTCCTGCATCAGGTTGCGCACATATTCGGCCTGAAACAGATACCATTCCTTTTCTGGACCTGCCAAAGCGGTGTCGTGCTTTTCCTGCATATCGTCACAATAGGCCTGCATCTCATCGTGTGCAGGCAGCATTTTAGTGCCCATGATGACATCGCGAATCCACCATGCTTGCACATCAAACATCGTGAAGGTGAGGTACTGATCCTGAGCGCCGATGTAGAAAAATTTCGGGTTTTCCGTCCAGACAACGCCCTTGTAGAGCTTCTCTTTCCACAACAGGTTCGCGCCATTGACACTCAGCTCATCGGGCAGCCACGGATAGTGATGCAGATAGCCTGTGCAAAGAATGATCGCGTCTATGGGCTTGCTTGACCCATCCTGAAAATGGCAAATGTTCGTATCCGGCTCCACATGGGTCAGCAAAGGCCGCTGGTCCCAGTTTTTCGGCCAATCCCACTCAAAAGGAGTGGTCCGGTAGCAAATTGTGACTGTCTTTGCACCGTATTTCCAACATTGTGAACCAATGTCTTCCGCAGAATAGCTGCGACCGATGATCATGATATCCTTGTCTTTAAATTCTAGCGCGTCACGGAAATCATGGGCATGCAACACGCGTCCCGCATACTTGTCCAGACCTTTGAAATCGGGCACATTCGGGGTCGAAAAATGCCCTGTGGAATTTATCACGTAGTCGAAAGTTTCGGTGTAAGTCTTTCCCGCAATTAAGTCGGTGACCGTTATATCAAATGTCGCACTGGCTTCGTCATACTTGACCATCCGAACAGGTGTTCTGAACCGGATCTGATCACGGCTCATGCTTTTTTTAAGGCGTCCTGTGATGTAATCGTGCAGAACGGCGCGGGGCGGATAGGATGCGATCGGTTTGCCGAAGTGTTCTTCAAAGCTATAGTCGGCAAACTCAAGCGTCTCTTTGGGGCCGTTGGACCAGAGATATCGGTACATGCTGCAGTGCACAGGTTCACCGTATTCATCCAGCCCGGTGCGCCAGGTGTAATTCCACAAGCCACCCCAATCTTCCTGCTTCTCGAAACAGACGATTTCAGGAATGTCTGCCCCATTTTTTGCCGCTGATTGAAATGCTCTCAATGCGGCGAGGCCTGATGGACCGGCACCGATAACTGCTACTCTGGCCATTGTTTCTCTTTCCAGGCGATTTGCCTAAATGGTTGGATGGTCGAATATTTCAGGACGGGCAGACATCTTCGTGTGTCATGATCTGACTCGTTCATTTTTTGCATCGTAAAAACTGCCAAACTGCACATGCGCGGGGTGTCTTTCGCAGGCAACTTCCACCTCGAACTTGCACGAATTCAGAAAATCAGTTGTTACTCCATCGGCATGAGACACATAGCCAAGCCCAAGTGACGCACCGATCCGATGACCGAACGCCCCCGACGTGATTGAACCGATGATCTTGCCATCGCACCAAATCGGCTCCTCATGGTGAAGCAAAGGCGTGTCATGGCCAGCGTCCAGTTTTATCTGAACAAGACGCCTTTTCTGGGGGCCGCTTTCTTTGCTGCGCAAAAGGGCGTCACGGCCACGAAATTCTGGCTTTGCCCAATCGACGGCAAAGCCAAGCCCTGCCTGTAACGGCGTGTCCACTTCGCCAATATCGTGACCCCAGTGCCTGTAACCCTTTTCCATGCGCATCGAATTGATCGCAAAGAACCCGCCAAGACCCAGCCCAAAATCACGCCCTGCATCCGTCAGAACATCGAACACATGCTGCGCGAAATCTGCCTCCATGATCAACTCGTAGCCAAGTTCGCCGACAAACGTCAGGCGTGTGATACGAACCAGCGCATAACCGATCTGCATCATGCGGGACGTCCCAAATGGGAACACGCCATGGCTCATGTCTTCCTTGGTCAATGCCTCAAGCAGCGCGCGAGATTTTGGGCCCATCACGGCCAGCATTGGCAGGCCCGACGATAGATCGGCCAAATGCGCGTGGGCATTTGCAGGTATAGCGCGGCGCAGGAAACTCTGGTCCCTTGTTTGGGAGGCGGCGACGGTGACGATCAGGAATGATGTCTCGGAAAGGCGCGTGATCGTCACATCAGCCTCGATGCCGCCGCGGTCATTCAGCCATTGGGTGTAAACAACCTTGCCCACGGCGACATCACATTGATTTGCGGACACATGGTTCAGAACCGCCAAAGCATCCCTTCCATCAAGTTGAAATTTGGCAAAGCAGCTATGGTCGAAAAGTGTCATATTGCTGGCCGTGTTCTGGCATTCAGCAAGGGTATCATCAAACCAGCTTGGCTTTCCGTAGGAATAACCAAACTCGGATGACCGTCCGTCGGCTGCAAAAAAGCCGGGTCGTTCATATCCTGCCATTTCCGACATAGCGGCACCTTGCGCCAAAAGACGGTCGTGGAACGGGCTGCGCCGGACACCGCGTGCAGTCTCGTATTGCCGGTTAGGCCAGTGCATCTGATAAAGCAGGCCTAAAGTCTCTTTGGTCCGATCAAACAGATAATTCGTGTTTGACTGGAACGGCTGCATCCGGCTGATATCGACGTCGTTCAATTCTGAGGGTGCGTGACCATCGTGCACCCAATCAGCCAAGGCTTTGCCGACACCGCCCGACGACAGAATTCCGACCGAATTGAATCCGCAGGCGCAGAACAAGCCCGACACTTTGGGCGTTTCCCCCAACAAATAGCGATCATCGGGCGTGAAACTCTCCGGACCATTAAAGAACAGCTGGATACCAGCACTGGCAAGTGCGGGAACACGCTCAATCGCTTCAGCCAGGATCGGCTCGAAATGATCGAAGTCTTCTGGCAGGCTGTCAAAACAGAAATCCGCCGGGATGCCGTCATGGCCCCACGGCTTGGCCACAGGCTCAAAACAGCCGATCAATAATTTTCCGGCGTCTTCTTTATAATAGGAACATTCATCTGCCACAAAAAGGATTGGCAAATCGCGTTGAAGGTCTGCAATCGGTTCGGTGACAATATAGAAATGTTCAGCGGCATGCAGGGGCAAAGATACGCCCGCTGTGGCGGCAAAATCACGTGACCACATGCCGCCCGCGATGACGACCTTGTCTGCACGAACTTCGCCATCTTCCAGCTCAACACCACGTACGCGGCCATCTTCGATGATCAGCCGCTTTACCGGAGTATTTTCAAATATCTTTGCACCGCCCATGCGCGCGCCCTTGGCCATTGCCATCGTGACATCAGCCGGGTTGACCTGACCATCGTTCGGCATCCAGATCGCACCCGCCAGATCGTCAGTGACCACACCCGGCCATCTCTCGCTTACTTCGCCCAAAGTAACTTCGGAGGCTTCGAGCCCGAAATTACGCGCCATAGACACGCCGCGTTTCAGTTCTTCTAGCCGCGCGGCAGTCTTGGCAAGGCGCAAGGCACCGTTCTTTTTATATCCCGTGGCTTGACCGGTCTCTTCCTCTAGCGTGGTGAACAACTCACCGGTGTATTTTGCCAACTCGGTCATATTCCGCGTCGCACGAAGCTGCGTCACAAGGCCTGCGGCATGCCAGGTGGTGCCACACGTCAACTGTTTGCGTTCAAACAGCACCACGTCCGAGATGCCAAGTTTGATCAAATGATATGCGATTGAACAGCCCGCAACGCCGCCGCCAACAACAATCACATCTGCCCGGTTTGGTATACTCACAGTGTTTCCCTTAACTAGTTGAGCGACGTTTAAAGTTTAAATCGCATTTTCGTGGCAAGTGTTCGGAGAGGCTGATGTTCGCACCTCTGCGTTGTCAATTTCGGAACATGTCTTTTGGAAAGTTGGGAAAGATGGCGATGCCGCGAAGTTTTCACACATCGCCATCTTTGTTGGCGTTTTACCGAAGCACTTCCGTCCAGATGCGATCATAAAGAGCTACGACGTTGTCAGGGCATGTCGGCACAAAGTCGGGTGCAGGCGCCGTTGCTGGAATGTTGGCTTCTGGTGCCGCGCGGTTTGCCTCCGAAAGGAACTTCTCGGCCCCTTTGACGCCAGAACTGAAGCCCGCCCAATTGGTCAATTCGGCAGAGTTTGCCGGGTCGAGCAGCCAGTTCATAAAGATTTCGACATTCTCGGAATTTTGTGCACCCTCAAGCATGACAAGGCTGTCGACCCAACCAGTATAGCCCTCGTCGGTATAAATATACTGGAGGGTCGGCCGTTCGTTGCGGGCGCGCAGGCCGTTGCCAGCCCAAACCTGGCTGACCACAACATCACCAGACACCAGCAATTCCTGTGCTCCATCTGAATTGATCGACCGCCAGTTGTCCTTGGACGCCAGCAAAAGATCGCGAACCTCGCTCAGTTGCTCGGGGTCGCTATTGCACCGTGGATAGTCGAGGTAGCGCAGCCCCGCATTGATTACATCGTGCATGTCACGCAAAACGTTGATCCGGCCAACGGCCTCTGCTGGTGGATCAAAAATCAGCGACAGGCTGTTTGGTGGATTTGGAATAATGGCTGTGTCGACCATCAGCGAGGTCGTCCCGGTTTGATACGGCACCGCATATTCGTTTTCGGGATCGAAATAGGTCGCGATGAAACGGTCCTGGATGTTACCGAAATTCTCAAACTCGCTGACACCGGCGGGTGCAAGGAACCCTTCGCGGACCAACACCTGAACCATGTAATCTGTCGCGACCGCGGCATCGAAGCCATCTGCGCCAACCTGAAGTCTCGCCAGCAGAGTCTCGTTGGAGTCGATTGTCGTTGTCACAATTTTGATGCCGGACTCTGCCTCGAAACGGTTAATCTGCTCTTGAGACATGTAATCGGCATAATTCAAAAGGTTGATCACGCCCTCCGCTTGAACCGCGCCCGCTGTCATGAAGACCGCAATGGCAGTCGATACGAGTTTTGATTTATTCATTTTATTCTCCCTTGTTGGTTGGTTTCCCATTTCATGAAGTTTGTTTCCGGCCGATCAGCCAGGATGCCCCTACAAAGAGCGTCGAGACCAAAAGCATGACTGTCGCAACGGCATTGATTTCAGGTGAAAAGCCGACCCTTGCCAGGCCGTAAAGCGTGACGGGCAAGGTCGATGTCCCCGGCCCTGTAAGGAAATTTGCGATGATGAAATCGTCCAGTGACACGATAAACGCGAGGCAAAAGCCCGACACCATGCCGGGGATCATCAATGGCAAAAGCACACTGCGAATGGTGGCCGCGCGACTTGCATATAGGTCAGCTGCCGCATCCTCGTATGCGGTGTCTACGCCCGAAAGGCGCGCCCTTATGGGCAAATAGGCGAAAGGTATGCAAAAGACCGTGTGCGCCAAAACAATCGCGATATAGCCAAGCGGCACGCCAATCGCGACAAAGAAAATCAAGCTGGAGATTGCCGTCACAATTTCCGGAACCAGCAGCGGAAAACTGATTAGTCCTGTGATCGTGGATTTGAACGGCAGGTTTTCCGAACCGCGATCAATTCCTATCGCAGCGAAGGTCGCTATCGTCGTCGCCAACGTTGCGGCGACCAATGCAATCATAACCGAATTCAACGCAGCAGAAGCAAGGACGGGGTTCTGCCAAGCGGTGACATACCATTTAAAGCTGAAGCCGCCCCACGAAGTGATCGAGCGCGCCGAGTTGAAAGAATAGAGAGAGACGATCAAAAGAGGGGCATAAAGAAATGCAAGGCAAAACAACGTCATTGCCCGAAAGCCCGGATAGCGGCTCAGTTCCTGAAAGGGAGTCCTTTTTGTCACCGCAAGTCCTCCACACGATTGAAAGACGCGCCGCGCCGCACAATAATAATCAATGTAATAAGCGCCATGGTCAGCAAAACAATGGCAAGCGCGGAACCGAACGGCCAGTTACGCGAACTTTGAAACTGTAGGGCGATAAGGTTTCCGATCAGCAGGTTGCGCCCCCCACCCAGGATATTCGGGGCAAGATATGATCCGATTGAAGGGATGAAAACCAACAGTGAGCCTGCCATGATCCCCGGCTTGGCCAAAGGAATGACAATCTCCTTCAAGACCGTCCATTTTTTCGCATAGAGGTCGAATGCGGCTTCGATCAGGGATGGGTCTGCGCGGTCCAATGCCGCGTAAATCGGCAGGATCATGAAGGGCAGGTAGCTGTAGACCAAACCCAGAGCGACCGCGAAATAGGTGTATGCAATGCCGATCGGGCTGTCTACGAAACCCATGCCAATAACCAGGGAGTTGATTGGCCCCTCATCCCGGATCAAAAAGAGCAAGGACAAAGTGCGTATCAGCAGGTTTACCCAGTAAGGGACCGTGATCAGAAAAACCCAGAGCATTCGTCGACTGGGTGGCCGCGTCGCAATGAAATACGCCGTCGGAAAGCCAATCAATAGACAAAGTACCACAGACAGGATCGCGAGACCGAACGAGCGGGCAAAAATCTCTAGATAACCAGTGGAGAATTGGAGCGTTTCATCAAAGATGTCGCGCTCAAACAGGAACTGAACATACCCATCCGTTGAGAAATTCCATTCAACACCACCGTAAGTGCCCGGTGTCAAAAAGGAGTAGATCAGGATCAACGTGATAGGCCCGACAACCCCGACCATCAGCACCAAAAGTGCGGGCGAGATCAGAGCAAGCCGCAATCCCACGGCGTTTGAGCGGGGCTTTGATAGAGAGTTTTGCCTGGCCTGCGTCATGATCCGACCCGCCCGAGCAAACGTCCGGCTCCCGGAGAGGCTGCGATCCGCCGATCCTGACCCACAACTGGAATGTCCTCGCCGCCGATATGAGGATGAAACCGCGCCATAACCGATGTCCCGCCGACGCTGAGGTCGACCATCATATCGCTGCCCAGAAAAGTGCATCTTTCAACTTTGGCGGGGGTGCCATTGTCTGATCCAATAGGATGAATAACGATATTTTCCGGCCGGACTGAAACTGTATACCGGTCACCTGTGGTGACAGGTGCGGTCTTTGCGACGCTCACCGGAAAAGATCCATCGCAGACCATGTTACAAGTAGATTTATCAGTTCCGGCGACGATGCCTGCCAAAAGGTTTGTCTCACCGATAAAAGTTGCCACAAAATCGTTGACTGGGTTGTGATAGATTTCCTGCGCCGTACCGACCTGTTGAATTTTGCCAGCATTCATGACCGCGATGCGGTCGGACATAGCCAGTGCCTCTCCCTGATCGTGGGTGACGAAGACAAAGGTGATCCCTGTCTCTTCCTGAATCCTTTTCAATTCGAACCGCATTTTCTGACGCAATTTCAGGTCAAGCGCGGACAGCGGCTCATCCAGTACCAAAACCTTCGGATGGGGTGCGAGTGCGCGTGCCAGCGCGACCCGTTGTAGCTGTCCGCCTGACATACTTGCCGGTTTTCGGTCAGCAAACTCGCCAAGTCCCGCAAGATCGAGCACTTCGTCGGTGGCGGTCTTTATTTCCGAAGGAGTTTTTCGCAACTGGCGCAGGCCAAACCCAATATTTTCGCGCACCGTCATATGCGGAAAGAGCGCGTAATGTTGGAACACGGTATTGATTGGCCGCTCATTTGCAGGCAAATGACCGATCTTTTCGCCAAACAGGGATATCTGCCCTTCGGTCAGTTCCTCAAAACCGGCAATGACCCGCAGCAACGTTGTCTTGCCACATCCCGATGGCCCCAAGATTGTGAAGAACTCATTTGAATGGACGCGAAGGTTTATCTTATCGAGCGAACGAGTTGTCGCATTCGGGTATATCTTAACCCCCCCGAAAACTTCGATTGCAACTTTAGGTTCGTTCACTGCCTGCCCCTCAATTTACTGAGGGGTTTGGCTAAACGCGATTTTGCCGGACTTCAGTAGGCAAAAAAGCGACAAATTCTCAGTGTCAGTCTATCATAAGTGCTATCATTCAACGTGGAAAAAGTGAATATGTCAAGTTCTATTTTCAGTTTTGGTTCAGGTGTTTTGAGACTCATGCTGCTGGCCGGCGTGCCCTCGGCACTGGACCAGATCCTCTGGGCCTTTGGGTCTGAACAGGTGGCGGAAGTCACCGGGCGGTCGCAGCGGCCAATGAAAGATGCATCCGGTGCCTTGCGCATCGTGCGGCGCGGCGCAAGCGCCAATGCGGCGGAAACCCGCGCCTTCATGGCGGGCGAAAAAGCCATTCTGATCTTCTCGGATGCAGGTGGCACCGGACGCTCCTACCATGCAGCAGCTGGCGGGTCATCGCCAGACGGGTCATCCACTGCCTCGGCAGGGCTTGCTTGCAAGCCCCGTCGGACTGGCAGCGCATCACATGCGCGAGAGGTCGAGAGAGGGGCGGCAGGTGCCAAAACCCCGAAGCGTCGGCGGCATTATCTCATGGAGCCGGGCTGGCGGGCGGATGGCGGCGATCCAGGGGCTGGGGCGCACCCATAGGGCAGCGCAGGTCTCGGCACCGCATTTCCGGGTCTGCACCACGGATGTGCACGGCGAAAAACGCTTCACCTCGACCATAGCACGCCGCCTCGATACATTGGGGGCGCTCACCAAGGGCCAGCGCGAAACCGCAAGCCAGGGCATGTTCCGGGCCAGTGACAATCTGGAAAGCCCGATTGCGCGGGCCTGCCTGCGCAGCCTTTACGGCGATATTGTGCGCGGCGAGACCGTGGACGCACGGAGCGGCGATGCGATAACCCTGGATAGCTTTTGCGACTGGACGGGTTTGACGCTGGTCACACGCGAGGGCGCGCTTCTGGAAGAGCTGCCGCCGATCCAGCGGTTTCTCAATCGTGTGCTGGCCTTGCCGATTGCGATGCAGAATGCGGTGTTCTCTGCGTTGATGGAAAAAATCGGGGCTTATAAGGAAAGGTTGGCGCGGCCTTCATAGTGTACAATACATGGCCCATGACTGAAATCAATTGAGCCCCGAAAACAATTTGGACAGGCGACAACCTGCCAATCATGCGCGGCATGAACTCGGAATCCGTTGATCTGATTTATCTTGACCCGCCGTTCAACTCAAAGGCAATCGTGGAATGGAATATCTGAAAGTGAAACTTCAACTTTGAAAGGAAGAAGACGATGCTAACTACATTGAAAGAACGTAACTGCCCAGGTACCCTAAGGAATAATTCTCTTGCCTGAGGAATCCCGATGTGATTCATTAAGATTATGATTTTTTCAAACGCACCCAAAGGTTATGTTTCCGTTGAGGCTTATGAAGAGCTGAAGCAGAAGAATGCACAAACGATAGCCCTGCTTGTGGCTCGCATTGAAGATCTGGAACGTCGCCTCAGCTTGAACAGCAGCAACAGTAGCAAGCCGCCTTCAAGCGACGGCCTAAAGAAGCCCAAGGCTGAACCCAGAACCAAAAGTCTGCGGAGAAAATCCGGTAAAAAGTCAGGCGGGCAGAAAGGCCACAAGGGAAGCACCCTGTGCCAAACGGCAGATCCCGATCATGTTGAAGATCACTTTCCTTCTGTCTGCGGGCAATGTGGCACACCGCTGTCGCCATCAATGGCAGAGGATTACGCCGCACGACAGGTGTTTGACCTGCCCGAGCCACAACCCCTGATGACAACGGAACACAGGGCACATGTCTGCCTTTGCGGCCACTGTGGGGAAACAACCAGGGCGGCGTTTCCTCTGGAAGTAAAGGCACCCGTGCAGTACGGGCCACGCATCGCCGGAGTGGCAACATATCTCCAATGCGCCCATTTCCTGCCGGAAGACAGACTGGCGCAAATAATGGCCGATTTGTTCAATGCCCCTTTGGTTCCTGCCACTGTGGCCGCCATGAACCGCAAAGCATCAGAGCGGCTCAAGGGGGTTGCTTCTCACCTGCAGGATGTGATCGCCCAACAGGTCCACGTCAAACATCTTGACGAGACGGGTTTCCGGATTACGGGGTGCCTGCAATGGCTTCACGTTGCCTGTACACCGCTTCTGGCTTTCTACCGGGTCAGCAGCAAACGCGGTAATCTGTTATCCAATCTCACGGGCTGTATCGTGCATGATCATTGGCAGCCCTACTTCACGCTGGATGGTGTTACCCATGCGTTGTGCAATGCACACCATTTACGGGAACTGCAAGCGTTGGTCGAAATCGAACAGGAAGATTGGGCTGGTCAGATGCAAAGGCTACTGCGGCGTGCGCACCATGTCACACAGGCCGCGCGGGATAAGGGCGTGGCGGTTTCAACGCCGCTTGTTGCGCTTATCAATCGGCGATACGACAGGATCATCACCGCAGCATTGGATTTCCATGAGGAATTGCCTCCACTCGTGCCGCCAAAACCCGGAAGACGGGGGCGCAAGAAGCAGCGGACAGGACATAATCTGGCTTTACGATTGCGCGATCACAAGGAAGGCACCCTGCGCTTTCTGACAGATCCCGACGTACCCTTCACAAACAACGAAGCTGAACGCGACCTGCGGATGATGAAACTACGTCAGAAAATATCGGGAGGGTTCAGGTCTGAACAAGGTGCAGAGGATTTTGCCACCCTGCGCAGCGTCATCACAACGGCCAGAAAACAAGGATGGAACATCATCGAAACACTGATGATGCCTGCCGATCAGATTATCGCAACACTGAAATACGCTTAAAAACAACCTGGGCAGTTACGAGAATTATTCCTTAGGTGAATTATTCCTTAGGGTACCTGGGCAGTTACTATAAATCTTGCAAACACCTCGGCAGTTCGACCAGCTTCCACCCAGACCAGATGACCTCCGACCATATCGTAGACCACCGTCATATAGTCATGGCCTTTCGCCCTGGCAACTTCATCGACACCAATATATTCCAAACCAGTCAACTGTGCAGGATCAAGCGCAGGGAGCGTTTCCATCAGGTATGCCTTGTCGATATTCTTTACTGTCTCCCATCGTATCCCCAAATGCCTGGAGACGGCCTGAATAGACATATGGCGGCATAATCCACTGATCAGTCGGCAAAACCGGTGGGTGAAACGGCACCCTTTATCGACAAAATCACACGCCTCAATGCGGCGCTCACCCTTGCTAATAAACACCTGGGCCAGTTCAATGTCGAGCACACATGGATACCCAAAAAGGGGGATATCCTTAACCTGCCGGCGAATATGCTGGTTGATAGTTCCCTTCTTGCCTGTGGTGGGGTCTATAGTGCTCCTGCGGGCGTCCCGGCTACAGTGAATAACAATCTTGTCACCCTCTTCGTCCAGTTTAATTTCATTTACACGTTGCCCCGTGAGGTTTAAAATATTCCGTGAGATGTTGATGGTCATATACCTGCTCTATGTAAAGTTGTCATAAACCAAACATATCAACAGGTTACTTGATGGTCAGCATCTTTTTTCACTCAACAAAGCGGAGAAGAGCCCTGAAAACTTCATTTGTCTTACTTCCTGTAATATTGCTGTCTGGTTCATTTTGCTTCTCCTTGCGGAGAACCTTAAAACCGGACAGATGCAATGTTACATAAAGCGGTCATATCCCATGTTATCGACATTTTTACCGGAAATGGCTGGAAATACGGGGGAAAATGGGGCAATATCGGTCATGGCAGTGGGGCACTTTCTGTCCAGTGTATCGGATGGCTGTTATACCATATTCTTTACACTATATCAGATGGTTACGCTCCGCTGCCAGCTCAGAATCACCAATCCGGTGAATAATTCGGGCTAGGAAAACACAGCAAGGGACATATTATGACCAACACAACAACTGGATCAATGTCTGATCCCAATGTCACACCACCTATGCAAGAAGCCATCCCGCTGGGGGTGCAGCATGTTCTGGCGATGTTTGCCTCAAACGTAACACCTTCAATCATTGTTGCTGGTGCCGCAGGGCTGGCCTTTGGGGGCGCGGAACAGGTTTATCTGATCCAGATGGCAATGCTGTTTGCCGGGATCGCGACGCTGTTTCAGACCGTTGGAATGGGCCCAGTAGGTGCACGGTTGCCGATCATGCAAGGCACCAGTTTTGCCTTTGTTTCGGTGCTTACCTCCATCGCGGCGACACAGGGGTTAGGCGTCGCCTTAACAGCCTGTTTGATCGGTGGGGTGTTCCATTTTGGGCTCGGCACAATCATCGGTAGGCTGCGGTTTCTGTTTCCGCCGTTGGTTTCCGGTCTGGTGATTCTGACCATCGGTCTGTACCTGATTCCGGTTGCAATCAAATACGCCGCAGGCGGTGCTGCAAAATTTCAGATGGAGGCGGAAAGTTTCGGGTCATTGATGCATTGGGCTGTTGCGGGCACAGTTATTGTAGTGTCTTTGGCGTTAAAATTCTGGGCAAAGGGGATCATATCGGCCTCTGGTATTCTGATCGGCCTGATCGCAGGTTATCTGGTGGCCATGACCTTTGGCATGGTGAATTTTAGCAAAGTTGGTGGAGCTGATTGGGTCGCAATACCCCAAGTGATGCCCTACGGCCTTGCTTTTGATCTTGGTGCGGTGATCGCAGTGACATTGATCTGTGTTGTATCGGCAATCGAGACTGTCGGCGACACGACAGCCACAACCAAGGCGGGGGCCGGGCGCGATGCCTCTGATAATGAGATCTCTGGGGCAACTTATGCGGATGGATTGGGTACGGTAGTCGCCGCGGTGTTTGGCGGCCTGCCAAACACCTCATTCAGCCAGAATGTCGGCATCATCGGCATGACCGGCATCATGTCGCGCCATGTGGTGACCATCGCTGGGCTGATCCTGATCTTTTGCGGGTTGATCCCGAAAATCGGAGCAGTGATCGCATCAATGCCCCTGCCAGTGCTTGGTGGCGGTGTGATCGTAATGTTCGGCATGGTGGTTGCCGCTGGTTTGAACATGCTGACCGAGGTCAGCATGAACCGCCGCAACATGATCATCATCGCGGTGTCGCTGTCTGTCGGTCTAGGCCTGAACCTGGTACCAACGGCAGTGCAATACCTGCCAGGTGTTGTAAAAACGCTGGCGGTATCTGGTCTGTTGCCCACCGCACTGATCGCGATTGTACTCAATCAGGTGCTACCGCAAGAGGATTGATGCGCATCTGGACATAAAACAAACCCACCAGAAAAGCCCTTGCAGGCAGATTTTGAGCGGCAACGGGCAATTCCAGCATCTGCACGTCCCTAGCCCGGATTATTCACCGGATGTTTTGGAGCAGAGGTTTTTGTGCGCGGAAACGGTTTCACATTTGCCGAGGCAAACGGGTTTGTTGCGCGGGCTTTCCGGCGCTTGCGTTTGAGTTTGCAGGTTTCAGTTTCGGGGCGACGGGGCGTTGCGCGGCGTGATTGCTATGGTGCTTGAGGATTGCCGGCAGGCGTCGTTGTCAGTGCGCCGAGTATCTGTGTAAAGAGTTGTTTATCTGGATAGGCGGATGCGAAGGCGACGCGGATACGTGTAGCGGTTTCGATAACACGGGCACCAATTTTGATGATGCGGTTCTGGAGGGTGGTGAACTCGGCGCACTTCAGAGGCGCGCTTTCCGGAATTGCCTGGCGCACTTCCCAGAGCAGCCAATAGGCAGCAGTGTGGAGAATGAGCCGCATCTGGTTGGCGCAGGCGGATGAGCACGATGTGCGGTCGCTCTTCAGTTGGGTTTTGTGGAGCTTGATCAGATTTTCGGCCTGACCGCGTGCACAGTAGTCGGCCTCGTAGAGCCGTTCCGGCGTGGAACCGGGGAGTGAGGTGACGATGGTTCGGATATCGAGACCGAGGCCTGTCACTTCGATACGGGCGATGATGCGCCGTTTCACGCCGTTCCAGCTCCTGGCGGCGTAGGTCGTCTCGCAATGGGTTCTATGGGTGGCGAGGTTTTTCTCGACCTTCATGGCAGCGCAGGCGTCGGCGTCGGCTGTGATGACGGGATCTCTGCTGAGAACGGCGTTTCCCGGCTGGCCGAAGATATAGTCGACGCCCTTCTGAGCCTCGCACCAGGCCATGACCTCCGGACGGGAGTAATGCCCGTCACCGCGCAGCAGGATCTGCGTTTTTGGCCAGTGTGTGCGGATGCGGTGGATCAAGCGTCGAACATGGGCGGCGACCTCACGCCCGGACGGTGTCTTGGCGGGCCGTAGCACGAAGGCGACAGGCCGCGCGGTTTCGGCCTCATAGACATGGATGGGGGCATAGCCGCGCTCGCGGTAGAAGCCGTTCCAGAAAGTGAGCTGTTGTTCGCCATGCGCGGTGTCGAACGTCTCGTCAATATCCAACGTGATCGCTGCCGGGGGCGCGGTGTAGCTGTCGCAATAGATGTCGATCATCTCGTAGGACATGCGGATCACGTCGCGTAGGTCCGGCGCGTTCTCCCAGCGGGACATGGTGGGTTGGCTGACGAGACCAACCTTGGCCTCTGGAGTTTTGCCGAGCGCCATCTTGAAAGCGGGGTCGTGGCACAGGTGGTCCAGATCGTTGGCGTCCTCATATCCGGCCGCAATCGCAAGATAGCGGGCGAACAAAATATCCGGGAGCAGATGCTGCACGTGCGTCGGATCGCGCGCATCGGGGATAAGTGCTGCCAAGCGTTGCGCAATCCCAAGCCGTTTCTCGGCTTGAGCAAGCAGTAGAACACCAGCATCCGAGGTGATTTTTCCACCGTCAAACGCGGCGGTGACTTTTTTACCGGAAATGGCTGGAAATGCGGGAAAAAATGGGGCAATATCTGTCATGGCAGTGGGGCGCTTTCTGTCCAGTGTATCGGATGGCTGTTATACCATATTCTTTACACTATACTCCCGCGCCTGAATTGACCTGATGATATTCAGTCAGCCCGAGTCAATTGGCCGCAGTATGTTTTTTTTGAAATTCTGTATTGTTCGCCTATGAGCAAGCAACCCAAATCAACCGGCCTTTCCGGAGAACATCGTATGGTGCTTGAGGCGATCTGCCGTCGCCGTAAGGTTGATGCCCTCGTCTGGAAGCGTGCCCGGGCTTTTTTGCTGCTGGATGCGGGCTATGATGCCAAACTGGTTTGTGAAATTCTGGATATCGGCCCCACGGTTCTGGTCGAATGGAAGCTTGCCTTTGCCGCTCAGGGACTGTCATTTTTCGGCCTGAAAGATTACAGCCAACGTCAGGGACATTTATCCTGTGCGCAGGAAGCTGAACTTTGCCAGCATTTCACCGATACGCCACCTCGCACAATTGACGAAGTGCGCAGCCATATCGCGCATCAATATGAGAAAGCTTACTCCCGGTCCGGTGCCTGCAAGCTGATGTGCCGTCTTGGATTTGCTTACAAAAAGCCGGTTTCCCTGCCAGCCCGGGCCAATGAAGCTGAACAGGAAGCTTTCATCGCCGATTATGAGGCTCTGATGACAGGGCTGAACAGTGATGAGATGGTTGTGTTTTCGGATGCGGTGCATCCCACACACCAAAGCCGCCCCGCCCATGGTTGGTTTCCCAAGGATCAGAAAACCGCCATCAAGACCACCTCCGGGCGTCAGCGGTTGAACATCCAGGGGGCGCTTGATCTTGAGACATTCCAATTCACCTTTGTGGAAGCCGAAAAAATCAATGCACAAACGACGCAACAGATGCTGGAAAAGCTGGAACGCAACAATCCGGCCATGACGGCAATCCACGTCTTTCTGGATAATGCCCGCTATCATCACGCGAAACTGCTCCAGCCTTGGCTGAACAGCCCGGATTGCAAGATCAAGCTGCATTTTTTGCCAGCATATGCCCCTCACCTAAACCCGATAGAACGCCTCTGGGGCGTCATGCATAAGCATGTCACCCACAATCAGCATTTTGCCACATTTGGGCAATTCACTGAAGCCATTCTGGCCTTCTTCCGAAAAACCCTGCCGGAAAAATGGCGGGAATTCCGTGATACCGTTACTGACAACTTCCGCATCGTCTCTTTCGACGCCTATAAAGTCCTGTGAGCCACGCCCCGACCAACAAGCAAAAAAAACTCAGGTCAATTCAGGCGCGGGAGTATATATCAGATAGTTACGCTCCACTGCCAACTAAAAATAGCTGCTCCGGTGAATAATTCGGGTTAAATAACCGCAGTCGGGAGAAACTCGACAAGGATACGCGAATCGGCCATTTGAACTTCGCAACATGCACGTGTGGGAGGATTGTCATTGTCGATCCAGTCGTCCCAAATTTCATTAACCGCAGCGTAGTCATCCATGCTTTTCAGCCATATCATTACGCTCACCACATTGTCCCGACCACACCCAGCTTGAGCAAGAAGATCGTCAATGCCTGACAAAGCAGATTTGGTCTGCTCTTCTATCCCGGCATCCAAATTTGAGCTGACCTGGCCACCAATATAGACAGTTCCATTCGCAATGATGGCGCGTGAACGGCGAGCGTTTTTATCAATGTGTTTCATAGAGTCTCCAGTAAAGCGTTTAACGTATTTTAAAATTGGGTTGATCAAAAACAGTGATGGCAGGCAAATATCCGGTGAAGACTTCAATTTCCACCATACAGCTCATGGCCGAGACACCCTGCGATAATTGTGAGGCCCCGCAGTCCCTTGTCAGTGTGTTCGGGTTGCCAGATTTTTCAGGTTGACCAGGCTCTGCAAGATCGGGGTCAAACCAGGCACCTGTGGAAATCTGGGCCACACCAAGGCGTATATCGTCGCTGATCTCGAGTCCGGCTAGACAAGCACCCACATCGTTAAAAACAAGTATCACTTGACCGTCAGTTAACTCCCTTTTCTCAGCTTCGGCCGTGCACATTCGTAGGCGTTCGCGGCCTGCAATTTTGTTGGCTTGCGCATAGGGTCCGGCCTCATACTGACTATGCAATTTGGTCTTGGGTTGATTTGAGATTAGATGAAGCGGGAAGCGTGTGCCGGCCCCTTGCCACTTCTCTGACGCCATCCAAGTTGGGTGACCCGGGCAATCATCATAGCCGAAATCAGCAATGGTCTCGGAGAAAATTTCGATACGGCCTGACGGCGTGCAGAGGGCATTGGTGTCCGGATCTACGCGATAATCTGCAAGCAGGTCATGGTTCGTATCTTCTTCTTTCGGTTGCAGATAGATCGGCCCGCCTGACCAGAATGTATCGAAATTGGGAAGATCAACGCCAGCGGCGTTAGAACTCTGCGCGGTGTTATACATAAGCCTGAGCCAGTTTTCTTCGTCGCGCCCCTCTGTGTAGGTGTCAGCGCAACCAAGTCGCTTTGACAGGCCTGCGAATATCTCATAATCACTGCGGCTTTCAGCATATGGTTTGCGCATTTGGTGGGAGGGCGTCAGGAAACTATCACGACCAGAAGTGACAATGTCGTTTCGTTCAAGCGCTGTTGCCACTGGAAAGACGATATCGGCCCGCCTTGCGGTCGCTGTCCACCAGCTTTCATTGATCAAAATAGTCTCTGGTTGCTGCCAGGCTTCGTGAAGGCGGTGTAGATCTTGATGGTGATGGAAAGGATTGCCTCCAGCCCAACTGATCATTCGTAAATCAGGATAAGTGCGGCACTGACCATTATATTGATAGGTCCCTCCGGGATTAAGCAGCGCATCTGCGATGCGGGCTACAGGAATGAACTCGGAGATCGGGTTTTTCAACTGTGAAAGCGCGGGCACACCGGCGGTGTGTGATGGGTTGCCTATACCGTTGACCGAAGCATAGCCAAAGCCGAAGCCGCCGCCAGGCAAACCGATCTGACCCAGCATCGCCGCGAGAGTCACGGTCATCCAATAGGGTTGCTCACCGAAGCGCGCGCGTTGTAATGCCCACGCCATCATGATGAAAGTACGGGTCTCCGACATGTGGTGAGCAAGTTCGGTGATTTGCGATGCTTTGAGGCCGGTGGTGTTGGCTGCCCAGTCCGGTGATTTGGCGACACCATCGTTTTGCCCCGTCAAATAAGCTTCGAATGGTTCAAACCCGGTCGTGTAGCGCTCCAGAAATTTCCGATCAAGCTTACCGCTAGTGACCAGTTCATGCGCTATTCCCAGCATCAAAGCCACATCTGTACCGGGTCGAATGGGCCACCATTCGGCACCGTACACTTCGGTATCATCACGGATAGGTGAGATCGAAATAATTCGTGTGCCGCGTGCCGCAGTCGCATCCAACTGTTCGCGCAATATGTGCTTCGAAAGGCCGCCCCCATTGATTTGGGCATTCTTGCGGGGCAGCCCACCGAAGAGCACCAGTGTCTCGGTATGCGCTACTATTTTTGGCCATGTAGTTTGCCCAAAGGCTAGCCCGCGCCTGTCACCGAGTACATGTTGGATGATTACATCACCCGCAGCGTAGGAGTAATTCTGCACCGAGCTTGTGTAGCCACCAGCGGCATTCAAGAAGCGGTGGATTTGGCTCAATGCGTGATGAAAACGGCCAGCCGAGGCCCACCCATAGCTGCCCCCAAAAATTGCTTGATTCCCATGAGTTTTTCGGATTCGGTCGATTTCGCTTGCTGCTATGTCGAGGGCTTCGTCCCAAGGCAGTTCGACAAATGCTTCGGTCCCTCGACCGCCATTTGCACCGCATGGCTCCAACCCTTTAGTGACACGTTCCAGAAAACCAGCGCGCAAGGACGGGCTGCGGATGCGCGAAGGGGCTTCTTGCGCCGCTAACATTCCTTTGACGATCAGGGATGGGTCCGGATCTTCGACTAGAGGTTCCAGCGCTGCCAGACCTGACTCACTGAAATGCGCACGATAGGTACCCCAATGAGTACCAAGGATATATGAATCTGGCTTAGGTAGCATGGCGTATCAAGTTGACTCACTGCTTGCCCAGGCATCCACTAAGCGCCATGCGACCGAAAAATGTCTTTTCTGGATGGCCGAAAAGCGCTCAATATCGCGATCCCGTAATGCCTGCAGGAAGTTCTCGTGATCACCCGACCTGTTCATCCATTGATCGTCTTTAAGAATAGAAAGATAACGCACTCGGTGGAGTCGTAGGTTAAGGCTCTGGTGAAATTCGATCGTCGTTTCACTGCGGGACGCAGCCAAGATCGCAAGGTGGAAGTTCTGATTTGCTTGGAAATAAGTCAACCTGTCACGAGCAACAGTGGCTTTATCCATCTTTTGCATCTGTCGTTCAACCTTCAGAAAGTCAGCCTCAGATCCAACGCGACACGCCAGACGCCCCCCAAAAGCATCAAGTTCGATATAAACTTGCAACATGTCGCTGATGTCATCAATCGTTGGGTCAACGACCACTGCGCCCTTGTTGGGAACATGCTCGACGAGCTTGTCCAAAGCGAGAATCTTCAATGCATCACGCAACGGAGTGCGAGAGACTGACAATGCGTCTGCCAATTGACGTTCGCGGATCGGCGAGCCGGGTTGTAGTTTGTTATAAATAATGCGGTTTCTAAGCACCGCCGCGATTTGGTCAGGCAGTGAGGCCGCGGAAAAGTCAGCCATTCCCCCAATGCCTTTGGTGGATACCAATTGTAGCTGCTCTGTCAGGCCCATGTACCCATCCTTCCCATAAGCTGTGTTTTAAACTTGATACCATTGGCGCAGAATGGATTCGAACTGGCTCAAATGGAATACCATATTGACGTATGGAACACAATCTATCAATATTGTTACTGTCAATATTGTTACTGTCAATATTGTTACAGCGATAATTGTTGCTGTCATGTTTTGTGGAGAAATTTATGGATAAACCAGCAACCCAATTGGTTCACGCGGGAGCGCAGCGATCTGGTGTCAGGCCAGTTAACCCACCGTTGGAACGTGCATCAACATTTCTATTTGAGACGGTAGAAAGCCTTGAAAAGGCAAAAAAGGCTCGGTTAGAGCCCGACAATGTATTTTATGCCCGCCTTGGTACGCCGAACGGATATGAGTTTGAGCACGCCGTTTCAAAACTAGAAGGCGGTAGTCATAGTCTGTCGTTGCCCTCCGGTCTTGCAGCCAGTGTTCTGCCCACAATTGCCTTCGCCAAACCAGGTACGCGAGTTCTGGTAACTGATAATGTCTATGACCCGGCACGCGGCAGCTTTTCAAATTTTGTTGCGCGGGGCGGCGTTGATATAGTTTATTTCGACCCTCGCATTGGGGACGGCATTGTCGATCTGATCACCGACAATACGACTGTTGTGCATCTGGAATCTCCTGGTTCTTTGACGTTCGAATTGCATGACACGAGAGCGATCGTCGCGGCTGCACATGCCAGAGGCGCACTTGTTAGCTTAGACAACACCTATGCCACCGGGTACTTTCACAAGGCGCTCGATTTGGGCGTCGACATCGTCGCTCAAGCGGCAACCAAGTACATTATTGGACATTCGGACGCGATGTTGGGTGTAGTAACCTGTAAAGATGCAGACACTTATCGCACGTTAAAAGAAACATCTAATTTCATGGGACATGGCGTCGCGCCGGACATCGTGTGGGTGGCACAACGGGGTCTGCGCACGTTAGCTGTGCGGCTGGAACAGCACCAAACTAGCGGCTTAGAAATTGCGCGATGGTTGGAGGCGCAGGCGGAAATTTCCGCGGTTTTCCATCCGGGCCTTGAAAGCCATCCTGATCATGCGATCTGGAAACGTGACTTTACAGGGTCGTCTGGTCTTTTCACTATTCAATTAGACACCAATGATAAGGCTCGCGCAGCAAAGTTTGTTGAATCGTTGCGCTTGTTCGGCATGGGTTTCTCCTGGGGCGGCTTTGAAAGCCTTGCGCTGATCTCGGATCCCAATGGTGTACGTTCGGCGACAAATTGGAATGATGATCGTATACTCGTCCGGCTTCACGTGGGCCTTGAAAACACATCAGATCTTCTGGAAGACATAGATCAGGCTCTTGCATCGGCATTCCGTTAGGAAAATGTGATGGCAACAAAAGCACATGAGTTTATAGTTATCGGTGGAGGAATTGTGGGCGCTGCAATTGCCGAGGGATTGGCTCGTCGTGACCGCGATGTGGCGATCTTGGATGAAGGTGATGTGGCTTTCCGTGCCGCCCGTGGAAATTTGGGAAATGTTTGGGTGCAGGGCAAGGGTGCTGGCAAGCCAGCTTACGCCAACCTGACACGGCAATGTTCGTTGGACTGGCGGGAGCTTTCGGATCGCCTGCAACACCAAACCGGTATTGACCTTCACTATCGCAATCCAGGGGCGGTCTTCATTTGCATGTCGGAGGAAGACTTAGTTAGGCGCTCGGCTACGATGGAATTAGCGGCCAAGGGAGCAACAGTGAAAAACCCTTATAAGATGCTTGACCATGCGCAACTCGCCGATCTGATCCCTCAGATTGGGCCAGAGGTTTGCGGCGGTAGTTTCTCAAAAATGGATGGGACGGCGAATCCTCTCCGTCTTCTTCGAGCGATGATCAAGTCAACCACCCAGTATGGCGGACATTATTATACGAACAACACCGTGCAACAGATATTGCCACATGGCGGCGGCTTCACACTTACCACCAGGCGCGGCACCTATAATGCATCGCACATTGTGCTTTGCGCGGGGCTTGGCAATGCGGTACTTGCACCTCAGTTAAAGATGTTCGGCGATGTGCGCCCCGTACGCGGCCAGATCATGGTAACCGAACGGGTTCAACCATTTTTGGAATACGGCACAAATTTTATCCGACAAACGATCGAAGGCGGTTGTGTTATCGGTGAGAGCTCAGAAGAGGTGGGCTTCGATACGGGAACTACAATGGAAGTCTTGGCGGCTACTGCACAGAAGGCCATCCGCGCCTTTCCGCAACTCGAGCACTCTCGGATTGTGCGCTCCTGGGGGGCACTTCGGATTATGACCCGTGATGGCATTCCAGTCTATCAAATGAAGGGGTTTGGCGCTGATGATGCGTACCAGGCCACAGTCGTTTCGGTTCATTCCGGGGTTTCGCTTTGCCCGTACCACACAGAAGGCTTGGCACAACAGATCGCAGCGCATCAGCTGGTCCCAGACATCGCAGAAGAATTTTCGGCGGAGCGGTTCAATGTTTAGGACGCTAGTGGAGCAGCAAGAAATGGTCACGATCACCTTGGATGGAACTTCGGTTGAGATGCCAAAGGATGTGCTTTTGGCCGCCGCCTTGCTCAATCACGGAGACTATCCCTCCCGCACCGTCCCGGTGCACGAGTGCGACGGCCAGAAAACGCGCGCGCCCTATTGCATGATGGGCGTTTGTTTTGAGTGTCTGGTGGAAATAGATGGGGTACCCAACCAGCAAAGTTGTCTTGTGTTCGTGCGAAAAGGGATGGCCGTCCGCCGCCAAAAGGGTTCTCCGGATACTGAGCAGAAGTCACCGTTGGAAAAACCGGAGAATCGCAATGATTGATCTGATCGTTATCGGTGCGGGCCCGTCTGGTATGTCTGCCGCCATCACCGCCGTCGGCCACGGGCTTAAGACGATGTTGCTTGACGAGCAGAGCACGCCCGGCGGGCAGATCTATCGCAATGTCTTGGACGAAAGCCGCGATTACATACTTGGCGAAGATTATTCAGACGGCCGGGCGCTCGTGCAGACTTTCCTTGCAAGCGAAGTAAACTATTGCCCTGGAACACGTGTTTGGAGAGTAGACGAAGACGGAGTTTGCCTAACCGGCCCTGAGGGATCAGAACTGGTGCGCGCGCAGCACGTTTTGTTGGCAACTGGAGCGATGGAGCGCCCTGTGCCCACCAAGGGCTGGACTTTGCCAGGTGTCATGACTGCGGGTTCGGCCCAGATCATGCTCAAATCTTCGGGCATTGCGGTCGAGGACGCGGTGTTTGTGGGCTCGGGCCCTCTACTATATCTCATTGTCGCGCAATATTTGCGCGCTGGCTTATCGATTAAAGCCGTTCTCGACACAACGCCGC
This sequence comes from uncultured Pseudohongiella sp., assembly GCA_965261275.1. Lineage (GTDB taxonomy): Bacteria > Pseudomonadota > Gammaproteobacteria > Pseudomonadales > Pseudohongiellaceae > UBA9145. Next base: position 143,291 of record CBDHCL010000004.1, read on the forward strand.
GGGGAAATTACCTGGCGGCTATCCAACATGGAGTCGGAGCGCTACGGGGGTGGTCTTACATTTCCAAAGGTCTCAAGCTGCTTGCAGAAATTCGGCACGCCGGTGTGCGTATTCTGCCAGTGCAGAGTTATGCCTTTACTGGCGCAGATCGACTTGAGGGAATCGAGTATTACACAACCGGAAGGTTATCGAAGGTAGCTTGTGGAACTGCTTTGGTTCATCAGGGCGTTATTCCAGCGGCACAATCGAGTATGTCGACAAGCTGCACGCATGATTGGAGTAGCTCTCAAGCGAGCTGGATGCCACGGTCCGGGGATGCGGGTCGAACAGACATTGACTGGCTGAGAATCGCTGGAGATGGGGCTGGGATTGCTGGTGCTATTAGTGCTAGGCATTCTGGAGCGTTGGCCGCATTGGGTATTGCCCAAGATCAAAACAATATTAGCACCGCAGAATTTGAACACCTATCTGGGCCGATAAGAAAATCTTTGGCAAGAGATGGCGCAGTGAGACCATTTCTCGACAAACTTTACCGTCCACGCCCCGAGTTTCTGGCACCTGTAAATGATGAAATCACCATCTGTCGCTGTGAACTGGTGAGCCGAGGAGCGATCAGACAAGCGGTCGCTGAAGGATGTCCAGGACCAAATCAATTGAAGGCATTTACTCGTGCAGGAATGGGCCCATGCCAGGGGCGTATGTGTGGGCCCTTGGTGACGGGAGTAATTACAAACCTTTCAGGCGAAAGCCCCAACGCCGTAGGGCACTATAATATTAGATCTCCCTTCCGCCCAGTAACCGTTTCCGAGATTGCCTCGATCGGGTGACTTTTGTTCCATCGATAAAGAGGAAACGCTGGGCATTACCGGCGAAAGTGGATCGGGTATATCCGTGATGTCGCAGGCGGCGATGGGTCTAGCCCGGATTATTCACCGGATGTTTTGGAGCAGAGGTTTTTGTGCGCGGAAACGGTTTCACATTTGCCGAGGCAAACGGGTTTGTTGCGCGGGCTTTCCGGCGCTTGCGTTTGAGTTTGCAGGTTTCAGTTTCGGGGCGACGGGGCGTTGCGCGGCGTGATTGCTATGGTGCTTGAGGATTGCTATGGTGCTTGAGGATTGCCGGCAGGCGTCGTTGTCAGTGCGCCGAGTATCTGTGTAAAGAGTTGTTTATCTGGATAGGCGGATGCGAAGGCGACGCGGATACGTGTAGCGGTTTCGATAACACGGGCACCAATTTTGATGATGCGGTTCTGGAGGGTGGTGAACTCGGCGCACTTCAGAGGCGCACTTCCCAGAGCAGCCAATAGGCAGCAGTGTGGAGAATGAGCCGCATCTGGTTGGCGCAGGCGGATGAGCACGATGTGCGGTCGCTCTTCAGTTGGGTTTTGTGGAGCTTGATCAGATTTTCGGCCTGACCGCGTGCACAGTAGTCGGCCTCGTAGAGCCGTTCCGGCGTGGAACCGGGGAGTGAGGTGACGATGGTTCGGATATCGAGACCGAGGCCTGTCACTTCGATACGGGCGATGATGCGCCGTTTCACACCGTTCCAGCTCCTGGCGGCGTAGGTCGTCTCGCAATGGGTTCTGTGGGTGGCGAGGTTCTTCTCGACCTTCATGGCAGCGCAGGCGTCGGCGTCGGCTGTGATGACGGGATCTCTGCTGAGAACGGCGTTTCCCGGCTGGCCAAAGATATAGTCGACGCCCTTCTGAGCCTCGCACCAGGCCATGACCTCCGGACGGGAGTAATGCCCGTCACCGCGCAGCAGGATCTGCGTTTTTGGCCAGTGTGTGCGGATGCGGTGGATCAAGCGTCGAACATGGGCGGCGACCTCACGCCCGGACGGTGTCTTGGCGGGCCGTAGCACGAAGGCGACAGGCCGCGCGGTTTCGGCCTCATAGACATGGATGGGGGCATAGCCGCGCTCGCGGTAGAAGCCGTTCCAGAAAGTGAGCTGTTGTTCGCCATGCGCGGTGTCGAACGTCTCGTCAATATCCAACGTGATCGCTGCCGGGGGCGCGGTGTAGCTGTCGCAATAGATGTCGCTCATCTCGTAGGACATGCGGATCACGTCGCGTAGGTCCGGCGCGTTCTCCCAGCGGGACATGGTGGGTTGGCTGACGAGACCAACCTTGGCCTCTGGAGTTTTGCCGAGCGCCATCTTGAAAGCGGGGTCGTGGCACAGGTGGTCCAGATCGTTGGCGTCCTCATATCCGGCCGCAATCGCAAGATAGCGGGCGAACAAAATATCCGGGAGCAGATGCTGCACGTGCGTCGGATCGCGCGCATCGGGGATAAGTGCTGCCAAGCGTTGCGCAATCCCAAGCCGTTTCTCGGCTTGAGCAAGCAGTAGAACACCAGCATCCGAGGTGATTTTTCCACCGTCAAACGCGGCGGTGACTTTTTTACCGGAAATGGCTGGAAATGCGGGAAAAAATGGGGCAATATCTGTCATGGCAGTGGGGCGCTTTCTGTCCAGTGTATCGGATGGCTGTTATACCATATTCTTTACACTATATCAGATAGTTACGCTCCACTGCCAACTAAAAATAGCTGCTCCGGTGAATAATTCGGGCTAAAGAAGCCCAAGGCTGAACCCAGAACCAAAAGTCTGCGGAGAAAATCCGGTAAAAAGTCAGGCGGGCAGAAAGGCCACAAGGGAAGCACCCTGTGCCAAACGGCAGATCCCGATCATGTTGAAGATCACTTTCCTTCTGTCTGCGGGCAATGTGGCACACCGCTGTCGCCATCAATGGCAGAGGATTACGCCGCACGACAGGTGTTTGACCTGCCCGAGCCACAACCCCTGATGACAACGGAACACAGGGCACATGTCTGCCTTTGCGGCCACTGTGGGGAAACAACCAGGGCGGCGTTTCCTCTGGAAGTAAAGGCACCCGTGCAGTACGGGCCACGCATCGCCGGAGTGGCAACATATCTCCAATGCGCCCATTTCCTGCCGGAAGACAGACTGGCGCAAATAATGGCCGATTTGTTCAATGCCCCTTTGGTTCCTGCCACTGTGGCCGCCATGAACCGCAAAGCATCAGAGCGGCTCAAGGGGGTTGCTTCTCACCTGCAGGATGTGATCGCCCAACAGGTCCACGTCAAACATCTTGACGAGACGGGTTTCCGGATTACGGGGTGCCTGCAATGGCTTCACGTTGCCTGTACACCGCTTCTGGCTTTCTACCGGGTCAGCAGCAAACGCGGTAATCTGTTATCCAATCTCACGGGCTGTATCGTGCATGATCATTGGCAGCCCTACTTCACGCTGGATGGTGTTACCCATGCGTTGTGCAATGCACACCATTTACGGGAACTGCAAGCGTTGGTCGAAATCGAACAGGAAGATTGGGCTGGTCAGATGCAAAGGCTACTGCGGCGTGCGCACCATGTCACACAGGCCGCGCGGGATAAGGGCGTGGCGGTTTCAACGCCGCTTGTTGCGCTTATCAATCGGCGATACGACAGGATCATCACCGCAGCATTGGATTTCCATGAGGAATTGCCTCCACTCGTGCCGCCAAAACCCGGAAGACGGGGGCGCAAGAAGCAGCGGACAGGACATAATCTGGCTTTACGATTGCGCGATCACAAGGAAGGCACCCTGCGCTTTCTGACAGATCCCGACGTACCCTTCACAAACAACGAAGCTGAACGCGACCTGCGGATGATGAAACTACGTCAGAAAATATCGGGAGGGTTCAGGTCTGAACAAGGTGCAGAGGATTTTGCCACCCTGCGCAGCGTCATCACAACGGCCAGAAAACAAGGATGGAACATCATCGAAACACTGATGATGCCTGCCGATCAGATTATCGCAACACTGAAATACGCTTAAAAACAACCTGGGCAGTTACGAAAAATGTACCCAAGCTTGGAACTTCTTTGCCAACGATCCCGACAGAATATCCTCAATCACAAATCGAGAATGGGCATGTGTCAATTAAAAGGGCCGCTGGTATTATTCATCCTTAACTCCTAATGGTTAAGATTAACCAGAAATCCCCCCTTATTTAAATCCTCAAATTTGTCCAATAGGCGCTGACCTCAGACATTTCTGAAATTCGGGGCAATTAATCTTAATCCAACATTAAAATATTATTCGTTCTATACTCCCACGACTGAATTGACCTGATTTTTATGTGATCAGATGATTTTGTATTCGTCGTGTGAGATGATGCGTCAGTTGTCACTGACGGTATCGCGGAAATCTTTCCAATTTGCGGGCAGGGTTTGGCGGAAGAACTGTAGAATTGCCTCGGTAAACTGGTTGAATGTGGCGTAGTGCTGATTGTGCGTCACCCATTTGTGCATCACACTCCAGAGGCGTTCTATCGGGTTCAGATGTGGCGCGTATGGTGGCAGGAAGTGCAGCTTCACCTTACGGTTGGGGTTGTTGAGCCATGGCTGGAGTACTTTGGCATGATGATACCGAGCATTGTCCATAAAGACGTGGATTCTCGTCATTGTCGGATTGTTGCGCTCCAGCTTTTCCAACATCTGTCGCGTTGTCTGCGCGTTTATCTTTTCGGCTTCGACGTTTATCTTTTCGGCTTCGACAAAGGTGAATTGGAATGTCTCAAGATCAAGCGCACCTTGGATGTTCAACCGCTTGCGACCTGATGTGGATTTGATCGCGGTCTTCTGATCTTCGGGAAACCAGCCATGGGCTGGGCGGCTTTGGTGTGTGGGATGCACCGCATCCGAGAACACAACCATCTCATCATCATCTAACCCTGTCATCAGCGCCTCATAATCTGCGATGAAAGCTTCTTGTGCTGACTCATCGGCCTGAGCAGGCAGGGACTTGGGCTTTTTATACACAAACCCCAAGCGGCCCATCAGCTTCGCAGCACCTGACGAGCAATAGTTCTGGCCGTATTCTGCACGAATATACGCGCATATTTCAGAGGTATTGCGGACGGGGTTTGCGCTGAAATGCGCTTTGATCATCCCCTCTTGTGCCACTGACAAATGGCCCTGACGCTGGCTATAATCTTTCAGGCCGAAAAATGACAATCCCTGAGCGGCAAAGGCAAACTTCCATTCCGTCAGAACCGTGGGGCCGATGTCCAGAATTTCACAAACCAGTTTGGCATCATAGCCCGCATCCAGCAGCAAAAAAGCCCGGGCTCGCTTCCACTCAACCACTACCGACTGCGGCGGCGGCAGATCGCTGCAAGTTCCATGCGTTGGTTGTCAGTCAGGTTAAGGGTTTTTGGGTACTCGCTCATGCGGGCACAATGCGATAGAGTTTCAATAAATGCGCCGCGTCAAATTGACTCGATAAACCAAAAATGTTCAGGTCAATTCAGTCGTGGGAGTATAATCTAATTTTTGGACAAAATGCCCTTCACCGATATCCACCAACTGCACGAGTTTAGGCCCATCGCCGAGCCGTCGCATCGGGCTGGGAGCATTGCCGCTAAGCCGTGGAATGTTTGGCCGTACATGGGTTGGGTCAGGAATAGGGACAGCAGCAATCAAACGCTTTGTGTAGGCGTTTTGAGGATTGCCGAACACCTGTGCCCGGCTGCCCATTTCAACAATTTGCCCCAAATACATCACCGCCACCCGGTCTGAAATATTTTCGACCACTGCCATATCATGTGAAATAAACAAATAGGCGACGCCCATTTCTTCTGTCAGCTCACGTAAGAGTTCAAGCACTTTAGCCTGAACAGAAACATCAAGCGCTGACACGCTTTCATCCGCTATGATCAATTTTGGTTGCAAGGCAAGTGCTCGTGCAATGCAAATACGTTGTCGCTGCCCTCCTGAAAATTCATGGGGGTAGCGCTCCATCTGTTCACGCGACAGACCGACACGATCAAACAGCATCGCAACACGTTCTGCCTGCTCTGATGCCGTGCCGATCTGATGTATGACCAGTGGTTCGGCGACCAGATCTCCAACCCGCATCCGCGGATCAAGCGAGGCCATAGGGTCTTGGAAAATCATCTGAACATCGCGTCGGATGGCTTTGGCATCAGCTCGCCCGAGGTTCTGAATTTCTGACCCAGCAATGCGAATTTTCCCTGTATATGGCACCAGGCCTGCCATCGCTTTGGCAATGGTTGATTTGCCACAGCCGCTTTCGCCGACCAATGCAAATGTTTCACCTGCCCGAATATCAAAACTAATATTTTCAACAGCGTGCACCCGGTGGGTAACCCGGCTTAAAATGCCGCCACGAGCGTCAAAATGCACTTTTAAATTACTTATTTCTGCAATGAATGCGTTGGAATTACATTTATTTTGTGCACCTGAACCATCGCCCATGCGAGGTACCGAAGCCAACAGCGCCTTTGTGTAGGCCTCTTTTGGTGCATGAAACAACTTCTTGACATCTCCCTGCTCAACCATCTGGCCGGACTGCATCACAATCACCCGATCCGCCATTTCGGCCACAACCCCCATATCATGGGTAATCAAAATCATAGCAGTCCCAAGATCACGTTGAAGATCGCGTAGCAAATCCAAAACCTCGCGCTGAACCGTAACATCAAGCGCAGTAGTTGGTTCATCAGCGATCAAAATGTCCGGCCGAAGCGCCAAAGCCATGGCGATCATCACCCGCTGACGCATCCCACCAGAAAGTTCGTGCGGAAATTGGCTCATGCGCTTTTCGGGCTGCGACAAGCGCACGGTAGTCAGAGCTTCCAATGCACGCAAGTGCGCTTCTTTACGACGGACCGGTTCATGCGCCATAATCGCCTCGGATAGTTGCGCACCGATAGTCATAACGGGATTAAGCGAGGTCATCGGTTCCTGAAAAATCATGGCAATCCGGTTTCCACGGATGTCACGCATTTTGGTTTCTGGAAATGAAAGTAAATCGGTTTTGTTGAGATGAATTTTCCCGCCAGTCACTCGGACTGCAGGTGGTGGTAATAGTCCCATAATAGCCAGAGATGTGATTGATTTTCCAGAGCCGCTTTCACCGGCAATAGCCAGTGTTTCGCCAGGCTTTAGATCGAAGCTGATATTGCTGATCAGTGGAGTTAACCCTGCTTCTGTATTAACTGAAACGGTCAGGTCTGACAATTCCAGTACGGGTGCAATATGCTGATCAGCTGCCAAGCCGTTACCCGGGATTTTCATCCCGGATAATTTATTTACCCTTTTCGTCATTCAAAAATGCACCGTGGAAAATAGAATGACACAAGCCAATTAGGCATATCCACAATCTCCGAAATTCGAAGGTCACCACAAGTTGAAATTAGCATATAGGCTTCTTCTGCCGGCAGGCCACGTGTGGCACAGAGGAAATCAATCATACCTGAAACCGCATCACGCGATGCCGCCATAAGATCAGGCCCGATGCCGGTAGTTACCTCGTAGCCCTTGGCATCCAGATGGCGCGTAACCGGCCCCGGTGTGGTGAAACGCGGCATATTTAGATTGGCATCCTTCACCAAATCAATGGTCATCACTGTATCCATTGGTGATTCAATCGCTGTCCCACAAACTTCTCCGTCACCTTGTGCCGCATGAGTATCGCCAACCGAAAATAGCGCACCTTCCACCTCAATTGGTAGATAAAGTGTGGTGCCTGCAGCCAGATCACGGATGTCCATATTCCCGCCCACACGTCGTGGTGGTACAATGGAATGCAATCCACTTTCACCCATAGCATTGCCGATGGTTCCAGCAAAAGGTTTTAATGGCACACGGCCGTTCTTACCAAATAGTGCAGGTTCTAGCGTGTCTGGATCATATTTCCAGATTGTTAAGGCTGGGTCTGGAAACTGATCAGCTAATAGACCAAAATCTGGTATGTTAGCAGTCCAACCAAAGCCCGAAGGCTTAAAGCTTTCAATCGTGATCTTCAGCGCATCACCAGGCATTGCCCCTTCAACGTAGATCGGCCCGTTGACGGGATTGATCTTGCCAAAATCAAGCGTGGCCACATCCGAGACAGTGCTGTCAGCCGTGAGCTGACCGGCCGATGAGTCAATACAATTGAACTCAATCGTGGTGCCAGGCGTGACCGTCTCGACTGGGACAATTGAATTGTCCCAGTCAAAATGGTGCTGATGGTTATGTATGGTATAAGAACAATTATTGCACATCGGTTACATACACATAATCATAGTTGACTGGGATCGAAACTGGATCAACATAGAGCGCATCTGCGCCGCCCATACGTTTCGACTTCATCGTGTAACGCTGTTCGTTAAAGACGGGAACCCATGGGGCATCTTCCATAACTTTCATGTAAACATCGCTCCACATTTGCAAGCGCTCATCGGCTTTGGCAGGATCAGTCACAGCGTCCGCTGCAGTCGCCATCGCGTCAAGTTCTTTGTTGCAATACCACGACCAGTTCCAGCCGCCTTGAACCGCGCCTGCGCAACCCAAGATTGGTCCGTAAAAGTTGGACGCATCCGGGAAATCGGCGATCCAAGCCATGCCGCCAGACCAGATCATTGGTGCCTGATCAGATTCACCCCCTGCAGCAATCACACTTGCCTGTGCCAAAGATTTGATCGAAACTTTGATGCCAATTCCAGCCAGATCCTGCTGGATCGCTTGTGCGATACGAGGATTGGGGTCGGTATTCATCACATAAAGTTCGGTCTCAAGCCCGTCGGAAAAGCCAGCTTCTGCCAACAAGGCCTTGGCGCCATCTTTGTCAAAGGTGTAGCCAGCATAGTTTTGGGTATACCCTGGCATAGACGGTGGTAAAGGCTGCGTTGCAGATACAGCACGACCATTAATCACCTGTATGATTCTATCTTTGTTGATTGCCATATTCACGGCCTGACGTACTTTGACGTTGTCAAACGGCGGTATTTGCGTATTCAAAGTAATATAACCAGTGTGCAATTGCCCACCTTCGACTACCCGTGCTGCCTGCTCGGGATCGCCCATTACTTCACGAAATTTTGCTGGTGGAATGCCGTCTCCAGGAATATCAACTTCACCATTTTGCAAGCGTAGTAACGCAACGATAGGCTCTTGGCCAACTTCAAAGGTAATGCTATCTAGATAAGGCAAGCCTTCGCGCCAATAGCTGTCATTCTTTTCAAACACCAGCCGCTGACCAATGGTCCATTCACCCAGGCTATATGCCCCAGTACCCACTGGATGTTTGCCAAAATCATCTCCTGCTGCAATGACTGCTTCTTTTGGTACGATCGACGCAAAATTCAATGCCATAACATGCAAGAACGTTGCATCTGGCCGTGAAAGTTCGATGGTAACGCTCAAGGGCCCGTCAGAACGAACGCCTTTTAGGCTGTCGGCAGAACCATCAGCCATTGTTTCAAAGCCTTTAATTGAACCGAAAAAACCAGCACCAGGGCTTTGTGTTACTGGGTTGCTAACCCGGTTTATTGAGTATCCACTCATTGGTTCCAACCCCCCGTCTTCAGACGGGAGTGCTTTAGCACGAAAGAATCGGTTATAGTCTTATCCTCCCTAAAAATGAGCCGCCGTAAGGAATAAGGCTCATTTTTAGGGAGGATAAGACTATGCAATATGACACTGGGAAACACTGCGTTTTCTACCATCGCTATCACATCGTTTGGACAACAAAATATCGCTACAAGGTTCTGCGTGGGGCGGTTCAATTGCGGGTGCGTGACATCATCAAACAAGTTTGCAGCGAGAAAGGCGTCGATATAATCACAGGCGTCCTTTCCAGCGACCACGTTCATATGTTTGTGTCCGTTCCGCCAAAACTGGCGATCAGTGACTTGGTGCGACTTATGAAAGGACGCTCATCCCACAAAGTCCAACGCGAGTTTACACACCTGAAGAAACGCTACTGGGGCTGTCACTTTTGGGGGCGTGGGTATTTTTCAACCACCAACGGTGTGATCACAGAAGACTTCGTACTTCAGTACCTGGAAAATCACATCCCTCATCCTACCGACGCCAGTCGGTAGTGGTTGAGTAGACTACATCCTCGGCTGTCATTTCACGACCATTGTGGAATTTCACACCTGCGCGCAGCTTAAAGGTGAAGGTTTGCCCGTCATCGGAAATTGTATAACTTTCGGCAAGGCCGGGTACCAAATCTGTGGTGCCTGGCGCATAATCCATCAAGCCATCGAAGATGGACTTAATCATCGACCAATTCTGCCAATCATAGTAACTGCCCAGGTACCCTAAGGAATAATTCTCTTGCCTGAGGAATCCCGATGTGATTCATTAAGATTATGATTTTTTCAAACGCACCCAAAGGTTATGTTTCCGTTGAGGCTTATGAAGAGCTGAAGCAGAAGAATGCACAAACGATAGCCCTGCTTGTGGCTCGCATTGAAGATCTGGAACGTCGCCTCAGCTTGAACAGCAGCAACAGTAGCAAGCCGCCTTCAAGCGACGGCCTAAAGAAGCCCAAGGCTGAACCCAGAACCAAAAGTCTGCGGAGAAAATCCGGTAAAAAGTCAGGCGGGCAGAAAGGCCACAAGGGAAGCACCCTGTGCCAAACGGCAGATCCCGATCATGTTGAAGATCACTTTCCTTCTGTCTGCGGGCAATGTGGCACACCGCTGTCGCCATCAATGGCAGAGGATTACGCCGCACGACAGGTGTTTGACCTGCCCGAGCCACAACCCCTGATGACAACGGAACACAGGGCACATGTCTGCCTTTGCGGCCACTGTGGGGAAACAACCAGGGCGGCGTTTCCTCTGGAAGTAAAGGCACCCGTGCAGTACGGGCCACGCATCGCCGGAGTGGCAACATATCTCCAATGCGCCCATTTCCTGCCGGAAGACAGACTGGCGCAAATAATGGCCGATTTGTTCAATGCCCCTTTGGTTCCTGCCACTGTGGCCGCCATGAACCGCAAAGCATCAGAGCGGCTCAAGGGGGTTGCTTCTCACCTGCAGGATGTGATCGCCCAACAGGTCCACGTCAAACATCTTGACGAGACGGGTTTCCGGATTACGGGGTGCCTGCAATGGCTTCACGTTGCCTGTACACCGCTTCTGGCTTTCTACCGGGTCAGCAGCAAACGCGGTAATCTGTTATCCAATCTCACGGGCTGTATCGTGCATGATCATTGGCAGCCCTACTTCACGCTGGATGGTGTTACCCATGCGTTGTGCAATGCACACCATTTACGGGAACTGCAAGCGTTGGTCGAAATCGAACAGGAAGATTGGGCTGGTCAGATGCAAAGGCTACTGCGGCGTGCGCACCATGTCACACAGGCCGCGCGGGATAAGGGCGTGGCGGTTTCAACGCCGCTTGTTGCGCTTATCAATCGGCGATACGACAGGATCATCACCGCAGCATTGGATTTCCATGAGGAATTGCCTCCACTCGTGCCGCCAAAACCCGGAAGACGGGGGCGCAAGAAGCAGCGGACAGGACATAATCTGGCTTTACGATTGCGCGATCACAAGGAAGGCACCCTGCGCTTTCTGACAGATCCCGACGTACCCTTCACAAACAACGAAGCTGAACGCGACCTGCGGATGATGAAACTACGTCAGAAAATATCGGGAGGGTTCAGGTCTGAACAAGGTGCAGAGGATTTTGCCACCCTGCGCAGCGTCATCACAACGGCCAGAAAACAAGGATGGAACATCATCGAAACACTGATGATGCCTGCCGATCAGATTATCGCAACACTGAAATACGCTTAAAAACAACCTGGGCAGTTACCAATCATATCCGATTGCCGGGTCAAGTGTGGCCACATCATCTTTATAGGTCACAACAATACCGCCGCCTGGCGTGGCATTTGGATCCAGCGCACTTGCTTCTACCGTTAGTGGTAGCGCAAGGAACAATGCCAATGCACTTGAGGTTAATAAATGTTTCATTTCTTTCTCCCTTTGGTTGGTTTATTTCAACGTATTTTTATGCGCGGATCGACCATCAAGCTGATGACATCTGCGACAAGGTTTCCGATAACAATGGCCGTGGCTGAAATCAGCGTAACACCCATGATAATGGGGATATCGACGCGCTGAATTGCTTGCCAAGCAAGTTGGCCAATGCCAGGCCAGCCAAACACACTTTCAACCACCACGATGCCACCCATGAAAATGCCAACATCAATACCAATCATCGCAATGATGGGTAAAATAGCATTGGGTAAAGCATGGCGTAGTATGATACGGCGGCGTGTCAGACCTTTGGCCCGCGCTGTGCGCACAAAATCTTGACGCAACACATCGATCATCGAAGAGCGCATCATCCGACTATACCAGCCAGAGCCGAGTATTCCCATTGTTAAGGCTGGTAAAACCAGATGTGAAAACGTGCCATAACCCCCAATGGGGAACCAGTGAAGTTGTACCGCAAAAACATAGAGCAACAATAAGCCAACCACGAATTGAGGGGCGGATACCCCAACAAATGATAGAATCATCAGGGTTTGATCTGTGCTGCTGCCCCGGCGTAATGCCGCTATCACCCCCATTGAAAGGCCAATCAGAAGCTCAGTGAAAATAGCGCCGGCCATTAACAATAAGCTTGCGGGCAAACGTGACATGATCAGTGCGCTTACTTCAGTTTTTTGTAAGTAGGATCGGCCCAAATCACCCTGAACCAGATTGCCAATATAGCGCCAATATTGCACGAGCAGCGGCTGATCCAGCCCAAGTTGCTCGCGAATGTTCTGCACCGTTTGCGCTGTTGCAGAACGCCCGGCAATCTGACGCACCGGATCTGAGGGCAGCCAATAAAGAAGCACAAAAGTGATTAGGGAAACGCCGAGTAAAATTAATACAGATTGCACCAATCGGCGGATAAGAAAGCTGGTCATTAATCACGCCCCCTCTGTGTCGGATCGAGTACATCACGCAGCGCGTCACCAACAAGGTTGAATGCCAGTGCTAACATCACAATCGCGAGGCTTGGAAAAAATACGAGCCAAGGCGCTGCCTGAAAATAAGTTTGGTTTTCAAAAATAATATTGCCCCAGCTGGCTAAAGGAGGCTGCACCCCAACTCCAAGGAAACTTAGCGTTGCCTCAAGTAAAACTGTGGTGGAGATACCTAGCGTCCCCCAGACGATAATTGTTGGCACTAAATGTGGCAGAATATGTTTAAATAAAATTCGCATATGCCCCGCGCCTAATGTCCGCTCTGCGGCGATAAATTCGCGTGCCGCCAAGGACGACGTTTCAGAATACAAAACCCGCGCGGTCTGCACCCAGTTTACAGTGGCGATTACCATCGCCACAATCCAAAGGGATGGCTGGAAAATCGCCGCCAGGCAAATAGCTAACAACAATGCTGGAAACGCCATCATTAAATCGGTCGTCCGCATCAGTGCTCCGCCAATCCAGCCGCGAAAATACCCGGCTGTTACGCCAACAAGTGTTCCAATGATCAATGCCATGCCATTGGCCACTACACCGATAATCAACGAGGTACGCGCCCCATAAAGAATGCGCGTTAGAAGGTCGCGCCCCAGCAGATCTGTACCCAAAAGAAAAGTGCTGCTTGGGGGCATCGGGGCACCTTCAATGGTCAGCCCATCAAACATTTGCTCATACGGAGAATAAGGCGTCAGCCATGGAGCAAAGATAGCACCGAGAACTGTCATCAAGATCAGCCCAAAACCAAAAACAGCAAGCTTGCGCTTAGCAAGTCGAGCAAAAGCACTTTGCCGCGCTGGAATTGCAGTGGTAGTGGGAGGCGCATCAGGAATAATCGCGGTAGGCATCTGCCTTCCTTTCATTTGCAAGGCGCGCCACTACCCGCTGAGCTGCCTGTTCTATTGTCTCACGTTTGGACATTGCCAGTTGGCGCAGATGCGCATATGCGTCAGCTTCACATGTGCCGCTGGCTGCAAGCAGTGTTACTGCTTGCACAACGGTTTGGCGTTCTGCCAAGCGTGTTCGTAAACCTGAAACCTCTGCCCGCAATCTTTGGCGGGCTTCATAGGTCTGGCGTGCAATCAAAAGCGCGCTATAAACACCGCTGTCGCCAACCGGTTTCAACATTTGTGCATCAGAGCCCTGCGCCATCGCCCATTCGATCCTTCCAGGCGCCTCTGAACCGATCAGAGCAATCAGCGGCATCGGTGCTTCACTCTGAGGCCAAGGAAACTGCGCATCATAACCCATATCAACGTCAAAAAACACAAAATCAGCGCCTAATGTTTCAGGAGCTAACTCGGGCCAATGATTTGACACAGCTAGCCCAATGGCCGTCAATTGGCGGGTTATCGACTGCACCAACGCGTGTGGGCGATGCAGGATCACCGCACGCGCCGCACGTAAATCAGAGGTGTGCAGACCTGACCTCATTTGACCACCGATAGTAACGGTTGCACATCCTGTGGATGACAATCAGGGTGGGTCAAATACGGATCTGCTGCGGTATCATTCCAGCTTTGTAGAACTTCAAATTTCCCACCTTTTACTTGTGCAATAAGAACAGGTAGTTTTGTATGATGCGTTTCCAGATCAATTAGAGATGCGTCCGGCTGCGGATATTGCAACAGGTCCGAAAGTTTTTCATTCTCAGCGCCTGGCCGGCCATTCAAAAGCCCTGCCAGGGTGCGAACAGCAAAATATGCCGATGCTTCAAATGATGATGCAAAATCATGCCGCGGGCCTTGTGGCCAGCTTTCCCAGCCGACAAAATAGGGGCCCACTGAAATCAACCCTTCAGCTGCAGGCCCAATATGGGAAAGCTCGCTTTCAGTCAAATTGCAAGATAAAATCGGGCAGGTCATTGCTGTGAAATACGGATCTTCATCCCCAAGCGCGGCATAGGCACGCAACAGTTCATACGAAGATTCCCCGATCAACGAATTGAGTACGAAATTTGGACGCACGGCTTTGATTTCAGCGATCATTCGCTCAACGTCCGTGTCGCCAATCGGCAAATAACGTTCGCCCAGAACCTCACCGCCATTCTCAATAATAGCGGCGCGGGCAACACGACTCATTTCCCACCCCCATATGTAATTGGAACCCGTCAGATATCCCCGACGCCCGAAACGCGGAAATATCCAATTCAAAAGCGGTAACAAGTGCTGATTTGGGCAGGAATGCGTATACACCACATGGTCGGATGCCTCGAATCCTTCATAGGGGGAGGGATACCAAAGTGTTCCACCTGCTCGTTCTAACCCGGGAATGACTTCTTTGCGGCTAGATGAGGTGACGCAGCCGATCACATGACGCGCGGATGTGTCTCGTAGAATTTCTGTGCACAGGGGTTCATAGAGATCAATATTACATTTTGGATCTCGTTCGACCGCGACCAGGTTCAGGTCAAACTCTGCCGCTGCATTGATGTCACGCATCGCCAGCAATGCGCCATGGCGACAAGCCCTGGTTAAAGGAGCATAACTACCCTCCAGCGAAAACAACAAACCAATTTCTATTGGACGCTTCATTCCACCTCCCCAAAACGAAAAAACCCTGCATCACAACTCCACACAGGGCGGATTGATACAGAGCTCGAATGCCGACTGGCGGTAAGCCAGTATTTAATTTTAGTATAGAGCGACACTTTGTAATGTCAACTTTTTGGATAAAGCTTTTTGGATAAAGCTGAACAAGTGCCGGTTATGATGGCCGCAGATCGCTCTGGTACGACATTTAGCACGGTTCTGCCCACAGTGACTGCCGAGACGCTGAAACAGGCGATCAGCCCGGTCGTCGACAGGGACATCGTGCTTGTGTCAGACGGCTGTCAAAGCTATCGGCCATGCGCGGCGGCAATGGGTGTTCGCCATGAAGCCCTCAATCTGTCAGCCGGCGAACGGGTCCGTGGGGCCTTTCATATTCAGACTGTCAACAGCCGCCACAGCCAACTGAAAGATTTTCTGCGCTGCTACCGTGGCATTGCAACAAAATATCTCGGCAACTATCTGCAATGGTTTCATCTCATCAAACTGGCACCACAGCCTTCGTCGCGAGCCTGTCTTGCCGCCGTAATCACAAGACGTGCATACGTTTCGTAAACAGAGCCAATGTTTTTGACAAAACATCATGGCAAGAAAAAACCTTGACAGAAAAAATCCTGCACCACGGCGGGTGGCGCAAAGCGCAGCTGCTTACAGCATCGTCGCGCGCGCCTCCGGTCAGAATATACCTGCAAAGTTGAACCTATGCTTGAGAAACGCACAAGATGTGGGTATGACTCTCCCTAAAGAATCCAGATAAAGGGAGGCAGAGCAGCAGAAACCCCGCAATAAACCACCTAAAACCGAAAAACCGCGCAGAGATTGCACGGCATTAAGGTTATGGTCAGGCATAAAAAACTAGATTTGCATCTGTTTTTTAGCCTGCCCTGACCCGCTTTTCAAGTCAAAAATGTATTTTTGGCAATGAAATTCTGTGTGCCTGCGATTTTTGCGCCTCAATCGCGGCGTGATGCCCAATGAAAAGCATCACAAAAACAGAAATGAGGACAGCAATGTCACACAGATTACAGGCCCTGCGCAGACCGCAGGACAACCATACAGATGTATCACCACAGCCCGCGTATCCAGTCTTGCCCGACAGTATGCAGCGCGGTGCGCTGGAAGGGCTGCTGCTGGATGTCAGCAAACATATCGGCCTGTCGGACGGCTTGCTGAAATCCTTACTCACCATGCTGCGCGAAACCCGGCCCTCGGACTGGACCGACCCGACACGCGAACCGGTCTGCTATGCCCTGCAAGGGAATATCGCGGGCTGCTTAGGCAAGAGCCCGCGGGCGGTGCGCAATGACGAGACCGCCCTGATCGCCCTGGGCTTTGTCGACAAGCAGGTGGCCGGCAACGGCAGTCGCTGTCGTCTGGTGTTTGCCGATGGCAGCGAGTTCCGGCAGGGCTTGTGCTTCAGCCCGTTGATTGAAGCGGTGCCCGATCTCATTGCACTCCGCGCCCAAATGCGCTTTGAGCGCCAGCACAGAACCCGCCTGAAGCGCCAGTGCTCGGCGCTCAGGCGCAATGTCAAGATAACCCTGATGCGTCTCCAGCCGATCTATCCTGAGCATGCCGGGCTGAAAGCCATCGCAGAAACGTTTCTCAACTGGCCGACGCGCTATGCCAGCCTACAGTCCATCGCAGCCCTCGAAGCGCATTACGACGCGGTGTTAATCACCTCCGAAGCCATCGATGAACTTGCCCGAATGTTACCAGATACTTCCGCTCCAGCGGAAGCTGACTTCCGCCGATATATACAAGATACAACTCAAGATCACTCTGTAATCTGTAATGCGAGCATGGATAAGCGGGCTGACGGCACGCCGTCAGAAGATAATTCGTTAGCAGCTACGCCTGACGGCTCCGCTGATTGTTTAGAAAATAAGTGTGGCGGGGCTGAGGTCGGGGTCAACAGTGAATTTATCGAAAAACTGAACCCGCACCGGTTGTTTGCCTTGAGTTCTGAGGAGATGCGGCTTTATATCCGGCAGCATCAGGGGCAAAGACCATCGCCTGCGGCGATGGATTTTATTCTGGCGGCGATCGACCGGTTGCCGGAGTTGGGGATTAACCGCTCGGCTTATGATGCGGCGGTGGGGCAAATGGGTGATATGGCCACAGCGCTTTGTATTCTGGTGATTGACCGCAACCGGTTTCACCCGGAAACCCCGATCCAGAACCCCGGCGGGGTGCTGCGCGCGATGACTGCACGCCATAAAGCCGGAAAACTCAATCTGGTGGGCAGTTTGATTGGCTTGACCCGGAGGATGAAAACGTGAGGATGGGGGGCAAAGAGTGGTGGAATTGTGGGGGGAGCACCCTGCCCTGCCCCATTGGACTGGCAGCGCATCACATGCGCGAGAAGCCCATTGGGATGACAGGGCATCACATACCCTATTGGACTGGCAGCCTCTCGGGCCCGTTGGACTGGCAGCGCATCACATGCGCGAGAAGTCGAAAAGCGGGTTGGCCCTGCCGGCCAATGGAGCATTTCATGCGCGAGAAGTCGAGAAGCCGTGTGGTTTTGGGTGAACTTCCCATGCAAGCGTGCCAAGGTCTGTTCCGGCTGGCGGCAAAATCGATGAAAGGAAAAACAACAATGACATATGAGATGACACACAGAAAGCTGAAAAAGCCCATGAACAACACCTTTCCCCCTGTCAGCGCCAAACACCTCACGGGGTTTTATGCGGCGCTGATCCGGCATTGCGAGGCGGAGATCAGACAAATAGGCGCGGTGCCGCTGCTGCTGGAAAATGCGATTCTACCTCCGAAGAAAAGGACAGGCAGATGACTAACTCTCCACTCGACCCGTTTTTCAAACCGCTTTCGGCCAAAGTGATGCCAAAACGGTTTATCGCCCCTGAAGGCAGAGAGCCATTGTCAGAAGAAGCCGCTATCGTGAAACAGCGTAAAGAAGTTTCAGCGGCGTTTAACCAGCGTTACCGAAAGAAGGCCAATGAAATTTGATAATGATGACAAAGATGGAGCGGGGCTGTGGGCTCTGCTGGAGATAACATTATAGGCGCCGTGGCGCGATTTGAGGTAAGGCAGACAGAATGAGTGAAAACGGAAAACAAAAACATCACCCACCGGTAAAGCCGACGCATGATGCGCTGTTCCGCGCCATCATTGACGACAAAGACCGCGCGGCAGCGCTTTTGCGCGATTACCTGCCGACCCAAATCAAGGATCGCATGGGGGATGCGGCCCCCAAACGGGTGGAAGGCAGCTTTATCGACGAGGACGCCCATCTGAAACACAGCGACGGGCTGTTCGAGGTCACGCTAAAGGACGGCAAACCCGCTCTCGTATACGTGCTTTTGGAGCATAAATCGGTTTCGGAACCGGCCACGCCCTTGCAATTGCTGGGTTATATGCTGCGCATTTATAGTCGCTTTGCCGATGGGCAGGCGGCGAAGTTGCGCGCCCTGCCCGTGGTGATACCTCTGTTATTCTATCATGGGAAATCAGCCTGGAATGTGCCGCAGATCTTTGGCGAGATGTTTGACGTCAGTGAGGATATGGCCCGCTATGTGCCATCGTTCCAGTACGAGGTGCATGATCTGGGCAGCATCCCGATGGAACGCTTGTCGCGGGATCCCGAGGTTATGGCCGGTCTGGCCTTGCTGAAATTTGTGAAGCACCGGTCCGATATGACAGTGGAGCATCTGACGGAAATCCTGCGTGCCTTGTCCTTTGATACAAATTTTGCGGGTATCGTCTTCCACTATTTTGTGGCACGCTATGAATGGACGCAGCCGGAGTTTGCGGCTGCACTGGATGGAATAGAGGATGAAGGAGGTAAAGCCATCATGGGAACACTTGTAGAAACATGGTTGAAACAAGGTAAGGCTGAAGGCAAGGCCGAGGGTCTTGCTGCTGGTGAAGTGCTTGGGCACGAAAAAGGGCTGGCAGCTGGTAAGGCTGAAGGGCTGGCAGAAGGCGAAGCCAAATCCCTGGTGCGTCTGCTGGTCAAGCGGTTTGGCACCCTGCCCCAGCCTGTCGTCGCACAGATCGCTGCCGGGAGTATTGAGGAGCTGGATCGCTGGGTGGATCGCGTACTTGATGCCCCTACGCTTGAAGCCATATTCGGGGAAAGACGGGAGCATTGAGGGTGAGGACACCGATGCAGTCGCTTTTAATCCAAGCCACATGTGGCTCAAAATACCGTATCGATATGCACTTATGAATAAACTCAAGGAACGAAAGTAATTTAATGAAATACGATCTCTTTACTGGCCCCGAGCTGAGTGAACGTTTGGCAAAGGAAATTCAGAAAAGTAACAAAGCACGGCTGGCTGTTGCTTTTTGGGGGAGCGGTGCCACCGAAAGGTTGAACATTTCTAAGGGTGCCAAGATTATCTGCAATCTGACGTCTGGTGGGACAAACCCGCATGAAGTCCGAGCATTGATAAAAGCTGGTGCTGAGGTGCGGCAGAACAACATGCTTCACGCTAAGATTGGTTGGGTTGATGATCTTTTTTCCTTTGTTGGCTCTTCAAACATGTCGGCCAATGGACTTGGTGATGAGGCGGATGCAGTCGCAAGCTGGGAAGAAAGTAATGTTGGTTTTGAAGGTGCAGAGCCAAGCGTGAAGGCACGTTTCAAGGCACTTTGGAAGGATGCAACCGACATTTCAGAGGAATGCTTGACACAGGCTGAAAATGCGTGGCGTCATCGCCAAAGAGCTAATCAAGTTACAGGTGGGACTGCTAACAGGGCTGATAGCTTAATTGAAGCTCTGATAACGAAACCAGAGCATTTTATGGCTCATAATACCCACGTAGTGATCTACGAAACTCCCACTCAAGATGAGGAGGAGATCATAGAAGCCGCGACTGATGAAGCAACGGGTATGTATGGTGATGCATTTGAAGTTTATTGGGATTGGGAGGAATTACCGACTGATGCAATCCTGTTAGATTTTCGAATTCCGGCCAGTGGACAGGTTGCGTTTGAAGGTATTTATAAGCGCGATCCCAATTTCGTCGACTTCCTAAAAGATGGTGAAAGTTTCCAAGTGTCTTACCTGCTTGAGAACTTGGCTGGGCATGTTGTTGGGAAAAGGGAAAAGCGAATTCTCCGAAATGCCGTTTCTGCGTATATAAAAGCAAACGACGCCGATGGAGCGTATTGCTTTCCTGTTTCAGGACTAATTCCGTACATTGGTGATGCATGACCAAATCAGTTCCCTCCGTGTCCGTTCTGCCAAAACGGGTCTATCCCAACATGTATGGAATGGCAAAAAAGTGCAATGCTTTGGGGCTTTGGCGATTGTTGTCGCGCTTATAGTCAGGCATTCAGGCTGGCGTTGAAATATCTAGGGCGCGTTCCAGGACTTCGGCCATGCTGACGAGAGTACTAAAAAGTGTGGGGCAAATTGTAATTTGTTGAGTTTTCTGCCAGCCTTTCGATTATGCTATCTTCAAAATTACCACCGCCTATTGCGCAGTTAAATATCCGGCTTCTTGGGATCAGCCCGATGGTCTGGCGCCGTGTTTTGGTACCAACGTCGATCAGCTTGCGGCAATTGCATGGGGTTGTTCAGGTCGCCATGGGATGGGACGGTGTTCATCTGTTTGAGTTTGGCATCCGGGCGGTGCGCTATGGATCGTTTGAGCTGCATGGCGCCTGTTCTGATGTGGTTTGACGAGCTTTGGATTTAGGCAAGGCGGCAAGTGTAGATATGTCTATGATCTTGGAGCCTGGTGGGAACACGAGATACGTCTTGAGAGGTTTCACGATGTGGTGCAGGAAAAGCCGTACCCAGTCTGCATTGGCGGGTCCGTGGTTTGCCCTCCGGAGGATTGTGGCGGCCCGGGTGGCTATATACAGGGCCAATCACGTGAAGGCCGTTGTTGAGGTCAGCGAAAAAGAAACGCCTTCGCGCTGCTTCAGGCGGGCAACCATGGCGAGCAGATTATTGGCGCGCGGATTGCCTTTGTCGCTGAGCATGCGCATCAAGCTTTTAGGGTTCTTCTCCATTTCTTCGGCAAGGGTTTCAAACCCTACAGTGGCGTTCACGTAGTCACGAAGCAGCACTTTGCCCGTTTCGAGATCGTCACTGAGTAGCGCATCAATCGCCTCGCGGAACAGGCCGATACGGAACTCAGGATCACGTTCGGCGCGTGCCTTAATGGTCTCTTTGAAATTTCTGGTCAGTGGCATGTCAGTCTCCTTTATTTTTTCGGTTCTTGTAGTCATCCCAGAATGCCTTGGCTTGTTCGATGTCCTTTGATTGGCGCTTCTTGGTGCCACCGCAAAGTAGGATCACGAGTTTGTCGCCGTCTTGTCCAAAATAGACGCGATAGCCTGGGCCTAAGGTGATACGCCGCTCGGACACGCCCTGCCCTACTGGCTTTACATCACCGAGATTACCTGTTTCGATCCGCGCAAGCGCAGTTCGTACTTTCAGGGCTGCGACCGTATTGAGTTTGTCAAACCAATCATCGAACGGAGCTTTACCTTCTTCTGTGATATAGATGGTAAGTTCAATCATAAGAACCTAAAGTAGCACATGTGTTACTAATGTCAAACGTTCTTATTGACCGAATAACACAAATATTGCACACTTGATTGTGTGCACACAATCAAGTGTGCAATTCTTCACAAGAGGTGGATATATGCATACCATTGCGATTATTAGTCAAAAAGGAGGAAGCGGTAAAACTACCCTCGCCTTACATCTAGCAGTAGCTTCAACAACATCTGGACAAAATACCGCAATTATTGATCTTGACCCCCAAGCTTCAGCTGCGAAGTGGTCAGACCGCCGCGAAGCGGAATTGCCTGTTGTACTTTCGGCCCACGCTAGTCGCCTATCCAATGAAATAGAACGTGTCCAAAAGGCAGAGTGTGAAATTCTGATTCTAGATACGGCACCACACTCAGATAGTGCTGCCCTAGAGGCAGCTAAATATGCAGATATAGTTTTGGTACCTTGCCGACCTGCAATTATGGACATGGAGGCAATATCCAATACGCTTGAACTAGTCCGATCTAAGGGAACGCCAGTTTATGTGGTGATGAACGCCGTTGCACCGCAAGGACATGAAGCACAAGAAGCAGCTGAAGCTATCGCCGAATTGGATGCGCTTGTATGTCCAGTACAGCTTGTAAGTAGAATAGCTTTTTCGCGGTCACTTATTACGGGACAAACAGCGCAAGAATTTGAACCGGATGGTAAGGCTGCGCAAGAGATATCACAATTGCATACGTTCATGTGTGCACACTTGCACAACATCGGTAACTTGAAAAATGGAGATATACGTGATGTCCAACAAATTCGCTAAGGCGCTTAAAAAAGATAAACCTGTTCAGGAAAACACAATAACGAAACAAAATGCACCAGTGTACCAACGCCCCGCAAGGGTGGGGACTAAACATGTTGGAGGATATTTTTCGCCAGAAGTATCAAAGCAACTCCGACAAATAGCACTAGAAGAAGATTCTTCCGTACAGAAACTGTTAGCGGAGGCAATTGATATGATTTTTCACAGTCGCCAAAAGCCAACCATAGCCCAAACAACTAAAAGGAGGCATACTTGATAGTGTTCATGTGTGCACACTATCAAGTGTTGTCACCCCAAATAAGCATTCCTTCTCGCATTGTATACATTTCGATAGTGCTGGAAGTGGCCCCTCAAAACTACTCTCATAAATCTTCGATCAAAAACCTATAGGACATTTGATAGCGGGGGGAGGGCGCAATTATCCCGTACCTTTAGTCAAATACCCCCTACCTCAAAACCGGACGTGCGCCGTGTTGTCCACACATTTTTCAAAACCATTTAGTAGTATTCATTATGATAATATTTTGATTACTACAAAGAAAACAACCAGTAAGTATTGCAAAACTGCGCAGGGGTGAAAGCCATTATAGATGGCCGCTATTATAACCTTATGGGCGGCGTTGGTTCATCGGTGTGGCTCTGGCTGATTGGTGTGGCTCACAACATCGGCAATTGCTGCGGTTCCATGAAATACCCCCGCCGCCGCTTGCGGTCCTCCAGCGCCAGCAAGGCCTCATCGGCCTCTGCATGGCTTTGATATAAATCCAGCCGCACCTGTCCGGACGCGCCAATGCGCCCCCATTCCCGCCGCAGGGTCCATTCGCCAAACAGATTGGGCAACACCGCCATGGAGTAAAACCGGTCCTGATTTTTAGCCGGGTCGCGTTTTTCCAGATAGCTTTGCATCCATTGCAAATGAGGCGGTGAGGTGGCCGGTGTCAAGAATGTTTCCGCACTGGATGGCAAGGTCATGAGATCAGACACGGCCACTGGCGCGCCACTCTGGCAGGGCAGGGGCGTTGGTTTGGTCGGATGAACGCTGCGGCGTGTTGCAATCCGGAACGGGCTGCCTTGCAGGTCGGGCACTGCCTGCCTGGGCAAGGTGAACTGTTGGCGTGGCGGGTTATCCAGTCAGAACGCAATCGACCATGGGAGATTTTGTTCTGACCCTGCGCCCGTAGGAGAGAGACCCCAGGTATCGAACGACCAGGGTGTGGGTAACCCGCCACGCGCCCAATGGGCAGCGCATTTCATGCCCCGCTGGTTGGCAGGGTCGGCTTGCCGTTTACCGGATCATGTGGCTACAGTCTCTGAATAGATCATAAGGGAAAAGCACAGATGGCGTTTACGGCGCGGCGGCGCAAGACTGAGCGGAAGCGTACAGCGCATCCGGCCGTTCGAATTGAACCTGATGCCGCACTGCGGGTTGAGGGCCAGCGGCTGGAACATTTTTGTTACGCGACGACGCTCCGGATCACCTGCGCCTGCGGGCATCAGGGTATTCTGCCTGTGAGCGCGCGCCGTGATCGCTATCCCCGTGGAACCCGGATTAGCGAAGCGCTTGGACATGTGCGTTGCTCACGCTGTCAGGGCAGTCGCATTCAATCGGTCAAGACGCTCGACTGACACAGTTTAGAGGGCTGCTGACCAGGCGATCCATGCTTCGGAGCTCTCTGGGACCAGCAGGAATCGAACATATTGTTTCTGATGAAGTCCTAAAAACAACGGCTGTTCAGTGTAAAACGAGGACGATAGCAACTTTGTGAAGGTTCGGGACCAGGCAGTTTGTTTTTTCTTCAGCACTCACCTGATCTGTCCATATTCAGCGACCCGCAGGCAGACCGCAGGGCGGCCGCATCTGTGGCATTTGCTGCGTTTCAACTCTTTGGGCGACCGCGTGCTGGAAGGTCGGATTAAAACTTTTCTGTCGGTGGCCAGCTGCCTGTCTGGCAGAGCCCGGCCCTGCGTTATTCCAGCCGATTGCCCAACCGCTCACCGCAGTCTTCAGGTGATCCGTTGTGCAATGGTTTCAAGCCTGCTGCCTGTCTGTCGCAGATAAAAACCAGCGTCAAGGATCACAAAACTTTTACAGGGGAGCGTCGAGAACGGCGCATAGGTCCCTGCGCCTCATACCGGCCGCCTTGCAAACACAGCCCTGCTTGCAGGCGGGCAAGCAGGGCCGCGTCTTTCAGGCGACCTGTCTCCTTCGGGGCTTCAATGTACGCGCCAGGCGTTGCGCTTAATCTGGCCGACAAGGCCGAAGCCAGGGGCACCAAGATATGATGCGCTGTGTTTGTCGTATCCGTGGAAGTGAACAGGCTATCGCCTGTCGCCCGGTCGCGCAAACGCTCCGTGCGGCGTTGCACCCGGCATTCCGGTCTGGCAGGGCGCGAGCACTCCGGTCGGTGGCTGTGCCATCGGTTTACGCTCTGGTCCGTTTTGCAAGCAAAACAGTCCCGCCGCTACACCCTCTTTCCCAACCCCTTCCTGCGTTTGCCTGCACCTGTCTGCCAGACCTGCCCAAAATCACACACACAGGATGTGGAAGCGGATGCAGCGGAAGCAGTAAATTGGGCCATAGATCAGGATCGCCTGATGGGGCCGTGAAGATAGACCGGGGACGGATCAGCATATGGTTCGTCCCTGCTTGCAAAAAGCGCCGCTAGGCAAACCTCGAAAAACACCCTATATTGCCAGAAAGGATACCAAACATGGCACATGCACTACAGATCGATACACTCGCCTTCACCAAGAAGCTCCGAGAAGCGGGGGCCGAAGAAGGCCTGGCCGAGGCCATTGTTGAAGGCCTCACCGCCGCTGATACTTCGGAACTTGCTACAAAGTCAGATGTTGCTAAAGTTGAGAGCGCCTTAAAAGTCGATATTGCCGAAGTCAAAGGCGAGTTGAAGGCTGATATTGCCGAGGTCAGAACCGAGATTGCCGAGGTGAAGGCTGAACTCAAGCAAGACATCGCCGAAGTCAAAGTTGAAATTGCCGAAGTTAAATCCGATTTAACAACGCTTATTATGCAAAGCAGTAACCGCACAATTTACATCATAGGCGGGCTGATTGGCTTGCTGTTCGCTATCGACAAGTTACTGCCGCTCGCAGGGCTTGAATAGCACTCTATATCGATGACAACGGCCTTGCCTAAGCAGTGGGGCCGTTTTTTTATGTCCGGTGATTTTCGGGGTGCTTGCCTTGTCTTTAGAATGCCGCCAAAAATGGCGGCGCGGCGCGGGTTACCCACAACCCTTCGTCGTTCGATACCTGGGGTCTCTCTCCTACGGGCGCAAGGTCTGTGCAAAATCTCCCATGGTCGATTGTGCAAAGACTGGATAACCCGCCCCGCCGATAGACGAGGCGTCTCTGACTGGATCGCAGCCTTCAGAAAGTGGCGCAGCCTTACAGTAAAAGACCAACCCGAAAGACGGTGTGGATACGATAGCAAGCGGCTATGCGTTCACCGCCGCTTTAAGGGCGGTGGCGGCACGAATGCTGACAGCCTTGTCGGCGTCCTTGCTGATCATCTCGCCGGTTGCCGGACTGCGTAACTCGCGGGCAGGGCGGTCACGGGTTTCAAACTTGGCAAGATCGGGCAGAGCCACAGCATCCCCTGCTGTCAGGCGTTTGCTGACAACTTTGGCAAGCGCATCCAGAACTTCGCTTGCCGTCTTCTGGGTGCATCCAGTTTCCTCTGCCAGATCTTTTATCAATGCGCTTTTGGGGATGGGTCGTGCCATATGGGGTTCCTTTGCGTGTGTTTCTGCTCGTGTGGCCTGAGCCACTTGCGGCAAACTATGCAGGGGATGGTACTGATTGCAAGTCTTGTTTGCTTCACAAGCAGTATCAGCGTGGCTTTGTAGGGGGTGTGGGTGCATTATTCGGTGTCAGCGATCGGTTTGGCAGTGGCAAACAGCGTGGGTTCGCTTTCGGGGCTTGGGCCATACCGTTTGATCCGGGTGGGCGTTGTCGTCTTCTTTGCCAGGTTAAGCAGTCATGCCATCTGGATCAATCCGGTGGCACTGTCTTTGCCTGCGGCGGCACAAACAATGTGGTTTATGTTGCTGGATCAGCGCAGACCTGCCTTGTTTCTTAAGATGGATCAATAAGCCTTGGCGCAGAGTGGACAAGGGCCTGCCCTATAGCAACGTATGCTCATTCCAGAATCCTTGTGCTTATAGACAGGTCATCGCATACAGCGAGCGTGGTGCATTAAGGAGCCAATATGACGTCATATTGGCTCCTTAATGCTTAAGTGGAGCAGACCCTCTTCAAGTCAAAAATTCCCCTTGGCCAAGGCCAATTCCGCGCGGAAGACAATTTTTAACGTGACCCCTCGGCTCTCCCCAAGGCTTTTCAATTTCCCATCGAAACAAGGAAGGACCTTACGATGACCCATAAATATTACAATGTTTGTACCGCCACCACAGGCAAAGACGACAAAACCTACTTCACCAAAGTTGGCGCGGCGTTTCCCGGCAAAGAAGGTAGCAAAGCCATCATGAACATCAAACTCGATGCCCATTCCCTCAACGGCGAATACGTCCTCTTTGCCTCTCGGGCATGTAATGCCCTGTCGGCCAGCGGCACCCAAAACCAAAACCGGCAACGATGACGTCGTCGAATAACCCAACTCCCAACTGGGCGGCCCAAAGTGGCCGCCCTTTTTTCTGTTGCAGCATTCTTACGGTGCTGTTGTCGTTGATCCGGTTTAGCGAAGCGATAACAGTGTTTTAAAGCAACGGGTTGCTTTAACGGATCTCGACCGATCCTGTTTTTGTGGCCCTTGGGGTTCGGGCAAGCCGAACGCCACTTCGGGCTATTGGGGGCCTGTTCCGGCCCCCTTTCCAAATTGTGGGGCTTCCCCATGCTCGCTTTAAAAATCAAAGATTTTGAAACCTGCGCGTGGGTCCAGTCCCGCGCTAAAGCGCGAATTTTGAAATTCCCCGCCCCTTTCTTTCATCGCATTCAGATTTTCAGAGCAGCGCCCTTACGGGCTTGTCTCAAAATATGAACCATTTGGGGAATAACCTCAAACACAGCGCAAAAGGAAACGTCAAAATGGCAAAAGTTGATATGCACGCAGTAATTACAAACCAAGTAATAGCATTATTAGAAGCTGGCACAGTGCCTTGGGTTAAGCCTTGGAGTATTGGCGGTTGCACATCCATGCCGCGTCGATCAACCGGGGCGTTTTATCAGGGCATTAATGTTTTAATCCTTTGGATGAAATGCACGGAAATGGGATATTCTTGCGACCAATGGTTAACCTATAAGCAAGCGGCAGCTCTGGGCGGCCAAGTCGTCAAAGGATCAAAGGCAACGCGGGTGGTTTATTACAACAAGACTATTGCTAAAGATGAAAACGACAAGGAAACAATCATTCCATTTCTGAAATCCTATAGCGTCTTTAACGCCAGTCAAATTGAAGGATTGCCGGCACAATACGACCTTGAGCCAGCAGAACCAGAGGTTTTTGAAAATGAAATCATTGAACAGGCTCAAAATTTTGTTGATGGGACAGGTGCAGAAATCAAACATGGGGGCAATCGTGCATTTTATGCGCGGAAACGAGACCAGGTGACCATGCCGGAGTTGAAACATTTTCACAGTTCAGAGGCGTATTTTCAAACATTGAATCACGAACTCATTCATTGGTCAGGTGCGAAAGCCCGGCTTGACCGGACCAAAGGCAAAAGGTTTGGTGATAATGCTTATGCCTTCGAAGAGCTGGTCGCTGATATGGGCGCGGCGTTTCTCTGCGCGCGTTTAAATATATCTCCGAACATGGAACAAACGGCGGCTTATATTCAAAGTTGGCTAAAAGTCTTGCGCGAAGATAAGAAGTTTATTTTCCGCGCCGCGAGCCAGGCATCAAAGGCGGCTGAATACCTATTCGATCTAAATCCGCAGCAGAATGGGCAGGAGGCCGCATAAGCGCACCCTGCGCGGAACGCGGCGCGGATGGCGCTGGAAGGGTGCCTTTGGCATGGCTAGTTTGCCCTTTAAAATACACAAAAACAACAGGTTAACACCCGTATTCTGCTTGTAAAAACACCCCGAATATGGTAAAAATAACCAAGTAAAACAACGCTTTAACCTAAGTTATCTATGCAAATAGAAAGGGTCTGAAATGTCAGAGAAACGCAAGAGGCTGCCAAGCCGACGCCCGTCCGAAGTGCGTAAAATCAAGATGCAAAATGGCCAGTCATTATATGTGACTTTGGGATATGACCCCATGGTTCCGGATGCGCCAAAAGAAGTGTTTTATGATCGCGGGTTTCGGGAGGGCGCAGAGTTGCAATTCATCGCCAACGATATGTGCATCATGATCTCTTTGCTGTTGCAGGCGGGGTATACAGCCAAGGATATTTCCAAGTCGCTTTCAAAAACCACTGTGGAAACTGCCAACCCAACGGCTGAGGTGTCACAGCACGGCTCGATCGTAGGGTTGATCGTGGAGCAACTACAGATTGCCCCGTCATGGATGAAGGAAGCCGGGAACCGCACCGGCATCAATGCCGATGTACATAAAGCGATTACAGGAGGTTATCATGCAAGATTATAACGCAGTGTCAAAATGGCATTTCGAGAGCGAGATCGGCGAGAAGCGCGGCATGGTGTCCCTGGCCGAACAGGACGGGATCACGGCGTTGCGTGTCAGGTTCGCCGACGGGGACACAGAGACCGCCACCATAGCATTGACGCTGGCGCAAGCCGAGTTCCTGATCGATGCGCTGCCCGCAGCTTTGAACGTGGTGCGGGCGCGTCAGGAACGCCGGGCTTGGGAGGCGTCGCTGTATGATCCCTTTGCCGATATTTGCGCGGATATTCCAGATAAAAACGGGGTGCCGCAAACGGGCCCGTCTCAGCCGGCCTCAAAGGCTGTGGCAAAAACACCAGCGCAAAAAGCATCCGCTGCGGGTGATGCCGAGGCAGTGGATGCGCCTGGCGGCACGGCAAAGCCGGACCTGCCAATCCCTGCGCGGCGCGGTGCGCCGTGGACGGCAGGGGAAGAAGCGCAGCTGGCAGAGAGCCACGGCGCGGGGCAAAGCGTGAGCGTGCTGGCGGATCAGTTTGACCGAAGTCCGTTCGCGATCACAAAGCGGTTGGAAAAACTCGGCCTTATCGAAGCGAAAGCCGCATAATCTGAAATCAAACTCCAGGAAATAGCAGAGCGCGGGATCGGATCAATCCCGCTATTCGGGGCCTTGGCGGAAAATGCTGTCGCCAAAAAAGCTCAACAACACTGCTACATTAACAACAAGAAACATTATGTGCGGAGCTGTTGGTACGCAATGTTAAAATGTTACCCCTTACACATTGTAAAACACCTAAATTGACCGATTAAGTCAATTTAGGGCGCATACAGGCCCAGATACACCCCAATAAATGTACGGTTTGTCTCATCCCGATTTGGTTTCTGCGGCTCTTTGATGGGCGTTAGCGGGGTCGCTTTGGCTGTTTTCGCGTTCGCGTTCCCGTTCCCGCCTTTTTATGGCGATTTTGATGCGCGCCTTCAATTTCACCTGGTAGAATGCGCGGTCGCTGTCCTGAACCTTACCTGCGGGTTCCATGTTCAATGTATATCGCTTGGGCAGGACACACATGGCGTTGATATATTGTGAGGATCCCAAATACTGGCCGAGGGTTTTGTTAAGTATTTTCTGCTCTTGGCTGCCGGCTTCAATGTTGTAGCGTTTTTCCAGCACATCGTTGAGGCCAATGGCGGCGGGAAAGGCGGAGGGGCTGCGGAAGTAAACGGGCAGTTCCGCGTGGGTTTCGAGTTTCAGGGCGGCGCAGAGCTGGTTCCGCAGCTTGTCGATGAAACCCGGGTGGAACTTCATGTAGTGCAGCTTGTCGTCGTTTTTCGGATGTCTTGACGTCCTGGCCGTGTCGATGCCGGTTGTGTCGGTTTGTGTTTTTTGCGGCATTGTTTTTGCTTCATTCATTGTTGATTGATCCGTTGGTACAATCTGTGGGCTGCCCTGAAGGCGGTTCTGGTTTTAGCTTCAACATCGACAGTTTCTCCGCTACGCGGGTTGCGACCCTTGTGGGCCCGGTACTGTTTCGGGCTGAAACTGCCGAAGCCTCGTAATTCCACCCGCCGTCCCTGTTCAAGCCCCGCGATAATCTCTTCAAAGATGGTGGTGACCGCCCGTTTGGCATAGGCGTCTGTTAGCGCATATTCCAGGGCGATCTTTTCGATGATTTCACGGCGCGTCATGGCCTGTTTTCCAGTTTTGTGGATGGGTAAAGCCTCTCGAAATTGCCGATCGTCCTCGTCTGTAACAGGCTTACGTGACCGGATCAATCACACATCCAAAAGGCTTTGACCTAATAGGCCAAAGCCTGCCCGCTGGCGCGGGATTACCCGGAAATCCATATCCGCTGATGCAACGGTTTCATCCGCGATCACTTGTTGCGATGCTTGCCGGTACAATGTCGGTTGTGCTCTTCAAGCAATGTGGTGATGTCGAGGCGCTTTTGCTTTGCGGTTGTGATGAGCAGAAGCAGGGCGCGCAATTCCTGCGTGTCCATCGTGTTGAGCCAGTGCAAATCATTCTGGCTGATGCGGGCGTGGAGTCTTTGCATCATCGGCAGGTGGCCTTCACTGACGGCGCGTGTGGATTTCGGGTGTGGCTTTGGCATGGATCGGTTTCCAATTTCGGGGTCATGCCGCAAGGTGCCACAGTTTGCCGCTTTTGCCAATCCTGCAAAATCACATAAACCACCAGTTTTGCCAAATCCCGCCAGCCTTGCCAAAAGCGCATAGGCTGCCAAAACGTGAGCAGCTGAACGCCAGATTTTCGGCCTCATGCGGGTGCGGTTTTCGGGCTGGCTTGCGGCATCCCGATCCAGACGCAAATCCCGCCGCGTGATTTTGGCATCAAATTCGGGCCTCGGCGTGCGTTGTTTTCTGCCCCGAATTGACCACCCCATCAAGGTTGTTTCCGGGCTTGCCGCGCGTCCGGTTCTGCGCTTGCCATCCGCATGACCGTTCCACGGATTGCAAGGTTTTGAGTGCGCGCAAATCTGCCAATCTTCCTTGTTTTCTTAGCATTCCCGCGCCAGCGGGCAGGCTTTGACCTAATAGGTCGAAGCCTTTTGGATGTGCGATTATTGCCCGCATCCGCCGACCGCCGTTGCCAGTTTCCCGGGCAAATTCCAAGGCTGCATCTTTGGGGAGGTTTGAGGTTCTTGCGGCAAGGATGTGGCAAAATCCATCCTATATGAAAAACGAAGTTTTGACTAAGGGCACGATTATACATGAAATTGCAATTTCATGTTAACGGTGTTAAGAATGTGCATGGCGATTCCTCATTTCAATTCCAGAATCATCAGCCGAAAAGACGGTAAAAGCGCTGTGGCCAGTGCTGCCTATCGCCATGGCTGCAAGATGCGCGATGACCTGCGTGGGATAACGTTCAACTACAGCTACAAGGATGAAGTCAGCCATACGGAAATCACCCTGCCGGAGGATTGCCCTGATTGGGCGCGTGAACGCTATGGGGCCTTGGTCGGAGATTGTCCGGAAGCCCGAATTGATGTGGCGGCTGTCTCCAAACGGCTTTGGACAGACCTTGATCTGCATGAGGAACACAGCACTCATTCCAAGCGGGCCTTTGCGCAGGTGGCGCGGGATTTCAACATTGCATTGCCGAAAGAATTGTCGCCCGCCGAGCGCATAAAGCTCACTCGAGATTTTGTTCAAAACAGCTTTACTTCACGTGGGATGATAGCCGATTGGACGCTTCATGATCTGAAAAATAACCCGCATGTGCATGTGATGGTGAGCCTGCGATCACTGGATGCGGATGGCTGGGGGAAGAAAAACCGCGACTGGAATGACCGCTCAATGTTGCAGAACTGGCGTTCAGAATGGGCGCAAGAAGCGAATATAGCGCTGGAACGGGCGGGTCTGGATGAGCGGATTGATCCCCGTAGTTACGCAGAGCAAGGCATCGCGCTTGAGCCGGTCAGCCATGATCCGGATATAGCGACATCTCTGAAAGCGCGGGGCAAACGGGCGGCGCATGAAG